>NZ_VUKE01000009.1 GCF_009193175.1 Georgenia ruanii | reverse complement strand
GAACGGCCGACTCGAGCACCTCCGAGGCTCCGCCCTCGGCTTCCGCAACCTCACCAACTACATCGCCAGATCCCTGCTAGAGGCCGGCGGATTCAGACCCCGACTACACCCTCAATTCTGAAGAGCCCGTTTTCTGTTCACGTGCTGAGCCATGTGCTGAGCGTCCCCGTCCTGGTGCTCCCCAGCGCACTGTCGCTAACCAGTGGTTGGAGCGCGGACCTTCCCACGTCGGCCGATCAGGAGGTAGACGATAGGGCCGGCGACCGGGACGAGGAGGACGCCCAGCGCCCACAGGGCGGCCTGGGTCGAGGTGAGGTCCTTCCGGCGGACCAGATGAACGAGGGCGACCACGGCGAGGACGACGGCGACCACGAGGGTCAGTGACCAGACGGTGTCGTACGCAGCGGGCAGGAGGACGTCGTGCTCCTCGGCTGGGCCGAGCAGGAGCCGTCCTCCGTCGGCGCTGGTCCCGATCATGAGGTCGGCAACTTGAGCAGCTCCGGGATGAAGACGTCCCGCACGAAGTCGACGCTCTTCGACGGCACGGATCCGGCGGGGTTGGACTCCTCCAAGTTGACGTAGGCTACCCAGGCTCCGTCGTCGGAGCGCACCCGCATGGCGACCGCCCACTCGTCGGCGCGCATGATGCCGGTGCCGCCCTCGACGTCGAAGGGCTGATAACCCTGGTCTTCCTGGACCTTCCTCTGGGTGCCGCCCTCCTCCCATGCCTGGATCTGCAGGGCGGCCTGCTTGTCCAGGTGCAGCGCGAAGCAGAGGGTGGTTCCGGCGCGGCCGTCGTCGAAGCAGGCGTCGATGAACGATGAGCGGGCGATGGAGTTGCGCTCGATGCGGACTGGGACGAAGTCGGTGCCCCGCACGAGCGCCTCGTACGGTTTCGCTTCCCCGGGGCTGAGCGGCTCGGACGTCTGCCTGGGCATCGCGGGCGCCCCCGGCTCCTTGAAATACAGGTTCGGCTCCACCTGGGCCCACCCGGCGCCGGGATCGTCGTGCGTGTCGGCGACGAGAAGTGCGCCCTGACCATCGTGTCCGAGCTCGATGCCACGCACGCCGAAGGTCTCCACCGGCCCGCAACCGGCGCCCATGCCCGGCTGAGCGGCGACGTGGACGATGAAGCAGACGCTGTCCTTCTCCCGGCCCGGGACCGCCGGGTTGGCGGGCTGCAACCCCACCCAGTAGCGGTTGCCGATGTCTGTGGTCGTGAGGAGTCGGGTCGTGGCCGGATCGACGCCGAAGTCATCCGGGTCGTGCGGGGCCGGCAGGCGGTCCTCCTCGGCCTGCTCGCGCTCGAGGAGGGCCAGGTCCACCTTCGCGCGGGCGAGATCCTCCGCGTTGGTCGCAGCCAGGCAGTGCTGGAAGGCCCGGTCTTCCTCCGAGAGGGTGTCCCACTTCGCCTGCTGGGCGGCTACCTCCTCGTCGCTGAGGCCGGCCGCCAGCAGGTCCTCGGGCGTCGCGAGGGTGCTGGCTGCGGCCTCGTCGGTGGTCGAGGCGATCGCCGCGGCGACCCGGTCGCGCACGGCCGGGTCGGCACACGGGTTGTTCCCGCCGTCGGCGACTGCGGTGGGGGAGTCGTTGTCCTGAACGCCGCCGCACCCGGTGAGCGCCAGAGCGGCGCCGGCAAGGAGCGCGAAGGCTCGTAAGCGTCTCTGCATGGGAAGACCCTCCGTCGCGTCCGATTCCCCTCCAGTGGCGAACGTACCGGTTGCGAGGCCCGCCCAGGAATGGTTCTCCGCAACGGGACCGCCCTGGAACTGCGGGTGCCTCAGGCAGCCCGGGGGATCCCCTGCCGGTCGAAGAAGCCGTCGATGCGCAGTGCCCGCCTCGATCTGGCGCAGCTCGGGGAGTGTGAGCTTGGCGCCGTGGCGATCGCCGGCAAGGCAGGCGAGGTCGAGGCTCTCCACGCCGGCATGCGGTTGGGCCAAGCACGTCCTGGTCGCACCGAAGCACACGTCCACCGTTGGTCACCCGATCGAGACGGTGGATCGCCGTGTATGGCGGACCGGCGGAACCATTGATGTGGCGGAGAACGGATGGAACGACGCCGGCGCGCGACAATCCTGCCCGGCGTGAGGATCGGGGCGCGACACCTGCGGTCGCCGCGGAAGCGGTCGTGACCGAGGACTTCCGGCCCAGAGCCTGGTGACCGGCACGAAGGCCCCTGTTCGCCGCACGTGATGAACCCTCCCCTCGAACGTCGACCAGCAATGACCGGTACGGGAACACCGCGCAGGCGGCGGCAGAACCGGCCCTCGGATCACCGCCACGTACTACCGTTTTCGACAGGGGGTCGCAGACCACAATCGGAGTGGGATTCATGCTGGAACACGTCGCTGAGGGCGTTCTCGTTCGCCAGAGCGAGTTCATCCAAAGCAATTCCGTTGTCGTGCAGGGCCGGGCCGGTGTGTTGCTCATCGACCCCGGTATCACGAGCGATGAGATGGCCGGCCTCGCGAACGACCTTTGGGAGTTGGGTCAGCCCGTCGTCGCAGGTTTCTCGACGCACCCCGATTGGGACCACGTGCTCTGGCACGCGAACTTCGGCGACGCGCCGCGTTACGGTACAGCCCGCTGCGCGGCTTCTATGCGAGACCTGCTGTCAAACGCGGACTGGCAGGCCCGCGTAGCTGAGGTGCTGCCCCCGGAGTTCGCCGAGGACATTCCGATGGATCTGCTCGGGCTCATCACTGGTCTGCCCACCGAGGCGGCGCAGATTCCTTGGGAAGGCCCCAAAGTCCGAATCATCGAGCATCAGGCCCATGCCCCCGGCCATGCGGCGTTGTTGATCGAGGAGTGTGGCGTCCTCGCCGCCGGCGACATGCTTTCTGACATCCTGATGCCGTTCCTTGACCTCGAGGCCGCGAATCCGATCGAGGACTACCTCGGCGCGCTGCAGCTTTTCGAGAGCGTGGCCGACGACATTGATGTCGTCATCCCTGGTCACGGCTCAGTCGGTGGAGTTGATCATGTCCGAGCACGAATCACACAGGATCGCGCATACGTGCAAGCCCTCCGAGACGGTGGTGCTCCCGACGACGCGCGGGTCGGTCCATCGGGCGTGTTGGATTGGTTGCCCGACGTGCATGAATGGCAACGACAGCAGCTCGCTCAGAAGAAGCACGACGGAACGGTCGGCTAGCGATCCCTCAGCGGGCACCGGGCCTTGTCCGATGACCGCCGAGTCCCTGGCCGCTACCGGGATTTCGCGGCGTTGCTGAGCGTCCAATCGCCGGCATAGGCGAGGGTGCATCCACCGCCGTAGGCGAACAGGTCCGCCATTCCGAAGGTGGTGCCAAGCATCAGCCGAATGGGCGGCCACGATTGTGCCAGCTCCGCGGGTAGACCGGTGAATTGGAAGACCTCGATCAGCGCACAGGCCATCATTGCTGCACCCGCGATCAGGACCCTGGACTTCCCGGGGATCAGGATCGCAACGAGCAGGTAGATCAGGACGGCGTACAAGGCGTCGCCGGCAGGGCCGGTCCACGCACCATCGCCGAACGTGCGGATGCTCAAGCCGAGGGCAACGCTGCTCAGCGCGGCAATGCCCAACGCGGCTCGCCTGGCTTTGGTATGCGCCGGCGTGCTGGTAGCTGGCACGTAGGCGGACACTGGACGGTCTGCCATGGACTCTCCGATCCAACCGCCGAACGTACCGAAACCCGACTCCGCCGGGAATTACCATTCAACGTGGCAATGACGTTTGCGACAAATCTCATGAATCCTGGCGATGGCCTCTCAACCTTGGCCGTGCGCTTCGCCCCGGTCAGGCCGGGCTGCTGAGGGCCCAGGCCACCATCAGCCAGGCCATGGCCCCGATGAGGAGGAGCGTGGCGATGGCGGTGATGACGCCGAGGACGACGGTGGTGAGGAGCAGCCAGCCGGGGGCTGAGCGGAGGAGCCTGAGCCAGTTCACTTCGCGTGCGTTCGTGTGGGACTGGCGGGGTTCGGGCCGATGATCGCGAACCCGTCTCCGAGCTGCCCGGCGACGTCGGGGAGGAGCGTCGTACTCACAAGGGTGGCGTCGGGGCGCCCCGTGCTGCCGTTGAGGCCGTGTAGGGCGAAGTGGTCGTCGGTGGAGCAGGACCCGCTTGAGAAGGCATCGTTCTCGACAGGTCCGTCGAGGACCATGACCAGGCACCAGAGGCGGTCCGCAGGGCCCGGCGCGGCGTAGAAGGGGACGTCGTCGACCTGACCGATGTGGCGGAGGTTGGCGTACTGCTCGAGGGGGACGCCGGCATTGTCGGGGAGTGCGTCCTCGGCGCCGACGGGCTGGTCGAGGGCGGCCAGGCGGGGCGGGGCGGCGGCCTGGGAGGCGTTCCGACCGGCGAGGGGCAGGCCGGCGACGACGGCGGCAGCTGCGATGGGCCTCATGGCCGGACGCTAGCAGTGCCCGTGCACGTCGCCGGGCCGACCGTGGGGAAGCCGAATCGAGAGCCAGGTCTTGTTTCAGGCGGCCGACCGCAAGGGTCTCAGCTCGCGAGTGAGAACCGCGCTCGCAGACCGGACAGGACATCGCCCATCGAGAGCGAGGTGCGGGCAGGCCGGATGCGTCCGGTGCCGCGGCACGCGGAGCATTCGCCGGACTCGGGTCGGTACGAGGGGATGCCGATCGCGGTCCCGATCAGACGCGAGGCCGGCAGTGTCAGGCCCAGCCCGTCGCAGGCGGGGCAGCGAACCGAGCCGGTCTGCTTGGTCTTCATGGCGATACCTCCTTTGCGTTTCGGCAACGGCAGGGCAGGCCCCACGACGGGGCAGGATGCGGGTGCCGTGGAGCCTCGCCTCGCCGTTCGGGCCGTCCGGGGGCGTGCAGCTCCTACGAGTGGTCCAACCAGTTTTCGTGCCCATGTGTTCCTCAAATCTGGTGAGGCCCTCGGCACACGCCGGCTCTGCCGGCCCCGGGGGTAGCGACAGGCCGGTTGTCCGAGTGCCACTGGCGTGCGGCTTCGTCATTTCCCGGTGTGTCATCACCGGCGGAGGGACACGGCAGGGCCTGTGTCGTGGAAGGCTTCGTCCGACGCATCCGCGCCGTCAGGACCTCTCGACCATGGAGGGCTTCGCCGCATGTCTGACCCTTCGCTCGTGCAGGACGGGCAGCCCGCCAAGCGCGGACCGGGCCGCCCGCGGCACGCCGACACCGAGGAGCGCGCCTACCGCGCCGTGCTCGAGCTGTTCGGCCACAAGGGCTTCGACGGAATGAGCCTGGACGCCGTCGCGCAGAGCGCCGGGGTGGGGAAGTCCTCGATCTACCTGCGGTGGAAGAACAAGCGCGAGCTGCTGCTCGAGGCGATCAAGGACATGGAGTCGCACCACGTCTACCCGGACGACGAGGGGCTCGGAATTCGCGACTACCTCATTTCCTACGGGCTGGGCCGCGCGCAGCTCTACCTCGGCGAGTACGGCGCGGCGATGGTCAGCCTCATGTCCGCCTCCTACGTCCACCCGGCGGAGTTCCAGGACCTTCTCGCCGAGAGCATCAGCCGCGGCGTGCTCCAGGCGGTTCATCGCATCGCCCGTGCGGTCGACGACGGCGAGCTGCCGGCCGGTGTGGCCGCCACGGACCTGCTCAGCGCGCTGGAAGGGGCCATCTTCTTCCGCCTGTTCATCTACCGGCAGGACCCGTCCACCGAGCCGCTGAGCGCCGCCAACCTCGACGCCACGATCACGCGCTTCGTCGACGTGCTCCTCACCGGCCTGGCGAACTGACGCTTACTGCTTGCAGCCGCCACATCGACCGGACAGAACGGACCCAGCTGGTCCGCTCCAGGGACATCACCTCCTGGGACTTTAGGCACGCATTGTCCCGATTTGTCGGCCCTACGTTGGTCGTGCTGGCAGATACACCGGGCACAAGGCACCGGGGCCGGCGCCGAGGTTCCAGGGAGGACCCGCCATGAACAGCAAGCCCGCCAAGGTCACCGGGATCGTCGCGATCGTCGCCGGGATCGTCTTCATTCTCGCCGGGGGCGTGACGTGGGGGTTGATCACCTCGAACCTGGTCGAGCAGAAGATCACCGTGGCGGAGGACTCGCCCATGCTGCCCGGGGACGAGGTCAACGGCCCGTTCTCGGCCTTCGCGGAGGCGCAGATCATCAACGAGCACGCGAAGCACGCCACGGAGGGCAAGACGTACGCCGAGCTGGGCGCGGAGGTCAAGGCCGCCGAGGCGGCCGGGGACACGGCCAAGGCGGAGGAGCTGCAGGGCCAGCGCACCACGGTGATGAACGCGTCGTTCCTGCGGGCCTCGCTGTTCACCTCGGTGATCGCCTACGGGGTGGCCGCCCTGGTGATGGGCCTGGGCGTGATCCTCACCCTGGTCGGCTGGGCCTTCACCCACCTCGCCGCCCCCGCCCCCGCCGCCGGCGCCGTGGCCGCGACCCGGACCGAGCGCGAGCTCGTCACCGCCTGACCCGAGCGTTCAGCCCCCGGAAGGCGCCGCCTCCGGGGGCTGATCGCTGCCCTCCGCGTCATTAGCCGGGAAGCGCCTCCGGTACAGCCCGCTGACCTGCGCGCTTGGCCCGAGCGGTACCCCTGGTCCACGCTGTGGCCCCGGCCACCTCGACCGGGTACCGGCCCGGGAAGGAGCACCACATGTCCGACCACACCTTCCTCGACAGCGACATGCACGAGGCCTTCGATCCGGTCCTGGACGAGACCCTCGCGGACCCGGTCACCGGGCTCGACGTCGTCGTCGACGGCTTCGACGGCCCCGCGACGCTCGTGCTGCTCGTGCCCACCGAGTTCGACCACCCCGACGCCGAGGAGGTCGAGCTGGTGGACGAGGAGACCAAGCGCGTGCGCGGGGGAGAGGACCTGTGGGGGCCCCTCGTGCCGGCCGCCCACGCCGTGCTCGGGGGCGACGACACCTCCGGTGGCTTCGACGACGCCTTCGAGACCGACGAGGACATCGACGTGGCCGTCGCGTACACCGCCGAGGAGGTCGACGACGAGGACGACGACGAGGAGGACGGGCGCTAACGACCTCCTCCGACCACGGGCGGAGGGGCCGCCCGCCTGTCGGTCCGGCCCGTTAGGGTGGGTCCCGGTCAAGAGGACCAGCGCCACGCCCTCCGGCGTGCTGGTCCGGCAACCGCGCATCGCGCACGGTGCCCCCGGAGGAAGACCCGCCCGCGCCGCCGGCGCGGGAAGAGCGACCCGTCCTGAAGGAGCCGCGCCCGTGAGCGCCGACCCGACCCCCGCCCCCTGCACGCCGGGCCCCTGCCAGAGCTACCGGCCCGGTCACAGCGTCCATCTCATCCAGGCGCGCCTCGCCCACCGCGCCACCGAGGGCTGGACCGACGGCATCGTGTGCCAGGTCCGCCCGGACGGCACCGCCGTCGTCGACTACCTCGACGGCGGCTCGGTGACCCTCTGGCACCACCACGACCTGGCCGCCCGGGCCCCGCAGGGCAGCCCCGTCCGCGTCCACGAGCACTACCGGCTGCTCGCCTGCGGCCGCGCCCTGACGTGCGTGCTCGTACTCGCCCACGACGACGAGCACTGACGTGCCGACGGCGCCCGCACCGGCCCCCAGATGCACGCAAACACGGCCGCGAAACCCTCATGTGATCGACACGTGACGCGTAGTGTCGAAGCCGATTGGAGGGGGCCAACGATGACGCAGACAACAGACACCCAGAACGTCCAGCCGGTCCGGCGAGGTCCGGGGCGGCCCCGGCACCCGGACACCGAGGCCCGCGCCTACCGCGCGGTCCTGGAGCTCTTCGGTCAGAAGGGCTGGTCGGGCGTCAGCCTCGACGCCGTCGCCACGCGGGCGGGCATCGGGAAGTCCTCGATCTACCTGCGCTGGCACGACAAGCGTGAGCTGCTGCTCGACGCCATCCGTGACCTCGAGGCGCACCACGTCACCCCGCAGACCGAGGGACTGAACATCCGCGACTACCTCGCCGCCCACGCCCGGGCGCGGGCCGAGCTCCTTCTCGGCGAGCACGGGGCGGCCATCGCGAACATCGTCTCGGCCGCCGTGGCCAACCCGGACGCATTCGGCGAGATCCGTGACGAGAGCGTCAGCCGCGGGGTGCTGGCGCTGGAGGGGCGGATCGAGCAGGCGGTCTCCGACGGCGAGCTGCCGCCCTCGACATCGCCCGGCCACCTGCTCGACGCGATCGAGGGGGCGATCTTCTTCCACGTCCTCATGACCGAGGCCGGTACCTCCAAGGAGGAGCTGCGTCCGGGAATCGGCGAGTGGGTGGACGAGCTCGTCGACATGGTGCTGCGCGGGGTGAATCGCTAGCCGCGCCCTCGGCCGCCGCGGCGAGGCGGGCGCCCCCGCGGCCCGCCCCGATACGGCGGTGCGCCGCGAGATGGTGGCATGCGGCGACATGGCGGCGCATGCCACCATCTCGGGCACGCCGACGGCGAGACGGCGCCGCGCCGACATGCGCGGGCGGTCGGACCCGGAGTATGCAGGGGGCATGAGCGAGTCCACGACACCCACGATCCGTCTCAACAACGGCGTCGCGATCCCCCAGGTAGGGTTCGGCGTCTTCCAGGTCCCCGAGGACACGACCCAGCAGGTGGTGGAGACGGCGCTCGAGGCCGGGTACCGCCACATCGACACGGCGGCGGCCTACTACAACGAGGCCGGCGTGGGCGCCGCGCTGCGCGCCGCGGGTCTGCCGCGCGAGGAGGTCTTCGTCACCACCAAGCTGCGCAACGCCGACCAGGGCTACGACGCGGCGCTGAGTGCGTTCGAGCGCTCCCGCACGGCCTTGGGCGTCGACGTCGTCGACCTCTACCTCATCCACTGGCCGGTCCCCGCCAAGGACCTGTACGTCGAGACCTGGCACGCGTTGGAGAAGCTGCTGGCCGAGGGGGCCGTGCGCGCCATCGGCGTGTCGAACTTCCTGCCCGAGCACCTCCGCCGCGTGGTGGCCGAGAGCGAGACGGTCCCGGCGGTCAACCAGGTCGAGGTTCACCCCACCTTCCAGCAGCGCGCCACCCAGGACGCGACCCGCGAGGCCGGCGCCGCCGTCGAGGCCTACTCCCCCCTCGGGCAGGGCCGCGACCTCGAGGACGAGGCGGTCACCCGCATCGCCGCCGCACACGGCGTGACGCCCGGCCAGGTGGTGCTGCGCTGGCACGTGCAGCGCGGGCGCATCGTCATCCCGAAGTCCGTCACCCCCGAGCGCATCGGTGCGAACCTCGACGTGTTCTCCTTCACGCTCGACGACGACGAGCTGGCCGCGGTCGACGGCCTGGACTCCGGCGAGCGCATCGGCGGGGACCCGGCGGTGTTCGCCTTCAGCCAGGCGCGCTGACCCGCCCCGGGCCGCGGCCCGGCCCCCCGGTCGCACGGTCGGGCCGTGTGACCCTTACCGCAGACGTCACGTTCGTCTCAATATCCGGGTTTCCGGTCCCACATCGTGGGCGGACAGAGGTAGTCTCTTTCGGTTCCACACGCGACCCGAGGAGACATCTCGTGAGTACGGCGACCACGCGCGAAGCGGACGAGCCCACGACCCGGACGGGCACCCACGTGCCCAAGAGCCGGATCATCTTCGCCAGCCTCGTCGGGACCTCGATCGAGTTCTACGACTTCTACGTCTACGCGACGGCGGCCATCTCGGTCTTCCCGCTGCTGTTCTTCCCCGCCGCCGACGCCAGCGGCGCCCTGCTCGCCTCGCTGGCCACCTTCGGCGTGGCGTTCATCGCCCGCCCCGTCGGCTCCGTGGTGTTCGGGCACTTCGGCGACCGGCTCGGCCGCAAGGCGACGCTGCTCGGCTCGCTGCTGACCATGGGGATCGCCACGGTCCTCATCGGGCTGCTGCCCACCTACCACCAGATCGGCCTGTGGGCGCCGGCGATGCTCGCCATCATGCGCTTCTGCCAGGGTCTGGGCCTGGGCGGGGAGTGGAGCGGCGCGGCGCTGCTGGCCACCGAGACGGCGGAGAAGGGCAAGCGGGCGCGCGCGGCCATGTGGCCCCAGCTCGGCGCGCCGATCGGGTTCCTCTTCGCCAACGGCTTCTTCCTGCTGCTGACCATCTGGATGGGCCACGACAGCACCGACCCCCGGCACGACGGCACCTTCCTCACCTGGGGCTGGCGCGTCCCGTTCCTCGCCTCGGCCGTGATCGTCGCGCTGGGCGTGTACGTGCGCGTCAAGCTCGAGGAGACCCCGGTGTTCGCCCGCGCCGTGGCGCGCGGCGAGAAGGTGAAGACCCCGCTCAAGGCGGTGCTGCGCACCAGCTGGCGCCAGCTCATCCAGGGCACCTTCATCATGCTGGCCACCTACACGCTGTTCTACCTGTTCACCACGTGGATCCTCAGCTACGCCATCGGCGCCACCGAGAACGGCATGCTGGGCATCGGCTACCGGCAGTTCCTCGTGCTGCAGCTCATCGCGATCTTGTTCTTCGCCGCGATGACGCCCGTCTCCGGGGCGCTGGCCGACCGGTTCGGGCGCAAGCCGTTCCTCATCGTGGTGACCGCGCTGATCCTGCTCTTCGGCTTCACCTTCAACGCCTTCCTCGCCCCGGAGACCATGGGCACCGGCGCGGAGGCCAACCTCGGGCTCATGCTCGTCTTCCTCGTCGTCGGCATGACGCTGATGGGCCTGACCTTCGGGGTGCAGAGCGCGATCCTGCCCGAGCTCTTCCCGACGAACGTGCGGTACACCGGCTCCGCCATCGCCTACAACTTCTCCTCCATCCTCGGCGCGGCGGTGGCCCCGTTCATCGCCGCCTGGCTGGTGCAGAGCTACGGCGTGGCCTGGGTGGGCGTCTACCTCGCGTCCATGGCGCTGCTGACCCTGCTGGCGCTGTTCGCGACCAAGGAGACCCGCGACCGCGACCTGGACACCCTCAGCGACGCCCCGGAGGCCGAGCGGGTCACCGCCTGACCGCCGCCCGAGTCGCCGACCGACGCGCCCCCGCCCTCCCGGCGGGGGCGCGTCGGCCTTCCGGTCACAGCTCGTGCAACGTGACGTCGGCGCCGGCCGGCGTCGCCCCGAGCACCACGGTCATGAACGTCCGGTGCGGCTGGCGCCGCCGGTCGGTGGGGGAGCCGGGGTTGAGCAGCCGGCGCCCGCCCGGGGTGGTGGAGTCCCAGGGGATGTGGCTGTGGCCGAAGACGAGGAGGTCGACGTCGGGGAAGCGGGCGTCCATGCGTCGCTCGCGCCCCTGTGCCGCGCCGGTCTCGTGGACCACGGCCAGGCGCAGCCCCTCCACCGTCGCCCGGGCCACCTCGGGCAGGCGCCGGCGGATCTCCGGGCCGTCGTTGTTGCCCCAGCACGCCACCAGGCGGCGGGAGCGGGCGCCGAGCTCGTCGACGAGCCGCTCGTCCACCCAGTCCCCGGCGTGCACGACGACGTCGACGTCGGCCACCGCCGCCCAGACCTCCGCCGGCAGGGCCCGGGCCCGCTTGGGCCAGTGGGTGTCGGCCAGGAGGAGCAGCCGGGTGGGCACTCAGGCGCGGGGCCGGTCCTCGGGCCGCAGGCCGCCGGGCTCCTCGTGCCGTCCCGGGACGTAGCCGTCCGGGCCGGCCTGGGAGCCGGGGTCGTGCTCGGGGTCGAGGGCGTCGGCGTCCTGCCGGTGGGTCTCGGCCTCCTCCCGCACCCGGGCGGCCTCGTCCGTGCCTCGGCGCGCCTCCTGCTCCAGCCGGTCGGCCTCCACCCGGGCCTGCTTCGCCTGGGCCGCGGCGGCGGCCGCGTCCGCCTCGCGCTTGCGGGCGGCGAGGTCCTGCTCCTCGCCGCGGGCCCGCAGGTCGGCGGCGTGCGCGCGGTTCTCCTGCTCCCGGATCCGCTCCTGCTCGCGGCGGCGGCGACCTGCGGCGACGACGGCGAGCACGATGACGGCCACCACCACGATGGCCAGGACGATCCACACCCAGGTGTCCATGCGACGGTCCTCCTCCGGTTGGTCCAGCCTCTGGCTGACATAGAACCGCTGACCACGGGGGTCGGCCACCGGAGCGCGGGACCGCGGGCCCCGGACTACGCTCGCCGGGTGGCCAGTGCGCCGGACCGCGCCGGCACGCTCACCGGCCGGGCCCGTCTAGCGCTGGAGACCCTGGCCCCCGGCTACTTCGCCCTCGTCATGGCCAGCGGCATCATCTCCGTGGGCCTGGACCTGGAGCGGGACCCCCTGCTCTCCACCGCGCTGGCCGCGGTGTGCGCGGGTGCCTGGGCGACGCTCGTCGTCCTCACGGTGCTGCGCCTCGTGCTGGCGCCGGGGGGCGTGCGGGAGGAGCTCGCCGACCCGCGCCGCGCCTTCGGGTTCTTCACGTTCGTGGCGGGGACCAACGTGCTCGGGGTCCGGCTGGCCGGCGAGGGCCTGGTGGGGTGGACGGCGGCACTCCTCGCCGTGGCCTTCGGCGGCTGGCTGGTGCTCGGCTACGTCGTGCCCTGGACGGCGGTCCTCGGGCACACCACCCGGCCGGTGCTCGCGGCCGCGAACGGGACGTGGTTCGTCTGGGTGGTGGCCAGCCAGTCGGTGGCGGTGGCGGCCGCGACCGTGCAGCCGGTGCTCGCGCCGGGGTGGCGCGGCGGCCTGGCGCTGGTCGCCGTCGTCTCCTGGGCGGTGGGCATCTTCCTGTACGCCGCCGCGGGCGTGTTCGTAGCCCTGCGGATGATGCTCTTCGACCTGCGCCCGGTGGACCTGGACCCGTCGTACTGGGTGGCCATGGGCGCGTGCGCGATCACCGTGCTGGCCGGCGCCCGCATCCTGGAGATGGCCGATGCGCCGATGGTCCTGGCCACCCGAGGCCTCGTGGGCGGGCTGTCGGTGGTCTTCTGGGCGTTCGCCACCTGGCTCCTCCCGCCGCTGGTCGCGGCCGGCTGGTGGCGCCACCGCCGCCACGGCGTCCCGCTGGACTACGACGCCACGCTGTGGAGCATCGTGTTCCCGCTGGGGATGTACGCCGTCGCCGGCATCTACCTCGGCCGGGCCGACCGGCTGCCGGTGGTCGGCGTCGTCGGCGCGGCGGAGCTGTGGGTGGCCCTGGCGGCGTGGGCCGCAGCCTTCGTCGCCATGGCCGTCCACCTGTGGCGCACCGTGGGGCGCGCCGCCCGCCCGCCCGACGACCACCAGCCCGGCGACCGCCGGCGGCCGGCCCGGCGCTGACCGCGGCCGCCGCGCCGCGCGCCCCCCCGCTAGCCGCACCCCCGGCTAGCCGCGCGGCCGGCCGGCGCCCAGCACGTCGAGGACGACGTCGGCGGCCCGGGCGGCGACCTCCTCCACCGCCATGTGGAAGTCCTGGTCGGCGGCCGGCCCGCACAGGTCGGAGATGCCGCGCACCGACAGGAACGGCACGCCGTGGGAGTGGCACACCTGGGCGATGGCGGTGGACTCCATGTCCGTGCTCAGCGCCGCGGGGAAGGCCGCGCGGACCTCGGCGACGTTGACGGCGGTGACGAACGAGTCGCCGGAGACCATCTGGCCCGTGCGCAGCCGAGGCGCCGCCGCGCCCCGGGCCGCGGCGAGCAGCCCCGGGTCGGCGTCGTAGGCCGGCGGCATCCCGGGCACCTGCCCGCGCTCGTAGCCGAAGGCGGTCGCGTCGGCCCCGGCGTAGGTGTAGCGCTCGCCGACGACGACGTCGCCCACCTCCACCGCGGCGGCCAGCCCGCCGGCGGACCCGGTGGACACCACCGCGCGCGGGGCGACGCTCATCAGGGCGTGCACGGTGGCGGCGGCCGCGTTGACCAGCCCGATGCCGCCGCGCACGAGCAGCAGCCGGGCCGCCCCGACGGTGACCAGCCGGGTGCGGGCGTGACCGGCCGCCGTCTCCGGCCCGACCTCGCCGGCCCGCTCCAGGTAGGGGCGGACCTCCTCCTCCATGGCGCCGATGACGACGGCGTCCACCGCCGGCGGCGCCGCGGGCGCGGCGCTCACGCGGTGACCTGGGCCCACTCGTCGCGACGGGCGAGCATCGCGCGGGCGGCCTCCTTGGCGCCTCCGAGCGTGTGGCTGGCGGCCCAGCCGCACTGGACCTCGTTCGCGGCCGGCACCTCGGTGGCGTCGACGACGTCCTGCAGCCCCGCGGCCACCAGGTCGAGGACCTCCTCCAGCGGGTGCTCGCCGGCGAGCAGGAGGTAGAAGCCGGTCTGGCAGCCCATGGGGGAGAAGTCGATGACGTCGTCGGAGTGGTTGCGCACGTGCTCGGCGAAGGTGTGCTCGAGGGAGTGCACCACCGGCATCTCGAGATGGTCGACGTTGGGCTGGCAGAACCGCACGTCGTACTTGGTCAGCACGTCGCCGCGGGGCAGGCGCTTGGTGTCGGCCACCCGCACGTACGGCGCGGCGACGGTGCGGTGGTCGAGGTTGAAGCTCTCGACGTTCATGGGCATGGCGGCTCCTCAGGTCGGTCCGCCCCCATCATGCCTCCCCGCCGCTCGTGCCCCCGCGGCGTCGGCGTCGTGCGCGGCGAGGGCGCTCGTCCCGCCGTCCCGTCACGACACCTCGCGCCGCGCCGTGCGCCACAGCCCGACGGCGAGCGGCAGCGCCACCCACACCGCCACCGACGTCGCCAGCCGGGCCGCCTGCGGCCCCGTCAGCTCACCGCCCATGAGCGGCAGCAGCGCCATGTTCATGTCGAGCCATTGCGCCGGCTCGGTCAGCCGGGGGACGAGCAGGCCGAGCACGGACCAGGCGGTCGGCAGGGCGAGGTAGGCCACGATCGCCGCCGGGGTGTTCAGCAGTGCCAGGCCGAACGCGACGCCCTGGGCGACGAGGAGCAGGAAGGCGACGGCGCTGCCGGCCGTGGCCCCGGCGTCCAGGGTCCAGTCGCCGGCGCCGTCGCGCCAGAACATCCCGAGGACGTTCGCCACCGCGCCCACCGCCGCGGCCGCCGCCGTGACGACGACGCCCAGCGCGCCGGCCGCGGCGAGCTTGGCGACGTGCACGCGGGTGCGACGAGGCTCGAGGACGAAGGTGGTCAGGGCGGTGCGCTGGGACCACTCGGCGGTCGCGGCCATGATGCCGAGCAGCGGAAGCAGCAGGACCTGCCCGAAGGAGGCGGTCAGGCTCAGCTCCTGCCAGGTGAGGTCGGCCGGCTCCGCGACGACGAGGTGCACCGCGATGAGGCCGGCGCTGAGGAGCACGACCACGGCGAGCAGCCACCGCCCGGCGCGGGTGTCGGTCTGTTTGCGCAGCTCGACGGCGACGAGCCGGAGGAACGGCACCGGGCGGGGACCGGGGGAAGCGGGCGCGGGGGGCGTGGCGGTCTCGATGGGGGTGGTCATGCGGGAACCTCCTCGCGCCCGTGGCGGGCGGTCGTCGTGAAGAAGAGTTGCTCCAGCCCGTCGGTGGCGGGGCGAAGGTCGGTGATCACCACCGCGGCGCCGAGGGCCGCCCGCCCCACCTCCTCGGCCGGCGCGGAGGTGACCAGCGCGCCGTCGAGGCGGACCTCGTGCCCGGCGGCCTCGAGCGCGCGGGCCAGGGCGGGGTCGTCCAGGCTGCGCACCCGGCTGCCCGGCGCGGCGAGCAGCGCCGCCGTGCCGCCCTGGGCCAGCACCTTCCCGCCGCCGATGATGACCAGGTCGTCGGCGACGGCCTCGACCTCGCGCAGCAGGTGCGAGGAGAGCAGCACGGTGCCGCCGGCGTCGGCGAAGCCGCGCAGCAGTTCGCGCATCCACCGGATGCCGGCCGGGTCGAGGCCGTTGGCGGGCTCGTCGAGGACGAGCGCGGCGGGGTCCCCGAGCAGCGCGTGGGCCAGGCCGAGGCGCTGGTGCATGCCCAGGGAGTAGGTCCGCACCCGGGCGGCCGCCTCCTGGGGAGTCAGGCCGACCCGGTCGAGGAGCGCGTCCACCCGGGCGGCCGGGACGTCCATGAGGCGGGCGGAGACGGCGAGCACCTCGCGCCCGGTGCGGCCGGGGTGCTGGGCGGCGGCGTCGAGCAGCACGCCCACGTGCCGGCCGGGGTTGGGCAGGGCGGCGAACGGCCGGCCCAGGACCGTCGCGGCGCCGGCCGTCGGGGTGGTCAGCCCGCACAGCATGCGCAAGGTCGTGGACTTCCCGGCGCCGTTGGGTCCGAGGAAGCCGGTAACGCGGCCGGCCTGGGCGGTGAAGGACACGTCCTCGACGGCGGTGACGGCCCGGCCGCGCCGGGCGTACCGCTTGGTGAGGTGCTCAGCGGTGATCATGGGACCACCGTCGCGGGCGTCGGGGCCGGCGGGCGTCCGGCGCCGGGATCGGCCTCGTCCACCTTTGGTCGGACCCGTCCGGGCCGGACGAGGGATCCGGGCCTTGTCCGTCCGCTCCTACGCTGACGGCGTGACCCCCTCCTCTTCCGGGCCGCAGGCCCCGGCGCGCGGCGCCGACGCTGTGCGCCCGGCGCCTCCGCGGGACGCCGACGCCGTGCGCCCCGCCGCCACCGCCCGGCCCGCGCCACCGGCGCTGGGCTGGTGGCAGCGCACCTGGCGCTACCTCGCCGCCGCGGGCACCGGCTTCGCGTTGTGGGTGGCGATCTCGGTGGACTTCATCGACTCCGTCGAGGCCGGCAACGGATCGGAGCTCGTCGCCGGCGGGCTGCTGTTCCTCGACGCCGTCCTGGGGCTGCTCGGGCTGGGCCTGCTCCCGCTGCGCCGGCGCTTCCCCACCGCGGTGGCGGTGAGCACGGCGGCCCTGACGGCCCTGTCCGCCTCCGCCGTCGGCCCAGCGGCTCTCGCCACCGTCTCGCTGAGCACCTGGCGGCGGCGCGGCCGGGTGGTCGCCGTCGTCGTGGTCTGGGCGGGGGCCACGGCCCTGTACGAGCTCGTCGTCCGCCGGAACGTCCCCGGCCTCGGCACCAGCGTCCTGATGACCATCGGGTCCGCCGCGTTCGGCGTCCTGGCCTGCGGGATCTGCGTGGCGACCGGCTACTACGTGGGGGCCCGCCGCGAGCTCCTGGCGTTCTGGCGCGAACGGGCGGAGACCGCCGAGCGCGAGCACGCCCTCGCCGGCGAGCGTGCCCGCGCGGCCGAGCGCACCCGGATCGCCCGGGAGATGCACGACGTCCTCGCGCACCGCATCTCGCTCGTGGCGCTGCACGCCGGCGCGCTCACCTATCGCACCGACCTCGACCGGGAGGAGACCGCCGCGGCGGCCGCGGTCATCCAGGACAACGCGCACCTGGCGCTGGGCGAGCTCCGGCAGATCCTCGGCGTCCTACGCGCCGGGGAGACCGGCAGCGCCGAGCCGCCCCAGCCCACGCTCGCCGACCTGCCGGCCCTGCTCGCGGACGCCGCCGAGGCCGGCACCCGGGTGGTCGCGGACACGGCCGGGCTGCCCGGCGCGGACCGAGGTGCCCTCGCCGGGCTGCCGCAGACCGTCTCGCGCACGGCCTTCCGCATCATCCAGGAGGCGCTGACCAACGCCCGCAAGCACGCCCCCGGCGCGGAGGTGCGGCTCGGCCTCGCCGGCCACCCGGGCGGGCGGCTCGCCCTCGAGCTGAGCAACGGCGCGGCCCCGAGCGCGGGTCCCGCCGGCCCGCCGGGGGCCGGCATGGGCCTCGCCGGGCTGACCGAGCGCGCCGACCTGGCCGGCGGCGCGCTGGAGCACGGGCTGACCGCCGACGGCCGATTCGTCGTGAGAGCGTGGTTGCCGTGGCCGAGCTGACCGAGCAGGGACCGGCCCCGACCGGCGACACGCCCCCGGCCGGCGCCGCGGGTCGCGTCCGGGTGGCCGTCGTCGACGACGACGCCCTCGTGCGCGCCGGCCTGCGCCTGATCCTCGGCGGCGACGCGCGCCTGGAGGTGGTCGGCGAGGCCGCGGACGGCGCCGAGGCCGTCACGCTCGTGGCCCGCCACCGTCCCGACGTCGTCCTCATGGACATCCGCATGCCGCGCACCGACGGGCTGACCGCGACCCGCGAGCTGACCGCCCGGGCGGACGGCCCGCGCGTCATCGTCCTGACCACCTTCGACACCGACGAGATGGTGCTCACGGCCCTGCGCCACGGCGCCGCCGGCTTCCTCCTCAAGGACACCCCGCCGGCCCGCCTCGTCGAGGCCGTCCACCGCGTGGCGGCCGGGCAGCCGATCCTCTCCCCCTCCGTCACCGCTCAGCTCATCGCCGCCGTCACGCACGAGGACGGCTCCCGCCGGCGGGCGGCACGGGCGCGCCTGGACCGCCTCACCGAGCGAGAACGTGAGGTGGCGCTGGCCGTGGCGCGCGGGCTGTCCAACGCCGAGATCGCCGCGGAGCTCTACCTGGGCGTCGCCACGGTCAAGACCCACATCGGCCGCCTGTTCACCAAGCTCGACGCGAGCAACCGGGTCCAGATCGCCCTGTGCGTCCACGACGCCGGGCTGGCCTGACCGCGAGCCCCGGCTGCCCGTACCGGTCGAGGGACGCGGCGGCGGCCGTCCCGCACGCCACCCGGCCGCGACACGCCGGGCGCCACGACACGCGCAGAGATTCGTGGCGAACCTCCCGCGGTCTGCCCGCGTTGTCCACCGCCGCCGACGGCCCCGTGCACAGGGTGTGGACAAAGGTGTGAAAACTCGTCCACAGCCTCCTCACGGCCCGGCCACCGCCGCCGATGTCAGTGGTCGGTGCGAGCGTGGGCACCACGAGGACGACCGCGTGGCCGCCGCGGCGGCGGGTGTCCACAAGGTGTCCCCAGGGTGACCCCTCGGGGTCCACAGTGGAGGAGGCGACGTTGTGGACAGATACCTCACACCACGACACGCCAACACAGCATGTTGGGGTCCCGGCGCCCCCAGACCCCTAGGTGTAGTGTCGGGAACCGAGGGAACGCCCGAGGCCCGGGCAAACCACAAACTTGTTGTTACAGCCGTGTCGGGGGTGGGCCCGGACCCTGTGACAACGCACCGAGGCAAGGAGATCGGCTCAGATGAGCATCACCGTCTACAGCAAGCCGTCCTGCGTCCAGTGCGATGCCACCTACCGTGCGCTGAACAAGCAGGGCCTGGAGTACGAGGTCGTCGACATCACGGTGGACCCGGAGGCGCTGGAGAGCGTCAAGGCGCTCGGCTACCAGCAGGCGCCGGTGGTCTTCGCCGACGGCGACCACTGGTCGGGCTTCCGCCCGGACAAGATCAAGGCGCTCGCGGCCGTCAAGGCCGGCGCCGTCGTGGCCTGACGCCATCACCGACTTCGGCCGGGCCGTCGCGATCCGGCGGCCCGGCCGAACACCAGCCCTCCGCCCCGCCCGCGGGGCCGGACGGGACCGGCGCGCTAGGGAGGCAGGCATGGGCCACATCGTCTACTTCTCCTCCGCCACCAACAACACGCACCGCTTCGTCGAGAAGCTCGGCCTGTCCGCGCAGCGGATCCCGCTGCGCCCCGGCGAACCGCCGCTGCGGGTGGAGCAGGAGTACGTGCTCGTGGTGCCCACCTACGGGGGCGGCAACGGGCGGGGAGCCGTGCCCAAGCAGGTCATCAAGTTCCTGAACGACGAGCACAACCGCTCACTGATCCGCGGCGTCATCGCCGCGGGCAACCTCAACTTCGGCAAGGCCTTCTGCCTCGCGGGGGACATCATCTCCGCGAAGTGCCAAGTGCCTTACCTGTACCGATTCGAACTTCTAGGGACCACCGAGGACGTCACCCGCGTCCGCGAGGGATTGGGGCAGTTTTGGCAGCAACGCTCACAGATACCGGCGTAGAGGTCGCCAGCGCACCGGAGCTCGACTACCACGCGCTGAACGCGATGCTCAACCTCTACGACGCGGACGGGAACATCCAGTTCGGTGCCGACCGAGAGGCCGCGCGGCAGTACTTCCTCCAGCACGTCAACCAGAACACGGTCTTCTTCCACAACCTCAAGGAGAAGCTCGACTACCTGGTGGCGGAGGGGTACTACGAGGGCGAGGTCCTCGAGAAGTACTCGTTCGAGTTCCTGACCAAGATCTGGGACTTCGCCTGGTCGAAGAAGTTCCGGTTCGAGACCTTCCTCGGTGCGTTCAAGTACTACACGTCGTACACGCTCAAGACCTTCGACGGGAAGCGGTACCTGGAGCGGTTCGAGGACCGGGTCGTCATGGTCGCGCTGACCCTGGCCGACGGCAAGGAGCAGGCCGCCCTCGACATGGTCGAGGAGATCATCACCGGCCGGTTCCAGCCCGCCACCCCGACGTTCCTCAACGCCGGCAAGGCGCAGCGTGGCGAGCTCGTCAGCTGCTTCCTGCTGCGCATCGAGGACAACATGGAGTCCATCGCCCGCGGCATCAACTCCGCGCTCCAGCTGTCCAAGCGCGGCGGTGGCGTGGCCCTGTCGCTGACCAACGTGCGCGAGTCCGGCGCCCCGATCAAGAAGATCGAGAACCAGTCGAGCGGCGTCATCCCGGTGATGAAGCTGCTCGAGGACTCCTTCTCCTACGCCAACCAGCTCGGGGCCCGGCAGGGCGCGGGGGCGGTGTACCTGCACGCCCACCACCCCGACATCATGAAGTTCCTCGACACCAAGCGGGAGAACGCGGACGAGAAGATCCGCATCAAGACCCTCTCCCTCGGTGTGGTCGTCCCGGACATCACGTTCGAGCTGGCCAAGAACAACGAGGACATGTACCTGTTCTCGCCGTACGACGTCGAGCGCATCTACGGCGTGCCCTTCTCGGAGATCAACGTCTCGGAGAAGTACCGCGAGATGGTCGACGACGGGCGCATCAAGAAGCGCAAGATCAGCGCCCGCGGCTTCTTCCAGACCATCGCCGAGCTGCAGTTCGAGTCGGGCTACCCCTACATCGTGTTCGAGGACACGGTGAACCGGGCCAACCCGATCACGGGCAAGATCACCATGTCCAACCTGTGCTCGGAGATCCTGCAGGTCTCCACCCCGTCGACGTACCACGACGACCTGTCGTACGCCACCGTCGGCAAGGACATCTCCTGCAACCTCGGCTCGCTCAACATCGCCAAGACGATGGACTCGCCCGACCTCGGCAAGACCGTCGGCACCGCGATCCGCGCCCTGACCGCCGTCTCCGACCAGACGCACATCTGGTCGGTCCCCTCGGTCGAGCACGGCAACAACGAGTCCCACGCCATCGGCCTGGGCCAGATGAACCTACACGGGTACCTCGCCCGCGAGCGGATCTTCTACGGCTCCGAGGAAGGCCTGGACTTCACGAACATGTACTTCTACACGGTGGCGTTCCACGCCGTGTCGGAGTCGAACAAGATCGCCATCGAGAAGGGCCGGGCGTTCAAGGGCTTCGAGGAGTCCAAGTACGCCACCGGGGAGTACTTCGACAAGTACATCAACGGCACCTGGGAGCCGCGCACCGATCGGGTGCGCCAGCTCTTCGCCGACGCCGGCGTGCACCTTCCCACCCGCGAGGACTGGATCCAGCTCGCCGCCTCCGTCAAGGAGCACGGCATCTACAACCAGAACCTCCAGGCCGTGCCGCCCACCGGGTCGATCTCCTACATCAACAACTCCACCTCCTCGATCCACCCGATCGTCTCCAAGATCGAGATCCGCAAGGAGGGCAAGATCGGCCGGGTGTACTACCCCGCGCCGTACATGACCAACGACAACCTCGAGTACTACGAGGACGCGTACGAGATCGGCCCCGAGAAGATCATCGACACCTACGCCGAGGCCACCCAGCACGTGGACCAGGGGCTGTCGCTGACGCTGTTCTTCAAGGACACGGTCACTACCCGCGACCTCAACAAGGCGCAGATCTACGCCTGGCGCAAGGGCATCAAGACGCTGTACTACATCCGCCTGCGCCAGCTGGCGCTGGAGGGCACCGAAGTCGAGGGTTGCGTCAGCTGCATGTTGTGACCTCACGCGGGGCGGGCCGGTCCCGGCCGGCCCGCCCCACGAGGTCGGACGACGGCGGGAGCCCGCTCCCGCCGTCGTCCACCCGGTGACGCTTGGCGCCGCCGCACGATCCACCCGGTGACGCTTGGCGCCACCGCACGCACCACCCCCGCGGGCCCGCGCACCGCACCCGAGAACCGCAAGGAGAGGCACCGCAGTGTCGGAGAAGCTCAAGCTGGTCAGCAGCGTCCAGGCGATCAACTGGAACCGCGTCCAGGACGAGAAGGACGTCGAGGTCTGGGACCGGCTGACCGGGAACTTCTGGCTGCCGGAGAAGGTGCCGCTGTCCAACGACATCCAGTCCTGGCACACCCTCAAGCCGCACGAGCAGCTCATGACCACCCGCGTGTTCACGGGCCTGACCCTGCTCGACACCGTGCAGGGCACGGTCGGCGCGGTGTCGCTGATCCCCGACGCGGTGACCCCGCACGAGGAGGCCGTCTACACGAACATCGCGTTCATGGAGTCGGTGCACGCGAAGAGCTACTCGTCGATCTTCTCCACCTTGATCTCCTCCCAGGAGATCGACGACGCCTTCCGGTGGTCCGAGGAGAACGAGAACCTCCAGCGCAAGGCCGCGATCATCATGGACTACTACCGCGGCGACGACCCGGAGAAGCGCAAGGTCGCCTCCACGCTGCTCGAGTCCTTCCTCTTCTACTCCGGCTTCTACGCCCCGATGTACTGGTCCAGCCACGCCAAGCTGACCAACACCGCCGACCTCATCCGGCTGATCATCCGCGACGAGGCCGTGCACGGGTACTACATCGGTTACAAGTACCAGCGCGCGCTGGAGAACGCCTCCGAGCAGCGGCGCCAGGAGCTCAAGGACTACACCTTCGAGCTGCTCTTCGAGCTGTACGAGAACGAGGAGCAGTACACCGAGGACCTCTACGACCCCATGGGCCTGACCGAGGACGTCAAGGCGTTCCTGCGGTACAACGCCAACAAGGCGCTGATGAACCTCGGCTACGAGGGGCTCTTCCCCAAGGAGGCCACCCAGGTCAACCCGGCCATCCTGTCGGCGCTGAGCCCCAACGCCGACGAGAACCACGACTTCTTCTCCGGGTCGGGCTCGAGCTACGTCATCGGCAAGGCCGAGGCCACGCAGGACGAAGACTGGGACTTCTGACCACGCCCCATCCATCCTCACGGACGTTGGCCACCCCGACATCGGGGTGGCCAACGTCTGTCTCTCGCGGTCCTGAGGTGTCGGACGTGGTCCGGCGCTGGCGAGGCCGGCTCTCGCGACCGTCGCTTCGGGGGGACGGTCATCCGTGCGCCCGACGGCGCACCAGGGCCGGTCGCCTGGACGCCGGGAGCAGCGTGGCGGCGACGGCCAACCCTGCGCCGACGACGGCTACACACCTGACGAATCCGGCGAGCGGTGAGCTGTCGTAGGACGACCACAGCATCTGCGTGACGAAGAATTCGGGGAGGGGTTGCGCCGCCGTCATCGTCACCCAGAACAACCCTTCGAGCCGACCGTCGCGGGTGCCGCGAGCCGCGGCAAAGGCAGCAAGGGTCAGCGTGATGAAGGGCATGACGAAGGCCAGGGGTGCCACACCGGCGGGCAGGTCGGACCCGACCGGCTCGCCGGCCAGCCCGCTGCGCAGCGTCGGAACGGCGAGGGCCAGCCACATGACGCCGACGGCCGCGCCGACGGCCCGGACGAGCCGACGGTCACGGACGGTGACGGCGACGAGCACCACCGCGAGCCCCAGCGCGAGGTAGCTCACCCCCTCGCGCTGCGCGGCGTCGGCGATGGGCGCCCACGGGTCGGTGGGAAGGGTGTTGTCGTACCGGTGGTCCTGGAGCGCCTCGCACGCCGCGGCTCGGTCGTCGGGCAGTCCGCCCAGCGGCGGGTCGGCATCCACGTAGCACACCGCCCAGCGGGACCACGCCGCCTGCAGACCCGTCACGGTCGAGGTCGCGAGCAGGACCACGGCCACGACACGTAGGACCGCCGCGAGCCGCGCACGGGAAGCGCTCTGCCACGACATCACCGCTGGCTCGCCGGGGATCATCGCCGCTCCCTTCTCCTGAGAGAGCCCTCATGGTCCCGGGATCCGGCGCGCCGTGCTGGCGAATGGGCCGGGGGCGTCGGGGAGGCGCGCGGATGAGGCCTGTGTCGTCCGGAACTTGCGGTGGAATGGTCACACGGGGACACGTGATGCCGAACATATCGGGAGCAAGGCGGCTGGTCCTCGGAGCAGCCGGCGCCCGTGACCGTCCAAGGAGTCAATGATGACCGCGACCCTGATGCACCCCGCGCGTGCGCGGCGGTCCGGCCGTCCGCCCGCCGAGGGGACGCCCGGGGACAGGCCCGCCGCCCGGCCGCGCAGGCGCCGGACGCTCAAGGACCTCAAGGTCACCACGAAGATCCTCGCGATGCTCGCCATCGCCACCGCCGTCACGGCCGGTGTCACGGTCGTCGGCACCGTCGGCGTCAGCCACCTCGACGCGACCGTGGAGAAGCTCTACACGCACGACGTCGCCGCCACCGCGCTCGCCGCGGACCTCAAGTCCGAGTTCGCCCTGGCGAACTACGACGCCATCAGCGCCACGCTCGCCCCGGACCCCGAGGCCAAGGCGCGGATGCGCCAGTCCGCCGACGCCGGCCTGGGCGATGTCCTCACGCGCGCCCAGGAGCTCCTCCACCACCACGCTTCCCCCGAGCAGCGCGTCCCTCTGCACCGCCTCCTCGCGGACGTCGCGGCGTACCGACAGCTCCTGCCGCGGATCGACGCCCTCGTGGACGCCGGTCGACAAGAGCAGGCGACGGCGCTCGGGGAGGGCGAGCTGGAGGACCTGCAGCGGTCGATCACCGGGAGCATCGACCAGGTCATCGAGCTGCAGCTGCAGGGGTCCCTCGCGAGCAAGGAGCGCGCGGAGGCCGTCAGCGCCACGGTGCGCTGGGCCGTCGTCGCGGTCGCGCTGGTGGGCACCGTCGCGGCGGTCGCCGTCGGCGTGTGGGTGGCGCGCCGGGTGAGCAGGCGGCTCAACGTGGTCAGGAGCGTCGCCGAGGCGCTGGCGTCCGGCGACCTCACCGGCGCCACCGCCATCGCGGACCGCGACGAGATCGGGCAGATGGCGGTCGCGGTGGACACCGCGCTGGCCAACCTGCGCGTGCTCGTCGGCGAGGTGGCAGGGGCCGCGCGGGTAGTCGCCGCGGCGGCGGACGAGCTCGCCGCGAGCGGTAAGCAGATGTCCGCCGGCCTGGAGCAGACGTCCGCGCAGTCCGCCGCTGCCGCGGCGGCTGCGGCCCAGGTGTCCCAGAACGTGCGGGGCGTCGCCGTCGGCGCCGAGGAGATGGGGTCATCGATCCAGGAGATCGCCCACAACGCCGGCGAGGCGGCGCGGGTCGCGGAGCACGCCACCGACGTGGCGGCCAGGACCGGCGAGCGGGTCGCGAAGCTGGGGACCTCCTCCCGCGAGATCGGCGAGGTCGTCCGGCTCATCACCGCCGTCGCCGAGCAGACGAACCTCCTGGCGCTCAACGCGAGCATCGAGGCCGCCCGCGCCGGTGAGGCCGGCAAGGGGTTCGCGGTGGTGGCGGGGGAGGTCAAGGACCTCGCCCAGCAGACCGCCCGCGCGATGGAGGGCATCGCCCGCCGGGTCGAGGCGATCCAGGCGGACACCGACGGCACCGTCGCCGCCATCGAGGAGATCTCCTCGATCGTCAACCAGATCAACGCTTATCAGATGACCATCGCCGCGGCGGTCGAGCAGCAGACCGGCACCACCGGCGCGATGGCCCGCGGCGTGGCGGAGGCCGCCACCGGGGCCGGGGAGATCGCCAGCAACGTCTCGACCATGGCCCAGGCGGCGGACGCGAACAGCCGGATCGCGGCCCAGATGGACGGCGCCGTCGGGGAGCTCGCCCGCATGTCGGCGGACCTGCGCGCCCGCGTCCACCAGTTCCGCGTGTGAGCCCGCCTCCGCGCTGACTCTGCCACCGGTATCCCGGACGTGGACGGCTGCCCGACGGCGCCGTCGGGGTTACCGTGGCGGCGTGCGGACGGTGGAGGAGCTCCCCGGACCGGCACCGGCGCCGCTGGTCGGCAACGCGCTGCAGTTCCGCCGGGACCGGTTGGCCTTCCTCACCATGTGCGCGCAGGAGCACGGTGACGCCGTCGCCTTCCGCGTCGGCCCGGCCGCGCTCGTGCTGCTCTCGCACCCCGAGGCCGTGCGGGAGCTGCTCACGGTCAAGCAGCACGAGGTGACCAAGGGCCCGGTGCTGCAACGGGCGCGGGTGATGCTCGGCGACGGCCTGCTCACCAGCGAGGGCGAGGCCCACCGGCACGACCGGCGCCTGCTGCAGACCGCCTTCAGCCGGCAACGCGTCGCGCGATATGCGCACGAGATGCTGGACGTCGCCGCCGACAGGACCGCGTCCTGGGCGCCCGGGCGCGCCCTGGACCTGCATGCCGAGACGGTCCGCACCACGCTGACGGTCGCGGGCCGCACGCTGTTCGGGACCCGCCTCGACGACGACGTGGCGCTGGTCTCCGGCGCGCTGCGCGACGTGCTGTCGGCGTACGGGCTCCTCACGCTGCCCATGGCCGGGGTGCTGCTGCGCCTGCCGCCCGGCCGACGGCGGGTCCGCCGCGGCACCGCGGCGCTCGACACCCTCACCGCCCGGCTCGTCGCCGAGCGCGCGGAGCACCCCGGCACCGGCGATGACCTGCTGTCCGTGCTGCTCGAGGGCACCGACCGCCGGCACGCGCGCGACCAGGTGGTCACGATGCTGCTCGCCGGGCACGAGACCACCGCGAACGCCCTGGCCTTCGCCGGCCACCTGCTGGCCACCCACCCGTCGGTCCAGGACCGCGTCGCCGCGGAGGTGCTCGAGGTCTGTGGCGTGGGCGGGCAACCGTCGGTCGAGGACCTGGAGCGGTTGCCGCTCACCCGGGCCACCCTGTCGGAGGCGCTGCGGCTGTACCCGCCGTCCTGGGCCATGGGCCGGCAGGCCCAGGTCCCGACCCAGGTGGGTGACGTCGAGGTCCCCGCCGGCACCGTGCTCCTCGCCTCCCAGTGGGTGGTCCATCGAGACCCGCGGTGGTGGCCGGAGCCCGACAGCTTCGACCCGGGCCGCTTCTTGCCCCCCGCCCCCGACCGGCCGAGGTTCGCCTTCTTCCCGTTCGGTGGCGGCACACGCCAGTGCATCGGTGCGGCCTTCGCCTGGACCGAAGGCGTCCTGACGCTGGCGACGATCCTCGCGCGGTGGCGGCTCGGTGACGTCCCCGCCCGCCGGCTCACGCTCGACCCGCTCCTGACGCTGCGCCCGCGCGACGGGGTCTGGGTCCTGCCCGAGCCCCGTGTGGCCGCCTAGCAGGACGACGGGCTCTGCCCGCACGCGGAGACGCCTACGCTCGGGACATGGAGCTGCGGAGCTCGTCACTGGCCGACGGCGCGCCCATCGACCGGCGGCACGCCTGGCCCGACTGCGGCGGCGCCAACGTCAGCCCCGACCTGGCGTGGACCGGCGTCCCGCCCGGGACGGCGAGTTTCGCCGTCGCCTGCTACGACCCGGACGCCCCGCGGGGCTGGTGGCACTGGACGGTCTACGACATCCCGGCGGCCGCCGCCGGGATCCCGGAGGGTGGCCCGCTGCCCGACGGCGCCGTCGAGACCCGCAACTCCTTCCGGGCGGCGGGCTGGGGCGGGCCGTGCCCACCGGCGGGCAAGCCGCACCGCTACGTCTTCACGGTGTACGCGCTGCCCGCCGCGCACCTGCCCGTGCCTGCCGGGACAGACCCGGGCGAGGTCAGCCGTGTGGCAACGGCCCGGGCCCTCGGCGCCGCCTCGCTCACGGCCACGTTCCGGAGATCCTGACGGACCGCGCCGAGTCGTGGCGCTTCCGCGGGCACATCGCCGGACTCGGCACCGCCGAGGGCACCCGGGTGGTGCTCGGGCTCTGGCCGCACTCACCGTTGGGGCCGTTCGCCGACGTCATGGTCGAGCGCCCGGACGGGCACCGCCTGTTGCTGGCCCCCTCCGCCGAGGTGGCCGAGTTCGTCGGGGCGACCTACCAGTTCGACGAGGTGGTGCTCGTGCCCGTGGCCGTGCGGCGCGCCGGGCCCCGCTGGCACGTCACGGCCGGCCACCTGGAGCTGCGCGTCGTCGTCGGCCGCCGTACGCCCCTGGGGCACCTGCTGCGCCTCGTCCCCGCCCCGCTGGCGGCGAGCCTCGCGTGGGCCCGGGCGACCGGGGCGATCGCCCGCGTCCTGCTGCCCGGAGTACGCACTGTCGGCTCGGCCGGCGGCGGGCGGCTGGAGTGGTACGGCGCCCGGGACGTCCGCCGCGTCGTCGCCGCTCGCGTGCGCTGGGACGGCGCCGACCTGGGCGGGCTGCGCCCCGTGCGCCCGCCCACCCGGTTCGGGTTCAGCTCGACCCCCGCCCGGCCGAGCGTCGTCGCCGTCGTCACGACCGTGCGGTGGCCGGCGCCGTCCTGAGCCGCGCCAGCGCCGGGGGTGCGGCGCGCGCGGCGTGGCCGTCCATGGGAAGCCCCCACGCCCGCGCGGAGGTGTTCGGCGCGGTGTCCCGGCAGCATCGGCAGGAGCGGGTGTTGCCGCGCCCGCGCGGGGTTTCGTACCGTGCGGGCAGCGGCGAACGGAGACGACGATGTCCGGTGAGGTGGCGTTCTTCGAGCTCGGCGTGGGCGACGCGGAGCGCGGCAGGGCGTTCTACGCGGCGCTCTTCGGGTGGAGCTTCAGCCCCGGCCCCTCGGGCCGGGGCCTGATGATCGAGACGCCCAACATCCCCGGCGGGATCCACGGCGGCGACGCCGGCTCCGCCCCCTACCTCTTCTTCCGGGTCGACGACCTCGCCGCCGCGGTGGCGCGGGTGCGCGAGCTGGGCGGCTCCGTCGAGGGCCTGGACGTCGACGGCGGCGCTGAGACCCGGGCGCGCTACGGCCGCTTCACCCTGTGCCGCGACGACCAGGGCTCGCCGTTCGGGCTCTACCAGCCCCCGCCGGGCGACACGCGCTAGCGCGGGCTACGCAGGCTTGACCTGCGGGCCGCTGACCGGGAAGAGGATGCGGGTGCGCCAGGTGGCCGGGTCCGGGTCGGACACCGGGCCGGCCTCGTAGATCTCCCACGACTCCTCGAGCATCTGCAGCTGGTGCTCCGCGATCCACTGCTCCATCGCCCGGTAGGTGTCCGGCAGGGTGTCGTAGGGGCCGGCGTGGATGACCTCCGCCGCGCGGGCCGCAGGCAGCGTGCTGACGACGAGGTCGCCGGTCGCCGGGAAGGGCTCCTGGACCGGGAAGCCGATCTCGACGTCGACCGTCTCCTCGGGCCGGCCGAAGTACCTGGCGTAGGGGGCGCCGGCCGGGGCCGCGCCGGCCGCCCGGATGCCCTCCAGCACCTTCTCGAAGGCCGTGTCGAAGAGGTTCTTGATGTCCTCCATGCGGACCCGCTGACGCACCCCGACGACGGGCTGCTCCTGAAGATCGATCAGATGGATGTCGTTCATCGTCGCTCCCTCCCTTTGCCGCCGATGGTGCACCCGCTGCGGGGCGGGGTCCAGGGGCGGTGGCCCCGCCGCCCCGCGGCCAGGGGGATCCGAGGACGGCAGTCCCGGCCCCGGCGCGGGCCGCGACGGCGGTGGCGGGCCCGGCGCGGGCCGCGACGGCAGTCTCGGCCCCGGCGCGGGTTCAGCCGCGCAGGGCGGCGACCACGGCGGGCAGCGCCCGGGGGTCGGTCTGGACGATGAGCGTGCTGACGACGCTGCGCTGCCAGGCGCGCAGCTGCTCGCGCAGCTGGGCCGGGTTGCCCGCGAGGGCGACGTCGAGGACCAGTCCCGTCGGCACGGCGGCCGCCGCCCCGGCCCGGTCCCCGGCCGCCCACCGCCGGGCGACCTCCGCGCACGCGGCGTCGTGGCCGAGCCGCTCGATGGCCTCCCGGTGGAAGTTCGCCGTCGTCGACCCCATGCCGCCGATGTACAGGGCCAGGTGCGGGCGGAGCCGGTCGGCCGCCTCCTCGACGTCGGCGCCCAACGCCACCGGGACGCCCGCGCACACCTCAAAGTCCGACGGCGGCGGCAGCGCCCGCGAACGGTGCGTGAAGCCCTCCGCCAGCCGCTCGGCGTAGACCGCGTCGAGCCGGGGCGAGCAGAAGGTCGGCAGCCACCCGTCGGCGATCTCGGCGGCCAGGGCGATGTTCTTCGGGCCCTCCGCGGCCAGGTGGACGGGCAGGTGCGCACGCCGCGGGTGCACCGTGGAGCGCAGCGCCTTGCCCTGCCCGGTGCCGCCGGCCAGCGGGAGCTGGTAGAAGGCGCCGTCGTACCGCACCGGCGCCTCCCGGCGTAGCACCTGGCGCACCACGTCGACGTACTCGCGCGTGCGGGCCAGCGGGCGGGGGTAGGGCTGGCCGTACCAGCCCTCGACCACCTGGGGGCCCGAGGCCCCGAGGCCGAGGACGAACCGGCCGCCGCTGAGGTGGTCGAGGGTCAGGGCCGCCATCGCCGTCGCGGCCGGGGTGCGCGCGGACATCTGGGCGACGGCGGTGCCCAGGCGCACCCGCCGGGTCCGCGCCCCCCACCAGGCCAACGGGGTGAGGGCGTCGGAGCCGTAGGCCTCGGCCGTCCACACCGAGTCCAGGGCGAGGTCGTCGGCGGCGGCCACCGCCTCGGCGGCGCCCGGCGGGGGCCCGGCGGACCAGTACCCGAGGGAGAAGCCCAGCTTCAGCGGTGCGACGGCGTCGTCCATGCGCCGATCATGCCGGAGCTGCAGCCCTGGCACGCCGCTGCACGCCGCGGTGACCGCGCCAGGTGGAACTGGCGCGGTCGCCGCGAACCATGGCGGTGGGCCGGCACAGCCGTGGCCGGCCCGCGGGCCCGTCAGAGCTTGGCCATGGCCCCCTCGGCGATGAGGTCGAGCTGGTCGAGGTCGCGGATGTCCAGGCACTGCAGGTACACGCGGGTGATGCCCTGCTCGGCGAGCGCGCCCAGGCCGTCGACCATCTCCGCCGGCGTGCCGGCCAGGCCGTGCTCGCGCAGCTCCGCCGGCTCGCGGCCGATGGCCGCAGCGCGGCGGGTGAACTCCGCCTCGTCCTTGCCCACGCAGGCGACGAGGGCCACCGAGTAGACCAGGTCGTCGGGGTTGCGGCCGGCCTCCTCGCACGCCGCCCGCACGCGGTTCATCTGGGGCACGATGTCGGACTTCTCGGGGAAGGACTGGTTGTACTCGGCGGCGAACCGGGCGGCCAGCCGGGGCGTCCGCTTGGGGCCGCCGCCGCCGACGATGACCGGCACCGGCCGCTGCACCGGCTTGGGCAGCGCGGGGGAGTCGGTGAGCTGGTAGTGCTTGCCCGCGAAGCTGTACTTCTCGCCCACCGGGGTGCCCCACAGGCCGGTGATGAGCTCGAGCTGCTCCTCGAGCAGCCCGAAGCGCTTCTCGGGGAAGGGCACGCCGTAGGCCGCGTGCTCCTCGGCGAACCAGCCCGCGCCCAGGCCCAGCTCGACCCGGCCGCCGGACATGGCGTCCACCTGCGCGACCTGCACGGCCAGGATGCCCGGGTGCCGGAAGGTCGCGGAGGTGACCAGGGTGCCCAGGCGGATGGTGGACGTCTCGCGCGCGAGCCCGGCGAGGGTGGTCCAGGCGTCGGTGGGCCCGGGCAGCGGGTCACCCGCGCCCATCCGCAGGAAGTGGTCGGAGCGGAAGAACGCGGAGAAGCCGAGCCGCTCGGCGCGCTGGGCGATGGCGAGCTGGTCGTCGTAGGAGGCGCCCTGCTGGGGCTCGGTGAAGATGCGAAGGTCCATGGTCCCAAGCCTCGCACCGCCGCGACGGCGCCCGCACGCCTGGCACGCCCGGCGCCGTCCGGCGACGCGTCGACCGGCTGGCGCGCCGACCGGCTGGCGCCGCGCCTGCCCGGGCGCCGGGCCGCTGCCCCGCACCGTGGACCGGGTGGCCGCGCGCCTACCTGCCCGCCGGCACCGCCTCGTGACGGGCAAGGAGCAGGCCCTCGAGCGAGCGCCGGGCGAGCGGGCCCTCGCTGAGGTAGACGTCGTCGACCAGGACCAGCGGCATCATCGCCGGGCGGTGCGCGTTGACGAGGGCGTGCCCCTCGCGGGAGTCGAGCGCCACCTCACGCACCTCCAGGGGGTAGTCCCGCGCGAGGGCGTCCAGCGTCTGGCGCACCTCCTCCTGGAAGTGGCACACCGGCGTCGTCACGATGGTGATGCGGGTCGTCATCGGTCCTCCCTCGTCGTTGGGTCCCGCCTCCGACTCTCGTCCCGCTGCGCCGGCGCGACCTGGGACGTCGGTCCCGGTGCGGCGCCGCGATGTGGGTGGGGGGGACCTACCCTCCTGGTCATGACGACGATGACGGACGTCGCCTTGCTCCGCCTCGTCGCACAGCGCGTGGCCGGGCCGAGGTTCGCCGGCGCTGGCGAGGCGGTGCGCTGGCTGACCGCCGTCCAGGCGCAGGACTACGCCGGGGCGCTCGCGGCCGTGAGCCTGCGCACCGCCGGCGGCGACGGCATCGAGGCCGCGCTGGACGACGGCGAGGTGGTGCGCTCCTGGCCGATGCGCGGCACGCTGCACCTCGTCCCCGCCGAGGACCTGGGCTGGATGCTGGCCCTGACGACGGACCGGCTGCTCGCCGGCGCGGCCCGGCGCCGCGCCCAGCTCGGGATCGACGACGCGATGGTGGACCGGGCCGGCGAGCTGGCGCACGAGGCGCTGACCGGTCGGTCCCTGAGCCGGGAGGAGCTCGTGGCCGTGTGGGAGCGCGCCGGGCTGCTGGGCGTCCCCCAGCGCGGCTACCACCTGCTCTGGACGCTCTCCCAGCGCGGGCTCACCGTCTTCGGCCCGACAACCGGTGGCCGGCAGCGCCTCGTGCTGCTCGAGGAGTGGGTGCCGCGCCCGCGCCGGCTCGAGCCGGAGGAGGCGCTGGGCGAGTGGGCGCTGCGCTACTTCCGCAGCCACGGCCCCGCCACCCGCAAGGACTTCCAGTGGTGGACCAAGCTCACCGCCAGGGAGGCCACCGTCGGAATGGCCCTCGCGCGCGAGCGGCTCGAGAGCGTGGAGGTCGACGGCGTCGAGCACCTCATGGACCCGTCCACGCCCGAGCGCCTGGCCGCGGCGCGGCGCGCGGCGCGGGCCGTGCACCTGCTGCCCGGCTTCGACGAGCTGCTGCTGGGCTACCAGGACCGCCGCGCGAGCCTGCCGCCGGAGTTCGCCGACCGCGTCGTGCCCGGGGGCAACGGCATGTTCCGCCCCATGGTGGTGGCCGGCGGCACGGTCGTGGGCACGTGGCGGTGGACCGGTCGGGGGGACCGCCGGACGATCGTCGCGGAGCCGTTCACCGAGTTCTCGGCGCGGGTGGCCGGCGCCATCCCGAAGCTGGCCGCCGCCTACCCCGCCCCTCGGGCGGCGGCGTCGGCGCCGTGAGCCCGGGCGACGCCGTGAGCGCGGGCGGCACCGCGGTGACCGGTCGGCAGCCCTGGTGCGGCGCTGGAGGCGGGCCTGGGGCCGGGCATGGAAGAGCCCGCGGGTTCCCGGCCGAGCGGCCGGGTGCCGTGAAGGACGAGCTCACGGCCCCGCGGGCTCCGGTGACCACCTGGTTCTCGCCGCCGTCTGGCGGGAGGACCTGGGGTCCGTCCACTGACGGCTAGCGGGTGGCCACCTCACGCGTCCTCAAAGAAATCACTTCAGGACCACCTCCTCTCTCGTGTACCCCCACGGTAGGCACCCCGCCCGGTCCCTGTCACCACATTTCTCCCGAGGTGGACCGGGGCGCGAGCAGGCAACCTTCGGGAGCGGGCAACCGGGCTGATGGGGATGTACGGCCCGTGGCCAGGGGGCGTGCGCCCGGGGCCCGGGGGACGTACGTCCGCGCGGACAGGGCCGGTGGGGGTGCACCGGGGCGAAGGGCATGATGGGCCCATGACGCCCACCCCCGACCCCCAGCCCGACAGGCCCTACCGCATCCTCGTGGTCTGCACCGGCAACATCTGCCGGTCCCCGATGGCCGAGGTCGTCCTGCGCGAGCGGCTGGGCGAGTCCGGGCTGGCGGAGCGGGTGGAGGTGGCCTCGGCGGGGACCAGCAACGAGGAGGAGGGCAACCCCATCGACCGTCGGGCCCGGGCCGTGCTCGCCGAGAACGGCTACCCCGTGCCGCACCACCGCGCCCACCAGGTGGCGCCGGGCGAGCTGGCCCACTACGACCTGGCCCTGGCGATGACCCGGCAGCACGCCCGCGCGCTGCACCGTCGCGCCGAGCTCGACGACTCCCGGCGCAGCGCGGAGATCCGGCTGTGGCGCGAGTTCGACCCCGCCTCGGCGGGCGCGCCGGACCTCGACGTCCCGGACCCCTGGTGGGGCGGCATCGAGGGCTTCCACGACACGCTCGCCGTCGTCGAGTCCGGCGCCGACGGCGTCGTGGACTACCTGCGCGAGGTCCTCGCCCGGGCGTGAGCGCCCCGCCGGCTCAGGCCCCGGTGGTCACCGGGGGCTGCGCGGACCACGGGAAGTTGATCCAGCGGTCGGTGTGCCGCCACACGTAGTCCGGCTCGATCACCGAGCGCGGCTTGGCGTAGATCACGGCCGAGCGGGCCTCGACCGGCAGCCCCGCGCCGTCGCCAGCGCCGTCGGCCTCCGCCGGCAGCCCGTGCGCCCGGATCATCTCCATGACCAGGGCCAGGGTGCGCCCGGAGTCCGCGACGTCGTCGACGACGAGCACCCGGCGACCCGGCAGGTCGGAGGTGTCCATGAGCGGCGGCAGCACCACCGGCTCGGGCAGCGTCTCGGCCACCCCGGTGTAGAACTCCACGTTCAGGGTGCCCATCGCCTTGACGTCCAGGGCGTAGGCCACCGCCCCCGCGGGCACCAGCCCGCCCCGGGCGACTGCCACGACGACGTCGGGCATCCAGCCCGAACGCACCACCGTGCGGGCCAGCTCGCGGGCGGCCTCGCCGAACTCTTCCCAGCCGAGCACCTCGCGGGCGGTGGTGGTCGGCGCGGCCTCGAAGGTGGGTGTCGTCTCGCTCACCCGTCCAGGGTAGGGCCGGGCCCGACGCCCGGCGTCCGGGCACCGGTCGGGGCCCGGGGCGGCCGGGCGGGAGTCGGGGGCCCGGTTCGGGCGGGAGGAAGATGTCCGGGTGTCTGTCGCCACCGTGCCGTCCCTGTCGACCTGGCGCACCCGTGCCCCCGGGCTCGCCCTGACCCTGGGCGTGGCGCTGGTCGCGTACCTGGTCAACTCCCTCGTCCCGGTCGTCTCCGCGCTGCTCGTCGCCATCGTCGTCGGGGCCGTGCTGCGCAACGCCCGCGCCGTCCCCGCGGTCGCCGAGCCGGGGGTGCGTTACGCCGCCCGCACGGTGCTGCGCCTCGGCGTCGTCCTCCTGGGGTTGCAGCTGTCGGTGCCCCAGGTGCTCGCGCTGGGCTGGCAGGCGATCGCCGTCATCGTCGCCACCGTGGCCCTGACCTGGCCCCTCACCCTCGTGGCGGGCCGGCTGCTCGGTGTGCCGACGGCGCTGCGCACCCTGCTGGCGACCGGCACGGCGATCTGCGGCGCCTCGGCGGTGGCCGCCATGAGCGCGGTGCTCGAGGAGCGGGTCCCCGGGCGCGCCGGGACGCCGGACGAGGACCTGGAGGACGCCGCGGCCACCGCCGTCGCCGCCGTGACGATCTTCGGCACCCTGTCCATGCTCGCCCTGCCGGTCCTCGCCCGGGCGCTGGGGCTGGACGACCACGCGGCGGGCGTGTGGCTCGGCTCCGGCGTGCACGAGGTGGGCCAGGTCGTCGCCGCCGGCGGGGTGCTCGGCTCGGCGGTCCTGGCCACCGCCGTCGTCACCAAGCTCGGCCGCGTGGTGCTGCTGGCCCCGCTGGTCGCCGGCGTCGGCTACGCGCGCAGCCGCCGCGCCCGGGCGGCCGTGGAGCACGAGGTGGTCGTGGACTCCGCGAGCGTGCTCACCGGCGCGGCGCCCACGAGCGTGGCGCACGTGCGGCCGCCGATCGTGCCCGGCTTCGTGCTCGGCTTCCTCGCCCTGGTCGCCGTCCGCTCGCTCCTGCCGGTGCCGGCGGTCGTGCTCGACGTCGTCGCGACCGCCGCCACCCTGCTGCTCACCGTCGCCATGGTCGCGCTCGGCACCGGCGTCAACGTCCGCGCCCTGATCGCCCGCGGGGGCCCCGCCATGCTGCTCGGCCTGGTGGCCGCGGTGCTGGCCGCGGGGGTGTCGCTGGCCGGGGTGCTGCTCCTGCTCTGACGACGTCGGCCGCGGCCGTTCCGCCTGGCGGAAACCAGTGGGCGAAACGTCCGGATGGGGAGAACCGAGGGCCACACGTGTCGCCCAGACGCCCCGGCGCCCCTAGCATCGCGCCATGGAGACGGCGGGGGCTACGTCACGAGCTGAGGTCCTGGACCGGCTGGCGCGCGGGCTGGCGCACCGGGCGAGCGGCGGGCGCATCCTGCGCGTCGCGATCGACGGGCCGGACGGCAGCGGCAAGACGACCTTCACCCGCCAGCTCGGCGACGTCCTCCACCCGATGCTCATCGACCACGCCGAGGTGCGCCGCTTCTCCGGCGACGACCACATGATCCCGATGCAGGTGCGGCGCTCGGACGTGGCCGCCGACCCGCGCTGGCTGTACGAGAACTTCCTCGACGTCGCCCGCATCCGGGAGATCGCCCGCGGCGAGCCCGAGCAGTCCCCGCCGGGGACCGTGGTGCTCATCGAAGGCATGACGCTGCAGCGTCCCGAGCTCGCCGACCTGTGGGACGTCACCATCTACATCACGGTGCCCGCCGCGCTGGCCATCGAGCGGGCCCGCGCCCGCTACGCCAGGTTCATCGACCCCAAGGACGAGCAGGAGGAGCTCGCGCAGCTCGAGGAGCGCTACCGCGAGCGGTACGTGCCGTCCTTCCAGCTCTACGCTGACATGGTCGACCCCCGCGGCCGGGCAGACGTGGTCATCGAGATGCGCGACTTCGAGGCGCCGCTCGTCGTGCGCTGGGGCGAGTTCTGACCTGCCCGCGCGGTGGCGGGCGGCTGACCGCGTCCGCCGTCGTCGCCGCGCCAAGACGGTGTGAGGCCCGGGCCCCGCGCGCCGGGGCCCGGGCCTCCCGGTCGGTTACCGGTGGGCCGGCGTCACTGCCTTGAAGCGCAGCAGCGCGCCGTCCGGGCCCATGAGGCCGCCGGTGGTGAGGTACAGCTTGCCGTCCTGCCACTCGACGGCGGAGGGCAGGTCCGCCTGGAAGAACGTTCGGGCCTGCGAGGAGCCGCGCGGAAGCACCGAGACCTCGCCGCCGAAGAGCTGGGTGACGTAGATGTCACCCCACGGCGTCACGGCCAGGTCCGTCGCGCCCGCGAACCCTGTGGCCACCCGCTTGACCGACCCGTTCCAGGGGTTCACGCGGAAGACCGAGCCGCTCGGGCCCATCATCCCGGGTTCGCCGGGCAGGCTCGTGACGTAGAGCATGCCGTCCGTGCCCATCTCGACGTCGGTGGGCACCGGCTCGGCCAGGTAGGTGAGCCCGATCGCGCAGTCGGGGAGGCCGAACTGGGCCGCGTGGTCGGCGGTCACACTGATGGGCGCGGGCGGCAGGACGGCGACGACGCTGGTCTTGCCCTTGGCGGTGACCTTGAGGACGGCGTTCGCCGCGGCGTCGGCGACGAGCACGTCGCCGCTGGGCAGCGTGGTGCTGGCGTAGGGGTGCGACTCGACGTGGCCGGTGTGGGTGGCCCCGCCCAGCTCCGGCGGCAGCTGGGAGGCGCAGGCGTCGGAGATGCCCTCGAACCCGTAGGTGACCGCGGCGTCGGGGTTGTGCGTCTCCTCGAAGGCCCACAGGTCGACCAGGGTGCGGGTCTTGCCCTTCTTGTCGATCTGCTTGAGGAGCGCGCTGGGCGGCGGGGCGTTCGGGTCGGGCTCGCTGCCCGGCTCCGGGCTGGGCGTGTGGTTCTCGGCGTACGTCACCACCCCGTTGCGCACCGAGGCCGCGGCGATCTCCGCGCCAGGCGCGGAGACCAGGTTGGCGCGCTTGCCACCCTTCAGCTGGGTGAGGATGCCGGTCTGGCCGCTCTCGTCGAAGGTGGCCTGGGTGATGTAGGTGGTGCCGTCGTGGTCGATGGCCACGGACAACGGCTGGGACATGCCGTCGGCGAGCTTCTCGGTGGTGGGCGGCTTGCCGGGCTTGGGGGAGGGCTTGGCGGCGTGGGCGGCGGCGGGGGTGGCCAGCCCGGCGAGGAGGAGGCCGCCGGCGGCGGCGGCGCAGAGCAGTCTGGAAGAGGGCATCGGAGCTCCTAGGTCGGGAAAGCCGCCCCGTGCGGCGGTGCGCGGGACGGCTCGAGCGGGCAAAGCATGCGCCCTGTTCCGTTACTCCGGCGTTACTGAGGCGTTATCGGTCGTCGAGGGCGGCGTTGCCGGCCTCCTGCGCCTCGCGCAGGCCCTCGCCCACCGGCAGCTCGCCGCGGAACACCCGGGCGAGGACCTGCTCGACGGCCCCGGTTCCGGCGCCGGCGTGGGGGCCGGCCGGCAGCGCCAGGGTGGGCTCGCGGGCGGCGGTCAGCATGGGCCGCACGTCCACCCCCCGCCGTTCCCACCGCTTGACGTAGGCGTCCTGGGCCCCCACCGCGGCCGGCACGCCCAGCCCCCGGCTCGCCAGCGCCGCCTGCCCCTCCGCGGTGCCCAGCCACTCCAGCACCGTCTGGACGGCGTCCCGGTGCTTGCTCTGCACGTTGCCCACGGCGGCGACGGCGTCGACGACGCCGGCCCGCCCCTGGGGCCCGGCGACCATCGGCGCGACGCGCAGGTCCCCGGCCCGCTCGGCCACCGCCGGCAGGTCCGCCGAGCTGGCCTGGAGCAGCGCCAGGCGGCCCTGCCGGAACAGGTCCAGCGCCCCGTCCTCGCCGGCCAGCGGCGCCGCCCCGGTACGGACCAGGTCGACGAGGTACTGCACCGCCTCCTCGCCCTCGGGGGAGGCGAAGGCGAACCGGCCGTCGGCGACGAGGCGGACGCCGTTCGCGGCGAGGAAGGGGGCGACGACGTCGAGGAGGTCGGGGCCGGCGTTGATGGCGAAGGTCGCGGCGGCGCTTGCGTCGAACCCGGGGTCCCCGGGATGGCGCCCGGCGCCGTCGGCGGTCAGCGCCCGGGCCGCCCCGGCGAGGCCGTCGTCCTCCCCGCCGCCGGGGGCCCAGGTCAGGCGGGTCGGGTCCACCCCGGCGGGACCGGTGTGCGCCGCGTCGTAGAATAGCGCCACGGCCTGCCACTGCTGCGGCACGCCCCAGAGCGTGCCGTCCGTGGCGAACAGCCCCGTCACGGTGGGCTCCCACCCGGCCTTCTCGTCGCCGAGCGCCTTGTCGATGTCGACGAGGCGGTCGGCCGCCGCCTGCTCGGCCGTGAGGGCGGGGTCCGCCCAGAAGACGTCCGTCATGGTGCCCGCCGCCAGGTCCTCGGCGGCCCGGGCGTCGTAGTCGCCGCGCGGGACCACCTCGATCTTCACCCGCACACGGGGGTGGCTGGCGGTGAGCGCGTCGAAGGACTCGGCGTACGCCGTCGCGGCCGCCTGGTCCCACACCCGCATCGTCACCGTGGTCGCGGTGGAGACGTCGCCGCTCGAGGAGTCGGGGTCGGTGGTTCGCGCCGAGCACGCCGCCAGCAGCAACGCCGCCGCCGTCAGCCCCGCCGCCGCGCGACGCCGCGGCCGTGACGGGGTGCGCATGGGACCCTCCTCGGGCGATCGGTCCACCGGGCGAACGGCGCGGGCCCCTCCACGTTATCTCCGCGTCGAGGTTCCGTCATGTCTTGGCCAAGAAGCGGCGGGCGGTGCGGGACCGGCGCCACACGACCGGACGGTTCCGGGACCGAACCGGGGCTCCGACCGGGCGCGGGGGCCTGACCTGCTACGCCGGCCGGACCGGCTCGACCAGCTCGAAGGGCACCGTCAGCACGTCCCGGCCGGCCCTGACGTGGTAGCGGGTCCGCGCGCTCTTGACGACCTTGCCCTCGACGCCGAGGTACTTGCCCGGGGCGGTGATGCGCACGCGCCAGCCGGGGGTCAGCTGCCCGCGGGCCGCGGCGAGCTCGAGGCGCATGCGGGGGGTGAGCGGCGGCTCGGCGATCTCCACCGGCGGGTCTTCCACCCGCCAGCGGTGGCCCTGCGCGTCGGTCACCCACGAGTCGTCGTCCTCGGCGGCGACCTGGGCGGGGCGGGCGGCGACGTCGTGCTGCCACCACGGTTCGGGTTCGTCGGGCGCGGGCTCGTCGTCCAAGAGCCCCGCCAGGCCGAGCTCGCGCCGCCCGGCGTAGATCTCGGCGGCGCGGCGGCGCTCGCGCCCGGCCACCAGCGCGCGCAGCTCGCGCTCGTAGCGGGCGCCCATGGGCACCTGCCGGCCCTCGTGGGTCCAGGTGAGCAGGAAGTCCGGGTTGAACGTGGGATCGCAGCGGGCGCAGCTCGCCGGGCGGGCGGGGCGGCGGTGGCGGTCGTAGGAGTGCCCGCGCGGGCACGTGCCCCGCCAGGGCGCGGGGGTGCGCGGGGCGTCCGCCGCCACCAGCCGGGTGCCGGAGCAGCCGAGGGCCAGCGCCCGGGCCCGCCAGACCTCGTCGTGCCCGTGCTTGGGGCCGACGAGGGCGTGGGCGATCTCGTGCAGCACGGTGTCGCGCACCTGCTCGGCGTCGTACAGCGCCATGAGGTGACGGGAGACGGAGATGGTCCGGGCCTCAAACTTGCACGCCCCGGCGCGGCGCTTGGCGTTGTCGAAGGCGAAGTGCCACGACGCCAGCCCGTGCTCGGCCAGCAGGGCCACGCCCAGCCGGCGGACCTCGCTCAGGTCCATGCCCCACCTCCCAGCGCTCGCGGGCCCGAGGGGCCCCGTGGCAGAGAGGCTACGACGCGCCACCGACACCCGGTGGCAGGGGTCGGTGTGACGGTGGACGGCGCCGGGCCGCGGGTGATGGCCGCGGGTGCGGGGCGCACGGGTGCGGGCCGCATGACGGCCGCGCGGCGCGGGCCACGGCGGCGCGGAGTGCGGTCGCGGGCTGTGAGCAACCGGACGAGCCCCGAGGGGAAGTCCCGGCGCCGGTTCGGCGTTGCCGCTGGCGTGAGCACCAGCGCGACCGCCCTCCTCCCGGCGCCGGCCGGCGCGGAGAGGCGCGCCGTCCGGCCGGTCGACGTCATCGTCATCGGCGCCGGCCAGGCGGGGCTCTCCGCCGGCTACCACCTGCGCCGCCGCGGGTTCGTCCCCGCGGGCCGGGTCGGCCAGGGGGAACTCCTCGCGCCGGGTGAGACGCCGGCCGGCGCCCGCGGCACCTACCTCGTGCTCGACGCCGAGCCCGGGCCGGGCGGGGCCTGGCGTCACCGCTGGCGCTCCCTGCGCATGGCCACCGTCAACAACATCTACGACCTGCCCGGCATGGCCCAGCCCGCGGTCGACCCGTGCGCGCCGTCGGCGGAGGTCCTGCCGCGCTACTTCGCCGCGTACGAGGACCACCTCGAGCTGCCAGTGCTGCGCCCGGTGCGGGTCCGCTCCGTCCGGCGCGCCGACGACGACCCCGCCGGCCGGCTGCTCGCCGCCTCCGACGCCGGCATCTTCGCCGCCCGCGCCCTCATCAACGCCACGGGCACCTGGACCAAGCCGTTCTGGCCGCGCTACCCCGGCCAGGAGACCTTCCGCGGCCGCCAGCTCCACGTGGCCCAGTACGTCGCTGCGGAGGAGCTCGCCGGTCAGCACGTGGTGGTGGTCGGCGGGGGCATCTCCGCCGTCCAGCTCCTCGAGGAGATCTCGCACGTGGCCACCACCACCTGGGTGACCCGCCGCGAGCCCGTCTGGCGCGAGGAGGACTTCGACGCCGAGGCGGGCCACCGCGCGGTGGCCCGGGTCGAGGAGCGGGTGCGCCGGGGCCTTCCCCCGCTCAGCGTGGTCTCGGTGACCGGGCTGATCTGGCGGCCGGAGCTGCGCGCCGCCGCCGCCCGCGGCGTGCTCGAACGGCACCCCATGTTCACCCGCATCGAGCCCGACGGCGTGCGGATGGCCGACGGCAGCCTCCAGCGCGCCGACGCGATCCTCTGGGCGACCGGCTTTCGCGCCGCGCTCGACCACCTCACCCCGCTGCGCCTGCGCGGCCGCGGCGGCGGCATCGCCATGGACGGCACCCAGGTGGCCGGGGAGCCGCGCGTGCACCTGGTCGGGTACGGGCCGTCGTCGTCCACGGTGGGGGCCAACCGGGCCGGGCGGGACGCCGTCAACGCGCTCGCGACGTACCTCCAGCGCTGAGCGGGCCTCGCCCGCTCGCCTCGCCCGCGCCGCTCACCCACCGCTGTACGACACGGCGAGAGCTGTACGCACAACCGGCGCCCGCGCCGGGTCCTGCAGCGGTCGAGCACCGCCGGCCGTGGTGCGTCCCACGCCCGCGCCGACCGCCACCCGCCGGGGCGCGATGAGACGCTGAACAGGTGCTCGACGTGCTGGCGTCCACCCCGCTGCTGACCATGACGATCGTCGTCGCCCTCGGCACCCTGCTCGGCGCGGTCCCGTTCGGACCGGTGCGGTTCGGTCCCGCCGGGGCCCTGTTCGTCGGGCTCGCGGTCGGCGCCCTGGACCCCCGCCTGGGCGAGGGGCTCGGCCTCGTGCAGACCCTCGGCCTCGCCCTGTTCGTCTACACGGTGGGCCTGGCCGCGGGGTCCGGGTTCTTCCGCGACCTGCGCCGGCAGCTGCCGCTCATGGGCGGGTCGGTCGTGGTGCTCGCGGTCGTGGCAGGCGCGGCGATGGCCGGCGGCGCCCTGCTCGGGCTCGCCCCGCCCCTGCGGTCCGGGGCGTTCGCCGGGGCCATGACGTCGACACCGGCCCTCGCCGCCGCGACGGGCCTGGCCGGCACCGACGAGCCGGCCGTGGGCTACTCCCTCGCCTACCCGGTGGGCGTGACGGTGACGATCCTCGTCGTCGCCGCCGTGCTGGCGCGCCCGTGGCGGGCGCGCCGGGACCCCGACCCGGTCGCCGGGGTGGGGCTGGTGGACATCAGCGTCGAGGTGGACCGCGGCGGGCGGCTGGGCGACATCCCCGGGGTCGCCGACCAGCGGGTGCGCCTGTCCTACCTCTCCCGCGGCGGCCGCACCCGCGTCGTCTCCCCCGACGAGGTGCTGCTGGCGGGGGACCGGGTCGTCGTCGTCGGCCCCGCCGCGGACGTCACCGAGGTCCGGGAGCGCCTGGGCCACCAGGTCACCGAGCACCTCGCGGACGACCGGCGGACCGTGCGGTTCCGCCGCTTCTTGGTCTCCGACCCGGGCGTGGCCGGGCGCACCGTGGGCGACCTCGACGTCCCCAGCCGGTTTCACGGCGTCGTCACCCGGGTGCGCCGCGGCGGCCTGGACCTTCTCGCCCACGACGGCCTCGTCCTCGAGCTCGGCGACCGGGTGCGGGTGGTGGCCCCCCGCGGCCAGCTGCCGCAGATCGCCGCGCTGCTCGGCGACTCCGAGCGCAAGGTCAGCGAGATCGACGCCCTCTCCCTCGGCGTGGGCCTGGCGCTCGGGCTGCTCGTCGGGCTCGTGAGCGTCCCGCTGCCCGGCGGGCTGACGTTCGCGCTCGGCTCGGCGGCCGGGCCGCTCGTCGTCGGCATGGTGCTCGGCCGGCTCGAGCGCACCGGGCCCATCGTGTGGGGCCTGCCCAGCACGGCGAACCTCACGCTGCGCCAGCTCGGCCTGCTGCTCTTCCTCGGCGCAACCGGGCTGGCGTCGGGCCAGGCCTTCGCCGCCCAGGCGTTCACCGGGCTGGGGCTGGGGGTGGTGCTCCTCGCCGTCGCGCTCGCGCTGGTGGGCGCGGTGCTGTTCGTCGTGCTCGCCCGCCTGGTCGGCACCAGCGCACCGCGCGCGGCCGGTGGGCTGGCGGGCTTCGTCGGGCAGCCGGCCATCCTCGCCTACGCCAACGGGCGCACCGTCGACGAGCGGATCGACGCCGGGTACGCCGCCCTGTTCGCGCTCGGCATCATCGTCAAGATCCTGCTGGTGCAGGTGATCGGCAGCGGGTGACCCGGCGCGGGGGGAACCGCAGGGGGTGGCCCTTCGCGGGGGAACCGCAGGGGTTCCTGCCGCCGGAATCGCTTGTGCCGGGCGGGGACCGTGGCGATCATGGGGCCGTGGCCGCCGCCGGAGCGGTCCGGGGCAGACCACGCGATGGAGGGCGGTCGCCATGAAGACCTTGTCGAGGCGTGCCCGGCTGGCGGCGGCGGAGATGAGCGCCCTGACCGCGTTCTTCACCGCGCGGGCGGACCCGGCCCGGGCGGGGCGGGCCGACGACGGCGTCGACCTCACCTTCGGCGACCCGCACGAGCTGCCCCTCCCCGGGCTGGTCGCGGCGCTCGAGGCGCACCTTCAGCCGCGCAGCGTCGACTGGTTCGCGTACAAGGCCAGCGAGGAGCCGGCCCGCGCGGCGGTGGCGGCGGCGCTGCGCGACGAGCTCGGGCTGGCGTTCGAGCCGGCGGACGTGGCCATGACCCAGGGCGCCTTCGGGGCCATCGCGCTGGGGCTGCGGCTGGTGGCCGACGCGGGGGAGGAGGTGGTGGTCCCGGCGCCGGGCTGGTTCTACGCGCCGATGGTCCGCGTGGCCGACCTGGTCCCGGTGCCGGCGCCGCTGGCGCCCGAGACCTTCGACCTCGACCTCGCCTCGATCGAGCGGGCCCTCACCCCGCGCACCCGGGTCGTCGTCGTGAACTCCCCGGCGAACCCGACCGGTCGGGTCTACCCCCGCCGCCAGCTCGATGCGCTGGCCGAGCTGCTCGAGGACGCCTCGCGGCGGCTCGGCCGGCGCATCTGGATCCTGTCCGACGAGCCATACCGGCGCATCCGCTTCGACGGCGTCGGCTTCGTCAGCCCGGCGGCCTGCTACCCGTGGACGCTCGTCGACTACAGCTACGGCAAGGTGCTGCTGGCGCCCGGGCAGCGCCTGGGCTACCTCGCCCTCTCACCCCTGCTGCCCGACGCGCAGCGGGAGGCGCTGCGCGGGGCGTTCTTCCCCACCCAGATGGCCGTCGGATGGGGCTTCCCGGACGCGCTCATGCAGTACGCGGTGCCCGACCTCGAGCATGTCTCCATCGACCTCGCCGAGCTCACCCGCCGGCGCGACCGGGTGCTCGCGGCGCTGGACGGGTGGGGTTACCGGATGACCCCGCCGGAGGGGACGTTCTACCTGTGGGGCGCCGCGCCGGGCGGGGACGCGCGCGGCTTCGCGGCGGCGCTGGCGGCGCGCGGCGTGCAGGTCCTGCCGGGGACGCTCTTCGGCTCGCCCGGTCACTTCCGCGTGTGCCTGACGGCGACAATGGAGATGCTCGAGCGGGCCCTGCCCGCCTTCGAGGAGGTGGGCCGGACATTGGGCGGTGGCGCGGGCAGCCCGGCGGCCCGGACGACCTCCGCCGGTGGTGAGCACGGCGCCTGAGCGGCGCGCTGTCCCGGGCGTGCGGACGGGGAAGGGCGTGCGTACCTTCGACAGCACCATGCGTGGTGCCGAGGGGAGTCGTCATGGGGTTCGACCAGTACCACGAGCCGCCGGCGGAGCTACCGGCCCAGACCCGAACGTTCGCCCGCATGTGCGCCAACCTCACCGAGGAGGCCGAGGCGATCGGCTGGTACGAGCAGCGCCTCGCCATCGAGCCCGACCCGACGTCGCGGGAGATCATGACCGACTCCCTCGGCGAGGAGTACAAGCACTTCAGCATGGACCTGGAGTTCTTGCTGCGGCAGAAGCCGGTCTGGCGGGAGATCGCCCGCGGCATCCTCTTCAAGGACGGCGACATCGTCGAGCACGGGGAGGGCGCGGAGGCCCAGGCCACCGGCGAGGGCGACGGCGGGGATGCGGGGGCGCAGGACACCGGCGACGGCGACGGCGGGTCCGGTGCCGCGTCCGCGACTTCCCTCGGCATCGGCAGCCTCCGGGGGATGGCGTGATGGACCACCTGCTGCGTGGGCTCGCACCCGTCTCCGACGCGGCCTGGACGCTGCTCGACGCCGAGGCGCGCAGCCGGCTGGTCGTGGCGCTCGGCGCCCGCAAGCTCGTCGACTTCGCCGGGCCGCACGGCTGGCAGCACTCGGCCACCAACCTCGGCCGGACCGAACCGGTCGCGGACACCCCCACGGAGCAGGTCCGGGCCCGGCGGCGCCGGGTGCTGCCGCTGGTCGAGGTCCGCGCGGACTTCGACGTGCTGCGCGAGGAGCTGGTGGACGTCGACCGCGGGGCGGCCGACGTCGACCTGACGAGCCTCGACGCGGCGGCCATGCGGATGGCCCAGGCGGAGAACACCACGGTCTTCCACGGCTGGACGGCCGCCGGGATCACAGGGATCGGGCAGGCCTCCCCGCACCCGGAGATCCCGGCCGGCGCGGACGTCGACGCCTTCCCCAGCACGGTCGCGAAGGCGGTCGAGACGCTGCTGAAGAGCGGGGTGAGCGGCCCCTACGGGCTGGCCGTGGGCCCGGCTCGCTACACCGCCATCGTGGAGACCGCGGAGCACGGCGGGTACCCGCTGTGGGACCACGTGCGCCAGATCCTCGGCGGCCCCATCGTGTGGGCACCCGGAGTGCGCGGCGGCGTCGTCCTGAGCATGCGGGGCGGGGACTTCCTGTTCGAGTCCGGGGAGGACCTGGCGGTCGGCTACGACCACCACGACGAGCGATCGGTCCACCTGTACCTGGAGCAGACGTTCAGCTTCCGGGTGGCCACCGCCGAGGCCGCGGTCGCGCTGACCGCCCAGTAGCGCGGGGGGCGCCCAGACCGCCCGGTGCCGGCGGCGGGCGGCCCGCTACAGCTCGGCGAGGGCCTTGCGGATGCGCTTCTCGGAGACCTTGATCGGCGTGCCCAGCTGCTGGGCGAAGAAGCTCACCCGCAGCTCCTCGAGCATCCAGCGCACCTGCTCCAGCCCGTCCCGCCGGGCCGGGTCCGGGGCGAGCCGGTCGGAGGCCTCGACCGCCGCCTCGTAGGCGTCCTCGAGCTCGCCGACCTTCCACGCCAGGTCGGCGTCCTGGTGGACGTTGACCTGCGCCCGCTCGATGCGCCGCTGGGCCGCCCTGAGGTAGCGCGGCAGGTGCACCAGCTGCCCGGGCGGGGTGGCCGAGACGAACCCGGGGTAGACGAGCCGCGCCACCTGGTCGCGCACGTCGGTGAGCGTGTTGAGCAGCGCGATCGAGGAGGCCGCCTTGATCGTCGCCTCGAGCTCGCGGTGCGCGTCGAGCGCGGTGACCACCTGCCCGATGACCCGGTACACCCGGTCCTCGAGCGCCGCGCGCACGTGGGCGACGAGCTCGCGGTACCGCCCGGCGTCGACCACCTGGTGCCCGCCGTGCGCCGCCGTCCACTCGTCCACCAGCGCCCCGACGGCGGCGAGCTGGACGTCCGCCACCAGGTCCTCGGTGCTCGGGTACGGGCTGGCGGCCAGGGTCAGCGCCTCCTTGCCGGTCCACCGGCTGGTGACCCGCGGGGTGTTCAGCGCGGCCTCGGTCAGCACCAGCCGGCGCAGGCCGAGGCGGTGCGCGTCGGCCTGGGTGCTCGCGTCGGCGAGCACGCGCAGGGACACCGTCGGCGCCGCCCCGCGCGGGCCGGCCACCTGCACCAGCGCCGGGTAGCCGCGCACCACCAGCCCCTGCGGGCCGGCGGACTCCACCTGCCGCGGGATGACCCCGTCGGGCACCTCCGGCCACGTGGTGAGGCGGTCCTGCTCGGGCAGCATCGGGGCGGCCGACCCCCGGCGCGCCACAACTGGGGCAGGAGAGGCTCCTGAGGCGCTCGTTCCCCCGTCAGTCGCCCCACCAGCCCCAGTTGTGGCGCCCGAGGACATGCCGCTGCCCCCGGAGCGGACCTGCGCCTCCTCCATCGCCACCCGGACGGCGCCGCGCACCGCCGCGCGGACCGCCTGCTGGGCCTGCGGGGCGAGCTCGCGCTGCAGCGCCACCAGGTGCTTGCCCTCGGACAGCACCGCGCCGCGCTCGGAGAGCACCCGGAAGGTCATCCGCAGGTGGTCGGGGAGCTTTTCGTCGTCCCAGGCGTCCTCGGGGATCTCCACCGCGCGCAGCCGGCGCACCGCGTCCGCGAAGGCCTCGTGGTACGACGGCGCGCCGGGTTCGGCGGGGGCCACCTCCGCCCAGGGCGGCAGCAGCTCGACGACCTGCCGGGCCACGTCGGGGGCGGGCACCAGCTGCACCCGCACCTTCTTGGGCAGGGCCTTGATCGTCGCCGTGGCCAGCTCGTGCGCCAGGCCGGGGACCATCCAGTCGAAGCCGTCGGGGCGCAGCCGGGAGAGCACGGCGACGGGCACGTGCACCGTGACGCCGTCGGCGTAGCTGCCCGGCTGGAACTGGTACGTCAGCGGCAGGGTGAGGTCGCCCTGGTGCCAGGTGTCGGGGAAGTCCGCGCCGCTGACCGCGCCGGCGTCGGGCACCAGCAGGTCGAGGGTGAAGGTGAGCAGCTCCGGGTCGTCCGGGCGGGCCTGCTTCCACCAGGCGTCGAAGTGCCGGGCCGAGACGATCGAGTCGGGCAGGCGCTCGTCGTAGAACGCGAACAGCCCGTCCTCGTCGATGACGAGGTCGCGGCGGCGGGCACGCGCCTCGTACTCCCCCGCCTCGGCCAGCAGCTCGCGGTTGCGGGCGTAGAACTGGTGGTGGGTGCGCCACTCCCCGCCCACCAGGGCGTGGCGGATGAACATCTCGCGGGCCAGCTCGGCCGCGGTGACGTCGCCGATGGGAGTCTCGCCCAGCCGCCCGAGCATCACCGGCCGGTCCGCGACCAGCGTCATGCCGTAGAGCAGCACCTTCTCCTTGACCATCGCCGCGCCGTGCTTGGCCGACCAGTACGGCTCCGAGTACGTGCGCTTGACCAGGTGCGCCGCCAGCGGCTCGACCCACTCGGGCTGGATGCGCGCCACCGTGCGGGCGAACAGCCGCGAGGTCTCCACCAGCTCGGCGGCCATGACCCACGCCGGGGTCTTCTTGGCCAGGCCCGAGCCGGGCCAGACGACGAACCGGGTGCCGCGGGCGCCGGCGTACTCCCGGCGCCGCTCGTCCCAGGAGCCGAGGTTGGACAGCAGGCCCACGAGCAGGGAGCGGTGGACGGCGTCGGCGCTGGCGGCGTCGGCGGAGCCACCGACGGCGACCACCGCCCGGGCGGGGTCGGGTCGCCGGTCCGGGGTGGCCTCGGCGGTGCCGGCGATCTCGGTCTCGTGCGGCAGGGCCAGCGGGCGCAGGGTCAGGCCGAGCGGCTTGGCGAGCTGGCGCAGCTGGGCGACGACGTCCTGCCACTCGCGCACCCGCAGGTAGTTGAGGAACTCCGCCCGGCACATCCGCCGGAACGCCGAGCCCGACAGGTCGCGCTGCTGGGTGCGCAGGTAGCGCCAGAGGTTGAGGTAGGCGAGGAAGTCCGAGGTGGGGTCGGTGAACCGGCGGTGCTTCTCGTCGGCGGCCTGCTGGTGCTCGCTGGGGCGTTCGCGCACGTCCTGCACGGACAGGGCGGCGACGATGATCATCGCCTCGGCGGCGCAGCCGTTCTTCTCCGCCTCGAGCAGCATCCGGCCCAGGCGCGGGTCGATCGGCAGCCGGGCCAGCTGCCGGCCGACCGGGGTGAGCCGGTCGGCGCCGGCGGCGTGGATGTCCAGGGCGCCGATCTCGTGCAGCTGCTGGACGCCGTCGCGCACGGCGCGGGTGTCCGGCGGGTCGACGAACGGGAAGCGCGCGATGTCCCCGAGGCCCAGCGCCGCCATCTGGAGGATGACCGAGGCCAGGGAGGTGCGCAGGATCTCCGGCTCGGTGAACTCGGGGCGGGCGGCGAAGTCCTGCTCGCCGTAGAGCCGGATGGCGATGCCGTCGGCCACGCGCCCGCACCGGCCCGAGCGCTGGTTGGCGCTGGCCTGGGAGATCGGCTCGATGGGCAGGCGCTGGACCTTGGTGCGGGTGGAGTAGCGGGAGATGCGCGCGGTGCCGGGGTCGATGACGTAGCGGATGCCGGGGACGGTCAGCGACGTCTCGGCGACGTTGGTGGCCAGCACGATGCGGCGGGTGGCGTGCGGCTCGAACACCCGGTGCTGCTCGGCGGAGGACAGCCGGGCGTACAGCGGGACGACCTCGACGGCGCCGGGCACCGCCGACCGGCCGCCGGGGGCGACGTAGCGCGCGCCCAGGTGCTCTTGCAGCGCCACGTGGGTGTCGCGGATCTCCCGCTCGCCGGAGAGGAAGACGAGGATGTCGCCCGGGCCCTCGGCCATGAGCTCGTCGGCGGCCTGGACGATGCCGGTGACCTGATCCAGCGGCTCCTCGCGCGGGGCCTGCCTGCCACCGCGCCCCCGCCCCCGCTGCGCTGCCAGATTGTCAGTCTGGTCGCGCCGGTCCGCGGCCAGATTGCCAGTCTGGTCGCCGGAAGGGGTGCGGTCGCCGGCGGCGCCGCCTTCGCCGTCGCTCTCGGGGACCAGCGGGCGGTAGCGGATCTCGACCGGGTAGGTGCGGCCCGAGACCTCGACGACGGGCGCCGGCTCGAGCGCGGCGCCGTCGGGCCGGCCGCCCTCGTGGGTGCCGAAGTGCGCGGCGAAGCGCTCGGAGTCGATCGTGGCCGAGGTGATGACGACCTTGAGGTCGGGGCGACGGGGCAGCAGGTTGGCGAGGTAGCCCAGGATGAAGTCGATGTTGAGGGACCGCTCGTGGGCCTCGTCGACGATGATCGTGTCGTAGCGGCGCAGCAGCGGGTCGCGCTGGATCTCGGCGAGCAGGATGCCGTCGGTCATGAGCTTGACCAGGGTGGTCGCCGAGACCTCGTCGGTGAAGCGCACCTGGTAGCCCACCGCCCCGCCCAGCTCGACCCCGAGCTCCTCGGCGATGCGCTCGGCGACGGTGCGGGCGGCGATGCGCCGCGGCTGGGTGTGCCCGATGGTGCCGGTGATGCCGCGGCCGAGCTCGAGGCAGATCTTGGGCAGCTGCGTGGTCTTCCCCGACCCGGTCTCGCCCGCGACGATGACCACCTGGTGGTCGCGGATGGCCGCCGCGATCTCCTCGCGCCGCGCGGAGACGGGCAGCTGCTCGGGGTAGGTGATCCGCGGCAGGGCGGCCCGGCGTTCCCGCAGCTGCTCGGGGGTGAACGGGCGGAAGCCGCGGCGGCCGTCGCCCGGGCCCCGACGCTCCCGGCCCCGGCCGCGCTCGTCGCCGCCGCGGCCCCCGCCACCGTCGCCACCGCGGCCCCCGCCGCGGCCGCGGCGCCGCCGGGGGGTGCGCTCGCCCGACGGCGTTACCGCCGCCGTCGTCGTCCGCTCGTCCTGGTCGCCACTCACGATGTCCCATTCTCACCGATGCGCCCCGGGCACCGCCCCACCGCACCGCTCACGGCGAAACCACCGGCGTCGCGCGCGGTGGCCGACGGTGCCGCGCTGGCCTATCGCTCGCTGGGCCAGGGCCGCAGGGTGACCGTCGCAGCCACGGCGAAGGCGAGGTGGGGGACGACGTCGGCGGCCCAGTCCTTGGCCGTCCAGGCGCGCGGGTCGGTGATGCCGAGGGCCGTCATGGGGCCGTTGCCGGCGATCATGGCGAGCACCCAGGACAGCGCGAGCGTGCCCGCCGTGCCGCGGGGGTGGCCGGTGGCGCGGATGGCACCGAGCACGGCGCCCGCCCCCACACCGGCCGCCGACCCCAGCAGCGAGCCCAGCGCCGTCCGACGCGCATCGCGCTGCTCGTCGTCGCCCGGGATGTCGACGTGGAGCAGGTCCGCGACCCGGTCGACGGTGGTTTCCGGCGTGCTGCTCGCCGGACGCCCCCGCAGGACCATGTCGAGGTAGGTCGCGGCATTCAGCGCCGTCGTCCCCGCGGCGCCGGCGACCAGCCCCCGGGTCAGCGCGGTGGTCGGTCCTCGCACGATGTCACCCTCCGTTCCGATGTCCCCCGCGGGCCGCGGCTTCCCGTGCCCCGGGCGTCTCCGGGCTCTCGCCCCTTCCCGGCATGGGATCGCACCGCGGGGGCACGCGCCACCCGGGCGGCCACGAGGCCCGTGCCGCTCGGCCGGGCCGGAATGCCGGAAAGCCGCCCGGGGTTGCGGTCGTGGGGCCGTGTCATGGCCCGTCTCCTGGCGCCCATCCCGGCCCGGGTTCCGTCCATCTCGTTCAGGAGCGTCCATGCCCGCGCCCGTCATCGACCCCGACGCCGTCCTCTGGTCCGCCCCGCCGGCGGAACGCGGCGGTCGCCCGCTGCTCGTGCTGCTGCACGGCTACGGATCCAACGAGCGCGACCTGTTCGCCCTGGCGCAGCATCTGCCGCCGAGGTACGTCGTCGCCTCCCTGCGCGGACCGGGGACGAACCGGTTCGGGCACGAGTGGTTCGCCCTCGACGGGGAGCTGGCCGGCGCCCGCGGGCACGAGCAGAGCAGCGTCACGGACCGGCTCCGGGAGGACGGCGCCAACGCCGCGGCCCGGGCGGTGCGCGCCTGGCTCGGCGAGCTCACCGAGAGCTTCACGCTGGTGGGCCTGGGTGGGTTCTCCCAGGGTGGAGCGATCGCCACCCAGGTGCTGCGGCAGGACCCGGAGCGGGTCGCGTTCGTCGCCAACCTCTCGGGGTTCGTCGCGCCCGGCGAGGTCGACGGCGACGCCGTCCTCGCCGAGCGGCGCCCACCGGTGTTCTGGGCCCGCGGCGCGGCCGACGAGGTGATCGCCCCGTTCCTCGTCGAGCGCACCGAACGGTGGCTGCCCGCCCACGCCACCCTGACCCACCGCGTCTACCCGGGCCTTGGTCACGGTGTCTCCGCGCAGACCCTCGGCGACCTCGTCGCGTTCCTCGACGATCGGGTGGACGGCGGCGCCGGCCCGGCACGGTAGGCCGTCGGCCGGACCTGGAAGACTCACCGCATGGACACCACCCCTCCCGAGGACGAGACCGTCGAGCGGTTCTGGGCCCAGGCCCGCAAGGTCGCCGGGTTCACCCGGCTCGACGTCGTGGTGGGGGAGAACGAGGTGGCCGCGCTGACTCCGCCGGCCTGGTCCTTCGGCACCGACGCCGAGGAGGCGGACGAGCTCCTCGCGCTCGTCGTGGCCGGGGTCAAGACGGCGACGTCGAGCGCCCGGTGGGAGTGGGAGGCGGAGGGGGAGGAGCTGCCGCGCCCCGGGGACCTCTCCATCATCTGCGACGGTGCCGGTGAGCCCCACGTGCTCACGCGCACCACGGCCGTCGACGTCGTGCCTTTCGACCAGGTGCCCGCCGAGCACGCCGCCGCGGAGGGCGAGGGCGACCGCAGCCTCGAGCACTGGCGCCAGGTGCACGAGAGGTACCTGCGGCACGTGCTGGGCGGGTACGGCCGAGAGTTCACGCCGGAGACGCCCGTCGTGCTCGAGCGGTTCGCCGTGCTCTACCCCCGGCGGCGGCGCCGGTAGTCGCGCTGCCCGCGGGGCGCGGTGCCGTGCGGTGGCCGAGCACGACAACGGCCGGCTCCACGTCCCCCTACGCCGTGGAACCGGCCATTTCGGTCAAACCGGGTCCAGTGTGGGGGTGGTTCGGCGGGCGCGCATCTCGAGCCCCCGACGACACGGCGGCGGGAGTCGATCGGAGACGGCACGGCGGCGGGAGCCGGTTGGAGTCGGCACGGCGGCGGGAGCCGGTCGATCACCCCGGCACGGGGCCGGGAGCCGCTCGAGCACCCGGCAATGGGCCGGGAGCCGCTCGGTCGCCCCGGCACAGCGCCGAGTTTTCGGGCACGAAAGGCTTGATATGAGGCGTCTGCTGGGGCTAGACGCGCCCGGGGGGTAAGGCTAGCCTTACCTCGCTCGCACCGCCGTCGTCGCGAAGGAACGTCCGTGATCGCCAACCTGCTGATCGGCCTCAGGGAGGGCCTCGAGGCCTCGCTCGTCGTCGGCATCCTCGTCGCCTACCTGGTGCGCACCGGCCGGCGCGACCGCCTCCCGGTCGTGGCCGCCGGCGTCGCGGCCGCCGTCGCGCTGAGCCTGGCCTTCGGCGCCCTGCTGCAGTTCACGTCACGGAACATGACGTTCGAGCAGCAGGAGATCTTCGGGGGCACGCTCTCGATCGTCGCCGTCGGCTTCGTCACCTGGATGATCTTCTGGATGCGGCGGGCGGCCCGGGGACTCAAGCGCGAGCTCGACCACCGGATGGCGGGAGCGCTGGCCATGGGGGCCGGCGCCGTCGTGCTCACCGCCTTCCTCGCCGTCGCCCGGGAGGGGCTGGAGACCGCGCTCTTCCTGTGGGCGGCCATCCAGGCCACCGGGCAGGGCTGGGCCCCGGTCACCGGCGCGGCGATCGGTCTGGCCTGCGCCGCCCTCCTCGGCTACCTCATCTACCGCGGCCTGCTGCGCGTCAACCTCGGCAAGTTCTTCACCTGGACCGGCGCGGCCCTCATCGTCGTCGCCGCCGGGGTGCTGGCCTACGGCGTGCACGACCTGCAGGAGGCGGGCGTGCTGCCGGGGCTGACCACCCTGGCCTTCGACGTCAGCAGCCAGGTGCCGCCGACCAGCTGGTACGGCACCGTGCTCAAGGGCACGCTGAACTTCTCGCCGCAGACCACCGTCCTGCAGGCCGTGGCCTGGGTGGCCTACGTGGCCGTCATGATGGTGCAGTTCTTCCGCCCCGCCCGGCCCCGCGTGGGCGCCCCGTCGCCCACGCCGGCACCCGTGGCCTGACCTCTCCGCGCGGGCCGCGCCCGCCTCCCCGACCCCCGCTCCCCAGGAGGAAGCGTGCCCATCCGTCGTGCGGTGCCCGCCCTGGCCGTCGTGGTCATCCTGCCGCTCCTCGCCCTGGGGGCCTGCTCCTCCGACGCCGGGACCACCGGCGCGGCGTCGTCGGCCGGCCCCCTGCGCGTGACGGCGTCCGACTCGGCCTGCCAGCTCTCCGATCCGACGGTCCCGGCCGGCCGGACCACGCTCGACATCACCAACTCGGGCAAGGAGGTCACCGAGGTCTACGTCTACGCGGGCGACAAGGTGGTCACCGAGAAGGAGAACATCGGCCCGGGCACGAGCGCGCAGGTCGCCGTCGACCTCGCCGCGGGCACCTATGAGGTGGCCTGCAAGCCCGGCATGGTGGGCAACGGCATCCGCACGGAGCTCACCGTCAGGCCGTAGCGGCGCCGCTCAGGCGTCGCCGGGCAGGTGCTCGGCGAACCAGGCCAGCGCCAGCTCGGCCACGACGTCGAGGCGGTCCTTCATCCCGTGCTGCGCGCCGGTGACGATCTCCAGCCGCGCGGAGGTGGGGACCAGCGCGATGCCCTCGCGAGCCATGGTCACGAGGTCGGTCTCCTCGTCCGCCTCGCCGTAGAGGAAGAGCACGGGCACGCGCACCTTCCCCAGCAGCTCGTGCTGGTCGATCAGGGAGTAGTCGGCGAGGGTCTCGCGGGAGATCACCGAGTACTCGCGGGTGGACGCCTCGTTGTCGTCGGGCACGCGGGTCACGCCGTGCGCCTCGAGCTCGTCGAGCTGGCCGGGCGAGAAGATCTGCTCCCACGGGTAGTTCATCGGTCCGGTCAGCGCGCCGGTGACCACCATGGCGAGGATGTCCGCCGGCTGGCCGCGCAGCGCGGCGAGCGAGCCGAAGGAGTGGGCGTGGAGCACCTGGGCGGGGTAGCCCTGCTCCGCGAGCCAGGCGGAGGCCGAGCGCAGGTCCTCGATCTCGTTGGTCACGGTGACGACGTCCTCGTCGCTGGCCCCGCACCCGGAGAAGTCGAACTGCAAGGTGGCGTAGCCGGCGGTGCGGTAGGCGGAGGCGAGGATGTCGAAGCGCAGTGAGGAGTGGCGGTCGGAGAGGAACCCGTGCGCGAAGAGCACCGCGCGCGGCCCCGGCCCGGGCTCGAAGGTCCCGGCCAGCCGGACACCGCGCGGCGTGGTGATCGTGACCTCCATGCGACCACGGTAAAGGGTTGGTATGACACCCGTCAGGACCTCAGGCGTCGGGTCTCAACATTTAGGCACTTGGCGTCCCGAATGCTGGGGAGGGGTGGTCGCGGGCCGCGCACCGGTCGAGCCGGCGGGTCAGTCCCGCTCGAGCAGCCCGGCGAGGGCCTCGAGGCTGTCCTTCCAGAACTTCTTCGTCTCGGCCACCTCGTCGGCGCCGCGGAGCCGGGTGTGCGCGGAGGCCACCCGGGTGCGCGGCCGGCCGTCCCGGGCGGGCGGCAGCTCGGAGAGGGCCAGGAGGACCCGGGAGTCGTCGTCGCCGCGGAAGCGCGCCGTCCGCGGCTCGGTCAGCCCCATGACGGGCCAGTCGACGTCGAGCCACTCGCTGCGCAGGTCGTCGTCGGCGAGGTAGGGCCAGGCCTGGGCCAGCGTCGCGCGGACGGTCTTCGTCACGGTGGTCTCGAACGTCCCGTCCGGGCGCTGGCCCGGGGCGCGCAGCCCGCGCGACTGCTCGTAGCCCACCGTCACGCCCTGCGCCCACCAGGCGTCGACGTCGTGCTCGCCGCCGAGCCACCGGGCGATGTGGGTGTGGTCCCACTCGCGTGCCCCGGCCTCGTCGAGCAGGGCGTACCACCCCTCGCGCGTGCGCCCGGTGGCGGCGCGGAGCCGCTCCTCGCCGACCTGCTCGGCGTGGCTGCGTGTGGCCATGCCACGAGCGTAGGACGACGGCGGTCAGGGCGTGCGCCGGCGCAGCGTCGCCGCGCCGAGCAGGAGGACGGCGACGATGAACCCCGCCAGCACCGCCACCGGCAGCGCCAGGTCCGGGCTCGCCTGCCGGGAGACCTCGTTCATCGCGTCGACGGCGTAGGACAGCGGCAGCACGTCCGAGACGTACTCGAGCACCGGTGGCAGCTGCGCGCGCGGCACGAGCAGCCCGCACAGCAGGAGCTGGGGCAGCACGATCGCGGGCATGAACTGCACCGCCTGGAACTCGGAGCTGGCGAAGGCGGAGACGAACAGCCCCAGCGCGACGGCGAGGAGCGAGTCGAGCACGGCGACCAGCACCAGCGCGCCCCAGGGCCCGGCGACCTCCAGCCCGAGGGGCCCGAGCACCAGCGCGCAGGCCACCAGCGCCTGGATCACCGCGACGACGGCAAAGGCCAGGGCATATCCGAGCAGGAACGGCACCTTGCCCAGGGGCAGGGTCAGCAGCCGCTCCAGCGTGCCCGAGCGCCGCTCGCGCAGCGTGGTGATGGAGGTGATGAGGAACATGATGATGACGGGGAACAGCGCCAGCAGCGCCGGGCCGATGCGCTGGAACACCGCGCCGCCCTCGTCGTAGATCCACCACAGCAGGGTGAGCAGCACGCAGGGGACGACGAGGATCATCCCCACGGTGCGCGGGTCGTGGCGCAGCTGGAGCAGCACCCGGTGGGCGGTGGCGATCATGGCCGCCCCCGCACCGGGGCGTCCCCGCCGCGGACCAGGTGCAGGAAGGCGCGCTCGCCGTCGCTCTGGCCGGTGCGCGCCAGCAGCTCGGGCAGGGTGGTGTGGGCGAGGACGTGCCCCTCCCGCAGCAGGACCAGCTCGTCGCAGCGCGCCGCCTCGTCCATGACGTGCGAGGAGACCAGCAGCGTGGTGCCCGTGGCGGCGATGTCCCGGAAGGTCGCCCACAGCGACTCGCGCAGCACCGGGTCCAGGCCCACGGTCGGCTCGTCGAGCACGAGCAGGTCGGGGGACCCGAGCAGGGCCGCGGCCAGGGACACCCGGGAGAGCTGCCCGCCCGAGAGCGTCCCGACCAGCTGGCGCCGCTGCGGGGCCAGCCCGACGACGTCCAGCGCCTCCGCCGCCGTCGTCACCGCGCGGGACCGCCCGTCCACGCCGAGGACGCGTGCGAAGTAACGCAGGTTCTCCTCGACCGTGAGGTCCGGGTAGACGCTGGGCGCCTGGGTGACGTACCCGATCCGGCGGCGCAGCTCCCGGCTCCCCGCCGGGTGGCCGAGGACCGTCACCCGCCCGGCGGCCACCCGCTGGACGCCGAGCACGCACCGCATGAGCGTGGTCTTGCCCGAGCCGGAGGGACCCAGCAGCCCGGTCACCGCGCCGGCGGCGACGTCGAGGTCGACCCCGGCCAGCGCCGTCGTGCGCCCGCGGACCACGCGCAGGCCCCGGACCTCCACCGCCCCGCCCACCGCAGGCCCCCGCTACTCCGCCGCGCGCCGGCCCCACTTGAAGTAGGACAGCGGCCCGACGATGTTGACCGCGATCGCCGCGGCCCACAGGGACTTGCGGCCGTTGACCGCCTCGGCGGGCCGGCGGGCCAGGTCCGTCCACGCCGCCGCCGCCAGCGCCACCTCGACCGCGCCGAGCGCCACCAGCGCCGCCCGCTGCCCGGTGCTGAGCTGCGCCCAGCTGATCCGCGTCCTGTCCACCGTGACCTCCCGTGCCGCCGGACCCGGGTGGTCCGGTGGTGCCAGCATGGCGGCAGCGGCCCGCCGGCGCCAGGGACCTGCGGCCCCCAGCCCGCCGTCGGGCTGGACCGGACGCCGCCCAGCCGCCACCCTGGTGGCGCCGGGTACCGCCGGCGCACCCGCCCACAGGGGAGCGTGAGGACCGTGAGACCACGCAGCGCCGTGAAGCTGGCCCGCGCCGGCAGCCTGCCCGAGCGGCTGCGCAGCCTGCGCGACGGGCAGGCCGCGATCCGCGTCGCCACCGTCGGCGCCGCCCTGGAGTCCGGGGTGCTCGATGCCCTCATCGAGCCGCGCACGACGGCGTCGCTGGCCGACACCCTCGCGGTCACCGACGTCCGGCTGCTCGAGGCGTTCCTCGAGGTCCTCGAGGCGGCCCGGCTCGTGCGCACCGGGCCCCGCGGGCACCGGCTGACCCGCCGGGGCCGGGCGGTGCTCGCCGACGACGTCGTCCGGGCCGCCTACGAGGGGTTCAGCGGCTACCACACCGGCCTCTACCACGACCTCCCGGTCCAGCTGCGCGGCGGCCCGGCCCGCTCGGACATCGCCCGGCACGGGGACGTCATCGCCCGCCTCTCGCGGGCCTTCGAGCCCCTCGTCCACGACGCGCTCGCGGCCGAGGTCGAGCGCCTGCGACCGGCCCGGGTGCTCGACGTCGGCTGCGGGGACGGCACCAACCTCGAGCACATGCTGCGCGCGGCCCCGGAGGCCGAGGGCACCGGCGTCGAGATCGACGCCGTGGCCGCCCGGCTGGCCCAGGAGCGCCTCGCCCGCGCCGACCTCGCCGACCGGGGGCGGGTGCTCGCCATGGACGTGCGCGGCCTGCTGGCCGACCCCGCCCGGCTCGGCGGGCCGGTGGACCTCGCCCTGCTCGCCAACGTCATCTACTACCTGCCGGCGGCCGAGCGGGCCGACTTCCTCCACGACGTCGCGGCCCTGGTGCGCCCGGGCGGGACGGTCATGGTGGTCTCCACCGTCGCCGACCCGAGCGCGTTCAGCCGCCACTTCGACCTGCTGCTGCGCGCCCAGGAGGGCGAGATGTCCCTGCCCACCACCGGGGACCTGGCCGGCTACCTCACCGCGGCGGGGCTGGAGGTGACCGGCGCCCGCCGGCTGACCCCCGGCGACCCGCTGCACGCGGTGACCGCGCGCCGCCGGGGGTGAGCCGGATGTCCGCGTGGCGGCGCTGGGGCCGGCGTCAGCCCAGCCGCCGGACGAGCGTCCAGACGTTCACGCCGTCGACCCGCTCGTAGCGCAGCTCGTCGAGCTGTTGCATGGGACGCACCTTGCCCGAAGCGACGCCCGTGCCGCAAGAGATCCCGACGCCCGTGGTCCGTCTCAAGGACGGGCCATAACCCCGGGGTGCGCCCGCAGAAATCGCGGCAGGCAGGTGTCCGCCCTACGGGACGAGAGCGCATTGTTCAGCCCCCGTTCCGACATTGTTCACGCGCGCGGCGCTGCGCCCCGATTGCTCGCCGGCGCTGCCCCATTCGCGCACCGATCCGGCGTAAGGCTGCGGCGACGTTTCTCCAGGAATGGACAAAACCCCCGTCTCCCAGCGGGAGACGGGGGCTTTTCACTGTCCTCTATGGACACAAGCGAGGGAATCATATCCCAATTCCCTCCCCCGTAATCGCGCGCACCAGTTCGGCCCGGTCGACGGTGATCGACAGGAACTTCTTGGGCGACCGGATCGTCAGGGTCACCTCGTCGTCACGCACGGTCACCCGCACGTCTCTGTCGGCTCGGTGGACATCGGTGATGTCCGTGAAGGCTGGGTCCACCTAGCCAATATTAGGGGCAAATCGTCTCACTATTTGACCCTCAAAACCGTCCGATAAGGTCTGGCCTGCGAGTTCGGCCCCTTTGAGCGGATCCTCCGGGTGCCGAGCGAGCTGGCCGGCGTCGGAGGTGGTGCCGCGCCGCGCCGGCGCCGGGACGCGGCGGTGGAGCGTTCGCGCGCGGGTGCGGGAGCGCTCGTGCACCGGTGCGGTACCCGGCCGGGCCGACGGCGAGGGGCGGGGACCGCAGGCCCCGCCCCTCGCCGTCGTGCCGGCTACTCGGTGATCTCGAAGGTGATCGTCTCGGTGAAGGTGCGGCCGTGGACGTCGGTCGCGGTCACCTCGGCGGTGTGCTCACCGGCCGCGAGGTCGGCGGGCAGCTCGAGGCGCCACAGGTGCATGGAGCGGTCGGCGATGCTGCCGCCGTGGACCAGCTGCTCCTGGACCGCGGCCGGGTCGGACCACTCGGCCCCGACCAGCTGGCCCTCGCCCTGCATCTGCTGGGTGCGAACGGCCTCGACGGCCTGCCCGCCGTCGAGCGCGACCTTCACGGTGGAGCCGGTCGACCCCAGCCAGAAGTTGGTCGTCAGCCAGGTGCCGCCGGCGAGGTCCTCCCGGGAGACCGCGAGCGGGTTCTCGAAGGCCGGCGCGGACCCGCGGTTGGCCAGGTTCGCGGCGTACCACTCGCGGTAGCGCGGGGTGTTCAGGCCGAGGGCCATCTGGTGGGCGTCGTCCTCGCCGCGCACGGTGAAGCGCTCCTGGAACGTGGCGTTCTTGACGTCGAGCGTCAGGACGCCGGGCACGCCGCCGTCGCGCTGGAGGGCGGTGGGGTAGCCGCCGTCGAGCTGGCGGCCGGAGAACCAGTCGCCGGAGATGGCGCCGGAGGTGATGTGGGTGAAGGGCAGGCCCTCCACGCCGAACAGCTGCGACCACCCCGCGAGGCTGTCGCCCTCGCGCAGGTTCTCGAGGCTGTGGGTGTGCCCGCCGACGGCGACGGCCTCGCGGCCCTGGAGGATGTCGTAGATCTCCCGCACCTGCGCGACCTGGTGGCGGCCCTCACCCTGGTCGGCGTAGTCGAGCAGCGGGATGTGGGCCGCCAGGACGATCAGCCGGTCCTCCGGCACCTGGGCGATGTCGTTGCGCAGCCACTCCAGCTGCTGGTCGTCCAGCGCCCCGGTGTAGGCGGTGCCGGCGCGGTACTCCACCGTGTTCAGGGCGACGACGTGGACCTTGCCGGCGTCGTAGGAGTAGTACTCCGGGCCCAGGTTGGCGCGGAAGGTGTCGAAGGTGTGCTCGCTGGTGGTGGCGTCGAGGTCGAGGTCGTGGTTGCCCGGCAGGAAGCGGGCCGGCCCGTTGAGCATCCCGGCCAGCTCGCGGGTCTGCGGGTACAGCGAGAGGTCGTCGCCGACGACGTCGCCGATGAAGGTCACGCCGCAGCCGGCGTAGTCGGTGCGCGCGGCGAGGTCGGCGAAGGCGCCGGCGCGGGCGTACTCGACCTCGTCGAGGTTGTACGTCTGGATGTCGCCGCCGATGACGCAGTGCTGCTCGGGGGACTGGGTGAGCTGGCTCTTGGCGAGCGGGAAGTTCACCTCGTCCGGCAGCGCCCCGGTCGGCGCGATCCCGCCGTAGCGCAGCTCGGGGGAGCCCTCGGGGAGGTGGTGGTAGAAGAACTGGGCGACGTTGTCCTCGTCGACCGGCACCTGGTAGCCCCGGGGCTGGGTGACGAAGACGGTCATGTTGTCGAAGGCGGGCAGCTCGTAGCGGCCGTGGCTGTCGGTGGTGGTGACGTCGCGCCCGTTGGAGACGGTCACCCCGGCGAGGCCCTGCTCGTTGCGGTCCTGGACGGAGTTCTGGTTCTTGTCGGCGAAGACGGTGCCGTCGAGGACGTCCTGGTTCTCGCCGGTGCCCTCGACGACGTGGACGCCGCCGCGGTAGGCCGTCTCGGCCCACGGCGCCGCCTTCGGGCCGCCCGGGGCGGCCGTGGCGGCCGCCGGCACCAGCGCCGCGCCGGAGACGGCGATCGCGACGGCGGTCGCGGCCAGGCCGGTGCGGCGGTGCAGCAGGGATCTGGATGGGTTCGTGTTCACGGTCACATGACTCCTGTCGAATGTCGGCCGGCCCCTCCCGACCGATCGGAGCCGACGCTTCCAGCCGCCGGTGAACCCGATCCGGCCGCGGGGCGACCCCGGCATGGAGCCCCTGCGACGGCTCGCCGACGGCTCGGCAAACCGCACCCAAACCGTCCGTATATAGCTCGAGGTCAGGGTTGCCGGACCGCCCGGGGCGCTCCCCTGCGTCGAGCTGCCGGACGATCCGGGGCCGCTGTCACGGCTCGACGGCGCCGTCGCTCCGGGGCTCCTTCCCCGAGAGCTCCAGGACGACCACGCCGACGACGACCGCGAGCAGGCCGAGGACCTTCGTGGGCGTGAGGGTCTCGCCGAGGAAGAGCACGCCCATGCTGGCGACGACGGCGGTGCCGATGCCGGACCACAGCGCGTAGGCCACGCTCAGCGACACCGTGCGCAGCGCCCGGGTCAGCAGGGAGAAGGCCAGCGCGTACCCGGCCAGCGCGAGCATGCCGACGACCGGCCGGCCGAATCCCTCGCTGCGGTCCAGCAGGGTGGTCGCGACGATCTCCGCCGCGATCGCGCCGGCGAGGGACCACCAGCCGGCCATCAGCGGCCCCCGCCGGAGAGGTTCAGCAGGACCGCGCCGGCGATGACCAGCGCCAGGCCGGTGAGCTTGCCGGCCGACCGGCGCTCGCCGAGAACGAGCATCCCGATGACCGCGACCGCCGCGGTGCCCAGGCCGGCCCACAGCGCGTAGGCGACGCCGACCTCGAGCTCGAGGAGCACCCGGGACAGCAGCACGAAGGCCGCCGCGTACAGCGCCAGCACGACGGCGGTGGGGCGAAGGGCGCGGAACTCCTGGGTCCGGGGCAGGAGGCTGGTGGCCACCACCTCGGCGGCGATCGCCCCGACGAGCAGGACCCAGATCATCCGACCTCCGCTTCTCGCAACCCGTGACGGGTGTCCCGGCCCGGTGGTGTCCGGAACGCCCGCCGCCAACCTAACCGGCCCCGCGCCGGCGCGGCGGACACGTGCCTGCCTGCCGGTTGGCGCGGGGTCGCGGGTGTGCCGCCGCCCGGTGCTCCCGGTTCACCGGATGCGCCTCCGTCCGGTGGTGCGGTTCGCCGGGTGTGCTCCCAGCCGGTGCGGGAGGATGCGCCCATGTCCCAGGTGTTCGTCTTCCGCGACTACGGCGGCCCCGAGACCCAGGCCTTCCTCGACCGCCCCGTGCCCGAGCCCGGCCCTGGCGAGGTGCGCGTCGCCGTCCGGGCGGCGGGGGTCAACCCCGCGGACTGGAAGCGGCGCTCGGGCCAGTTCGGCACGCGGATCGCGCTGCCGGCGCCCATGGGCCTGGAGTTCGCGGGCGTCGTCGACGCCGTCGGGGCCGACGTCGACGGCCTGGCGGTGGGCGACGCCGTCCTCGGCGTGCCGGCCCGCGGCTGGGGTGCCCTGGCCGAGCACACGATCGCCCGGGTGGGCGACGTCGTGCCCAAGCCCTCGCAGGTCTCCTTCGTCGACGCCGCCGCACTGCCGGTGGCCGGGGCGACCGCCTACGACGCCGTCCACCAGGTCCCCCTCGAGCCCGGCCGGACCCTGCTCGTCAACGGCGCGGGGGGCGGCGTGGGGGTCATCGCCGTCCAGCTCGGGGCCGCGGTCATGGGGCTGCGGGTCGTCGGCACGGCCAGCGAGGGCAAGCGGACCCTCGTCGAGGAGCTCGGCGCGGTGTTCGTCCCCGCCGGCGCCAGCGTCACCGGGCGGGTGCGGGCCGTGGCGCCCGACGGCGTCGACGCCGTCGTCGACCTGGTCGGCGGTCAGCCGCTGCGCGACGTCGCGCCGCTGGCGACGGATCCCGCCACGATCGTCTCGACGGCGGACCCCGCCACCGCCCGGGAGGTCGGCGGCTCCGGGGTCGAGCGCCACCCGACCCGGGAGTCGCTCGGCGCCCTGCTCGGGCACGTCGCGGCCGGGCTGGTGCGCCCGCGCGTGAGCGAGGTGCTCCCGCTGGACCGGGCCGCCGAGGCCATGGCGGCGGTCGAGTCCGGGCACGCGACCGGGAAGGTCGTGGTCCAGGTCCGCTGACGGCGCCCGGGGCCGGGCGGGCTCGGGTGCTGGGGGCCGGGCGTGGCCGACCCTGGTCGGCCGGTGCGTCGTCCCGGCCGGTGGGACGGCGCGGCGAACCACCCCGACCGGCCCAGGCCGCTGCCATGCTCGACGGTGGAGGGCGCCGCGGGGGCGGTGTTCCGGACGGGCTTGGAGGCGTGATCTGCGTCGTGGCGCGACCTAGCCTGCTGTGTGTGAGCGTCGCGACGCACCCGACGGTCTCCTTCGAGCTCTTCCCGCCGCGGCGCCCCGAGCTCGACGAGACGGTCTGGCAGCGCGTGCTGCGCATGGCGGAGGCCGGCCCGGACTTCTTCTCCGTCACCTACAGCGTCTCCGAGGCGGCCCGGGCCGCCTCCGCCGAGCTCCTGCGCCGTCTCCTGGTCCAGACCCGCATCCCGCCCATCGCCCACCTCACCTGCGTCGCGGCCACCCGCGAGCAGATCGCCGCCCGGGTGCGCCGCCTGCTCGACGCCGGGGTGCGCGACTTCCTCGCCCTGCGCGGCGACCCGCCGCCGGGCGAGACGACGTGGCACCCCCCGCCCGACGGGCTGAGCCGGTCCAGCGAGCTGGTCGCGCTCATCCGCGAGGTCGAGGCCGAGCGCCGCGAGGACGGCTGCCTGCGCGCCGCCGCGCCCAGCGTCGTCGCGCTCGACCTCGGCGTCGCGCCGGCCGACGTCGTGTCCGTCGCCGTCGCCGCCTACCCCTCCGGGCAGAGCCACACCCGGACCGCCGAGCTGGCCGCCCTGCGCGAGAAGCAGGACGCCGGCGCCGACTTCGCCATCACCCAGGTCTTCTACGACGCCGAGGCCTACGCCTCGCTGTGCGCCGACGCGGGCACCGCCGGGGTGCACATCCCGATCCTGCCCGGCATCCTGCCCCTGACCGACCGGCGGCGGCTGCACCGCCTCGACGAGCTCAGCGGGGTGCCCGTGCCCGTCACCCTCGACGCGCTGCTGGACACCCCTGACGACACCGAGCGGCTGCGGCGGGGCATCGATGCCACCCTGGCGCTCATCGACCGGGTGCTCGCCGTCGGCGCGCCGGGGCTGCACCTGTACACGTTCAACCAGGACCGTCCCGCGCTGGACGTCCTCGAGCACCTGCGGGCCCGGGGCGTCCGCAACCCCGCCCTCGAGACCCGCCCGGCCGTCCCGCCCGCCCGCACCTGAGGAGCCGTCATGACCACCACCGCCAGGCCCGGGGGCGACGGCGACGCCGGCCGGGACCGCACCGTCCCGTGGTTCCCGGACGCCACCGTGCTGGGCTACCCGCGCATCGGCGCCAACCGGGAGCTGAAGAAGGCGGTGGAGGCCTTCTGGGCCGGACGCAGCGAGCTCGACGACCTGCTCGCCGCCCTGGAGAGCCTGCGCCGCGAGACCCGGGGACGCCTCGCCCGGCTGGGCCTGCCGCCCGGCGACGGGTCCATCCCGGGGGACTTCTCCGCCTACGACCACGTCCTCGACGCCGCCACCACCCTCGGGGCGGTGCCCGAGCGGTTCGCGGACCTCGTCGCGGAGGACGGCACGGTGGACCTGCCGGGGTACTTCACCCTCGCCCGCGGCGACGGGGAGCGCGCCCCCCTGGAGCTGACCAAGTGGTTCGACTCCAACTACCACTACCTCGTGCCCGAGATCGGCCCGGACACCCCGCTGCGCTACGGCGACGACCGGCTGATATTCAAGTTCCTCGAGGCCGCCGCCGACGGCGTGACCACCCGCCCGGTCATCGTCGGCCCGGTGACCTTCCTCCTGCTGAGCAAGCCCGCCGCCGGCGCGCCGGCCGGCTTCCACCCCCTCGACCGCCTCGACGACGCCGTCGCCGCCTACGCCGACCAGCTCCGCGCGCTGGGCGTCGCGGGCGCGCCCTGGCTCCAGCTGGACGAGCCGGCCCTCGTCTCCGACGCCTGGGACGTCCCGCGCGCCCGGGTGCTCGCGGCGGCCGAGCGTGCCTACGGCGCCCTGGCGGGCGAGCTGGGCCGGCCCGAGCGCCCGGCGCTGTTCGTGTCCGCCGGGTACGGCCCGCTCGGCGACGCCCTGCCGGTGCTCGCCCGCTCCGCGGTCGAGGCCGTGGGCCTGGACCTGGTGCGCGGGCCGCTGCCGCCCGCCGCCGAGCTGGCCACCCTGGCCCGCAAGGTCGTCGTGGCCGGCGTCGTCGACGGGCGCAACGTCTGGCGCACCGACCTCGACGCCGCCCTCGGGGTGCTGGAGCGGCTGCGCGCGGGCATCGGGGAGGGCGCCCGGGTCGCCGTCGCGACCTCCACCTCGCTGCTGCACGTGCCGCACGACGCCGCCCGGGAGAAGCACCTGAGCCGGGAGCTGCGCGGCTGGCTGGCCTTCGCCGACCAGAAGGTCGAGGAGGTCCTGCTCCTCGCCGACGCGGTGGCCGGCGGGCGCGAGGCGGTCGCCACCCGGCTCGCCGAGGCCGCCGCGGCGCGCCGCGCCCGGCGGGCCCACCCGGGCGTGCGCCGGGCGGGCGTGCGCGAGCGGCTGGCCGCGCTGACCGACGCCGCCTTCGCGCGGGCGCCCTACCCCGAACGCCGCGCCGCCCAGGAGGCCCGGCTAGGGCTGCCGGCGCTGCCGACGACGACCATCGGCTCGTTCCCGCAGACGGCGGAGATCCGCCGGGCCCGCGCGGCGCTGCGCCGGGGGACGATGAGCGAGGCCGAGTACCGCCAGGCGATGCGCGCCGAGATCGAGCAGGTGGTGCGCCTGCAGGAGCGCCTCGGCCTGGACGTGCTCGTGCACGGCGAGGCGGAGCGCAACGACATGGTGCAGTACTTCGCCGAGCTGCTCGACGGGTTCGCCGCCACCGAGCACGGGTGGGTGCAGTCCTACGGCTCGCGGTGCACCCGCCCGGCCATCCTGTGGGGCGACGTGGCCCGGCGGGGCCCGATGACGGTGGAGTGGACCGGCCACGCGGCCTCGCTGACCGACCGGCCGGTCAAGGGCATGCTCACCGGCCCGGTGACCATCCTCGCGTGGAGCTTCGTGCGTGACGACCAGCCGCCGGGGGAGACGGCGCTGCAGGTGGCGCTGGCGCTGCGCGACGAGATCGCGGACCTGGAGGCGGCCGGGATCGGCATCGTCCAGGTCGACGAGCCCGCCCTGCGCGAGCTGCTGCCGCTGCGCGCCGCGGAGCGGCAGGATTACCTCGACTGGTCGGTGCGCGCCTTCCGGCTGGCCACCTCGGGCGCGCCGGCGCACACCCAGATCCACACGCACCTGTGCTACTCCGAGTTCGGCGCGATCCTCGGGGCGATCGACCGGCTCGACGCGGATGTGACGAGCATCGAGGCGGCGCGCTCGCGGATGGAGGTGCTCGCGGACATCCGGCGCGCCGGGTTCGGCCGGCAGATCGGGCCGGGGGTGTACGACATCCACTCCCCGCGGGTGCCGTCGGTGGACGAGCTGAAGGAGCTGCTCGCCACGGCCGTCGCCGCCGTGCCGCCGGGGCAGCTGTGGGTCAACCCCGACTGCGGCCTGAAGACCCGCGGCTACGAGGAGGTCACCGCCGCGCTGGAACATCTCGTGGCCGCCGCCCACGCCGTGCGCGCCACCCTGCCCGCCCCCGAGCGCGGCGAGATATCGACCCTGTCGTGAGCCGTCACCTTGGCACACTGGCGGCGTGACGCTCCCCTGCGACCTCGCCGACGGCGTCGTCCTGCGCCGTGCGCGCGCGGCGGACCTGCCGGCCCTCGTCCGCCTGCTCGCCGACGACCAGCTCGGCGTCGAACGCGACGGCGGTGATCTCGCGCCCTACCGGCGCGCCTTCGCGGCGATCGACGCCGACCCGTCCCAGCTGCTCGTCGTCGCCGAGGCCGACGGCGTCGTCGTCGGCACCTTGCAGCTGACCACCATTCCCGGGCTGGCCCGGCGCGGGGCGCTGCGCGCCCAGGTCGAGGCGGTGCGCGTGGCCGCGGCCAGGCGGGGGCGGGGTCTCGGCCGGGCCATGATGGGCTGGGCGATCGAGGAGGCGCGCCGGCGCGGCTGCGCCCTGGTCCAGCTCACCACCGACAAGCGCCGCGCCGACGCGCACCGGTTCTACGCGCGCCTCGGGTTCGTCGCCTCCCACGAGGGCATGAAGCTCTCCGTCCGCGGCTGACCCGGCAGCGGCCTCGCCGGGTCGACCGGGGGCCGGGTGCGGCGGGACGGCGCGCGCCGGGCGGGTCTCCCCGGTCCCGGGGACTGCCTGCACCGGGCCGGGTCTCCCCGGTCCCGGGGACTGCCTGGCCGGGCCGGGTCTTCACGCCCGTGGGCGTGGCTGGCACGGGGCGAACGTCTGTGGGGGCGCGACCGATCGAGGGTGCGAGGGTGTGACGCACGGCTCATGGAATCGATTTCATCGGTCGGGCCGAGCGGAGTTACGGTGCCGGTGTAATCGATTCCAAACGGTCCGGCACCAACCCTCCAGCAGGCCGGGCGAAGGGGGACAACGATGTCAAAGAAGATCATCCTCGACTGCGACCCGGGGCACGACGACGCGATCGCCATGCTCCTCGCGCACGGCAATCCGGAGATCGATCTCCTGGCCGTCACGACCGTCGGCGGCAACCAGACCCTCTCCAAGGTCACCCGTAACGCGCTCGCCGTGGCCACGGTCGCCGGCATGGTCGACGTGCCGATCGCGGCGGGGTGCGATCGCCCACTCGTCCGGGCCCAGGAGGTCGCCCCCGACGTCCACGGCGAGTCCGGCCTGGACGGCGTCGAGCTGCCCGAGCCCACCGTCTCCCTCGACCCCCGCCACGCGGTCGACCTCATCATCGACATCGTCATGCGTGAGGAGCCGGGCACGGTCACCCTCGTGCCCATCGGCCCGCTGACCAACATCGCGATGGCGGTGCGCAAGGAGCCGCGGATCGTCGAGCGGGTCAAGGAGGTCGTGCTCATGGGCGGCGGCTACCACGTCGGGAACTGGTCCGCCGTCGCCGAGTTCAACATCCTCGTCGACCCGGAGGCCGCCCACATCGTCTTCTCGGCGGGCTGGGAGCTCACGATGGTCGGCCTCGACCTCACCCACCAGGCGCTGGCGACGGACGAGGTCGCGGCGCGGATCCAGGCGCTCGACACCCCCGTGTCCGACTTCGTGCTCGGGCTCTTCACGTTCTTCCGCGCGGCGTACAAGGACGCGCAGGGCTTCGACTTCCCGCCGGTGCACGACCCGTGCGCCGTCGCCTACTGCATCGATCCCAGCGTGATGACCACCCGCCGGGCGCCGCTCGCCGTCGAGCTCACCGGCACGCACACCCTGGGCATGACGGTGGCGGACTTCCGCGCCCCCGCGCCCGACGACTGCCCCACCCAGGTGGCCGTCGACCTCGACTTCGAGAAGTTCTGGGGCATGGTCATCGACGCGATCGACGCCGTCTCCACCTCGCCGGTCGAAGCATGAGCGCGCCCGCCGCCACGCCCACCGTGGGCACGCGGCGGTCGGTGGCCGGCGTGATGACGGCCCTGCTCGCCGCGTGCTTCGCCTTCCAGCTCAACGCCTCCATGTTGTCGCCGGCACTGGCGCTCATGGAGAAGCAGCTCGATGCGACCACCGCGGAGATCGGCCTGACCCAGACCGCCTTCTTCACCGCGGCGGCGCTGTTCAGCCTCTTCCTGCCGCGCCTGGGGGACATGATCGGGCGCCGCCGGCTCCTGGCCTGGATGATGGCGCTGACCGCGCTCGGGTGCGTGGTCTCCGCGCTGGCGCCGAACGTGACCGTGCTGTTCCTGGGCCGGATCGTCCAGGGTGTTGCGGGACCGACCGTCCCGCTCGCGCTGATCATGCTGCGCGTCGCCGTGCCGGACCCCAAGCGGTACGCGGTGCTCCTCGGCGTCGTGACGGCCATCAACGGCGGCATCGCCGGCGTCGACGCCCTCGCCGGCGGATTCCTCGCCGAGCACTACGGGTTCCGGTCGATCTTCTGGGTCATGGCCGTCATCGGCGTCCTGGCCGTGCTCGCCGTCCGGTACCTCACGGACGAGTCTCGTGTCGCCGTGCCGCAGCCGATGGACTGGCGCGGCGTCGCCCTCCTCGTCGTCGCGGTCGGCTGCGTGCTGACGGCGTTCAACGAGGCGGGCAAGGTGGCCGCCGCGCCCTGGGCGCTCGTTGTCGTGCTCCTTGCGGTCGGGATCGTGGCGTTCGTGGCGTTCTGGAAGTCGGAGGCGGCCTCCGCCCACCCCCTCGTGCCCCCGGCCTACCTGCGCTCGCGCGCGACGTGGGCGCTGCTCGGCACCAGCGTGCTGACCATGACCGGCGTGTTCGCCGTGATGAACGGCATCATTCCGGCCATCGCCCAGGACGAGACGGTCGGGGCCGGCATCGCCGCCGACGTCGCGCCCCTGGTCACGCTGACGCCGTACGCCCTGGCCGGCCTGGTCATGGGGCCGATCGCCGGAAAGCTCGCCGGGACGTTCGGCTACCGCGCCATCCTCCGCGTGGGCCTCGTCGGCACGGTCGTGGGCCTGATCGCCTGCCTCGCGACGGTCAGCAACCCGGCCGGCTGGCTGCTCCTCGGCGTGTCGGTGTTCGTCGGCATCACCTACGCGGGCATCGCGAACATCATGCTCAACGGTCTCGGGATCGTGCTCTCACCGGCCGACAACCCCGGCTACCTGCCGGGCCTGAACGCCGGCGCGTTGAACCTCGGCGCGGGCCTGTCGTTCGCGGTCCTCTTCGCGGTGAAGACCGCGCTCGACGCCGGCGGCCCTGCCGCCGGGTACAGCGGTGCGATCATCGTGGGCGCAGTGTTCCTCGGACTGGCCTTCCTCATGAGCCTGCTCATCCCGAAGCCGGCCGGAGACACGGCGTAGACCATCGCCCGAGCGGGAGGTACGGCCGCCAAGGTCACGGCTGCCGTACCTTCCGCTCGCCGAGACTCCGGGAAGTCCATGACCACCATCAGAGAAGTTGCCGAGCACGCTGGGGTCTCGGTGGCGACGGTGTCGCGTGCCCTGTCGGGGCACGAGGCCGTCTCCCCGGACACGCGGGTACGCGTGCAGGCGGTTGCCGATCGGCTCGGCTACCGGCCGAGCCTGGTTGCCGCGGCCATGCGGACCGGGCGCACCGGGACCATCGGACTGGTGATCGGCGACATCACCAACCCGTTCATGACCGCGTTGGCGTTCCACGTGGAGCAAGAGGTGCGCCGGCGCGGCTGGGTGCTGGCGATCGCCAACGGCATGGAGGATCCCGCGCAGCAAGAGGCGGTGACCGACATGCTGCTGCGGCAGCAGGTGGACGGGCTGCTCCTGGTCCCGGCGGGCCCGCCCACCCCGCGGATGCTGGGCCTCCTCGGCGGCGCCACCCCGGTGGTGTACCTGGATCGCCGACCCGCCGGGGAGGTGCCCTACTCGGTCTTCGTCGATCCGGCACCTGCGCTCCTCGACGTCGCCCGCCACCTGGTGCGTGAGGGCTACCAGCGTCCCGCCGTCATCGCGGGGCCCCGAAAGGCATCCACCGGCAGGGGGCGGGCCAAGGCCACGGTCGATGCGCTGGGACGCGCCGGATATGACGCGACCGACGTGCGGGTCGTGGAGGGCGCCTTCTCTCAGCACTCGGGCCAGGTGGCCATGCGGGAGCTCCTCGAGGGGCCACGTCGGCCCGATGCCGTGATCGCCCTGTCCAACCTGTTGGCCCTGGGGGCCATGGAGGTCCTGGAGGACCACGATCTCGCGATCGGCGCAGAGATCGGGCTCGTGAGCTTCGATGACGACAACTGGTTCCGTGTCACGCGTCCGAGCATCTCGGCGGTGCGCCAGCCCGTAGCCGAGCTCGCCGCCGCCGGAGTGGGGGCGCTGGCATCGATCCTCGAGGGGCGGCCGCCGAAGGGCCGCAAGCTCGTCCTCACCGGGGCCGAATTCATCGCACGTGGTTCCACGTCGCGCCATCTCCCGACCCACGACGCGGTGCCGGGGCACGAAACAGAAGGACCATCATGAACTCTCTCCAGAACGCACTTGCGGCTCTCGACGGCCCCGTCTGCGTGGTCGGCTCCCTGAACGCCGATCTGGTCGTTCGCACCGAACGGCTCCCTCGGCCCGGCGAGACCGTCGAAGGGGGCCCGCTGCGCGTCACGTCGGGAGGGAAGTCGGCCAACCAGGCCGCGGCGGCGGCCCTCATGGGGGCGGCCGTCCGGCTCGTCGGCGCGGTCGGCGACGACGCCAACGGCGCCATCGTGCTCGACCAGCTGGCCGCGGCGGGCGTCCGGCTCGATGCCGTGGCCCGGCGGAGCGGGGTGCCGACCGGGACCGCCGTCGTCTGCGTCGACGCCTCGGCCGAGAACCTCATCATCGTCTCGCCCGGTGCGAACGGGACGACGACGACCGAGGACGTCGCCCGCGCCCGCGACGCCATCGCCGGCTCGCGCGCGCTCGGCCTCGCCTTCGAGGTCGCGGACGCGGTGGTGCTGGCTGCCGCCCGGGTCGCGCGGGAGGAGTCCGTGACGACGGTGCTCAACCCGTCGCCCTACCGGCGGCCCTCGGCGGAGCTGCTCGGCCTCGTCGACGTGCTGGTCGTCAACGAGCACGAGCTGGCGGACATGCTAGGCCGCTCGCCGCGGGAGACCTCGTGGGCCGAGTGTGGACGCGAGGTCGTCGACCGGTTCGGCGTCGCCGACGTGGTGGTGACGCTCGGGGCCGAGGGGGCGGTGGTGCTGCGCACCGGGTCGCCTCACGCCGCCGTGGAGGAGATCGCGGCGACACCGGTCGAGGCGGTGGACACGACCGGCTGCGGTGACGCCTTCACGGGCGCGCTGCTCGCCGGGCTGGCATCGGGCCTCGACCTCGTCCGCGCCGCCCGGATCGCGTCGCTCGTGGGCGCGTACGCGGCCACGGGCGAGGGGGCCCAGGCCTCCTACCCCCGGCCGGCCGACCTCGTGTCGTTCTCGGCCGTGCACAGCCAGGTGTGACGGGGCCCGGCGGCCGGGCGTGCCGCTCCCGCCGTGCCTCGCTCTCGCCGGGCGCGCCGGTCCCGTCGGGGCGCCGCTTCCGGTGGGCGCGATGCGGCTCGGTGTGCCCCGGCCCGTCCTGCCAGTCCCGAGCCGGCGGCCGGGTTATCTCTCTCACAGCGATGACCGGGAGTGGCGGAATCCTGCGGGTTGCGGCGCCCGCCGGCCGCTGGGGCGGGGCCGGGCAGGGCCCGGGTGGCCTATGATTTTCAGGCACCCCCGGAGCCCGCTCCGGAGGCGTGCGGATGTGGCTCAGTTGGTAGAGCATCACCTTGCCAAGGTGAGGGTCGCGGGTTCGAGTCCCGTCATCCGCTCCGACGCCCGTCTGCCATGGCAGGCGGGCGTTTTCCATCTCGGTGCGGTCCGCGCGCCGCCTTCCCCGCCCTCGCCGCCCGCGCGCCTCGCTGAGGCCGCGATCTTGGGTGGCAGCCAGCGGGCTTGCGCCGAGCCAGCCGGGAAGAACCGCCTGGCTCGGCGCATCGCTGGCGGGTTGCGCCCGTTTTCGGCGGGGTGGCGCCCCGCTTCTGCTGGGTGCTCCGCAGGGACGCCGTGGCCGTCAGATCAGCGCCGCCGCCCGGGTGAGCACGTCGCGCAGGATCTGCTCCATCTCGTCGAACTCCGCCTGGCCGACGATCAGCGGCGGGGCGAGCTGGACGACCGGGTCGCCGCGGTCGTCGGCCCGGCAGTACAGCCCGGCGCGGAACAGCTCGGCCGAGACGAAGTCGCGCAGCAGCCGCTCGCTCTCGGCGGCGTCGAACGTGGCCCGGGTGGCCTTGTCCTTGACGAGCTCGATCCCGTAGAAGAACCCCGCCCCGCGCACGTCCCCGACGATCGGCAGGTCCAGCAGCCGCTCGAGGGTCGCCCGGAAGGCGTCCTCGTGGGTGCGCACGTGAGTGTTGAGCCCCTCGCGCTCGAAGATGTCGAGGTTGGCCAGGGCGACGGCGGCGGCGACCGGGTGCCCGCCGAAGGTGTACCCGTGCGCGAAGGACGCCTCACCGGAGGCGAACGGCTCGAACAGCCGGTCGCTGGCGATCATCGCCCCGAGCGGGGCGTACCCGGACGTCAGCCCCTTCGCGCACGTGATGATGTCCGGCGTGTAGCCGTACCGGGTGCCCGCGAACATCTCGCCCAGCCGGCCGAACGCGCAGATCGTCTCGTCGGAGACCATGAGCACGTCGTAGGCGTCGCAGATCTCGCGCACCCGCTGCAGGTACCCCGGCGGCGGCGGGAAGCAGCCGCCGGCGTTCTGCACCGGCTCGACGAACACGGCCGCCACCGTCTCCGCGCCCTCGAACTCGATGGCCTCGGCGATCCGGTCCGCGGCCCAGCGCCCGAAGGCCTCGAGGTCGTCGGCGTGCTCGGTCGCCCGGTAGAAGTTCGTGTTCGGCACCTTCACGGCGCTCGGCACCAGCGGCTCGAACATCGCCTTGGCCTCCGGGATGCCGGTCAGCGACAGGGCCCCGTGCGTGGTGCCGTGGTAGGCGACGGCGCGGCTGATCACCTTGTGCTTGAGCGGCCGGCCGGTGAGCTTGAAGTATTGCTTGGCCAGCTTCCACGCGCTCTCGACGGCCTCGCCGCCACCGGAGGTGAAGAAGACCCGGTTGAGGTCCCCCGGTGCGTACCCCGCCAGCCGCTCGGCCAGCTCGATGGCGCGCGGGTGCGCGTAGGACCACAGCGGGAAGTACGCCAGCTCGGCGGCCTGCCGGGCGGCGGCCTCGGCGAGCTCGGTGCGCCCGTGCCCGGCCTGGACGGTGAACAGCCCGGCGAGCCCGTCGAGGTAGCGCCGGCCGGCGTCGTCGTAGACGTAGGCGCCCTCGCCGCGCACGATCACGGGCACCGGCTCCCCGGGGGCGTGGCGGGCGAAGTGCATCCACAGGTGCCGCTGCGCAGCCTCCTGGGTCCCGGGCACGGCGACGGCGCGGTCGGTGAGCGTCATGGGTTCCTCCGGTCGGCGATTGGGGTGACCCTAGCGCCCCGGGGACCGCCAGCGCCACGGATTCCATCGTGTAACGGCAGTTTGACGACGAAATCCCTTGTTCAGTTTCGGGTTCTCTGCCAAGATCGGCGACAACCGGCGGGGTCTGCCCGCGCAGCAGAGAGGTGGACGTGGCAGCGGACAGCGAACTCCGACCCGGAGGGACCGGCGCCCGGCGCGCGCGTCGCCGGACCGTCTACGAGCGGGCCGAGGCCGAGGTCCCAAGCGCCGAGATCCGCGCCGCCCTGGCGGGCGCGCGGCGCCGGCCCTTCTGGCTCGACGACCCGCGCCGTCCGGACGCCGCCCCGGCCCTGGCCGGCGAGGTCGACACCGACCTCGCCGTCGTCGGCGGCGGCTTCGCCGGGCTGTGGACCGCCCTGCGCGCCAAGGAGCGCGACCCCGCCCGGCGGGTGGTGCTGCTCGAGGCGCGCCGCATCGGCTGGGCCGCGTCGGGGCGCAACGGCGGCTTCTGCGAGGCGAGCCTGACGCACGGCGACGCCAACGGCGTCCGCCACCTGCCCGGTGAGCTCGACCGGCTGCGCGAGCTGGGGCGGGAGAACCTCGCCGAGCTGGTGGCGACGATCGAGCGCTACGACATCGACTGCGACCTCGAGCGGACCGGCACGCTCAACGTCGCCACCGAGGCGCACGAGGTGGCCTGGCTGGCGGAGGAGGCGGACGAGGCCGGCGCCGAGCCGGCCCCGGACGCCGGCGCCGCGACCGTCTTCTTCGACGCCGCCGCCGTGCGCGCCGAGGTGGCCTCCCCGCTGTACCGCGCCGGCCTGTGGGACACCGCCGGCACCGTCCTGCTCAACCCCGCCAAGCTGGCGTGGGGCCTGGCGCGGGTGTGCCGCGAGCTGGGCGTGGAGGTCTACGAGCACACGCCGGTGCGCGCGCTCGCCGCCACCGCGGACGCCGTCACGCTCGACACCGACGGCGGCACGGTCACCGCCCGGCGCGTCGCCCTGGCCACCAACGCCTTCCCGTCGCTGCTGCGCCGCACCCGGCTGCACACCGTCCCGGTCTACGACTACGCGCTCATGACCGAGCCGCTCACCGCGGACCAGCTCGACGCCATCGGCTGGCGCCGCCGGCAGGGCCTGGCGGACCTGAGCAACCGCTTCCACTACTACCGGCTCACCGCCGACAACCGGATCCTCTTCGGCGGCTACGACGCCGTCTACCACTACGGGGGCCGGGTGCGGCCCGAGCACGAGACCAACGAGGCGACCTTCGAGCGCCTCGCCGCCCACCTGCTCGCCACCTTCCCCCAGCTGCGCGGCATCCGGTTCACCCACGCCTGGGGCGGCGCCATCGACACCTGCAGCCGGTTCTTCGCCTTCTTCACCACCGCGCACGGCGGCCGGGTCGCCTCCGCGGCCGGCTTCACCGGCCTGGGCGTGGGCGCCACCCGCTTCGCCGGGGACGTCATGCTCGACCTGCTCGACGGCGTGCGCACCGAGCGCACCGCCCTGGCCATGGTGCGCCGTCGCCCCCGCCCCTTCCCGCCCGAGCCGCTGGCCTGGCTCGGCATCACGCTCACCGTCGCGGCGCTGGCCCGGGCCGATCGCCGCGAGGGGCGGCGCGGGCCGTGGCTGCGGCTCCTCGACGCGCTCAAGCTCGGCTTCGACTCCTGACCCGCCCGGCGCCGCGCGCCCGACCCACCCCTCGGAGGCACCCATGCACCAGTACATCGCCGGTGAGTACCGCGACGGCCGCGGACCGAGCGGCACCCGGATCGACCCGGCCACCGGCGAGGCCGCCGAGACGCTGCGGTACGCGAGCCCCGCCGACGTCGACGACGCCGTCGCCGCCGCCACCGCCGCGCTGCCCGCCTGGTCGGGCCTGACGCCGGGGGAGCGGGCCGACGCGCTGCTGCGCCTGGCCGCCGAGCTCGACCGGCGCGCGGACGAGCTGGCCGCCGTCGAGACCGCTCAGACCGGCAAGACCATCCGCATGTCCACCGAGTTCGACGTGCCCGGCACCATCGACAACGCCGCCTTCTTCGCCGGCGCCGCCCGCCAGCTCCAGGGCCTGGCCGCCGGGGAGTACGCCGGCCGGGCCACCTCGCTGGTGCGCCGCGAGCCGGTCGGCGTCGTCGGGTCCATCGCGCCGTGGAACTACCCGCTGCAGATGGCCGGGTGGAAGATCCTGCCCGCGGTCGCCGCCGGGAACACGATCGTGCTCAAGCCCTCCGAGCTCACCCCCGGCACCACCTTGCTGCTCGCCGAGGCGGCCGCCGCCGCCGGCCTGCCGGACGGGGTGATCAACGTCGTCACCGGCCCCGGGCCGAGCGTGGGCGAGCACCTCGTGCGCCACCCCGGCGTGGCGATGACCTCCTTCACCGGGTCGACGGCGGTGGGCCGGCGGATCATGGCGCTGGCCGCCGAGACGGCCAAGCGCGTGCACCTCGAGCTCGGTGGCAAGGCCCCCTTCGTCGTCTTCGACGACGCCGACCTCGAGGCCGCCGCCCGAGGCGCCGTCGCCGGGGCGATCATCAACGGCGGGCAAGACTGCACCGCCGCGACCCGCGCCTACGTCCAGCGCCCGCTCTTCGCCGCGTTCACCGCGCGGGTGGCCGAGCTCATGGACCAGGTGGTCGTCGGCGACCCCACCGACCCCGAGACCGACCTCGGCGCGCTCATCACCCACGCCCACCGCGACAAGGTGGCCGGCTTCGTCGACCGCGCCCGCGCCGCCGGGGCGCGCGTGCTCGCCGGCGGGGCGGCGCCCGACGGCGCCCTCGCGGCCGGGGCGTTCTACCGGCCCACCCTGGTCGTCGACGCCGCCCAGGACAGCGAGATCGTCCAGCGGGAGGTCTTCGGCCCGGTGCTCGTCGCGCTGCCGTTCGACACCGACGACGAGGCGATCGCCCTGGCCAACGACACCCCCTACGGGCTCGCGGCGTCGGCGTGGACCACGAGCCTGGCGCGCTCGCTGCGCGCGAGCGAGGAGATCCAGGCCGGGTGCGTGTGGCTCAACGACCACATCACCATCACCTCGGAGATGCCGCACGGCGGGTACAAGGCCTCCGGGTTCGGCAAGGACATGTCGGCGTACTCGCTCGAGGAGTACACGAACGTCAAGCACGTCCTGGCCAGCCGCGAGAGCGGCCCGGAGCGTCCCTGGCACGACACCGTGTTCCGGGTGCGCCGGTGACCCCCACCCCTCGCGGCGAGATGTCGTCTGCTCGTCCAGGCGTCATGCCGGCCGCCACGGGCGCGCCGGGCACGTTCATGCCGGCGGAGTGGGAGCCGCACACCCGCACGTGGATGGCCTTCCCGACGGCGAACGCCACCTTCGGCCCCGACGGCTCGGCCACGCTGGCCGCGGCCCGCCGCGCCTGGGCGGCGGTGGCCACGGCCGTGGTGGGGCACGAACCGGTGACCATGGTGGTGGCCCCGGGCGACGGCCAGGCCGCGGCCGCGGTCCTGCCGCCTGGCGTGGAGACGGTCGAGCTGGCGCTGGACGATGCGTGGATGCGCGACAGCGGCCCGACGTTCGTGCGCGACGCCGCCGGCGCCGTCGTCGCCGTCGACTGGGTGTTCAACGGCTGGGGCGCCCAGGAGTGGGCCGCCTGGGGGCAGGACCGGCACCTGGCCCGGCGGGTGGCGGCGCTGGCGGGCGCGGAGGTGGCGCCGTCGTGGCTGGTCAACGAGGGTGGCGGGATCCACGTCGACGGCGAGGGCACCGTGCTGCTCACCGAGACCGTCCAGCTCGACCCGCACCGCAACCCCGGCGCCACCCGCGCGGCGGTGGAGGCCGAGGTTCACGCCCGGCTGGGCACGACCACGGCGATCTGGCTGCCGCGCGGGCTGACCCGGGACTACGACGAGTTCGGCACCCGCGGGCACGTGGACATCGTCGCCGCGTTCGTGCGGCCCGGCGTCGTCGTCGTCCACGACCAGCAGGACCCCGCCCACCCCGACCACGCGGTGAGCGCCCAGGTCCGCGAGGTGCTCGCCGGCGCCGTCGACGCCCGCGGCCGGCGGCTGGAGATCCTGGACCTGCCCGCCCCCACCGTTCCGGCCGCCGACGGCGGGATCAGCGACTACTCCTACGTCAACCACTACGTGGCCAACGGCGCCGTGGTCGTCGGCACGTTCGCAGACCCCGCGGACGCCGGCGCCGTCGACGTGCTCGCCGCGGCCTACCCCGGCCGGACGATCGTCACCGTGGACGGGCGGGACGTCTTCGCCTTCGGCGGCGGGGTCCACTGCATCACCCAGCAGCAGCCGGCGCCCGCGCCGGCGAAGGAGGCACGATGAAGGTCCTGACGGCCCAGGCGCCGCCGTCCCCCGCCCGCGTCCACCCGCCCGCGTCCGAGCCGGTGCGCGTCGGGGCGGTGCAGACCCGCTGGCACCCCGACCCGGCCGAGCACCGGGCCGCGCTGCGCGAGGGCATCTTCGCCGCGGCGACCGCCGGCGCGCAGGTCGTCTTCCTCCAAGAGCTCACGCTCACCCGCTACCTCGCCGACACCCGACCCACCGGGCCCGCCGACGCCACCGCGGAACAGCTGCTCGGCGGCCCCACGTACGCCTTCGCCGCCGAGGCGGCCGCCGCGGCCGGCGTCCCGGTCCACGCCTCGCTGTTCGAGCGCGCGCCTGGGCCGGACGGGCGCGGGTACAACACCGCCATCCTCGTCGCCCCCGACGGCGCCCTGCTGGCCGCCACCCGCAAGCTGCACATCCCCGTCACCGCCGGCTACCACGAGGACGCCTACTTCCGGCCCGGCCCCGCCGACGGCGACCCCTACCCGGTCGTCGCCCTGAACACGCCCGTTGGCCGGGTCGCCCTCGGCCTGCCGACCTGCTGGGACCAGTGGTTCCCCGAGGTGGCCCGTGCCTACGCGCTGGCCGGCGCGGACCTTGTCGCCTACCCGACGGCGATCGGCTCCGAGCCGGACCACCCCGGGTTCGACACCCAGCCGCTGTGGCAGCACACGATCGTCGCCCACGGCATCGCCAACGGGACGTTCATGGTGGCCGTCAACCGGTGGGGCGACGAGGGCCTGAACACCTTCTACGGCTCCTCGTTCATCTCCGACCCCTACGGGCGGGTGCTGGTGCAGGCCCCGCGCGACGCCGACGCCGTCCTGGTCGCCGAGCTCGACCTCGCCCAGCGCCGCGACTGGCTCGACCTGTTCCCTCTGATCGCCACCCGGCGACCCGACACCTATGCCCGGCTGGCCGGCGCGCCCGGGACGCAGGGCTCGCCCGGGGCGCACGGGCAAGCGGCGGGGGTGGGCGGCGCGCGGGGTGGCGGCTGACGGCCCGCTCCCGCGCGCGGTGCGCGCCCATGCTCCGGCCGCCGCCGACCGCTACAGGACTCGTCGGCCGCCACCGTTGCGGCTGCAGCGCCCGCCGATAATGCGCCCTCCCACCAGGGTTGGTGGGCTGGCGCGTCGCTGCGGGGGGCCGGAAGGGGTCAGTGGGTGCCCCAGGAGTACGTCTGCTTCTCGAGCTTGAGGTACACGAACGTCTCGGTGGTGCGCACCCCGGGCAGCCCGCGGATGCGCGAGGAGAGGATCTCGAGCAGGTGCGCGTCGTCCTCGGCGACCACCTCCACCAGGATGTCGAAGGACCCGGCGGTGATGACGACGTAGTCCACCTCGGACATCTGGGCCAGCTGGGTGGCCACCGGCTGGATCTCGCCCTCGACCTGGATGCCGATCATCGCCTGGCGGCCCACGCCCACCTGTACCGGGTCGGTGACCGCGACGATCTGCATGACGCCGCTGTCGAGGAGTCGCTGGACGCGCTGGCGCACGGCCGCCTCGGAGAGCCCGACGGCCCGGCCGATGGTGGCGTAGGAGCGGCGTCCGTCCTGCTGCAGCTGGGCGACGATGGTCTTGGAGACGTCGTCGAGGCCGTTGGTCCGGTGCCTGGTCACGGTCTTCATGATGTCAGCGGTGACCGAGTTGTAACCACTGAATCCGAAGCGAAACGAGAAATTCACAACGGATATCTATGTGATCGGGGCCACCTCGTGCCAGTATCGGCGTCAACTCACTGCGGAGCACGACAAGGAGGTGGTCGGACCTATGACGTTCTGCACCGCCGTGGCGGCGCCACCTGTGCGCGCCGCCCGTTGCCGTGCCCTCGCCGCTGCACCGCCCCGACTCTCCGAAGGACGCTGATGGCTCCCCTTGCTCGCCCCTCGCTCCCGGCCCGGCGCACCCTCGCCGTGCCCTCCGCCGTCTCCCGCCGGGCGTTCCTGCGCACCGCCGGCGCCGGCGGCCTCGCCCTCGGCGCGGCGGCCCTGCTCGCCGCCTGCGGCACCCCGGCCCAGAAGGGCACCCCGGGCGCGGCGGCGGAGGACCTGTCCGACAAGGAGAAGACCGTGAACTTCTCCAACTGGCCGCTGTACATCGACTACTCCGAGGACGAGAAGTCGCGGCCGAGCCTCGAGGCGTTCGAGGAGAAGACCGGCATCACGGTGAACTACACCGAGGAGGTCAACGACAATGCCGAGTTCTTCGGCAAGGTCCAGGGCCAGCTCTCGCAGGGTCAGCCCACGGGGCGCGACCTGTTCGTGCTCACCGACTACATGGCCGCCCGCATGATCAACCACGGCTGGCTGCAGAAGCTCGACCACGCCAACCTGCCCAACGTCGAGGCGAACCTCCTGCCGAACCTCGCCTCGCCGTCGTGGGACGCCGACCGGAGCTATGCGGTGCCGTGGCAGTCCGGCCTGACCGGCATCGCCTACAACGCCGCCAAGACGGGCGAGGTGCGCAGCTTCCAGGAGCTCCTCACCAAGCCCGAGCTCAAGGGCCGCATCACCTTCCTCTCGGAGATGCAGGACACCATGGCGTTCATGCTGTCCCTGGTCGGCAAGGACCCCTCGAAGTTCACCGACGCGGACTTCGACCTGGCGCTCGAGCGTCTCCAGGGCGCCGTCGACGTCGGCCAGATCCGCGCGTTCACCGGCAACGACTACGCCCAGGACCTCGTGCAGGGCAACATCGTCGCGGCCATGGCGTGGTCCGGGGACGTCGTCCAGCTGCAGTTCGACAACCCGGACATCAAGTTCGTCGCCCCGGAGGAGGGTCTCAACCTCTGGAGCGACAACATGCTCGTGCCCAACGGCGCCACCCACAAGAAGAACGCCGAGCTCCTCATGGACCACTACTACGACCCGGCGGTGGCGGCCCAGGTGGCCGCCTGGGTGAACTACATCTGCCCCGTCGCCGGCGCGCAGGAGGAGATGACGAAGATCGACCCGGAGCTCGCCGAGAACCCGCTGATCTTCCCCACCGACGACTTCCTCGCCAATTCCTACACCTTCATGGGAATGACCGAGGAGCAGGACCGCGCCTACACCGAGAAGTTCCAGAAGGTCGTGGGGGCCTGACATGGCACGCATGGCCCGCACCGCCCGCAGCAAGGACCGCGCCGGCGCCATCGAGGGCGACCTCGAGCTGCTGGACGTCTCCAAGCAGTTCGGCGAGCACACCGCCGTCGACCACCTCACCGTGACGATCCCGCAGGGGTCCTTCTTCGCCCTGCTGGGTGCCTCCGGGTGCGGCAAGACCACGACCCTGCGCATGGTCGCCGGGCTCGAGGAGCCCACCGCCGGGCAGATCAGGCTGGGCGGGCAGGACGTCACCCGGCTCAAGCCCTACCGTCGGCCGATCAACACGGTCTTCCAGAACTACGCCCTCTTCCCGCACCTGGACATCTTCGAGAACGTGGCCTTCGGGCTGCGCCGCCGCGGCGTCAAGGACGTCAAGGCGCAGGTGGAGCGCATGCTCGAGCTCGTCGAGCTCGGCGGGTACGGCGCCCGCCGGCCCGCCGAGCTCTCCGGCGGCCAGCAGCAGCGGGTCGCGCTGGCCCGGGCGCTGATCAACCAGCCCAAGGTGCTCCTCCTCGACGAGCCGCTCGGCGCGCTGGACCTCAAGCTGCGCCGGCAGATGCAGATCGAGATCAAGCGCATCCAGACCGAGGTCGGCCTGACCTTCCTCCACGTCACCCACGACCAGGAGGAGGCCATGACCATGGCCGACACCATCGCGGTGATGAACGCCGGGCGCATCGAGCAGATGGGCAGCCCCGCCGAGCTCTACGACCGCCCCGCGACGACCTTCGTGGCCAACTTCCTCGGCCAGTGCAACCTCGTGCGGGCGACGGCGGACGCCGCCGGCGACGACGTGGCCCTGTCCGTCGAGGGGCGCCGCTGGGCCGTCCCGGCCGGGCGGAGCTCGGCCACCGGGACGGACGTGTGGGTGGGCGTGCGCCCGGAGAAGCTGCGTCTCACCCCGGCCGGTACGCCGGTGCCCGAGGGTGTCAACGCCGTCGACGGCGTCATCACCGACACCAGCTACGTCGGGGTGAGCACCCAGTACCTCGTGCGGGTGCCCTGGGGCCAGGAGCTCGGCGTCTTCGAGCAGAACGTGGGCCTGGAGGGGCCGCTGCAGCCGGGGGCGGAGGTCAGCGTGCACTTCCGGCCGGCGCACGGGTTCGTCCTCGACGCCGACGGTGCGGCCACGGCCGGCGTCGTCGTCGAGGACCAGGTCGGAGCGGTGGCATGACGGCCCTCGCCGGGCTGGCCCCCACCCAGGTCGCCGGCGCCCCCGCGCCGGCGCGCCGCGGCCGGCGCCGCACCGCCTACCTCCTGCTGCTGCCTGGCGGGCTGTGGCTGCTCGTCTTCTTCGCCCTGCCGCTGGTCCAGCTCTTCGCCACCAGCCTGTACGACCCCTCCGGCTCGCTGACCACCGGCTACCAGCAGGCCTTCGCCTGGCAGAACTACGTCGACGCCGTCACCGCGTACGCCCCGCAGTTCCTGCGCGCCTTCCTCTACGCCGGGATCGCGACGGTGCTGGGCTTCCTCCTGGGCTACCCGCTGGCCTACACCATGGCCTTCAAGGCGGGCCGGTGGAAGAACGTCATGCTCGTGCTCGTCGTCGCGCCGTTCTTCACGAGCTTCCTCGTGCGCACGCTGGCGTGGAAGTCGATCCTCGCCGACAACGGCCCGGTCCTCGACATCCTGCGGGCGGTGGGGATCGTGGCCCCGGACGGGCGGCTGCTGGCCACCTCCGTCGCCGTCGTCACCGGCCTGACGTACAACTTCCTGCCGTTCATGGTGCTGCCGATCTACGCGGCGCTGGAGAAGCTCGACCCCCGCCTCGTCGAGGCGGCCGGGGACCTGTACGCCAGCCCGGTCACGGCGTTCCGCAAGGTGACGCTGCCGCTGTCGGCGTCCGGGGTGGTGGCCGGGACGCTCATGACGTTCATCCCCGCGGCCGGGGACTACGTCAACGCCCAGCTGCTCGGCACGCCGAACCAGTACATGATCGGCAACGTCATCAACAGCTCGTTCCTCGTGACGTTGAACTACCCGCAGGCCGCCGCGCTGTCGTTCCTGCTCATGGCGATCATCCTGCTGCTCGTCGTGCTCTACGTCCGGCGCATCGGGACGAAGGAGCTGGTCTGATGGACATCCTCTACCGCACCCGCCGGTGGGTGGGGCGCAACCTCGTCGTCGTCGTCGCCCTCGGCGTGCTGGCGTACATGCTGCTGCCCAACGCCGTCGTCGCGCTGCTGTCGTTCAACAAGCCCGCCAGCCGGCTGAGCTATGACTTTCAGGAATTCACGCTGGACAACTGGCTCCACCCCTGCGCGGCCGGCGACATGTGCGCCGCGCTGGGCACCAGCTTCCGCATCGGCTTCGTCGTCACGCTCGTGGCCACGCTGCTCGGCACGCTGATGTCCTTCGCCATGGTGCGCCACCGCTACCGCGGCCAGGCGGCGACCAACGTCCTCATCTACCTTCCGATGGCCACCCCCGAGGTGGTCATGGGGTCTTCGCTGCTCACGCTGTTCGTGGCCGCCGGGTTGCCGCTGGGCACGGTCACCGTGGTGATTGCGCACATCATGTTCTGCCTGTCCTTCGTGGTCGTGACGGTCAAGGCCCGCCTGGCCGGGCTCGACCCCCGGCTGGAGCAGGCGGCGATGGACCTGTACGCCAACGAGTGGGAGACCTTCCGGCGGGTGACCCTGCCGCTGGTCGCCCCCGGCATCGCCGCGGCCGCGATGCTCAGCTTCGCGCTGTCCTTCGACGACTTCGTCATCACGAACTTCAACTCCGGCACCACGGTGACCTTCCCGATGTACGTCTGGGGCAGCGCCCAGCGCGGCGTGCCCATGCAGGTCAACGTGATCGGCACGGCGATGTTCGCCGTCGCCCTGCTGGTGCTGACCGTCGGGGAGGCCCGGCGGCGGCGCGCCGGCCGCCGCTGACCGCGCCCGGACCCCGACCGGCCCGGCGCCCGAACCGCCACGCCCGCCCGGGCCCGACCGGCCCGGCGCCCGAACCGCCACGCTCGCCCGGGCCCACCGGGCACAGTCCCCCACCCGAACGGAGCTCTCGTGCGCATCCTCCTCGCTGGCGCCGGTGGCGTCGGGTCCGCCCTCGTGCGGATCGCCGCCCGCCGCGACTTCTTCGACCGTCTCGTGGTGACCGACTACGACCTCGCCCGTGCCGAGGCCGCCGTCGCCGCCGTGGCCGGCGACGCCCGGTTCGCCGCGGACTGCCTCGACGCGTCAGACGAGGCCGCCGTCGCCGCCGCCCTGGCCCGCCACGGGTGCGACGTGCTCGTCAACGCCGTCGACCCCCGGTTCGTCATGCCGCTGTTCCGTGGCGCGCTCGCGGCCGGGGCCGACTACCTCGACATGGCGATGAGCCTGTCGCGCCCGCACCCGGAGCGCCCGCACGAGGAGCCCGGCGTCAAGCTCGGCGACGAGCAGTTCGCCCTCGCCGGGGAGTGGGAGGCCGCCGGCCGGCTGGCACTGGTCGGCATGGGGGTGGAGCCCGGCCTGTCCGACGTCTTCGCCCGCTACGCCGCCGACCACCTGTTCTCGCGGATCGACGAGATCGGCGTGCGCGACGGAGCCAACCTCGCCGTCGCCGGGCACGACTTCGCGCCGTCCTTCAGCATCTGGACCACGATCGAGGAGTGCCTCAACCCGCCGGTGGTGTTCGAGCGGGACCGCGGCTGGTACACCACGGCGCCGTTCAGCGAGCCGGAGGTGTTCGACTTCCCCGAGGGCATCGGCCCGGTCGAGTGCGTCAACGTCGAGCACGAGGAGGTCCTCCTCATGCCGCGCTGGCTCGACGCGACGCGGGTGACCTTCAAGTACGGCCTGGGCCAGGAGTTCATCGACGTGCTCCAGACCCTGCACAAGCTGGGCCTGGACCGCACGGACAAGGTCCGCGTGGGCGGCGCCACGGTCAGCCCGCGCGACGTCGTGGCCGCATGCCTGCCCGACCCGGCGACCCTCGGCGAGGCGATGAGCGGCAAGACGTGCGCCGGCACGTGGGTGCGGGGCCTGGGCCGCGACGGCGAGCCCCGCCAGGTCTACCTCTACCACGTGGTCGACAACGCGTGGTCGATGCGCGAGTACGGCTCCCAGGCGGTGGTGTGGCAGACGGCGATCAACCCCGTCGCGGCCCTCGAGCTGGTCGCGACCGGCGCCTGGGCCGGCGCCGGCGTGCTCGGGCCGGAGGCCTTCGACGCCGCCCCCTTCCTGGAGCTGCTCACCGCGTACGGATCGCCGTGGGGGCTGCGCGAGGAGGAGCCCGGCGTCCCGGCGGCCGTGGCCACGCAGGGCCGATCCGCCGGGTAGCGGGCCGCCACGCCTGGACAGGCGGTCGACGTCGTTCCGCCGCGCCCCCGGCCGCGAGTGCGCGGCGCGGTGCCCGGCGTCCTCGCTGCTACGTTGCGAGCCGTGACGAACTGGGAAGCGGTGTACGCCGCCGGCTGCGCCGTGCCGGCGGGGCGGCCCGCGGCTCCCGGTGCCGCACGCACCGGCGGTCCGGACCCGGCTGGCCGAGGTGCTCGAGCCGGTGTTCCAGTACAGCTGAGCCGGGCGCAGCGGTCTGCGGTGGCCAGGCACGTGAGGCGCTTCGAGGTCGCCGGTCAGACCCCGCTGCGGGGGCCGGTTCGGGTCGCCGTGACGCCCTTGCGCCGCAGGTGGACAATCGGGCGATGGGGACCACCACGCGCACCGTGGCGCGATCGTCCCGGGAGCAGGCGGCGGCAGACCTGCCGCTGATCCGGCGGGACGTCGTCGCGCTCGTCGAGGCCGAGACGTGCAGCTACGACGTCGCGGCGCTGCGCGCCGGGTCGCTGCACGTGGCGGCGCTGGCGACGCGGCTGTGCGGGGCGCCGGCGGAGGAGCGGCGCCACCCCGGCGGCGCCCACGGCGACACCCTCACGATGACCTGGCCGGGCACCGGCGCCGGCCGGGTGCTCGTGCTCGCCCACTACGACACCGTCTGGCCCACCGGCACCCTTGCCTCCTGGCCCGTGACGGCCGGCAGCGACGCCTCCGGCCGGGAGACGCTCACCGGGCCGGGCATCTTCGACATGAAGGCCGGGCTGGTGCAGAGCCTGTGGGCGCTCCGCCTGCTCCAGGGCTCCGGCGCGCCCACCCCCACGGTGACGTTCCTGTTCAACGGGGACGAGGAGATCGGCTCGCCGGTGTCTCGCCCGCTCATCGAGGCGGCCGCGCTCGACGTCGATGCGGTCCTGGTCGCCGAGCCGTCCGCTGGCGGCGCGGTGAAGACCGGCCGCAAGGGCGTGGGGTTCTTCCAGGTCGACGTCGTGGGCATCGAGGCCCACGCCGGGCTCGACCCCGAGGCGGGGGCGAGCGCCATCCACGCGATCGCGGAGATCATCACCCAGCTCACCCACATCGCCGACCTCTCCCGGGGCACCTCCATCAACGTCGGCCTCATCGACGGCGGCTCGGGCACCAACGTCGCGGCCGGCCACGCCCGCGCCATGGTGGACATCCGGGTCCAGGACCCCGCCGAGCAGGAGCGCGTCGACCGCGCGTTCGACGCCGTGACGGTCAGCGACCCGCGCGTGCGGGTGACGGTCGGCCACCACTGGAACCGCCCGCCGATGTTCCCCAACGAGGCGTCGGCCCCGCTCGTCGCCGTGCTGCGGGACTCCGCCCGCGAGCTCGGGTACGAGCTGCGCGAGGCCTTCGTCGGCGGGGCGAGCGACGCCAACTTCGTGGCCGGGCTGGGGCGCCCGGTGGTGTGCGGGCTCGGCGCGGTCGGGTCGGCGCCCCACGCCCGCACCGAGTTCATCTACCCCGACACCATCCCCACCCAGGTGGCGCTCACCGCCGGCGCCCTCGCCCGCCTGGCGCACGGGCTGCCGACGGCGTGAGCCGCCCGTCGCGGTCGGGCGGGCCGGCCCACGGGCTGCCGACGGCGTGGGCCTCGCGTGCCGCTCAGGGACTGATCGGGGTGCGCTCCGGGCGGTATCGGGGGAGGCCCCGATACCGCGAGCGGCGCCTCCACTGAAACGGTGATCCTCGACGGGCTTCCCGCCGCCTCACGTCCGATTCGCCCTTCCGAGAGGTCACCCATGCCCAGCCGCACCCCCACGCCCAGACCGAGCCCCGCACCGATGACGGACGGGCTGACCCTTCGGTCGCTCTGGGCCTTCTTCGTCGCCACCTTCGCCCTGTCCTGGGGTGCCGGCGTGCTGTACATGCTGTTCCAGGAGCGGCTCGACGCCGTCTTCGGGCCGATGGGGTACACCAACCCGCTGTTCATCTTCATGGTCTACGCGCCGGGGATCGTCGGGGTGCTCATGGTGTGGCGACGCTTCGGGCTCGCGGGCCTGGGCGCCTTCCTCCGGCGCTTCGCCCTGGCGCGGATGTCCCTGGCGTGGTGGCTCGTGCTCCTGATCGGCATGCCCGCGGTCTTCTACGGCGGAGCGGCGATCCTGGGCGACCTCTCGCAACCGTTCCCCTTCACGCCCTGGTACACCGTGCTGCCGGCCCTGCTGCCGATGCTGCTCATCGGTCCCGTCGAAGAGCTCGGCTGGCGCGGCGTGGCGCTCCCGCTGCTCCAGCGGCATCTCTCCCCGCTGTGGTCGGCCCTGCTGCTCGGCCTGGTCGTGGCGGTCTGGCACACGCCGTCGTTCCTGGTCAGCGGGACGAAGCAGTCCGCCTGGGACTTCTGGCCGTTCTTCGTCGGCATCGTGGCGATCAGCGTCATCCTCACGCCGATGTTCAACGCCGCGCGGGGCAGCCTGCTGGTGGCGTTCCTGTTCCACGCGCAGATGAACAACCCCGTCTGGCCCGATGCCCAACCGTGGGACATGTGGCTGTTCGCCGCGACGGCGGTCGTGGTGGCGCTGGTGAACCGCAAGGCCCTGCTCGACCGCGGTGCGGCGGCGACCGCCGTCATGGCCACCAGCGACACGCGCGACCGCACGGCATCGGCGCGCCGGCCCGCCTGACGTCACTACCCTGTGGGCCAGTCACCGCCGCCGGAGCCGGCGGCGGTGACTGGCCCCGGCGCGGACGTCGCCGCCGGGCCGGCCCGGCGGTGCGTCCGCCCGGCACGAGTCGCGCAGCGTCGCGCGGAAAGGGACAGGGCGATGGCAGCTGACTGGGTCTTCACCTCGGGGCGGATCTTCGACGGCCGACGGGTGCACCCGACGGCCACGGCGGTGGCCGTCACGGGGGACCGGATCGTCGCCGTCGGCACCGACGCCGAGGTCCGCGCGGTAGCCGGCCCCGCGGCCGAGCACGTCGATCTCGCCGGCCGGCTCCTGACCCCGGGGTTCACCGACGCCCACATCCACGCCGGCCAGGGCGGCATCGAACGCCTGGGATGCGACCTCACCGCCGTGACGGGGGCCGACGCGACGGTCGCGCACGTGCGCGACTACGCCCGGCGCAGCGACGAGGAGTGGATCACCGGCGGCGGGTGGTCCATGGCCGACTTCCCGGGCGGCACGCCCACCACGGACCTGCTCGACGCCGTCGTCCCGGACCGGCCGGTGTTCCTGGTCAACCGGGACCATCACGGCGCCTGGGTGAACACGGCGGCGCTGCGCCGCGCCGGGATCACGGCGGCCACGGCGGACCCGGCGGACGGCCGGATCGAGCGCGACGCCCACGGCGGGCCCAGCGGCACCCTCCACGAGGGCGCCATGGACCTGGTCGCCGCCCTGCTGCCGGCCGAGACACCCGAGCAGCAGCGCGCCGGGCTGCTCGAGGCGCAGCGCTACCTCCACGCCCATGGCATCACCGGCTGGCAGGAGGCGATCGTCGGGGACTACGCGGGCCACCGCGACATCAGCCCCGCCTACCGCGCCCTGGCGCGGGAGGGCCTGCTCACCGCCCGGGCGACCGGGGCGCTGTGGGTACCGCGCACCACCACCCTCGAGACGCTCGACGACGTCGTCGCCGACCTGGCCGCGCGGCGCCGCGTCAACGGGGCCGGCGGGTTCCCGTCGGTGAGCGCGAAGGTCATGATCGACGGCGTCGCGGAGAACCGCACCGCCGCCATGCTCGAGCCGTACCGGTGCGCCTGCGCCTCGGACCACGCCGACGGCGGGCGCGGGCTGACCTACCTCGGCCGGGACGTGCTGCTGCGGGTGGCCGCCGCGCTCGACCGCGCCGGGTTCGACCTGCACATGCACGCCATCGGCGACCGCGCGGTGCGCTACGGGCTCGACGCCGTCGAGCGGCTGCGCGCCGAGGGCGGCGGGTCCACCGGCCGCCACCACCTCGCCCACGTCCAGGTGGTCGCCCCCGACGACGTCGCCCGCTTCGCCGCCCTCGGCGTCGCCGTCAACGCCCAGGCGCTGTGGGCCTGCTACGACGACCAGATGGCCGAGCTCACCGTGCCGCTGCTGGGCGAGGAGCGCACGGGGCACCAGTACCCGTTCGCGTCCCTGCTCGCCGGCGGGGCGCGGCTGGCGATGGGCTCGGACTGGCCGGTCTCCAGCCCCGACCCGTGGCAGGCCATCCACGTGGCGGTCACCCGCCGCCCGCCGGGCGAGCCGGACGCCGAGCCGCTGCTGGCGGACCAGGCGCTGTCGCTGCAGAGGGCCCTGGCCGCCTACACGGCCGGGTCCGCCTGGCTCAACCGCCTCGCCGAGGGCGGCGCCGTCGAGCCCGGCAGGCTCGCCGACCTCGTGGTCCTGAGCACCGACCCGTTCGCGCTCGACCCGGCCGACCTGCATACCGTGGGCACCGACCTCACCCTCGTGGGCGGCCGCGCCGTGCACGTCACCGACCGGCAGGGCGCGGTCGCCTGAGCCTGGGCGGTGGGGTGCGCGGCGTCCACGCCGCCGTCCACGTGCCCGGCGTCAGCGCCGGGTGACCTCGACGCGCCCGGCGTCAGAGCCGGGTGACCTCCACGTGCCCGGCGAAGGCCTCGATCTGATCGCGCCGCCCGGTGCCCAGCCCGCGCCGGGTGACGTTGAGGGCGCCCGCGGCGGCGCCGAGCCGCACGGCGTCGACGAGCGGCTCGCCGCGGCCCGTCCCCACCGCGATGCCCGCGGTCATCGAGTCGCCGGCGCCCTTGTGCTGGGTGGTCGTCACCGGCGGCGCGGCCACCAGGCAGGCGTCCTCCCCGGTGACCACCAGCGTGGGATCCTCCGCCCGGGAGACGACGACGGCCTCGAGCCCGCCGTCGACGAGCGCGCGCCCGGCGTCGCGCAGCGTCTCCACGGCGTCGTCGCCCGCGAAGCCGCCCTCGAGCATCTCCTCGTGGCTGATCTTGAGGATCACTCCGCCGGCCTCGGCGACGGCGCGGGCCTGGTCGCCGGAGAGGTCGGCGACGATGCGCCGGCCGGAGGCGCGCAGGTCGGCGGCCAGGCGGCCGAAGAAGTCCGGCGGGACGCCGAGGTCGGGGTCGGCGCCGGTCAGCACGCAGACGTCGGCCTCCAGGGCGTGGACGAGCATGGTGCCGAAGAGGTCGTCCTGGGCGTGGCGGTCCAGCGCCGGGCTGCGCATGATGACCACCTCCTCCCGCGTGCCCCGCCGGTAGTCGACGATGTGCGCGCTGTTGCCCGTGGTCTGCGTGGTGCGCAGGTCGAGCCCCTCGGCGCGGGCCAGTGCCGCCGCCGCGATGCCGGTCTCGCCGCCGAACGGCGCGCACACGACGGCGCGCCCGCCCAGTGCGACGACCATCCGGGCCACCCACAGCCCCTGGCCGCCGGCGTGGACGTGCACCTGCGGGCTGGTGGGGTCGTTGAACAAGGCCTCGACGCTCACCTCCAGGGCCGGCCCGACGGCGAGCACGCAGGCGAGCGGGCCGCCCTCGCCCGGTGGGGCGTCCAGGCCGGCGTCCTCCGGCTGCGGCCCCGGGCGGGGGAGGTCCTCAGATGGTGGCGGCATGGCGCCATCCTCTTCACCGCGCCGGGTGGCCGCACCCGGGGCTGGGCGGCACGGTTTCGTGCGAGCACGGGATGAGCGCGGGGCGTGCCCTCCGGAGGGGGCTGGGCCACGTCCGTCAGGCGTCGATCGCGTGGCACAGCCGTGTCATGAGCGCGGGGGCGTCGGCACCGCGCCGACCCTCCCACGGCCGTGCACCGGGAGGCGACGGTCCGCGCGTGCGCCGCGAGGGTGCCGACGCCTGTCGCTCGTGAAGGGACGCCCGACGGGCCGTTTGCGTCCGACCGGGCGAAGATGGCCTCATGACTCCGGGGACGCTGCAGGACCGCTACGTGCTGCGGCGACCCATCGGACGCGGCGCCACGGCGGAGGTCTGGGAGGCCGAGGACGCGCTGCTGGGTCGGACGGTGGCCGTCAAGGTCGTCAACCTCGCCGCGACCACCGACCCGACGCTGGCCGACCGGTTGCGCCGGGAGGCACAGGCGATGGCGGCGCTGGACCACCCGGACGTCGCCACCGTGTACGACGTCGGAGTCGAGGGCGGGACGGCCTACCTCGTCATGGAGCTCGTGCCCGGCCGGGACCTCGCGGCGGTGCTGCGCGACGGGCCGCTGCCCCTGGCCGAGGCGCTGCGCATCGGCGAGCGGGTGGCCGGCGCCCTCGAGGTGGTCCACCGCGCCGGGATCGTCCACCGCGACGTCAAGCCGGCGAACGTGCTCGTCGACGGCGAGCAGGTGGTCCTCGTCGACTTCGGCATCGCCGCGGTGGGTCACGCGACGGCGGCGCTGACCACTCCGGGCACCACCGTGGGCACGGCCGAGTACATGTCGCCCGAGCAGGCCGCCGGCCGGGCCGCCACCCCGGCCACCGACACGTACGCGCTGGGGTGCCTGCTGACCACGCTCATCGCCGGCCGGGCGCCCTTCACCGGCGAGAACCCGCTCGCCATCCTCCACCAGCACGTCGAGGCCGTGCCGCCGCGGCTGGCCGACCTGGCGCCCGGCGTCTCGGCGCGCCTGGACCGGTTGGTCGCCGCGCTGCTCGCGAAGGAGCCAGAGCGCCGTCCTTCCGCCGCACAGGTCCGGGCGACCCTGCGTCGCCTGCGCACCGGCCCAGCCGTCGCGCTTGCGTGGGCCACGGCAGCGACGGCCGCGGCCCGCCCGAGCACGCGGCCGGCGCGCCCGAGCGCCGGCCCCGCGCGCCCGAGCGCCGGCCCCGCGCGCCCGAGCGCCGGGCCGACGCGCCCGGGCACCCGGTCGGCCCACGCGCGCCGCCGCCGGTGGATCGGCGCCGGCGCCCTCGCCGCCGCCGTCGCGGGCGCCGTCGTCGTCGGCGGCATGACGGCCGGCGCGCCCACGGACGGCGCCGTGCCGAAGAACCCCATCGCCGTGCAGCAGCCGCAGACCGTGACGGTGCCCGCCGACGCCACCGGGTCCGCCGGGTTTACCGGGGAGCGGGCGCCGGAGGTGGAGGTCGTCCCTCCCCAGGCGCCGGAGGTGCAGCGCGACACGGCTCGGCAGGCCGACGGCGAGAAGGCCGGCCGGGCGGCCAAGGGCGAGGGCAAGAAGGACAAGGACGAGCCCAAGAAGGACAAGGACAAGAAGGACGGGGACAAGAAGGGCAAGGACAAGAAGGGCAAGGACAAGGGCAACTAGCTCGCCCGACCCGCGCCACCTCGACTCAGCGCCGGGAGAGATCCCGGCCCTGAGCCGCGCACACCAGAAGTCCTCAGAGGTTTTCCGGCGCCGACCACTCGACGACGAGCTCGGCGCGCTGGCCGAACCTCTCGAGGTGCCCGCCGATGACGCGCTCCACGATGGCGAGGGCGTCGAGATCGGGCGCGGCGGCCACGAGGAGCAGGTGGTCATCACGCACCAGGACGTCGCCGTACCCGACCGTCAACCGGATGCGGTGGCCGTCCGGGAGCTCCTCGACCGTCGCCTTGCGCCCCAGGTGCGAGGCGAGCTGCTTGGCGTACCGGGCGGGGGCGTCGGTGCGCACCTGGGCGCGGGCGCCGATCATGGCGGCGCCCCGCTCGTCGGTGTTGCCGCTCATCGGGCCTCACCTCCGGCGGCGTCCGACGCCTCGCCGGGCACCGACTCGCCCGCCAGCACCAGGTAGACCTTCCGGCGCGCCTCGGCGAGCAGTGCCGCGGCCGCCCTCCGCTGGGCGTCGGTGCCGGTCCGGGCGACGACCCGCACCGCCTCGTGCAGCTGCCCGATCTCGCCGCGCAGGTCGACGTCGTCCGCGCCGTCGGTCCGGCCCGCGAACGGGTCGGACCACGAGCCGGCCTCACGTTCGACCAGCGCACGGCCGTCTTCGGTCAGTGCCGCCTGGCGCCGGCCACCGCCGGCGGCCGTCATCGTGATCAGGCCCTCGTCCTCGAGCTGGCTCAAGGTGGGGTAGATCGCCCCGGGGCTGGGGTGCCACCGGCCCCCGCTGCGCTCGACGATCGTCTCCATCAGCTGGTAGCCGTGCATCGGCTCCTCGGCCAGCAGCAGCAGGACGGCGGTGCGCACGTCGCCGCGGGACCTCCGCCCGCCGCGCCGCCTGGGGCCGCCGGGCGGGCGCTCGCCCGGTCCGCCGCCGTGTCCGCGGTGGCCTCCGCCGCGCGGGCCGCGGCCTCCCCAGGCGCCATGGCCCGGCTCTGACCTCATGTACTCATCTCTCATGCACATCACGATATATCGTGATGTGGTGTGTGTCGAGAGGGGTGTCCTCACCCTGAGGCGGAGGCCGACCTCACCGCGGGTTCCGTTGCCGCCGCCCGGGCCGTGTGAGAACGTCGAGGCACGCCCCATCGAGGGGGCGCCGGACGAGGGAGCTGTACCCGGCGAGCGACAAGACGGCCGCGAAGGAGACCGTCATGTCCTGGCTCGTGCTCGTCCTGTCCGGCGTCCTCGAGGCGGTGTGGGCGACCGCCCTGGGCAGGTCCGAGGGCTTCACCCGCCTCGTCCCGACCATCACGTTCTTCGCCGCGCTGGGCCTGAGCATGGCCGGCCTGGCCTACGCCATGCGCTCCCTGCCGGTGGGCACCGCCTACGCCGTGTGGGTGGGCATCGGGGCCGTCCTCACCGTCACGTACGCGATGGTGACCGGGGACGAGGCCGTCTCGGCGATCAAGGTCCTGCTCCTCGCCGGCATCGTCGGCTGCGTCATCGGGCTCAAGGTGCTCCACTGACGCACCGGCTCCGCCGGTCGGGGCCGCCGCTCCGGACGGCCCCTCAGGCGACCCGTTCCGCGAGCCGCTCGGCCCGTTCCCGCAGGCGCGGCGCGCCGAGCTCGGCGGCCACGGCCGCCGCCTCGGCCGTGGGCCCGGCCCAGCGCCACTCGTCCACCGTGCCCACCGGCGCGTCCGTCCGGGCCGTGGCGACGTCGCGGAAGAGCAGCGCGAGGTCCCACTGCTCGCGCAGCACGGCGTTGAGCTTGGCCGCGGAGCGCACCCCGGCGTCCCAGCCGAGCGGGTCGGCCGGGATGTCCTCCAGGTGCCCGAAGCGGTCGAGCACCGCGGCCGCCGACTTCGCGCCCCAGCCGGGCAGGCCGGGGAAGCCGTCGGCGCTGTCGCCGACCAGGGCGAGCAGGTCGGGCACCGACGCCGGCGCCACGCCCAGGCGGGCGTGCACGCCGTCGGCGTCGAACCACTTGTCCTGCCGCCGGTCCCACTGCCAGACCTTCCCGCCCACGCACTGGGCGAGGTCCTTGTCGGGGGTGCAGATCGCGACCCGTTCGACCCGCGGGTCGGCGGCGGCGACGCGCGCGGCCGCCGCGAGGGCGTCGTCGGCCTCCTGCTCGACCATGGGCCAGACCGGGAAGCCGAACGCCGTCAGCGCCGCCTCGACCACCGAGAACTGCGCCGTCAGGTGCGGGTCCACGCCGGCGCCGTCCTTGTAGGTCGGCCACATGGCGTTGCGGAAGGACTCGATGACGTGGTCGGTGGCGACGGCCACGTGCGTGCCGCCCTGCTCGAGCAGGCTCAGGCAGGAGGCGACGACGCCGCGGGTGGCGCCCCGGTCGGCGTCCTTGTTCGCGGGGGAGAAGTGCTGCCGGAACAGCTCGTAGGTGCCGTCGACCAGGTGGATCCGCATGGGGTCGAGCCTGGCACAGCCGCCTCACTTGTGGGACGGGTCCTCCACGAGCGACGACGCCCAGTCCGGCACGTACTTGGACACCTCGATCGGCGGGCGCTGGTAGCCCGTGCCGGGCAGGCGCTCGGGCAGCGTCACCTTCTGGGGCTTGACGTCGCGGTAGGGCAGGGACTCCAGGAGGTGGTGGATCATGTTCAGCCGCGCCTGCTTCTTGGAGTCCGAGGCCACGTGGTGCCAGGGGGCGACCTGGGTGTCGGTGTGCACCATCATCTCGTCCTTGGCGCGAGAGAAGTCCTCCCACCGGGTGATCGACTCCAGGTCGATGGGGGAGAGCTTCCACTGGCGCAGCGGGTCGTGCAGGCGCTTCTTGAACCGGGCGAGCTGGACGTCGTCGGAGACGGAGAACCAGTACTTGCGCAGGAAGATCCCGTCCTCGACGAGCATCTGCTCGAAGATCGGGCACTGGCGCAGGAAGCGCTTGTGCTCCTCGGGGGTGCAGAACCCCAGGACCTTCTCGACCCCGGCGCGGTTGTACCAGGACCGGTCGAAGAGCACCACCTCGCCCGCCGCCGGCAGGTGCTCGACGTAGCGCTGGAAGTACCACTGGCCCTTCTCGCGCTCGGTGGGCGCGGGCAGCGCGGCGATGCGCACCACGCGCGGGGAGAGGTACTCGGTGATGCGCTTGATCGTGCCGCCCTTGCCCGCCGCGTCCCGGCCCTCGAAGACGACGACGACGCGGGCGCCGGTGGCCCGGACCCACGACTGCAACTTCCCGAGCTCACCCTGCAGCCGGTAGAGCTCGGCGTCGTAGACCTTGCTGGGGATCTTGGTGACCCGGAAGCCGGAGACCTCCGAGGGCACCTCCCCCTCGGCGACCCCGTCCGGGTAACCGGCGCCGTCGGGCAGCTCCAGGCCCGGCGGCGGCACCTTGGGGACGCGTCCCGCGCTGTCGGCACGCTTCTTCGCGGCTGCCATGGCGGCAGGCTAGTCCGCGAGCACGCGCGGCACATGCGGAAGGGCAATAGGCTCGTGAGCCAGACCCACTTGCACGCACCGGAGGTTCTCATGGGCAAGTTCTCGTTCGTCGTCGGCGCCGGCCTGGGCTACGTCCTCGGGACCCGGGCGGGCCGGGCGCAGTACGAGCGGATCAAGAAGGCGACCTCCGTGGTCTGGTCCAGCCCTCGGGTGCAGGAGCGGGTGCAGAAGGTGGAGACCAAGGTCGGCGACATCGCCCGGACCCAGAGCGCGGCGATGACGGACAAGATCGTCGCCCAGGTGAAGGACCGGATCCTCGGCGGCCCGTCCACTCCCGCGGGCCCCACCGGCACTCGGACCGCCGGCGCCTCCGGCAACGGCGCCACCACCGGCGCGCAGACCCCGCCCGCGGAGCCCATCCCTCCCGTCTCCTGACCTGCGGGGCGCCCCTGTCGCCCCATCCCGCTTCACCGCGAGAGCTCCAGTGACGCGGCGCCGAGCACTCGCGCGGCCGGTGCCCTCCGCGCCGCGGGTGTCGAGACGGGACGGACCCCGTCCAACCGCTCTCGGTTCACCGAGTGTTCACCGGGTCTCCCGCACCACCCGGAACTGTGCCGCCTACCCTCGGAAGGACGCTTCGCCGTTCCCGCGCGCGAACCCGGAGGGATCCATGTCTCGTTCTCGTTCGAGCCTGCGGCGCCTGGTCGCCGCCGGTGGTGCTGCCGCCCTCGCCCTGACGCTCGCCGGTTGCGGCGGCGGTGGTGGCGGCGGCGGGGGAGGCTCCGCCGGCGGCCTGAGCGGGACCCTGCCCGGTGCCGGCGCGTCGTCGCAGGAGAAGGCGATGAACGGCTGGCTGGCCGGGTTCCAGGAGCAGCACGCGGGCGTGAAGGCCTCCTACGACCCGGTCGGCTCCGGAACCGGGCGCGAGCAGTTCCTCAACGGCGCGGTGCTCTTCGCCGGCTCGGACAAGGCGATGTCCACGGACGAGGTGGCCAGGGCGAAGCAGCGCTGCTCCGGCAGCGAGGCGCTCGAGCTGCCGGTGTACATCTCGCCCATCGCGATCGCCTACAACCTGCCCGGCCTGTCGGCGCAGCACCTCAACCTCACGCCCCCGACGCTCGCCAAGATCTTCAACGGCGACATCAAGACGTGGAACGACCCGGCCATCGCCGCCGACAACGCCGGCGTGCAGCTGCCGTCGACGGCGATCGTGCCGGTCAACCGCTCGGACAACTCGGGCACGACGGAGAACTTCACCGAGTACCTCGCCAAGGCGGCGGGCGGCGCCTGGCCGCACGAACCGAGCGAGAAGTGGCCCCTCCAGGGCACCCAGTCCGGCGCCCAGACGTCCGGCGTGGTGCAGACCCTGCAGGGCTCGGAGGGCACGATCGCCTACCTCGACGCCTCCCAGGTGCCGAAGGGCATGGGGACGGTGGCCGTCGAGGTGGGCGGCGAGTTCGTGCCCTACTCGCCCCAGGCCGCGGCCGCCGTCGTCGACGCCTCGCCTGCCGCGCCCGACGCGACCGACCTGCGCCTGACCATCGACATCGCCCGCGACACCACCCAGGCCGGCGCCTACCCGGTGGTGCTCGTCTCCTACGAGATCGCCTGCTCCACCTACGACAAGGCGCAGGACGCGGACAACGTCAAGGCGCTCCTGACGTACATCGCCTCGCCGGAGGGGCAGGACCGCGCGGCCGACCCGAGCGTGGCCGGTTCCGCGCCGATCACCGACTCCCTGCGGCAGAAGGTCGACGCCGCCATCAACCAGATCAGCGGCAAGGCCTGACCCCGGAAATCTCTCTCCCCGGCTCCCGGAAGTCTCCGTCCCGGGGCCGCCGCGAACATCGTTTTCCCGCGTCCTGACGCCGATTCTTCGGGTCGGCGAACAGTGGGGGATTCCACCCCGGCGGCCCTGGAGGCGGCGCCGCGCCGCTGCCACCATGAGCCATATGTCCACTTCCCCGTCGCCCGCGCGCCCGCAGCCGACCACCGCCCAGGTGCGCCGGTGGCGCCGGTACCTGGCCGACGAGCGGGCCGAGGGCGCCGTCTACCGGCACCTCGCCGCCCGGCGCGAGGGGGAGGAGCGGGAGATCCTGCTCGGCCTGGCCGACGCCGAGCGGCGCCACGAGCAGCACTGGCGCGACCTGCTCGGCGAGCACGCCGGCCGGACGGGCAAGGGAGCGCTGCGCACCCGCGTCCTCGGCTGGCTCGCCCGCACCTTCGGCGGCGTGTTCGTCCTCGCGCTGGCGCAGAACGCCGAGCAGCGTTCCGGCTACGCCACGAACGAGGACGCCACCACCGCGATGGCCGCCGACGAGCGGGTGCACGGCGAGGTGGTCCGTGCGCTGGCCACCCGCGGCCGGGCCCGCATGTCGGGCAGCTTCCGCGCCGCCGTCTTCGGCGCCAACGACGGCCTGGTGTCCAACCTCGCCCTCGTGCTGGGCATCGGCGCGACGGGGGTCTCGGCCGGCACCGTGCTGTTCACCGGCATCTCCGGCCTGCTCGCCGGGGCCCTGTCCATGGGGGCCGGGGAGTACGTCTCCGTGCGTTCGCAGCGCGAGCTGCTCGAGTCCTCCCACCCGGACCCCGACGCGCACCGGGTCATCCCCGACCTGGACCTCGAGACCAACGAGCTCGCCCTGGTCTACCGCGCCCGCGGCATGTCGGTGGGGGAGGCCGAGGAGCACGCGGCCGGCGTGATCGCCCGCGTCACGGCCGGGCACGGGATGCCCGAGCAGGAGCGCCGCGACTACGAGGAGGTCGGCAGCGGCTGGAACGCCGCGGTCTCGAGCTTCTTGTTCTTCGCCTCCGGGGCGTTCATCCCGATCCTGCCGTACATCGTCGGGATGGCCGGCACCCCCGCCGTCCTGCTCGCCGCCGGGCTCGTGGGCGTGGCGCTGCTGGGCACCGGCGCCGTCGTCGGCGTGCTGTCCGGCGCGCCGCCGCTGCGCCGGGCGCTGCGCCAGCTCGCCATCGGCTTCGGCGCGGCCGCCGTCACCTACCTCCTGGGCCTGCTCTTCGGCTCCTCGGTGGTCTGACGCTCCCCGAGCACCCGGGCGGCGATCATCCGCCCGATCGGCAGCGCCGACGTCGCCGCCGGTGAGGGGGCGTTGGCCACGTGGAGCTGGCGCGGGGTCTCGCGCAGGAGGAAGTCCTCCGCCGGGGTGCCGTCCCGCATGATCGCCTGGGCGCGGATGCCCGCCACGTGCGGGCGCAGGTCCGCCGCCGTCAGGCTCGGGCAGTACCTGCGGGCCTGGGCGAGGTAGCCGGTCTTGACCACCGAGCGGACCGCCTCGGCCAGGCCGGTGCGCAGGTTGGCGCGGGCGAAGCGCCACATGCCGGGAAAGCGCGCGAAGTCGGCGACGTCACGCAGGGAGACGGCCGTCTTGGGGTAGCCCTCGCGGGCCAGGCCGAGGACGGCGTTGGGCCCCACCGTGATCCGTCCGTCGATCGTGGGGCTGAGGTGGACGCCCAGGAAGGGCAGCGCCGGGTCGGGCACCGGGTAGATGAGGTGGCTGACCAGGCCCGCCCGCTCCGGCGGCAGCTCGTAGTACTCGCCCCGGAAGGGCACGATGCGGAAGTCCGGCTCGACGCCGCCCAGGCGCAGCACCCGGTCGGCCTGCAGGCCCGCGCAGGCGACCAGGCGGCGGGCGCGGAAGCCCCGCCCGGGGGTGTCGACGTCGACGGCGTCGGCGCGCTCCCGGACGGCGACGACCTCCGCCGCGGTCAGCACCTCCCCGCCGGCGGCGCGCACCTCCGCGGCCATCGCCCGCGCCACCGTCCGGTAGTCCACGATGCCGGTCGCGCGCACGAGCAGCGCCGCCAGCCCGGTGACGTGCGGCTCGAGGTCGCGCAGCCGGCCGCGGTCGACCGCCTCGACGGCGATGCCGTTGACCCCGGCGCGCTCGCCGAGCCGGTGCAGCCGGGTGATCTCCGCGCCCGTGGTGGCCACGACGAGCTTGCCGATCGTGCGGTAGGGGATGTCGTGCGCGTCGCAGAACGCCTTGGTCGCCGCCTCCCCGGCGCGGCAGAGCGTGGCCTTGAGCGAGCCCGGCGCGTAGTAGATCCCGGCGTGGATCACGCCGGAGTTGTGGCCGGTCTGGTGCGCGGCGAGGGTGCGTTCCTTCTCCAGCACCGCCACCCGGCTGCCGGGGCGCTCGCGCAGCAGGTGCAGCGCGGTGGAGAGGCCGACGATGCCGCCGCCGATCACCAGGTAGTCGTAGGTCATCACGGTCCTCGGATGGCTCGACGCCCCGGCGGCCGCGCCGGGCGGGTCGAGGCCAGTGTGGCGCAGCGGGCCTGCGGTGGTCAGCCGTTCGCGCCGCGCCGGCCGGCGGGTGGCCGGTGTCCGACTTAGGCCGCCCGTGCGGCGCGCCGCCCGATCCACGCGACGCCCAGCGCCGCGGCCAGGAACATCGCCCCGAGGCCGGCCCAGCCCGGCACGCCGTGCCGCAGCGCCGTCGCGGTGACCACCACCGGCGCCAGCATGGCGCCGACGTTGTACCCCATCGCGAACAGCCCCTGGTAGGCGCCGGCCCGCGCCGGGTTCGCCAGCTCGAAGCTCAGCCCCCAGGTGGCCGCCGAGGAGAGCACCTCCGCGAAGGAGTGCGCCGCCATCGCGAGCAGGACGACGGCGACGGCGAGCGCCGCCCCGACGCCGCCCGAGGCGGCATAGCCCAGGCACGCGGCGACCATGAGCAGCCCGGCCAGAACCATCATGCGGCCGGCGTGCGCGGGGTCCTCGGTGCCCCGCGAGAGCGGGATCTGGAACACGATGACGATCACCGTGTTGAGCACCAGCGCGGCGGAGACGACGACCGTCGGGGCGGCGGTGTGCTCGCTGACCCACAGGGGCAAGCCCACCTCGGCCAGCGCGAACTGCATGCCGAACAGGCCCGACAAGGCGGTCAGCAGCAGGTAGCGCGGGTCGCGGAAGGGCGAGCGGCCCGTCGGGGCGGCCACCTCCGCCGTCCGGTCGCGGCGTGGCGCGTCCACCCGGGCCGGCAACCGGCGGAAGAGGAACGCGCCGGCGAGGTACGTCGCCCCGGCCAGGGCCATCGTCACCCGGTAGGCCGGTGCGGTGTCGAGCACGAGCGCCGCGCCGGCCAGGGCGGAGCCGAGCGCGATGCCGATGTTGGTCACCGTGCGCAGCACCGCCCGCGCCCCCACCCGCGCCCCGGCGTCGAACGCCCGGGCGATGATCGCCGACCGGGCCGAATGCTCCGCCGAGCTCGCGCCGGCGGCCACGCACGCCAGCACCAGGGCGACGGCGAAGGTGGTGGCCGCGGTGTAGGCGACGACGGCGACGCCCTGGGTGAGCGTGAGGACCAGGCACAGGGAGCGCGCGCTGACCCTGTCGGCCAGGTGCCCACCCAGGAGCGAGGTCACCACCCCCACGCCGCTGGAGGCGGCCAGGATCAGCGCGACCTGCGCCGCCGAGAGCCCCACGATCGAGGTGAAGTACAGGACGGTGAGGGTGAAGAACACGCCGCGGCCGAGCGTGCTGACGGCGGTGGCGGCCATGAGCACGCGGAGCACCGGGTCGCCCAGGCCGCGGGCCAGCGCGGCGCGGAGCCCGCGGCCGCCCGGGGCGCCCTGTCCGGCGCCGGTCGCCGCACCCTGTCCCAGCTCGGCCGCGGCGGCCACCGCGGCGTCGGTGCTGGGATCCGCGGCGGCGGGGGAGATCGGCGTGCTGCTCACGTCGGGAAGCATGGAGGGAAACGGACGGCTGTGGAATCGATGTAGCGTACTGCTTCATGTTGCGGTACGAGCTGACCGAGGCGGACCTCGCCGGCATCCGCTTCGGCCTCTCCCCGCTGGGCGAGACCGGGCTGTCCCTGCGCGCGATGCGGGACCCCTCCCGCTACCCGCTGCAGCTGCCCTGGCTGGCCCGCACCGAGGCCGCGCGGGAACGTGTGGACCGCGAGCTGCTCATTTCCCTGGTCGACGAGCGGCTGTGGACACCGGACTTCCTCAACCCGCGCCCGCTGTCCCCGCTGACCCGGTTCGAGGACGAGCTCGACGCGCTCGCCCGCATTGGCCCGCGGGAGTTCCGCGACCAGCTCACCGCCGTGCACGGCGCGGTGCCACCCGTGCTCGCCGGCCCGCACGCGCGGGCCGTGGGCCGCCTCGTCGCCGCGCTGCGCGAGTACTGGGAGCTGTGCATCGCCCCGTACTGGGCCCGGATGCGCGCCGTGCTCGAGGCGGACATCGTCCACCGCGGCCGGGTCATCGCCAACAGCGGCCTGGCCGCCATGCTCGACGGGCTCGCGCCCGGGGTCACCTTCGACGGCCGGGTGATCTCCGTGAGCCTGCGCAGCCCGGTGGAACGCACCGGCGGCGGCCGCGGGCTCACGCTCGTGCCGACGATGTTCACCCGCCGGGTCTCCGCGCCGGTCGGCGCGGACGAGACCCCCGTGCTCATGTACCCCGCCCGCGGCCAGGGCGTGCTGTGGGAGCGCGAGCGGATCCCCGACGAGGCCTCGGTGGCGGCGCTGCTGGGCCGGGTGCGCGCCCGGCTGCTCGTCGCGCTCGCCGAGCCTGCCTCCTCCACCGAGCTCGGTGTCCGGTTCGGGGTGACCACCTCTGCCGTCAACCAGCACCTGCGCGTGCTGCGCGACGGCGGACTGGTCACCTCCACCCGGTACGGGCGCAGCGTGCTGTACCTGCGCAGCGAGCTCGGCGACGCACTGCTGGGAGTGCGGCGGTAGCGCCTTCGCCGTCAGCGCGTCGCAGGGAGGCGCCGCGGTACGCGCCACCGGAGCGCCGGCGGGGCGAGCTGGGCGCCGACCACCGCGCCCATCGCGAGGGCGAAGCCGACGAGCTGCAACGGCGTGAACGCCTGGCCGAGCGCCAGCCAGCCCAGCACGGCGGCCACGGTGGGCGAGACGAGGCCGAGGAAGGACACCGAGGTGACCTGGAGGCGGCCGATGCCGTGGAACCACACGGCGTACGCCGCCAGGGTGCCGACGACGCCGAGCCACGCGTAGCCCGCCAGCGCCGCCCCGGTCGGGGTCGGCGGCGGTCCTTCGACGACGACCGCCAGCGGCAGCAGGACCGCGCCGCCGGCCACGAGCTGCCAGGCGGTGAACGTCAGCGCGCCGACCGGGCGGCCCCACCGCTTGGTCAGCACGATGCCGGTCGCCATGGCGGCGGTGCCCGTCAGGCCGGCGAGCACGCCCACGGCGTCGAGTGCCGCGTCCGCCCGCAGCACCAGCAGCGCGACCCCGACCAGGCCGGCCACCGCCCAGCCCAGCTGCCCCCGCCGCGGCACGGTGCCCAGGAGGGCGAGGGCCAGCCCGGCCACGAGCAGCGGCTGCGCGCCACCGAGCGTCGCGGCCACCCCGCCCGGCAGGCGGTAGGCGGCGAGGAACAGCAGCGCGAAGAACGCCCCGAAGTTCAGCGTGCCCAGCACCGCCGCCCGCCACCACCAGACGCCGCGGGGCAGGCGCCGGACGACCGCCAGCGCCACCAGCCCGGCCGGCAGCGCGCGGAGGACGCCCAGCCACAGCGGGTGCCCCGGCGGCAGCAGCTCGGTGGTCACGAGGTACGTGGTGCCCCACACCGCCGGCGCGGTTGCGGTCAGCACCGTCAGCCACGGCCCGCCGGCCGCCGTCGTGCGCTCGCCCATGACTTCTCCTCAACGTCGAATAGTTCAACGTTGAGGAAACTAGCGCAGGGTATGCTCAGCGTCAAACAGTTCAACGTTGAGGAGTTCTCGTGGTCGCGACCGACAGGGTGGACGCCTACCTGGAGCAGTGGCGCACCGAGCGCCCGGACCTCGACCCGGCCCCGATGGGGGTGCTCGGGCGCCTGAGCCGGGCGTCGCAGCTGGTCGACCGGGAGCTCCGGACGTTCTTCGCCGAGCACGGGCTCCAGCCGGGGGAGTTCGACATCCTGGCCACCCTGCGCCGGGCCGGGACCCCGCACCGGCTCAGTGCCGGCGCCCTGGCGGACAGCAGCATGGTCACGTCCGGGGCGATCACCAACCGCATCGACCGCCTCGTCGCCAAGGGGTACGTGACCCGGGAGACCGACCCGCACAACCGGCGCTCGGTGCTCATCACCCTCACCGACGCCGGGCGCGAGCTCGTCGACGTCGTCGCCGGCGCGCACCTCGAGAACGAACGGCGCCTGCTCGAACCGCTCACGGCGGCGCAGCAGGAGCAGCTCGCGGGGCTCCTGCGCCGCCTCCTCGCCGGGCTCGGCGACATCTGACAGGGTTGGGCGCCGGCAGAAGGGCATGCCGGGGCGGCAGGGTGACGGGCATGCCGGGGCGCACGTGAGCGTGTGCGCCGGCCGGGCGCGGGCGCCGTCCGGCTCAGCTGCCGGACGAGCCCAGCTTGGCGGTCAGCTCGTCGATCTTCGCCGACAGGCTGTCCAGCGCGTCCTTGGTGGCCCCCTGGGCGGAGGTCTTCGCCTCGCTCACCTTCGCGCGGGCGTCGTCGAGGGCGGCCTGCGCCTTGGCCTTCGCCTGCGCGCCGTCGCTGCTCTCGAGGGCCCGGCGGGCGTCGTCGATCGCCGTCGACGAGGACTGCACCGCGTCCTCGACCTTGGTGCGCACCTCCTCGGAGGTGATGCCGTTGAGCTGGCCCTTGAGGTTGTCGACGGCGCCGCGGGCGTCGTCCACCAGCCCCTGCGCCCCGGCGACGGCGGAGGAGACCGACGCCGAGACGGTCCCAGCTGTGCCGCCCCCGTTCGAGCAGGCCCCGAGCAGGGCGGCCGCGGCGAGGACGGTGACGGCGGCCTTGCGGACGGTGCCCATGGCGCTCCCCTTCCGGTCCGGTGCGTTCCACCATACGTGAGGCGGCCGGGACGGCACCGGGCGAGCGGGGGAACTTGGGGCGGTTCTCGTGCGTCGGACCTACAGTGGTGGGCAGGTGCCCCTGCCGACCTGGGAGACCGCCATGACTGGAGTGCCCGCGGACGTGAGTGCAGCCCATGACCTTGTGGACGTGCTGACCACCCTGGCGGTGATCGCCGGCGTCGGTGCGCTGGTCCTGCTGACCACCGTGGGCCTGACCGGCTGGTGGGTGGTGCGCCGGATCCGCCGCTCCCGGGCGCTGCGCCGCGGCGCGCTGAGCGTGCGGACGATCGCCGCCGACCCGGCCGGGCGGCGGATCGCCCGCCAACGGCTGGCGGTCCAGCGGGCCACCGACGCGACCGACCGTGCTCTGGTCGACGCCCGCGCCCACGGCCGGCCCCTCGGAGAGCTGCCCGCCGTCGCGGCGCGCCTCGCCGGCGCGGCGGCCGAGATCGAGGACCGGCTGCGGCTGGCCGCCGGCGAGCCCGACCCGGCCCTGCGCCGCGCCCTGGCCGATGACGTCGACGACGCCGTGCGCGAGCACGGCCGGCTCTCCACCGAGCTGCGCGCGTGCCTGCTGCGCACCGGCGCGGCCGTGGGGGACGCCCGGCTGCAGCGCGCCGGGACCTCGCTCGCTCTCGAGGTCGACGCGCTGGCCGCGTGGGGCCCGGCCTACGGCGCCCCCGGCCGCGTCGCCTGAGCGGGGACGACGACGATGGTTCGCCGCCGTCTCAGCCGGATCGTCCGGGCCCGCCGCGAGGCGCGCGCTCCCGCGCCCGACCCGCTGGTGGTGCTCGAGCGGGCCCAGCTGGAGCAGGAGGAACGCCTGGACCAGGCCCGCCGCGCCGTCGCCGACCTCGTCGTCCAGCGCCGCCGGGTCGAGCTGCTCGCCGTGCGGGCGAGCGACGAGATGGCCCGGCTCAACCGCGGCGCCGAGGAGGCCGTCGCCCGCGGCGACGACGCCGCGGCGCGCGAGCTGCTGCGCCGGTCCATCATGGCGGGGGAGCGCCGCGAGCAGCTGCACGCCCAGCGGGCCCGGCTCGACGCCCAGGTGGGCCGGCTCGAGCACGGCCTGGGGCAGGTCGAGCGGCGCCTGGAGGAGTCCCAGTCCCGCTACCTCGCGCTGCGCGCCGACCACGACGCCGCCCGCGCCGCCACCGAGGTGCGTGCCGCGCTGGGCGCGGCCGGGCAGCAGGCGGCCGAGACCCGTCGGGCGGCGCAGGAGGCCGAGCAGGCGGTCCGCGAGCTGCGGGCGCGCGCGGCCGCCTACGACGAGCTGGCCTGGACAGATCCGGACGGGGAGGCGGTGCGCGAGGCGTTCGAGGAGCTCGAGCACGGGCGCGCCGCCGACGCCGAGCTCGCGCGGCTCAAGCAGCGCCGCGCCCTCGAGCCGTAGCGCGCCGCCGCGAGGGCGAGCAGGCCGCCCGCGCGCGGGCTACTTCGCCTGCTCGTCCGGCTGGTGGATCCCGAAGATGTTGCCGTCGGTGTCGAGGTAGTAGCCCTGCCAGGCCATCCCGGGCAGGGCGTACTTCGGCAGGGCGACGGCGCCGCCGGCCCCCAGGATCGCAGCCTCGGCGGCGTCGTAGTCCTCGACGCCGACCGTCAGCACCGCGCCCGCCACCGGCTGGCCCGGCGCCGGCGCCTCGCCCCGGCGCTGCATGATCGCGCCGTCGATGCCGGGCTGGCCCTCGCCGGTGGTCACGCCGAGATAGGGCATGCCGGCGTACTCGCTCCAGTCCTGGAAGGACCAGCCGAAGACGGTGCCGTAGAACTCCTGCGCGCGGGCGACGTCGCTCGCGTGGATCTCGAAGTGGACGGGGCGGGGCATGGTCGCTCCTCGGGGCCGGCGGGTGGCTCGGACGATGTGGCACGAGCAACGTAGCGGGTCCCGGTGCCCGTCCGGGCCGCCCCGCCGTGTGGCCTACCCTCGGGCCATGACCTCCGCCGCGGTGAACCGCCCTCGCACGGGCTCCCCGGTGGAGGCCGTCGACCGGGCCCTCCTCGTCCTCCAGGCCCTGGCCGCCGACGGCCCGGGAGGATCCACCCTCGCCGAGCTCGCCGGCCGGCTCGAGGTCAACAAGACCACCCTGCACCGGGTGCTCGCGGCCCTGAAGTTCCGCGACTTCGTCGTGCAGGACCCCGCCTCCGGCCGCTACGCCCTGGGCCCGTCGGTGGCCGCGCTCGCCGACCAGTACTTCGGCGAGGACAACCTGCCCGCGCTCCTGCACCCCGCCCTGCTCGCGCTGGTCGGCGAGGTCGACGAGCTCGTCCACCTCGGCGCGCTCACCGGCGCGCACGTGCTCTACCTCGACAAGGTCGAGCCCGACCGGCCCATCCGGGTCTGGTCCGCGGTCGGGCGCCGGATGCCGGCGGTGACGACGGCGCTCGGCCGGGCGCTGCTGGCGTACCGGGGCACCGACCGTGCCATGCTCGACAGCTACCTGCCCGCGGCGGTCGACCGCGGCGCCGTCGACGCCGACCACGTGTGGGCGACCCTCGAGCTGGCCCGCGCCCGCGGGTACGCGATGGAGGACCAGGAGAACGAGCCCGGCATCACCTGTGTCGCGGTGCCGCTGCTGCGCGCCGGCACCGCGGTGGCCGCGGTCAGCGTCACCGCGCCCGCCGAGCGGATGGGCGCCGAACGGGTGCGCGGCATCTACGCGGGCATGCGCGCGGTGCTGCCGGCGCTGCTGCCGCCGGGACTGCGGCTGCCCGACGCCGAGTAGCGGCTCGCGCGCCGGGGCTGCGGGTGCCGGGCGGCAGCCGCTCCCGAGGCCGCGGCGGTGGGTGCGGGGGAGCGGCGGCTCCCGCCGCCGCGCCGCGGGCTGGTTGGCGCGGCGAGGGGAGCGGGACGGCAACCGGCGGCAACACGGTTTGCCCCGGATCACACCACCGTGCCATTCTCGTTGCGCTCAACGACATGAGCGTTCCGACCAGCGAAACAGGATCACTGTGGACCCCCTTTCCGCCCTCGCCGCCGCCCGGCTCGTGCCGGTGGTCGTGCTCGACGACGCCGCGCACGCCGCGCCGCTCGCCGCCGCCCTGGTCGCCGGCGGCCTGCCGGTCGCCGAGGTCACCTTCCGCACGGCCGCGGCCGCCGACGCCATCGCTGCGATGGCCGCGCGCGGCGACATCCTCGTCGGCGCCGGCACCGTGGTCACCCCCGCCCAGGTGGACCAGGCGGCCGACGCCGGCGCCACCTACGTCGTCTCCCCGGGCCTGAGCCGCGCCGTCGTCGAGCGCTGCCGGGAGCGCGGCGTACTCGCGCTGCCCGGCGCTGTCACGGCGAGCGAGGTCCAGGCCGCCCTCGAGCTGGGCCTGGACACGGTGAAGTTCTTCCCCGCCGGCACCTCCGGCGGCGCGGCGGCCATCAAGGCCCTCGCCGCGCCCTTCGGTCAGGTGCGCTTCGTGCCCACCGGCGGCATCGGGCCCGCCAACCTGCACGAGTACCTCGCGGTGCCCGCCGTCGCGGCGGTCGGCGGGTCCTGGATGGTGCCCCGCGACCTCGTGGCGGCCGGCGACTTCGCCGCGATCACCGAGCTCACCGCCGACGCCGTCGCGCTGGCCCGGGCCTGAGGACGCCGCCATGACCGCCCTGACCCTGCGCCCCGCCGCGGAGTGCCGCTACGACGTCGTCGCCCTCGGCGAGGTCATGCTCCGCCTCGATCCCGGCGAGGACCGCATCCGCACCGCCCGCTCCTTCCGCGCCTGGGAGGGCGGCGGGGAGTACAACGTCGCCCGCGCGCTGCGCCGCACCTTCGGGCTGCGCGGCGCGATCGTCACCGCGCTCGCGGACAACGAGGTCGGCCACCTCGTCGAGGACCTCATCCTCACCGGCGGCCTCGACACCGACCTCATCCGGTGGGCCCCCTTCGACGGCATCGGCCGCCGGGTCCGCAACGGGCTGAACTTCACCGAGCGGGGCTTCGGCGTGCGTGGCGCCGTCGGCGTCTCCGACCGCGGCCACACCGCCGCCTCCCAGCTGCGTCCCGACGACGTCGACTGGGACCACCTCTTCGGCGAGCTCGGCGTGCGCTCGCTGCACACCGGCGGCATCTTCGCCGGGCTGAGCGAGTCCGCCGCCGCCACCGTGCTCGCCGCCACCGCGGCGGCGCGGCGCCACGGCACCGTCGTCTCCTACGACCTCAACTACCGGCCCAGCCTGTGGGCCGAGAACGGCGGGCGCGCCCGGGCCCTCGAGGTCCACCGGGCCGTGGCCGACCAGGTCGACGTGCTCTTCGACTTCACCGCCACCGCCGAGCTCGGCGACGGGCGGCCGCCGCTGGCCGAGCTCGACGACGCCGCCGTGTGCGAGATCGTCGGGGCCGTCGTCGCCGCGCACCCGAACCTGCGGGTGCTCGCAAGCACCGTGCGCACCGTGCGCTCGGCCAGCGTCAACGACTTCGGGGCCCTCGCCTGGTCCCGGGAGACCGGGCTGGTGCGGGCCACCCACCGACCCGGCCTGGAGGTCCTCGACCGCGTCGGCGGCGGGGACGGCCTGGCCTCGGGCCTGATCTTCGGGCTGCTGGACGGCCAGGACCTGCAGACCGCCGTGGAGTACGGCGCCGCCCACGGCGCGCTGGCCATGACCACCCCCGGCGACACCTCCATGGCCACCAAGGCCGAGGTGCTCGCGCTCGCCGCCGGCGGCACCGCGCACGCCGTGCGCTGACCGCCTCACCCGCCCGGGTCCGCCCGGGCGCCACCGACCCGCCCGGGCACCGCCCGGGCCGCCCATCCACCGGGCCGCAAGGACGCCCGCCCCCACTCAGGAGGATGCATGACCCGCCCGATCCCGCCGACGACGTCGGACGACCCACCCGTCGACCAGGCCAACGTCCGCCGCGCTGCCTTCGCCGGCCTGGTCGGCACCGCCCTGGAGCAGTACGACTTCGTCATCTACGGCACCGCCGCCGCGATCATCTTCAACACCCTGTTCTTCCCCGAGGTCTCCCCGGCGGTGGGCGTCATCGCCTCGCTCGGTGCCTACGCCGTCGGCTTCGCCGCCCGGCCCCTCGGCGGGCTGTTCTTCGCCCGCTTCGGCGACCGGCTGGGCCGCAAGTGGGTGCTGGTCGCCACCTTGTTCCTCATGGGCATCGCGACCTTCGCGATCGGCCTGCTGCCCAGCTACCACCAGGTGGGCATCCTCGCCCCGATCCTGCTCGTCGCGTGCCGCTTCCTGCAGGGCTTCGGCGCCGGCGCGGAGCAGGCGGGCGGCGTGACCCTCCTGGCCGAGACCGCGGCCCGCGCCAAGCGTGGCCTGTACTCCTCGCTGGTCTTCGTCGGCGCGGCCGTGGGCTCCGTGCTGGCCGCGCTCGCGTGGATCCTCGCCCAGCGGCTGCCCGAGGACGCGCTGATGTCCTACGGCTGGCGGCTCGTCTTCTTCTCCTCGGCGTTCGTGACGATCGCGGCCTACATCCTGCGCCGCAAGCTCCGCGAGTCCCCGGTCTTCCAGGAGACCCAGAAGGCGCGCATCGGCGTGCAGGACACCCCGGTCGGGGACGTGCTCAAGAACGGGCGCCCCAGCCTCGTCCGCGTGTTCTTCATCAACATGGGCTCCAACGGGCAGAGCTACATCTACCAGGTGTTCATGGGCAGCTACCTGGTCACCTGGCTGGGCGTCGAGGCGACCTTCATCCCGAAGATCCTGCTCTTCGGCGGCATCGGCGCCTGCCTCGCCGCGGTCGTCGCCGGCCGGGCCTCGGACCTCCTGGGCCGCAAGCCCGTGATCCTCACCGTGCTGATCTTCCTGTTCCTGTTCCCGATCCCGGCGTTCATGATGATCGACACCAAGGAGCCGTTCCTCATCGGCCTCGTGGTCGTCATCGGGTTCATGATGGCCGGCTACGCCACGGTGGGCAGCCAGGGCGCGTTCTACGCCGAGATGTTCGGCTCGCGCTACCGCTACGCGGGCATCTCCATCGCCCGGGAGTTCTCCTCGGTCTTCGGCGGCGGCATCGCCCCGCTGGTCTCCTCCGCGCTCATCACCTGGGCGTCGGGCAGCTGGTGGCCGGTGGCGATCTACATGATGGCGATGATCGGCCTGTCCATCGTGGGCGCGCTGCTCTCCCCGGAGACCCGCGGGCGTGACCTGCGGCTGGAGGAGGACGCGCTCACCGAGAAGCGCGCCGCGCTCGTCGCCTCGCGCGACTGAGCCCCGCCGGCGTGGCGCCGCGCCGGCCGCCATGCCACCCACGCCGGCGCGGGCCCTGCACGGGCCCGCGCCGGTGTCCGTATCCTGGCCGCACGCCGTGAGAGAAGGACCCATGAAGCTGCTCCTGCCCGACTCCCTCCCGCTCGCGCCCGACCTGCCCGACGGCGTCGACGCCGTCGTCTACGACGCCGCCGCCCCGGTGCCCGCCGAGCACCGGGACGCCGAGGCCCTCGTGGTGTGGGGCAGCTCCGGCGCCGACCTCGCCGCGGCGTCCGACCAGATGCCGAACCTGCGCTGGGTGCAGACCCTCGCCGCGGGGCCGGACAGCGTCCTGCGGGCCGGCTTCCCCGGCGACGTCGTCATCACCTCCGGCTCGGGCCTGCACGACGCCACGGTGACCGAGCACGCCCTGGCCCTCACCCTGGCCCTGCTGCGGCGCCTGCCCGACGCCGCCGCCGCCCAGGCCGAGCACCGCTGGGCCCCCGAGCTCGGCGGCATCCAGCCGCTGCGCCCGCACGGGCGGGTGACCACCCTGATCGGCTCCCGCGTCCTGATCTGGGGCTTCGGCAACATCGGCCAGACCCTCGCCCCGCTGCTGCGCCAGCTGGGCGCGCACGTGCGCGGGGTGGCCCGCAGCGCCGGGCAGCGCGCCGGCTTCGACGTCGTGGCCGAGGAGGACCTGGCCGCCGAGCTCGAGCGGACCGACGTCCTCGTCATGATCCTGCCGGCCACCGACGCCACCGCCCGGGCGCTGGGCGCCGAGCGGCTCGCCGCGCTGCCCGCCCACGCCTACGTCATCAACGTCGGGCGCGGGACCACCGTGGACGAGGACGCCCTCGCCGCCGCCCTGACCGCCGGGGAGATCGCCGGCGCGGCGCTGGACGTCACCGCCGTCGAGCCGCTGCCGGCCGACTCCCCGCTGTGGGACACCCCGAACCTGCTCATCACCCCGCACGCCGCGGGCGGGCGCCCGGTCGGCGCCGACGAGCTCATCGCGCACAATGTGCGCGCGCTGCTCGAGGGCGCCCCGCTGCGCAACGTCGTCGCGCGCTGAGGGCCGGGGCGTTCGCTGACGGCCGGCGCCGCGGGGGCACGACGGCGACGGGGAGTCGACGACGCGGCGGCGGCCGTCCCGCGGGGCGCGTGAGGCGCCCGCGCGGGAGAGACTGGCCCCCTCCGCCGGAGGGAGGCTTGCCGTGCGCGTCGTCCTCGCCACCGTGGGCAGCGCGGGCGACGTCGCCCCGATCGTCGCGATCGGCACGGTGCTGGCCGGGCGCGGCCACCGGGTCAGCGTCCTGACCAACCCGCACTTCCGGGCGATGGTGGAGGACGCCGGGCTCGAGCTGGCCCCGATCGGTACCGCGGCGGCGTACGACCGCGCCCTGGCCGACCCCGACCTGTGGCACCCCACCCGCGGGCTGCGGACGATCGCCCGTGCGGCGATCCTGCCGGCCGTGCGGCCGATGTACGACTACCTCGCCGGGCTGGACGCGGCGCGCACCGTGCTGGCCGCGACCGCGCTGGCGTTCGGGCCGCGGCTCGCCCAGGAGCGCCTGGGGTTCCGGCTGGTGACCCTCCACCTCCAGCCGGCGCCGCTGCTCAGCGCCTACGACAACCCCGAGATGGCGGGGGTGCGGCTGCCGGGCTGGCTGCCGGTGCGCGCCCAGGCGTGGCGGCTGGAGCTGGGCGAGCGGCGCGTCGTCGACCCGCTGCTGACCCCGGGGCTGGGCGCCGTCCGCGCCGAGCTGGGCCTGGCGCCGGTCAGCCGGGTGCTCGGCCGGTGGATCCACTCCCCGGACCGGGCGGTGGGGCTCTTCCCCGACTGGTTCGCCCCGCCACGGCCCGACTGGCCGGCCAACCTCGTCCTCACCGGCTTCCCCGGCGGGGCGGACGGGCCGCTCGACCCCGGCCTGGCCGCCTTCCTCGCCGCCGGCGAGCCACCCGTCGTCATCACCGTCGGCTCGGCGATGGCGCACGCCCCGGGCGTGCTCGGGGAGGCGGTGGCCGCCGTCCGCCGGGCCGGCCGCCGGGCGGTCGTGCTCACCCAGTTCCGCGACCAGCTGCCCCCGCGGCTGCCGCCGGAGGTGCGCCACGTCGCCTGGGCCCCGCTGGGCCGGCTGCTGCCGCACGCCGCGGCGCTGATCCACCACGCCGGCGTCGGCACCGCCGCCCAGGCCCTCGCGGCGGGCGTCCCGCAGCTCGTGGTCCCCTTCGCCCACGACCAGCCAGACAACGCCAACCGGCTGTGCCGCCTCGGGGTCGCCGAGCGGGTCTCGCCGCGGCGTTTTCGGGCCCCGCGGGCGGCCGCCGCCCTGCGCCGGCTGCTGGACCCCGCCGTGGCCGCCCGCTGCGCCGGCTACGCCGACCGGGTGGACTTCCGCCTCGCCGCCGCCCGGGCGGGCGACGTCATCGAGGCCACCGCCCCGAGCCAGGGGTGAGGGCGCGCGGGGTGCACCGGGGGCGGGCGAGGGGCCGGCCCGCCACGGCCCACCGGCGCCCACGGGGGCCGCGAGGGGGCCGCGGATCTGGCCCGCCGGTGGGGCCGCGACCTATCGTGGACCTCATCGCTGCGCGGCAGGCAGAGGTGGGGCCATGGGCGTTGACGCCGTCGTCCGAACCCTCCGCCGGGCCGCGCGCCGGCTGCGCGGCCCCCGGTTCGAGCCCCCCGTCGATCCCCTCGGGCGCCTGCGGGCCGAGGTGCGCCGCTCCCTCGAGGCCGCGGTGCGCGCCGTGGGTGCGGCGGAGGCGGGAGGTGCCCTCGTCGGCGGCCTGGCCTCGGAGGCCGCCTACCTCGCCCGCGTGGGCGCCGAGCTCGACGACGACCTCGCCCTCGCGCAGCAGGAGCCGGACCCGCGCGCGCGGGACCTGTGGGCCGACTGGCTCGCCGACCGCGCGGTCGAGCACCGCCGGCTGTGCGCGGACCTGCGCCGCCAGGCGCACCGCGCCTCCGCCCGGAGCGGCGCCGGGCGGTTGTCCCTCGCGTCGGACCAGCTGGCCTTCCTCGAGGCCGGGCTGCGCCTCCCGCCCCACCGTCCGCAGGGGTGACACGGTCCCCGACGGCGGCCCACGACCCGACGGCCCGAGCCCTCGCGACGCCGCTGGTCACGGGCCCGGCCGGCGCCGGCGGGCGGCCCGCGGCGGCCGACTACGATCGCGGCGTGAGGGGACGGGCGGCGCCTGCGGAATGGATGCGGCTGGTGCGCCTCGCCGTCGTCACCGCCCTCATCGGCGTCGGGGGCGGCGTGAGCGGGATGGTCGTCAGCCTGGGCCTGCACGCCGTCGAGCACCTGGCGTACGGCTACTCGGCGGGGACGTTCCTCTCCGGCGTCGTCGGGTCGGCGCCGTGGCGGCGGGTGCTGGCGCTGGCGATCGCCGGCGTCGTCGGCGCGCTGGGGTGGTGGGCGCTGCGCCGGTGGGCCAAGCCGGTGGTCTCGGTGCAGGACAGCGTGCAGGGGGCGCGCATGCCGTGGCTCGCCACGGTGGCCAACGCCGCGCTCCAGGTCGTGGTCGTGGGCCTCGGCGCCTCCATCGGCCGGGAGGTCGCCCCCCGCGAGCTCGGCGCGCTCTTCGCCGGCTGGCTCAGCGAGAAGGTGGGCCTGACCGCGGTCGAGCGCCGCACCCTCGTCGCGTGCGGCGCCGGGGCGGGCCTGGCCGCCGTCTACGACGTGCCGGTCAGCGGCGCCCTGTTCACCCTCGAGGTCCTGCTCGCCCAGGTCACGTTCGCCACCGCCGTCCCGGCGCTGGCGACCGCGGCGATCGCGACGCTCGTCGCCCGCCTGGCCCTGCCGGCCGGTCCGCTGTACACGCTGCCGCAGGTGGAGGTGACGCCGTCGCTCGTCGCCTGGGCGGTGGTGGCCGGGCCGCTGCTCGGCCTGGCCGGTCACGGCTTCGTGGTGCTCGCCCAGCTGGCCGCGCGCCACCGGCCGCGGGGCTCGGCGATCCTGCTGGTCATGCCGGCCGTCTTCCTGGTCGTCGGTCTGCTCGCCGTCCCGTTCCCGTTCCTCCTCGGCAACGGGCGCGCGCTCGGCGAGGTGGCCTTCGCCGCCACCACCTCCGTCGGTCTGCTCGCCGCGCTGGCGGTCCTCAAGACCGCGGCGACGACCGCGACGATCGGTGCGGGGGCGGCCGGCGGCACGCTGACGCCCTCCCTGGCGATCGGGGCGGCGCTCGGCGGTGCGTTCGGCGGCCTGTGGGTGCTGGTGTGGCCGGGGACCCCCGTCGCGGCCTTCGCCTTCGTCGCGGCCGGGGCGTTCCTGGCCACCTCCATGCGCGCGCCGTTCACGGCCCTGCTGCTCGTCGTGGAGTTCACCGACCGGGGCCCGGCGCTGCTGCTGCCCGCGATGATCGCCATCGCCGGCTCGGTGGCGGTGAGCCAGCTGATGTCGCGGCGCTGGCTCACCGGCGTGGCTTAGCCCCTCCCCGGGGAAGCGGCGCCGTCAGAGCGGGTCGAGGCGGGTCCTGAGCAGGCAGAACTCGTTGCCCTCGGGGTCGGCCAGGACGTGCCAGGACTCCTCGCCGGTCTGGCCGATGTCGGCCGGCCGCGCCCCGAGCTCGAGGAGGCGCTCGAGCTCGGCGTCCTGGTCGCGGTCGGTGGCGTTGACGTCGATGTGCAGCCCGGGCTTGCCCGGCTCCGGCTCGTCCCTGCGGCTGAGGATGATCGTCGGCTGCGGGCCGCCGAACCCTTCACGCGGCCCGATCTCGAGGCTGCCGTCCTCTTCGCGATCGAGCACGACGAAGTCCAGGACCTCGCACCAGAATCGCGCCAGCGCCTCGGGGTCCCGGCAACCGAGCACGAGCTCGCTGATACGACATGCCATGGACGAAGCCTTCTCTCAGCGTGGGGTCGGCCGCCCGCGAGCCTCCAGGCTCTCCCGGCGGTGGGCAACGCCCGAGACCGTACCGGGCGGGGTGCGTAGGTGCGAAGGGTTTTCGGTCCGCGCCGGCACCGAGCCCGGGTCGACGCGCCGGCACCGAGCCCGCGGGTTCTCGCCCACCGACCCGTCCTCCCCGCCCGACGCGCCCACGTGGCAGGCTCCCCCGGGGAACACGGACGCGGCGAGGAGGGCGCATGTCGGAGGACAACGTCGGGCTCATCGGGCTGGGCGCCATGGGGCGGCCCATGGCGGCGCGCCTGCTCCGGGCGGCGCGCGAGCGCGGTGCGGAGCTGTGGGTGCACAGCCGCCGGCGGGCCAGCGCGGAGGAGCTGGTCGCGGCCGGGGCCCGCTGGGCGGCCACGCCCGCCGAACTGGCCGGCCGCTGCGGCGTCGTCGTCAGCATGGTCCAGGACCTGCCCCAGGTGGCCGAGGTCCTTCACGGCGACGGCGGGCTCCTCGCCGGGCTGTCCGCCCCGGCGGTCCTGGTCCTCTCCTCGACCAGCTCGCCCGACGGCGTGCGGACGCTCGCCGAGGACGTCGCCCGCCGCTCCGGCGGGCGGCTCGCCGTCGTCGACGCCCCGGTCTCGGGCGGCGTGGAGGGCGCGGCCGAGGGCACGTTGTCGATCATGGTGGGCGGCGCGCCGGCGGACGTCGCACGCGCCCTGCCGTGGCTGGGCGCGCTGGGCACCGCCGTCCACCTCGGCCCCATCGGCGCCGGGCAGGTGGCCAAGGCATGCAACCAGCTGATCGTCGCGGCCACCACCGTCGCCCTGGGCGAGGCCAGCGTCATCGCCGAGCGCTCCGGCCTCGACCTGGCCCGGCTCCTCGACCTCCTCGGCGGGGGCTACGCCGGCTCCCGCCTCCTCGAGGTCAAGAAGTCCCGGCTGGTCGGCCACGACTACACGCCCGCCGGGCCGGCGAAGTTCATGGTCAAGGACCTTGCCTTCGCCGCCGAGGAGGCACGGCGCACCGGCGTCGCCGTGCGCCAGCTGCCCGTGCTGCAGGAGGTCTTCGGCGACATCACCGCCCGCGGCCTGGGCGACCTGGACACCGCCGTCGTCCAGCGCGATCTCGAGGACCGCTCCGCCTGACGCCCGCCTCCGGGGATCGCCACCGGGACCCCGCGGCTGCGGCTTCACACCATCCCCACCGGAAGCCGCCGCGTGGCGGGCCCGCCCGGCGCACGATGGGGCCATGCCTCGACGGCTGATCCTGTGGCTGGCGCTGGCCCTCGTGGTCGTCGCCGGTGCCCTCGCCGTGCTCGCGCCCGGGTTCCTCGGCTCGGTCCTGAACACCGGCGGGACCGGCGGTGGGCAGCCGGGTGCACCGGCTGCCACGGCGTCCGCACCGGCGGCGTCGTCCGCGCCGTCACCGGGGGCGCCGGGCAGCAGCGCGGAGGGCCGGCCCCTCGTGCGGCTCGCCGTCGCCGGGGACACCGGCACCGGCAGCGACAAGGAGCGGGCCGTCGCCGCGGAGATGGCCCGGCACGGCGGGGCCGACCCCTACGCCGCCCTCGTCCTGCTGGGCGACCTGGTCTACGACGTCGGCGACCCGGCGCTCGTCGACCGCGTCGTCACCCGGCCCTTCGCCCCGGTCCTCGACACCGGCGCCGAGCTCGTGCCGGTGCTGGGCAACCACGACGAGGTCAGCGGCGAGCAGCAGCAGATCCTGCGCGCCCTGGGCCGCGACCACCCCTGGTACGTCCAGCAGGTCGGCCCCGTCCGGATCGTCGTCCTGGACTCCAACCGGGTCGACGACCGCGGGCAGACCCGCTGGCTCGAGCGGACGCTGGCCGCCGCCGTCGCGCCGGGCACGTGGACCGTCGTCGCGATGCACCACCCCGCCTACTCCGCCGGGGTGCACGGGTCGACCGCGCAGGTGCGGGAGGCGTGGGCCCCGCTGTTCGCCAGGTCCCACGTCCCGCTCGTGCTGGCCGGGCACGACCACGACTACGAGCGCACCGCCCCGCAGGACGGCGTCACCTACGTCGTCTCCGGTGGCGGGGCGGGCACCCGCCCGGTGGGCCGCGAGCCGTTCACCGTGGTGAGCGCGGCCCGGCTGCACTACCTCGACCTGGCGGTCTACGCCGACCGCCTCGTCGGCACGGCGATCACGCCGGACGGGCAGGTGCTGGACACCTTCACCCTGACCCGCTGACAGGTCGGCCTCGGCTGCCCTCTTTGGGGGAATCGTCCCTCTCGGCAGGCGCGGCGGGCCATGTGGGCGCACCCTGGTGGCGGCCCCTGGCGACCGCTCGCCAGGCCGACATCTGAGCGATGGAGCCGTCATGACATCGACAGTCCTGGCCGCGACCTTCACACCGAAGACCGACCCGGTGGCGGGGAGCCTGCTCGCCTCCGCCCTCGTGGCGCTGATCCCGCTGGTGGTGTTCTTCGTCCTCCTGGGCGTGCTGCGGCTGAAGGCGTACGTCTCCGCGCTGGGCGCGCTCGCCGCGGCCCTGCTCGTCGCCGTCATCGCCTTCAACATGCCCGTCCCGCTGGCCCTGCTCTCGGCGACCCAGGGTGCCGCCTTCGGACTGTTCCCCATCCTCTGGATCGTCCTGACCGCGCTCTGGCTCTACGAGCTGACCGTGATCAGCGGCCGGATGGACGACGTGCGCGCCACCTTCAGCGCCGTCGGCAGCGGCGACATGCGGGTGCAGGCCATGCTCATCGCGTTCTGCTTCGGCGCGCTCCTGGAGGCGCTCGCCGGCTTCGGCGCCCCGGTGGCCATCACCGGCGCGATGCTCGTCGCGCTCGGCCTGCCCCCGGTCCGCGCGGCCGTCACGGCGCTGGTCGCCAACACCGCGCCCGTCGCCTTCGGCGCCATGGCCATCCCGATCACGACGGCGGGCGGCGTGACGGGCATCCCGCCGGCCGAGATCGCCGCCGTCGTCGGCCACCAGACCCCGCTGCTGGCCTTCATCGTTCCGACGCTGCTGCTCTTCCTCGTGGACGGCTGGCGCGGCGTCCGGGAGGCCTGGCCGGTCGCGGCGGTCACCGGGGTCGTCTTCGCCATCCTGCAGTGGTGGGCGTCGAACTACTTCACCTACGAGCTCACCGACGTCGTGGCGTCCCTCGGCTCCTTCGCCGCCGCGGTGGTCATGCTGCGCTGGTGGCGGCCGACCACGCCGGACGACCAGCGCTCTCACGTGGTCGAGACTGCCCGTGGGCTCACGCCCCGGCGGGTGATCCTGGGCCTGCTGCCCTACTGGCTCGTCATCATCATCTTCGGCGTCGGCAAGCTGTGGCGCGTGGGCGTGGACCTCCCCGCGGCCCTCGCCTCGACGGACGTGCCCATCAAGTGGCCGGGCCTGTACGGCCACCTGATCGCCGCCGATGGCAAGCCCGCGACCTCGGCCATCTACAGCTTCCAGTGGCTGTCCAGCCCGGGCACGATGCTGCTCATCACCGGACTCATCGTCACGATCGTCTACGCCACCGTCGGGGACCGGGACCGGGCGCCGATCACCGTCGGCCAAGGCATCGGGGCGTTCTTCCGCACGATCCGCGACATGCGCTTCGCCATCCTGACCATCGCCACCGTGCTGGCGCTGGCGTACGTGATGAACCAGTCCGGGCAGACGGTCACGATCGGCACCTGGATGGCGGCCACCGGCGGCATCTTCGCCTTCTTCTCCCCGATCCTGGGCTGGCTGGGCACCGCGGTGACCGGCTCGGACACCTCCTCCAACGCCCTGTTCGCCAAGCTGCAGCAGACCGCCGGCATCCATGCCGGCATCAACCCGCACCTGCTGGTCGCGGCGAACAGCTCGGGCGGCGTCGTCGGCAAGATGATCAGCCCGCAGAACCTCACCATCGCGGCCGCCGCCATCGCTCGGCCCCACAGCGAGCCGGAGCTCCTGCGCCGCGGGATCGGCTACAGCATCGCGCTGCTGCTCCTGTTGTGCGTGCTGGTGTACCTGCAGTCCACGCCGGTGCTGGCCGGGATGCTGCCCTACTGAGCCGCGGGTCGTCCGCGCCGCGGACGTTCGACGTGCGACGGCGCCGCCGGGAAGGTCCGGCGGCGCCGTCGTCGATCGGTGCGCCCGCGCCGGCCGCGAAGACCGGTGCGCACGCCCCAGGTGCTACTTCTTCTGCTTGACCACCGAGTAGTCGTAGCCGGCGTCGAGCACGGCCAGGTCCCCGGTGGGCAGGTTCGACACCGAGACCACGAAGTCGGAGCCGGGTCCGTTGGCGCACTTCGTCTCGAAGGTGTCGGTGGTGATCTGGTTGCCGGTGTACCGGTAGACGAAGTTGCCCGCGCCGTCGGCGATCTCGCCCCGCGTGGTCTTGCCCGGGGTGAGGTCGCAGCGGGAGATGACCTGCAGGGTCCAGTTGTTGTTCTGGGCGCCGGTGGTCTCGATCCAGCCCTCGCCGTCGGGCGCGACGGTGGCCGCCTGGCCGCCCACGGCGACGTCGTCGATGAACCAGCCGGTGTCGAGGTAGGCCGCGTCGGTGGAGTAGCGCCAGCGCAGGTCGGTCGCGCCGGCCGGCACGGTCACGGCGTACTGCAGGTACTGCGGCTCGTCGACGAAGTACGCCCCGCCGGAGGTGCCGGTCAGGCCGTTGCCCTCGGTGTTGTTCCCGTGCGGGTCGGCGTCGCTGGAGACGACCTTGCCGCTGGCGACGTCGGTGACCGGCACGGTCACCCACTCGCCGTTCACCAGCGCCTCGACGAAGGCGTAGTCCCAGCCCTCCTCGATGAAGTGCCAGTTCCAGAAGGTCACCGTCTCCCCGCCGGTGACGGGGGTGTCCAGGCCGAGGACGTGGTCCGACTGGCTGGCGTACCCGCCCCACCAGTGGGTCGGGCCGCTGTGCGGGGCGACGACGGTGGTCTTGTCGCCGTCGAACTTCAGAGAGACCCGCGGGCCGGGGTTGCGGAACTTCTCGTAGGAGACGCCGAAGGGCAGCGCGGTGCCGTCGGGCCGGTTGGGCAGCTTGCCCCACTTGGCGCCGGGCTGGGCGCCCTGGTAGGTGCCGCGGCCGTCCCAGAAGACGTCGTTGGCGATGTCCACGGTCCAGCCGCCCGAGGCAGGGCCGAGGTCGAAGTTCTTCAGGTCGAACCGCGCCGAGTCCTCGTCGTCGAGGTACATCGTCACGGCCCAGTCCTGGAACAGCTCGTCCGCCGAGCGCAGGTGGGCGCCGGTCTGGGCGTTGAACGCGTCGATGGCGTTCTGCACGCCGGCCATGCCGTCGGCCTGCTCGGCGAAGATGAGCTTGATGAGCAGGTCGCCCGCGGTGCCGTCGTACGCGAGGTCCGGCGTCAGGTCACCGCCGCCGTTGCCGCCCGCCTGCTCCCACAGGTAGGCAAAGAAGGAGAAGGAGGCGCCGTAGTTCTCCAGCCCGCCGCCCCACCGGGTCAGCGACGTCTCCCGGTGGAAGACCTGCTGGTAGGTGAGGTGGCTGCCGGTCATGTCGTAGCCGTTGAGGAAGGCCGCGACGTCCGCGAGACCCTCGTCCACCCAGGACAGCTCGCCCGGGTCGGAGTAGTTCATGAGCAGGTGCTCGAGCTCGTGGGCGATGACGCCCTCGTACAGCTCGGGGCGGTCGTTGCTCGGGTCCCCGTCGGTCCACGGCACGGCGGTGGGGTCGCCGATCCGGTTCTTCCAGTCCAGGGCGTCGAGGACGATGACGTTCATGCCGAGGGACTGCATGAAGTGCGGCGCGAAGTACCCGGCGGTGTAGGTCGTCACCGAGCAGTCGTAGTAGGACTCGTCCTGGATGTTGTAGACCAGGGTGACCAGCGACTTGCTTTCCGGGTCGCTCGGGTCGGCCGGACCCATCTCGCCGAAGTGCGCCTCGTCGACGGCGACGATCTGGTTCTTGAGCTCGTCGCCCAGGTAGTCGATCTGCGCCTGGGTGAGCCGGTAGTCCTCGGCGCTCTTGTCCGCGCACGGGACGAACTCGTCGTTCGGGTTGTGGTCGAAGGCCGGGTCGAGGCTGTCCACGCCGGCCGGGCCCGCCAGCGCGCCCAGCGGGACGTAGACGTACACCGGGGTGCCCTCGGGCGTCTCGCCGGCGTAGGCGCGCTCGAAGACCTGGTCGTACGTGCCGCCCGCCTCGGAGTCGTTGATCGGCACGGTGATCGTCGGGTCGCCCGCGCGCCCGCGATCCACCGGATCGGCCGCCAGGGCCGGGGCGGTCAGCCCGCCCACCGCCAGCGCGCTGGTCGCCGTCGTCGCCACCAGGGCACGACGCCATGGCTGTCTCATGTGCTCCCCCTCTCGACCCCCACAGGAGGCCGTGGTCGTCTCAGGTCCGGGCCGGCTGGGCGTCGATGCCGTGGCCGGCCCGCACGAGGCCCTTTGCCGAACGTTGGGCTTCGCCGGGCACAACGTAGTACCGGACAGGGGGCGGTGGTGGGAGATTCCGGACGAGCCTTCGGCGCGACGAGCGGCCCTCAGCGCAGGATCTCGACCATGAGCACCCAGGCGTCCAGCATCGACGCGACGACGACCAGCAGGATGCCCGCCGCGATCCAGCCGACGCCGGTGAAGCCGGCGAGGAGCAGCGCGGCGCCCACGACCAGCGGCACCAGCTGCAGCACGGTGAGGACAATGCTTGCCGTGCGGGCCGCGGGGGTGACCTGCGGCAGCCCGGCGGACCGGCGCAGGTAGACGAGGCGCGGCACGGCGGTGAGGCCCGCGCCCACCAGCACCTCGGCGCCCAGCAGCGCCGCGGGCTGACCGGGGACGAGGGCGAGACCGCACACGACGACGGCGAGCACCAGCGACGCGACGGCCGCACCAGCCCTGGGCGGCAGCCACGGCAGCGCCAGGATCGCCTTGATGTTGACCGACAGGGCGACCATGACGAGCCCGGCGAGGGCCGCCGAGCCGCCCGCCATGGCGACGAAGAAGTCCTGCCAGCCGTCCGGCACCGCGGCCATGCACCGACGTTAGCCAGGGTGGGAGGAGGACGCGGCCGGGCCGGAACGGGCGGTGGCGACCGCCGTCCTTGCGGGGTCCGCCGGAGGGTGGGACGCTCACGATGTCGGTCGGCCACACGGGCGTGCGCCGGCCGGGCGGGCCACGAGGAAGGGCCGGGCGGGCCAGCGGAAGGGGTGGCGCCATGTCGCAGGACGTCGAGGCGGTCCCGCCGGGGGCAGTCGTCGTCGGGGTGGACGGCACGGACAAGGATCAGCGCTCGGTGCGGTGGGCGGCCGACGAGGCGGAGCGCCGAAAGGCCGGCCTGCACCTTCTCTATGCCGTCGCCTGGACGGAGTACTCCCGGGTCTACGGCGCCGTCACGTCCGCGGACCTCGACCGCATCCACGGCGCCGCGAAGCGGATCGTCGACGACGCCGCCCGCCAGGCGCGGGAGGCGCACCCCGACCTGGTGGTGACCAGCGCGGTGGTCATGGAGGACGCGGCGACCGCGCTGGTCCACGCGTCCCGGCACGCCGGCGTCATCATCCTCGGCGCGCGGGGGCTCGGGCGGATCGCGGGGCGGCTGCTGGGCTCGGTCTCCCAGAAGGTGAGCGCCCACGCGCACGGGCCCGTCGTCGTGGTGCGGGACACCGTGCCCGTCCCCGGGGCGCCGGTGGTGGTCGGCGTGGACCCGCGGGACCAGCCCCCCGAGGTGATCCAGTTCGCCTTCGAGGAGGCACGCCGGCGCGGGCTCGGGGTCCGCATGGTGCACGCCGCCCCGCGCGAGCGGCCCCTGCCGGAGTTCCGCGACGCCGAGGTGGAGCACATGCGCGAGACGGCCGCCACGGAGGAGGCCAAGGCCGTCGAGCGGCTGGCGGCGGAGTGGTCCCGGCGCTACCCGGACGTGCCGGTGGAGGTGCACGAGGCGCGGCGGCACCCGGTCGAGGCCCTGGTGGAGGAGGCGGCGAACGCGAGCGTCGTCGTCGTCGGCAGCCGGGCCCGCCACGGGCTGGCCGAGCTGCGCCTGGGCTCCGTCGCCCGCGGCGTGCTGTACGAGGCGCCGGTGGTGGCGGTGGTGCGGGTGGAGGCCGCCCGGCCGACGGCGGCCTGAGCGCCCCGCCCGCCCGGAGCCGGCGGGCGGAGCGCGGGCGCGTCAGCGGCGCGGGTCGGCCGGCAGCAGCCGGTGGTCGACCCTCAGCGGCTCGCCGAGCTCGATGGTGAGGAACTCGTTGACGTCCACGACGTCGTCGCCGCGCCCACCGGTGGCGGGGTAGTTGTTGTCGTTGAGGACGGCGATGGTGCGCTCGTCGAGGATCTCGACGTCCTCGATGGTGAAGTACGGGAAGGTGAACGTCTCGCCCATGCCGCCGACGTCGGCCGGGTCCGGGACGGCCATGAGGTCGACGAGCAGCTCCTTCTCGACGTACCCGTCGCGGTCGGTGTCGCGCATGTCGACGAGGTAGATCCGCTTGAACGCGGCCTCGGCGCCGTCGAGGCTGTCGCGCTCGATGACGAGGAACTCGTGGGCGTTGACGGCGATGAAGTCCCCGAGCGCGTGGTCCGGCGACTCCATCCGGTAGCGCAGGTACTCCCCGGTGAACTGGGCGCCGCGGGTGGGGTGGAGCCGGACGTCGTAGATGCGCAGGTCGCTGCCCAGCCCGGCGGCCTTGTCCTCCGCGGTGGCGCCCTCGAGCATCGGGTAGAGCCGCTGCCCGTTGGGCGCGATCGCCATCCCCTCGAACCCCTTGGAGCTGGGCAGGTTCGCGACGGCGTCGCCGAGCTGGGGGCTCGACGGCGACTGCACCCCTGGCGTCGGCAGCGGCGCGTCGAGCAGGCGGCCCCGGGCGTCGGTGTGCAGCAGGTACGGGCCGAACTCCTCGCCGAACCAGAAGGTGCCGTCCTTGGCGATCTGCATCGACTCGATGTCGAAGTCCCAGCCGGTGAGCCGGCGGTCCGCCGGGCAGGTGTAGCCGGCGGGCAGCTCGCCCGCCGCCGTGCAACCGCCGTCGCGCCAGATCTCCCACGGCACGAGGCGGTCGGGGTCGGAGAGGGTGAACCCGCCGGGCAGCACCTCGACCTCGCCGGTCTCCAGGTCCGGGCGGATGTGGTGGACGGCCAGCAGGAAGTCGGCGCTGTTGGCCTTGTTGCCGAAGCCGTTGTCGCTCATGACGAGGTAGGTGCCGTCGCCGAGGGCGTGCACGGCCGAGAAGCCCTGGACGGGCTGGCCGGGGAACGGGGCGGCGGGGTTGCCGGTGAAGAACCCCGACGGCTCGCTGCCGGGCACGAAGGTGTCCGCGGGCAGCACCGCCCGGCCGGTGAGCCGGACGCCGTCGGGCCCGGCGGGCTGGGCGGCGACGCCCGCGGTGGCGGTGGTCAGGGTCAGGGCGAGGGCGGCGGCCCCGGCCAGGGTGCTTCTGCGCATGGTTCCCCCTGCGGTGATGCGGACGGTGTCCGGGGGAGTGCAGCAGAGGGCGGTGGCCCGCCGGTGTCCGGTCCGCGGCGGCGCGGTGAACGGGGGACGACGGCGCACCGGCGCGGCGCCGACCGGCCCGGGGCGGCTACGGCTCGTGGTGCGCCGGGCGCGTCTCCCGGGCCGGCAGCCAGGCCGCCGCGGCCAGCAGCGAGAGGATCCCGGAGAGGGCGAAGGCGGCGCCGTAGCCGGCGTGGTCGACGAGCAGGCCGGCCACGACCGGGCCGAGGATCTGCCCGGCGTCGGTGCACATCTGGAAGGTCGCCAGCACCGGGCCACCGGAGCGGCGCTGGCCGACGACGTCGGCCACCGTGGCCTGCTGGGCGGGGTTGAGCAGCCCGGCGCCGGCGCCGGCGAGCACCGACAGCGCCAGGAGCCAGCCGGTGTCGGGCGCGAGGCCCAGCGCGATGGTCAGCAGGCCGCTCACGACCAGCCCGAGCAGGACGAGCGGCTTGCGGCCGCGGGAGTCGGCCAGCCGACCGGCGATCGTCAGGGCGGCGGCGTTGCCGGCGGCGAACGCGGCCAGCGCCGCGCCGGCCGCCCACGAGCCGGCGCCCAGGGCCACGGTCGCGAACAGCGGCACGATCGCCGTCCGCACCCCGAAGTTCGACCACCCGTTGGCGAAGGCGGAGGCCAGCGCGGAGCGGTAGGCCGGCACGGCGACCGCCTCACGCAGCGTCATCGGCGGCTTGGGCGCCTGGCCGGCCTGGTCGCCCAGCGCCGCGGGGCGCAGGAACACGGCGACCACGGTGGCGGCGAGCAGGAGCGCCGCGGCGTAGACGAGGAACGGCACCGCCAGCCCGGCGCCCGCCAGCAGGCCGCCGAGGAGCGGGCCGCCGATGTTGCCCAGGAGGAACGCGGTGCCGTAGGCAGCCGAGGCGCGGCCGCGGGCGGCCGGCGGCGCGAGGCGGACGATGAGCCCCATCGCCGAGACGGTGAACATCGTCGAGCCGATGCCGCCCAGCCCGCGGAAGACCAGCAGCTGGACGTAGCTCTGCGCGAACGCCGTCGCCCCGGTCGACACGGCCACGATGAGCAGCCCGGCGAGGTAGACCGGCCGCTCCCCGAAGCGGCCGACCAGCCGCCCGCCGGCGGGGGCGAACACCAGCCGGAAGAACGCGAAGGCGCTGACGACGACGGACGCGGCCGTCACCCCGACGTCGAAGCTGCGCGCGAACTGCGGCAGGACCGGGGCCACCAGGCCGTAGCCCATGGCGATGACGACGGCGGCGGAGACGAGGACCCAGATCTCGCGGGGGAGGGCGGGGGCGGGGGGCGCGGACGTCCGCGGGGTGATGGCCATGGCGCCGTCGATTATGCGCCGTCTTGGCACGCAATCGTCGTCGGGCCGTCGGGCCCCGCCCGGAGGCCAGGGTGGCCACCGCCCGGGCGGCCCGGATCAGGACGCGGCGACCGGCTGGGCCACCTCCTGCTCGACGACGTCCACGAGGGCGACGGCGAGCTGCTCGGCGCGTGCCGAGTCGCCGTCGGCGAGCGCGTCGGCCAGGCGGACGTGGTTGTCGAGGTTCTCCTCGGCGGGGTGCGCCGGCGTCAGGCCGAGCTCGTTGCGCCCGGTGAGGATCGCGGTGATCGTCCCGGCCAGGGTCGCGAGCATCTCGTTCCCGCTCGCCCCCAGCAGGGCCGAGTGGAAGGCGATGTCGGCGGCGAGGAACTCCGGGGAGGCGCCGCGGCCGGCGGCGCCGAGGCGCTTCATCTCAGCGGCGCAGCGGCGCATCTCCTGCAGCTGCTGCCACGTCACCCGTTGGGCGGCGTAGCGGGCTGCGGTGGGCTCGATGCCGCGACGCAGCTCGGTGAGGGTCTTGAGCTGGAAGGCCTTCTCCGCGCTGTCCAGCCGCCAGCGGATGACCTCCGGCGCGAGCAGGTTCCACTCGTTCGACGGCGTGACGGTCAGCCCCACCTTGGTGCTCGAGCGCAGCAGCCCGAGGGCCTCCAGCACGCGCACCACCTCGCGGGCGACGGACCGGGAGATCCCGTACCGCTCCTCGAGCTGCGCCACGGTGGTGCGATGGCCGGGCGGGACCGCGCCGGTGACGATCGCGCGGCCGAGCTCCGCGAGGACCTGCTGATGAAGGTTCTTGCCTGCCATGACGTCTTCCTCGCCGCCTCTGATGCACCTGTGCCCTATGACACTATCCCATCCCGCGAAAAGTACGCTTAATGGGTGGAGGCGGGCGCGCCAGAACGTCGACGTGGGCGCGCCAGAACGTCGGGACGGCGGGCACCGGCGGCGGGCCGGCCGACGCGGAGACGACGACGTCGACCGGCCGGGCAGCGTCAGTGCACCAGCCGCCAGGTCAGCGGGTAGCGGTAGCGCTCGCCCCGGTTGGCGGCGACGGCCGCGAGGATCATGAAGACGATGGCGGCGATGTAGTAGAGGAACAGGATGCTGCCGATGCCGAAGGTGACGACCGCGACGATCGAGAAGATGACGCCAAGGATCGTCAGCGTGATGTGGAAGTTCAGGGCTTCCTTGGTCTGGTCCTCGACGAACTGGCCGCGGTCCTTGAGCACGAGGTAGCCGATGAGCGGTCCCAGCAGCGGGAAGATCAGCCCGCTGAGGTGGATGAGCGTGGCCCACAGGCGCTGGTCGGGCGGCGACATCGGCGGGGCCTGGTAGCCGTACGTCTGGCCGTAGCCCTGCTGCGCGTACCCCTGCTGGCCATAGCCCGCCTGGGTGTAGCCCGTCTGCCCGTAGCCCGGGGCGCCGTACCCCGGCTGGCCGTACTGCTGCTCGGCGGAGGCCTGCTGGCCCCAGCCCTGCTGGCCGTACTGCTGCTCGCCGGACGGCTGGGAGCCGTAGGCGGCCTGGCCGTAGCCCTGCGTCCCATACCCCTGCTGGCCGTAGCCCTGCTCCCCCTCGCCGGGCTCGGCCGGCGCGCCGTAGCCGGCCTGCGCCCCCGCCTGGGTCTGGTCGTACCCGGCCTGCCCGTAGCCCTGCGCGCCGTAGTCGGGCTGCGGCGCCGCATCCTCCTGGCCGACCGCGCGTTCCTCACCCGCCGTGGCCTCGCTCGCGGTGGCCTCGCTCGCGGTGGCCTCGCCCGGGGCGGGCTCGGCCGCGTGGTAGGGCTCGGACGCGCGATACGAGGTGCGCTCCTCCGGGGACGTGGGGGGCTGCTGGCCCTCCTCCGCGGATCCCGGCTCGCGGTCGTTCGGGTTGGTCGTCATGATGGTTCACCACTTCACTGACGTCGGGACCGGACAGGGCCGGCGCCTCCAGGATCCCAGCCCGATCGGTCACCGTACAGCCAATTGTGCTGGTGGGACGCCACCGCCGACCCGCGGAGCAGGGCCCTGGCCTCCCCGGACCGTCCGAGGGCCGAGCCGGGCCTGGCGGCCCGGGCAAGGGATGTCGGTCCCGACCTCTACCCTGAACGGCGTGGCTCACGAGGTCCCGGCATCCACACCACCGGCGCGATGGCCGGCCTTCCCCGACGAGGACGACATCCTCGACGCCGTCGGCGGGGCCACCTTCGCGCGCGGCTACGCCTATGCCGAGCAGGACCGGGTGCTGTGGAACCACACCGACGCGCGCAGCCGCACCCTCTACGCCGCCGTCGAGGGCTCGAGCCTGCGACCGTACTCCGTCCTGGTCCAGGTCGGCGGCACGCCCCAGCGCCCGCGCTCCACCGGGCACTGCACCTGCCCGGTCGGCACCGACTGCAAGCACGTGGCCGCCGTCCTCCTCGCGGCCCGGTGGGGCCTGGGCCTCGGCGGCGCCGCCCCGACCGCCACCCCCGAGTGGGAGCAGGTGCTGGCCGACATCGTCCGCCAGGACGCGCCGGTCGCGCACGGCGTGCCCCTCGGCCTCCAGCTCGAGGCGGTCCGCGCGGTGGCCGGCGAGGGCGCCCGGGTGCGCCTGCGCCCGGTCGTGCCCGGCCGCCGGGACAACTGGGTGCGCACCGGCATCTCGTGGGCCGACCTGCGCTACGCCTACACCGACCGCCTCGTGCGCGCCCACCGCGAGGCCCTCCAGGAGCTCTTCCTCGCCCACCGCACCGGCGCCGGCTACACCTACGGCGACGTGCCGGTCTTCCTTGACGAGTTCGGCCCGGCGCTGTGGCCCCTGCTGCGCCGCGTCGTCGACGCCGGGGTCGCGTTCGTCCCCGCGCGCGGCACCGGCCCGGTCCAGCTGGCCGCCGAGCCGGCCCGCGCCGTCGTCGACCTCGCCCGCACCGGGGAGGGGGACCTGGAGGTCACCGCGGCGCTGCGCCTGCCCGCCGGGCACGACGGCGGCCGGCTGCTCGGGCTCCTCGGCCGGCCCGGTCACGGCGTGGCCGTGGAGGTTCCCGCGCCCGGAAGCGGCCCCGCCGGGCTGCTCCTGGCGCCGCTGGCCGAGCCGCTGACCAAGCGGGCAGGCGCGCTGGTCGACGCCGGGCGCGTCCTCGTCCCGGCCGCCGACGCCGAGCGGTTCCTGCGCGAGTACTACCCGGGACTGCGCCGGGTGCTGCCGGTGGAGTCCACCGACGGCACCGTCGAGCTGCCCGAGGTGGCCCCGCCGCGCCTGGCGTTGCGCCTGGTGTACGGCCCGGGCCACCGGCTCGACCTCGCCTGGTCCTTCCGCTACGACCTGGGCGGCGCCGCCCAGGTCGTGCCGCTGGACGACGCGGCCGCCACCGCCGCCCGGGACACCGCCGCCGAGGCGGAGCTGCTGCGCGCCCTGACCCTGCCCGCCGACGCGCCCGCCGCGCTGTGGGCCCCCGGCCCCGCGCCCGCGCTGGCCGCCACCGCCGTGCTGCGCGGCCTGGAGGCCGCCGTCTTCACCGAGGAGGTCCTCCCGACGCTGCGCGACCAGGGCGTGGTCGTCGAGATCGAGGGGGAGGCCCGGGAGTACCGGCGCTCCGACGCCGCGCCGGTCATCCGCGTCTCGGCCCAGGACTCGACCGAGACCGACTGGTTCGACCTCGGCGTCACCGTCGAGCTCGACGGCGAGGAGATCCCCTTCGAGCCGCTGTTCGTCGCCCTCGCCCGCGGCGAGAGCCACCTCGTGCTCGACTCCGGCACGTACTTCGCCCTGGCCCGGCCCGAGCTGGAGCAGCTGCGCCGGCTCATCGCCGAGGCCGCCGCGCTGGAGGACCGCCCGCCGCACCAGCTGCGGCTCAGCGCCTACCAGGCCGGGCTGTGGGAGGAGCTGCGCGAGCTCGGCGTGGTCGAGACGCAGAGCGCCCGGTGGGCCGGCGCCGTCGCCCATCTGCTCGACGGCGAGACCGCCGCGCCCCCGCCGGTCCCCGCGGGGCTCGCCGCGCACCTGCGCCCCTACCAGCGCGACGGCTACCGGTGGCTGAGCTACCTGTGGGAGGCCGGGCTCGGCGGGATCCTCGCCGACGACATGGGCCTGGGCAAGACCCTGCAGACCCTCGCCGCCGTCTGCCGCGCGCAGGAGACCGGCCGGCTCGCGGCCCCCGTCCTCGTCGTCGCCCCCACCAGCGTGGTGGGCAACTGGGCGGCGGAGGCCGCCCGGTTCGCGCCGGGCCTGACCGTGCGCGCCGTCACCGAGACCGTGCGGCGGGCCAAGCGGCCGCTGGCCGACGACGTCGCCGGCGCCCACGTCGTCGTCACCTCCTACGCGCTGTTCCGCATCGACTTCGCCGCCTACGCGGCGCTGCCGTGGAGTGCCCTGGTGCTCGACGAGGCCCAGTTCGTCAAGAACCACCAGGCCCAGACGTACCAGTGCGCCCGCAGGCTCGCCGCGCCGTTCAAGCTGGCCATCACCGGCACCCCGCTGGAGAACAGCCTCATGGACCTGTGGGCGCTGCTCTCCATCGTCGCGCCCGGGCTGTTCCCCGACCCGGCGAGGTTCACCGAGACCTACCGCAAGCCCATCGAGCGCGGGGAGGACCCCGCCCTGCTCGCCACCCTGCGCCGGCGCATCACCCCCTTCATCCGCCGCCGCACCAAGGAGCAGGTGGCCACCGAGCTGCCGGCCAAGCAGGAGCAGGTCCTGCGCGTCCAGCTCAACCCCCGCCACCGCAAGGTCTACCAGCGCCACCTGCAGCGCGAGCGGCGCAAGGTGCTCAGCCTCGTCGACGACCTGGAGAAGAACCGCTTCACGATCCTGCGGTCGCTGACCCTGCTGCGCCAGCTCAGCCTCGACCCGGCCCTGGTGGACGAGGAGTACGCCGGGATCTCGTCGAGCAAGGCCGACGTCTTCCTCGAACAGCTCCAGGAGGTGGTCGACGGCGGCCACCGCGCCCTGGTGTTCAGCCAGTTCACCGGGTTCCTCGGCACCATCCGGGCGCGGCTGGAGGCGGCCGGGATCGCCTACGCCTACCTCGACGGGCGCACCCGCGACCGCGCCCGGCGCATCGAGCAGTTCAAGACCGGCGACGCCCCGGTGTTCCTCATCAGCCTCAAGGCCGGCGGGTTCGGGCTGAACCTCACCGAGGCGGACTACTGCTTCATCCTCGACCCCTGGTGGAACCCGGCGGCCGAGGCCCAGGCCGTCGACCGCGCCCACCGCATCGGCCAGGACAAGCGGGTCATGGTCTACCGCATGGTCGCCGACGAGACGATCGAGGAGAAGGTCCTGGCCCTGCAGGAACGCAAGCGGGACCTGTTCGACCGGGTGGTCGACGACGGCGACGCCCTCGCCGCGCCGCTGAGCGCCGAGGACATCCGGGCGCTGCTGGTCTCCTGAGGTCGCGCCTGCGCGGGGGGCTTGGCATCCGCGCGGCCGACCGGGCCCCGTCGCCGGGCCCGGCGTGCCATCGTGGGTTGCATGCGCACGCTCGCCGGACGGGGCGCCCTGGCGGTGCTGGTCGCGGCCGCGGTCGCCGGGTGCGGCGGCAAGCCGCCGCTGCCGACGGACGTCGCGTACTACCAGCCGTACGAGCGCGGTGGCATGGAGGCGGTGCTGACCGGGACCCTGGTGCGCCAGCACGGGTGCACCTACGTCGAGGACCACACCGGGCAGCGGTGGGTGCCGATGTTCCCCGACGTCGGGCTCGCCTGGCACGACGAGGACCTGCACGCCGGGGGCCAGACCTACCGGCTGGGCACCGAGGTCGCCCTGCCGGGCGGGCAGACCCAGCCCTACCCCCGGAGCCTGCCCCGGGGGTGCGACGCCGCCGCGCGGACGTGGCTTGTCGCGTGGGACGGCACGACCGCGTCGCCGCACGTCATCGAGCAGCCGCGCTAGCCGGCGCGGGAGCGCGCGGACCTCCGCGCGGCAGCGCCGGCGCCGCGCCGCATCCGCACCGACGACCGCAGCAGGACGAGGGTCATCGCACCCACCCACGCGAGCAGCAGGGGCAGTGACGCGAAGAGAAGACTTGTGAGCGCCGGAACGTCGACGAGGAACGCCGCACCCGAGACGGGCAGCAGGACCGCGGCGCCGGCGCCGAACCAGCCGAGCCAGGCGGGCCGCTGTCCGCGGCCCTGGACCGACGCCAGTGCCACCAGCACCCCGAGCGCGAGCAGCTTGAAGGTGTCCAACCGATTGATGAGGTCGAAGGCGTCGTCCGTGGCGCTCACCCGACCCGCCTCGGCCTGGACCACCAGGACCGCCATGGTCGCCGCCTGCACGAGCGAGAGCAGCGCCGCCGCCAGGCCCGCCGCGGCCACCGAGCGTCGAGCCCGCCGCGACCGGGCGGCGACGGCGAGGACCCAGCCGGCCAGCGCCAGGCCCGCCACCCCGTGGACGAGGGCGGACTGGACGAGCGCCGCGCCGCCGTGCGCGGCGAAGAAGGCGTGGACCTCCGCCGCGGTCGCGAAGGCCCCCGGCGAGGCGGGAGCGACGACCAGGCCCACCACCCATGCCAGGAGGTAGGTGCCGGCGGCCGTGGCGAGGACGCCGCCCCCGCCTGGCATCGACGTGGGGCCGGGATCGGCACCGAGGGCGGCCGAGGTCGTCGGGCGCCGGTGGGTGCTGCCGAGTGGGGGCATCGACGGGCCTTCCTGGGAAGCCGTCGCGACGCGGCCGGGGCGGCGACGAGGGGGCGGACGGCGGTCTCCGCGCGTCACGGTAGGCCCGCCGGTGCCGGCGAGCCCTCCTTCGCGAGGCGGATGGCCCCCGCGATCGCTACGCCGCAAGGCGGAGCCTGACGGGCATCGGCCCCGGGGTGTCGTCGGCGCCCGTCACACACCCGCGCCGGTTCAGGTGGGCCGCAGGTCGCAGGGGCGGAACAGGGCCGACCCGCCGTCGTCGGTGGTCGCCCGCAGCACGACGACGGGAGCCGACGGCGACCAGTGCTTGACCTTGTTGACGACCACGACCCGGCCCGGCAGGGACGCCGGGGAGGTGTGGCCGAAGGAGTTGCCGACGACGACGGCGACGGTGCCGACCGGGAGGTGGCGCTCGGCGGTGGTGATGTCGGTGTGAACCTCGTCGGGCCAGCCGGCGTCGACGGGAGGTGAGGGGTGGTTGAGGTGAGTCACGAGGTGACCTTCGATCGGTGGTGCTGTGCCGACGGCGCGGCACCAGGTGGTGCCGCGCCGTCGGCGGGTGCGGGCCGGGTCGGCCCGATGGGCTGGGTCAGGCGTTGGCCGCGACGGGGGAGAACTGGCCCGCGCGGACGGCCTCCATCGCCTTGGTCCAGGTCACCAGCTGGTCGAGCATCGGCTCGACGGAGGCGGTGGCCGGCTCGGTCGGGGTGAAGATCGAGAAGTTCTCGAAGTCCGTGAACAGGGACATGAGGACGGCGTTGCGCACGTGGGCGACCTGCATCTCCGAGAGGATGCCGCGCAGGTGCTCGACGGCGCGGGCGCCGCCGGCGGAGCCGTAGGAGACGAACCCGGCGGCCTTGTCGTTGACCTCCGAGGCGAGGTAGTCCAGGGCGTTCTTCAGCGCGCCGGTGATGGAGTGGTTGTACTCGGAGACGACGAACACGAAGCCGTCGAACTCGGCCATCTTCGCGGACCAGGCCTGGCCCTCGGCGGACTGGGCCGGGCCCCACGACGGCGGGGTGGGCTCGGCCCACACGGGCAGGTTGAAGTCGGCGATGTCGACGACCTCGAACTCCGCGTCCGAGCGCTGCTCGGCGATGGACTTCACCCAGCTGGCGACGTTGAGGCTCTGGCGGCCCGGGCGGACGCTGCCGGTGACGATGGCGATCTTCGTCATGACTCTCCCAAGTTGTGCGTCGAGCGGGCTCGTGCCCGTCACCCCATGCCAATGCATGAAAGTTCAATCAGATTCCCCTGGGCGGTGTGCGGTCGGTCACCATGCGTCGTTCTGTCGACCGAACGGGCGCCGGCGCGCCGGTTGCAGCCGTGGCGCTCGCCGTGAACTGGCGGGGTCGCCGGGGCCGCGGCTGCCGGTGCCGCGCACGCGGGGCGAGGTGGCCCCCGTGGCCCGTCAGGTGTTGACATGTGACCAAACGGTCACATAATGGAGGGGTGGACGCGGTGTTCAAGGCGCTCGCCGACCCCACGCGTCGGCAGCTCCTCGACGAGCTCTTCCGCCAGGACGGGCAGTCCATGAGCGCGCTCGAGCGGCGCTTCGCGATGAGTCGCTTCGGGGTGGCCAAGCACCTCAAGCAGCTGGAGGAGGCCGGCCTCGTCGTCGTCCGACGGCGGGGCCGGGAGAAGCTCCACTTCCTCAACCCGATTCCCATCCGCCTCATCCACGACCGGTGGGTGAGCAAGTACGCCGAGCCCTGGGCGGCGGCGCTCAGCGAGCTCAAGAGCACCCTGGAGACTCCGATGGAGAAGGTCTTCGAGATCTACATCCGCACCACGCCCGAGCGCCTGTGGGAGGCGATCACCGACCCCGAGACCCGCGCGAAGTACAACTTCGGCGCCCGGGCGGAGTCCGACTGGCAGGTCGGTTCGCCCCTGAGGATGGTCAGCCCGAGGGCCGACGGGCTGCTCGGCGACGGCGAGGTCCTCGAGGTGGACCGGCCCCGCCGGCTGGTCCACACCATGCGCGCGCTGTGGGGCGAGGACGTCACGCAGGAAGGCTTCTCCCGGGTCACGTGGGAGATCGAGCAGGTCGAGGACTCCTGCCGGCTCACGGTCACGCACGACCAGCTCCGCGAGGGCGCCAACGAGCAGCTGTACGGCGGCTGGCCGATGATCCTCTCCGGCCTGAAGACCTGGCTGGAGACCGGTCAGGTGCTGACCACCCCGGGGTCGCTGATGTACGCCTGAGCCCCCGGCGCCCGGGGCGAGGAGGTCCGGCCCGGAGCGCCGATCGACACGCACGCGCACGGCGGCCCGGACGGTGTCACCGATCCCTGGCTCACCGCGGACCTGGGCCCGCTGCACGCCACGCACACCCTCGAGCAGGTCCTCCCGGACATGGCCGGCCTCTGCTCGACCTCGCCGTCGGGCTTCCGGTGGCGGAGCCGCGTCAGCCCCTGTGGAACCGGCTCTCGAGCGACGGCGCGGACCACGAGCGGTTGATGCTGCCCTCGGTCGACCGGCGTGGGCGGCCCCTTGCGGGTGAAGGTCGCCGTCTCGCGGCTCGCCTGACGACGTCGAGGAGCCGAGGGGCCGCGACCGTCGTCATGGACCCGGCCGACCGGGGGGCGCTGCCGGGCGCGTCACCGCCGCGGACGGCGCGCCGCTCAGAGGTCGTCGTGGTCCCGGGCGCCGCAGTGCTCGCAGAAGCCGCCGACGACGATCGCCGGCCCCCGCGAGAACTCGCACCACACCCGGTTCGGGTCCGCGGAGGGGTCGATGGCGTCCTCGGCCACGGCCCCTGCGAGGTCGGCCAGCCCCCAGGCCTGCTCCATCTCGAGGTCGACCTCGAGCGCGATGGCGGTCATGCGCTTCCCCCTTCGTCCGCGACGTTCGGTCGGTTTCCACGATGAACCCGACCACTGACATCGGCGGGGACCGACGCGCCGAGGAGGGCCACGTCGGGTGGTGACCCGCGCGACGGCTCAGCGGCGCAGGGTGGCCGCCGCCGCCCTGACGGCCGCGGTGATGCGGTCGAGGTGGGCCGAGCGCAGCCGCCAGCACTGCCAGTACAGCGGCACGTCGACCCGGTCCCGGGCATCGAGGCGGACCAGGCGTCCGGTCCGCAGATCGTCGCCGAGCTGCGCCTCGGGCACCACACCCCAGCCCAGCCCCGCCCGCACGGCGGCGAGGAAGCCCTCCGAGGAGGGGACCACGTGGGTGCGGCCGGACCCCGTCACGCCGTGGGCGGCGAGCAGCCGGTCCTGCAGCTCGTCCTTGGCGTTGAAGCGGACGACGGGCATCGCCGCCCAGTCCGGGCCGCGGCCGCTGGTGTGGCGCCGGGCGAGGGCCGGGGTGGCCACCGGCAGGTAGCGCATGACGCCCAGCCGCTCGACGGCGCAGCCCTGCACCGCGACGGGGTCGGAGGTCACCGCCCCGAGGACGGCGCCGGTTCGCAGCAGGGCCGCGGAGTGGTCCTGGTCCTCCACCTCCAGCCGCAGGACGACGTCGTCCCACGCCGCGCACTCGGCGAGCACGCCGACGAACCAGGTGGCCAGGGAGTCGGCGTTGACCGCGACGGGCAGGTCCAGGGTCGGGCCGTCGCCGGCGGCGAGCTCGGCGACGGCCTCGCGCTCGAGCAGCTGCTGCTGGCGGGCCAGGCGCAGCACCACGGCGCCGGCGGGCGTGGTGCGCACGGGCGTCGTGCGGACGAGGACGACCTGCCCGAGCTGGGACTCCAGGGCCCGGATGCGCTGGCTGATCGCCGACGGCGTCACCGACAGGCGCCGGGCGGCGGCGTCGAAGGTGCCGTGGTCGACGATGGCGACCAGCGCGGCCAGCTGCTCCGTGCGGAAGGACATGAAGCGATGCTAACGATCGTGAAGAAACTGTCGCTTCCCTTCACGCGAGAGGCTCCCTAGGGTCGATCGGGTGTCCTCGGTTCTCTCCGGCCTGCTCACCGGGCTCTCGCTGATCGTCGCCATCGGCGCCCAGAACGCCTTCGTGCTGCGCCAGGGGCTGACCCGCAACCACATCGCCGTCGTGGTCGCCATCTGCGCCGCCTCGGACGCGGTGCTCATCGTTCTCGGCGTGAGCGGCGTCGGCGCCGTGGTGCGCGAGCACCCGACGGCGCTGGCCGTGCTGCGCTGGGTCGGCGCGGCCTACCTGCTGGTGTACGGGCTGCGCTCGCTGTGGAGCGCGCGCCGGCCGCAGGGCCTGGACCCCCTGGCGGGCCGGGCGGCCGGGCGCCGCCGGGTGGTGGCGACCACGCTGGCGCTGACCTACCTCAACCCCCACGTCTACCTGGACACGGTGCTCATGCTCGGCTCCGTCGCCAACCAGTACGGCGCCGACCGCTGGTGGTTCGCGACCGGGGCGGTGGCCGGCAGCGTGCTGTGGTTCACCGCCCTGGGGTTCGGCGCCCGCGCCGCCGCGCCGGTGCTGCGCCGGCCCGCCACCTGGCGGGTGCTCGACGTCGTCATCGGCGCCGTCATGATCGCCCTCGCGGTCCGGCTGGCGAGCGGCTGACGGCTCGTGATCGGCGGACGTCGGCGGCGGGCGGACGCTCGGGGCTACCGGCCGCTCGTGGGCCCGGTCTCCTCGCCCTCGGCGGTGTCCGTGGCGGCCTCCGCGCGCTCGCTCCGCGCCTCGTGCGCGTGCTCGCGCTCGTCGATATAGGGATCGTTCTCCATCCCGATGGCCTCGTCCGGGCTGGGCGTGCTCATGTGGACCCCCTCCCTCGCTGGTGTGCCGTCGAGTCTCCGCGCGCCGGGGCCCGCCCGCAAGGCCCTCAGGCCCGCCCGACGCGCCGGTCCCGCCGCCCCCGTCAGACGTCCCGGAGGAAGTCCAGCGCGCGCTCGGTGAGCAGGACCGCCGCCGTCTGGTCGTAGGCCGGGAGCGGCTCCCGGGCGGGCCACGGTGGGGCGAGCGCCGGGATGTCAGCGGGCCGAAATAGGGTTGGGGCGCGAGAGACCAGAGGGAGGCGAGGCCGCGTGCTGCACCTGCACCGCTCCGAACGCGCCGACGCGCTCGTCGGCCCGCTGGCCGCGCTGCTCGCCGAGCCGCCGGAGGACCCCTTCGCGCCCGACGTCGTCGCCGTCCCCACCCGCGGGGTGGAGCGCTGGCTCGCCCAGCGCCTGTCCCACCACCTCGGCGCCGCCCCGGGCGAGGCGGGGGTGTGCGCCAACGTCACGTTCGGCTCGCCGGCCCGCCTGGTCGGCGAGGTGCTCGCCACGACCCTCGGCCTCGACCGCGACGCCGACCCCTGGCGGGCCGAGCACCTCAGCTGGCCGCTGCTCGAGGTCGTCGACGAGGTCGCCGGCGAGCCGTGGTGCGCCGCCCTGGGCCGCCATCTCGGCGTCGGCACCGACGACGACGTCCGCCGCGGGCGCCGACTGGGGGTCGCCCGCCACCTCGCGCGGCTCTTCACCTCCTACGCGGCCCAGCGCCCCGCCATGGTCCGCGCCTGGGCCGTCGGCCGCGACGACGACGGCTCGGGCGGGGCCGTGCCCGCCGACCTGGCCTGGCAGCCGCGGCTGTGGCGCCTGCTGCGCGAGCGGCTGGGCACGCCCAGCCCCGCCGAGCGGCTCGACGACGCCCTGCGCCTGCTGACCGACCGGCCCGAGAGCGCCGACCTGCCGGCCCGGCTGTCGGTGTTCGGGCCCACCCGGGTGCCCGAGGACCAGCTGCGGGTCCTGCACGCCCTCGGCGCGCACCGCGACGTCCACCTGTGGCTGCCCCATCCCTCCCCGGCGCTGTGGGAGAAGGTCGCCGCCGCCCCGGCCCCCGCCTCCCCACGCCGCCGCGCGCAGCAGACGCTCGCCGGGCACCCGCTGCTCGCCTCGATGGCCCGCGACGCCACCGAGCTCCAGCAGCGCCTCGCCGCCCTCGGCGACGCGGCCGACGTCCACCACCCGGCGCCCGAGCCCCCGCCGACCCTGCTCGGCGCGCTGCAACGGCGGGTGCGCGCCGACGCGCCCGCCGACGCCCCCCACGTCCTCGCCGAGGAGGACCGCAGCGTCGAGGTGCACGCCTGCTTCGGGCCCACCCGGCAGGTCCAGGTGCTGCGCGAGGTGCTCGCCGGGCTGTTCGCCGCGGACCCCACCCTCGAGCCGCGCGACGTCATCGTCATGTGCCCCGACGTCGAGGCGGTCGCCCCGCTCGTCGCCGCCACCTTCGGCCTCGCGGCCGAGGGCGGCGAACCCGGCCACGCCGTCCACCCCGGCCAGACCCTGCGGGTGCGCCTGGCCGACCGCTCGGCCCGGCACGTCAACCCCCTCCTCGGCCTGCTCGCCGCCCTGCTCGACCTCGCCGACGGGCGCGTCACCGCCTCGGAGGTGCTCGACCTGGCCGCGACCGAGCCGGTGCGCCGCAAGTTCCGGCTCGACGACGACGACCTCGCCCGCGTCCGCGACTGGTCGGTCCAGACCGGCGTGCACTGGGGCGAGAACCTCGCCCGCCGCGAGCGGTTCGGACTGCCCGCCCTCGGCCAGGGCACCTGGGACCTCGCCCTCGACCGGCTCCTGCTCGGCGCCGCCATGGCCGAGGAGGACTACCGCTACCTCGGCCCGGCGCTGCCGCTCGACGACGTCGACAGCACCGACATCGACCTCGCCGGGCGACTGGCCGAGCTGCTCGACCGCCTCGCCGCCGTCCTCGCCACCCTCGACGGCGCCCACCCGCTGGGCACCTGGCTCGACCGCCTGGACCGCGCCCTCACCCTGCTCGCCGAGCCCGCCCCCGGCGAGGACTGGCAGGCCGTCCAGGCCCGCTGGGTGCTCGCCGACGTCCGGGCCGCCGCCGCGGGCCGCGAGGACGCCGAGCTGCGCCTGCCGGACGTGCGGGCCCTGCTCGCCGACCGCCTGCAGGGCCGGCCCACCCGCGCGGGCTTCCGCACCGGGGCGCTGACCGTGTGCTCGCTGGAGCCCATGCGGGCCGTCCCGCACCGGGTGGTGTGCCTGCTCGGCCTCGACGACGGCGCCTTCCCCCGCGGGGGCGGCAGCGACGGCGACGACGTGCTGCTGCGCGAGCCGTGCCTGGGCGAGCGGGACCGGCGCAGCGAGGACCGCCAGCTCTTCCTCGACGCCGTGGCCGCCGCGGGGGAGCGGCTCGTGCTGCTCTACAGCGGCGCCGACGAGCGCACCGGCACCGCCCGCCCGCCGGCGGTGCCGGTCGGTGAGCTGCTCGACGCCCTCGACGCCGCCGCCACCACCCCCGACGGCCGGCCGGTGCGCGAGCACCTCCTCGTGCGCCACCCGCTGCAGGTGGTCGACGAGCGCAACTACACCCCCGGGGCGCTGGGCCGGCCCGGCCCGTTCAGCTTCGACGCCACCGCCCACCGCGCCGCCCTGGCCGGGCGCGGCCCCCGCGCCGCCGCCGCCCCGTTCCTGCCGGCCCCGCTGCCGGAGGAGCCGGCGCCGGCGGTGCTCGACCTCGACGACCTCGTCGCCGCGCTCGAGCACCCGGTCAAGTGGTTCCTGCGCCAGCGCCTGCAGGTCTCCCTGGCCGGGGAGACCGAGGACGTCGAGGACCGCCTCCCGCTGGACCTCGACCCCCTGGAGTCCTGGCAGGTCGGCGACCGGCTGCTCACCGCCCGCCTCGCCGGGGCCGACCCCCGCCAGGCGGTCAACGCCGAGTGGCGCCGCGGCGAGGTCCCGCCCAAGGAGCTCGGCCGCGCCACCCTGGTCGACCTCGCCGACCGCGTCGCCCCCATCGCCGAGGCCGCCCGCCGCCTCGCCGGCACCGAGGCCCGCGTCGCCGACGTCCGCACCACGCTGCCGTCCGGGACGGTTCTCGCCGGCACGGTGCCCGGCGTCCGCGACGGCACGGTGCTGCGCGCGACCTACTCCCGGCTGGCGCCCAAGCACCGGCTGCGCGCCTGGGTGCAGCTGCTCGCCCTGACCGCCGCCGACCCGGCCCGCCCCTGGCGCGCCGTCACCGTCGGCCGCGCCCCGGGCAAGCGGCCCGGCGCCCTGGTCGCGACCCTGCGCGCGCCGGACCCGACCCGGGCGGCGGCGTGGCTCGACGAGCTCGTGGCGCTGGGCACCAGCGCCCGCCGCGAGCCCCTGCCGCTCCCGGTCGCCGCCGCCTGCGCGTACGCGACCAGCCGGGCCGCCCACAACACCGAGGCCCAAGCTCTCGAGGACGCCGACCGCGACTGGCGCGGCGGGTTCGAGCGCACCGACGAGCACCACCTGCTGGTGTGGGGCGAGGCCGACCTGGCCGACCTTGCCGGCACCCCCGGCCCGGACGAGCAGGCCGGGTGGCCCGAGGACCGCACGCGGCTGGGCGTGCTGGCCCGCCGGGTGTGGGACCCGCTGCTCGCGCACGAGGAGACGGAGCACCCATGACTCAGCCGCTGACCCTCGACACCCCGGCCGTGTTCGACATCTGCGGCGACCTGCCCACCGGAACCACCGTCCTCGAGGCCAGCGCCGGCACCGGCAAGACGTTCACCATCGCGGCCCTGGCCACCCGCTACGTCGCCGAGGGCGTCGCCGAGCTGGCCGACCTCATGCTCGTCACCTTCGGCCGCGCCGCCACCTCCGAGCTGCGCGACCGGGTGCGCGAGCGCCTCGTCTCCGCCGAACGGGAGCTGCGCGCGCCGCAGGCCCGCGACAGCGACGACGCCGTCGTGCGCCACCTGGCCGCCGTCGACGACGCCGAGCTCGACCGGCGGCGCCGGCGCCTCACCCGCGCCCTGGCCCAGTTCGACGCCGCCACCATCACCACCACCCACGGCTTCTGCCAGCAGATGCTCGCCTCCCTGGGCGTGGCCGGCGACGTCGACGCCGACGCCACCTTCGTCCCGGACATCGCCGACCTCGTCGAGGAGGCCGTCGACGACCTCTACATCCGGCGCTACGCCGGGGCGGCGCAGCCGGCGCTCACCCCCGCCGACGCCCGCGAGGTGGCCAGGGCCGCCGTCAGCGACCACCAGGCCCGCCTCGAGCCCGCCGCCGCCCCGGCCGACTCCCTCGCCGGGCACCGCTACGCCTTCGCCCGGGACGTCGCCGGGGAGGTGCGCCGCCGCAAGCGGGAGCGCCGCCTGCTCGACTACGACGACCTGCTCGTGCTGCTGCGCGACGCCCTCACCGACCCCGCGCACGGCCCGGCCGCCGCCGAGCGGGTCCGCGCCCGCTACCGGGTGGTGCTCGTCGACGAGTTCCAGGACACGGACCCGGTGCAGTGGGAGATCCTGCGCACCGCCTTCCACGGCAACCGCACCCTCGTGCTCATCGGCGACCCCAAGCAGGCCATCTACGCCTTCCGCGGCGGCGACGTCGTCACCTACCTCGCCGCCCGCCGCGACGCCACCGCCACCGCCACCCTGGGCCGCAACTGGCGCAGCGACGAGCCGCTGCTGCGCGGCCTCGACGCCCTCCTCGGCGGCGCCGCGCTGGGCGACGCCGCCATCGTGGTGCGCCCGGTCGACGCCGAGCACACCGGCCGGCGCCTCGACGGCGGCGCCCCGGTGCGGCTGCGGCACGTCACCCGCGCGCCCTTCGGCAAGCGGGGCACGAGCAACCCCCGGGTCGGGGAGGTCCGCGACCTCCTCGCCGCCGACGTCGCGGCGGACGTCGTCCGCCAGCTCGGCGCCACCCGCCTGCGCCAGGGCGGCGCCTGGCGCCCGCTCCAGCCGCGCGACGTCGCCGTGCTGGCCCGCCGCAACGCCGACGCCCTGGCCGTGCGCGACGCCCTCGCCGCCGCCGGGGTCCCCGCCGTGGTCTCCGGCCTGTCCAGCGTCTTCGGCACCCCCGCCGCCGGGTACTGGCTCACCCTGCTCACCGCCCTGGAGCAGCCCGGCCACACCGGGCGCACCGCCGCGCTGGCCCTGACCCCCTTCGTCGGCTGGGACGCCGCCCGGCTCGCCGGTGCGGACGACGCCGCCCGCGACGAGCTCTCCGACCGGGTGCGCGCCTGGGCCCGGGCCCTCGCCGACCGGGGCGTGGCCGCCCTGCTCGAGGCGGTCAGCGAGGACGGCGTCGCCGAGCGGCTCATGCGCACCAGCACCGGCGAGCGCACGCTGACCGACCTGCGCCACGTGGGCCAGACGCTGCACCTGGCCGCGGTCCAGGACCACCTCGGCACGGCCGCCCTGACCGACTGGCTGCGCCGCCGCATCGCCGAGGCCGCCGAGGACTACGCCGAGGAGCGCAGCCGCCGGCTCGAGACCGACGCCGCCGCCGTCCAGGTGGTCACCGTCCACGCCAGCAAGGGCCTGGAGTTCCCGGTCGTCTACGTGCCCTTCGGCTGGGACCGCTACGAGAGCAGGACCCCGCCGATCCTGCACTTCCACGACGATGCCGGCACCCGGCTCCTGCACGTCGGCGGCGAGCAGGACGCCGGCTATGACGCCGCCCGGGAGCGTCACCTGGCCGAGGAACGCGGGGAGGACCTGCGCCTGCTCTACGTGGCGCTGACCCGCGCCGCCGCCCAGGTGGTCGTGCACTGGGCGCCCTCGTCGAACTCCGCCGCCGGGCCGCTCAGCCGCCTCCTCTTCGGCGGCCACGCCCCCGGCCAGCAGCCGCCGGACCGGGTCGCGGCCGGCACCGACGAGAAGATCACAGCGGCCCTTGCGGCCCTGGCCGCGCGCGCCGGCGGCGCGATGGCCGTGGAACCGGTGACCGAGCGACCGGCACCGGCCCGCTGGGACCCGCCGCCCGCCGCGCGGCCCGCGCTGGGCGTCGCGGCCTTCGGCCGGCGCCTCGACCTCACCTGGCGGCGCACCTCCTACACCGGGCTGACCGCCGCCGCCCACGAGCAGGCCGGCGTCGCCAGCGAGCCGGAGACCACCGGGGTCCTGGACGAGGCCGAGCTGCCTCTCGCAGCCGGCGCCCCCGGCGGGCCGGACGCCGGCGCCGGCCCGGCCGACCCCGCCCGCGCGGTGGCGTCGCCGCTGGCCGACATGCCCGCCGGCGCCGCCTTCGGCACCCTCGTGCACACCGTCTTCGAGCACCTCGACACCGGCGCCGCCGACCTCGACGCCGAGCTGCTGCGCGCGTGCCGCGAGGCCGGGACCGCCCGGGTGCCCGGCGTCGACCCGACGGACCTCGCCGCCGGGCTCGCCCCGGTCCTCGCCACGCCGCTGGGCCCGCTCGCCGACGGCGTCACGCTGGCCCACGTCGCCCCGGCCGACCGGCTGGCCGAGCTGGAGTTCGAGCTGCCCCTCGGCGGCGGGGACGCCCCGGCCGGGGTGGCCGCCACCCTGGCCGACCTCGCCGCGCTGCTGCGCCGCCACCTGCCCGCCGACGACGTCTTCGCCCCCTACGCCGACCTGCTCGGGGAGCTTGGCGCGGCCCAGCTGCGCGGCTACCTCACCGGCAGCCTCGACGCCGTCCTCCGCCTGCGCGACGCCGCCGGGCAGCCCCGCTACGTCGTCGCGGACTACAAGACCAACCGCCTCGGCCCGGCCGAGGAGCCCCTCACCGCCTGGCACTACCGCCCGGTGGTCATGGCCGAGGCGATGATGCAGGCGCACTACCCGCTCCAGCTGCTGCTCTACCTCGCCGCGCTGCACCGCTTCCTGCGCTGGCGCCAGCGCGGCTACGACCCCGAGCGCCACCTCGGCGGCGGGCTGTACCTGTTCGTACGCGGCATGTGCGGGCCGGGCACCCCGGTCACCGACGGCACCCCGCACGGGGTGATGGCGTGGCGCCCGCCGGCCGCGCTGGTCGTGGAGCTGTCCACGCTGCTCGAGGGGAGGCGCGCATGAGCCGGCCGGCCGCGACCGGCGTGTCCGCGGAAACGCGCGGCCGCGACGCCTCCGCGGCTACGCTCTCGGGCCCTTCCGCGGACCCGCGCCTCGCCCTCGGCGCCGGACCGCTGCTGGCCCCGTTCAACGCCGCCGGCGTCCTCGCCGCGGCGGACGTGCACGTCGCCCGGCGCCTGGGCCGGCTGGCCCGCGAGGACGACGAGCGGGTCCTGCTCGCGGTCGCGCTGGCCGTGCGCGCGGTGCGCTCGGGCTCGGTGTGCGTCTTCCTCGACGACCTCGCCGCCCTCGCGGTGCCGGAGGGGGAGGAGGCCGTCGAGGTCGGCGAGCTGCCCTGGCCCGAGGCGGGGGCGTGGCGCGCCGCGATCGAGGCCAGCCCGCTCGTCGCCGTCGGCGTCCACGGCCCCGCCGACCGGCCGGTGCGCTGGCTGGACGGCCGCCTCTACCTCGACCGCTACTGGCGCCACGAGATGGCCGTGCGCCGCGCGGTCGACGCGCGCCTGAGCGCGGCTGCCCCAGGCGCCCCCGCCGTGCAGGCCCCGGGCGCGGCTGCCCCGAATGCGGCGCCGGCCCAGGCCGTGGCCGCGGCCGCACGCCGCCTGTTCCCCAGCCCGGAGGACGACCGCCAGCGCCTCGCCGCGGCGACGGCGGTGCTCAGTCGGCTCACCGTGCTCACCGGCGGCCCCGGCACGGGCAAGACCACCACGGTCGCCCGGGTGCTCGCCGTCCTGCAGGAGGTGGCCGGGCCCGGGCTGCGGGTCGCGCTCGCCGCCCCCACCGGCAAGGCCGCCGCCCGGCTGCAGGAGGCCGTGCGTGCGGAGGTCGCGCGCCTGGGCGCGCCGGACCGCGCCGCGGTGGGGGAGCCGGAGGCCACCACCGTGCACCGGCTGCTGGGCTGGCGGCCGGGCAGCTCCACCCGGTTCCGCCACGACGCCGACCACCACCTGCCCCACGACGTGGTCGTCGTCGACGAGACCTCGATGGTCTCCCTGCCGCTCATGGCGCGCCTGCTCGAGGCGCTGCGCCCCGAGGCCCGGCTGCTGCTCGTCGGCGACCCCGACCAGCTCGCCTCCGTCGAGGCCGGTGCCGTGCTCGGCGACCTCGTGGCCCGCCCGCCCGTCGTCGACACCCTGCCCGCCGCGCTCGCGGCGATCCTGCCCCGGGATGTGCCCACCGACGCCGCCGCGCGGGACGCCCTGCGCAACGGGGTGGTCCGGCTCGAGCGGGTCCACCGGTTCAGCGGCGCCATCGCCGACCTGGCCGCGGCGATCCGCGCCGGCGACGCCGACCGCGTCCTCGCCGTGCTGCGCTCGGGCGCGCGGGAGGTCCAGTTCGTCGAGACGGCCGGCGAGCGCCTCACCGACGCCGAGGCCGCCGGCGTCCGCCACGACGCCACGGCGGCCGGCGCGGCGCTGGTCGCCGCCGCCCGCGCCGGCGACGCCGCCGGCGCCCTGCGCGCCCTGGAGTCCCACCGGCTGCTGCTCGCGCACCGCCGCGGCCGGGCGGGGGTGGCCCACTGGGCGGCGCTGGTCGAGGGCTGGGTGCGCGCGGCGGCCGGCCCCGACGCCACGGACTCCCCGTGGTACCCCGGCCGCCCGCTGCTGGTCACCAGCAACGACCGGGACACCGGCCTGTACAACGGCGACACCGGCGTCGTCGTCGGCGACGGCGCCGGGGGCGTCGTCGCCGTCTTCGGCGACCCGGACCAGCCCCTGCGCGTGCGCCCGCACCGCCTGCCGCCGGTGGAGAGCGTCCACGCCATGACCGTGCACCGCGGGCAGGGCAGCCAGTTCGCCCACGTCTCCCTCGTGCTGCCGCCTGCCACCTCGCCGCTCCTCACCCGCGAGCTGCTGTACACCGCCGTCACCCGGGCGCGAGAGCTGGTGCGGATCGTCGGCGGCGCCGAGGCGGTGCGGGCGGCGGTGGAGCGCCCGGTGCGACGGGCGAGCGGGCTGCGCGAGCCGCTGCCGTAGGCGGCTGGCCGGCGCGCGAGCCCGTCACAGCGACGCGGCGGCCTCGACGAAGATCCCGCGCAGCCAGCTCTTGAACTCGTCGTCGGCCAGCCACGGGTTCCACACCATGTCCGTGCCGAGCCGCTGGATCGGGAACGGGAACTCCTCGATGCGCAGGTCGAGGTAGGCGCTCATGGCCGTGGTCACCCGGTACCGATGCACGGCCACGCCCCCGGCGCCGGCGATCAGCTGCGGGATCAGCAGGCTGTCGGAGACGTACTGGCGCACCGTGTACGCCAGCCCCTCGGCGTCCAGCACCTCGTAGGGCCGGTACCGCTGCGGCGAGGAGTCGAACGTGACGTGCGGCAGCGTCGCCAGCAGCTCGGCGGGGCCCGCGGCCTTGGGTGCGCGCGAGTTGGTGATGACCACCCAGCGGTCGTCGTACAGACGCTCCCGGGGGTGCGGCAACGTGAACGCCTCGGACATGAGCATCACGTCCACGCCGTCCTCGGTGAACATCGTGCTCGACGGCATCGGCGCGATGCGCATCCGCAGCACCGCGTGCGGCGCGCGCTCCGCCAGCAACCGGGCCAGGGTGCTGCCGATGACCAGGGCCGTGCTGCTCGTCATCGCCACGGTGATCACGCGACGGTCGACGGCGGGATCGAACGGGGCGGAACCGACCACGCGGGCCGTCTGGTGCAGCGCGCGTCGCAGCGGCACGATGAGCTCCACGCCGCGGGGGGTCAGCGACATCCCGCTGCCCTGGCGCACCACGAGTTCGTCGCCCAGCAGGCGGCGCATGCGCCGCAGCGCGTGGCTCATCGCCGGCTGCGACAGGCCCACCTTGGCCGCCGCCCGCGTCACCGACCGCTCCTCGAGCAGCGCCAGGAGCGGCACCAGCAGGTTGAGGTCGACCGAGGCCAGCCGGGCCAGCTCGGTGTCCGCCGACGGCCCCAGATCGTCAGCCATCGCCGCCGAGGATCGCGAGATCGCGGGCCGGGATGGAGACGCGGAGCGTGCTCAGCGGTTCACCGACGCCGTACTGGCCCCCGAGGAGGAGGCGTCCGTGGCCGGTCAGCGACGCGGCCAGCTCCAGCGTCGACATGCCGACGCCCGCCGGCTTCCCGTCCCCTGCCGCGGCGGGCCCGCCGGGCACGAGATCGGCGAGCGGCAGGCGGGCGTCCGCGTCACGACCGCCGCGCTCGCGGATCAGCAACGTGCCGTGCCCGCCGCCGAACTCCACCCGTGGATCCCGGAGCTCGACGTCCAGGGCGCCCCAGTGCCCGCTGAGCCGGACCGTGCCGAGGAACTGCCACGCGGATCTGGGGTGGCCGGCCGCCGGGCCCGGATCCTCCGCGGACAGCGGAAACCAGAAGCCGTCCGCGGTGCGCGACGCCGGAGCGAGGGTGTCGACCATCCCGTCCGCGAGCCCCTCGACGTACGTCACCAGGCTCTCCTTGACCGCCCAGGTCAGTCCGGCCGTCGTGGTCACCGCTCACCTCATCGTCCTCCGGGGTCACCGCCGCCGTCACCTGCGCGCGCCCATGCGTGGCAGTCACTGTGCCGCGGGGTCAGGGGTGCGTCAAGCGAATCTCATTGGCGTCTCGACATTCTGCGCGTGCATAGCCTCGGTGAATGCCCGCCACGCGGTTGCCGCTAAAAACGCCCGTCCTGCCGCGGCTTTGATTCCCGAACGGATATTCGCCGCCTGCATGTCGGAATGCACGGAAGTTATTTGCTTGACACTGTGTCAGCCCACACACTGCTGCGTAAAGCGAGTCGAGCAACGTCGCGGCTCGCCAGTGTTCCGGGAGGCAACCCATGAAGATCATCCTCGACCGACCGCGCTGCGAGGGGCACGGCCTCTGCGAGGAGGCCGCGCCGCACCTCATGCACCTCGACGACGACGGCGAGCTCGTCATCGACGTCGAGACCGTCGAGGGCGCTGACGCCGACGCCGCGAAGGCCGCGGCCCGGGTGTGCCCGGTCGCCGCGCTGAAGCTGGCCTGATGACGCGCCACCTGCGACGCGTCGTCGTCGTCGGCAACGGCATCGCCGCGCTCACCGCGAGCGACGCCCTGCGGGCCGCCGGGTTCGACGGCGAGCTGACGGTCGTCGGCGCCGAGCGCCACGCCCCGTACAGCCGGCCCGCGCTGTCGAAGGCCGCGCTCCTCGACGCCGAGGACATGACCTCCCACCAGCTGCCCGCCCCCACCCACGAGGCGACCGAGCTCCTCGGCGTGGCCGCGTCGGGGCTCGACGCCGACCGCAAGGTCGTGGCGCTCGACGACGGCACCGAGGTCCCGTACGACGGCCTGGTCATCGCCAGCGGCGCCCGGGCGCGGCGCCTGGGGCCGGCCGGCCTGGCCGGCGAGCTGACCCTGCGCGGCCTCGACGACGCGCTGGCGCTGCGCGGTCACCTGGCGAGCCGGCCGACCGTCGCCGTCGTCGGCGGCGGACCGCTCGGGATGGAGATCGCCTCCGGCTGCCTCGCCGTCGGCTGCGACGTCACCCTCGTCTCCTACGGCCGTCCCCTCGCCCAGCAGCTCGGTCCGTACCTGTCCGACCTCGTCGTCGGCGCCGCCGAACGGCAGGGGCTGCGCCTCGCGCCCACCCACGCCACCGGCCTGCGCGACGCCGGCGGCCACCCGCAGGTGGTGCTCGCCGACGGGTCGGCGCTCGACGCCGAGCTCGCGGTCAGCGCCGTGGGCGACGACCCCAACCTCGAGTGGCTGGCCGCCAGCGGGTTGCTGACCGAGGGCCGGCTCGCCGTCGACACCCGCGGGCGCGTGCGGCCCGACGTCGTCGCCGCAGGGGACGTGGCGACGATCCTGACCCGGCGCGGCGTCGGCCGTGTGCCGCTGTGGACCAGCGCCATCGAGCAGAGCAAGATCGCGGCGCTGGGCCTGCTCGCCGGGGACGACGCCGCCGAGCTCGACCTCCAGCCGTACTTCTGGACCGAGCAGTTCGGCCTCACCCTCAAGGCCAGCGGCTTCCTGCCGCTGACCGGCGCGCCGGAGGTCGTCGACGGCGACCCCGCCGGCGCGGCGCTGCTGCGCTGGGCCCACGACGACGGCTCGGGCACCGCCGTCGCCCTCAACTACCGCATCCCGGTGCCCCGGCTGCGCCGCCTGAGCGCCGCCGCCCCCGCGGCCACCTCCGCCGCCTGACCCTGTCCGATCCCGACACCCTGCCCACCCCGGCGACCCGCGACGACGCGGGCGCCCTCCGACCCCCGAGGTGCCTTATGACTGTGGAAACGCTGGCTACGTCCGACCTCGACCTCTTCGCCGACGAGGTCCTGCTCGACCCCTACCCCTACTTCGCCCAGCTGCGCAAGCAGGCCGCCGTGGTCCAGCTCACCACGAACGGCGTCTGGGCGCTGACGCGCTACGAGCACATCCGTGAGGCGCTGGCCAACTGGGCCACCTTCTCCTCGACCGCCGTCGCCTTCAACGACGACATGAATCACGCGCTCACCGGGACCAGCCTCGCCACCGACCCGCCGGACCACACGGCGCTGCGGGCCGCGCTCACCGAGAACCTCTCCCCGCGGGCGCTGCGCAAGCTCAAGGGCGACATCGACGCCAAGGCCGACGCCCTCGTGGCGCGCCTCGTCGAGCGCGGGTCCTTCGACGCGATCGAGGACCTCGCCCGCGCGCTGCCCCTGGAGGTGGTCTCCGACCTCATCGGCGTCCAGGGCGAGGCCCGGGCCAACATGTTCCGCTGGGCCGACGCCGCCTTCAACGTGCTCGGTCCGATGAACCAGCGGACCATCGAGAACTTCCCGATCGCCGGCGAGCTCTTCCAGTGGTCGCTGCAGGTGCAGGCCGAGGACCTCACCCCGGGCTCCATGGGACGCGCCATCTTCGACGCCGGCGAGCGCGGGGACATCCCGCGCGACAGCTGCGGGCACATCGTCCACCAGTACGTCGGGGCGGGGACGGACACCACGATCGCGTCGATCGGCAACGCGATCGCCCTGCTCGGCGCGCACCCGGACCAGTACGAGCTCCTCCGGCAGGACCCGTCGCTCATCCCCTCGGCCTTCAACGAGGTCCTGCGCCTCGAGGCGCCCGTCCACGCGTTCGGCCGGCGCGTCCAGGAGGACGTCGAGGTCGACGGCACGCTCATCCCCGCCGGCGTGCAGGCCGCGATCCTCTTCGGCTCCGGCAACCGCGACCCGCGCCACTACGAGAACCCGGACGCCTTCGACGTCCGTCGGAACCCGATCGACCACCTGTCCTTCGGGTACGGCGTGCACGGCTGCGCGGGGCAGGGCCTCGCCAAGCTCCAGGCGCACGCGGTCCTCGAGGCGCTGACCCGGCGGGTGCGCCGGTTCGTCGTCGGCGAACCGGTGCGCCACCTGAGCAACATGACCCGGAGCCTCGAGAAGCTGCCCGTGCTCGAGGTCGAGCCCGCCTGATCCGCGCGTAGCCGACGACGCCCCCGCCGCGGCGGGGGCGTCGTTCGTTCTTCGTCGAGCCGGGGCCAGGTTGCCGGCGCCGCCCGCCGGGCTGCCTCGCCCGCCCCGCCCGGCCCGCCGCGCCGGGACCGTGGTCCTCTCGGTTCTCGCCGCCGGCCTGCCAGACTGCGGCCAAGCCCTGTTCCCCGCCGCGGGTCGCCACGTGCGCGATCCGCGCCCCGCCATGCCCGAAGGAGCGCCCCATGACTGACACCAGCCGCCTTGGACGCGTCGGAGTGATGCTGCCCCGCGACCTGCCCGTCGGCCAGCTGCTGGACTTCGCCGTCCGGGCCGAGAAGCTCGGCTTCGACGAGCTGTGGGTCGTGGAGGACCTCGGCTACCGGGGCGGCATCGCGCAGACCGCCGCCGTGCTGGGCGTGACCTCGCGCATCCACGTGGGCATCGGCATCCTGCCCGCAGCCGTGCGCAACGTCGCCTTCGCCGCCATGGAGGTCGCGACCCTCGAACAGCTCCATCCCGGCCGGATCACCGTCGGGCTCGGGCACGGCATGCCCGGCTGGATGAAGCAGGTCGACGTGTGGCCGGCCAGCCCGCTCACCCTGTTGCGGGAGTACACCGAGGCGCTGCGCGACCTGCTCCGCGGGCGCACCGCCGCCGCAGGCACCTACGTGCGCACCGCCGACCTCACGCTCGAGGAGATCCCCGACGAGGTCCCGCCGCTGCTGCTCGGTGTGCGCGGGCCGCGCTCCCTCGAGCTGACCGGGGCCGTCGCCGACGGCGTCATCCTGGCCGAGCCCGCCCACCCCACCTATATCGCCGACGCCCTGCGCCACCTCGCCGCCGGCGCCCCCGCGGGCGGGCCGGCCCCGCAGGTGGTGACCTACGACGTCGCCGCCGTCGCCGAGACCGACCAGGCCGCCTGGGCGACGGTGCGCCCCGCGCTCGCCCCGATCGGCGAGCCGGACTGGCGCCCCCACGTGGCCGGGCTGCCCTTCGCCGACGACCTCGCCGCCCTGCGCGCCGCGTCCGGCAGCGCGCAGGAGTTCGCCGCCCGCCTCCCCGACGAGTGGGTCGCCGAGCTGTCCCTGGCCGGCACGAGCGAGCGCGTGCGCGCCGGTATCGCCGCGCGCCACCGCGCCGGCGCCACCAGCGTCGTGCTTACCCCCACCGGGCCCGACCGGGTCGCCGCGCTGGACGCTCTCGCGACGGCCCTCGAGGCCCCGGTGGGGGCCTAGGCCTGCGGCGCCGGCCGGGGCGCGACCGCCGAGCCCCGGACCACCAGCTGGAGCGGCAGCACCTGCCGGGTGGTCTCGCCCGGGCTGTCGATCGCCCCGCCCAGGGCCTCCAGCGCCGCGTGCGCCAGCGGCCGCACGGGCTGGGCCAGGGTGGTCAGCCGTGGCCGGAGCCACTGGCCGAGCTGGATCCCGTCGCAGCCGACCACGGACAGGTCCTCCGGGATCCGCAGCCCCTGGAGCTCGGCCCCGCTGAGTAGGCCGACCGCGACGATGTCGCTGCCGACGAACACCGCCGTCGGGGCACCGGCCCGGGTGAGGTAGGGGACGACGCTCGCGCCGTACTCCTCGGTGTAGGGCCCGCGGAGCACCAGGTGCTCGTCCGCGTCCAGCCCGTGTGCGGCCAGCGCGTCGCGATAGCCGCGGAGCCGGTCCTCGGAGGTGAGCAGCCCCGGGGGGCCGCCGACGTGCGCGATGCGCCGGTGCCCCAGCGTGGCCAGATAGCTCGTGGCCTGGTACGCGCCGCCGTAGTTGTCCACGGTGACCGTGGAGACGGCCGTGCTCGGGGCGAGGTCGACCTCCTCGTCGATGACGACGACCGGCAGGCCGCCGGCGATGGCGCGCTCAAGCTCGGCGTTGGTGCGGTGCATCCCGGCGAAGATGAGCCCGACGATGCTGTCCGTCCCCGACAGCTGCGCGCTGAGGGCGTTCTCCCGCGCGTGCTGCCGCCCCGAGGCGGCGATGAGGAGCGAGTAGCCCGCCTCGGCCGCCAGCGTGGAGCACTCCTCGGCCAGTGAGGTGTAGAACGGGTTGGTCAGCTCCGGCACCACCATGGCGATGAAGCCGTCTCGCCGGGTGCCTCGATCCACCCGATAGCCCGTCGCCCGCACGGCGTTGTCAATGCGTTGCGCCGTCTTGTCCTGAACCTTCAGCTGGCCCCGCAGGTACCGGGACACCGTCGACACGGACACCCCGGCCTCGTGCGCCACCTGTGTCAGCGTCATCGCCACTCCCATCGGTGCGCCCAACGTTTCGTGCGGCGAGCGTGCCCGGAACCTCCGGTTTTGACGACGAACGACCGCGTCTCATAGTGTCGCACACAACACGTTGCGCAATGAATGCGCAAAAACGCAACGGTGCAAGGAGTGGTGATGAGGGTTCTTCTCGCGGGCGAGTCCTGGGTCAATGCGGCGACGGACTACAAGGGCTACGACGCCTTCCCGCACGCACAGGTGGAGATCGGGTGCGCCGTCCTGCTGGCGGCGCTGCGCGGCGCCGGGCACGACGTGACCCATCTGAAGTCGCACGACGTCGCGGAGGACTTCCCGTCCACGCTCCAGGCGCTCGGCGCATACGACGTCGTCCTGCTCTCGGACATCGGGTCCAACTCCCTCCTGCTGCCGCCGGTGGTCTTCGCCCAGGGGCGCCCGGCGCCCAACCGCCTCAAGCTCCTCGCCGAGTGGGTGCGCGGCGGCGGCGCGCTGGCGATGGCCGGCGGCTACCTCAGCTTCCAGGGCTTCCAGGGCCGGGCGAACTACCACCGCACCGCGGTCGAGGACGTCCTGCCCGTGCGGATCTCCCCCTACGACGACCGTGTCGAGACGCCCGAGGGCATCGGTGGCCGGCTGACCGGCGTCGCCCACCCGATCACCGACGGGCTCGACGCGGAGTGGCCCATCCTGCTCGGCTACCAGCGGCTCGAGGCCCGCGAGGACGCCACGGTGCTCGCCACCATCGAGGACTCTCCGCTGCTCGCGGTGCGCCAGGTCGGCGCGGGGCGCACGCTCGCCTTCGCCTCGGACATCTCCCCGCACTGGGCGCCGCAGGAGTTCATGGACTGGGAGGGCTACGCGGTCCTGTTCGACCGGGCGGTCCGCTGGCTCGCCGGTGACCTGTCGGCCGAGGACGAGAGCGCGGCCTGACACGAGCGGGCAGGCCCTCGACGTCGTGGTCGTCGGCAGCATCGACATCGACCTGCGGCTCGAGGTCGCGGCGATCCCGCGCAGCGCGGAGACGATCCTGGCCCGGCGCACGCAGCGGTCGGCCGGCGCCGTCACCACCACCCGTCACGAGGCGCGGGACTCGCCGCCCCGCCGTGACGACATTCCGGAAACCGCAGGCACCAGGTAGCGCTTCCGTCTCATCACTAGGGAAAAGGTAGAAAGCAATGACGCATACCCGTACGCCGTCGTCCCACGTTCCCGATGGCGGGAACGTCGCCGCCGCGGTCGCCGACGCCCCGGCCCCGCGGAGCACGCCGAAGCGGAAGACCACCGCCACGGCCCTCCTCGTCCTGGCCACGGTCCTGGCGGGCACGCTCGGCCCGATGCAGTCCGCCGTGAACGGGCGGCTGGGCACCTGGCTCAGCGACGGCCACGCCGCCGCGCTCATCTCCTTCGGCACCGGCCTGGTGCTGATGTTCGTCATCGTCTTCTCCCGGAAGTCGACCCGGGAGCAGGCCCTGGCCATCCCGCGGATCATTAGGGAGCGGCGCATCCCCTGGCCGAACTTCCTCGCCGGCCTGTGCGGCGCCGTCATCGTCCTGTCCGAGGGGGTCTCGGTCGGCGGGCTGGGCGTGGCAACGTTCCAGATCTCGCTGATCTCCGGCATGGTCATCTCCGGCGTCGTGTGCGACCGGCTGGGCGTCGGCGTGGCGGTCAGGCAGCCGCTGTCCTCGCCCCGCATCCTCGGCGCGCTCCTCGCGGTCGTATCGACGGTCCTGGTCATCTCCCCGAACTTCCAGGCACCCCACGTCATCGCCCTGGCCATCCTGCCCTTCGTCGGCGGCCTGCTCGCCGGGTGGCAGCCGGCCGGCAACTCCAACGTCGCCAAGGCCACCGGCTCGATGTTCGTCGCCATCGGGTGGAACTTCCTCGTCGGCTTCACCGCGCTGCTCGTCGCCTACCTCATCCGCGCCCTGACCTCCGGCGTCGACTTCGCCCTGCCGGAGACGTGGTGGATGTACCTCGGCGGCCCGCTCGGCCTGATGTCCATCGCGCTGATGGCCCTGCTCGTCCGCGGCCTCGGGCTGCTGCTGCTCGGCCTGGCCTCCACCGCCGGCCAGCTGGTCGGCTCGGTCCTCATCGACACCCTGATCCCGGCGCCCGGGCACGTCGTGCACGCCGTCACCCTGCTCGGCACGCTCGTCGCCCTGGTGGCCGCCGGGATCGCGATGATCCCGTCCCGGCGCGCCGAGGCCGCCGTGGAGGCGAAGTGATCGCATGAGCACCGGATACGTCCAGACGGTCACCGGCCCGGTGGCCCGCGAGGACCTCGGCGTCGTGCTCCCGCACGAGCACCTGTTCAACGACCTCTCCGGGGTGGTGGACGAGCCGTCCTACGACTTCTCCGCCGTCCTCGTCGGCCGGCCGGTCAGCGCCGCCCACCAGTGGGCGCTGCGGCAGGACCCCTACTGCTGCGCCGACAACATGGCGGACAAGCCGGTCGACGCCGTCGTCGCGGAGATCGAGGCGTTCGCCCGGGTGAGCGGGCGCACGGTGGTCGACGCGACCGGCACGCCGGCCATCGGGCGCAACCCCGAGCGGCTGCGGGCGGTCGCCGAACGCACCGGGCTCAACGTCGTGATGTCGACCGGGGCCTACCTCGAGAAGTTCGAGGGGGAGGCCATCACCGCCCGCAGCGTCGACCAGCAGGCGCAGGCGATCTCCGACGAGCTCACCCACGGCGTGGGGGAGACCGGCATCCGGCCCGGGATGATCGGGGAGATCGGCATCTCGCCGTCCTTCACGGACGGCGAGAGGGCCTCGCTGCGGGCGGCGGCCACGGCGCAGCTGGACCACCCCTCCGTCGCGCTGAACATCCACCTGCCCGGCTGGGAGCGCTACGCCCACGAGATCCTCGACATCGTGCTCCACGAGGTCGGGGTCGACCCGGCCAAGGTCTCCCTGGCGCACTCCGACCCCTCGGGCGACGACCCGGACTACCAGCGCGCCCTGCTCGACCGGGGGGTGTCGCTCGAGTTCGACATGATCGGCCTGGACATCACCTTCCCCCAGGAAGGCGTCTCCCCGACGGCGCCGCAGACCGCCGACGCCGTCGCCGCTCTCGTCGAGGCCGGCTACGCCGGGCAGCTGCTGCTGAGCCACGACCTGTTCCTCAAGCAGATGTGGACCCAGCACGGCGGCAACGGGTTCGCGTTCGTGCCGACCGTGTTCCTCGCGATGCTGCGCCAGCGCGGCGTCCCCGAGGAGACCCTGCATCGCCTGGTGCGGGACAACCCGGCGGCGCTGCTCACCTGAGCCCGTGGCGCAGGCAACGGCCCCGTCAACCCCCGCTCCGTCGACGGGCCGGTGCCGTCGCGGCCGGGGACGGCGGGCACGGCGACGCGGGCGCGCCACCGGGACCAGCCGCCGCGCTAGGCGGCGACGGCGGGCCCGGCGGCCGGGAGCCGCCCGGCTGCGACGGCATCACCGAAGGCGGCAAAGTCCCGCGCGTTGAGGTCGGTGTAGGCGGTGGCGAAGTCGGTCACCGCCGCGGCGAACTCGTCGCCGTCGCCCAGGTAGGCGGCGATGGCGATGCGGTCGCCGGAGCGGGCGTGGGCCCGGGCCAGCGTCCAGGCGCACAGCCGCCCGTACAGCCGCATGCCCTCGGGCACCATCTTCTCGACCTCCAGCGACCCCTTCCAGTCGTTGAGCTGCCGGACGTAGAAGTCGCGCGTCCTGCCGTCGAGCCCGACGGTGCGGTCGAAGCCCAGGAACACGTCGCCGGCGGCCTGCATGATCCGCTGGCCGGCGACCACGCGGCGGCCCTCGTGGCGCTCGGTGATGGGGTCGAGGTGGGCCGCGAGCACCGACTGCTGGGCCTCCTTGATCTGGAGGAAGAGCGGGTCGTTGCCGTCGCGGCCCTGCAGGAGCACGATCCAGCAGCGGGTGCCCACGCTGCCGACGCCGACGACCTTCCGGGCCATGTCCACGAACGTGTACGAGTCCATCAGCTCGCGGTAGCCCGGCTCCAGCGACTGGGCGTAGCTCCGGACCAGGCTCTGCACCTGGGCGGCGATCTCGTCCGCCTGCACCTCGGGCTCGAGGCTCGAGAGCCGGACCACCAGGGGCGGGGCGTCGACGATCCGGCGCCCACCGTCGACCACCTCCGTGAGCTTGGCGAGCACGTGCCGGTGGTCGCGCCCGCGGGCGCGCGCGATGGCCTTGTCCACCCGCTTGCCGGCGCGCTTGCCGAGCCCGTCGGCCACCTGTTCGCGCTGCTGGGCGACGTCCACCCGGGCGTACCAGACCTCGAGGTTGCCGAGCTCGGCGAACTCGGCCATCGCATCCCGGTAGCCGCGCACGGTCGCCATCGCGGCCCGGCGGACCTCCTTGGCCGAGAAGCCGTTCTCCCGCCCGGCGACGACGATGCTGGCCGTGAGCCGCTTGACGTCCCACTCCCAGGGGCCGGGGAAGGTCTCGTCGAAGTCGTTGATGTCGAACAGCAGCCGGCGCTCGGGCGAGGCGAACATGCCGAAGTTGACCAGGTGCGCGTCGCCGCACAGCTGGGCGGTGAAGCCGGAGGCCGGCGTCCGCACCAGGTCGGCGGCCATGACCGCGGCGCCGCCCCGGTAGAACGCGAACGGGGAGGCGAGCATGCGGGCGTGCCGGATGGGCACGAGGTCCGGCAGCCGGGAGGGCATCTGGGCGGCGAGCACCCCCACGGGGTCCCGGTCCTCGGTGGGGAGCTCGGCGTGGGAGGCCGGCGGGACCCGGGTGCGGGCCAGCTCGCCCGCGCGTGATCGTTCCTCGGGGGTGGCGCGACGCTGCGCGGTCGCCGAAGCGTCCATGCCTCCATGGTGCGCGCCGACCCCGGCCTCCGGCCATCCCCCAGGCGAGGCGAGCGGCCGCGTTCTCCAGGCGCCGGGCGGAGCCGGCCGCGTGACGGTGGTGAGCCCGGACGCCGCCGCGTCCTCACCGGTTAGCCTGGCCGGGCGACGGCGCACTCGGGCGCCCGGGGAACGTGAGGGGGCAGGGTGGCGGGAGGTGCGCGCACGCCCGGGCAGAGCGTGACCTCCAAGGTCCTCGCCATCCTCGCGGCGTTCGAGACCGGCCCGAACGCCCTGTCCCTCAGCGACATCGCCGCGCGCAGCGACCTGCCGCTGAGCACGGTGCACCGGCTGGTGGGGGAGCTGGAGGAGTGGGGCGCCCTCAACCGCGACCCGGGTGGCGACTACCGGGTCGGCATGCGGCTGTGGGAGCTGGGGCAGCACGCCGGCCGGCAGATGCGCGAGCGGGCGCGGCCGATCCTCCAGGACCTGTTCGGCGTCACCCAGGAGACCACGCACCTGGCGATCCGCTCCGGACCCGACGTCCTCTACGTCGACCGGATCTACAGCTCCAAGCGGGTGCCCCGGGCGGCCCGGGTCGGCGGCCGGCTGCCGCTGCACGTCTCCGCCGTCGGGAAGGTGCTGCTCGCCTACGAGGAGCCGTGGTTCCGCGACACCTATCTGCTGCGCGATCTGGAGTCCCTCACGCCCGCGACCCGGGTGAACCCCGCGCGGCTGCGCGCCGAGCTCGAGCAGATCGCCCGGCAGGGCTACGCCGTCACCGAGCAGGAGGCGCGGGTCGGGTCCTGCTCGATCGCCGTGCCGGTGTTCCACCGCGAGGGCCGCGTGGGCGCCGGGCTGGGCCTGGTCGTCGCCGCCGCGCAGGCGCCGTCGATGACCCGCTACCTGCCCGCCCTGCGCGGCGCGGCCGCGGAGATCGAGCGGGTCACCGCCCCGTTCGCGCTCTCGACGATCCTGTCGACCTTCCGGCCGGCCGCCGGGACCGCGGGCAGGCGGGCGGCCGGCGCCGCGGCCGAGCCACCACCCGGCGCCCCGGCCCAGACTCACCCGGCTTCCACTGAGTAGAAGCGTCGCCTTGGCTCCCGCGCGACGGGCGGCTTGTATGGACCCCACGTTCGAGATCAGCGATGGAGCGGACATGGCAACGACGCAGGACGTGACGGCGCAGCCCTCCGGCTGTCCCGTCGACCACCACGGGTACGTCCCGTTCGACCAGCACGACCCCTTCCCGGCCTACGCCCGGCTGCGCGCCGAGGAGCCGGTGATGTTCGACGAGCGGATCGGCTACTGGGTGGTCACCCGCTACGACGACATCAAGGCGGTCTTCGCCGACTGGGAGACCTTCAGCAGCGAGAACGCCCAGGCCCCGGTGCGCGAGCGCGGCCCGCAGGCGAAGCAGATCATGGCCGAGGGCGGTTTCACCGCCTACTCGGGCCTGTCCGCCCGCATCCCCCCGGAGCACACCCGCATCCGGGAGATCGTCCAGCGCGAGTTCACCCCGCGCCGGTACAAGGTGCTCGAGCCGTTCATCCGCCAGAACGTCGACGACCTGCTCGACCGGATGCTCGACCGGCCCGAGCGCCGCGCCGACCTGGTGCGCGACCTCGCCTACGACATCCCCACCATCACGATCCTCACGCTGCTCGGCGCCGACGTCTCCCAGATCGACACCTACAAGCGGTGGTCGGACTCCCGTGCCGCGATGACCTGGGGCGACCTCAGCGACGAGGAGCAGGTCCCGCACGCGCACAACCTCGTCGAGTACTGGCAGGAGTGCCTGGCCCTGGTGGCCCGCGCCCACGAGCAGGGCGGGGACAACCTCATCGCCGACCTCGTCCGCGACCAGCAGTCCGGCGCCGAGATCACCGACCACGAGATCGCCTCGATCGCCTACAGCCTGCTCTTCGCCGGCCACGAGACGACGACGACGCTCATCGCCAACTCCCTGCGGGTGCTGCTGGCGCACAAGGACCAGTGGCAGGCACTCGTCGACGAGCCCAAGAAGATCAAGGCGGCGGTGGAGGAGGTGCTGCGCTACAGCCCGTCGATCGTCGGCTGGCGGCGCAAGGCCCTCAAGGACGCACGCATCGGCGGCGTCGACATCCCGGCCGGGGCGAACGTCCTGCTGCTCATGGGTTCGGCCAACCGCGACGAGGCACGCTTCGCCGACGCGGAGACCTTCGACGTCGACCGCCCCAACGCCCGCGAGCACCTGTCCTTCGGCTTCGGCATCCACTACTGCCTGGGCAACATGCTCGCCAAGCTCCAGGCGCGGATCGTCCTCGAGGAGGTGGCCGCCAAGGCCCCGCACCTGACCCTCGCCGACCCCGACGGCATCGACTTCCGGGAGAACCTCTCCTTCCGGGTCCCCGTCGCCGTCCCTGTCACCTGGGAGGCCTGACATGACCACCTGCATCCAGTTCTTCGACGCCGGCCTGGCCCCCGAGCACGACCTGCTCGGCGGCAAGTGCGCCTCGCTGGTGTCGATGACGGCGGCCGGCATGCCCGTCCCGCCCGGCTTCGCCGTCACCACCGCCCTGTACGACGCCTTCCTCGCCGCGGCCGGCATCGCCGAGGACATCCGCGACCTGCTCGCCGGCCTGGACGCCGACGACGTCGCCCACGTCGACGCCGTCTCCGCCCGCATCCGCGAGGAGATCTGCTCGCGGCCTATCCCCGAGCCGCTGCGGCAGGAGGCCCGCGCCGCCTATGACGAGCTCATGGCCCGCTGCGGCGGCGAGGTGCCCGTCGCGGTGCGCTCCTCGGCCACCGCCGAGGACCTGCCCGAGGCCAGCTTCGCCGGCCAGCAGGACACCTACCTGTGGCTGACCGGGTGGCGGGAGGTCGCCGACCACATCCGCCAGTGCTGGGCGTCGCTGTACACGAGCCGGGCGATCACCTACCGGCTGCGCAACGGTGTGCCCGACGAGGGCCTGTCCATCGCCGTCGCCGTGCAGAAGATGGTCAACGCCCGCGCCTCCGGCGTGGCCATGACCGTGGACCCCGCCAACGGCGACCGGTCGAAGATCGTCATCGACGCCTCCTACGGCCTCGGCGAGATGGTGGTGTCGGGGCAGGTCACCCCGGACAACATCCGCGTCGACAAGGTCATGCTCACGGTCGTCGCCGAGACCCGCGGCGACAAGCATGCCGAGCTCGTGCCGGACCCGGCCACCCGCTCGCTCGTGGAGCGCGAGGTCGACGCCGAGCGCCGGGCACGCCGCAGCCTCACCGACGCCGAGGTGCGGGCGGTGGCCGCCATGGCCAAGCGGGCCGAGAAGCACTACGGGTGCCCCCAGGACATCGAGTGGGCCCTGGACGCCGACCTGCCCGACGGCGAGAACCTCCTCCTCCTGCAGTCCCGCCCCGAGACGGTGTGGTCGGCCCGCAGGAGCGAGGAGAAGCCCAGGGCGGCCGCCGCGACCGCGCTGGGCATCGCCGGCATCACCAGCAGCCTGCTCGCCGCAGCCGGCAAGTAGGCCAACCGCACCACCGGCTTGTCCCGACGCAGCACCGCACCACCCGTCCCTCCCAACGCAGCACCGCGCCACCCGTCCCTCCCAACGCAGCACCGCAGCACCCATCACCCGCCCCCCGCGACGACGTCGCCGCCCCCCATTGCTGCACCGACGCAGCTCGAAAGGTGAGTCATGGCCAGAAAGTCGTTCCCCAGCCCCTTCGCCCTCCCCACGCCCCCGGGCGCCGAGGGCTGGGAACAGATCTACCCCTACTACCTCGTCTTCCAGGACGCCCTGAAGAAGGACGAGGACGAGAAGTTCTGGTTCTGCGACAGCCAGCACTGGCCGACGGTGTTCAAGCCGTTCGAGACCATCGGCGGGGAGTTCGCCGTGAAGTGCCTGGGCCAGTACAACGCCCGCCACCTCATGATCCCCAACGCCAACGGCATCGAGTTCCGCGTGCACCTGGGCTACCTCTACATGTCGCCGATCCCGGTGCCGGAGGACCAGATCGCCGCACGCGTGCCCCTTTTCGAGGAGCGCGTGGGCTACTACTTCCAGAACTGGGAACGACTGCTCGAGCAGTGGAAGCAGAAGGTGCGGGCGACCATCGACGAGATGGAGACCCTCCAGTTCACGAGCCTGCCCGACGTCGTCCCACTGGAGGACATCACCTCCGGCAAGGCGAAGGACGGCAGCGAGAAGCTCCTCGAGAGCTATGACCGGCTCATCCAGCTGTGCTACCAGAACTGGCAGTACCACTTCGAGTTCCTCAACCTCGGCTACATCGCGTACCTGGACTTCTTCAACTTCTGCAAGGAGGCGTTCCCGGGTATCCCCGACCAGGCGATCGCCACCATGGTCCAGGGCGTGGACATGGAGCTCTTCCGCCCCGACGACGAGCTCAAGGAGCTCGCCACTCTCGCCGTCGAGCTCGGCCTGCAGGACGGGTTCGCCAACACCGACGACGTCGCCGCCACCCTGGCTGCCGTCGCGGCCGCGCCCGGCGGGAAGAAGTGGATCGCCAGGTACGAGCAGGCCCAGGACCCCTGGTTCAACTTCACCGTCGGCAACGGCTTCTACGGACACGACAAGTACTGGAACGAGCACCAGGAGATCCCGCTCGGCTACATCGCCGACTACATCCGCCGCCTCGACGAGGGCCAGCAGATCCTGCGGCCCAAGGACGAGCTGGTCGCGGAGAAGGAGCGCATCGTCGCGGAGTACCGCGACCTGCTCGACGGCGAGACGCAGGCGGCCTTCGACGCCAAGCGCCAGCTCGCGGCCACCGCGTACCCCTACGTGGAGAACCACAACTTCTACATCGAGCACTGGACGATGGGAGTCTTCTGGCGCAAGGTCCGCGAGCTGAGCCGCATGCTCCACGCCGAGGGCTTCTGGACCGAGCCGGACGACCTGCTCTACCTCGGCCGCAACGAGGTCCGGGACGTCCTCTTCGACCTCGTCACCGGGTGGGGCGTCGGCGCCCCGCGCGGCCCCATCGGCCCGGTCTACTGGCCGGCGGAGATCGAGCGGCGCCGCGCGATCGTCGAGGCCCTCAAGACCGCCCGGCCGGCCCCGGCGCTCAACACCCCGCCGGCCTCCATCACCGAGCCGTTCACCCGCATGCTCTGGGGCATCACCACCGAGCAGGTCCAGCAGTGGCTCGGCGCCGGCGAGGACGACGACTTCTCCGGCCTGCGGGGCATGGCCGCCTCCCCCGGGGTGGTCGAGGGCGTCGCCCGGGTCGTCCACGACGCCGACCAGCTCGCCGAGGTCCAGGAGGGTGAGATCCTCGTCGCGACGGTGACGGCACCGAGCTGGGGTCCGATCTTCGGGAAGATCCGCGCCACCGTCACCGACATCGGCGGCATGATGAGCCACGCCGCCATCGTGTGCCGCGAGTACGGCCTGCCGGCCGTCACCGGCACTGGCTCCGCATCGACGACCATCCGCACCGGCCAGCGGCTCCGGGTGGACGGCAACGCCGGCACGGTGACCATCCTCGACGCGGCGGGGCAGGAGGCGCCGGCGCCGGCGCTGGGCGGGGCGGTGCAGTGACCCGGACGGTGCTCATCACCGGCGGGGCCGGCGGGCTCGGGCGCGCATTCGCGCTCGGGTTCGCCGACCCCGGCGCCCGCGTGGCGGTGGCGGACGTCAACGCCGCCGGCGCCGAGGAGACCGCCGCCCTCGTGCGCGAGCGCGGCGCCCAGGCCCTCGCCGTCGCGGTCGACGTCACCTCCCTCGAGTCCACCGAGGCCATGGCCACGCAGGTGGCCGCCTTCGGCGGCGGCGGGATCGACGTCCTGGTCAACAACGCCGCCATCTACGCCGGCATCACCCGCAGCCCCTTCGAGGAGATCGACCCGGCCGAGTGGGACCGGGTCATGGCGGTCAACCTCAAGGGCCCATGGCTGTGCGCCCGGGCGTGCAGCCCCCACCTGCGCGAGGGTGGCGCGATCGTCAACATCTCCTCGGCGACCGTCCTGAGCGGCTCGGAGCAGTGGATGCACTACGTCGCCTCCAAGGGCGGGGTCATCGCGCTGACCCGGGTCATGGCCAAGGAGCTGGGCCGCCGCGGTATCCGCGTCAACGCCATCGCCCCGGGCTTCACCCTGACCGAGGCCAGCTACGCGCTGATGGAGGACGCCGCCAGCTACGGCGTCGACCGCGCCGCCCTCAAGCGGCCCTCCCAGCCGGAGGACATCGTCGGCGCCGCCCGCTTCCTCGCCGGGCCGGACAGCTCGTACATCAGCGGTCAGACCCTCGTGGTCGACGGCGGCCGCCAGTTCATCTAGGAGGAACCCATGCCGCAGATCACCTACACCGAGCACGACGGCGCCACCCGCGTCGTCGAGGGCAACGTCGGCGACTCCGTCATGGAGACCGCCGTGCGCAACGGCGTCCCGGGCATCGTCGCCGAGTGCGGCGGGTCGCTCTCGTGCGCCACCTGTCACGTGTTCGTGGACGAGGACGACCTCGACCGGCTCGACCCCATGAGCGAGATGGAGGACGAGATGCTCTACGGCACCGCCGTGGACCGGGAGGACAACTCCCGCCTGTCCTGCCAGCTGCGCCTCAAGGACGGCTGCGACCTGCGCGTGACCACGCCCGAGACGCAGGTGTGAGATGACCGGACTGCTCATCGTCGGCGCCAGCCAGGCCGGGGTCCAGCTCGTCGCGTCCCTCCGCGCCCTCGGCTTCGACGAGCCCATCACCCTCCTGGGCGAGGAGAACCACCGGCCCTACCAGCGCCCGGCGCTGTCCAAGGAGTTCCTGCAGGACAAGGTCGGCAAGGAGTCGCTGATCTTCCGCAGCCAGGAGTACTGGGACGAGCATCGCGTCGACCTGGTCAAGGGCCAGCGGATCGAGCGGGTCGAGCGCCGCGCGGACGGCTCGGGCACCGCCCACGCCGCCTCCGGCCGGGCGTTCGCCTTCGACCGGCTCGCGCTCGCCGTCGGCGCCCGGGCCCGGCGCCTGGAGGTCGACGGCGCCGGCCTCGCCGGGGTGCTCTACCTGCGCAACGCCGACGACGCCCTGGCCCTCAAGGCCGCGATGCCCGAGGCGAGCGACGTCGTCGTCATCGGCGGCGGGTTCATCGGGCTCGAGGCGGCCCGCAGCGCCCACGCGCTGGGCAAGCGGGTCACCGTGCTCGAGGCCGGCCCGCGGCTGGTGGGCCGGGCGGTGGGGAAGGAGACCTCCGCGTACTTCCTGCGCGCCCACCGCGCCGCCGGGCTGGACATCCGCCTCGGCGCCCACGTCACCCGGTTCGTCGGCGACGGCGCGGCCGGCGACGGCGGACGCCTCACCGGCGTCGAGCTCGCTGATGGGGAGGTCGTCCCCGCGCAGATCGCGCTCGTGGGCATCGGCGTCGTGCCGAACACCGAGCTCGCCGAGCAGATGGGCCTGGCCGTCGATAACGGGATCGTCGTCGACCGCTACGCCCGCGCCTCCGACGGCGCCACCGTGGCGGTGGGCGACTGCGCCAACCTGCCCAACCCGGTGCCCGGCGCCCCGGCCGGGGAGCGGCTGCGGCTCGAGAGCGTCAACAACGCCGTCGAGCAGGCCAAGGTCGCCGCCTACTCCCTGGTGGGCCGGCGCGAGGAGTACGCCGGCATCCCGTGGTTCTGGTCCAACCAGGGCGACCTCAAGCTCCAGATCGCCGGGCTGTCCCTCGGCCACGACGCCACCGTGGTGCGCCGCGACGACGCCCGCGGGAAGTTCTCCGTGCTGTACTACCGCGCCGGCCGGCTCATCGCCGCCGACTGCGTGAACCACCCCCTGGATTTCATGGCCGTCAAGAACGCCCTCGCGCAGGGCACGACGATCCCCGCCGACCTCGCCGCCGACGCCGCCGTCCCGCTCAAGGGCCTGGCCCGGCCGCTCTGACCGCCGCGCCGCCCGGCCCGCCCGACACCGAGGAAGAGCCCATGCCTGCACCGTCCGTCACCCGCCTGACCACCGACCTGCCCGTGGACACCTCGCCCATCGTCTGCACGCCCGCGGCCGGGACCGACCTCGACGACATCTGGCGCGCGGTCATCCCCGAGACCCGGGCCCGCAGCAACGACGTGCACCTGCCGATCTCGCTGGCCTACGCCGAGCGGCTGTGCGCCGTCCACCCCGAGGCCGACGCGCTCGTGGTGCGCGTGGCGATCCTGCTGCACGACACCGGCTGGGGCCGGGTGGACGAGGCCCGCATCTTCGCCGAGGGGTTCTCCGGGGACTGGCGCAAGGCGCAGATCCGGTTCGAGCACGAGCGCCAGGGCTGCCTCATCGCCCGGGAGGTGCTGCCCCCGCTGGGCTACGACGACGAGTTCGTCGAGCGGGTGGTGGCCATCATCGACGGGCACGACACCCGGCCCGACTCCCGGTCGCTCGAGGACTCCCTGGTGCGCGACGCCGACCGGCTGTGGCGCTTCGACCACGCCGGCATCGCGGTGGCAGCCGGCTGGTTCGGGCTCGACCCGGCCGCCTACGCCGACCGGCTCGAGGTGGAGATCCTGCCCGAGCTGCTCACCGAGGCGGCCCACACCATGGCGGTCGCCGACCTGGCCCGGTCCCGGGCGCTGCTCAAGACGGGGGTGCTGCGATGAGCGCGACGCAGCCGGCACCGGGCGCGGCCGCCGCACCGCCCGCCGGCTCGGGCCTCGACCGGGCCACCCTCGACCTGCCCTACACCTACCAGGACGACCACTTCGTCGACGGCGCCTGGGCGCCCTCGACCGGCACCGGCCGCATCGCCGTCGTCGACCCCGCCACCGAGGAGGCATGGGGTGCCGTCCCCGACGCCACCGGCGAGGACGTCGAGCGCGCCGTCGCCGCGGCCCGCCGCGCCCTGCCCGGCTGGGCCGCCACCGCGCCGTCGGAGCGGGCGGCCTACCTGCGGCGCATCGCCGAGGAGGTCGAGCGCCGGGCGCAGCCGCTCGCCTGGACGAACACCCGGGAGAACGGCTCGCCGCTGGCCGAGACGTCCGGCGCGGCGGCCAACGCCGCCGGCATCCTGCGCTACTTCGCCACCCTCGCCGAGCACCTGGAGACCCCGGACGTGCGCCCGTTCCCCAACGGGGCCGGGGAGACCGTGGTCGGCTGGGACCCGGTCGGGGTCTGCGCGCTCATCGCGCCGTGGAACTTCCCCATCAACCTCGTGGTCATCAAGCTCGCGCCCGCGCTGCTCGCCGGGTGCACGGTGGTCATCAAGCCCGCCTCGCCCACCCCGCTGTCGATCCGGCTGGTCCTCGACGCCGTCGCCGCCGCCGGGGTGCCGGCCGGGGTGGTCAACCTCGTCACCGGCGGCGGCGCCGTGGGCGACGCGCTCGTGCGCCACCCGCACGTGGCGAAGGTGGCCTTCACCGGTTCCACCCCGGTCGGGCGGCGCATCGCCGCCGCCTGCGGGGAGCTGCTGCGCCCGGTGACCCTCGAGCTCGGCGGGAAGTCGGCCGGCATCGTGCTGCCCGACGTCGACCTCGAGGAGATGTCGCGGGCGCTCATCCGCTCGTGCCTGCGCAACACCGGTCAGACCTGCTACATCTCCACCCGGCTGCTGGTGCCCGCCGCCCGGTACGGCGAGGTCGTCGACGCGATCACCGCCACCGTGGCCGCCGCGCCGCTGGGCGACCCGCTCGACGTGCGCACCGTCTTCGGGCCCGTGGCCACCCGCGCCCAGTACGACACGGTGCTCGAGTACCTCGCCGCCGGCCACGCCGAGGGTGCCCGCGCCACCACCGGCGGGGCTGCCGCCGAGGCCGACCGCGGGTACTACGTCCAGCCCACCGTCTTCGCCGACGTCACCCCCGGCATGCGCATCGCCCGCGAGGAGATCTTCGGGCCCGTGCTCGCCGTGCTGCGCTACGAGAGCGAGGACGAGGCCGTGGCGCTGGCCAACGACACCGCCTTCGGCCTCGGCGGCATCGTCTTCTCCGCCGACGCCGAGCACGCCTACCGGGTGGCCCGGCGGGTCGACACCGGCTCCATCGGGCTGAACTTCTTCGCCTCCAACCACAGCGCCCCCTTCGGCGGGCGCGGCGACTCCGGCCTCGGCGTCGAGTACGGCCTGGAGGGGCTGCACGCCTACCTCTCCCCGCAGTCCGTGCACCGGCGGGTGGCCCGATGAGCCGGTTGCACAGCGAAGCGGCGCCGCGCACCTCGCTGCTGGGCCGCGACGTCGCCCACCTCGTCCCGCCGCGCTCCGCAGTGCCGGGCCTGGTCGAGCTGACCGGCCGGGACCGGGCGGTGTGGGAGCGCGCCGCCGCCTACCTGCACGTGCGCGACAACGACGTGCACACCCTGTACTCCTACGGCCTGGCGACGGCGCTGCTCGCGCGGACGCCGGAGGCCCGCGCCGAGGTGGTGCTGCCGGCGATCCTGCTGCACGACACCGGCTGGTCCACCGTGCCCGAGGACGACGTGCTCGAGGCCATCGCCCCGCAGGCGCGGCGGCCGGAGCTGGTGCGCGCCCACGAGGTCGCCGGCGCGCGCATCGCCCGGGAGATCCTCACCGAGCTGGGCCACGACGCCGACGACGTCGAGGAGATCGCCGCGATCATCGACGGCCACGACAGCCGCCGCGAGGCGATCTCCGTCAACGACGCCTGCGTCAAGGACGCCGACAAGCTCTGGCGGATCACCCCGCACGGGCTGACCACCGTGCAGCGCTGGTTCGGCCTCGACGCCGAGGAGGCGCTGCGCCTCGTCAGCGCCCGGACCCACGAGCACCTGCACACCGAGGCGGGACGGGCGATGGCGGCCGCCCTGGGCGCCGTCGCCGCGATCGGCCGGAGTCCCGAACGGCGCGCGCTGGCTCTCGCACCGATGGAGAGGAACGAGGAATGAGCGAACGGATCGTCCCCACCCAGGTCGGGATCGTCGGCGCCGGGCCGGCCGGGCTGTGGCTGGCGCACCTGCTGGCCGTCGCCGGAATCGACTCGGTGGTGCTGGAGCGGCGCTCGCGGGTGGAGATCGCCGCCACGCACCGGGCGGGGATCCTCGAGCAGGGCACGGTGGACCTCATGGCGGCGCTGGGCCTGGACGCCCGGATGCGGGCCGAGGGGTACGCCCACCACGGCATCGAGCTGCGGGTGGCCGGGGAGGCGCGGCGCGTCGACTTCGCCGACCTGGTCGGGCGGGCGGTGCAGCTCTACCCCCAGCAGGAGGTCTTCACCGACCTGGTCGACGGCGCCGCCGCGAGGGGCCTGGACGTGCGGTTCGAGGTCGCCGACGTGGCCCTGCACGACCTGACGAGCCAGGCGCCGTCGATCACCTTCACCGACGCCGACGGCGCCCCCGTCCGGGTGGTGTGCGACTTCGTCGCGGGCTGTGACGGCTCGCGCGGGATCGCCAAGTGGGCCATCCCGGAGGCGGTGCGCACCGACCACTTCCGCGAGTACCCCTTCGACTGGTTCGGGATCCTCGTCGAGGCGCCGCCGAGCGCGCCGGAGCTGATCTACGCCGCCTCCGACCACGGCTTCGCGCTGATCTCCCAGCGCACCGCGACCACCCAGCGGATGTACTTCCAGTGCGACCCCACCGACAGCCCGGACAACTGGTCCGACGCGCGCATCTGGGACCAGCTCGAGGCGTGCACCGCCGCCCCCGGGTTCGCGCTCACCCGCGGGCCGATCGTCGACAAGACCGTCATCCCCATGCGCTCTTACGTGTGCGAGCCGCTGCAGCATGGGCGGCTCTTCCTCGCCGGCGACGCCGGCCACACCGTCCCCCCGACCGGGGCCAAGGGGATGAACCTGGCCGCCGGGGACGTCGCGGTGCTGGC
>NZ_VUKE01000008.1 GCF_009193175.1 Georgenia ruanii | reverse complement strand
CGCCCACCGGCCCCGCCGGGGCCGCGGCAGCGACGGCGGGCGCGCCGGCCGGGACCGGCGCCGACACCGGCGCGGCGGGCGCCGGCGCGGCGGCGGGCGGGCCGCCGGCCCCGTTCGACCGGCCCCCGCTGGCCCAGGCCCCCGAGCTGACCGGCTACGGGCCGATCAGCCCCGACCTGGCCCGGATCCTGGCCGCCGGCGGCACCTGGCGCCGCCTGGTCACCGACCCGCTCTCCGGCGCCGTCCTCGACGTCGGCCGCACCCGCTACCGGCCCCCCGCCGACCTGGCCCGCTGGGTCCGCGAACGCGACCGCACCTGCGCCAGCCCGGGCTGTCCCACCCCGGCCTGGCAGTGCCAGATCGACCACACCAACCCCTGGTCCCAGGGCGGGACCACCAGCGCGGACAACCTCGGCCCGCTGTGCACCGGCGACCACCTGCTCAAGACCGCCGGGCTGTTCAAGGTCCGCCAGCCCACCCCCGGCGTCTTCGAATGGCGCACCCCCTCCGGCCACGCCTACCGCCGCGACATCACCGGCACCACCATCCCCATCCCGCCCGACACCTTCGACCCACCCACCTACTGACCAACGCCGGCAGGATGCCGCGACGGCACCCCGACGCCCGGCAAAGGAAGCGTCCCGAGGCTCGCCCGGCACACCGGCGCCCGGCGACCACCAGAGCGGTGGCGGGACCCTAGACATACGGGTCGGAGCGGCCCCGTCGGCTGTGAGAGACATCGCAGTGTCCGCCCGCCCGGGCGAGTACGTCACGGGGGAGCCGACCGGATCGAGTTGGGACACGTGAGGTCCTCCGCGAGCGGTTGTGAGGGGTATGCGCACACGCCTGGGGTCGCGGAAGGGCTCGGACTCCATGCCCACCGACGCGATGTCAGCACGCCGCACTTCCGACCGTCTCGCCCCTGACGCGCGGTCCGTTTTACAGTGGGGCGCTGGTGCGTGCGCTTCGCGCGCCGAGGAAGGAAGACCGATGAGCTACCTGGAGCGCATCCGCCGGCCCGCTGACCTTCGACAGCTCAGCCCGGCCGAGCTGGACGTCCTCGCGAAGGAGGTCCGGGACTTCCTGGTGACCGCCGTGGCCCGGACAGGCGGCCACATGGGCCCCAACCTCGGCGTCGTCGAGCTCACCATCGCGCTGCACCGCGTCTTCGACTCCCCGCGCGACCGAGTCGTGTTCGACACCGGGCACCAGGCCTACGTGCACAAGCTCCTCACCGGTCGCCAGGACTTCGGCGACCTGCGCCACCGCGGCGGCCTCTCCGGTTACCCCTCGCGGGCCGAGTCCGACCACGACATCGTGGAGAACTCGCACGCCTCCACCGCGTTGAGCTGGGCCGACGGCATCGCCAAGGCGAACCAGCTCCGCGGGCTGGGCGACCGCAGCGTCGTCGCCGTCATCGGCGACGGTGCGCTCACCGGCGGCATGGCATGGGAGGCGCTCAACAACATCGCTGACGGGCAGGACCGGTCGGTCGTCATCGTCGTCAACGACAACGGCCGCTCGTACGCGCCGACGATCGGCGGCCTCGCCCGCCACCTCGACGCCCTGCGCACCACGCCCCACTACGAGAAGGTCCTCGACTGGGGCAAGCGGACCCTCCAGCGCTCCGGCCCGCCCGGGCGGATGGCCTTCGAGGCCCTGCACGGGATGAAGAAGGGCCTCAAGGACGTCATCGCCCCGCAGGGCCTGTTCGAGGGGCTCGGCATCAAGTACGTCGGCCCCATCGACGGGCACGACATCGGCGAGGTCGAGATGGCGCTGCGCCGGGCCAAGGCGTTCGGCGGGCCGGTGATCGTCCACGCCATCACCCAGAAGGGCCGCGGCTACACCCCCGCCGAGACCGACGTCGTCGACCGCTTCCACGCCGTCGGCGTCATCCACCCGGAGACCGGGCTGCCCGTCGCGCCGTCCCGGTTCGGCTGGACCTCCGTCTTCGCCGAGGAGATCGTGGAGATCGGGCGACGGCGCAGCGACGTCGTCGCCCTCACCGCCGCCATGCTCGCACCGGTCGGCCTGGCGCCCTTCGCCGAGGAGTTCCCCGACCGGGTGTTCGACGTCGGCATCGCCGAGCAGCACGCGGTGACCTCGGCGGCCGGCATGGCGTTCGCCGGCCTGCACCCCGTCGTCGCGCTGTACGCCACCTTCCTGAACCGCGGGTACGACCAGCTCCTCATGGACGTCGCCCTTCACCGGGCCGGCGTGACGTTCGTGCTCGACCGATCCGGTCTGACGGGCGACGACGGCGCCTCGCACAACGGCATGTGGGACATGGCGCTGCTGCGCACCGTGCCGGGCCTGCGCCTGGCCGCGCCCCGCGACGAACCGACGCTGCGCGCGGCGCTGCGGGACGCGGTCGCCGTCGAGGACGGCCCCACCGTGGTGCGCTACCCGAAGGGCGCCGTGCCGGACGCGCTGCCCGCCGTCGGGCGCCAGGGCAGCGTGGACGTCCTTGCGAGGCACGGCGGGGTGCCGCGCGTGCTCGTCGTCGGTGTCGGCGTCATGGCGCACACCGCGGTCGAGGTCGGCGTGGCGCTCGACGCCCAAGGCATCGGTTCGACGGTCGTCGACCCCCGCTGGGTGCTGCCGGTGTCCGAGGACCTCGTGAGCCTTGCCGGCCAGCACGATCTCGTCGTGGTCGTCGAGGACGGCCTGGCCAGCGCCGGCATCGGGTCCGCGCTGCGCGACGCCCTCGCCGCGGCCGGGGCGGACGTGCCGGTGCGTTGCCATGGCATCCCGCTTCGCTTCCTCGAGCACGCCTCCCGCGCCCAGCTGGTGGAGGAGTTCCACCTGCGCGGACCGGACATCGCCCGCGAGACCGCCGCCGCCGTGGCGGCGCTGGCGCCGGAGCGGCAGGACCCCGCCGTCCGGCTCCGTCCGACCGGCCGCTGACGCCGGAGGGGCACAGCAAGGCACGGCACTTCGCCGCGTCGGCGCTGGCGCGCGCCGAACGGGAGGGGCGCGGCGGCGCCGTGGCCGGGCCGCTGTCGCGCGGCCGAAGGGACGGGGCGTCGCGGCGCCGTGGCGGGGCCGCTGTCGGCGAGTCGAGGTTCGCCGACGGCGGCCCGCACCGCGTCCACACGCCGCCCCCGCGGCACGGTCACCTGCGACGAAACCGCGTGAATGCCGCGGAATCTCCGTTGTGAGCGGTGCCACGCACCCCTGCGGTCGAAGGTCCCACGGGTCCGATCCGCCCCGTTCTTAGCGTGGATGTCAGAGGCGGCAAGGGTTGTCGCCTGTGACGAGGAGGCAGCGTGATGGCCACCCTGACGATCGAGCCCGCCGTAGCCGGACCCGCCGAGACCCCGAGCGCGTGGCGCGGATTCACCGCAGGTGCCTGGTCCACCGCCATCGACGTGCGCGACTTCATCCAGCGCAACTACACCCCCTACCTCGGCGACGCGAGCTTCCTGGCCGGCCCCACCGAGCGCACCACCGCCGTCTGGAACACCCTCCTGGCGATGTTCCCGGCCGAGCGCGAGAAGGGCGTCTACGACGTCGACGCCACCACCCCCGCCGGCATCACCGCCCACGCGCCGGGCTACATCGACCACGACCGCGAGCTCATCGTCGGCCTGCAGACCGACGCCCCGCTCAAGCGCGCGATCATGCCCTATGGCGGCTGGCGCATGGTGGAGACCGCGCTGCAGACCTACGGCTACGAGGTCGACCCGGTGGTGAAGGAGATCTTCACCAGGTACCGCAAGACCCACAACCAGGGCGTCTTCGACGTCTACCCGCCCGACGTCAGGAAGGCCCGCCGCTCCCACATCCTCACCGGCCTGCCGGACGCCTACGGGCGCGGCCGCATCATCGGCGACTACCGCCGGGTCGCCCTCTACGGCGTCGACGCCCTCATCGCGGCGAAGAAGGCGGAGCGGGCCGAGCTCGACGGGCAGCGCAGCGTCGAGGACGTCATCCGCGACCGCGAAGAGAACACCGAGCAGATCCGGGCGCTGACCGAGCTCAAGGAGATGGCCGCGTCCTACGGCTACGACATCTCCCGCCCGGCGGCGACCGCCCGTGAGGCCATCCAGTGGCTGTACTTCGCCTACCTCGGCGCCGTGAAGGAGCAGAACGGCGCCGCCATGTCGCTCGGCCGCACCTCGACCTTCCTCGACGTCTACCTCGCGCGCGACCTCGCCGAGGAACGCCTCACCGAGACCGAGGCGCAGGAGATGATCGACGACTTCGTCATCAAGCTGCGCATCGTCCGCTTCCTGCGCACCCCCGAGTACGACGAGCTCTTCTCCGGCGACCCGACCTGGGTCACCGAGTCCATCGGCGGCATCGGGCAGGACGGCCGGCCGTTGGTGACGAAGACCTCCTTCCGCATGCTCCAGACCCTGTACAACCTCGGTCCGGCCCCCGAGCCGAACCTCACGGTGCTGTGGAGCGAGGAGCTGCCGGGCGGGTTCAAGCGCTTCTGCTCGCAGGTCTCCATCGACACCTCGGCCATCCAGTACGAGTCCGACCACCTCATCCGCGAGGCCTGGGGCGACGACGCCGCCATCGCCTGCTGCGTCTCCCCGATGCGCGTGGGCAAGCAGATGCAGTTCTTCGGCGCCCGCGTCAACCTCGCCAAGGCGCTGCTCTACGCCATCAACGGCGGCCGGGACGAGAACACCGGCGAGCAGGTCGCCCCGGTCAGCCCGCCGGTGGCCGGCGAGGTCTTGGACTTCGACGACGTCATGGCCCGTTACGACACCCTGCTCGACTGGCTCGCGCAGACCTACGTGGACGCCCTCAACTGCATCCACTACATGCACGACAAGTACGCCTACGAGCGCCTCGAGATGGCCCTGCACGACAAGGAGGTGCTGCGGACCATGGCCTGCGGCATCGCCGGCCTGTCCGTCGCCGCGGACTCCCTCTCCGCCATCCGCTACGCCACCGTGCGGCCGGTGCGACGCGAGGACGGTCTCGTCGTCGACTACGCGATCGAGGGCACCTACCCAGCCTTCGGCAACGACGACGACCGCGTCGACACCATCGCCACCGACCTCGTCGAGCGATTCATGGCGAAGATCCGGCGGCTGCCCACCTACCGCAGCTCCGTGCACACCCAGTCGGTGCTGACGATCACCTCCAACGTCGTCTACGGCAAGCACACCGGCAACACCCCCGACGGCCGCCGCGCCGGCCAGCCGTTCGCGCCCGGGGCCAACCCCATGAACGGGCGCGACACCCACGGGATGCTCGCCTCGGCGCTGTCGGTGGCCAAGCTGCCCTACGACGAGGCCCAGGACGGCATCTCGCTCACCAACACGGTGGTGCCTTCCGGGCTCGGCCGGACCGCGGACGAGCGGGTGACCAACCTCGTCGGTCTCCTCGACGCCTATATGGGCTCGCAGGGGTACCACATGAACGTCAACGTGCTGAACCCGGACACCCTCTACGACGCCATGGAGCACCCGGAGCAGTACCCGCAGCTGACCATCCGCGTCTCCGGCTACGCCGTGAACTTCGTGCGCCTGACCCGCGAGCAGCAGCTCGACGTCATCTCGCGCACCTTCCACGGCGGCCTCTGACGCCACCGGCGCCGGTCCCACCCGCCGGCGCCCCGACCGGCGGCCACGAGCCGCCCCCGCCGCCGGCCGGTCCCCACCCCACCCGGTGGGCACCGGCCGGCGACCACCCCGCACGGCGCGCCGGTACGACCCCGCACCGGCCCGCGAGACGACGGCGGAGCAGGAGGATGCCATGACCGCCACGTTCGAGACCTCGACCAGCTGCGTCGTCGCCCCGGACGGCATCAACGGCGAGTACGAGCCCGTCCCCGAGGACGCCGTGCCCCGCGTGCGCCGCTCCGCCGGCACCGCCGGGATCGCGACCGCGCCGGTCATGACGCACGCCGAGCACGTCGCCGCCGTCCGCGCCGGGGACATCGGCTCGATGCACTCGTGGGAGCTGGTCACCGCCGTCGACGGCCCGGGCACGCGGCTGACGGTCTTCCTGGCGGGGTGCCCGCTGCGGTGCCTGTACTGCCACAACCCCGACACGCTGAAGATGAAGGACGGCGAGCCGGTCGCCCTCGCGGACCTGCTCGCCCGCGTCCGGCGCTACCTGCCGGTCTTCCGCGCCACCGGCGGCGGGCTCACCGTCTCCGGCGGCGAGCCGCTCATGCAGCCCGCCTTTCTCGGCCGGCTGCTGCGCGGCGCTCGAGAGATGGGGGTGCACACCACCATCGACACCTCGGGCTTCCTCGGCGCACACGCCTCCGAGGCGCTCCTCGACGACGTCGACCTCGTCCTGCTCGACATCAAGTCCGGCCTGCCCGAGACCTATCAGGCCACCACCGGGCGCGCGCTGGAGCCCACCCTGGACTTCTCCCGCCGGCTGGCCGACCGCGGCACCGAGATGTGGATCCGGTTCGTGCTCGTGCCGGGCCTGACCGACGCCCCGGAGAACGTCGACGCCGTCGCCGACCACGTCGCCACCCTCGCGACCGTCTCCCGGGTGGAGGTGCTGCCCTTCCACAACATGGGCCGAGACAAGTGGGAGCGGCTGGGTATGGCGTACGAGCTCGGCGACACCCCGGCGCCGTCGGCCGCGCTCGTCGAGCGGGTGCGCGGGCAGTTCCGGGCCCGCGGGCTGTCCGTGTATTGAGCGTGGCCGGGGGACGTACCGAGCGGGGCCGGGGGCCCGGCGTCGTGACCACGTCCGGTCAGGCGTGCCCCGGTTCCGCCTACGAATGCGCGGCGGCCCCAGGCGTGCCACGCTGCTGCACGGATGGAGAGCTCCGGCGCTGCTCCAGGGATGGAGGGCTCCGGCTTCGGCTCGTGGTCGAGGAGGCATCCCGTGGCACAGCACCGCGTCAAGTCCGTCGAGGCATCGCTCCGCGACACGGAACAGCCGGAGCACAGGCTCAGCCGTAACCTCTCCGCGCTGGACCTGACCGTCTTCGGCGTCGGCGTCATCATCGGCACCGGCATCTTCGTGCTCACCGGCGTGGTCGCGAAGACCCAGGCCGGCCCGGCGGTGGCGCTCTCGTTCGTCGTCGCCGGCGTGGTGTGCGGCTTCGCCGCGCTCTGCTACGCCGAGTTCGCCTCCACCGTGCCGGTGGCGGGCTCCGCGTACACCTTCTCCTACGCGACCTTCGGCGAGTTCATCGCCTGGATCATCGGCTGGGACCTGGTCCTCGAGCTCGCGCTCGGTGCGGCCACCGTCTCGGTCGGCTGGTCGGGCTACTTCAACCAGCTGCTCGGTGACCTCGGCATCCCCCTACCCGCGTCCATCGCGGGGGAGACCGCGACCGTGAACATCCCGGCGATGTTCATCGCGCTCCTGATGACCGGCGTCCTCGTGCTCGGCATCAAGCTCTCCTCGCGGGTGACCACCGTCATCGTGGCGATCAAGATCGCCATCGTCCTGCTGGTGATCGTCCTGGGGCTCTTCTACGTCCAGGCGGCGAACTACAGCCCGTTCGTCCCGCCCTCCCAGCCGACCTCCACCACCGGGGGCAGTGCACTCACGGCGCCGCTGATCCAGCTCATCGCCGGCTTCACCCCGTCCACCTTCGGAGTCGGCGGCATCTTCGCGGGCGCCGCCATCGTCTTCTTCGCGTTCATCGGCTTCGACATCGTGGCGACCGCGGCCGAGGAGACCAAGAACCCCAAGCGTGACCTGCCGCGCGGCATCATCGCCTCGCTGACCGTCTGCACCCTGCTCTACGTGGCCGTCTCGCTGGTCGTCGTCGGCATGCAGAACTACACCGAGCTCTCGACGGACGCGCCGCTCGCCGAGGCCTTCCGCAGCGTCGGGCTGCCGTTCGTCTCCGCGCTGATCTCCGTCGGCGCGCTGGCCGGCCTGACCTCGGTCGTGATGATCCTCATGCTCGGTCAGTCCCGCGTGCTGTTCGCGATGAGCCGCGACCACCTGCTGTCGCCGGGTCTCGGCGCGGTGCATCCCCGCTACCGCACGCCGTACCGGATCACCATCTTCACGGGCATCGTCGTCGCCGTGCTCGGCGGGCTCGTCCCGCTCGGCACGCTGGCCGAGCTCGTCAACATCGGCACGCTGTTCGCGTTCGTGCTCGTCTCGATCGGCGTGATCGTCCTGCGCCGCACCCGCCCGGACCTGCACCGGTCGTTCCGGGTCCCGTGGGTGCCGGTGCTGCCCATCCTGTCGGCCGCGGCCTGCCTGTGGCTCATGCTCAACCTGCCGGCCGAGACGTGGCTGCGGTTTGCCATCTGGATGGTGATCGGGCTGGTTCTCTACTTCGTCTACAGCCGGCAGCACAGCCGGCTCGCGCCCGGGGCGGCCGGTGGGGGCGAGGAGGTCCGGCGGACGGCGTCGTTCGGTGGTGCCGCGCCGCTGGCGGGCGGCGGGCCGGCCGGTCGGGGCACCATGCCGCCGGCCGGGGGTGCCATGCCGCCGGCCGGGGGTGCCATGCCCCCGGCAGGCGGTGGTGCGCCACCCGCCGGGGGGACGGCGCCTCCGAGCCGTGCCGACGAGCCGCGCTAGCGGCCCTGGCAGCGCCGACGCATCCAGCCCTGGCCGCGCCGACGAGCCGCGCTAGCGGCTGGCCGAGCTACTGCGGCAGGCTCGCCACGCCCGGCTCGTGGAAGCGCCGGCCGAGCACCGCCTCCGAGGTCCCCGTCCGGTCCAGGTAGGGCGTCAGCCCGCCGTTGTGCAGCGGCCAGCCCGCCCCCAGCACCATCGCGACGTCGACGTCCTCGGCGCCGGCGACGACGCTGTCGTCCAGCAGCAGCGCGGTCTCCTCAGCCAGGGCGCGCCGCACCCGCTCGAGGAGGCCGGCGGCGTCGAGCGGCCGCGCGACTCGGCGGGCGCCGAACAGCTCACCGATCGCCGGGTCCACCGGCGACGCCGCCGTCGGCCGGCCCGCGCCGGTGACGAAGGACCGGCCCTCGCGCACCACCCGGGCGAGGCCGGGGGAGTCGGGGTATCGCTCCCCGAGGTCGTGGCGCAGCGTGCGCAGCACGTGCTCGGCGACGGCGGGGCCGACGAGCTGGAGCAGCTGGAAGGGGCCCATGGGCAGCCCCATCGGGACGAGCGCCCGGTCGGCCTCGGCCACCGTGGTGCCGTCCTCCAGGGCGCCCAGCACCTCGCCCAGCAGCCGGACCAGCAGCCGGTTGACCACGAAGCCGGGCGCGTCCGCGACGGCGACGGCGGTCTTGCGGCACGCCTGCGCGACGGCGAAGGCGGTGGAGTAGGCGACGTCGTCGGTCTGGGCGGCCCGCACCACCTCCACCAGCGGCATCTGGGCCACCGGGTTGAAGAAGTGCAGGCCGACCACCCGTTCGGGGTGGATCAGCGGCGCGGCCATCGCGGAGACGGACAGGGCGGAGGTGTTCGTGGCGAGCACGGTGTCCGCGCCGACCACCCCCTCGAGCTCGGCGAAGACGCGCTGCTTGACCGCCAGCTCCTCGAACACCGCCTCCACGACGAGGTCGGCGCCGGCGAGGTCCGCGACGTCGGTGGTCACCCGGACCAGCTCGCGCAGCCGCGCCGCGCCGGCGTCGGAGATCCGGCCCCGCGCCCGCTGGCGCTCGACCTCGTCGTGCACGGCCGCGAGCCCCCGCCGCGCCCGCTCGTCGTCGAGGTCGCGCATCGTCACCGGCACCCGCAGGGAGCGGGCCAGCAGCAGCGCGAGCTGGCCGGCCATGAGGCCGGCGCCGGCGACGCCCACGGACCGGATCTCCCGGGCCGGCACCCCCTCCGGCCGCCCGGCGGGGCGCCGGGCCCGGTGTCCGAGCAGGTCGAAGGCGTACAGGCTGGCCCGCAGCGCGTCGGTCACGACCAGATGGACCAGCGCCTCGTCCTCGACGGCGAAGGACTCCGCCCGCGAGCGGGTCCGGGAGGCGGCCACCGCGCGCAGCGCGTGCTCGGGCGCCGCGGCGCCGCCGGCGGCGCGGGCGTGGACGAAGTCGCGTCGCCGGTCGACGGCGGCGAGCCACTCGGCGTCGTCCGCCGGGTCGGCGGGGTGGGGACCGGTGGGCCGCTCGACCCGGCGCGCCACCGGCACCTGCCCGTCGACGGCCTGGCGCAGCCACTCCAGCACCGCACGGGGGAGGGCGACGGACCCGCGGGGGAACAGGACGTCCTCGCCGGCGCCGGCGCCCGCGACGTCGTGGGCGCCGGCGTCGGCCGGGGCGGCGTCGGGCCCGGGCAGGACGACGTCGACGAGCCCAGCGGCCAGCGCCGCGGGGGCGTCGAGCAGCCGGTTGTTGCGCGAGGGGTTGTCGATGATGATCTCGAGGGCGGCCTCCGGGCCCACGAGCCGCGGCAGGAAGGTGCACCCGCCCCACCCGGGCACCAGGCCCAGATAGGTCTCCGGCAGCCCGATCGCGCGCACGTTGTGCCCCGCGGTGCGGTAGTCGCACGCCAGCGCCATCTCCAGCCCGCCGCCGAGGGCGGCGCCGTTGAGATGGGCGAGCGTCGGCACCGGCAGGTCGGCGATCGCCGCGACCACCTCGTGGCCCAGCCGGGCGAGCCGCCGCGCCTCGGTCTCATCTCGGGCCGCCCGGATGGCGCGCAGGTCGGCCCCGGCGAGGAAGGTCCGTCCGGTGCCGGTCAGCACGACGGCGGCCAGGTGGCCCTCCTCCGCGCGGTCGCGGGCCGCCGTTAGCGCCGCACGCAGGTTGGTCAGCCCCCGCTCGCCGAGCGTGCAGGGCCGGTCGGCGCCGTCCTCGGGCGCGAGGGTCAGGACGAGGACCGTGCCGAGGTCCGTGACCTCGAGATCGGTGGCGTGGACGACGGTCACCCGCTCCTCGTACGGGGCGGCGGCTGCAGAGACCACGGGCACTCCTGGGGGACGGCGCTCTCGGACCGTCCGGAGCCTATCGCGCCTGATGAGACCTGCGTCACAGGCGGCGCCCACGGTCAGGGGCGGCGAGCGGTGAGAGCGTGGCGCGGAGTGATGCGCGGCGCGTGGTGCGAGCGTGGCGCGCGGCGATGCGTGGCGCGCGATAAGAGCGCGGCGAGCGGTGAGAGCGCGGCGCGCGGTCAGAGCGCGGCGAGCGCCCGCGCCAGCGGGCCGGCCGTGAGGGAGACCTGCCACTCCCGTGCGCCGAGCGCGGCCAGACGGTCCCCCGCCTGCGCGGCGGTGGGGCGCGGGCCGGTCTCCCAGGCGAAGCGGCGCTGGGTGGCCGGGGCGAGCAGGTTCTCCTGGGGCAGGGCGTGCTCCGCGGCCACCTCGCGGACGGTCTGGCGCACCAGCTCCAGCCGCGCGGCGGCGTCGGGGTTCTTCTCCCCCCAGGCGCGCGGCGCGGGCAGCTGGCCCGGCTCGCGGGCGGCGCGGCGGGGCGGCAGCTCGCCGTCCGGCAGCCGCAGCGCCCGGGCGACGGCGCCCCACCAGTACGCCGAGCGCTTGCGCGTGCCCTTGCCGGAGAACTCGCGCAGGCGGACCAGCTGGCCCTCGGTGCGCGGCAGCGCCACGGCGGCGGCGACGACGGCGGCGGCGGGCAGCACTCGGCCGGGGGAGCGGTCGAGCTGCTGGGCGAGCTCCTCGCGCGCCCGCCACAGCTCCCGGGCCACGGCGAGCCCGCGGGCGGACTTGACCGCCTGCAGCCCGGAGGTGCGGCGCCAGGGGTCGGTGCGCGGCGGTGCGGGCGGGGCGGTGCGCACGTGCTCGAACTCCTGGCGGGCCCACTCGAGCTTGCCGGCCGCCGCCAGCTGCGCGGTGAGCACCTCTCGCAGCGGCAGGAGCAGCTCGACGTCGAGGGCGGCGTAGCGCAGCCACGACTCCGGCAGCGGCCGGGTGGACCAGTCCGCGGCGGAGTGCTCCTTGGCCAGCTCGTACCCGAGGTTCTCGGCGACCACCGCCGCCAGGCCCACCCGCTCGCGCCCGAGCAGCCGAGACGCGAGCTCGGTGTCGAACAGCGCCGCGGGCGTCAGGCCGACCTCCCGCAGGCAGGGCAGGTCCTGGTCGGCGGCGTGCAGCACCCACTCCTCGGGCGCGAGCACCGCCGCGAGGGCGGACAGGTCCGCGAACGGCACCGGGTCGAGCAGCACCGTGCCCGCGCCCGCCCGGCGCAGCTGCACGAGATAGGCCCGCTGGCCGTAGCGGTAGCCCGAGGCCCGCTCGGCGTCGACCGCGATGGGCCCGGAGCCGGCCGCCAGCCGGGCGACGGCGTCGGCGAGGCCGGGGGCGGTGTCGGTGACCGGGGGGATGCCCCCGGCCGGCTCGGTCAGCGGGACCGGCGGCAGCGGCGCGGTCGGAGGCAGCTCCGGCGCGAGCGGCTGGGGAGTCTGCGGGTCGTCGGTCAGGGCGGGCACGGCAGCCACGGTACGTCGTGCGCGGGCGGCGGGACCCGCGGCGCCGTCAGCGCCGGCGTGTGAGTGCGGTGACATTCTCGGGCAGCGGCTCGAGCCCCGCCGTGGTGCAGGTGAGCGCGGCCCACGCGCGCAGGTGCGGGCCCAGGTCCGTCGTCGTCGGCGTCCACGAGGCCCGGACCTCGATCTCCACCTGGCCCCCGCGCAGCTCCAGGCCGCCGAAGGTCTCCGAGAGCACCCGGGTCACGGTGCCGGAGAGGTCGTGGTAGCCCGCGCCGGCCTCGGTGAGCGCGTCGGTGAGCCAGCTCCAGCCGACCTCGCCGAGCATGGGGTCGGCGCCCATCTCGTCCTCGAGGCGGGCCTTGGCCATGACGATGACGCGGAAGGTCCCGTGCCAGGCCTCCTGGCCGGCCGGATCGTGAAGGACGACGAAGCGGCCGTGCCCGAGGAACGCGTCGGGGTCCATCGTCCGCGGCGCGGCATTGACCTCGGCCGTCAGCGCGAGGGCGTAGGGCGCGATCCGGGAGGGCGCCGGGACCTCCTCGAGGTGGAGCTCGGGGCGCATGCGATGGCCGCGCAGGCTGAGCAGCGCGTCCTGGAAGTCCGGTGGTGCCACCGGGGCGTCCTCCTTCACGCCTCCAGGCTAGGTGGGTGCACGCCCGGGTGGGAGAGGCGCGCCGGGTGGACGCGTGGTATGGACCGGACGCGTGGCACGGAGCCGGATTGCGGCATCGACCGAGCGAGTGGTGGGGAGCGCGGCGAGCGTCGACAACGGACGGCGGCGGCGCTGATGGGGGTGGTGCGGGCGGCGGCAGGGACGACCGTGGCACGGTCCGGGGCGGGGTGTGGATCCCCGGTGGGTGAACAGGCTCACGGACGGGCCCGTCCGGTGTCCTGACTACACTGGCCCGGATCGCAGGGGGACCGGAAGCGGTGCTCCCCGAACCGCAGAGGAGCCCCGCTCCCGAGGCGCAGGAGGAACCGCACGCACATGACATCGCCGCTCACGCCGGTCATCCTGGGCACCGACATCGGCGTGTACTCGATGGCGAGGTCCTTCCACGAGGCGTACGGGGTGCGCTCCACCGTGGTCAGCGAGGGCCCGCGCGGCCCCATCGACCACTCCGCGATCATCGAGAACGTCTACATGGGCGCCGGCGCCGACGACGACCGCCTGCTCGCCACGCTCGACACCATCGCCGCCCGCCACCCCGGCACCAAGCCCGTGCTCATGGTCAACGTCGAGCACCACATCGACCTCGTGCGCCGCGAGCGGGCCTGGCTGGAGGACCGCTTCGTCGTCCCCACCCCGCCGGACGCCGTCATCGAGCGGGTGGGTGACAAGGGTGTGCTCGACCGGGTGCTGCGCGCCGAGGGCGTGGCCAGCCCGGCCCACGTCGCGGTGGACGTGCCCGCCACCGACCGGGGCGCCTGGCCGGCGTTGCTCGCCGAGCTGGCCTTCCCGGTGGTCGTCAAGCCGGCGACGTCGGGGGAGTACGAGGTGCTGCAGTTCCCCGGCCGCAAGAAGGTCTACGCCGCGCACACCCTCGCCGAGGTCCTCGACATCCTTGCCGCCGTCAAGCAGGCCGGCTTCGGCGGGGAGATGCTCGTCCAGGAGCTCGTGCCCGGCGACGACACCTACAACCGTGTGGTCAACGCCTACGTCGACTCGCGCGGGCAGATGACCATGGCGGCCTCGGGCCAGGTGCTCCTCGGCCTGCACCAGCCGGCGTTCCTCGGCAACGCGGCGATCACCCTCGTCGAGTACGACGCCGAGCTCGTCGAGACGGTCCGCCGTGTGCTTGCCGCCGTGGACTACCGCGGATACGCCAGCGTCGACCTCAAGATCGACCCGCGCGACGGCGTCCCCCGCCTGCTCGACATCAACCCCCGCATCGGCCGGTCGAACTACTACATCAACGTCGGCGGCGCGAACCCGGTGCGGGTCATGGTCGAGGACCTCGTCCACGGCCGCGCGCACGCCCCCGAGCTGGCCACCGAGACGGGCGTGTTCCACTACCTGCCCACCGCGGTCCTGCCGCGCTACCTCACCGACCCGGCGCTGCAGGCGAAGGTGCGCGGCGTGCTGCGCCGGCGCCGCGCCGTGCACCCGCTGGCCTACGCGGCCGACCGCAACCCCCGCCGCTCGCTCTACCGGCTGCTGAACGGCATCAACCAGGTGCGCGCGCTGCGCACGTACTACCCCCGGCCCACCGCCACCGGCTTCTGACCGGCCGGGCCATCGACCTGCCGGCCGCGGGCCGGCGCGTGAGGAGACCCATGACCGTCACGGTCCGCCCCCTGGACGACGCCACGTACCTGCGCCTGGCCGGCGGCGCCATGGTGCCGCTGGAGCAGGCGCCGGCGTGGGACGGGTTCGACCGGGCGGTGCCCGGGCGCACGCCGTGGCGGCGGCTGGGGTTCTTCGACGGCGACGACGCGCTCGCCCTCGTCTCCCTCACCGAGATGCGCGGCCGGGGCTTCCGGTACCTGTGGGCCAAGCACGGGCCGGTCTGGCTGGTCGAGGCGACGGCCGAGCGTGAGCGGGCGGTGCGCGAGGCGCTCGTCGCGGCGGTGCGCCGGGCCGACCGCGCCCTGGTGTTCGTCCGGCTGCACGCCCGCCACCGCGCGCCGGAGCTGCGCGAGCTGCTCCAGACCGTCACCTACGACCGGACGGTCGTGCTCGACCTGCGCCCCGAGGAGGAGGAGATCCTCGCCGGGATGAAGAAGCGCGGCCGTCGCGACGTCCGCAAGGCGCTGCGGGACGAGAGCATGGTCGCCGGCGAGGAGACCGGGCTGACCCGCGAGCAGTTCCGCGAGCTCTACCAGCTGCTGGTCGAGACGGGCGGGCGCGACGGGTTCGGCATCTCCCCGGAGGACGTCTACTGGACCATGCTCACCACCCTCGGGCCCGAGCACTGCCGCCTGTTCGTCACCCGCCGCGAGGGCCGGGCCCTGGCCTGGGGGCTGGTCACCGTCAATGGCGCCTTCGCGACCTACTACTACGCCGCCTCCAACGCCGAGGGGCGTCGCTCCGGCGCCGCGGACCTGCTGGTCTGGCACATGGCCACCGCGCTGCGGGCCACGGGCGTGCAGACCTTCGACCTCATGGGCATCGACTCCGACCGCGCCCCCCAACTGCGTGGGGTGCGGGACTTCAAGACGAAGTTCTCCGAGGAGATCGTCGACGTCGACGGCGCCTGGGACGTGCCCGTGCACCGGGCCTGGTACGGCGCGCTCGTCGCCGCGCTGGCCGCCAAGCGGACCGCGGTGCGCGCGGCCCGCGAGCTGCCCGGCCGCGCGCGGGGCCTGCTGCGGCGCCGGGGCTGAGCGGCGGACCCGCGGGTCTGCGGTGGGGCAGCGGGTATCCCTCTGTGTCACCGCAGGCCTGCTGTCTTGTTGACGGTCCCCGCTGTGAGGAGTCCGGAGACTGCTGGCTGGGCTCCGGAGGACGCTGCGCGCGCCGCCGATCGGACGGGTCCGACGGCGCGCCGACCCTCCACCGGTGCGGCGGGCGCCGAGACCACGGCCGACGACGGCGCGGGCGGTGGGACCAGAGCTCCTTGCCCGTGGCGGCCGCGAAGCCGTCGTCCCATCACGGACGAATGCCGTCGGGGGAAGCGCGACACAATTTAATTACGGCACGTGACGCTTGCGTATATCTCTGTTAGGTTCGCCTTCGTTAGGTCAGCCTTCCTTGATCACACCTGGAGTCTTCGTGCGTCTGACCACGCGCCGCGGCACGGTTGCCGCCCTCACCGCATCGCTCGTCCTGGCCCTCGCCGCCTGCTCCTCGTCCTCCACGGCCGACGGCGGCGCCACGGCGGACGGCGGCTCGGACGCCGGGACGATCACCGTCGAGCACGCCCAGGGCAGCACCGAGGTCCCCGCCGACCCGCAGCGCGTCGTCGTGCTCGACTTCGGCGCGCTGGACACCCTCGACGCCCTCGGCCTGGACGACCACGTGGTCGGGGTGCCGCAGTCCTCCCCGGTCCCGGACTTCCTCAGCGACTACAAGGGCGAGAAGTACACCGACGTCGGCACCCTGCAGGAGCCGGACCTCGAGGCGCTGGCCCGGCTCGACCCGGACCTGGTCATCGTCGGCTTCCGCTCGGCGGCGGCCTACCCCGACCTCTCGAAGTCCTTCCCGACGGTCGACATCACCTTCCCCTACACCAACTTCCTCGACTCCTTCGGCGAGAGCGCCCAGATCCTCGGGCAGATCTTCCACAAGGAGGACGAGGTCGACGCCAAGCTGGCCGAGATCGACGCCAAGGCCGAGGAGGTCAAGGCCCAGGGCGCGGCCGCCGGCACCGGCATGGTGGTCTCCACCTCCGGCGGCGAGGTCACCATGTACGGCGAGGACTCCCGCTTCGGGCTGATCTTCACCGAGCTGGGCATGACCGACGCCGTCCAGGGCGTGGCGAACACCCCGCACGGCGAGGTCGTGTCCTTCGAGGCCGTCCGCGACGCCAACCCCGACTGGCTCTTCGTCAACGACCGCGACGCCGCCATCGGCCAGGGCGACGCCAAGCCCGCCGAGCAGGTGCTGGACAACGAGCTCGTCGCCGCGACCACCGCCTGGCAGCAGCAGCAGGTCGTCTACCTCGACCCGCAGCGTTGGTACATCGCCCAGCACGGCCTCAACAACGTCCCCGCCATGCTGGACGAGGTCGGCCAGGCCCTGGCGCGATGACCGCCGTCCACCGCGACGCCAGCCTCCGGGGCGGCCGTCCGGCCGACCCGCGGGCCGTCGCCCCCGACGGGCGCCCCGAGCGCACCGGCGTGGCCACCGCCGAGCGCCGGGAGCACGCCGCCGTCGCCACGGCCGGCGACCGGACCCGCACCGGCGCCGGCCCGGACGGCCCCGCCCCGCGCGCCGGCGCCGTCACCTCGGCGGACGCGGCGGGGGCCGACCTCGTCGCGCGCACCACCCGCCGCCGGCGCCTCGCCGTCTCCGCCGCGCTGCTCGGCGTGGCCCTGCTCGCCGGGGTCTCGCTGTTCGTCGGCGTGTCCGACCTGTCCGTCGGCGACGTCCTGTCCGGCCAGCTCACCGACGCCCAGGCCCAGACCCTGCTGGCCTCCCGGGTGCCGCGCACCGTCGCGATCCTGCTGGCCGGGTCGGCGATGGCCATCGCCGGGCTGGTCATGCAGCTGCTCGTGCGCAACAAGTTCGTCGAGCCCTCGACCGCGGGCACCACCGAGTCCGCCGGGCTCGGGCTGCTCGCGGTGACCCTGCTCGCCCCCGGCCTGCCGCTGGCCGGGAAGATGGGCGTGGCAGCGCTCTTCGCCCTGGCCGGCACGGTGCTCTTCCTGCGCGTCCTGCGCGCCATCCCGCTGCGCTCGGCGGTCGTCGTGCCCCTGGTGGGGATGATCCTGTCCGGCGTCGTCGGCGCCGCGAGCACCTTCCTCGCCTACCGCTTCGACATGCTCCACACCCTCTCGTCCTGGATGACCGGGGACTTCTCCGGGGTGGTGCGCGGGCGCTACGAGCTGCTGTGGGTGGTGGCGGCGTGCACCGTCGTCGCCTACCTCGCGGCCAACCGGTTCACCGTGGCCGGGCTGGGCGAGGAGTTCACCACCAACCTCGGGCTGAACTACCGCCGCGTGCTCGCGCTGGGCCTGTCCATCGTCGCGGTCACCTCCGCGGTGGTCGTCGTCGTGGTCGGCGGCCTGCCCTTCCTCGGCCTGGTCGTGCCCAACGTTGTCTCGCTGGCGATGGGGGACTACCTGCGCCGCTCGCTGCCCTGGGTGGCCATCCTCGGCGCGGCGTTCGTGCTGGTCTGCGACATCGTCGGCCGGCTGGTCATCTACCCGGCCGAGATCCCCATCGGCGTCGTCGTCGGCGTCGTCGGGGCCGCCGTCTTCCTCTTCCTGCTCCTGCGGAGGCCCGCCGGTGCCCGCTGACACCCTCCCCGTGACCGCGCCCGCCGCGGCCGACGGCGACCGGCGCACCCTGACGCCGGCGGTGCGCCTGGTGCTCCTCGGCGCCGCCGCCGTCGTGGCCGCCGCCGCGTTCCTCACCCTGGGCGCGATGGACGCCTTCGAGCTGCTGGCGCCGCTGCGCCTGGCCCGCCTGGCGCCGATGGTCATCGTCGGGGCCGCGGTGGCGGTCTCGACCGTGCTCTTCCAGACGGTCACCGAGAACCGCATCCTCACGCCGTCGATCATGGGCTTCGACGCCCTCTACGCGCTGATCCAGACGGCCGCGGTGTTCGTGCTGGGCTCGACGGCGGTCATCGCCACGGCGCCGGTGGCGCGATTCGGCGTCGAGGTCGTGGCGATGCTCGCGCTGTCGATGCTGCTGTTCCGGTGGCTGTTCGGCGGGCCGCGCCGCTCGCTGTACCTCATGGTCCTCGTCGGCATCGTCTTCGGGACGCTGTTCCGCTCCCTGGCGACGTTCCTGCAGCGGGTGATCGACCCCAACGAGTACCTCATCGTCCAGGACCGGCTCTTCGCCTCCTTCAGCCGGGTGGACCCGGGGCTGCTGGCGGTGTGCGCCGTCGTCGTCGTGGCGGTGTTCGCCTGGGTCTGGGGCGCGCGCCGCGACCTCGACGTCGTCGCCCTCGGCCAGCCCATGGCCACCGCGCTGGGCGTGGACCACCGGGTGCTGGTGCTCAAGGTGCTCGCCGCCTGCGCGCTGCTCGTCTCCGTCTCCACGGCCCTGGTCGGCCCGATCACGTTCTTCGGCCTGCTCGTGGCGAACCTGGCGTACCTCGTCATGGGCACGCACCGGCACGCCTACCTGCTGCCCGGGGCCGCGCTGCTCGGCGTGATCACCCTCGTGGGCGGGCAGAGCATCCTCGAGCACGTGTTCGGGATGGACACCGTGCTCTCCGTCATCGTCGAGTTCGTCGGAGGGATCGTCTTCATCATGCTGCTCATCCGGGGAGGCAAGCGGTGATCGAGGTCCAGCAGCTCACCAAGGCCTACGGGTCCACCGTCGTCGTCGACGACGTCTCGCTCACCCTGCCCACCGGCGGCGTGACCTCGATCATCGGCGCCAACGGGGCCGGGAAGTCCACCCTGCTGTCGATCATCGCCCGCCTGCTCGGCGCCGACGCCGGCACCGTGCGCATCGACGGCCTCGACGTGGCCCAGGCGCCGAGCGCGGAGCTGGCCAAGCGGCTGTCCATCCTGCGCCAGGACAACCACCTCGCCGTCCGGCTGACGGTGCAGGACCTCGTCGCCTTCGGCCGCTACCCGCACACGAAGGGCCGGCTCACCGTCGAGGACCGGCGCAAGATCGCCGGGGCGATGGAGTACCTGGGCCTGTCCGGCCTGGCCGGGCGCTACCTCGACGAGCTCTCCGGCGGGCAGCGCCAGCGGGCCTTCGTGGCGATGGTGCTGTGCCAGGACACCGACTACGTCCTGCTCGACGAGCCGTTGAACAACCTCGACATGAGGCACGCCGTCGGCATGATGCAGCTGCTCCGGCGCACCGCCGACGAGCTGGGCAAGACGGTCGTCGTCGTCGTCCACGACATCAACTTCGCCTCCTGCTACTCCGACCACATCGTGGCGATGAAGGACGGCAAGGTGCTCTGCCAGGGCAGCCCCGAGCAGATCATCGACACCGCCTGCCTGCGCGACGTCTACGACATGGAGGTCGCCGTGGAGGTCATCGGCGGGCGGCGCATCGGGGTGTACTACGGCTGACTGACCCGGCGCGGCGCACGTCACCTCGCCACGCGCCCCCGCCCGCCGATCCGGTCCGCCTGCGGCCATTAAGGTGGACCGTCCGCCGGTGGCGGAGGAAGGGACGTGCAGGTGGTTGCTGGGGTGAGCGAGACGGTGCCGGACGGCGAGGAGGCGACGGCGCGGCTGGACCTGTTCCGCTACCTCACGGCCGACCTGGCCGCGGAGTACCGCGCCATCATGAGCCTGTTCGGCTCCACGCTGCTGGCCGACCTGTCCGCCGCCGAGGTCAGCGACGGGCTGGCCGAGCGCGGCGTCGCCCTCTCCGTCGAGGAGGTCACCACCCGCTGCGAGCAGCTCGAGCGGTGGGGCAACCTCGTGCGCGGCATCCGCGATGCCCGGGTGGCCACCGTGCAGGACTACGTGCGCTCCCGCGCCCGCTACCAGGCCTCCAAGCTCGGCGTCCGGGTGCACCGCGAGGCCGAGGCGATCCTGGCCGCCGGTGACGGCGCCCGGGAGGTGGCCCGCGAGCTGCTCGGCGCCACCGCCGAGACCCTCGACCGCATCGTCGCCCGCATGGCGGCGGCCACCGACGCCCGCCCGGTCGACGCCGAGGCCCTCTCCGGCGACGTCACCACGGTGTTCAACAACCAGCGGCTCTTCTCCGACAGCGTCCGCGACTTCTACGCGTACGTGAACACGGTGCTCACCCGCTACGACCTCGCCGGGGAGGAGTACCAGCAGTTCAAGCGCCTCCTGCTGGACTACATCGACCTGCTCACCGCCGACGTCGCCCGCCACGCCCCCGTCGTCGCGCGCCGATTCGCCGCCCTCGAGCCGGTGCTCGACGACGTCCTCGCGGCCCTGGCCGCCCTGCCCACGCTGCAGTCGGCGGACGCGCGCACCGAGCGGCTGCCTGGCCGCACCCGCGAGGACTGGGAGCACGTGCGCGGCTGGTACACCGGCGCCGACGGGCGCTCGGGCCCCGAGACGCTGCGGATGGCCGCCGACCAGGCGCTGGGCCAGCTCCTGGCCAACACCAAGCGGATGCTGGCGTCGGCCGGCACCGGGGTGAGCCGGCGCGCCGACCTGCTCAAGCTCGCCGCGTGGTTCGACGACGCCGACGCCGACCAGGCGCACCGGCTGTACGCCGCCGCCTTCGGGGCCTACCCGGCCCGGCACCTGCTCGGCGGGCCGGAGGAGCCGGACCCGCGTGACGGCGCCACGACCTCCTGGTGGGCCGCCACCCCCGTGGAGGTGCCGCTGAGCCTGCGCGAGCGCGGCGACCGCGGCGCACGCGGGCGGACCTCCTCGGTGCCCGACCCCGGCCTGGACCGGGTCCGGCTGCTGGCCGAGGCGCAGGGCGAGGCCGACGCCCGCGCCGCCGCCGTCGGCGAGCTCGTCGCCGCCGGCCGCCTGGACGGCGCCGAGGTCAGCCCGGCGGCGCTGAGCCTGCTGCTCGGCCAGCTCACCCGCCTGCTGGCCGTGCACCCCCAGCTCGAGGCCGCGGCGCGCGCCACGGACACCGACCTCGGGCTCACCCTGGAAGCGGTGCCCGACCCGGCCGCGACGACGACGCTACGCACCCCCGACGGCGACCTCACCGTCCACGGGCTCGTCCTCGAGGTCAGCGCCGCCGGTGCGCCGCCGGCCGCCGCGTCGTCACCGGCCGCCGCGTCGTCGGCACCGGCCACGTCGAACCGGGCCCCGGCCACCCCGCCCGCGGCGGCGGCGAGCAGCGCCGAGGCCGAGGCCGACGCCGACGCCGAGGCCGACGCGCCCACGCACCGCGAGCCCGCGGAGGTGCAGGCGTGAGCGCCCACGGCACCGCCGAGCACGACGCCGCCGAGCGCCGCGAGGCCGCCCGGGCGCTGCTGCGCCACCCCGTCCTCACCAAGGCCCGGCACGGGGAGGAGCTCGCCCTCGTCCGCCGGCATGCGCCGGCCCTGAAGAAGATGTTTTCCGCCGTCCTGGGATACCACCTCGTGGTGGAGGCCTCCTTCGCCCGCCTCGTCAAGGACGCCCCCAGCACCGACGCCCCGCCGCGCCCCGCCCAGCGCCGCGGCGGGCAGCCCTTCGCGCCGCGCACCTACGCCTACCTCGCCCTCGTCTGCGCCGGCCTGCTGCAGACCGCCGGCCGCGAGCAGGTGCTCCTGGGCACCCTCGTCGAGCAGGTCCGCGCGGACGCCGCGATCGCCGGTATCGCGATGGACGACTCGCTCACGGACCGCCGCCATCTCGTCCAGGCCATCGCGCTGCTCCTCGACTGGGGCGTGCTCAGCGAGACAGACGGTTCGGTCACCGCCTGGGGCGACCGCCACGAGGAGGCCCTGCTCGAGGTCAACCGCACCCTGCTCACCCACGTGCTCGCCCGCCCGCTGGGCGACGTCGACACCGCCGAGGAGCTCCTGGAGCGCGGCGGCCGCACGGCCGCCGAGCAGGCGCGGCGGGCGCTGCGCCGCCGGCTCGTCGAGAACCCGCTCGTGCGCCGCGAGGACCTCACGGCCGAGGAGCAGCACGTGCTCTCCCGCGAGCGGGCCGACCTGAGCCGCACCCTGGCCGACCACTTCGGGTTGACCCTCGAGGTCCGCCAGGAGGGCGCCCTGGCCTACGACGTCGATGGCGACCTCACCGACGTCGCCTTCCCCGGCCAGGGCACCGTCGCGCACGTCGCGCTGCTGCTCGTCAATGCCCTGGTCGACGACCTCGACGGCGGGCCCGGCGCCACCGCCGAGGTCGACGGCCGGGCGGTGCCCGGCCTGCTCGCCCCCTGGGCCGCGGTCTCGGACGCCGTCCATCTGCTCGTCGAGCAGTACGGCGCCACGTTCGCCGAGGCGTTCGCCACCGACCCCGAGTACCTCCAGGCCGAGGTCGTCACCCGGCTCGAGGAGCTCAGCCTCGCCCGGCGCACCCCCGCCGGGCTGGTGCTGCACCCCGCCTGCGCCCGCTACCAGCCCGAACCCCAGCGCGCCCCGCGCCGGACGCCCGCCCCGGCCGCGCCGGCCGGCGGCCCGGACGCGGCCGGACCCGACGCGCAGCAGAGCCTTTTCCCGCTCCAGGAGGACCGATGAGTGCCACGACCACGACGCCGATCCCGGCGGAGCCGGACGGTGCCGCCGACGTCGTCGCGGACGCCGGCGCGGACATCGCCGCGGGCACCGCTCCGGACGGCGTCGCCGCCCCGGCCGCGGGCGGCCAGCAGGCGCCCCACCCGCACAGGTGGCGCCTGCACCGGGCCGGCATCGTCAACGTGTGGCACTACTGGGCCGAGACGTTCCAGTTCTCCGGCGGCCGGATGGTGCTGCGCGGCACCAACGGCTCGGGCAAGAGCCGCGCCCTGGAGATGCTCCTGCCCTTCGTCCTCGACGCCGACCGGCGGCGCATGGACTCCACCGGCTCGGGCAAGGTCCGCCTCGACGAGCTCATGAAGGTGGGCGCCGAGGGACAGGGCAACCGGCTCGGGTACCTGTGGGTCGAGCTGGCCCGCGACGGCGAGCGGAGCCGCGGCGAGCGCGACGGCGATGGCGGCGCAGAGGCGCCCGGCACCGACGCCGCCCGCGAGCACCTCACCCTCGGTGCGCTGGTGCGCTGGTCGGCGAGCTCGGGCGAGGCGCGGGTCTGGTACTTCACCACCCCGCTGCGCGTCGGGCACGACCTCGAGCTCCTCGACGCCGCCCGCCAGCCCATGCCGCGCGAGCGCCTCGCCGAGCTCATCGGCGCCGACCGGCTCACGGAGAACCCGGAGACCCACCGCGAGCGGGTCCGTGCCACCGTCTTCGGCCTGACCGGGCCGGGCGCCCGCGAACGCTACGACGGCCTGCTCCAGCTCATCCGCACCCTCCGCTCGCCCGACGTGGGCAACCGCATCGAGGAGGGCAACCTCCCGCGGATCCTCTCCGACGCCCTGCCGCCGCTGTCCGAGGAGACCCTCAACGACGCCGGCGGCCGGCTCGACGACCTCTCGGAGTCCCGGGAGTCCCAGCGCCGCCTGAGCGCCGCCCTCGAGCACGTCACCACCTTCCTCGGCACCTACGGCCGCTACGCCGCCACCGAGCTGCGCGCCACGGCCGGCCGGGCAGCCGGCGCCGCCGACGCCGCGCGGGCCGCCGCCGAGGCGGCCACGACCGCCGCCGCCGCCCGCGACGACCTCGCCACCCGGACCACGGAGGCGCGCACCGCCGTCGAGCGCCTCGACGCCCGGCAGGGCGAGCTCGCCGCCACCGCGGACGGCCTCAAGGCCTCCGAGGCCTACCGCGCCGGCCAGGACCTCGCGCAGCGGGACCGCCACGTCCGCACCCTCGCCGAGCTGGCCCAGGGCAGGCTCGACACCGCCGAGGGCGCGCGCCGCGCCGAGGCCAACGCCGTCGCCGCCGCCGACGCGCTCGCCGCGGAGGTGGTCGAGGCCGCCCGCGACGCCGCGCACGTCCTCGACGAGGCCCGGGCCGGCCTTCGCGGGGCGCACCTGGCGACCACCGCGCTCCCGGGCGCCGTCGAGGCGCACCTCGAGCCCGTCACCACCGCCGCCGAACCGGTGCGACTCCGCCTCGAGGGCGAGCCGCAGCCGCAGGGGCGCCCCGTCGCCCAGCAGCTCGTGGTCGCCCCTCCGGACCTCGAGGAGGCCGCCACGCGTGCCCGCGAGGTGGCCGGCGCGGCCCAGGCCCGGGCCGGGGAGGCCGGCAACCGCCTCCAGGGCGCCGCCGAGCTCGCCCGGGCGCGCACCGAGGCGGACCACGCCGAGGCGGCGGCCGCGGAGGCGGACGAGCGGCGCGCCGCGGACGATACCGCGGCCGCCGAGCGCGGCGAGCACCGCGACGCCGCCGCCCGCGAGCTCGCCGGCGCCTGGCGCGCCTGGGTGGCGGACGAGAGCACCGCAGAGCTCCTCGGGGAGGTGGACTGGCCGGCCACCGCCGTCGGCCCGCTCCTCCTCGACGCCGACGTGCTCACCGGGGACGCCCGCGACGGGCAGGCCGACGACGCCCCGGACGTGCCCCGGCTCGCCGAGCTCGACCGCGTGGCCACCGAGGCCGCCGAGGCCGCCCGCGACCGGCACGCCCGCACCGTGGCCACGCTGGACGCCGAGGAGCAGGCCGACAAGGCCCGGCGCGCCGAGCTCACCGCCGAGCAGCGCGAGCTGCGCGCCGCCAAGGACCCCCAGCCGCCCGCAGCGCCATGGACCGGCGCGCTGCCGGAGGGGACCGAGCCGCTGTGGCGCGCCGTCGACTTCGCCGACGGCCTGGACGACGCCGACCGGGCCGGCCTGGAGGCGGCACTGCTGGCCGCCGGCCTGCTCGGTGCCGGGCTGAGCGCCGATGGGGCGCTGGTCGCCGAGGACGGCCAGACCCTCCTCACCCCGGCCGCCCCGCCGGCCCAGCACCCGCTACGCGCCGCGCTCGTACCCGACCCCGCCGCCGGCGTGCCGGCAGCGACCGTCAGCGCCGTGCTCGCCCGCGTCGGCCTGGGCCGCGACAGCCACACCACCTGGGTCGACGTCGACGGGTCGTGGGGCAACGGGCCCCTGCGCGGCCGGCACACCGCCGCGGCCGCGCGGCACATCGGCGCCGCGGCCCGGGCGGCCGCGCGCGCCGCGCGCCTCGCGCAGATCGACGACGAGCTCGCGGCCCTGGACGAGCGGGCGACGCAGCGGGTGGCTGCGCGCGAGCGGCTCGCCGCCGCGCGCGCCGCCCTCACCGCCCACGTGCGCACCGCCCCGACGGGCGCCGCGCTCGCCCAGGCCCGTACCCTCGCCGTCGCGGCCGCCCGGCAGGCGGCGCGCAGCCGCACCGAGGCGGCCCGGCTCGGCGACCGGGCGGCGGAGCTGCGTGCCGCGTGGAAGGCCCAGGAGGCCACCCACCGCAGCCTGTGCGACCGGCACGGCCTGCCCCACGACACCGAGGGGCTGCGCGAGGTGCGCGACACCGCCCACGCCGCCCAGGAGGCGTGCCGGGCCGGTGCCGCCGCCCTGGCCACCCTGGCGCGCCGCCGGGAGCGGCACGTCGAGGAGGTCGCCCGGCTCGCCGGCCACCGGGACCGCCGCATCGAGGCCGAGCACGGCGCCGAGGAGGCCTGGGCCCAGTGGCACCGCGAGGCCGCCGAGGTCGAGGCGCTCACCGAGAGCCTGGGCCAGGAGGCGGGCGAGGTCCACCGCCGCCTCGCCGCCGCCGAGGAGGAGCTGCGGCGGGTGACCCGCGAGCTCGCCGAGGCGCGGCGCACCGCCCAGACGCTCGGCGAGCAGGAGGCCGTGGCGCGCCGCGACGCCGAGACCGCCGAGGGCGCCGCCGCGACGGCCGGGGCGCAGCTTGCCGGGGTCCTGGAGCGCCTGCGCCGCCAGGTCGCCCTGCCGGGCCTCGTGGCGGCCGCGACCGGTGCCGACGAGCCCGGGGGCGGCGGGTCTGCCGCCGGTGCCGAGGAGCCCGCGACCGGTGCCCGCCGGCTCGAGGTCCCGCCCGTCGACGGACCGGTCACCCCCGACCTCGTCCAGCGCGCCGCCGCCGCGGTGCGCGACGCCGTCGCCGACGTCGGCAGCGCGGACGTCAACGCCCTCATGCGCGCCCGGCAGAAGCTCGAGGCCGAGCTGCAGGGCGGCTTCGACGTCGTCCACACCGTCACCGACGACGTCCACCTCGTCGACCTCGTCGACGCCACCGGCCGGCGGCCCGTGGCCGAGGCCGCCGCGGACCTGCGCGGCCGCGCCGAGCGCGCCCGCGAGGCCCTGACCAGCCGCGAGCACGAGGTGTTCACCAACTTCGTCATCGGCGGCGTGGGGGAGGAGCTGCGCCGGCGCCTGGCGCAGTCCGAGCAGCTCGTGGCCGCGATGAACGACAGCCTGCGGAGCATCAGCACCTCTCACGGCATCGGGGTGCGCCTGGCGTGGGTGCTCGACGCGCCCGAGGGCAGCGCGGTCCACCGCATCAAGGCGCTCGTCCAGACCGCGTCGGCCGTGCGCCCGGGCGAGCGCACCGAGGAACTTATCGGGCTGCTGCGCGAGCAGGTCGAGGAGCAGTTCGCGCTCGACGAGACCGCCGGCTACGCCCAGCACCTCAAGAACGCCCTGGACTACCGCGACTGGCACCACATGCGGGTCACCATCCTCGGGCCCGGGCCGCACGACCGCCGCGAGCTGCGCGGCCGGGCCAAGCTCTCCCAGGGCGAGACCCGATTCGTCTCCTACGTGACGCTCTTCGCCGCGGCCGACGCGTACCTGTCGGGGCTGGGCGACACGGCGCTGCGCCTGGTGCTGCTCGACGACGCCTTCGCCAAGGTCGACGACCCTACGATCGGCGAGCTCATGGGCCTGCTCGTGCGCCTCGACCTGGACTTCTGCATGACGGCGCACAACCTGTGGGTGACCTACCCGCAGGTGCCGTGCGCCGACGAGTACGAGATCCTGCGCGCCGAGGGCACCCCGGCCGTCGCCGTCCACACGCACTGGGACGGCCGCACCCGGCACCTGACGGTATGACGGGGCGGCGCGGTCCTGGCCACCTGGCGGCAGGCCGAGGTCAGGCGCTGCGCAGCACCGCCACGCCGGGCCCCTGGACGGTGAGCGACGTGCCGTCGTGCGCGAGGTCGGTCTCGCCCCACGCCAGCACCACCTCCGGCGCGCCGGCGTCGGCGGTGGGCAGCGGCACGGTGGCGCCGGCGTCGGTGAGGGCGACGACGACGTCGAGCGCGCCGCGGTGCATGACCAGCCAGGTCTGGTCCGCGGCGAGGTCGACGGCGGGCCGCTCGCCCGCGGCGAGGTCGGGCTCGGTGTGCCGGAGCCGGACCAGGGAGCGGTAGAACTCCAGCAGCCGGGCGTGCTCGGGCCGCGCGGGCTCCTCCCAGTCCAGCCGGGAGCGGGCGAAGGTCTCCGGCGACTGCGGGTCGGGCACCTCCACCGGGCCGCCGTAGAGCTCGGCCCAGCCGTGGCCGCCGAACTCCTGGGTGCGGCCCTGCCTGACCAGCGCGCCGAGCTCGGGGTCGTGGTCGGTGAAGTACAGGAACGGGGTGGTCGCGCCCCACTCCTCGCCCATGAACAGCATCGGGGTGTAGGGCCCGAGCAGCACGAGGGCGGCGCTGACGGCAAGCCGGCCGGGGGAGAGCACCCGGCTGGGCCGGTCACCCAGGGCGCGGTTGCCCACCTGGTCGTGGTCCTGGGCGAAGACGACGAAGCGGCGCCGGTCCGTCTCCGCCGGCGCCGGCGCGCCCCAGTCCTGGCCCCGGAAGCTCGAGTACGTGCCGTCGTGGACGAAGACGTCGCGCAGCGCCTTGACGAGGGTCTCGACGGACCCGAAGTCGGCGTAGTAGCCGTGCCGCTCCCCGGTGAGCAGGGCGTGCAGGGCGTGGTGGACGTCGTCGTCCCACTGCGCCGTCATGCCCAGGCCGCCGGCGTCGGTGGGCGTGACCATCCGGACGTCGTTCAGGTCGGACTCCGCGATGAGCGACAGCGGCCGGCCCACCGATCCAGAGAGCTCGGCGACGGCGTCGGACAGCTCGGCGAGCAGGTGCCGCGGGGAGTCGTCCAGCAGGGCGTGCACCGCGTCCAGGCGCAGCGCGTCGAGGTGGAAGTCCCGCAGCCAGCGCAGGGCGTTGTCGACGAGGAACGCGCGCACCTCGCCCGCGTCGTCGCCGTCGAGGTTGACCGCGGCGCCCCAGGGGGTGTGGTGCCGCTCGGTGAAGTAGGGCCCGAACTCGGCGAGGTAGTTCCCGGACGGGCCCAGGTGGTTGTAGACGACGTCGAGGCACACGGCGAGGCCGCGGGCGTGCGCGGCGTCGACGAAGCGCTGCAGGGCGGCGGGCCCGCCGTAGGGCTCGTGGACGGCGTACAGCGCCACGCCGTCGTAGCCCCAGCCGGCCCGGCCGGGGAAGGCGGCCACCGGCATGAGCTCGACCATGTCCACCCCGAGGCCGACGAGGTGGTCGAGCCGCTCGGCGGCGGCGTCGAGGGTGCCCTCCGGCGTGAAGGTGCCGACGTGCAGCTCGTAGATCACCGCCCCCAGGCTGGACCGGCCGGCCCAGGCGCCGTCGGACCAGGCGTGAGCGGCGGTGTCGAACGTGCGCGAGGGGCCGTGCACCCCGGCGGGCTGCCAGGGGCTGCGCGGGTCGGGGCGCGGCTCGCCGCCGTCGACGGCGAAGGCGTAGTCGGTCCCGGGCGCGAGCTCCCGGGCCGAGCGCCACCAGCCGCGCTCGGCCGCCACCATCGGCTCCCGCACGCCCCGCCCGGGCAGGACCAGCTCGATCTGGTGCGCGGCCGGGGCCCACACGCTCACGACGGCGGTCATGAGAGCTTCTCGAGCAGGGCCACCGGGCGGGCGGCGAGCAGGTCGCCCAGGCGGCACGGCCCCCCGGGGATGGTGGTGTCGTCGAGGACGTCGCGCCAGGGCCCCTCGGGCAGGACGACGGTGGCGTCCGGCAGGCCCCGGGCCGCGGCCGAGCCGGCCGCCAGGCGGGTGGCCACCGCGACGACGCGCGGGCCCGCGGGCGTGGTGCGGGCCAGGGCGACGGCGTGGCCGGTGGTGGTCGGCAGCGGCTCGTACCCCGCGTCGGCGCCGACGAAGGCGGCCGGGTGGCGCCGGCGCAGCCGCAGCACGGCCGCGGTGAGCTGGAGCTTCTCGTCGTCCAGCCCGCCGGGCCGGGCGCCGGCGTCCAGCGCCCCCAACCGGGCGGCGAGGGCGGCGTGGTCGACCGGGCGACGGTTGTCCGGGTCGACGAGGGAGGTCTGGGTGATCTCGCTGCCCTGGTAGACGTCCGCCACGCCGGGCACGGTGAGCTGGAGCAGCTTGGTGCTCAGCACCGTGGCCCGCACCGCCTCCGTCGTGCGCGCCACCCAGGCGGTGAAGGCCTCCACGACGGCCGGGTGCTCGAGCAGCGCCGCGGCGTAGGCGAGCATCGCCTCCTCGCGGGAGGTGTCCGGCGCCGTCCAGGTCGTCCAGGACTTCTGCTCGCGGGCGGCCTTGAGCAGGTAGCCCTGCAGGCGGTCCGCCGCGATGGGCCCGGCGGCGGTCCAGGTGCCGGCGAGGGTCTGCCACAGCAGGTTCTCCGTGCGCCCGTCCAGGTCCCCCGGGCGCAGCTCGGCGGTCGCCTCGCGCAGCGTGTGGACCAGGCTGACCCACTCCGGCGCCAGCTCGGAGAGCACGTTGATGCGGGCGCGCACGTCCTCCCCGCGCTTGGTGTCGTGGGTGGTGCCCGCGGTCATCGTGGCCGGCCAGGTGGCCACGACGTGCCCGGCCCAGGCGTGCAGCTCGTCGGGGTCGATGCCGAAGCGGGCCGGGTCCCCGCCCACCTCGCACAGGCTCACCAGGTGGGTCCAGCGGTAGAAGGCGGTGTCCTCCACGCCCTTGGCCATCACCGCCCCGCACACCTGCGGGAACCGGACGAGCAGCTCGGCCCGGCGCGGCTCCAGGGTGCGCCCGGCGCTGCCCACCTCGGTACCGAGCAGGAGGTCGACGACGACGTCGAGGGTGTCGTGCCGCTCGGGCTCGAGGCGGGCGCGGGCCGTCTCGGCGGCCTCGTGCAGCGTGCGCTCGCTGGCCGGCGGCACCGGCTCGCCGGGGACGATGTAGGTGCGGTAGCGGTCGAAGGCGACGAGGAGCTCGACGACGACGTCCTGCAGCGCCCGGAAGGTGTGGTCGCGCAGCCGGACGTCGTCGTGGCAGATGTCGGCCAGCAGGGTGGAGATCCGGTGCACCTCGGCGTACAGGGAGGTGGTGACGATCTGCCGCTTGGCGTCGTCGACGACCGTGTCGAGGTTGACCGCCTCGCCGGTGAGCTCGTACTGCAGCGCCGCCAGCGGGGTTGAGCCGGCGGCGTCGACCTGCAGGGCGCCCAGCCGCCAGGCCGCGTCGTAACCGGTGGTGCCGGCCACCGGCCAGTCCGAGGGCAGCTCCTCGTCGCCCTCGAGGATCTTCTCCGCCACGACCCACGCCCCGCCGGTGGCCTCGTGCAGCCGGCGGAGGTAGCCGCGCGGATCGGCGAGGCCGTCGGGGTGGTCGATGCGGAAGCCGTCGATGACGCCGGCGGCGTGCAGCTCGAGCAGCAGCGCGTGGGTGGCGTCGAAGACCTCGGGGTCCTCGACCCGGACGGCGGCGAGGGTGCCGATGTCGAAGAAGCGGCGGTAGTTGAGCTCCTCGTCCGCCACCCGCCAGTAGGCCAGGCGGTAGTGCTGGCGGTCGACGAGGTCGGCCAGTGGGAGCTGCTCGGTCTCCGGGCGCACCGGGAAGACGTGGTCGTAGTAGCGCAGCACGGGCTGCTCGCCGGCGGCGGGCTCGGAGGGCACGACCATCCGGTCGAGGGTGAGCTCGCCCGAGGCGAGCACGTCGCCGATCCGGCTGCCGAGGACGGGCATGAGCACGCCGTCCTCGGAGTCCTCCAGGTCGATGTCGAACCAGCGCGCGTACGGCGAGTCCGGGCCGTGGCCGAGCACCGACCACAGCGCCCGGTTGTGCCAGGCGGGGGTCGGCACGGCCATGTGGTTGGGGACGACATCGACGACGACGCCCAGGCCGCGCGCGTGCGCGGCGGCCGCGAGGGATTCCAGGCCCGCCCGCCCGCCGATGACCTCGCTGATCCGGGAGTGGTCGACGACGTCGTAGCCGTGGGTCGAGCCCGGCGCCGCCTGGAGGACGGGCGAGAGGTAGAGGTCGGTGACCCCCAGGGCGTCGAGGTAGGGCAGGAGCGCCTCCGCCTGGGCGAGGGACAGGTCCGGGCCGAGCTGGAGCCGGTAGGTGCTCACCGGCAGCCGGCGGCCCGGCGCCGGCAGGTGGGGACGGTGGGTCTCGGTCACTGTTCCTCCTGCGGTCGGGCCGTGGGCACGGTCATCGTGCTCCCTCGCCGCGCGGGTCGCGTGGCTGCGCGACGGCGGCCGGGGACCGGGGGGCTCACTGCTCCTCGTCCTGCGGGGCCACGAGGACGACGACGCTGCGGCCCTGGACCGTCAGCGACGCCCCGGCGCGCGCCGTCGTCCCGGCCGAGCGGCGCGAGCTCGTGTCGAGGAAGACGTGCCACCGGTCCGCGAACTCCGCCCCGGGCAGCGTGAACCGGATCGCCTCCGGGTCGGCGTTGAGCATGACGAGGATGGAGTCGTCGACGACCCGCTCGCCCCGGGCGTCCGGCTCATAGATCGCGTTGCCGTTGAGGAAGACCATGACCGACCGGGCGAACGAGGCGCCCCAGTCCTCGTCGCTCATGTGCTCGCCGCTGGGGCGGAACCACTCGATGTCGCCGAGCTCGGACTCCCCGCCGTGCTCGGGGGCGCCGGCGAAGAACCGGCGCCGGCGCAGCACCGGGTGGTCCTTGCGCATGTGGACCACCTTGCGGGTGAAGTCGAGGAGCTCCTGGCGCTCGTCGTCCAGGTCCCAGTGCACCCAGCTCAGCTCGTTGTCCTGGCAGTAGACGTTGTTGTTGCCCAGCTGGGTCCGGCCCAACTCGTCCCCGTGGGCGATCATCGGCACGCCCTGGCTGATGAGCAGGGTGGTGAGGAAGTTGCGCTGCTGGCGCGCGCGCAACCGGTTGATGCCGGGGTCGTCGGTGGGCCCCTCGGCGCCGCAGTTCCACGAGCGGTTGTAGGACTCGCCGTCGGCGTTGTCCTCGCCGTTGTCCTCGTTGTGCTTCTCGTTGTAGGAGACCAGGTCGCGCAGGGTGAAGCCGTCGTGGGCGGTGATGAAGTTGACGGAGGCGACCGGCCGGCGCCCGCTGTGCTCGTACAGGTCCGAGGACCCGCTGAGCCGGCTGGCGAACTCCCCGAGCGTCGACGGCTCGCCGCGCCAGAAGTCCCGCACGGTGTCGCGGTACTTGCCGTTCCACTCCGACCACAGCGGCGGGAAGCCGCCCACCTGGTACCCGCCCTCGCCGACGTCCCACGGCTCGGCGATGAGCTTGGCCTGGGAGATGACCGGGTCCTGCTGGACGATGTCGAAGAACGCCGACAGGCGGTCCACCTCGTGCAGCTCGCGGGCGAGCGTGGAGGCCAGGTCGAAGCGGAACCCGTCGACGTGCATCTCCTCGACCCAGTACCGCAGCGAGTCCATGATCATCTGCAGCGTGTGCGGCGAGCGCATGAGCAGGGAGTTGCCGGTGCCGGTGGTGTCGAAGTAGTGCGCCTCGTCGCCGTCGACCAGGCGGTAGTACGAGGCGTTGTCGATGCCGCGGAAGGACAGCGTGGGCCCGAGGTGGTTGCCCTCGGCGGTGTGGTTGTAGACGACGTCGAGGATGACCTCGATGCCGGCCTCGTGCATGGCCTTGACCATGGTCTTGAACTCCTGCACCTGCTCGCCGCGGGTGCCGTAGGCGGCGTAGCCGTTGTGCGGGGCGAAGAAGCCGATGGTGTTGTAGCCCCAGTAGTTGCTCAGCCCCTTGGCCTGCAGGTGCGAGTCGTTGACGAACTGGTGGACCGGCATGAGCTCGATCGCGGTGATGCCCAGCTCGGTGAGGTGCTCGACGACCGCCGGGTGCGCGAGGCCGGCGTAGGTGCCGCGCAGCTCCTCGGGGACGGCCGGGTGCAGCTTCGTCAGGCCCTTGACGTGGGCCTCGTAGATCACCGACTCGTGGTAGTCCAGGTCCGGCGGGCGGTCGTAGCCCCAGTCGAAGTAGGGGTTGATGACCACCGAGACCATCGTGTGCCCGAGGGAGTCCTCGGTGTTGCGCTCCTCCGGGTCCTCGAAGCTGTAGGAGAACAGCGAGGGGTGGCCGTCGAACCACCCGTCGATGGCCTTGGCGTAGGGGTCGAGGAGGAGCTTGGACGGGTCGCACCGGTTCCCGGCGGCGGGGTCGTAGGGCCCGTGCACCCGGTAGCCGTAGCGCTGGCCCGGCTGGACGCCGGGGAGGTAGGCGTGCCACACGTGCGCGTCGACCTCGGTGAGCTCGACGCGTTCCTCGTTCTTCTCGTCGTCGAGCAGGCACAACTCGACCCGCTCGGCGACGTGGGAGTACAGGGCGAAATTGGTGCCAGAGCCGTCGTACGTGGCCCCGAGAGGGTAGGGGCGTCCGGGCCAGATCTGCATTCGCCCAGATTCGCACGGGCTCGCCGGGACGGCCCGGTGAAGGGGCAGAAGTGGCATGCGTCACGTCCGGTGGGCGCCGCGGGCCGGCTGGGGCTGTCGGCGTCACCGGCCGCCCGGGCCGGAGGGTGCTCGTGACGTGCGTCATGCGCGTCGAGTCGTCGTGACGTGCGTCATGCACATCGGGTCGTGATGGCGTCACGCGCATCGGGTCGTGGGGTGCGTCACGCGCCGCGTCGGCCGCGTCAGCCCGCGTCGCCTGAGCGGACGAGCCGCGCGAACGACGAAGGCCCGGAACCTTCCGGTTCCGGGCCTTCCGTGGTGGGCGATACTGGGATCGAACCAGTGACCTCTTCCGTGTCAGGGAAGCGCGCTACCGCTGCGCCAATCGCCCAAGTTGTCAGCATCCGAGGTGGCGACGGGATTCGAACCCGTGTGTACGGCTTTGCAGGCCGCTGCCTCGCCTCTCGGCCACGCCACCCTGAGGCTTGTTGCCCACCGGGGGGTGGTGCCTCCGAGCGGATGACGGGACTCGAACCCGCGACCCTCACCTTGGCAAGGTGATGCTCTACCAACTGAGCCACATCCGCATGCTCCATCCGGGGAGCTTTCGCTCTCCGGCGGTGCTCCAGAACTTTAAACCAGGACCGCGGTGAAAGTCCAAATCCACGGGGTGGTCTGAGCGCGTGAGCCGTGACACAGTGCGCTGATGGCCTCCGAAAACCGCGTCGTTCTCTGGTTCGACGGCGCACTGCGCGACCCCGCCGAGCCGCTGCTGCGTGCCACCGACCACGGGCTCACCGTCGGCGACGGTGTCTTCGAGGCGTGCGAGCTCCTCGACGGGCGGCCCTTCGCGCTCACCCGACACCTGGACCGGCTGGAGCGCTCCGCCGACGGGCTCGGCCTGCCCACGCCCGACCGGGAGGAGGTCGCCCGCGCCGTCGAGGCGGTCGCCGCGGCGTGGGGCACCGACCTGGCCCGCATCCGGATCCTGTGGACGGCGGGGGAGGGGCCGCTGGGCAGCGACGCCGCCTGGGGGCCGGGCACGCTCGTGGTCGCGGCCGGCGCGGTGGGCGCGCCGGTGGCGGCCCGGGTCGCCGTCGTCCCGTGGGTGCGGAACGAGCGTTCCGCCATCGCCGGGCTGAAGACGACGTCCTACGCCGAGAACGTCCGGGCGCTGGCCTGGGCCAAGGCGCACGGCGCGGACGAGGCGGTGTTCGCCAACACCCGCGGCGAGCTGTGCGAGGGGACCGGCACCAACGTCTTCGTCGAGGCCGACGGCGCCCTGCTCACCCCGCCGCTCGAGTCCGGCTGCCTGGCCGGGGTGACGCGGGCGATCGTCATGGAGTGGGCGCTCGGGGCGGGGATCGAGGTGCGCGAGGAGACCCTCGACATCGCCGTCATGGACGAGGCGCGCCATCTGGCGCTGACATCCTCGACCCGCGGGATGGTCCCGGTGGTCGCGGTCAACGGGCGCGACCTCGAGCCCGGGCCGCTGACCCAGCAGGTCGCCGAGATCTACACCCGCCAGCACGTGCTGGACACCGACCCGTGAGGCCCGGTGGGGGCCTGCCGGCGGCCCCTGTGCCCGGGGCGAGCGGGCGGCCCTGGGAGGCGGTGTGGCCTTCCTCTCACGGCGCCGGTTTCACGATCCGGGGAAAGGTTCGCTACGATCACATCTCGCAACGGACAGCCCCCGCGGCTGACCTACGGGCGATTGGCTCAGCGGTAGAGCGCCTCGTTCACACCGAGGAGGTCACTGGTTCGATCCCAGTATCGCCCACAGCACGAGAGAGCCCCCGACCAGCGGAAACGCGGGTCGGGGGCCCTTTGCGCGTCCGCCCCGGCGGACACGGGAGGACCCGGACGCCCCCGGTGTGCCTCCCGGAGGCGCACCGGGAGCCCGCGAACGGCTGATCGACGCCGCCTCGCTCGTGGGCGCCGAGAGGCCGATGGCGACGCGACCACCGACGAGGAGGCTCCGCCGGTCGCCGAGGACCTCGCGGGCGGCGTTGATCGGGCAGACCGACGGGGGCTTCGGCGCTACGGTCGGCGCACTGATTGCGGACCGCCGACGGTTCAGCGTCCCGCGTTCTCGTCCCGGATGACGACCCACGACCAGGAGACCGCATGTCACTCGTTCGCGTTCACAACTTCTCCGTCTCGCTCGACGGATTCGGTACTGGCGAGGGGCAGCAGCTGGATGCGCCCTTCGGCCACGCCGGGCACCGGCTGCTCACGTGGGCCTTTCCCACGCGCACCTTCACGCAGATGGGCCTGCACGGCGAGGAGGAGGGCTCCGCCGGCGTCGACGAGGCGTTCGCGAGCCGGTGGGCCGGCGGCATCGGCGTGGAGATCATGGGCCGCAACAAGTTCGGTCCGCAGCGGGGCCCGTGGGCGGACGAGGAGTGGCGCGGCTGGTGGGGCGACAACCCGCCCTTCCACACGCCGGTGATCGTCCTGACCCACCACCCGCGGCCGCCGTTGGAGATGGAGGGCGGGACCACCTTCCACTTCGTCGACGCCGAGCCCGCCGCGGCGCTCACGCAGGCACGCGCCCTCGCCGGCGACCTCGACGTGCGCATCGGCGGCGGCGTCACCACGATCCGCCGGTTCCTCGAGGCGGATCTGATCGACCAGATGCACATCGTCCTCGTGCCGATCGTCCTCGGCCGCGGCGAACGACTCTGGGACGGCCTCGAAGGACTTGAGCAGCGCTTCCACATCGAGGCAGCCCCCTCGCCCAGCGGCGTCATCCACCTGACCTTCGAGCGACGCCACCACGCCGCGTAACCGGCCCTGGTCGGGACGGGCCGTCCTCGACGCGGCCGGGCCCCGGCGCCCGCGGAGCCGTCGACGGCACCTCGTCACAGCACGGCGATCGGGTTGATCGGAGACCCGGTCCCGGTCGGCAGCCGGAGCGGCGCGATCACGCACATGAACGACCATCGCCCCGTCTGCCCGCAGATCGGCGCCAGATCCTCGAACTGCAGGTAGTCCATCAGCATCAGCCCGAGCGCGTTGATGGCAAGCACGTGCACGGGGTAGTCCACCCCGTCGACCAGGCTCGGCGCGGTATCGCCGTTCCCGTCGCTGCCGAGCACGGCGACCTGCCGCTCGGCCAGCAGCGGCACCACGTCCGGGTGCAGCCCGGCCCGGGCCGCCGCGGCGTCCCAGGGCCCGCGCTCCGTCCGCCGCTGCCGATGCCCGACCCGCACCAGCAGAATGTCACCGCGACCGGCCTGAACGCCCTGGTTCCGCTCGGCGGTCAGCAGGTCGTCGACGGTCACGTGGTCGCCGGGCTCCAGCCAGGGCGCTCCGCGGGAGCGCGGCACGTCGAGGAGCACCCCGCGGCCGACGATCCCCTCACCGGCCAACCCGATGGACAGCTCGCTCGCCCCGTGCTCGGTGATCGTGGCCGCGTCCACCCCGTTGTACAGCTCGCCGTCGACGATCACGTGGCACAGCGCGTCGAGGTGGCTGTCGGCGTTGCCGTGGATGTTCATGTCGATCCGGTCCAGGCTGAACGCGAGCCCCCCACCGGCACTGCCCCCCTCCTTCATCCGGTGCCGGGCGGGTTCGGGGTTGTCGGGCGTCACGCGCCCCTCCACCGGCGCGGCGAGCGACACCGCGCGGCCCAGCCTCACCTCACCGGCGGCGGCGACGGTCCCGGCGGGATCGAGGTGGTTCAACGCGCCGCGCCGGTCCTCCGGTCCCCACGGCACGCTCGTCCTGAGCCGCCGGTAGAGCGAGCGGAACGCGTCCTCGCTCATCCGCCGCGGCGAGGCGCTCTCCTCCGCGCCGCCCGTGCGCCTCATCCCGGTCACGTGGTCAGCCTCCCCGCCCGGTGGGCCCGCGTGACCGCCGCCAGATGGCCCGCTGCGCGGGGAGCCCGGCGAGCGCGACGGCCGTCAGGACGCGCAGCCGCGAGATGACGTCGTCGGCGGCGCCCTGCAGGACGTCGAACTGCACCACGTCCCCGGCGGGCTTGCCGACCGCGGAGCGCAGCACGGCCAGGTTCATCACGGCCGGCTCCGCCCGAAGCTCGGGCACCAGCGCGTCGGTGATGTCGGGCGGGCTGACCACCCGCAGGTGGATCACGCCGCCACCGCCCGGCCGTGGGTTGTCCGAGGCGTTGTCCGAGGCGGGCGCCGGCCCTGGACTCGTCGATCGACCGGACGCCGTCGCACCGAGCTCGGCCACGGATCGGAGCATCTCGCGGCCGTCCGGCCGGGCGGGTGGATCCCGATCACTGCTGGACGGCCGGCGGGACCTCGGTGAGGTCCTCGTCGTGGTCGGCCGCGAGCCTCGCCGTGGTGTCGAGCCGGAAGAGCAGCGCGAGGGCGGGGCCGACCAGCACGACGGCGACGACGGTCACCACCACCAGCCACCGCAGGGTGTCGGGATCCCCGGCCGCCTGGTCGATGGTGAGGGTGGTGGGGAGTGCGTAGGGGCGTTGCGCGGCCCCCCAGGCAAGGACCAGCAAGGCGACCGCCGCGACGGCGGTCAGCCGGGTCGCCCGCAGGACGCCTCGGCTCAGAAGGAGCCCGGTCAGGAGGACCGCGATCGCGGCGAGGATGCCGAAGACCAGGCCCCATCCCGAGGTCAGTCCGTCGAACAGCCGGGCGGCGTCCTGGTGCATCACGAGCAGGCCGACGACCATCAGGAGCAACAGCACCCCGCCCGACCCGATCGACCGTCGGCGGAAGTAGGCCTCGAGGTCCGGCTCGCCGAAGCGGCGGGCGTCGGAGACGAGGAACGACGCCGCGACGAACGCGGCCGCGGCCAGCCCCACCAGCCCGAAGACCACGGAGGTGGGATTCAACCAGGAGGTGATCGGGTCGCCCTGCCGGTTGCCGGGGGGGACCCGGCCGGAGGCGACGCCACCGAACGCCGATGCGAGGAAGTACGGCGTCAGCACCGAGGCGACCCCGAACACGACACCGAGGCGGTGCCGGCGAGCGACACCGAGAGTCGGCTTGCGGATGGCGAACGCGGCGCCGCGCAGCACCAACCCGAGGGCGGCGAGGATCAGGGCGACCCACATGGTCGACATCACCGCCTCGAAGACCGGCGGGAATCCCGTCCACGTCACGATCAGCGCGAACACCAACCAGACGTTGTTCGCCTCCCACACCGGCGCCATGGCGTAGTCGACGAGCTCGCGGGGGCGGGCGCCGCGATACCTGTCGCCGGCCAGCAGGTCCCAGATCCCGGCTCCGAAGTCGGCGCCGCCCCCGCAGCCGTAGGCGGCGATGAGCAGCAGGAGGACGACGGCCACGACGTCCGCGCTGCTCATCGCTCGGCCTCCTCCCGCTCACCGGTGCCGCGCTGCGCGGGGACGTCCGCCGGTGCGCCGCGCCGGGTCCGTGCGAGCGCGGCGTCCTCGTGCCGCCAGCGGGTCTTCAGCCGCAGCAGGAGCCCCAGCATCGCCCACACGACCAGCGCGTAGACCACGACGACGATCGCGAACGAGAGCCACATCGGCCCCGCGCTGATGTGCGTCACGGCCTGCGACACGCGCATCTGCTGGTAGACGATCCAGGGTTGCCGGCCGACCTCCGCGGTGACCCAGCCGGCCTCGATCGTCACCACCGACGCCACGCCGGCCAGGGCCGCGGCTCGGTAGAACCAGCGGGATCGGGGCATGTCGCGGCGGCGCACCCAGGCCACCGCGTACCACAGCGCGAGGCCCAGCAGCAGCGTGGCGATCCCGACCATGGTGTCGAAGGCGAAGTGGGTGATGTTGGCCTCCAGGGTGGTCGGGCGGTCCTGCGCCGGTGTCTCGGACAGGCCCTGGACGACGGTGCTCCGGCTGAAGCCGGCCAGGACCGAGTCGAGGCCGGGGATCTTGACCCCGCCGGCGACCGTCCCGTCCGGTTGCAGCCGGCCGTAGAGGTACTCGGCCTGGTCCGGCCCGGTGGTCCAGACGATCTCGGTCGCGGCGAACTTCACCGGCTGGTGCTGGTAGACGTCGCGGGCGAGCGAGTCGCCGATCATCAGCTGCAGCGGGGTGACCACGGCGGCCACCGTGAACGGAACCAGCATGCCCAGCCGGTGGTAGCGGTCCCGGCGTCCGCGCAGCCATCCGACGGCGTACACGCTGGCGACGACGAAGCCGGCGGTCATGTACGCGGCCCCGATCATGTGCAGGAACTCGCCCCTGACGATCGGCGTGATGAGCACCTGGCCGACCTTGACGGCGGTCGGGTTGCCCTGGCTGTCGAGCGTGAAGCCCTGCGGCGTGTTCATCCAGGCGTTGACCGAGAGGATGGAGAAGGCGCCGACCAACGCGATGACCGGCAGCGGCAGCCCCACGAGGAAGTGGGCGCGCGGGCTCATCCGCTTCCAGCCGTAGATGTAGATCGCGATGAGGATCGCCTCGAGGAAGAAGGCCCAGCCCTCGATGCCGAACGCGAGGCCCATCACGTCGCCCCAGGTCCCCATCAACCCGGACCACAGGAGCCCGAACTCGAAGCTGATCACCGTGCCGGTCACGGCGCCCACGGCGAACTGGATCGCCATGACGTTGGACCAGCGCCGGGCCAGCTGCATCGCGACGGGGTCGCGCCGGCGCAGGCCCAGGTAGTTCATCACCAGCGTGATGAAGGGCAGGGCGACACCGAACGGGACCAGGATCACGTGCACCATCAGGGTGAACGCCATCTGCTCGCGCGCGGGCAGCAGCTGGGCGGTGGCGTCGGCGAGGACGTAGGCGGTGGGGTTCATGACCGGGTCCGTTCACGCGCAGCGAGCGACTCCGGCACAGGGTGGTAGAGGTCCTCGCCGGGTTTGACCCGGGCCATGGTCACCGCGCGCTCGCGGCGTGTTTCCCGGCTGAAGGCGGTGGCCCAGGTCAGCAGGGCGCCGAGCCGGTTCCGGAAGCTCGTGAGGAACGCGAGGTGGATGAACAGCCATCCCAGCCAGCCGACGAGACCGCTGGCGTGGACCGGACCGACCGAGAGGACGGCCCGCCCCCGGGAGATGTAGGCGGCCGATCCCAGGTCGTGGTAGCGGAACGGCCTCGGCTCGCCGGCGCCCCGCTCGACCTGGCGGGTGATCCTGCGGCCGGCGTACAACCCGCCCTGCATGGCGACCTCCGCGACGCCGGGCAGGTGTCCCAGGCTCATCAGGTCGCCGACCACCGAGATCTCCGGGTGTCCGGGGAGCGTCAGGTCGGGCCGGACCTTGAGCCGCCCGGCCCGGTCCTGTTCCGCGCCGGTCCGGCGCGCCAGCTGCCCGGCAAGTGCTGGTGCGGTCACGCCGGCGGTCCACAGCACGGTGCCGGCGTCGAACCGCCGGGCGGTGCCGTCGGGTCCCTTGACCTCGATCCCACGGGCGTCGACGGCGGTGACGATCGAGCCCATGTGCAGCTCGACCCCCATCCCGGCCAACGCCTTCGCCGCGCGGGCCGCGAGCTTCGGACCGAAGGGCGCCAGGGGTTCCTTGCCCCCGTCCAAGAGCAGCACCGTGGTCTCGTCCGGGTCGAACTGCCGGTACTCGTTGCGCAACGTGAAGGTGGCGACCTCGTGGATCTGGCCGGCCAGCTCGACTCCGGTCGGGCCGGCGCCGACCAGCGCGAAGGTCAGCCAGCGCCGCCGCTCCGCCGGGTCGGTCGCGGTGGACGCCATCTCGAACGCGCCGAACACGCGGCGCCGGATGGTGAGCGCGTCCTCCAGCGTCTTCATGCCGGGCGCGACGAGGGCGTACTCGTCGTGCCCGAAGTAGGACTGCTGCACCCCCGCGCAGACGATCAGGTCGTCGTACGGGATCTCGATCGGGCGGCCGGTGGGCCGCAACCCGATCACGCGTCGCGCCGCGACGTCGACGTCGGTCACCTCGGCAAGCACGCAGTCCACGTTCTCGTGGCGGCGCAGCACGTGGCGCAGCGGGACCGCGATCTGTCCCTCGGACAAGATGCCCGTCGCGCACTGGTACAGCAGGGGTTGGAACAGGTGGTGCGGCGTGCGGTCGACCACGGTCACCTGCACCGGCGCGTGCCGGAGGGTGCGTGCGGCGAAGAGGCCGGCGAAGCCGCCCCCGATGATCACCACCCGCCGCGGGGTGATGTGGTCGGGGAGTCCGGGATCGACAGTCATCGAAGCCGTTCGAGCAGGTGGTCGCCGACCCGGAGGGCGTTGGCGATCGCGGTCAGCGACGGGTTGACCGCCCCGATGCTCGGGAAGAAGCTGGTGTCGACGACGTAGAGGTTGTCCAGGTCGTGCGCCTTGCAGTTCGTGTCCAGCGCGCTGCTCGCCGGGTCGGTCCCGAACCGCACCGTCCCCGCCTGGTGCGCGGTGGCACCGATCGGCATCGTCTTGTGCAGGTAGAGGCTGTGGTCGAGCAGGTGGTGCTTGCGCAGGCCGAGGTCGCTGAGCATGCCGTCGAGCTTGTGCCGCAGCCGACGGACGCCTTCGACGTTGTTCTTCTCGTCGAGGGTGAGGTGGATCGCGCCCTCCTTGCCGACGGTGACCCGGTTCCCGGGTTGGGGCAGGTCCTCGCCGCACAGCCAGAAGTCGACCCCGTGGTGGGCCAGTACCCCGAACGGCAGGTCGGGCGAGAGGCGGCCCGCCCAGCGGGGGGCCTCGGCGTGGATCTGGGTCGCGTCGGACTTGCCCAGCATCTGGATCCCGCCGAGCGGGTAGTCCGAGTCGTCCGCGCCGAGGTACCAGTCGTTCATCGCCATCGTCTTCTGGAAGGCGGTCGGGTTGGGTTCGGCGGAGATCGCCATGAGGGCGAGGTTGTTGTGCCGCATGTAGTGGCGCCCGACGACGCCCGAGCTGTTGGCGAGCCCCTCCGGGTGATGGTCGCCGGCGGACCGGAGCAGCAGGGCGGCGGAGTTCACGGCCCCGCAGGCGACGGCGACGACGTCGCCGGTGAACGTCGTGACGGACCCGTCGCCCAGCTCGGTCACGACCCCGGTCACCGTGCGCCCGGACGGGTCGGTCTCCAGGCGCTGGACGTTCGCGTCGGTGACGAGCGTGACGTTGTCCCGGTCCAGGACGGGGTCGACGCAGATGACCTGCGCGTCGGACTTGCCGTTGACCAGGCACGGGAACCCGTCGACGCGGCTGCAGCGGATGCACACGCTGTGCCGGTTCGCGACGCCGGGCGAGTCCTCGTGCAGGTTGACGCCGATCGGCAGGTGGAAGGGGTGCAGTCCCTGCTTCTCCAGGTCGTCGCTGAGCTGCTGGATCCGCGGCTCGTGCGCGACGGGCGGGAAGGGGTACTGGGCGCTGGCCCGGCCCTCGGTGGGGTCCTCACCGTGGCTCCCGTGCACCAGGTAGAGCTCTTCGGCCTGCGTGTAGTACGGCTCGAGGTCGTCGTACGAGAGGGGCCAGGCGGGCGAGATGCCGCCGTGGTGGCGGATCTCCCCGAAGTCCTCCGGGCGGAGGCGGAACAGGGCGGCCCCGTAGAACTTGGTGTTGCCCCCGACGTAGTAGTTGACCTCCGGCTGGAACTCGTGGCCGTGCCCGTCGTACCAGGACTCCGGCGCGAGGTACTTGCCGCGCACGAAGACGGCCCCGCTGTCCCAGTTGTCCAGCTCCCGGGGCAGGAACGAGCCGCGTTCCAGCCAGAGCACCCGGGCCCCGCCGGTCGCGAGCCGGTGCCCCAGGGTCCCGCCCCCGGCGCCGGTGCCGATGACGATGACGTCGTAGTGCCGGTCGTCTGCCATGGTGCCTCGCCCTCACTGCGGGTCGTGCCAGTGGTCACCTGGGTCGAGCAGCCGGTCGGCCTCCGCCGGCCAGGTTCCCCGGGCGTAGGTGGTGACGGGTACGGCGTCGTCGAGGATCGGCTCGACCACGCGCCACGCCGCCTCGACGGTGTCCTCCCGGGCGAACAACCACCGCTCGCCGCTGAGGGCGGCACCGATCAGCCGGTCGTACGGGCGGGTGTCGGAGCCCGGCTGCTCGGCGAAGACGAGCTCGTGGTGGTCGAGGGCCATGTGGCCGGGCTGCTTGCCTGCCAGGGTCAGCCCGATCTCGGTCTCCGGCCAGACCCGGAACCGCAGCACGTTCACCGACTGGAACGGGTCGACGCCGAACACGTTCTGCGGCGGGCGCCGGAATCGCAGCGTGACCTCGGTGGCCGTCACCGGCATGCACTTGCCGGCCCGGATGTAGACCGGCACGTCCGACCACCGCCAGGTGTCCACCGTGAGCCGCAGCGCCACGAAGGTCTCGGTCGTCGAGCCGGGCGCCACCCCGGTCACGTCGTGGTACCCCTCGTACTGGCCGCGCACGACGCGGTCGGGCGCGAGCGGGGGGATCGCCTTGGCGATGTTCGCCCGGCCGTCCCGGATCCCTTCCAGATGGCCCGCCGGTGGGGGATCCATCAGCGTCGTGGCGAGCACCTGCAGCATGTGGTTCTGCACCACGTCACGGACGGCGCCCGTCCGGTCGTAGAAGGCACCCCGGTCGGACACGTCGAAGGCCTCCGCCATGGTGATCTGGATGCTCTCGACCTCGTCCCGGTTCAGGAGCGGTTCGAGGACCCGGTTGGCGAACCGGGCCACCAGCACGTTCTCGACCGGCTCCAGGCCGAGCCAGTGGTCCACCCGGTAGATCGACTCCTCCGGGAAGACCCCGTGCAAGGTCTCGTTCAGCGCCTGCGCGCTCTTGAGGTCCGTGCCGAACGGCTTCTCCACCATGATCCGGGCTCCGGCCGCCATCCCCGCCCGCTGGATGCCCTGCCCGATCGTGCCGAACAGCGGCGGCGGCACCTCGAGGTAGAACAACGGGGGAGCGCCGTCGGGCAGCAGCTCGGCCACGCTCCGATAGGTCGAATCCGCCGTCAGGTCGCCGTCGACGTACTGCAGCAGGTCCAGCATCCGCTTGGCGGGGTCGCTGTCGGGCTCGATGTCGTTCAGCCGCAACGACTCTGTCGCGTAGTTGCGGAACTCCGCGAGGCCCCAGCCGCTCTTCGCGACACCCACCACCGGGACGTCCAGGACGTCCCGCGCGACCAGCCCGACCAAGGCCGGAAAGGTCTCGAGCTTCGCCAGGTCCCCCGTGGCCCCGAAGATCACCAACGCGCCGAGCTGGTCCGATGCCATGACCGTCTCCTCCGTCGTGCCGGGGTTTCCACCACAACCCCGGAGACGGGGTCGCGACTCACCCTCAAGGGGTGAACGGCACCAGCCGGCTCCCGCGGCACCCCGGGCGAGTACCCGCCCACCGAGCGGAACCGTCGATGCGGCCCGACCGGCATCGACTCGCCTGGGCCCAGGCGAGTCCTGACCTCGGCGACGGACCCGCGACCGCGACGGCGTCGCCGGCGCCCACGCCGCCGACGCCCACGCCGCAGGCCGACAATGAAGCCGGCCGACAATGACGGAGGACCAAGGCGGGGGCACCGATCCGAACTCGGTACGCCCGGCCCGGGCCGCCGGCTGCTCCGCGTCGGCGCGGTTCCGGGAGCTGATGCTCTCGACCCCAGGCGGGAAGGTCGTCGTAGTGTCCTCCTTCGCTCGAGCCCGCGCATCGTCCGTGCCGGGGCTTCGGGGCTGGCGGCCGGCTGCCACGCCGCCGTCGTCGCCCCGATGAGACGCCGACACTGAACGGCATGTGGGCTGGGGCGCGAACCGCGCGGTCTTTCGCGCCGATGCGCAGATGCGCCGATGACGTCCGAGCACTTCGTCCTGGGTGAGTGATGGCGCGGAAGCTGCCACGGTTCAAGACTCGTCAGTCTGGCGGCTCGCGTGGCGAGGCCCTGTTCGGGAACGGCAGCGGGGCACGCGCGCCACCCGGGTCGGCTGCCCGTTGCACCACGACCTGACGGGAGAAGGCCGACATGAAGCTCGTCGTGGACCTCACCCGCTGCCAGGGCTACGCGCAGTGCGCCTTCTTGGCCCCGACCGCATTCACCATGCACGGGGACGGAGAGGCCCTGCTCTACGACCCCGATCCCAGCGACGAGCTGCGGGAACGGGTGCTGCGGGCGGCGGCGGCCTGCCCGGTGCAGGCGATCGTTCTCGACCGGGGACCTGCCGAGAACGGCGCTCGGAGGGCGGCCGCCGCCGCAGCGCGCCGCGGCGACATGGACGAGGCGTTCCTGAAGACCGGAAGGATCGTGATCGTCGGGGCATCGCTGGCCGGCGCGCGGGCCGCCGGCGCGCTGCGCTACCAGGGATTCACCGGCTCGCTGACCGTGATCGGCGACGAGTCGGCCGAGCCCTACGACCGCCCCCCGCTGTCCAAGCAGGTGCAGGAGGGCAGGGTCCCGGCCGGCCACACCGGACTGCCGCGGCGCCAGGCCATCGACGCCGACTGGCGGCTCGGTGTGGCGGCCACCGGGCTGGACCTGGCCGCCAAGCAGGTCCGCCTGGCCGATGGCTCATCGGTGGGGTTCGACCGGCTGCTCGTCACCACCGGTGTGCGGGCCCGGCCGTGGCCGAACCCGGCCGAGGCGGCGCTGGACGGGGTGCTCGTGCTGCGCACCCGGGAGGACGCCGACCGGCTCCGGCGGCTGCTCGCCGCGCGGCCGAGTCGCGTGCTGGTCATCGGCGCCGGGTTCACCGGCTCGGAGGTCGCCTCCGTCTGCCGCGAGCTGGATCTACCGGTCACCGTTGCCGAGGCCGGCCCGGCGCCGCTCGTGGCCGCCCTCGGTGACGCGATCGGTGCCGTCGCGGCCGACATGCAGCGCGAGGCCGGTGTCGACCTGCGCTGCGGGGTCAGGGTCGCCGCGCTGGAGGGGGAGGACGGGCGGCTGCGCCGGGCCCGGCTCTCCGACGGCAGCACCCTGGACGTCGACGTGGCGGTGGCCGCGCTCGGCGGCGTCCGCAACGTCGAGTGGCTGGACGGCTCCGGGCTGGCGGCGGGACGGTGGGGGGTGGCCTGCGACGCCGGCTGCCGCGCCATCGACGCCAACGGCCTGGTCACCGACGACGTCTTCGTCGCCGGCGACGTCGCCCGGGCCCCGCAGCCGCTGTTCGGCTACCAGTTCCTGGCGCTGGAGCACTGGGGCAACGCGGTCGCCCAGGCCGAGGTCGCCGCGCACAACATGATCAGCGACCAGGCGCACCGCTGGCCGCACCTGGACGTGCCGATCTTCTGGTCCACCCAGTTCGGCACCGAGATCAAGTCCGTCGGCGTGCCCAGCATCGCCGATCAGGTCGTCATCACCCAGGGCTCGGCGCCCGATCGCCGGTTCGTCGCCGCCTATGGCCGACAGGGCCGCCTGGTCGGCGCGGTCACCTTCAACCAGGCGAAGTGGCTGGAGTTCTACGGCCGGCAGATCGAACGCGCCGCGGCCTTCCCGCCCGCGCACCGCACGGTCGACCCACCCGCCGAGCTGCGCCCGGTGCCGGCCGGGTTCCCCACCCAGCCCATCCCCACCCAGAGCGCGACGGTCGTGCTCACCGGGCACGACCCCGCCGAGCGGCGCGCCACCCTGCTGGCCCCGGCCGCAGGATCCTCCCCGCCCCCCACGACCCGCGCCTGAAGGAGGCCGCCGTCATGGTGATGACCGCGTCGCCCAGCGTCTTCGCGCAGATCCTCGACTACGCCAACCGCGCCGACCCGTATCCGCTCTACGCCGAGCTGCGCAAGACCCCGGTGGCCCTGCAGGAGGACGGCAGCTACGTCGTCTCGACCTACCGGGAGATCGTCGACCTGCTGCACGATCCGCGGATCAGCTCCGACCCGCACAACCTGCCCCCCGAGGCCGCCGCCGCGGGCGCCGAGGACGCGCCGGGGCTGCCGCCGAGCTTCATCCGCACCGACCCACCCGAGCACGACCGGCTGCGCCGCCTGGCGATGCGCCACTTCGGCCCACCGCACACCCCCGACCGCATCGACGCGATGGTCCCCGACCTGCGCCGCACCATCACCGGGCTCATCGACGGCCTCACCGGCCAGAGCGAGGTCGACGTCGTCGACCAGGTCGCGTACCCGTTCCCGGTGACGGTGATCTGCCAGCTGCTCGGGGTGCCCCGCGAGGACGAGCCTCGCTTCCACGTCTGGGTGGAGGCCATCGTCGGTGCGCTCGACCCGAGCGGCGGCGCTGCGGAGGAGGTCCAGCGCAAGGCCGCGGCCGCCAGGCAGCAGATGGGCCTGTACTTCGTCCGGCTCGTCGACGCCCACCGCGGCGCCCCCGGGGCCGACCTGCTCTCCGCGTTGGCCACCGACGACGGCCCCGAGGGGCGCATGACCGACGGGCAGCTGCTGACCACCGCGTTCCTGCTGCTGATCGCCGGGCACGAGACCACGGTCAACCTGATCACCAACGGCACGCTGACGTTGCTGCGCCACCCCGCCGTGCTCGAGCGGCTGCGCCGCGAGCCCGAGATGGTCATCCACCTGGTCGAGGAGCTCCTGCGCTACGAGCCACCCGTGCACTTCATCCCGTGGCGGGCGGCCCTTGACGACATCGAGATCGCCGGCACCACCATCCCCAGGGGCTCCCGGGTCGTGCTGGTCCTCGCCTCGGGCAGCCGCGACCCCGCCCACGTGCGCGACCCGGACCGGTTCGACCCGGACCGGTTCGACCCGGACCGGTTCGGACTCACCCGCGACACCGACCAGCACCTGGGTTTCGGCGGCGGCATCCACTACTGCTTCGGCGCCCCACTGGCACGGCTGGAGACGCAGACCGCACTGACGGAGCTCTCCCGTCGGCTGGTCAACCCCCGCCTGGTCGTCGACCCACCGCCCTACCGCCAGAACCCGGTGCTGCGCGGACCGCGACACCTGCAGGTCGCCGTCGACGGCATCGCCCCCGCGTCGTCCTGATCCTCGGATGCGCGATGCCCGGCTGACGAGGCCGGGGCCTCCGCCCCGCCGCGGCCGCAGGCACTGGCCTGGCTCGCCGGCTCAGCGCTGTGGATCGCCAGCACCTGCGTCCTGTGGCTGGCGCGCGGCCGCAGCTCGCGGCAGGCGCCCGTTCCGGAGGTCCCGGGAGACACCTCGCGACGCGAGCCGACCCGCCGAGTGGTCGAGTTCGCCCTGGTCCGGGCGCTCGCGGTGACGGGCTCCGCCGTGATCGGCTTCGGCCGGGGCCTGCCGAACGCCTCGGGGCGCTGCCCGTCGCCACGATCGTCGCCAGCATGGCGAGCGTCAAGGAGTCCGTGCTGGCAGCCCAGCAGCGCCTGGCCGGCGCCGTCGTGGGCGCGGCGCTCGCCTGCCCGGTGCCGACCATCCACGACAGCCGCGCGCTGGAGCTGGTCCTCGTGGTCCTCTCCGCCGCGGCGAACTCCATCCGATACGTGAACGACGCGCTGTCCACCGCTGCCGTCGCCGCGACCGTGATCATCGCGAGCGGCCTGCACCACCCGTCCACCCTTGCGGCGGAGGAACAACGGATCCTCTACACCCTGGTCGGCGTCGGGATCGGCGTCGCCGGCACGCTTCTCACGGACCTGCTCCAGAAGCGGGCCTCCGCCCAGGTCGCACGGCAGGCAGCGTGAGCCGGGGGCGTGTCTCGTCGTGCATCGAGCCGGACGACGACGGGGCGCGGGACGACGCCACGGGCCCTGCCGGGGCACGGGGGATCGGTGCCGCGTGTCGCGCGGTGCGCGGCACCGGGGGCGCCGCTCGGTAGGATCGGGTGGTCCTACCCGCCAACTGCCAGGAGCCCCACCGTGTCCGACCACACCCTGACCATCGACGGCGTCGAGCAGACCGTCAGCGGGGGAACGACGGGCACGGAGCTGTTCGCCGGCCGCTCGGAGGTCGTCGCCCTCAAGGTCGGGGGCGAGCTGCGCGACCTGGCCACCGCCGTCGACCAGCTGCCCGTCGGCGCCGGCATCGAGCCGGTGACCATCGACAGCCCCGACGGCCTGGCGATCCTGCGCCACTCCGCCGCGCACGTGCTGGCCCAGGCGGTCCAGCAGGTCAACCCGGACGCCAAGCTCGGCATCGGTCCGCCCATCACCGACGGCTTCTACTACGATTTCGACGTCGAGCAGCCCTTCACCCCCGAGGACCTCAAGGCCCTCGAGAAGGTCATGGGCCGCATCGTCAAGGAGAACCAGGCCTTCCGGCGCCGCGTGGTCACCGAGGACGAGGCCCGCGCCGAGCTGGCCGACCAGCCCTACAAGCTCGAGCTCATCGGGCTCAAGGGCCCCGGCGGCGACGGCGAGGCCTCCGACGCCGACGTGGCCGAGGGCGCCTCGGTCGAGGTGGGCGGCGGCGAGCTGAGCATCTACGACAACGTCCGCCGCGGCGGCGAGGTGGCCTGGAAGGACCTGTGCCGCGGCCCGCACCTGCCCTCGACGAAGTACATCGGCAACGGCTTCGCCCTCATGCGCTCGGCCGCCGCGTACTGGCGCGGCAGCGAGAAGAACCCCCAGCTCCAGCGCGTCTACGGCACCGCCTGGCCCAGCAAGGACGAGCTCAAGGCCTACACCGAGCGCCTCGCCGAGGCCGAGCGGCGCGACCACCGCCGCCTGGGCTCGGAGATGGACCTCTTCTCCTTCCCCGACGAGATCGGCTCCGGCCTCGCCGTCTTCCACCCCAAGGGCGGGATCATCCGCACCCAGATGGAGGACTACTCCCGCCGGCGGCACCTCGAGGAGGGGTACTCCTTCGTCAGCTCCCCGCACATCACCAAGAAGAACCTCTTCGAGATCTCCGGGCACCTCGACTGGTACGCCGAGGGCATGTACCCCCCGATGCACCTGGACGAGGAGGTCGACGCCGAGGGCAACGTGCGCCGGCAGGGGCAGGACTACTACCTCAAGCCCATGAACTGCCCCATGCACAACCTCATCTACCGCTCGCGCGGTCGCTCCTACCGCGAGCTGCCGCTGCGGCTGTTCGAGTTCGGCACGGTCTACCGGTACGAGAAGTCGGGTGTGGTCCACGGCCTGACCCGGGCGCGCGGGTTCACCCAGGACGACGCCCACATCTACTGCACGCGCGAGCAGATGAAGGAGGAGCTGACCCGCACGCTCACCTTCGTGCTGGACCTGCTCAAGGACTACGGCCTCGAGGACTTCTACCTCGAGCTCTCCACCCGCGACCCGGAGAAGTCCGTCGGCGACGACGCGGCGTGGGAGGAGGCCACCCGCACCCTCGAGGAGGTCGCCACCGCCTCCGGCCTCGACCTCGTGCCCGACCCGGGCGGCGCGGCCTTCTACGGCCCGAAGATCTCCGTCCAGGCCAAGGACGCGATCGGCCGCACCTGGCAGATGTCGACCATCCAGCTCGACTTCAACCTGCCGGAGCGGTTCGACCTCGAGTACACCGCCGCCGACGGCTCGCGCCAGCGGCCCGTGATGATCCACCGTGCCCTGTTCGGCTCGATCGAGCGGTTCTTCGCCGTTCTCCTCGAGCACTACGCCGGCGCGTTCCCGGCCTGGCTCGCCCCGGTGCAGGTGCTCGGCGTGCCGGTGGCCGACGTCTTCGACGACTACCTCCGCGGCGTCCTCGACGAGCTGCGGGCCCAGGGCGTGCGCGTCGAGCTCGACGCCTCCGACGACCGGTTCGGCAAGAAGATCCGCAACGCGGCCAAGGAGAAGGTGCCCTTCGTGCTCATCGCGGGTGGGGAGGACGCCGAGAACGGCACCGTGACCTTCCGCTACCGCGACGGCAGCGGCGGACCGGTGCCGGTGGCGGAGGCGGTCGAGCGGATCGTGGCCGCGATCGCGAACCGGGAGCAGGTCTGATGGACGAGCAGCGCGCCGGGACCGCCGGCGCCGGGACGGCGGGCGCCGGCGCCGGGACGGCGGGCGCCCGGCCCCAGGCCGAGCCGGCGGCGGACTTCGCCGGCGTGCCGGACGCCTTCCAGCGACTGTGGACCCCGCACCGCATGGCCTACATCGACGGCGAGGACCGCCCCGACGACGACGGCGAGCAGGCGTGCCCGTTCTGCCGGGCGCCCTCCCGCAGCGACGAGGACGGTCTCATCGTCCACCGCGGCGAGCTGGCCTTCGTGGTGCTCAACCTCTACCCGTACAACCCCGGTCACCTGCTGGTGTGCCCCTACCGGCACGTGGCCGGCTTCACCGACCTCACCGACGCCGAGCGCGAGGAGGTCGGCGTGCTCACGGCCACGGCCATGCGGGTGCTCACCGCGGTCTCCGCGCCGCACGGGTTCAACCTCGGGATGAACCAGGGCGCCGTGGCCGGCGCGGGGATCGCCGCGCACCTGCACCAGCACGTGGTGCCCCGGTGGGGCGGGGACGCGAACTTCTTCCCGATCGTCGCGCGCACCAAGGCGCTGCCGCAGGTGCTGGGCGACACCCGCGGGCTCCTCGCCGACGGATGGGCCCGGCTGGCCGGCGCCGCGGGCGCCGCCGGTGCCGCTGGCGCCCCGGCCGGCGAGGAGGCGGTGCGCTAGTGCTCAGCAGGAGCGGGCGCGGCTTCGCCGCGGCGGTCTTCGGCCCGGCCGCCCGCGTGCTGGTCCGGCTGGGCGTCAGCCCCGACGTCGTCACCGTCGGCGGCACCGCCGCCACCACCGTCGCGGCCCTGACGCTGCTGCCCACCGACCACCTGACCGCCGGCGCGCTCGTCGTCGGCGCGCTCGTCGTCGCCGACAACCTCGACGGGCAGATGGCCCGGATGACCGACCGGGTCTCACGCTGGGGCGCGTTCCTCGACTCCACGATGGACCGCATCGCCGACGCCGCCCTGTTCTCCGGGCTGCTGCTGTGGGCGCTGCACCACGTCGAGGGCGCCCTGGGTGCCTGGACGGCGGCCCTCGCCCTCGCCTGCCTGGTGCTCGGCGGGGTGGTGCCCTACGCCAAGGCGCGCGCCGAGGGCCTGGGCATGACGGCGAACGTCGGGCTCGCCGAGCGCGCCGACCGGCTGGTCCTCGCCCTCGCCGCGACCCTGCTCGTCGGGCTCGGCCTGCCCGCCTGGGTCATGACCGCCGCGCTGGGCCTGCTCGCCGCCGCCAGCGCCGTCACCGTGGTCCAGCGCATGCGCACCGTCTACGTCCAGGCCCGGGCCGCCGGCCGGGACAGCACGGCGGACGGGCAGGACAGCGCGCCCACGCCCGAGGGTGCCGCCTCGTGAGCCTCGACATCGCCCGCGTGTTCCGGCTCGCCCAGCGCGGCGTCGAGCGCCTCCCCGAGCCGGTGGCGCGCGCCGCCTTCACCGCCGTGGCCGACGCCGCCTGGCTCGCCCACGGCGCCGGGGTGCGCCAGCTCGAGACGAACCTGGCCCGGCTGCGCCCGGACCTGTCCCGCCGGGCCCTGCGCCGCCTCTCCCGGGAGAACATGCGCGGCTATCTGCGCTACTACCGCGAGTCCTTCCAGCTGCCCCGCCTGGCCCGCGCGCAGATCGAAGCCCGGGTGCGGGTGATCGGCGACGCCCCCCTGCGCGCCGAGTTCGCCGCCGGGCGCTCGGTGCAGTGCGCCCTGTCGCACTCGGGCAACTGGGACCTCGCCGGCGCCTGGGGCACCCGCGAGCTCGCCCAGGTCCTCACCGTCGCCGAGCACCTCGAGCCCGAGGAGGTCTTCCAGGGCTTCCTGCGGTTCCGCACCGGCCTCGGCATGACGATCATCCCGCTGGAGAAGGGCGGCAACGTCTTCCGGGAGCTGCTGCGCCTGTCGCGCACCGGCACCTACCTGGTCCCGCTGCTGGCCGACCGGGACCTGTCCAGCACCGGCGTCGAGGTCGACCTCGCCGGCCACCCGGCCCGGATGGCGCCCGGCCCGGCGGCCCTGAGCAAGGCTGCCGGGCAGGCCCTGCACGCCGTGATGATCCGCCACGAGCGGCTGCGGGGGGCGCGCCGCCGCGCGGCGGGCGGGCCGTGGGGCCTGGTGGTCGAGTTCAGCCCCCGGCTGGACCGGCCCGGAGAGCAGGCCACCGTCGCGGACCTCACCCAGCGGTGGGCCGACTGGGTGGGCGCCCAGCTGCGCCGGCACCCCGACGCCTGGCACATGCTCCAGAAGGTCTTCCTCGCCGACCTCGACGCCGGCCGGCTCGCCCGGTCCGCCGAGCGGGCGCGGCAGGCGGCGGGGGAGAGCCCCGCCGGCGCGCCCGAGGGGCGCGGCTGATGCGGGTCGGGATCGTCTGCCCGTACTCCTTCGACGCGCCGGGCGGGGTGCAGTTCCACGTCCGCGACCTCGCCGAGGAGCTGATCCGCCGCGGTCACACCGTCTCCGTGCTCGCCCCCGCCGAGGACTCCACCCCGGTGCCCGACTACGTCGTGTCCACCGGGCGCACCGTCGCCATCCCGTACAACGGGTCGGTGGCCCGGCTGAACTTCGGCCCGGTCGTCGCCGGCCGGGTGCGCCGCTGGGTGGAGCAGGGCGACTTCGACCTGCTGCACATCCACGAGCCGATGATCCCCTCGCTGAGCATGCTCGCCCTGTGGGTGGCCGACGGGCCGGTGGTCGCCACCTTCCACACCTCCATGGAGCGGTCCCGCGCGCTGCAGGCGATCTCCCCGGTGGTCGTGCCGATGCTCGAGAAGATCACCGGGCGCATCGCCGTCTCGGAGGAGGCCCGGCGCACCCTCGTCCAGCACCTGGGCGGGGACGCCGTCGTCGTCCCCAACGGCGTCTACGTCGACCGGTTCGCCGGCGCCGCCCGCCGGCCCGAGTGGGAGGGCAGCGACGCCCGGCCGACCGTGGCGTTCCTCGGCCGGCTCGACGAGCCGCGCAAGGGCCTGCCCATCCTCGCCGAGGCCGTCGGCCCGGTGCTCGCGGAGTTCCCCGGTGCCCGCTTCCTCGTGGCCGGGCGCGGCGAGGCCGCGCAGGAGCGGGCCGCGCTGGCCCGGTACGGCGACGCCGTGACCTTCCTCGGGGGCGTCAGCGACGAGGACAAGGCCAGCCTGTTCGCCTCGGTGGACGCCTACGTCGCCCCGCAGACCGGCGGGGAGAGCTTCGGCATCGTGCTCGTCGAGGCGATGAGCGCCGGCTCGCTCGTCGTCGCCGCCGACATCCCCGCCTTCCAGGCCGTGCTCGACGGCGGCCGCCTCGGCCGGCTCTTCAGCCGCGGGGACCCCCTCAGCCTGGGCCGGACCCTCGTCGAGGTGCTCGGCGACCGGGCGGGCACCGTGCCGGTGGTCGAGCGCGCCGCCAGCGCGGTGCGCCGCTACGACTGGTCGACCGTGACGAGCCAGGTGCTCGCCGTCTACGACATGGTGCTGTCCACCGCGCACGCCCGCGTGAGCGAGGACCCGCGCTCACGCACGATGTTCGGCCGGCTGCGCGCCGCCAGCAAGGCCGTCACCGGCGGCGGCATCCAGGCCCTCAGCGGCGGGGAGGAGCGCTCGTGAACCTCAGCGACTGGGTGCTGCTCGGCGTCGTGGTGGTCGTGCTCCTCGGCTGGGCGCTGTGGGTGCAGGCCTCCCGGGTGGACCGGCTGCACCGTACGGTGCTGCGCTCGCGCGCGACCCTGGAGACCCAGCTGGTCCGGCGGGCGACGGCGGCCACCGAGCTCGCCGCCTCCGGCGCGCTCGACCCCGCCGAGGCGATCGTGGTCACCGACGTCGCACTGCGCGCCATCGACGCCGCCCCGGCCGGGCTCGTCCGGGACGGGCTGGAGGGCGCCCCGGGCTCCGACCCGCTCGGTGAGGGAGCCGCCGTCGACGACGCCCCCGACCGCGGCCTGGTGGAGAGCGAGCTCAGCCGCACGCTGCGCACGGTGCTGGGCGAGCCGGAGGACCGGGCGGCGCTGGCGGCCGACCCGCGCGCCACCGAGGTGCTCGGCCATCTGCAGCGGTCCTGGTACCGCCTGCAGGTGGCGCGCCGCTTCCACAACGCCCACGTCCAGCGGGTGCGCGAGGTCCGCGCCCGGTGGGTGGTGCGGACCTTCCACCTGGCCGGGCGGGCGCCGCTGCCCGAGCCGTTCGACATGGACGACGGCCTCCCGGACGACTGACCCGGCGCCGCTGCCCGAGCCGTTCGACATGGACGACGCCCTCCTGAACGAGTGAGCCGGCGCCGGACCCTAGGGTGGCGCAGGTGAGCGGTCCGAACCTGCCCCCGCCGTCGGGCCGCGTGGGGCGCCGCGCCGGCCCGCCCCCGCGCCCTGCGGCCGTGACCCCGGAGGCCCAGCTGCCGGGGCGGCCCCAGTGGGGCCCGGTGCCGCGCCGGCACGCTGCGACGCTGGCGGTCGAGGTGGCCGGCGTCGCCCTCGGGCTCGTCGGGGCGCTGTGGGTGCTGTCCACCGTGCTCGCCGTGGGCGGCACCGGGGCGACCGCGCTGGCGGGGGCGCTCGCCTTCGTCCCGCTGGTCGTCGTCCTGGCCACCGTGCGCTGGGTCGACCGGTGGGAGCCCGAGCCGCGCGGCCTGCTCGCCGCGGCGCTCGCGTGGGGGATCGGGGTGGCGGCCGCCGTCGCGCTGTTCCTCAACGACCTCATCGCTCTCAGCGTCTACGCCGTCACCGGCAGCCCCGACCAGGCGGAGGCGTTCGGCACGGTGGTCGGTGCGCCGGTGGTCGAGGAGCTCGCCAAGGGCGCCGGGGTGCTGCTGATCTTCCTGCTGCGGCGGCGCGCGGTGGACGGGCCGGTCGACGGCATCGTCTACGCCGCGGTGGTGGCGGCCGGCTTCGCCTTCACCGAGAACGTTCTGTACTTCGTGCAGTACCGCGAGGCCCTCTCGCAGGTCTTCGTGGCGCGCGCGATCTACTCGCCGTTCGCGCACGTGACCTTCACCGCGTGCACCGGCATCGCCCTGGGCCTGGCCTCCCGGCGCTCGGGAGCGGCATGGGTGGTGCTCTTCCCGGTGGGCGTGGTCGCGGCGATGGCGCTGCACGCGGTGTGGAACGCCTCCGCGGTGCTCGGGGCGTCCGACGCCGTGTACTGGGGGTTCCAGGTGCCGCTGTTCGTCGGACTGATCCTGCTCGTGCTCTGGCTGCGCTCCGACGAGCGGCGAACGATCGCCCGACGGCTGGGGGAATACGCCCAGGCCGGCTGGTTCACCCCCTTCGAGGTCACCATGCTGACCTCGATGCCGGGCCGGCGCCGCGCCCGCGCCTGGGCCGCCACCCGCGGCCCGGCCGCCGAGCGGGCCATGCGGGACTTCCAGGCGTCGGCGACCTCGCTGGCCTACACCCGCCAGCGCGCGCTGTCCGGGCGGTACGACCCGCGCGTGCGCCGCGACGAGCAGGAGCTGCTCGAGCAGGTGGTGCGCAGCCGGGCGGCGGTCACGGGCGCCGGGGCGGTGTGACGGCGGCCTGGCGACCACCTGGCGGGCGCGCGGTGGGCGCGCTCGTCCACCGTCGGGCAGACCGGCACGGGCCGCACGGCGACACGACTAGACTCGAGGCGTCAGCCCCCCATCCGCAGAAGGTCACCGTGTCAGAGAACGAGTTCGCCGTCACCGAGCAGGCCACCACGCAGCAGGGCACCGCCCGCGTCAAGCGGGGGATGGCCGAGATGCTCAAGGGCGGCGTCATCATGGACGTCGTCACCCCCGACCAGGCGAAGATCGCCGAGGACGCCGGCGCCGTCGCCGTCATGGCCCTCGAGCGGGTACCCGCCGACATCCGCGCCCAGGGCGGCGTGTCGCGGATGAGCGACCCCGACATGATCGACGGCATCATCGACGCCGTCACCATCCCCGTCATGGCCAAGGCCCGCATCGGCCACTTCGTCGAGGCGCAGGTGCTGCAGGCCCTTGGCGTGGACTACGTCGACGAGTCCGAGGTGCTCACCCCGGCCGACTACTCCCACCACATCGACAAGTGGCAGTTCACCGTGCCGTTCGTGTGCGGGGCGACCAACCTCGGCGAGGCGCTGCGCCGCATCACCGAGGGCGCGGCGATGATTCGCTCCAAGGGCGAGGCCGGCACCGGGGACGTCTCGAACGCCACGACGCACATGCGCGCCATCCGCGACGAGATCCGCCGGCTGCAGAGCCTGCCCGAGGACGAGCTGTACCTCGCGGCCAAGGAGCTGCAGGCGCCGTACGACCTCGTCAAGGAGGTCGCCGAGAAGGGCAAGCTGCCCGTCGTGCTGTTCACCGCCGGCGGCATCGCCACCCCGGCGGACGCGGCCATGATGATGCAGCTGGGCGCCGAGGGCGTCTTCGTGGGCTCGGGCATCTTCAAGTCCGGCAACCCCGCCCAGCGCGCCGCCGCCATCGTCAAGGCGACGACGTTCTACGACGACCCGAGCGTCATCGCCGAGGTCTCCCGCGGCCTGGGCGAGGCCATGGTCGGCATCAACGTCGACGACATCCCCGTCCCGCACCGGCTCGCCGAGCGCGGCTGGTGAGCCCGCGCGGTGCCTGACGCGCTGACGTACGGGCTCGGGCCCGACTGGGTGCCGGGCCCGGACGGCGTGCCGTTCCGGCGCGCCGCCCGCGTCATCGTGGTCGACGAGGCGGACCGCGTCCTGCTCGTGCGGGGGCACGACGCCGGCGAGGTCACCCGCTCGTGGTGGTTCACCGTGGGCGGGGGGCTCGACGACGGCGAGGACGTGCGGGCGGGCGCCGCCCGGGAGGTGTTCGAGGAGACCGGGCTGGTCGTGGCCCCGGACGACCTGGTCGGGCCGGTGCTCACCCGCAGCGCGTTGTTCGACTTCGCGCGGGTGACGTGCCGGCAGGACGAGGAGTTCTTCCTCGCCCGGGTCTCCGGCGCGCACGACTTCTCCGACGACGGCTGGACCGAGCTCGAGCGCGACGTCCTCGACGAGGTGCGCTGGTGGGACCTCGACGCGCTCGACGCCGCGGTCGCGGATGGGACGGTCGTCTACCCCACGCCGCTGCCCGAGCTCGTGCGCACCCTGCTGGGCGGGTGGGACGGCACCACGCCGCACCTGGACGAGTCCTCCGTGTGATCCGGGCACGAGCCAGACGCGCCGGCGACGGGGGCGCGTGGGGCACCGGTATCGGCCGCGGCACCGCCGGCGGCCGCTGCAGATCTCGCTGAGCGCGCCTGTTCTACCTGCCGCGATCGCCGCGTCGCGGCCCTCAGCCCCGCGCGGGGCGCACCAGCGCCGGGTCGACGGCGATCCAGATGGCGTCGGCGCGGGCGAGCAGCCGCCCGTCCTCGGTGTACAGGGCCGTGCCGCTGTGGTGCTTGCGGCCCACCACCCCCTGCGGCCACGCGACGACCACGTGCGCCGCGCCGACCTCCGGCAGCTCGCGGACCTGGGCGGTCATGGTGCCGAGCACCATCGGCCGGCCGGCGAACCCCAGCGCCCAGGCGCCCGGGCAGTCCAGCGCCGCCCACGCCATCTCCACGGAACTCTCCCGCGGCACCCACGCCGCGGCGAACACGCTCCCGCCGTCGGTCGGGCCCGGGCGCAGGGCCAGGCCGTCCGCTGGGTCCCGGTCGGTGCCGCACACGAAGCAACCCGGGAAGGGGTGGTCGTGCAGCCCCGGGAAACCACCCGCGGCCGCGACGGCCTCGGCGTAGCCCACCGGCCCCGGCACGTCGCCGGCGAGCGGACCGGTGGCCGGCCCCGCGCGCAGCACCCCGTGCGGGCCGTCGAGCACCTCGATCCCGGCGTCGTCGCGGCGCACCTCCATCGCCGTGTCCAGCGGGGGAGGGCTCAGCAGCCGCACGCTGACGGCCGGCCCACCCGGCTCCGTGAGCAGACCGGCGGCGTGCCCGCTGACCCAGCCGCCGTTCCCGGAGGCCGGCGGGCCGCAGAAGCGGGCCGGGACGACGAAGGGCGTGCTCACGCGGTCGAGGACGGGGGCGCTCACGCCCCGCACGCTAGCCCACCTCGCCCGGGTCCTAAGATGGTTGGACGTGAGTCCCTCCATCCCCAGCGTCGGTGTCCTGGCCCTGCAGGGCGACGTGCGCGAGCACGTCGCCGCCCTGACCGGGGCCGGGGCCCGCCCCCTGCCCGTGCGCCGCCCGGCCGAGCTCGCCGCCGTCGACGGCCTGGTCCTCCCCGGTGGGGAGTCCACGACGATGGAGAAGCTGCTCCGCGCCTTCGACCTCTTCGAGCCGCTGCGCGAGCGGATCGCCGAGGGGCTGCCGGTGTACGGCTCCTGCGCCGGGATGATCCTGCTCGCCGACCGGGTCGCAGGCGCCACCGCGGACCAGACGACGCTCGGCGGCATCGACATGACCGTGCGCCGCAACGCGTTCGGGCGGCAGGTCGATTCCCACGAGCAGTACCTCACCGCGCCCGCGCTCGGCGCGGGAGAGGGCGAGCCGCCGCTTCACGCGGTGTTCATCCGCGCCCCGTGGGTCGAGCAGGTCGGCGAGGGCGTCGAGGTGCTCGCCCGTGCGGCCGCACCGGCAGCTGGCGACGCCGACGGTAAGATCGTCGCAGTGCGGCAAGGCAGGCTGCTGGCGACCGCCTTCCACCCCGAGATCGGGGGCGAGATGCGCGTTCACCGTTTGTTCGTCGAGATGGTCTCGGACGCCCGCCTGCCGAGTACGCAGCAACTGACGAGCTGAGGAGCTTCACTGATGTCCGGGCACTCAAAGTGGGCCACCACCAAGCACAAGAAGGCCGCGATCGACGCCAAGCGCGGCAAGCTGTTCGCGCGCCTCATCAAGAACATCGAGGTGGCCGCCCGCACCGGCGGCGGTGACCCGGCCGGCAACCCGACGCTCTTCGACGCCATCCAGAAGGCGAAGAAGAGCTCCGTCCCGGCCGACAACATCGACCGGGCCGTCAAGCGCGGCTCCGGCGCCGAGGCCGGTGGGGCCGACTACGAGACGATCATGTACGAGGGCTACGCCCCCGGCGGCGTCGCCGTCCTCGTCGAGTGCCTCACCGACAACCGCAACCGCGCCGCCTCCGACGTGCGCGTGGCGTTCACCCGCAACGGCGGCAACCTCGCCGACCCCGGTTCGGTGTCCTACCTGTTCAACCGCCGCGGCGTCGTCGTCGTGCCCAAGAGCGACGGGCTGACCGAGGACGACGTCCTCGGCGCCGTCCTCGACGCCGGCGCCGAGGAGGTCAACGACCTGGGGGAGTCCTTCGAGGTCATCTCCGAGGCCGGGGACGTCGTCGCGGTGCGCACCGCCCTGCAGGACGCCGGGCTGGACTACGACTCCGCCGAGGCGCAGTTCGTCCCGTCCATGGAGGTCGACGTCGACGTCGAGGGCGCCCGGAAGGTGCTGCGCCTCATCGACGCCCTCGAGGACAGCGACGACGTGCAGAACGTGTTCGCCAACTTCAACGCCACCGACGAGGTCATGGCCGCCCTGGAGGAGGAGGACTGACCGCCCGCGGGTGACGCCTCCTGCCGCGCCCCGGCCGCGTGACGTCGGCGACGTCACGCGGGCCGGGGCGTGTGGCTGCCGGGCCGCGCCGGCGGGCGGTGGTTGGCTGGGCACGTGCGCATCCTCGGAGTCGACCCCGGCCTGACCCGGTGCGGCCTCGGCGTCGTCGAGGCCGCCGGCGGACGCAAGGTCCGCCTGGTCGCCGTCGACGTCGTGCGCACGCCCGCCGAGCAGGCCCCGCACCTGCGCCTGCTCACGGTCGCCGAGGCCCTCGACGCCTGGCTCCGGGAGCACCGCCCCGACGTCGTCGCCGTCGAGCGCGTCTTCGCCCAGGCCAACGTGCGCAGCGTCACCGGCACCTCCCAGGTGGCCGGGGTGGCCATGCTCGCCGCCGCGCGCGCCCACCTGCCGCTCGCGCTGCACACCCCCAGCGAGGTCAAGGCCGCCGTCACCGGCAACGGCCGCGCCGACAAGGTGCAGGTGCAGGAGATGGTCATGCGTATCCTCGGCCTCGCGGCCCGCCCCAAGCCCGCGGACGCGGCCGACGCGCTCGCCCTGGCCATCTGCCACGCCTGGCGCGGCGGCGGCGTGGGCAGCGCCGTGCGGGCGAGCTACGGCGGGGCTGACACCCTGCCCCGCGCGGCCGGGGCGGGCCTGACCCCCGCCCAGCGCGCCTGGGCGGAGGCCGAGCGGGCGGCGCGCCGGGCCGGCGCTGTCGCACCCAAGAGGTAGGTTGATCGTCGTACAGGTGTTCGTCCCCGCTGCGGCGGGCCGTCGCGAGAGGACCGCATGATCGCGTCAGTCACCGGTGAGGTGGAGGCCGTCGGGCTGGACCGCGCGGTGGTCCGTGTCGGCGGGGTGGGCATGCTGGTGCACGCCACGCCCACGACCCTGGCCGGCCTCGTCCCGGGCCGCGAGGCCCGGCTCGCCACCTCCCTTGTCGTCCGGGAGGACTCCCTGACCCTGTTCGGCTTCGCCGACGACGACGAGCGCGAGGTCTTCGAGACCCTCCAGACCGTCTCGGGCGTCGGGCCGCGCCTGGCCCTGGCCATGCTCGCCGTGCACACCCCCGACGGGCTGCGCCGCGCCGTGGCCGGCGAGGACCTCGCCGCCCTGCAGCGCGTGCCCGGCATCGGCAAGAAGGGTGCCCAGCGCATCGTCCTGGAGGTGGGGGAGAAGCTCGGCCCCGCCACCGGCGAGGCCGCGCCCGCGGTCACCCCCGCGGCGGCCGCCCCCTCGCCCGAGGTCGTCGAGGCCCTGGTCCAGCTCGGTTGGAGCGAGAAGGTCGCCGCCGGCGCCGTGGAGGCCGTGACCGGCGCCGACGGCGGCCCCGTCGACGTCCCGGGCGTGCTCCGGGCGGCCCTGCAGCACCTGGGCGGGCACCGCCATGGCTGACGATCGCGTGGTCGACTCCGCCGCCGACGACCTCGAGCGCGCCGCCGAGGCCGCGCTGCGCCCGCGCCGGCTGGCGGACTTCGTCGGCCAGCCCGTCGTGCGCGACCAGCTCTCCCTCGTGCTCGACGCCGCCAACGCCCGCAACACCCCGCCCGACCACGTGCTGCTCTCCGGCCCGCCCGGGCTGGGCAAGACCACCCTGGCGATGATCATCGCCGCCGAGGTCGACGGCGCGCTGCGGATGACCTCCGGCCCGGCCATCCAGCACGCCGGGGACCTCGCGGCGATCCTCTCCTCGCTGCAGGAGCGCGACGTGCTCTTCATCGACGAGATCCACCGCCTGGCCCGCCCCGCCGAGGAGATGCTCTACCTGGCGATGGAGGACTACAGGGTCGACGTCGTCGTCGGCAAGGGCCCGGGCGCCACGTCGATCCCGCTGAGCCTGCCGCCCTTCACCGTCGTCGGCGCGACCACCCGGGCCGGGCTGCTGCCGGCGCCGCTGCGCGACCGGTTCGGCTTCACCGGCCACCTGGAGTTCTACTCCCCGGCCGAGCTCGAGCAGGTGCTGCGCCGCAGCGCCGGGCTGCTCGGGGTGGAGCTGCGCGGCGACGCCGCGGCCGAGCTGGCGTCGCGCTCGCGCGGCACCCCGCGCATCGCCAACCGGCTGCTGCGCCGGGTCCAGGACTTCGCCCAGGTGCGCGGGACCGGGGTGCTCGACCTCGCCGCCGCGCACGGCGCGCTCGACGTGTTCGAGGTGGACCGGCTCGGCCTGGACCGGCTCGACCGCGCCGTGCTGCAGGCGCTGTGCCAGCGTTTCGGCGGCGGCCCGGTCGGCCTGACCACCCTGGCCGTGACGGTGGGGGAGGAGCCGGAGACCGTCGAGACGGTCGCCGAGCCGTTCCTCGTGCGCGAGGGCCTGATCGTGCGTACCCCGCGCGGGCGCATGGCCACCCCGGCCGCCTACGACCACCTCGGCCTGCGCCCCCCGTCCGAGGGCATGCTGTTCGCCTGACGGCGTCCGCCGACCGTGCGGGGTCGTGGGTTCGGGCCGCGTGCCCGCCACGAGCCGTGCGGGCCGCTCGGCGGGGCGGATCGGTGCGGTGCCCCGCGCGCGTCGCCCCTGGCCTCTCAGAACCGTCGCCGCTGGCCGCTCAGTACTGGTGTGCGGACTCACCGGGGCCCGGTGTTCCGGCCGGGGCCGCCGCTCGCCTAGACTCAGGGGGCCAAATGCCCTCAACCGAGCGGAGCCACGCCCTCATGGGATACGAAATCTTTCTCTTCCTCGCCCTCATGATCGGTGTCATGTGGTTCACCACGAACCGCGGGAAGAAGAAGATGGCCGAGCAGCGCGAGCGCATGGGCCAGGCCATGGTGCCCGGGACCTCGGTCATGACCATCGGCGGCTTCTTCGGCCGTGTCGTCGACGTCGACGGCGACGTCGTGACCCTCGAGAGCCCGTCGGGCGTCGAGACCATCTGGCTCAAGAGCGCCATCAAGGAGATCAAGGAGCCGCCGTTCGCTCCGGCCCACGAGGACGGCGAGCACCTCGTCGTGCCCGACGACGCCTCCTCGCTGACGACCGACCCGCCGGCCGAGGCCGCCACGACCGAGCCCGAGGACCGCCCGGTCGGCGACCCGGCGGACGACCCGGAGCGGTCGGAGGACCAGGGCCCGCGCCCCGGTCCCGAGCCACGCGCCTGACCCCGCCCGCCCTCCGTCCCCGCCGGCCCACGGCCGGCGGCACAGCCCTGCACCGAGAGAAGACACCGTGGCGAAACGCCCGAACCAGCCCCGGCCCGGCCGGAAGCTCATCTTCCTGGCCGTCGTGATCATCGCCCTGATCGGCAGCCTCGTCGCCGGCGTCCAGCTGACCAAGGGCCAGGAGGACGCCGCGTCCCTCGCCCCCAAGCTCGCGCTCGACCTGGAGGGCGGCACCCAGCTCATCCTCACGCCCAAGACCACGGACAACTCCCAGGTCACCCAGAAGGACGTCGAGCAGGCCATCGAGGTCATCCGCCAACGCGTGGACGCCTCCGGGGTGAGCGAGGCGGAGATCACCAGCCAGGGCGGGCAGAACATCGTCGTCTCGCTTCCCGGGCAGCCCTCGGAGGAGACCCTCAACCTCGTCCGCGAGTCCGCGCAGCTGCGCTTCCGCCCGGTGCTGGCCGCCGGCGCCCCCGGCACCATCGACCCCGCCGCGGTGGCCGCCGCCGAGAAGGGCGAGCAGCCCACCGCCCAGCCCACGACCAAGCCGACGGCGGACGAGATCAAGGCCGCCGCGATGAAGGCGGCCGACACCGACGGCGACGGCAAGCTCTCCGACACCCCGGCGACGGAGCCGGCCAACAGCTCCGACCCCGCCTGGATCACCGAGCAGGTCAACTACGACTTCTACACGCTCGACTGCACCGACCCGGCCAACCGCACCGGCGGCTCCACCGACGACCCGGCCAAGCCGATGGTCTCCTGCTCCCAGGACGGCAGCCAGAAGTTCATCCTCGGCCCGGCCGCGCTCGAGGGCACCGCCGTGAAGACCGCGACGGCCGGGATCGGCCAGAACTCCCAGGGCATGAGCACCGGCCAGTGGGTGGTGAGCCTGCAGCTCAACGGCGAGGGCACGAAGACCTTCGCCGAGTTCAGCCAGCGCCTGCTCACCCTGCAGGAGCCCCGGAACCAGTTCGCCGTCGTCCTCGACGGGCTCGTGGTCTCCAACGCGCGGATGAACGACGCCATCCTGGACGGCCGCGCCCAGATCTCCGGCAACTTCACCCAGGCGACGGCCAACCAGCTCGCCAACCAGCTGAACTTCGGCTCGCTGCCGCTGAACTTCGAGGTCCAGTCCGAGGACCAGATCTCCGCCACCCTGGGCAGCGAGCAGCTCGCCCGCGGCGTGCTCGCCGGCATCATCGGCGTCATCCTCGTGGTGCTGTACATGATCTGGCAGTACCACGGCCTCGGCGTCGTCTCCATCGCCAGCCTGGTCGCCGCCGGCATCCTCAACTACGGCGTCATCGCGCTGCTGTCCTGGACGATCGGGTACCGGCTGTCCCTGCCCGGCGTGGTCGGGTTGATCGTCGCCGTGGGCATCACGGCGGACTCCTTCATCGTCTACTTCGAACGCATCCGCGACGAGGTGCGCGAGGGCCGCGTGCTCAGCGCCGCCGTCGAGCGCGGCTGGGACCGTGCCCGCCGCACCATCCTCGCCTCCGACGCGGTGAACTTCCTCGCCGCGGTGGTGCTGTACTTCCTCGCCGTCGGCGGGGTGCAGGGCTTCGCGTTCACCCTGGGCCTGACCACGCTCATCGACCTCGTCGTCGTGATGCTCTTCACCCACCCGGTCATGCAGCTGCTCGTGCGCACGAAGTTCTTCGGCGAGGGCCACCGCTTCTCCGGCCTCGAGCCGAAGTCCCTGGGCGCGACGTCGATGACCTACCGCGGCCGCGGCCGGTTCGCCCCCGCCCCGGCGCGCGCCGCCGCCCGCGACAAGGCGCTCGTCGGCGCCGGCGTCGGGACGGGCGGAGCGCTGCCCGGCGGCACCGGTCCGGCCAGCCCGGAGGAGGCCGGCGAGGGCCGCCGCCTGACCATCGCCGAGCGGCGCGCCGCCGAGCGCGCCCGCCAGCGCGCCGAGGAGACCGCCGCGTCGCCCGGCCCGGACCCCGCCGACACCGGCCCCGACGCCGCCGCGGCCGACCAGGACGATCCCCAGAGCCCGAACGCAGGAGGTGAGCGGTGATGGCCAGCCTCGCCACCCTCGGCAACGAGCTCTACACCGGCAAGCGGTCGATCAACTTCGTCGGCCGGCGCCGCACCTGGTTCGCCGTCGCCGGCGCGCTCATGGTCGCCTCGCTGCTGCTGCTCGGCTTCAAGGGCATCAACGCGGGCATCGAGTTCCGTGGCGGGTCGCAGTTCACCGTCTCGGGCGCCCAGACCCTCGACCAGCAGCGGGCCTACGACGTCATCGCGCAGACCGGCACGGGCGAGGCCCCGCGCGTCTCCGGGGTGGGCGCCAACTCGCTGCGCGTGCAGACGGGGAAGCTCACCGACCAGCAGACCCAGCAGGTCAAGCAGGGGCTCGCCGAGGAGTACGGCGTGCCCGTCAACGACGTCGCAGCCACCTACGTGGGCCCCTCGTGGGGGTCCAGCGTGACGGCGAAGGCCTTGCAGGGCCTGGTGATCTTCCTCGTGCTCGTCTCGATCGTCATGGCGGCGTACTTCCGGACCTGGACGATGTCCCTGGCGGCCATCGGGGCGCTCGTGCACGACCTCGTCGTCACCGTGGGCATCTACGCCCTCGTCGGCTTCGAGGTGACCCCGGCGTCGGTCATCGGCTTCCTCACGATCCTCGGGTACTCCCTGTACGACACGGTCGTCGTGTTCGACAAGGTCCGCGAGAACAACGCCCACCTGCTCAACCAGAAGCGGCGCACGTACGCCGAGGGCGCCAACCTCGCGGTGAACCAGACGCTGGTCCGTTCTATCAACACCTCGGTCACCGGCCTGCTGCCGGTCGCGTCGATCCTGTTCGTCGGTGCCTTCCTCCTCGGCGCCGGCACCCTGCGCGACATCGGCCTCGCCCTGTTCGTCGGCATGCTGCTCTCCACGTGGTCCTCGGTGTTCATCGCCGCGCCGCTGGAGGTCTCGCTGCGCGAGCGGCAGGCCCCGATCGCCAAGCACACCCGCCAGGTGCTCGCCCACCGCGCCAAGACCCGCGCCGCCAACGGCGAGGGCGGGGATGACGACGGCGAGGCCGACCTTGCGCCCTCCACCGAGGACCTCGGGGTCGGCGTCGTGGCGGGCCACCACCTCGGGCCGAGCGCCCAGCCGAAGCGAAAGAAGGGCCGACGATGACGGCAGCACCCACCTCCGCGTTCCCTGCGCAGCTCACGGACCTCGTCCGTGACCACGTGCGCGAGGTGGCCGACTTCCCGGCGCCGGGGGTGCTGTTCCGGGACATCACGCCGCTGCTCGCCGACGGCGCCGCGTTCGGCGCGCTGGTGCGCGGGCTGGCCGAGAAGTACCGCGGCCAGGTCGACGCCGTCGCCGGCCTGGAGTCGCGCGGGTTCATCCTCGCCGCGCCGCTGGCGCTGGAGCTCGGCGTCGGCATGATCACCGTGCGCAAGGCCGGCCGGCTGCCCGGGCCGGTGCTCGGCGTCGACTACGCCCTCGAGTACGGCACCGCGCGGATGGAGCTGCGGCCGGAGACCATCAGCGAGGGCCAGCGCGTCCTCATCATCGACGACGTGCTCGCCACCGGCGGCACGGGCGCGGCGGCCATCGAGCTCGTCGAACGCAGCGGCGGCGACGTCGTCGCGCTGGCGATGCTGCTCGAGCTCGCCGCGCTGGGCGGGCGGACCAAGCTCGACGGCTACCAGGTGGACTCCGTCCTGGTGTACTGACCGCCGGTCCCGGTCGGCGCCCGCCTCGTCGTGCGCCGGCGGGCCGTCGGCCAGGTTTCCTGGCGACCTCCGTCGCTCTGGTGGCCGGGTCGCCGGCCAGGTTTCCTGGCGACCCCCGTCGCTCTGGCGGCCGGTTCGCCGGCCAGGTTTCCTGACGACCCCCGTCGCTCCGGCGGCCGGTTCGCCGGCCAGGTGTCTCCTGACGACCACCGTCGCTCCGGCGGCCGCCCCGCCGGCCTGCCGTTTCGCCCGGGGACGAAGCGGCCGGGCCTTGGTCGTGGGTGCTCCGGGCACGCCGTAGGATCGTGCAATGGCCGGTGAACGGGTGCAGACGACGGGGGAGGGCAGCGCCGCCGAGTCGGTGGTGCCCGGCTCCCGCGTGCGCTCCCGTCTCGTGTGGCTGGGCTCGCGCGGGCACTCCAGCCCGCCGGCGATCGAGCCGTTGCTGCGCGCCGTCCGCGCGAACCATCCCAAGGCGGACACCCAGCTCATCGTCCACGCCTACGAGGTGGCCGAGCGGGCCCACCGGGGCCAGCTGCGCAAGAGCGGCGACCCCTACATCACCCACCCGGTCGCCGTCGCCACCATCCTCGCCGAGCTGGGAATGACCGCGCCCACTCTCGCCGCCGCACTGCTGCACGACACCGTCGAGGACACCGGGTACCCGCTCGAGGAGCTCCGCGCCGAGTTCGGCGACGAGATCGCCCTCCTCGTCGACGGCGTGACCAAGCTCGACAAGGTGACCTACGGCGACGCCGCCCAGGCCGAGACGGTCCGCAAGATGGTCGTGGCCATGGCCAAGGACATCCGCGTCCTGGTCATCAAGCTCGCCGACCGCCTGCACAACGCCCGCACGTGGAAGTACGTGCCGGCGGACAAGGCGGGCAAGAAGGCCCGGGAGACCCTGGAGATCTACGCCCCGCTGGCCCACCGGCTGGGCATGAACACCATCAAGTGGGAGCTCGAGGACCTCTCCTTCGCCACCCTGTACCCGAAGGTCTACGAGGAGATCGAGCACCTCGTCGCCGAGCGGGCACCCGCCCGGGACGAGTACCTCGCCACGGTGCGCCAGCAGATCGAGGCGGACCTGCGCACCGCGAAGATCCGCGGCGTGGTCACCGGCCGGCCCAAGCACTACTACTCGATCTACCAGAAGATGATCGTCCGGGGCCGCGACTTCGACGACATCTTCGACCTCGTCGGCGTGCGGGTGCTCGTGGACACCGTGCGCGACTGCTACGCCGCCCTCGGTGCGATGCACGCCCGCTGGACCCCCCTGCCGGGGCGGTTCAAGGACTACATCGCCATGCCGAAGTTCAACCTCTACCAGTCGTTGCACACCACCGTGGTCGGGCCGGCCGGCAAGCCGGTGGAGATCCAGATCCGCACCCACGACATGCACCGGCGCGCGGAGTACGGCGTCGCGGCGCACTGGAAGTACAAGGAGAACCCCAACGCCAAGGGCGCCAAGGTCGACGGCGGCCCGCCCGGCGGCGGGGAGATGGGCTGGCTGCGTCAGCTCGTCGACTGGCAGCGGGAGACGGCGGACCCGGGGGAGTTCCTCGACTCGCTGCGCTACGAGATGTCCGGGGCGGAGGTCTACGTCTTCACCCCCAAGGGCGACGTGCTCGCGCTGCCGGCCGGGGCCACGCCGGTGGACTTCGCCTACGCCGTGCACACCGAGGTCGGCCATCGCACGGTGGGCGCCCGGGTCAACGGCCGGCTCGTGCCGCTGGACTCGGTGCTCGAGAACGGCGACAGCGTCGAGGTCTTCACCTCCAAGGCGGAGAACGCCGGGCCCAGCCAGGACTGGCTCAGCTTCGTCAAGAGCCCCCGCGCGCGCAACAAGATCAAGGCCTGGTTCACCAAGGAGCGCCGCGAGGAGGCCATCGAGGCCGGCAAGGCGCAGCTGACCAAGGCGATGCGCAAGCAGAACCTGCCCATCCAGCGCCTGATGAACCACGACTCGCTCAGCGCGCTGGCCACCGAGATGCGTTACGCCGACGTGTCCGCGCTGTATGCGGCGGTCGGCGAGAACCACGTCTCGGCGTCGAACGTCGTCCACCGGCTCGTGCAGTCGATGGGCGGGGAGCCGGGCGCGGAGGAGACCCTCGCCGAGGCCACCATGCCCGGCGAGCACCGGCCGCGGCACCGCACCGGCGACTCCGGCGTCGTCGTCGAGGGCATGAGCGACACCGACATCTGGGTGAAGCTCGCCCGCTGCTGCACGCCGGTGCCGGGGGACCCGATCGTCGGGTTCATCACCCGCGGGTCGGGGGTCTCGGTGCACCGGGCCGACTGCGGCAACGTCGAGGGCCTGCGCGCCCAGCCGGAGCGGATGGTCGGGGTCAGCTGGGCCGCCCAGGCGCACAGCACGTTCCTGGTCCAGATCCAGGTTGAGGCGCTGGACCGCAATGCGCTGCTGTCCGACGTGACCCGGGTGCTGTCGGACAACCACGTCAACATCCTGTCCGCGTCCGTCTCCACGTCCCGGGACCGGGTGGCCATCAGCAAATTCGTCTTCGAGATGGCCGAGCCCTCGCACCTCGGGCACGTGCTCAACGCCGTGCGGCGCATCGACGGCGTCTTCGACGCCTACCGCGTCACGGGCACGAAGAACACGCGCACCGCCACGGCGGTGTGACGGCCGGGCGGCCCACGCGGCGCCCGCTTCGGCCCAGACACGAACGGCCGGCCCCCGGAGGGGCCGGCCGGCGGTGTTTCGGGGCTCAGTCCCGCGCGGTGCGCTGGACCTGGTCCAGCCACGCGCGGCGGGCGTCGAGGGCGGTCTGCGCCTCGGCGATCTGCGACTCGTCGCCGGTCTCGCGGGCCCGGGCCAGGTCGGCCTCCAGGCCGGCGATGGCGGCCTCGAGCTGGGCCGCGGCGCCCTCCGCGCGGGCCTTCTTTTCCGGGTCGGTCCGCTGCCAGGCCGCCTGCTCGGCGTCGCGCACCGCCTGCTCGACGGCGCGCATGCGCCCCTCGACGCGCTGGACGTCCGCCCGGGGCACCTTGCCCGCGGCGTCCCACTTGTCCTGGAGCGGCCGCAGGGCGGCCTTGGCGGCCTTGACGTCCGTGACGGGCACCAGCGCCTCGGCCTGCTCGAGCAGCGCGAGCTTGACCTTGAGGTTCTCGGAGTACTCGGCGTCGATCTCGGCGTTCTGGGCGTTGCGGGCGTCGAAGAAGCGCTGCTGGGCGGCGCGGAACCGTGCCCACAGCGCGTCGTCGTCCTTGCGGGAGGCGCGACCGGCCGCCTTCCACTCGTCCATCAGCTGCCGGTACGCGGCGGTGGTGCGGCCCCAGTCCGTCGAGGCCGCCAGCTCCTCGGCGCGCGCGATGAGCTGCTCCTTGGCGTCCTTGACCTGCGCCTGGGAGGCGTCGAGCTCGGAGAAGTACTGCCGGCGGTGGCGGTCGAAGGCCGTGCGCGCGTGCGAGAACCGCTTCCACAGGGCGTCCTCGGTGGGCCGGTCCAGGCGCGGGCCGGTGCGCTGGGCGTTCTTCCACTGGTCGAGCAGGTCCCGCAGCCGCTCCCCGGACTGCTTCCACTGGGTGCGGGTGGGGTCCTGCGCGGCGACCTTCTCGGCCTGCTCGACGATGGCCGTGCGGTCCGCGACTGCGCGGGCGCGCGCGGCCTCCCGCTCGGCCGCGGCCTCCGCGCGGCGCTCCTCGGCGGCTGCGCGGACGCGGTCGAGGCGGGTGCGCAGCCCGTCGAGGTCGCCGACGGCGGTGGGCTCCTTGAGCGCGTCGGTCAGGGTGGCGAGGGTCTGGTCGATCTCCTTGCCGCTGAGCTGGGGGAGCCGCGCCTCGAACAGCGCGACCTGCGCCTGTAGGTCGAGGAAGCGGCGGACGTAGAACCCGAGGGCCTCCTCCCGGTCGGCGCCGGTGTACTGGCCGACGACGCGTTCGCCGGTGGCCTCACGCACCCAGACGGTGCCGTCGTCGTCCACCCGGCCCCAGGCGGCGGCCTCCGCGGCGTCGTGGGCGTCGACGGGCGGCACCGGCGGCGCGGCGACGGGGGCCGCGGCGGCGGGCACCTTGGGGCGCGGGACCGGGCGGGGCACCGCGCGCGGGCCGGGGCGGGCGTCGGCGGGCGAGGGTGTGGGGTGCGGCCGCTCGGCGGGCGCGCCGTGGGGCGCGGCCGCCGCGATCTCGTCGGCGCCGCCCGGCTCGGCGGAGGCAGCGTCCGCGGCGGGGGCGGCCGGCTGCGCGGGAGCCTCGGCGCGCTCGGGCTGAGGCGCCGTCGCGGTCTCGCCGGTGGCGTCCGGTCCCGCGGGGGCGGCGTCCGCGGCCGGGGCGGCGTCCGGTCCCGCGGAAGCGGCCTCCGCGGCGGGAGCGGGGACGGCGTCAGGGGCGGACGGCTCTGCGGCGTCCGGTCCCGCGCCGTCGGCGACGTGCGCCGCCGGAGCGGCCTGAGCGGCCTGAGCGGCCTGAGCGCCGCTCGCGGGGGCGTCGCCCGCCGCCGCACTCTCCGCCGTCGGGGTGACCTCCTCCGCGCGCTCGGACTCCGCGACCACCGACGCCTCCGTCTCCGGGGATGCCTGGGCATCGTTCTGGGTCTGCTCGTTCGCTGCGCGGGTCTCGCTGGGGCTCGACTGCTCGGTCACTTGGACGTCACTCCTTCTCGATGACGGAGTTGGCGTGGTGCCACACCGTTCTCGTACCTGCCCGGGGCGGTCCCGCCGCCGCGGCCCCACCGCGCCTGCGCGCCCGCGGGCGCGCGTCCCGGTCCGCGTCGCGGCCCGGGTGCGTGGAGAGGCCCTCAGTCTAGGGACTGAGGCGACGGGGATCACACCACATTCGCGACGCGGCGGGTTGAGGACCGCCCTCGAGCGGCGGCGGGCGCGCCCCGAGCGGCGCTTGGCGTGCCCCGGGCGGCCCGCACGGCGCGGAGCACGGTCCGATCTCGGAGCCGGGCTCCCCGGGAAGGAACGGCCCGAGCGGCCGATAGCCTGGGCCCATGCTGCTGCTGCGGGCGACCGCCCCCGTGCTCGAGACCCATGCGTACGTCCTGGCCGCCGAGGAGGGCGGGACCGCCGTCGTCGTCGACCCCGGCGCCGGCGCCGCGCCGGTCGTGACAGAGCTGCTCTTCCGGCACCGGCTGCGCCTCGGGGCGGTGGTCATCACCCACGGCCACGCCGACCACGTCTGGGACGCCGCAGCGCTGGCCGGCGACGCCCCGGTGTACATCGCCCCCCGCGACGCGTACCGGCTGGAGGACCCGGCCGGCGCCCTCGGCCCCCTCGGCGAGTACTTCACCCAGCTGGCGCCGACGCCGTGGCAGTCGCCCGCCGGCGCCGCGCCCTTCCCGGCGTCCTGGCTCACCGGCGGGGGTGGGGAGGCGGTGCCCGGGGTGGTGCTGCGCGCGGTGCCCGCCCCCGGGCACACGGAGGGGTCCACGCTGCTCCTCGCCCGCGGACGGGTGGAGACCGACGGGGTGCTGCCCGCCCACGCCGAGCCCGACGACGACGGGATGCACCTCGTGGCGCTGTGCGGGGACGTGTTCTTCGCCGGCTCGATCGGCCGCACCGACCTGCCCGGCGGGGACGCCGACGAGATGTCCGCCACCCTACGCACCCTCACCCGCGCGCTGCCGCCGCACACCGTGCTCCTGCCCGGGCACGGCCCGGCGACCGTCCTCGCCGACGAGCTGGCCACCAATCCGTACGTGCGGGAGGCGCTGGGCCGGCGCTGAGCGGCCGCCGTCCCACGCGGCGCGGCCGTCCACCTGGCGCCGAGCAGCCGCGCCCACGCCGAGCAGCCGTCCGCCCACGCCGAGCGGCCGTCCGTCGGGCGCCCAGCGGAGGACGCCGGCCGCGGCGGCGGGGCGAATCGCCCGGAAGGGCGCGCGGGTGCGAAGATCGTGGCCATGGCACGTGCGTCCTCCCTGTCCGGATTCCCCGAGTGGCTGCCCGACGGCCGCGTCGTCGAGAGCTACGTCCTCGACTCCCTGCGGCGCACCTTCGAGCTCCATGGCTTCGCCGGGATCGAGACGCGCGCCGTCGAGCCGCTGAGCCAGCTGCTGCGCAAGGGCGAGACCTCCAAGGAGGTCTACCTGCTGCGCCGGCTGCAGGAAGACCCCGAGGACACAGCGTCCGAGGACCCCGACAAGCAGCTCGGCCTGCACTTCGACCTCACCGTCCCCTTCGCGCGCTACGTCCTCGAGCACGCCGGGCAGCTGACCTTCCCCTTCAAGCGCTACCAGATCCAGAAGGTCTGGCGCGGCGAGCGACCCCAGGACGGCCGCTTCCGCGAGTTCACCCAGGCGGACATCGACGTCGTGGGCGCGGACACCCTGCCGTTCCACTACGAGGTGGAGCTGCCGCTCGTGATGGCCGAGGCCCTGGCGGCCCTGCCGATCCCGCCGGTGCGCATCAGCGTCAACAACCGCAAGGTCGCCCAGGGCTTCTACGAGGCCATCGGGCTGGAGGACGTCGAGGCGGCGCTGCGCGTGATCGACAAGCTCGACAAGATCGGCCCCGAGGCGGTCGCCGTCGCGCTGGAGCAGGAGGCCGGCGCGACGCCGCAGCAGGCCGCTCACGCCCTCGCCCTCGCCTCGATCTCCGGGGTCGACGCCGGGGTGGCGGACCAGGTCCTCGCCCTGGGCTTCCGCTCCGACCTGCTCGACGAGGGGCTCGGCGAGCTGGTCGCGCTGCTCGAGGCGGCCGAGGACCTCGCCCCCGGCACCGTCGTCGCCGACCTCAAGATCGCCCGGGGCCTGGACTACTACACCGGCAGCGTCTACGAGACCACCCTGGTGGGCCACGAGAACCTCGGCTCGATCTGCTCGGGCGGGCGCTACGACTCCCTCGCCTCCGACGGCAAGCGCACCTACCCCGGCGTCGGGCTGTCGATCGGCGTGTCCCGGCTGCTCGCCCGCGTGCTCGGCGACGACCTCGCGCGGGCCACCCGGCCGGTGCCCACCGCCGTGCTCGTCGCCGTCACCGACGAGGAGCACCGCCGGGCCAGCGACCGGGTCGCGCGCGCCCTGCGCGCCCGGGGCATCCCCACCGACGTCGCCCCGACCGCGGCGAAGTTCGGCAAGCAGATCCGCTACGCCGACCGCCGCGGCATCCCGTTCGTGTGGTTCCCCGGCGAGGAGGCCGACGAGGTCAAGGACATCCGCTCCGGGGAGCAGGTCCCCGCCGACGCCGCCACGTGGACCCCGCCGCAGGAGGACCTGTGGCCTCGGGTGGTCGTCCCGGTGCCGGCGGAGCGTCGATGACGCTGCTCGCGAGCCCCGACGGCGCCCGCGCGGTGCTCGCGGCGCTGGACGGGCTGCGCGAGGCCCTCGTCGGGCTGGCGCTCCCGCTCGACGTCGCCGGCGCCGACGAGGCCCGCGCCGAGCGGGCCGAGGTGCTCGACCAGCTCGGCGACTACGTCATCCCGCGCTACGAGCAGCTCGAGGCGCCCCTGCTCGCCGTCGTCGGGGGCTCGACCGGCGCCGGGAAGTCCACGCTGGTCAACGCCCTGCTGCGGGACCGCGTCGCCGTGGCCTCGGCCATCCGGCCCACCACACGCCGACCGCTGCTGGTCCACCACCCCGACGACGCGGCCTGGTTCGCCGACGACCGCGTCCTGCCCGGCCTCGCGCGCGTCACCCTCGCGCCCGGCGCGCCGGCCGCCCCCGGGACGGGGGCGGGCGCCCACCACGAGCTCGAGCTGCGGGCCTCGGCCGAGCTGCCCGAGGGGCTGGCGCTGCTCGATGCCCCGGACATCGACTCCGTGGTCACCGAGAACCGTCAGCTGGCGAACCAGCTGCTCGCCGCGGCCGACCTGTGGGTGTTCGTCACCACCGCCGCGAGGTACGGCGACGCCATCCCGTGGGCGCTGCTCGCCGAGGCGGCCGCCCGCCGCATCGTCGTCGCCGTCGTCCTCGACCGGGTCCCGGCCGGGGTGAGCGCGGAGGTGCGCCAGGACCTCGCCGCGCGGCTGGAGGAGGAGGGACTGGGCCGGGCGCCGCTGTTCGTCATCCGGGAGACCACCCTCGACCCCGACGGGCTGCTGCCCGCCGACGACGTCGCCGCCCTGCGCGGCTGGCTGCACGGCATCGCCGCCGACGCCGGCTCGCGGGCCTCGGTGGCCCGCCAGACCCTCGGCGGTGCCGTGGACGCCGTCCTCGAGCGGGCCTCCGGCGTGGGCGACGCCGCCCGCGCCCAGATCGGTGCGCAGAACGCCCTGGCCGCGCAGGTGGACGAGGCCTACGCGCAGGCCCACCAGCGCCTCATGGCGGCCACCGCCGACGGGGCGATGCTGCGCGGGGAGGTGCTCGCCCGCTGGCAGGAGTTCGTCGGCACGGGGGAGTTCTTCCGGTCCGTGGAGGCCCACGTGGGCCGCGTCCGCGACCGCATCGGCAGCTTCTTCCGGGGCCGTCCCGCCCCGGCCGAGCAGGTCGGCGTCGCCATCGAGACCGGGCTGCAGACCCTGCTCGTGGCCGAGGCCGCCCGGGCCGCCGCCGACGTCGACCACGCCTGGCGCCTCGAGCCCGGCGCCCGCACCGTCCTCGCGCGGGCCACCGCGGCGCTGACCTCCGAGGACCGGCTCGTCGACCAGGCCTCGGCGCAGGTGCGCGGCTGGCAGGGCGACCTGCTGGGCATGGTGCGCGAGGAGGGCGCCGACAAGCGGTTCACCGCGCGGATGCTCTCCTTCGGCGTCAACGGCCTGGCCATCGCGCTCATGGTGGTCCTCTTCGCCTCCACCGCGGGGCTGACGGGCGCGGAGATCGCCATCGCCGGCGGCACCGCCGTCGTGGCCCAGAAGCTCCTCGAGGCGGTCTTCGGCGACGACGCCGTGCGCAAGATGACCCAGGCGGCGCGCGCCGACCTGCACCGGCGGGCCGGGGAGTTCCTCGCCGCGCAGGCGGCCGCCTACCGCGGCGCCCTCGCCGGGCTCGCCGTCGACCCCGGCGGGCCGGACCGGATCGGGGCCGCCGTCACCGCCGTGCGCGCCGCCCGGCGCGCGGAGGCGGGCCTGTGAGCGCGCTGCTGCGCCGCGGCCCGGCCGACCCGGCTGCCACCCTGCCGCGCGACCTGTCCCTGCTCGGCGAGGCGGTCGAGCTGGCGGACGGGCACCTGCCTGCTCCCGCCGTCGAGGCCGTCCGGGCGCTGCTCGGCCGCGCCGAGGAACGGCAGAACCTCGCCGCCGGACGGACAGTCGTGGCCCTGCTCGGGGCGACCGGCTCGGGCAAGTCCTCCCTGTTCAACGCGCTGCTCGGGCGCGAGGTGGCCAAGGTGGCGGCTCGCCGTCCCACCACCCATCAGCCGCTGGCGGCGGTGTGGGGCGACGACGACGCCGCCGACCTGCTGGACTGGCTCGGCGTGCCCGAGCGCACCGTGGCCGGGGATGGCCCGGACGTCCCCGACGGCCCGGGCGAACCCGACGGCCCGGGCGAACCCGACGGCCCCGACGGCCCCGGCGGGCTCGTGCTGCTCGACCTGCCCGACATCGACTCCACCGTCGCCGACCACCGGCGGGTGGCGGGGCGGATGGCGGGCCGTGTCGACGTGCTCGTCTGGGTGCTCGACCCGCAGAAGTACGCCGACGGGATCGTGCACGACGACTTCCTCGCGCCCATGGCCGCGCACGCGGACGTCACCCTGGTGGTGCTCAATCAGGTCGACACCTTGGCCGCGGACGAGCGCGCGGCCGTGCTCGCCGACCTGGCCCGGCTGCTGGCCCGCGACGGGCTCGACGGGGTGGAGGTGCTCGCCGTCTCGGCCCGCGAGGGCAGCGGCGTTCCCGAGCTGCGTGAGCGGATCACCGCCGTCGCCGAGGGCCGGCGCGCGGCGCAGCTGCGCCTGGCCGCGGACGTGCGCACCGCCGCCACCGCGCTCGCCCGCGCGGCGGAGGCCGACGCGGCTGCGGCTCCGGTGGAGGTCGGGGACGCCGCGGTGGCCCGGCTCGTGGGCGCCGCGGCCCAGGCCGCCGGGGTGGACGCCGTGCGCTACGCGACCCGCGGGTCGTACGTCCGCGCCGCCCGCCGGCACGTGGGCTGGCCACCCGTGAGATGGGTGTCCCGGCTGCGCCCGGACCCGCTCAAGCGTCTGCACCTGGGCGCGCAGGCGGAGGACGTCCGCCTGGCGCGCACCTCGCTGCCCGGCCCCACGCCGGTGCAGGAGGCAGCGGTGCGGGCCGCGGCGCACGCCATGGTCGCGAGCGGCACCACGCACCTGCCCGGGCAGTGGCGCGCCGACGTGCTGGAGGACGTCACCGCGCGCGTCCCCGCGCTGGTGGATTCCCTGGACCAGCGGGTGGCCGGCGCCGAGCTCGAGCAGACCCGACGACCGGCCTGGTGGCGGGTGCTGGGCGTGCTGCAGTGGGTGTTCCTGCTCGCGGCGGTCGCCGGCGCGGCCTGGCTCGGCGTCCTCGCCGCGCTGTCCTATCTCCGCCTGCCCGAGCCGGTCACGGCGATGGCCGGGCCCCTGCCCTGGCCCACCGTGCTGCTCGGCGGCGGGCTCGCGGCCGGGTTGCTGCTGGCGCTGGTGGGGTCCGTGGCCGCGCGGGCCGGCGCGAGGCGCCGGGCTCGGCGGGTCGAGCGGCGGCTGCGGGCCGCGGTGGACCAGACCGTGCGCGAGCAGGTGGTCGGCCCGCTGGAGGAGCAGCTGGCCGAGTTCTCGCGGTTCGCCGGGGCGCTGGCCGAGCTGGCGCGCTGACCTCGCCGGCCCTGCCGTCCGCCCCGCGGCCGAGAACGTCGACGGCCTGCGCGGGGTCGGCGCGGGACGGCCCGCGGCCACGCCCACGCCGCGGCGCACGGAAACGGCGGACCGTGTCGGGAGGCACACGGTCCGCCGGTGCCCGAGCGCGGCCGTCGCCGCAGATCCTGACCTCGTCGGTCCGCTGACAGGCCTGTCAGCCACGCTTCCGTGTCGCCGGGCGTCTGGTTAGCGTGGTCGCTCCAGCGTGGCCGTGCTCGACCCCGCTTGCGCAGAACTCGCGGCCGCGAGGGTGACGTCCTCAACGATGAGCGGGAGGAGTTCGCCATGGCCGAGCGAGAGGCGCACATCCGGGCGAATGCGGCTGCGGGACCTACCGGTGGGTGGAGCACGCCAGGTGCCGCCGCCGAAGCACCGGTCCGAACCGCCGGCGCGCCCGGCAAGCCGCGGTTCCTGGGCGTCGACGTCACCCGCGGGGTCGCCCTCGTGGCGATGCTGGCAGCGAACGTCTGGAAACCGCTGGGGCCCGACGGCGGGCCGTCGCTGGCCGGCATGACCGTCATCGGCCGGTCCGCCACCCTGTTCGTGATGGTGGCGGGCATCAGCCTGGCCTTCATCACCGGGGGACGGCACCCCGTGCAGGGCCGCGTCCGGCGCGCCGCCCGGGCGAACATCGCCGCCCGCGCCGTGCTGATCGGCGCCATCGGCCTGGCCCTTGGCTACGTCGCGACGATCTCGGTCATCCTGGCCTACTACGGCGCGTTCTTCCTCCTGGCCATCCCACTGGTCGGGCTGCGGCCGCGGACGCTGGCCGGCATCGCCGTCGGACTGGTCGTGGTCAGCCCGCTGATCCTGCTGGCGTCCTACGCCCTCGGCTGGGAGGAGGCCGTCGACCGACTCACCCTCTCCGCGCCTCTTTCCAACCCCGGCGGCTTCGTCCAGCAGCTGCTCGTCACGGGCGACTTCCCGGCCGTGACCAACATGGCCTACATCTGCGCCGGCCTGGCCATCGGGCGGCTCAACCTGTCCTCCACGACGGTGGCCCGCCGCCTGCTGGTCGGCGGCCTGGCGACGGCGGTCGTCACCTGGTTCGTCTCGTGGTTGGTGCTCTACCCCCTGGGCGGTCTGCAGCACCTCCTCGCCGCGGGCGCGGGGGCGACGCCGGACCAGGTGGTCTGGGACGCGGACGAGGTGCCCTCGTGGTGGTGGCTCGGCGTCAACGTGCACCACTCCGGCGCTCCGCTCGACATGCTGCACACCGTGGGCTGCGCGATCGCCGTCCTCGGCGCCGTCCTGCTGGTGACGAAGCTCCCCGCCGCCCGGCGCCTGCTGTGGCCGATCGGGGTGGCCGGGGCGATGACCTTGACCATCTACTCCACCCACACGCCTTTCGCGCTGTCGGACCTGGTGGGCGAACCCCTTGCCCGGTACCTCATCATCATCGGCGTCGCGCTGCCGTTCGCCGTCCTGTGGCACAAGTACCTCGGGCAGGGCCCGCTGGAGCGGTTCGTGGCGGCGGGGGCGAACCGGGCCCGGGCCGCGGTGCTCGCCGCCCCCGACCGTCACGGGGTGGTCGCCGGTCCCGGGAGCCCGGGGTAGCGGGAGCCGAACGCCCCGCCCGACGGCGCCAGCCCGCACGGCGTCCGGCGAGTCGGTCGGTGCGGTGGCCGGTGCGTCAGTCCGCGTCGACAGTCCGACGCGTCGGTCCGCGCCTCGGTCCGCGTCGACGGTCGGCGCGTCAGTCCGACGACTACGGCAAGACGCGTCGACCGCCACAGCTTGAACTGCGGCGGTCGACGCGAGGTGGAGCGGCGGCGGACGGCTACCCGAGCCTCAGCGGCCGGAGCCTCGGCGCGGGCCGCCGGCGGGCCGGGAGGGGCGCAGGCCCCGCTCGCCGCGGCCGGGCTTGTCGCCCCAGCCGCCGTGACCGCCGTGCTTGTGTCCCTTGCCGCCGCGCGGGCCCTCGTCGGGGCGGATGCGCAGGGGGCGGCCGGCGACCTTGGCCGCGCCGATGCGTCGGGCGGTCTCGGGGGAGAGGTCGCCGCTGATCTCGACGAGGGAGAAGCTCGGGAAGATGTCGATCTTGCCCAGGTCCGAGCCGCGCAGGCCGCCCTCGCCGGTGATCGCGCCGACGATCGCGCCGGGCTGGACGCCGTCCTTGTGCCCGACCTCGACGCGGTAGCGCACCCCGGCCACCCGGGGCCGGCGGCCGCCGCGCTCGGCGGCGCCGCGAGAGTGCTTGGGCGCGAAGCCCTCGTCGAAGGTGGCGCCGAGGAACGTGCCGTCCTCGTCCACCTGCTCCTCGCGGCGCACCCGCGCGCCGTCCTCGTCGCGTCGGCGGGGTCCGTCGTCGCCCACGGCGAGGGCGACGAGGGTGGCGGCGACCTCGGTGAGGTCGAGCCCGGACTCCTCGACGTAGGCGGTCACGGCCTCGCGGTACATCTCCAGCCGGCCGGCCTCGTGGCGCACGGCCACCTTGCCGAACAGCTGCTCGGCGCGGTGGCGGGAGACGTCCGCCGGCGTCGGGAGGCCGACCTCCTCGAGGGTCGAACCGGTGGCCCGCTCGATCTGGACCAGGCGGCCCCGCTCGCGCGGGGTGAGGAAGGTCAGCGCGGTGCCGGTGCGGCCCGCGCGGCCGGTGCGGCCGATGCGGTGGACGTAGGCGTCGGTCTCCCGCGGCACGTCGAAGTTGACCACGAGGCCGATGCGCTCGACGTCGAGACCGCGGGCGGCGACGTCGGTGGCGACGAGGACGTCGAGGGAGCCGTGGCGCAGGCGCTCGACGAGCTTCTCGCGCTCCTTCTGCGGCACGTCGCCGGAGAGGGCGGCGGCCTGGATGCCCTTGCCGGCCAGCTCGAGGGCGACCTCCTCGGCGGTGCCCTTGGTGCGCACGAAGACGATGGCGGCCTCCGCCTCGGTCGTGGCCAGCACCCGGCTCAGCGCGCCGACCTTGTGCTTGAACGGCACGACGGCGTAGGTCTGGTGCACCGTGGCCACGGTCGAGGCGGGCCGGGTGACCGCGACGCGGACGGGGTTGTTGAGGTGCGTCGCGGCCACCTTCTTGATGGCGGCCGGCATCGTCGCCGAGAACAACGCGGTGCGGCGCGAGGACGGCACGTGGCCGGCGATGACCTCGACGTCCTCCGCGAAGCCCATGCGCAGCATCTCGTCGGCCTCGTCCAGGACGAGGAAGCGCACCCCGGACAGGTCGAGGCTGCCGCGCTCGATGAGGTCCATGACGCGGCCGGGGGTGCCGACGACGACCTGGGCGCCGTCCTTCAGGGCCCGCAGCTGCGGGACGTAGCTCGACCCGCCGTAGACCGGCAGGACCACGAGGTCGCGGGTGCGGTGCGCGAAGGACGCGACGGCGTCGGAGACCTGCATGGCGAGCTCGCGGGTGGGGGTGAGCACCAGCGCCTGCACCGCGCGGTCCTTGGGGTCGACGGCGGCGAGCAGCGGCAGGCCGAACGCGGCGGTCTTGCCGGTGCCGGTCTGGGCGATGCCGACGACGTCGCGGCCGCCGAGCAGGACCGGGATGGCCTCGGCCTGGATGTCGGTGGGGGTGGTGAACCCGAGGTCGGAGACGGCGGCGAGGAGGTCGGCCGGCAGGCCGAGGTCGGCGAAGGTCACCGCGTCGGGGACGGCATCCTGCTCGGCGGTCTCGGCGTCGGGCTCGCCCGCGACGTCGGTCGCGTTCTCGGCGTCGGGAGTGGTCGGTGCGGCCGCGTCGTCGGCGGAGGCGGCGCTCGGCGCGCTCTCGGGGGCGGCGTCCTGGGGGACGGCGACCTCGACGGCGGCGTCGTCGTCGGTCGGCAGGGCAGCGTAGGCAGGGGTGGTCAAAGGAGATAACCCATCGTCAGCGGAGTGCGGGTGACCTCGCCAGGTCGGCGACCCACCATCCGCGCGAGCGGCCCCACCACGCGACACTTCCGCACGGGGCCTGGGCGGTCTCGTTCACTCCAGGAGGCTCCAGGGTATCGGCCGGGCGTGCTCCGTGGCGCGGGCGGGGCCGGTGACCTCCCGCACAGGTCTAGCGCGGTCAGGCGCCTGCCCCCCCCCTTGGCACCTCCCGTGTCAAGCCCGGGGGTCGTCCGGGACGCTGGCGCGGCCCCCGGCCAGCGCGGCGAGCGCCCCGAGCGCGGCGGCCAGGAGCAGGCCGGCGAGGTAGGCGCCGCTGCCGCCGACGCCGACGAGAGTGGTGAACAGCGCACCGGCCGCGGCCAGGCCGAGCGCGGCGCCGAGGCCGTCGGACATCTGGAGCGCGGAGCTCACCCGTCCGTGCTCGCTGGCGGGGGTGGCCTGCAGCACGAAGACGGAGAGCGCGGGGAAGACCAGGCCCATGCCGACGCCGGCAACCGTCCAGCCGACGAGGACCAGCCAGGGCGGCGCCCCGGGCAGGGTTGCCGCGGCCGCCACGAGCGTGCCGAGGGTGAGGACCGCCGGCCCGGCCCAGGTGATCTGGGCCCGTCGCCGCGGGTCCTGGATGCGGCCCTGGATCTGGGAGCCGAGCGCCCAGGTCAGCGAGCCGACGGTGAGCACCAGGCCCGCCGCCCAGGTGGGCCACCCGTGCTCCCGCACGAGCAGCAGTGGCAGGAATGTCTCGGCGCTGATGAAGGTCGCATTGAGCAGTCCGCGGCACGCCACGGCCGCCGGGACACCGCGGCGCAACCGCGCGGTGCCACCCGGCAGGAGCACGGGGGTGGCGAGGACGAGGACGACCACCGCGCCGGCCGCGGCGGTCCACGCCCACGCGCTGCGCTCGGCACCCGCCACCTGCAGCACCCCGGCGGCCAGCCCGGCGCCGAGGCCGGCGAGGAGGAGGCGGCGGGTGCGTGCCGGCGTCCCGCGGCTCGCCGGACCGTCGTGGCTGCCGATCCGCCTGAGCAGCGGCAGGAGGATCACCGAGACGATCACGGTGAGGACGGGCACGGCCAGGAAGATCCACCGCCACGACGCGTGCTCGACGACGAGCCCGGCGATCCCCGGCCCGACCAGGCCCGGCACCACCCACGCCGCGGCGAACGCGGCGAAGAAGCGCGGCTGCTGTGCCTGCGGCACCAGGGCGCCGACGAGGACATACAGCGGCACCAGCAGGAGCCCGCCGCCAAAGCCCTGCACGGCCCGGCCGATCGCGAGGATCTCCATGCTGGGTGCGAGGCCGGCCACGACGAGCCCGGCGCAGAACAGCACGATGCCCAGGACGAGGGAGCCGCGCGGCCCGCGCGCGTCGCTCCACGCCCCGCCCGCCGCGGTCGCGACGAGCTGGGCGGCCAGCGGCGCCCCGCTGGCGACGGCATAGAGCCGCAGGCCGCCGAGGTCGGCGGTGACTTGCGGCATGGCGGTGCCCACGGCGAGGTTCTCGAACGCCACCAGGGTGATGAGCGCGACCGACCCGACGAGCAGCAGGCGCGTGAGGTCCGGTCCCGGGCGAGCTTGGTCGGGACCGGCCATGGTGCCGGGTGGCTGCGGCACCCGGGTGGTTGGCTGCGGCACCCCGGTGGTTCGTTCCGGGGCGCCGATGGCTGGGTGCGGGGCGTCGGCCCGCCGGCCTGCGCCGTCGCTGTGCTGCACGGGTCGATGATGGCGCAGGTGGGCCGGGTGCGGCGAACCACGGACCGGGTGCGGCGAACTACGGGCCGGGTGCGGCGAACTACGGGCCGGGTGCGGCGAACTACGGGCCGGGTGCGGCGAACTACGGGCCGGGTGCGGCGAACCACGGGCCGGGTGCGGCGAACCACGGGCAGAGGGCGGCGCGTTGGAGGCCGGTAGCGCTCGCCCGCGGGCCGTGCGCGTGGCGTCAGGAGGCGCCCCGCGGCGCTGAGGGCCACCGACCACATGCATCGGAGGACACCGGCAATGGTCCAGACTCGTCGCATGAGCGATCTGGGAGAACACAAGGCCGTGTTGCGCGACTACCTCCAGTTCAGTCGCGATGCACTGCTCTGGAAGCTGGACGGCCTCAGCGAGCGTGACCTCCGCATGCCGCGCACGGCCACCGGCACGAACCTCATCGGCATCGTCAAGCACATGGCCAATGTCGAGATCGGCTACTTCGGCGACACCTTCGGCCGTGAGTGGCCGACGCCCGGGGAACGGATCTCCGACGACGAGTTCGAGGCGGACCCGCAGGCCGACTGGTACGCGACCGAGAGCGAGAGCTGCGACGAGATCATCGGCCTGTACCGGCGGGTGTGGACCTTCGCCGACGCGACCATCGACGAGCTCCCACTCGACGCGCACGGCCGGGTCCCGTGGTGGGGGGAGGAGCGCAACCCGGTCACCCTGGGCCGGATCATGGTGCACGTGCTCGTCGACCTGACACGGCACGTCGGCCAAGCCGACATCCTGCGCGAGGGCATCGACGGCGCGGCCGGCCTCCGGGTGGAGGCCCCCAACCTTCCGGATCAGCAGGACTGGCCGGCGTACGTCGCCAAGCTGACCCTCCTCGCCCAGCGCTTCTGAGCGGCTGTTCGCTCACCCGCCGCCTGTGGGCATCGCCACGCGCGACGACGTCGACGGAATCGCCCCGGGTCGCCAACGGCGGCGTCACAGGCGCGTCTACGACCCGGCTCACACGCCGCCCGCCGCGGCGCCGTCTGGGGCGGCCACTAGGATTCTCGGAGCGCCCGCCCGTCTAGCGATGCGCCCGACCGTCGGAAGGAAATCCGTGCTCCGCACCCACAACGCCGGCTCCCTGCGCGCCAGCGACATCTCGTCCACCGTCACCCTCACCGGCTGGGTCGACCGCCGCCGCGACCACGGCGGCGTGGCGTTCATCGACCTCCGGGACGCCTCCGGCATCGCCCAGGTCGTCATCCGTGACGAGACCGTCGCGCACGAGCTGCGCAGCGAGTTCGTCCTCCAGGTCACCGGCGAGGTGTCCCGCCGTCCGGAGGGCAACGCCAACCCCAACCTCCCGACGGGCGAGATCGAGGTCATCGCGCAGGACGTCGTCGTGCTCAACAAGGCCGAGGCGCTGCCCTTCCAGGTCTCCGAGCACGCCGAGGACGCCGGCCAGGTCGGCGAGGAGGTGCGGCTGAAGTACCGCTACCTCGACCTGCGGCGCAAGGCCCCCCAGCACGCGCTGCGCCTGCGCGCGAAGGCCAACCAGGCCGCGCGCCGGGTGCTCGACGGCCACGAGTTCGTCGAGATCGAGACCCCGACCCTGACCCGGTCCACCCCCGAGGGCGCCCGCGACTTCCTCGTCCCGGCCCGCCTGGCGCCCGGCAGCTGGTACGCGCTGCCGCAGTCCCCGCAGCTGTTCAAGCAGCTGCTCATGGTCGCCGGCATGGAGCGCTACTACCAGATCGCCCGCTGCTACCGCGACGAGGACTTCCGCGCCGACCGGCAGCCGGAGTTCACCCAGCTCGACGTCGAGATGAGCTTCGTGGACCAGGACGACGTCATCGGCGTCGCCGAGGAGGTCCTCGCGGAGCTGTGGCAGCTCATCGACGTCGAGATCCTCCGGCCCATCGCCCGCATGACCTACAAGGAGGCGATGGAGAAGTACGGCACCGACAAGCCGGACCTGCGCTTCGGCCTGGAGCTGACCGACCTCACCGAGTACTTCCGGGACACCCCGTTCCGGGTGTTCCAGAGCCCCTACGTCGGCGCCGTCGTCATGCCCGGCGGGGCCTCGCAGCCGCGCCGCACCTTCGACGCCTGGCAGGACTGGGCGAAGTCCCGCGGCGCCAAGGGCCTCGCCTACGTCACGGTGGCCGAGGACGGCACCCTGGGCGGCCCGGTCGCCAAGAACATCTCCGACGCCGAGCGCGAGGGGCTCGCCGCCGCCGTGGGGGCAAAGCCCGGGGACTGCGTCTTCTTCGCCGCCGGCCGGGCCTCGGACGCCCGGGCGCTGCTCGGCGCGGCGCGCCTGGAGATCGGCCGCCGCGTCGGCCTGATCGACGAGGACGCCTGGGCCTTCGTCTGGGTGGTCGACGCCCCGCTGTTCAAGCCCACCGGCGAGGACGACGACGTCGCCCTCGGCCACAGCGCGTGGACCGCCGTCCACCACGCCTTCACCTCCCCGACGCCGGAGTGGATCGACCGGTTCGAGGAGTCCCCGGGCGAGGCGCTGGCCTACGCCTACGACATCGTCTGCAACGGCAACGAGATCGGCGGCGGGTCCATCCGTATCCACCGCCGCGACGTGCAGGAGCGGGTGTTCAACGTCATGGGCATCGGCGAGGAGGAGGCCCAGGAGAAGTTCGGCTTCCTGCTCGACGCGTTCAAGCTCGGCGCCCCGCCGCACGGCGGCATCGCCTTCGGCTGGGACCGGATCGTCTCCCTGCTCACCCACTCGGACTCGATCCGCGACGTCATCGCCTTCCCCAAGTCCGGCGGCGGCTACGACCCGCTGACCCAGGCGCCGGCCCCGATCACCCCGGAGCAGCGCAAGGAGGCCGGCGTCGACGCCCAGCCCAAGCCCAAGGAGCAGGACAAGGCCAAGGATGAGGCGACGGTCTGACGGCCTGAGCGTCACCACCACGGCCAGCGGCGAGGATTTCCTCGTCCGCTGGCCGTTCTGGCGCGCGAACCGGGGCCACTACCCCCTCGCCGAGGCGTGGGCGGCGCCGGGCGGGCGGGCCGCGTTGGCGCTGTGCGTGGGCGAGCGGCGGCGGTTGCTCGTCGGTCTCGGGGCGCCCGAGCACCTCGCGGCCTTCGTCGCGACCACGGAGCTGCCGCCCGTGGATCACGTCATCCTCACCCGGGGGACCTGGGACCGGCTGACCGGCCCGGTGCGGGAACGCACGGGCGTGACCCTCGCGCGCGGCTGGGACTGGATGTCGACCGACCGGCCACCGGCGGCCGAGCCGGGGGAGGACCGGGTCGCCCCGCTGCCTGGCCGGCTCGACGAGGTTCACGCCGTCCTCGCCCGCGCCTATCCCGAGCGCGGCGCCCACCCGGGCGACGCCGAGCTGGACTGGTGGGGCTACGCCGCGCCGGACGGCGCCCTCGCCGGGGTGCTGGCCTCCGAGGTGCACGGCCCCGGCGCGGCGGCGGACGCCGGCGTCCACCTCTCCGCCGTCGCGGTCGATCCCGCCCACCGCCGCGGCGGGGTCGCCCGGACCATGGTCGCCGCCGTCACCCGGTGGGCGCTGCGCCGCGCGCCGGTGGTCCACCTCGGGATCTGGGCCGACCACGACGGCGCGCGGCGGCTCTACGCCGGCCTCGGGTTCGCCGTCGGTCAGGAGTTCGAGGGGCTGAACCCGCGATGACGCGCCGTCCGACCACTCGCGGGCCGAGCCGCCGCGCGGTGCTGGCCGGGCTCGGGGCGGCCCTGGTCGTGGCCGGGTGCGCCGCCCGCCCGGAGAAGAAGGGTGCCCCGCCGTCGCCCGCGCCGACGGCGTTCGCCCACCCGTGGGGGCCGAGCCCGGCGGAGGTCGACGCCGCCACCCGGACCGCCGCCGCGATGAGCCCCGAGGCGGTCGCCGGGCAGGTCATCGTCGGGCGGCTGCACGGCACCGACCCCCGCGAGGCCGCGGAGCTGGTCACCGACCTCCACCTGGCGGGCGTGATGATCACCGGCAGCAGCGTGGCGAGCCTGAAGCAGGTGCGGGCGCTCAGCGCCGGCGTGCACGCCGCGGTCACGGCCGACCGGCGCGACTGGCCCGGGCTGGTGAGCACGGACAACGAGGGCGGCGCCGTCCAGCGGATGTCCGGCGACGAGGGGCCGTGGACCACCTTCCCGCCGTTCGCCGTCGCCGGCCGGGCCCCGGCCGACGTCGTCACCCGCGCCTACGCGGCCATGGCCGGCGAGCTGCGCGCCTCCGGGGTCACCGTGGACTGGGCGCCCGTCGCCGACGTCACCGTGCCGGGCCAGGACGTCACCATCGGCTCACGCTCGGCCGGGGCCGACCCGGCACGGGTCGCCGGCACGGTGGTCGCCGCCGTGGAGGGCTTCCGCGACGGCGGGGTGCTGCCCGCGGTCAAGCACTTCCCGGGGCACGGCTCGCTGACCACGGACTCCCACGAGGCGCTGCCGGTCCAGGACGCCCCCGCCGCCGCCCTCGGCGCCCACGACCTGCCGCCGTTCCGGGCCGCGGTGGACGCCGGCGTGCCGATGGTGATGATGGGCCACGTCGACGTCGCGGCGTGGGAGCCCGGCGTGCCCGCGTCGGTCTCCCCGGCGGCGTACCGGGTACTGCGCGAGGACCTCGGCTTCTCCGGCGTGGCCGTCACCGACAGCCTGGGCATGGGGGCGCTCGGCGTGGTCGGCGGGCCGGGGGAGATCGCCGTCGCCGCGCTGCAGGCCGGCGCGGACCTGCTGCTGAACCCGGCCGACAACGGCGCCGCGCACGCCGCGGTGGTCGCCGCGCTCGAGGACGGCAGGCTGGACCGCGACCGGGTGGACGAGGCCGCCGGGCGGGTCATCGCGATGCTGCGCCACCAGGGGGAGCTCGCCGGGGGCGCCGGGCCCGTCGGCCCGGCGGACGTCGGCAGCGCGGCGGACGCCGCGGCGGCGCTGCGCGAGGCGGGCGCGGCCTAGCGGTCACGGGCCGGTGAGGGGGCTGCGGCGGGAGGCGGGCGAGGGCCCGCCCGGGCTCAGGGCGTGGGGTGGTGGGCGTCGTAGGCGAGGAACCCACGCTGCCACCTGGCGAGGGCGAGGACCGCGACGACGCAGGCCACCCCGCCGGCGACGATCGCGGCCCACTCGGTCCACGCCGTGGCGAGCGCCCCGGCGGCGAGGTCGCCCAGGCGCGGCCCGCCCGCCACGACCACGATGAACACCCCCTGCAGCCGGCCCCGCAGGTGGTCCGGCGTCGCCGCCTGCAGGATCGTGCTGCGGAAGACCATCGAGACGGAGTCCGCCGCGCCCGCGGCGGCGAGGCAGCCGGCGGCCAGCCACAGCGCGTGCGCCGGCTCGAGGCCGCGGCCGGCCAGCAGCACGCTCAGCCCGAACCCCACCACCGCCACGCCCCAGCCGGTCACCGCCAGGACCACCGCCCGGCCCTGGTGGACGACCTGCCCGAGCGGGCCGGAGAGGACCATCGCGGCCGTGGCGCCGACCGCGAAGGCCGCGCTCAGCAGCCCGACCGTGGCGGCGCCGCCGCCGAAGGCCACCAGCGCCACGGCCGGGAACAACGCGCGCGGGTGGGCGAGGATCATCGCGCAGAAGTCGGTGAGGAAGGTCATGCGGACGTTGGGGCGGGTGGTCAGGAAGCGCAGCCCGTCGAGGACGCTGCGCAGGCCCGGGACCCGGCGGGGCGTCCCGGCGGCGCCGGGCTGCGGCGGCACCGGTCCCAGGCGGGCCAGGCCCCACATGGCGAAGGCGAACAGGGCGGCGTCCAGGCCGTAGGTGAGCGCGTACCCGCCGCGGTCGATGAGCACGCCGGCGAGCACGGGACCCAGCATCAGCGCGGCGTTCATGGCCGCGGCGTTGAGGGCGTTGGCGGCCGCGAGCAGGTGGGGCGGGAGCAGCCGGGGGTAGATCGCCGCCCGGGCGGGGCTGCTGACCGCGAACCCGGCGTTGGCGAGGGCCACCAGGGCGTACAGCACCCACGGGTTGGTGTTGCCCAGGACGGCCTGCGCGGTGTTGAGGACGGCCGCCGCCCACAGGGCCGCGCCGCCGAGGACGGCGACCGTGCGCCGGTCGTGCGCGTCCACCAGCGCCCCGCCGTACAGGCCGAGCACGACGATCGGGACGAGCGCGAAGACCCCGACCAGCCCCACGGAGAACGAGCTGCCGGTCATCTCGTAGACCTGCAGCCCGATCGCCGTCGTCGCCACGTGCGTGCCGACGCCGGACAGCGTGAAGCCGGTCCAGAGGCGGCGATAGGCGGGGCTGACCCGCAGCGGCGTCAGGTCGAGGAGCAGCGGCACGGGCGCAGCATACGGACGCTCCCGGGCCGGGCAGCGGGTCGTCCCGCGGATCCCGCGCGGCGGGCCGCGGCCCGCCGTCAGTGCACGATCTTGAGCCGGCTGTAGATCCGGGCCAGCGGCGCCGGCGCCCACCAGTTCCACCGGCCGAGCAGCGTCATCGTGGCCGGGACGAGCAGCATGCGCACGAGCGTCGCGTCGACCAGCACGGTCACGGCCAGGGCCACGCCCACCTGCTTGATGACGATGAGGTCGCCGGCGACGAACCCGGCGAAGACCGCCACGACGATCAGCGCCGCGGAGGTGATGATCCGGCCGGAGCGCTGCAGGCCGTAGACGACGGCGTCGTCGTTGCTGTACCCGGCGTCCCAGTACTCCTTGATCCGCGAGAGCAGGAACACCTCGTAGTCCATGGCCAGGCCGAACCCGAACGCCACGACCACGGCCACCACGTAGGCCTCCAGGCCGCTCAGCGGGGTGAAGCCGAGCAGGTCGGCGCCGTGGCCCTGCTGGAAGACCCAGACGGTCACGCCGAGGGAGGCGCTCAGCGACAGGACGTTGACCACGATCGCCTTGATGGGCACCAGCACCGAGCCGGTCATGAGGAACATCAGCAGCAGGACGGCGACGACGACGATGCCGCCCGCCATCGGCAGGCCGTTGAGGAGCGCGGCGTTGAAGTCGATCTGGTTGGCCGCCTGTCCCACCACCCAGGTGGGGAAGCCCGGGTCGAGGTCGCGGAGGTCCCGCACCACCGCGGCGGCCTCGGCGCTGCCGGCGTCGTCGGTGTCGACGAAGACGCTGAGCACGCTGTAGCCGTCGGCCGCGACCGGCGCGGCGACCTGCGTGACGTGGCGCACCCCGCCGATCTGCTCGGCCAGCCCGGCGGCTGCCGGGGGGTTGGCCTTGGCGACGACGGTGACGTCCGGGGCCGCGGCGGCGGGGTAGTCCGCGGCGAGGATGCGCAGGTACTCGCGCTGGGGGGAGGCCGAAGGCAGCAGCTCGGCGGTGGAGTTGCGCATCTGCAACCCGGCCACCGGGGAGGCCAGCAGGCCGAGCACCGCCACCGAGCCGACGAGCACCAGCCACGGGTGGTCGTGGACGCGGCGGGCCAGCCTGGAGAAGACGCCCTCCTCCGGGGCGACGTCGCCCAGGCCGCTCACCAGGCGGCGCAGGCCCGGCACCCGGCTGAGGACCGACGGGCGGAGCATCCGCGCGCCCAGCACCACGAGCACCGCGGGGACGAGGGTGATCGCGGAGAGGACCGCGAGCACCACCACCGCCACGCCCGCGGCGGAGATCGAGCGCAGCACCTCCGGGCGCATGAGGAGCAGGCCGGCGACGGCGAGGGCCACGGTGACCGCGGAGAAGGCGACCGTGCGCCCGGCGGTCGCCACGGCCGTGCGCACCGCCTGCTCGACGAGCGGGCCGCCCGGCCGCCGCCGCCGGCGGCGCAGCCCGGTGGCAGGGGTCTCGGCCGCCGCGGCGCTGGCCGCGGCGGTCAGCCGGTGGGCCTCCTCGCGGAAGCGGGAGACGATGAGCAGCCCGTAGTCGACCGACAGGCCCAGCCCGAGGACCGTGACGACGTTGATGACGAAGGAGTCGATGTCCATCGTGTAGGTCAGGGCGAGCACGACGCCGAGCCCGCCGACGATGGACGCCAGCGCCCCGACGAGCGGGATGCCGGCGGAGAGGAACCCGCCGAAGACGACGACCATGATGAGCAGCGCCACGGGCAGCGCGACGACCTCGCCGGTCACCAGGTCCTCGCGCACCTGGTCGACGATCTCCTGGGCGAAGATCGGCGTGGAGCTGGCGATGCCGGTGATCCCCGGGGTGACGGAGGCGAGCTCGCCCGGCACGGCGTCGAGGCGGTCGACGACGGCGTCGTGCGCGGTGTCCTCGGCCGTCTCGGCCAGGCCGGTGTCGAGCATGACGACGACGAGGAAGCCGTCCTGCGCGGTCGATACCAGCCCGGCGGCGGCGGGGTTGGTGATCGCGCCGGGCAGCAGGAACGGGTCCACGACCGTGTCGACGCCGGCGATGGCGGTGAGGTCCTGGTGCGCCGGCCGCAGCGCCTCGCCGAGCGCGGTCACCTGCCCCTCGTCGGTGAGGTCGGCGCCGCGGACGAGGAGGGTGATCTGCGTACCGGTGTGCTGCGCCTCGGCCAGGATCTCGCGGCCCGCCTGGCTCTCGGAGCCCGGGACGGCCGGCTCGCCGGTGCGGAGGCGGTCGAACAGGCCCTGGCCGGTGACGCCGGCCAGCGCCGTGAGCACGCAGACGAGGGCGATGACGGCCCAGGCGGCGATGATCGTACGGGGGCGGCGGGTGACCACGCGGCCGAGACGGTCGAACACGGTGCACAGTCTCGCACCGGGGCGGGGTCGTCCGGCTCCGGGTGCGTCCGAATGGGCCGACGGCGCTCGGCCGGCGGCCCGGGACCGGCGGCGTCTCGGGGCACGGAGGGGCGCGGCGGAGCCCGCCCGGCGTGTCGCGCCGGCCGACGGCCCGCCGACTGCTCGCGTCGGCGACCGCCCGGTTGCTGACCGCTCGCGGCCGCGACCGAGGCCTCCCGGCGGGCGCCACGTCCCGTGGCAGCCCCCGCCACGTCCCGTGGCAGCCCCCGCCACGTGCCGTGGCAGCATCCGCGACGTGCCGTGGCAGCCCCCGCCACCTCCCATGGCAAACCGCCGCCACATCCCGTGACACAGGTGACGTGCGGCGCAAGAGCCGACCCCTCCCGGGCGCCGTAGGCTCGGGGGGTGGATCTGTTCGAGGCCGCGGGGGCGGACGAGGCGGGCGTGCCCGCCGTCGGGGCGACGGCGCCGCTCGCCGTGCGCATGCGCCCCACCAGCCTGGCGGAGGTCCTCGGCCAGGAGCACCTGCTCGAGACCGGCTCCCCGCTGCGCCGCCTGGTCGAGCCGACCGAGCACGAGCGCCGCCGGGCCGGCCCCGCCTCGGTGATCCTCTGGGGCCCGCCCGGCACCGGCAAGACCACCCTCGCCTACCTCGTCGCGCACGCCTCGGGGCGCCGGTTCGTCGAGCTCTCCGCCGTCACCGCCGGGGTCAAGGACGTCCGCGCCGTCGTCGAGGAGGCCCGCCGCCGCCTGGTGACCTCCGGCGCCGAGACGGTGCTGTTCATCGACGAGGTGCACCGCTTCTCCAAGACCCAGCAGGACGCCCTGCTGCCCAGCGTGGAGAACCGGTGGGTCACCCTCGTCGCGGCCACCACGGAGAACCCCAGCTTCTCCGTCGTCTCCCCGCTGCTCTCGCGCTCCCTCCTGCTCACCCTCCGCCCGCTCGAGGAGGGGCACGTGCGGGCGCTGGTGGACCGGGCGCTGAGCGACGAGCGGGGCCTGGGTGGTTCTCTCACCCTGGCCGACGACGCCGAGGACCACCTCGTGCGCCTGGCCGGCGCCGACGCCCGCAAGGCCCTGACCATCCTCGAGGCCGCCGCCGGGGCGGCCGAGGCCGCGGAGGAGCCGCAGATCACGCTCGAGGCCGTCGAGCGGGCCATCGACGTCGCCGCGGTGCGCTACGACCGCGCCGGCGACCAGCACTACGACGTCACCAGCGCGTTCATCAAGTCCATGCGCGGCTCCGACGTCGACGCCGCCCTGCACTACCTCGCCCGGATGGTCGTGGCGGGGGAGGACGCACGGTTCATCGCCCGCCGCATCGTCATCGCCGCCGCCGAGGACGTCGGCATGGCCGACCCCTCGGCCCTGCAGACGGCCGTCGCCGCGGCGCAGGCGGTCGCCCTCATCGGCATGCCCGAGGCCCGGATCATCCTCGCCGAGGCGGTGGTGCACGTGGCCACGGCGCCGAAGTCCAACGCCGCCTACACCGCCATCGACGCGGCCATCGCCGACGTCAAGGCGGGCAAGGCGGGGCCGGTGCCGCCCCACCTGCGCGACGCCCACTACGCCGGCGCCAAGCAGCACGGCCACGGGCAGGGCTACCGCTACGCCCACGACTACCCGCACGGCATCGCCGCCCAGCAGTACGCCCCGGACGAGCTGGTCGGCACCACCTACTACCGGCCCACCGCCTACGGTCACGAGCGCGACATCACAGCCCGGCTGGCCCGGATCCGGCAGATCCTCGCCGGGCGGTAGTGGTAATCTCTTCCGGTTGCCACGCGGGCCTCGCGCCCCGGCAGCCACCTGGGGTCATGGCCCACCGCGGCCGACCCCACGCCGTCCGGGCGATCCTGCCCGCGCGGTGTGACGTCACAGAAACCACGACAGGACGAAACATGGCAGTGAGCCGCACGCGCCGGCAGGTGCGCCTTTCCCGCGCCCTGGGGATCCCGCTGACCCCCAAGGCCGTCAAGTACTTCGAGAAGCGCCCGTACGGGCCCGGCGAGCACGGCCGCGCCCGCCGCCGCACCGAGTCCGACTACGCCGTCCGCCTCAAGGAGAAGCAGCGCCTGCGCGCCCAGTACGGCATCCGCGAGGCCCAGCTGGTCCGCTACTTCGAGGAGGCCCGCCGCGAGCAGTACCTGACCGGTGAGTCGCTGGTCGAGCTGCTCGAGATGCGCCTGGACGCGCTGGTCCTGCGCGCCGGCTTCGCCCGCACCATCGCCCAGGCTCGCCAGGACGTCGTGCACCGCCACATCCTCGTGGACGGCAAGCTCGTCGACCGCCCCTCCTTCCGGGTGAAGCCGGGCCAGGTCATCCAGGTCAAGCCGAAGAGCCAGGCCATGGTGCCGTTCCAGATCGCCGCCGCCGGCGCGCACCGCGACGTGCTGCCCAACGTGCCGGCCTACATCGACGTCGACATCGCCAAGCTGCGCGCCGAGCTGGTCCGCCGCCCCAAGCGCGCCGAGATCCCGGTGACCTGCAACGAGCAGTTCGTCGTCGAGTACTACTCCCGCTGACGTCCCCGACGTCCGCGATGCGCTGCGCCCCGGGCAGCCGGCCTGTGCCGGTGCCCGGGGCGTCGCCGTCGAACCGGTAGCCTCACCTGTGACGGCCCGGGCGTTGCGCCCGACGCGCGCCCGGTCCGTCCCCGTCGTTAGGAGAGTTCATGTCCGTCGGTGACATCGCCGGCCTCATCGCCGCGCTGGCGTTCGTCGCGCTCGTCGTCGTCCTCGCCGTGCCGCTGGTCAAGCTCGGCCGCGTGCTGGACGAGGCCCGGGGCACCGTCCGCGAGCTCACCACGCACACGCTGCCCGCCATCGACGAGGCCGCGCAGACGATCCGCGAGGCCAACGGCCAGCTGGTGAAGGTCGACACCATCACCACCTCCGCCGCCCGCGTCACCGAGGACGTCTCCGCGCTGACCACCCTGGTCGCCGCCACGGTCGGCGGCCCGCTGATCAAGCTCTCCGCCTTCTCCTACGCCGTGCGCTCCGTGCTCGGCGGCCGGAAGGCCCGCTGAGATGCGGCCGCGGGTGCTGCTCGTCGTCGCCGCCGGCGCCGTCGCCGTCACCGCCCTGACGGTCGCCCGCGCCCCGGGCCTGCGGGACCGGCTGCGGGCCCTGCCCGCGGACTTCGCCGCGGCGTTCCGCGAGCGGGAGGCCGAGCTGCGCGCCGCCCTGCTGCCCGACGACGACGCCGCCGCCCGCACCGAGGTCGCCCGCCGCCGCGGCCGCCACGCCGCGGACGAGGAATCAGACGACCTGCCGTACTCGTTCTACTGAGCACCCTTCTCGACGCCGGCGCCCACGGCGCCCCGCCCACCACCGCCCCGACCCCGAGGAACCATGCGCACCGCTGAGATCCGCACCCGCTGGCTGGACTACTTCGCCAAGCAGGACCACCACATCGCCCCGAGCGTCCCGCTGGTCTCGCCCGACCCCTCGATCCTCTTCACGATCGCGGGCATGGTCCCGTTCATCCCCTACATCGTCGGGACCCAGCAGGCCCCGTGGCCGCGGGCGGCGTCGGTGCAGAAGTGCATCCGCACCAACGACATCGAAGAGGTCGGCAAGACCACCCGGCACGGCACCTTCTTCCAGATGGCCGGCAACTTCTCCTTCGGGGACTACTTCAAGGAGGGGGCCATCACCATGGCCTGGGAGCTGCTGACCAGCTCCCCGGCCGACGGCGGCTACGGCCTCGACCCCGAGCGCCTGTGGATCACCGTGTGGGACCAGGACGCCGAGGCCAAGGACATCTGGCTGAACACGATCGGCCTGCCCGCCGAGCGGCTGCAGTTCCAGACCCGCGAGGAGAACTTCTGGGACACCGGCCAGCCCGGTCCCGCCGGCCCCACCTCCGAGATCCACTACGACCGCGGCCGCGCCTACGGGCCCGACGGCGGCCCCGAGGTGGACACCCAGGGCGACCGGTTCGTCGAGATCTGGAACCTGGTCTTCGACCAGTACCTGCGCGGCGAGGGCGCGGGCAAGGACTACCCGCTGCTGCACGAGCTCGAGCAGAAGGCCATCGACACCGGCCTCGGCGTCGAACGCCTCGCGTTCATCCTGCAGGACCGGGCGAACATGTACGAGACCGACGAGGTCTTCCCGGTCATCGAGGCCGCGGAGGCGCTGTCCGGCCGCAGCTACACCCGCGGCGCGAGCTCGGCGAACCCCGACGACGTGCGCATGCGCGTGGTCGCCGACCACGTCCGCTCCGCCATGATGCTCATCGCCGACGGCGTGCGCCCCGGCAACGACGGGCGCGGGTACGTGCTGCGCCGGCTCATCCGCCGCGCCGTGCGCTCCATGCGCCTGCTCGGCGTGGAGGAGCCGGCGCTGCCGGTGCTGCTGCCGGCGTCGAAGGACGCCATGAAGGGCTCCTACCCCCAGCTCGAGACCGACTTCGACCGCATCTCCCAGGTCGCGTACGAGGAGGAGGAGGCCTTCCGGCGCACCCTCGTCGCCGGCACGACCATCCTGGACACCGCGGTGAGCCGGGCCCGGTCCACCGCCGGCGCCGCCGGCAAGCCGGTGCTCTCCGGCGCCGACGCCTTCGCGCTGCACGACACCTACGGCTTCCCCATCGACCTGACCCTGGAGATGGCCGCCGAGCACGGCGTGAGCGTGGACGAGGCGGGCTTCCGGTCGCTCATGGACGAGCAGCGCCAGCGTGCCCGGGCCGACGCCCTCGCGAAGAAGACCGGGCACGTCGACACCTCGCTGTACGCCGACCTGCAGAACCGCCTCGGCGGCCCCGTGCAGTTCCTCGGCTACACCGACACCACCGCCGAGGCGCGGGTCGTGGGCCTGCTCGTCGACGGCGTCCCCGCGCCCAGCGCCAGCGCCCCGGCCGACGTCGAGGTCGTCCTCGACCGCACCCCGTTCTACGCCGAGGCCGGCGGCCAGCTCGCCGACCAGGGCACCATCACCTTCGAGGGCGGCGCGATCGTCGACGTCGCCGACGTCCAGGCGCCGATCAAGGGCCTGTCGGTGCACCGCGGCCAGCTCACCGAGGGCACCCTGACCCTCGACGAGCGCGGCGTGGCCGCCATCGACACCGCCCGGCGCAAGGCCATCGCCCGCGCGCACACCGCCACCCACATGGTGCACAAGGCGCTGCACGAGTTCCTCGGCGACCAGGCCACCCAGGCGGGCTCGGAGAACGCCCCGTCGCGGCTGCGGTTCGACTTCCGTCACGGCTCGGCGGTGCCGGTCTCCGTGCTGGGCGACATCGAGGGCCGGGTCAACGAGCGGCTCGTGGACAACCTCGACGTCACCGACGAGATCATGGACATCGACGACGCCAAGGCGGCCGGCGCCATGGCGCTGTTCGGCGAGAAGTACGGGCGCAACGTCCGGGTGGTCTCCATCGGCGGCGACTGGTCCAAGGAGCTGTGCGGCGGCACCCACGTGCCGCAGACCGGCACCCTCGGCCTCGTCACGGTGCTGGGGGAGTCCTCCATCGGTTCGGGCGTGCGCCGCGTCGACGCCCTCGTCGGGGCCGGCGCGTACGGCTACCAGGCCAAGGAGCACGCCCTGGTCAGCCAGGTCACCAGCCTGCTCGGCGGCCGCCCGGAGGAGCTGCCCGAGCGGGTCGACTCCCTGATGACCAAGCTCAAGGCGGCGGAGAAGGAGCTCGCGGCCCTGCGCCAGAAGCAGCTGCTCGCCGCGGCCGGCACGGTCGCCGACGGCGCCGCCCAGGTGGGCACCGGCCGGGTCGTCACGCACGACGCCGGCGAGGTCGCCTCGGCGGACGACCTGCGCACCCTCGCCCTGGACGTCCGCGCCCGCCTGGGCGAGTCCGCCCCCGCGGTCATCGCGGTGGGCGGGGCGGCCAAGGAGCGCCCGGTGGTCGTCGTCGCGACCAACGCCGCGGCCCGCCAGGCCGGCGTGCGCGCCGGCGCCCTGGTGCGTGGCGCCGCGACGGTCCTCGGCGGCGGCGGGGGCGGCAAGGACGACGTCGCCCAGGGCGGCGGCACCGACGTCGCGGCGCTCGGCCAGGCGCTCGACGGGGTCCGCTCCGAGGTCGCGACGCTGCTGGGCGCATGAGCGAGCCCCCCGGCGCGGGCGGGGCCGGCGACGCGCGGCCCCGCCACGGCGTGCGGCTCGGCATCGATGTCGGTACCGTCCGCATCGGTGTCGCCCGGAGCGACCCCAGCGGGATCCTCGCGACCCCCGTGCGGACGGTCGCCCGCGCCAAGGACGGCGCGGATCTCGCGGAGATCGTGGCGCTCGTGCGCGAGCACGACGCCATCGAGGTCGTCGTCGGGCTGCCACGCAGCCTGTCGGGGAAGGAGGGGAGGTCGGCCGACGCCGCGCGCGGGTACGCTGTCCGGGTCGCCGAGGCCCTGGCCCCGCTTCCCGTGCGGCTGGTCGACGAACGCCTCACCACCGTCAGCGCGCACCAGGCGCTGCGTGCCTCCGGACGCCCCGGGCGTCGGCACCGGGAGGTCGTGGACCAGGTCGCCGCGGTGATGATCGTCGAGCAGGCGCTCGAGGTCGAACGGCGCACCGGTGCCCCCGCCGGTGAGCTGGTCGTGCCCGACCCGCCCCCCGCGAGCAAGGAGAGCGAGTGAACGACCTCTTCACGGACGCCGAGCCCGAGCTGGACGCCAGCGCGGCCCGGCGGGCCCGGCGCGAGCAGCGCCTGGCGCGCGAGGTGCGCCGCCGTCGACGTCGCCGGCGCAGCGCCGTGGTGCTGTTCGTGGTGGTCGCGGCCCTCGCCGCGCTCTCCGTCTGGGCCGTGCCGAAGGTCTCCTCGCTGCTCTCGCTGGGCGGCGGCCCGGAGGACTACCCGGGGCCGGGCACCGGGGAGGTCCTCGTCGCCATCCCCGAAGGTGCCACCGGCCACGACATGGGCACGGTCCTCGAGGAGGCCGACGTCGTCGCCTCCGTGCGCGCCTTCACCGACGCCTACAACGACAACGTCAACGCCGCGCGCATCCAGGCCGGCAGCTACCACCTCAAGCGCCAGATGCCCGCCCGCGACGCCGTCGCCGCCCTGCTCGACCCGGCCAACAAGGCGGAGATCACCGTCACCGTGCCCGAGGGCTTCCACGCCAAGCAGGTCTACGAACGCATCGCCAGCGTCTCGGGCCTGCCGATGGAGGACGTCGAGGCCGCCGCGGCGGACCCGGCCGCCATCGGGCTGCCCGCCGAGGCCGGCGGCAACCCCGAGGGCTGGCTCGCCGCCGCGACGTACACCTTCGAGCCCGGCGACGACGCCGCCAGCATGCTGCGCAGCATGGTCGCGCTGACCGTGTCGCGCCTCGACAAGCTCGGCGTGCCCGCCGCGGAGCGCCAGCGGGTGCTCACCGAGGCCTCCGTCGTCGAGCGAGAGGTCAACCTGCCGCAGTACTACGGCCAGGTGGCTCGGGTGATCGAGAACCGCATCCACGACACCGCCCAGGTGGGCGGGATGCTGCAGATGGACTCCACGGTGCTCTACGGCGTCGGGAAGGTGGGCGGGGTGCCCACGCGGGCGGACCTGGACAACGACAACCCCTACAACACCTACCTGCACCCCGGCCTGCCGCCGACGGCGATCGGCGCGCCCGGCGAGGCGGCGCTCGACGCCGTCATCAACCCGCCGCCGGGGGACTGGCTGTACTTCGTCACGGTCAACCTCGAGACGGGCGAGACGAAGTTCGCCGCGACGCTGGAGGAGCACAACGCCAACGTGGCCGAGTTCCGCCAGTACATGGCCGAGCACCCGCAGTAGGTCACGACTGGCCGCCCACGCGCCGCGTCGCGGCCGCGCCAGGTGTGCGGGCGGCACGCGGAATCCGCGGCCCGGGGCTGCGCCGTGACAGCGGTGGCCCCCCTGCCGCGCGCCGACGGTGTGGACGGCGTCCTCGCGGCGCCGCCGAGGCTGGTAGACCTGGCACCGGCGGAAGGCCGGCGGCCGAAGGAGGAGGCGTGCACGTGGCAACGGAGGCACTGGGCGGGCAGGACCTGCGCGCACCGGGCATCGAGCGGCGGGCCGCGGTGCTGGGCCATCCCGTGGCCCACTCGCTCTCGCCGGCCCTGCACCGCAGCGCGTACGCCCAGCTCGGCCTCGCCGGCTGGGGCTACGGGCTGCAGGACGTCACCGCCGCCGAGCTGGCCGGCGTCGTCGCGCGGCTCGACCCGACCTGGGCCGGACTGTCCCTGACGATGCCGCTCAAGCAGGCCGTCATGCCGCTGCTGGACATCGTCGACCCGCTCGCGGAGGTCACCGGGGCGGTCAACACCCTCGTGGTCCAGCCCGGGCAGGGCGGCGCCGGCCTCCTCGTGGGCTTCAACACCGACGTGCACGGGATCGTCGCGACCGTGCGGGAGGTGGCCCCGCCCGGGTGGCGGTCCGAGCGGGCCGTGGTGCTCGGCGCCCGGGCGACCGCGTCGTCGGCCCTGGCCGCGCTCGCCGAGCTCGGCTGCACCCGCCCGACCGTGGTCGCCCGCTCCTTCGCCGGGCCGGGGTCGGCCGCGGCCGCCGCGCACCGGATGGGCGTGACGACCCAGAACGTGCCCTGGTCCGCGCCCGAGGAGGTCGCCGCGACGCTGCTGGAGGCGGACGTGGTCGTCTCCACGGTGCCCCAGGGCGTGGCCGACCCGGTCGCGCTGGCGCTGGCCGAGCTGCTGGAACGGTCCGGCCGGCCCGACGCCCTGGCGGGCCGGGTCCTGCTCGACGTCGTCTACGACCCCTGGCCCAGCCCGCTGGTGCGGGTGTGGACGGAGGCTGGCGGGCTCGTCGCGCCGGGCTGGGGCATGCTGCTCCACCAGGCCGCGGCGCAGGTCCAGCTCATGACCGGCCGCGCACCGGACGTCGAGGCCATGCGCGCGGGCCTCCTGGGCGAGCTCGCCCGCCGCCGCGACGGGGGCGCCGTGCCCGACGCCCCGCCGCCCTTCGACCTGCCGGACCGATGACGGGCGAGCCCCAGGGCGGCCGCCCGGCTGTCGGGGGGGACGCCGACACCGCGGCCGAGGCCCGGGTTGGCGAAGGCGCGCCCGAGGCCGGCGGCGCCGACGCGGGCTGGCGCACGCCTCCCCTGAGGGAGGACCTGGCCATCGCCGGCCGGGCCACGTTCGTCGTCGGCGCGGTGCTCGCCGTCGTCGCCGGCTGGGGGCTGGCCGGCGAGGGCTGGGACGTCGCCGTGGCCGGCGCCTACCTGACCCTGGTCGGCACCGTCCTGACCGTCATCGACTGGCGCACCCACCGGCTGCCCGACCGGATCGTGCTCGCCGGCACGGTCGGGGTCCTGCTCGTCCTCGTCACAGCGGCGGCGACCGGTGACGCCTGGGCGGTGCTCGGCCGCGCCGTGGCCGCGGCGCTCGTCTCGCTCGTCGGGTACTTCGTGCTCGCCCTTCTGCGCTCGGGCGGGCTCGGGCTGGGGGACGTCAAGCTCGGCGGCCTGCTCGGGCTCTGGCTAGGGTGGTTCGGGTGGGCGCACGTGCTCACCGGCGTCCTGGCGGCGTTCGTCCTCGGGGGCGTGATCGCGCTCGTCCTGCTCGTGACGCGGCGGGCGAGCCGCGGCTCGGCGATCGCGTTCGGCCCCTGGATGGTCCTGGGCGCGGCCGTGACGACGGTGCTCGCCGTCGCGGAGGTGCCGCTCGGCGGCTGAGGTGCGGCGTCGGGCACAAACCGGCGGACGCCGCGGCGACGGCGCGCCGGCCACCGGCGGGCCCGTCCCGGACGCCTCCCGTGGACGCCCCGGCAGCACCGCGCCGCGTCGTGGCAGGATCGCACGCATGCTCAGATGGTTGACCGCAGGTGAGTCGCACGGCCAGGCCCTCGTCGGGATCCTCGAGGGAGTGCCCGCCGGTGTGGCCGTCACCTCCGCCGACGTGCAGGCCGCCCTCGCGCGGCGTCGCCTCGGCCACGGTCGCGGCTCCCGGATGAAGTTCGAGCAGGACGAGGTGCGCCTGCTCGGCGGCGTGCGCCACGGCCGCACGATGGGTGGCCCGGTCGCCATCGAGATCGGCAACACCGAGTGGCCCAAGTGGCAGACCGTCATGTCGCCGGACCCGGTGGCCCGCGAGGCGCTGCTCGTCGACGCCGGCACCGGCGACGAGCGGGAGATCGCCCGCAACCGCCCGCTCACCCGGCCGCGCCCGGGGCACGCCGACCTCGTCGGCATGCAGAAGTACCACCTCGACGACGCCCGCCCCATCCTGGAGCGGGCCAGTGCCCGCGAGACCGCCACCCGCGTGGCCCTGGGCACCGTCGCCGCGGCGCTCCTCGAGCAGGTCGCCGGCATCCGGCTCGTCGCGCACGTCGTGGCCATCGGCCCCATCGCCGCCCCCGACGACGCCCCGCTGCCCGGGCCCGACGACGTCGCCGCGCTGGACGCGGACCCGGTGCGCTGCTTCGACCCGGCCACCTCCGCCGCGATGGTCGCCGAGATCGACCGGTGCCAGAAGGACGGCGACACGCTCGGCGGCGTGGTCGAGGTCCTCGCCTACGACGTGCCCCCGGGGCTGGGCTCGCACGTGTCGGGCGACCGGCGACTCGACGCCCGCCTCGCGGGCGCCGTCATGGGCATCCAGGCGGTCAAGGGCGTGGAGATCGGCGACGGCTTCCGCACCGCCGCGCGCCGCGGCTCCGCCGCCCACGACGAGATCGTCCCGGGCGACGACGGCCACCTGCACCGGCGCACCAACCGTGCGGGCGGCACCGAGGGCGGGATGAGCAACGGCGAGGTGCTCCGGGTGCGCGCCGCGCTCAAGCCGATCTCCACCGTGCCGCGCGCCCTGGCGACCGTCGACGTCACCACGGGTGAGGTCGCCCAGGCCATCCACCAGCGCTCCGACGTGTGCGCGGTGCCACCGGGCGCCGTGGTCGCCGAGGCCATGGTGGCGCTGGTGCTCGCCCAGGCGCTGCTGGAGAAGGTCGGCGGCGACTCCGTCGACGAGGCCGCCCGCAACCTGCGCGGCTACCTCGAGGCGATCCCGGAGCACATGCGCTGAGGGACGCCATGGCCGCGGCCCGCGTGACGGGGAACCGCCGTCGCGCGGGCCGCGGCGCGCCGTCCCCAGCGCTCGTCCGACGAGCAGCCGACGCCATGAGACGCCGCGTCCCGCCATGCGGGCAGCGAGGTACCGTGCGCGTGTGGCTACCGCTCGTCCGCACGTCGTCCTGGTCGGCCCGCCCGGTGCGGGCAAGACCACCATCGGCACGCTCATCGCCCGGGTCCTCGGCGTCGACTTCCTCGACACCGACCACGAGGTCGAGCGGGTCGCCGGCATGTCCATCCCCGACCTCTTCCTCGCCCGCGGCGAGGCGGAATTCCGCCAGCTCGAGCACGAGGTGGTCTCCGGTGTCCTGAAGGACCACCGGGGCGTGGTCGCCCTCGGCGGCGGGGCCGTCCTCCACCCCGGCACCCAAGAGGCCCTGCGCGGGCACGAGGTGGTCTTCCTCGACGTCGACGTCGCCCAGGCGCTGCCGCGCGTCGGCCTGTCCGGCGTGCGCCCCCTCCTCACGGGCGACCCGGTGGGCAAGTTCAACGCCCTGATGGCCGAGCGCCGGCCCATCTACGAGACCGTGGCCACGATGCACGTGGCCACCACCGACCGCCGGCCCCAGGAGATCGCCGAGGAGATCCTGCTCGTCCTGTCCGGCCGCGGCGAGATCGCGTTCGATCCCGCCCAGGTCCGGGAGGCCGTCGTCGAGCACGGCCCTGCCTCGCGCGTGCACGTGTCCGGCGCGGCCGGGTACGACGTCGTCGTCGGCCACGGGCTGCAGGACAGCGTCGTCGAGCTCGTCGGCGAGGCCGCCACCCGCGTGCTCGTCGTCCACCCCGCCTCCCTGGCGACCACGGCCGAGCGCCTGCGCACCACCCTGACGAGCGAGGGCCGCACCGCGGTGCTCCACGAGATCCCCGACGCCGAGCAGGCCAAGACCATCGACACCGTCGCCGCGTGCTGGGCGCTGCTGGGCGAGCAGCGCTTCGGCCGCGAGGACGCCGTCGTCGCCCTCGGCGGCGGCGCCACGACCGACGTCGCCGGGTTCGTCGCCGCCACCTGGCTGCGCGGCGTCCGCCTCGTCAACGTGCCCACCACGTTGCTGGGCATGGTCGACGCCGCCGTCGGCGGCAAGACGGGCATCAACACCGCCGAGGGCAAGAACCTCGTCGGCGCCTTCTACCCGCCGGCCGGGGTGGTGTGCGACCTCGACGCGCTGCCCACGCTGCCGCCCGAGCAGCTGCGCTCGGGCCTGGCCGAGGTCGTCAAGGCCGGGTTCATCGCCGACGAGCAGATCCTGCGCATCGTCGAGGCCAACGGCGGCGTCGGCGCCCAGGACCCGAGCTCGGCGGCGCTGCGCGAGCTCGTCGAGCGGGCCGTGGCCGTCAAGGCCCGGGTGGTGGGGGAGGACCTGCGCGAGGCCGGGCTGCGGGAGATCCTCAACTACGGCCACACCCTCGGGCACGCGATCGAGCGCACCGAGGACTACCGGTGGCGCCACGGCGACGCCGTCGCCGTCGGCATGGTCTTCGCCGCCGAGCTGGCCCGCGCCGCCGGTGTGCTCGACGCCGACGTGGTGCGCCGCCACCGCGACATCCTCGGCATGCTGCACCTGCCCGTCTCCTACCGCGCCGACCGCTGGCCGGAGCTCTACGAGGCCATGGCCCACGACAAGAAGGTGCGCGGCAACGCGCTGCGCTTCGTCGTCCTGGAGGACGTCGCCCGCCCGACCATCCTGCGCGCGCCGGACCGCGAGCTGCTCGAGGAGGCCTACGCCTGGGTGAGCGGCCGGTGACGTACGGTGCGGGGATGACCAGCACGCCTGAGCCCGAGCGCGCGTCCGGGCCGGCCGCGACGACCGCCCCCGGTGAGCCGGCGCGGGGCCCGGCCGCCACGACCGCGCCGGCGTCTGGTCCAGGCGCGGCGACCACGTCGGCGGGGCCCCAGCCCCTGCTCGTCCTCGTCGGTCCGCCCGGGTCCGGCAAGAGCACCGCCGGCGCGCTCGTCGCCGAGCGGCTCGGCGTCGCGCTCACGGACACCGACGCCGTGCTGGCCGAGCGAGCGCGGCGCGGCGTGGGCGAGCTGTTCATCGACGTCGGCGAGGAGCGGTTCCGCGAGCTCGAAGACGCCGCGGTGACCGAGGCGCTCGCCGCGCCGGGGGTGCTCGCCCTCGGCAGCGGCGCCGTCGAGCACGCCGCGTCCTCCCTCGGGCGGTACCGGGCCGACGGCGGCACGGTCGTCTTCCTCGACGTCTCCCTGGCCGCGGGGATGCCCCGCGTCGGGCTCAACGCCCCCCGCTCGGTGACCCTGGGCAGTCCCCGCGCGCTGTTCTCCTCGATGGCGGCGCAGCGCCGCCCGGCGTACGAGTCCGTCGCCTCGGCGGTGGTCGACACGTCCGACCTGACGGTCGAGCAGGTCGTCGAGGCGGTGCTCGCTGCGCTGCCGGGCTCGCGGGGCTGAGGGCGACCAGCCCGCGGTCGGCCTGGGTGTGCTCGCGGTGCCGATCGACCGTGGCGTGCTCCCACCCGGTCACCCGCTCACGGACGACGTCAGCAGGTACGGCGCAGAGCGAATCGTTCCCCGCGGCTCTGACCGCTCCGGGCAGCCTCGACTGCTCCCGGGCAGCCTCGACTTCTCCCGGCAGCCTCGAGCCCTTCCGGGCGGCCTCGACTCCTCCCGAGCAGTCTTCACTTCTCCCGGCAGCCGTGAGCCCTTCCGGGCGGCCTCGACTCCTCCCGAGCAGTCTTCACTTCTCCCGGCAGCCGTGAGCCCTCCCGCGCAGCGTTGTGCCCCGACCGTCCCTGACAGCCTTGATGACGCAGGATCACAGTCTCAGCCTTGATTGTCAGTGATCAAGGCACTAGCCTTCAGTTATGTTCGTGGTCACGGCGGACCAGCACGCCAGCACCGCCCACGGCGACAAGGTGGCCGATCTCCTCGACGCGCTCGCCGCGTGGGGCGACCGGCCCCCGGCGCGTGGCGCCGTCGCCCTGCCGCTGGAGCGCACGGTCGGCGACGAGGTCCAGACGGTCCTTACCACCGCGGAGGCGGCACTCGACCTGGCGCTGCACCTAATGCGGCTGGGGGAGTGGGCGGTGGGCATCGGCGCCGGACCGGTCAACGAGCCGCTGGCGGCGACGTCCCGGGCGAGCTCGGGTCCGGCGTTCGTCCACGCCCGCAACGCCGTCGAGCGCGCCCGCGGCCGCGGGGTGCCCGCCCCGGTCGTCGTCGCCGGCGAGGACGCGGAGGCCGCCGGGCAGGCCACCGCCCTGGTCCAGCTCCTCGCCTCGGTCGTCCGGCGCCGCTCCGCCGCCGGCTGGGAGGTCGCCGACCTGCTCGAGCCGGGCGTTCGGCAGAAGGATGTCGCGGCACGCCTGGGCATCTCCGAGCAGGCGGTCAGCCAGCGGGTACGGTCGGCCCTGCTGGAGGAGGAGATGGGCGTCCGCCCGCTGGCGGCCGCGGTGATCGAGCGGGCGGCCGGCGCGGCGACCGGTGAGGACGAGGGGAGCGCGACGTGACGTTCGACACGGCCCGGCTGGTGCCGATCGCCGTCGCCATCGCCGCGGTGCTGCTCTTTTCGGTGTTCCTCGGCCGCCTGGTCGTCGGCTACGTGCTGCGCCGCGTCGAGCCCGGGCCCGCCGTGCCCGGGCTGCTCCGGGGCGGCACGTGGATCGGCATGCTGGAGCGGTTGGCGATCACCGGCGCGATCCTCGCCGGGTTCCCCGAGGCGGTCGCCGTCGTGCTCGCCGTCAAGGGCCTCGGCCGCTACCCCGAGCTGCGCGAGGCGCACCCGGACAAGCGCAGCCCCGCCGCGGAGCGGTTCATCATCGGCACGCTCGCGAGCTACTCGTGGGCGGGGGCGTGCGGCCTCCTCGGCGTCTGGGCGCTGACCGGGGTATCCTGACGGGCGCTCTGGACCGCCGGCCGCGACCCGCCGGTCGGACCGACCTCCCAGCTCCCGACGAAGGACGGCTCCTCAAGTGGCTTCGACCAACGACCTGAAGAACGGCATGGTGCTCAACATCGACGGACAGCTCTGGTCCGTCGTGGAGTTCCAGCACGTCAAGCCCGGCAAGGGCCCGGCCTTCGTCCGCACCAAGCTCAAGAACGTCCTGTCCGGCAAGACCGTGGACCGCACGTTCAACGCGGGCGTGAAGGTCGAGACGGCCACGGTGGACCGCCGGGACATGCAGTACCTGTACAAGGACGGCACCGACTTCGTCTTCATGGACTCCTCGACCTACGAGCAGCTGCCGATCCCGGCCGAGACGGTGGGCGACGCGGCGAACTTCCTGCTCGAGAACCAGGAGGCGGTCGTCGCCATGCACGAGGGGCGGGTGCTCTCCGTCGAGCTGCCGGCCTCGGTGGTTCTGGAGATCACCTACACCGAGCCGGGCCTGCAGGGCGACCGGTCCTCCGCGGGCACCAAGCCCGCCACCCTCGAGACCGGCTACGAGATCCAGGTGCCGCTGTTCCTCGACAACAACACCAAGGTGAAGGTCGACACGCGCACCGGGGACTACCTCGGCCGCGTCAGCTGACCGGGCGCCCGACCAGGCGCCCCCGCTCCACCCGGCCGCCGCTGGCCGACCCGCTCCCGCACTGCGAGGCCGGCGGGTCAGCCAGCGGCGGCGCCCGTTACGTGACCGGCCCGGCCGGTCACCGTCGCAACCAGGAAGGACCCCGGTGTCCGCACGCAGCAAGGCCCGTCGGCGGGCGCTGGACGTCCTGTTCGAGGCCGACCAGAAGGGCCGCACCTCCGCGGAGGACCTCATCGACCTGCTCGGCCAGCGCGAGCAGGTGACGGTCGCGCAGGGCCCGTTCCCGGCCTACGCCGGCGACATCGTCCGGGGGGTGGCCGCGCACCGGAGCGAGATCGACGAGCTGCTCACCACCTACTCCCAGGGCTGGACGCTCGAGCGGATGCCGGTGGTCGACCGCTGCATCCTGCGGCTGGGCACCTGGGAGCTGCTCTACAACGACGAGGTCCCCGACGCCGTCGCCGTCGACGAGGCCGTCGCCCTCGCCGCCGAGCTGTCCACGGACGAGTCGCCGGCGTTCGTCAACGGGCTCCTCGGGCGCCTGCTGGAGCTCAAGCCGACGCTGCTCGACTGATCTCCCTGCAGGGTGCGGCCCCACGTGGCCGCTACCCGTGCGAGGGGGCGTCCCGTGTGGCTGATCCCTCCGCGTGGGTGCCGGCCCCCATGTGGCCGCGGCTCGGTGGGCCTGAGCCTGCCGACCGAGGCGACGGTCGCGCCGGCCACGTCGGTCGCGCCGGTCGCGCCGGCCACGTCGGTCGCGCCGGCCGCGCCGGCCACGCCGGTCGCGCCGGCCGCGACCCCCGCGTGAGGGCCGTCACACCGCGTCTCAGAACCGGGACGCCGCCGGGGAGGCCGCCGGCGCCGGAGGTACGATCGCGGCCGTCAGACATCCTTTAAGGCCCGTCCTGTGAGGCGGGGAAGGAGGTCCTCCGTGGCCACCACGCCCACGAGCCCCGGCGCCGCACGCCAGGTGCTCTCCGACTCCGACGTCGCGCGATCGCTGACCCGCATCGCGCACGAGATCCTCGAACGGAACCACGGCAGCGACGACGTCGTCCTGCTGGGCATCCCCACCCGCGGCGTGCCGCTCGCCGAGCGCATCGCGGCCCGGATGGCCGCCACCGAGGGGCGCGAGTCCCTCCCGGTGGGCGCGCTCGACATCACGATGTACCGCGACGACCTGCGCGGCCAGCCCACCCGCACCCTCGGGCTGACCACGCTGCCCGGCGCGGGCATCGACGACAAGGTCGTGGTCCTCGTCGACGACGTGCTCTTCTCCGGCCGCACCATCCGGGCGGCCCTGGACGCCCTGAACGACCTCGGCCGGCCGCGCGCCGTCCAGCTCGCCGTCCTCGTCGACCGCGGCCACCGCGAGCTGCCGATCCGGGCCGACTTCGTGGGCAAGAACCTGCCCACCGCGCGGGCCGAGCGGGTGCGCGTCCAGCTCACCGAGACCGACGACGTCCCCGACGCCGTGACGATCGCCGACGGCGCCGCCCGGCGGGCCGGCGACGCCGTGAGCTCCGACGGCGCCGGCCAGGACACCCCGGGCGGTCGGGTCGGCGGGGCGGCCGTCGAGACCGGCGAGGAGGCGCAGCGATGAGGCACCTGCTCGCCGCCGCCGACCTCAGCCACACCGAGGCCGTCGACATCCTCGACACCGCCGAGGCGATGGCCGCCACCCAGCAGCGCACCATCAAGAAGCTGCCGACGCTGCGCGGGCGCACCGTGGTCAACCTCTTCTTCGAGGACTCCACCCGCACCCGCATCTCCTTCGAGGCCGCCGCCAAGCGGCTGAGCGCCGACGTCATCAACTTCTCCGCCAAGGGCTCCTCGGTGTCCAAGGGCGAGTCCCTCAAGGACACCGCCCAGACGCTGCAGGCCATGGGCGCCGACGGCGTGGTCATCCGACACCAGGCCTCGGGCGCGCCCTACCGCCTGGCGCACGCCGGCTGGATCGACGTGCCGGTCCTCAACGCCGGCGACGGCACCCACCAGCACCCCACCCAGGCGCTGCTCGACGCCTTCACCCTGCGGCGCCACCTGCACGGCGGTGGCGCGGCGGCCCCCGCCGGCACCGACCTCGCCGGCGCCCGGGTGACGATCGTCGGCGACATCCTCCACTCGCGCGTCGCCCGCTCCGACGTCGAGCTCCTCACCACCCTCGGCGCCCAGGTCACCCTCGTCGCCCCGCCCACCCTGCTGCCGGTGGGCATGGAGGGCTGGCCGTGCACCGTGCGCTACGACCTCGACGAGGCCATCGCCGCCGACACCCCCGACGCCGTGATGATGCTGCGGGTCCAGCGCGAGCGGATGTCCTCAGCCGGGGGCGGGTTCTTCCCCTCCCCGCTGGAGTACCACCGCCGTTACGGCCTCGACGGCGCCCGGCTGCGCGCCCTGCCCGGCCACGCGGTCGTCATGCACCCCGGGCCGATGAACCGCGGCCTGGAGATCAGCGCCGAGGCCGCCGACTCGCCCCGCTCCGTCGTCGTCGAGCAGGTCGCCAACGGCGTGAGCGTGCGCATGGCCGTGCTTTACCTGCTGCTGGCCGGCGAGGAGGGGGCCGCCGCGCACGGCGAGCCCGCCGCGCACGGCGAGCCCGCCGCGCACGCTGCTGCGGTCGCCGCTGCCCAGCCGGCGTCGACGGTGTCCGGTGCCCAGCCAACCTCGACGGCGTCCGGTGCCCAGCCGGCCTCGACGGATGCGATTTCCGGCGCTCGGACGGCGTCACCGGGCGCGCCCGCCCGGCGCGAGGCCGCCCGGCCCGCCGGGACCCCCGCCTCCCTCGCCGACGCCACCACCCGCACCACCGAAGGGACCGCCCAGTGACCGACCACCTCCTCCGCGGCGTCCGGCCCCTGGGCGCGGAGCCCACCGACGTGTTCCTCGCCGACGGGCGCATCGCCGCCGTCGGCGCCGACGCCGCCCGGCTGGCCCGCGAGTCCGCCGCCGTCGTCACGGTCGAGGCCGACGGGCTCGTCGCCCTGCCCGGCCTCGTCGACCTGCACACCCACCTGCGCGAGCCCGGCCGCGAGGACGCCGAGACGGTCGAGACCGGCACCCGCGCCGCGGCCCTGGGCGGCTTCACCGCCGTCCACGCCATGGCCAACACCACCCCGGTGGCCGACACCGCCGGCGTCGTCGAGCAGGTGTGGAACCTCGGCCGCCAGGCCGGGTGGGTCGACGTGCACCCGGTGGGCGCCGTCTCGGTCGGCCTGCGCGGCGAGATGCTCGCCGAGCTCGGCGCCATGGCCGCCTCCGCCGCCCGGGTGCGGGTCTTCTCCGACGACGGCAAGTGCGTGGCCGACCCGGTGCTCATGCGCCGGGCCCTGGAGTACGTCAAGAGCTTCGACGGCGTCATCGCCCAGCACGCCCAGGAGCCGCGGCTGACCGAGGGCGCCCAGATGCACGAGGGCGTCGTCTCCGCCGAGCTCGGCCTGGCCGGCTGGCCGGCCGTGGCGGAGGAGTCGATCATCGCCCGCGACGTGCTGCTCGCCGAGCACGTGGGCTCCCGGCTGCACGTGTGCCACCTGTCCACCGCCGGCTCGGTGGACATCATCCGCTGGGCGAAGGCCCGGGGCATCGCGGTCACTGCCGAGGTCACCCCGCACCACCTGCTGCTGACCGACGAGCTCGCCCGCTCCTACGACCCGCGCTACAAGGTCAACCCGCCGCTGCGCACCGCGGAGGACGTCGAGGCGGTGCGGGCGGGGCTGGCGGACGGCACGATCGACATCGTCGCCACCGACCACGCCCCGCACCCGGCAGAGGACAAGGACTGCGAGTGGGCCGCCGGCGCCTTCGGCATGACCGGGCTAGAGACCGCGCTGCCCGTGGTCCAGCAGGTCATGGTCGACACCGGCCGCATGACGTGGGCCGACGTCGCCCGCGTGCTGTCCGCCGCGCCCGCGGCCATCGGCCGAGTGGGCGACCAGGGGCGCCCCCTCGCTGTCGGCGAGCCGGCGACCCTCACCCTCGTGGACCCGGCCGCGCGCCGGGTCGTCGACCCGGCGGCCCAGGCCACCCGGTCGGCCAACACCCCGTTCGCCGGGCGGGAGCTCCCCGGCCAGGTCATGGCGACGTTCCTGCGGGGACGCGCCACCGTGCTCGACGGCGCCCCCGTGGCGCGTGAGGAGGTCGGCGCATGAGCGCGCCCACCACGAACACCCCGGCGACCCGGACGGGCTCCGGCCCGCGCCGGGCGGTGCGCGAGCCCGCCCTGCTCGTGCTCGAGGACGGGTACGTGCTGCGCGGCAGCGCGTACGCCGCGACCGGCCGGACGGTGGGCGAGATCGTCTTCTCCACCGGCATGACCGGCTACCAGGAGACCCTCACCGACCCCTCCTACCACCGCCAGATCGTCGTCATGACCGCCCCGCACATCGGCAACACCGGCGTGAACGAGGAGGACCCCGAGTCCTCCCGGATCTGGGTCGCCGGGTATGTCGTGCGCGACCCCGCCCGCCGCGCGTCGAGCTGGCGCGCCACCCGCGAGCTCGAGGACGAGCTCGCCGACCAGGGCGTCGTCGGCATCTGCGACGTGGACACCCGCGCGCTGACCCGCCACCTGCGCGAGCGGGGCGTCATGCGCGCCGGTATCTTCTCCGGCGCCGCACTGCCGGCCGGCGCCGACCACCTCACCGACCAGGCGATGGAGGTCCTCCTCGACGTCGTGCGCGAGTCCCCGCAGATGCTCGGCGCGGACCTGGCCCGGGAGGTCTCCACCGAGGAGGCCTACGTGGTCGAGCCGACGGGGGAGTTCGCCGGCCGGGAGCCGGTGGCGACCGTCGTCGCCGTCGACCTGGGCATCAAGGCCCGCACCCCCCAGCAGCTCGCCGCCCGCGGGGTGCGCGTGCACGTGGTGCCCCAGCGCACCACCCTCGCCGAGGTCCTCGCCTACGAGCCGGACGGGGTGTTCTTCTCCAACGGCCCCGGCGACCCGGAGGCCGCCACCCACGAGGTCGACCTGCTGCGCGGGGTCCTCGACGAGCAGCTGCCCTTCTTCGGCATCTGCTTCGGCAACCAGCTGCTCGGTCGGGCCCTGGGCTACGGCACCTACAAGCTCGAGTACGGCCACCGCGGCGTCAACCAGCCGGTGCTCGACCGCACCACCGGCAAGGTGGAGATCACCGCCCACAACCACGGCTTCGCCGTCGACGCCCCGATCGGCGAGACGTCCACCGCGCCGTACGAGGCCGGGCGCTACGGGCGCGTCGAGGTCTCCCACGTGGCCCTCAACGACAACGTCGTGGAGGGGCTGCGCGCGCTGGACATCCCGGCGTTCTCGGTGCAGTACCACCCCGAGGCCGCCGCCGGCCCGCACGACGCCGAGCACCTGTTCGACCGGTTCGTCGCGCTCATGCAGAACCGCCGCCTCGCCCGCGGCGCCACCCCCACCACCACTTCCACCTCCGACGAGAGCGAGGCCCGCTGATGCCCCGGCGCACCGACATCTCCAGCGTCATGGTCATCGGCTCCGGGCCGATCGTCATCGGCCAGGCCGCCGAGTTCGACTACTCCGGCACCCAGGCCGTGCGGGTGCTGCGCGAGGAGGGCCTGCGGGTCATCCTCGTCAACTCCAACCCGGCCACGATCATGACCGACCCCGAGCTGGCCGACGCCACCTACGTCGAGCCGATCACCCCCGAGGTCGTGGCCACGATCATCGCCAAGGAGCGCCCCGACGCCCTGCTGCCCACCCTGGGCGGGCAGACCGCGCTCAACACCGCCCTGGCCCTGTACGAGAACGGCGTGCTCGAGGAGTACGGCGTCGAGCTCATCGGCGCCTCCATCGACGCGATCAACGCCGCCGAGGACCGCCAGGCGTTCAAGGAGGTCGTCGCGCGCTGCGGCGCCGAGAGCGCCCGCTCCGCCATCGCCCACAGCCTCGAGGACGCCCACGCGATCGCGGCCGAGCTCGGCTTCCCGCTGGTGGTGCGCCCGTCCTTCACCATGGGCGGCCTGGGCTCGGGCATGGCCTACAACGCCGAGGACCTCGACCGGATCGCCGGCGCGGGCCTGCACTACTCGCCGACCACCGAGGTGCTGCTGGAGGAGTCCATCCTCGGCTGGAAGGAGTTCGAGCTCGAGCTCATGCGCGACAAGGCGGACAACGTCGTCGTCGTGTGCTCCATCGAGAACGTCGACCCGGTGGGCGTGCACACCGGCGACTCCATCACCGTCGCCCCGGCGCTGACGCTCACCGACCGCGAGTACCAGAAGCTCCGCGACGTCGGCATCGCCATCATCCGCGAGGTCGGGGTGGACACCGGCGGCTGCAACGTCCAGTTCGCCGTGGAGCCCACCACCGGCCGCGTCGTCGTCATCGAGATGAACCCGCGCGTCTCGCGCTCCTCGGCGCTGGCCTCCAAGGCTACCGGCTTCCCGATCGCGAAGATCGCCGCGCGCCTGGCCGTGGGGTACACCCTCGACGAGATCCCCAACGACATCACCGGCTCCACCCCGGCCTCCTTCGAGCCGACGCTGGACTACGTCGTGGTCAAGGTGCCGCGGTTCGCGTTCGAGAAGTTCCCCGCCGCCGACCCCACGCTGACCACCACCATGAAGTCGGTGGGCGAGGCCATGGCGCTGGGCCGCAACTTCACCGAGGCCCTGCAGAAGGCCATGCGCTCGATCGACAAGACCGGCAGCGTCTTCCACTGGGACGGCCCGGTGCCCGACGCCGCCGCCACCGCCGCGCTGCTGGAGTCGGTCCGCACGCCCACCGAGCACCGCCTGGTGGACGTCCAGCAGGCGCTGCGCGGCGGGGCGACGGTGGAGCAGCTGTACGAGGCGACCGCGATCGACCCGTGGTTCCTCGACCAGCTCGTCCTCATCGAGGAGGTCGCCGCGCAGGTGCGCGCGGCCGAAGCCCTCACCGAGGGCGTGCTGCGCCTGGCCAAGCGGCACGGCTTCTCCGACGCCCAGATCGGGCGGCTCCGCGGGCTGGGCGAAGAGGTCGTGCGCGAGGTGCGCCACGCCTACGGGCTGCGCCCGGTGTACAAGACCGTCGACACCTGCGCCGCCGAGTTCGCCGCGCGGACCCCGTACCACTACTCCGCCTACGACACCGAGACCGAGGTGGCCCGGCGCGAGCGCGAGGCCGTGATCATCCTCGGCTCCGGGCCCAACCGCATCGGCCAGGGCATCGAGTTCGACTACTCCTGCGTGCACGCCACCCTGGCGCTGGCCGAGCGGTACGACACCGTCATGGTCAACTGCAACCCCGAGACCGTCTCCACCGACTACGACATCTCCGACCGGCTCTACTTCGAGCCGCTGACCTTCGAGGACGTCCTGGAGGTCTACCACGCCGAGCTCGCCGCCGGGCCGGTGGCCGGCGTCGTCGTCCAGCTCGGCGGGCAGACCCCGCTCTCCCTCGCCCAGCGCCTGGCCGACGCCGGGGTGCCGATCCTGGGCACCCCGCCCGAGGCGATCGACGCCGCCGAGGACCGCGGCGCCTTCGGTGCCGTCCTGGACCGGGCCGGCCTGCCGGCCCCCGCCTACGGCACCGCGACGACGGCGGAGCAGGCCTTCGACGTGGCGGCCCGCATCGGCTTCCCGGTGCTCGTGCGGCCCAGCTACGTCCTCGGCGGGCGCGGGATGGAGATCGTCTACGACGAGGACGGGCTGCGCGACTACGTCGCCCGCTCCTCCCTGGGCGGGCACACGGGCTCCTCGGACGCCTCGCGCCGGGTCGCCCCGCTGCTCATCGACCGGTTCCTCGACGACGCCATCGAGATCGACGTCGACGCCCTCTACGACGGCACCGAGCTCTACCTCGGCGGCATCATGGAGCACATCGAGGAGGCGGGCATCCACTCGGGTGACTCCGCCTGCGTGCTGCCGCCGGTGACCCTGTCGCACAAGGAGATCGAGCGCATCCGCCGCTCCACCGAGGCCATCGCCGCCGGGGTGGGGGTGCGCGGCCTCATCAACATCCAGTTCGCGCTCGTCTCCGACGTGCTCTACGTCATTGAGGCCAACCCGCGCGCCTCCCGGACCGTGCCGTTCGTTGCCAAGGCCACCGGCGTGCCGCTGGCCAAGGCCGCGGCGCTGATCATGGCGGGGGAGACGGTGGCGTCCCTGCGCGAGCGGGGCCTGCTGCCCGAGGATGACGCCACGGTCATCGACCTCGACGCCCCGCTCGCCGTCAAGGAGGCGGTGCTGCCCTTCAAGCGTTTCGCCACCGCCTCCGGGTCAGTCGTCGACACGGTCCTGGGCCCGGAGATGCGCTCGACGGGCGAGGTCATGGGCTTCGACACCACCTTCCCGCTGGCGTTCGCGAAGTCCCAGACGGCGGCGTTCGGCGGCCTGCCGACCTCGGGGCGCGTGTTCGTCTCCGTGGCGGACCGGGACAAGCGCTCGCTCGTCTTCCCCGTCACCCGCCTGGTCGAGCTCGGCTACGAGATCCTCGCCACCGAGGGCACCGCGGCGGTGCTGCGCCGCCACGGCGTGCACGCGCGGGTCGTACGCAAGGCCTCCGACGGGCGCGGCCCGAACGGCGAGCCGACGGTCATCGACCTCATCACCGACGGGGACATCGACATGGTCGTCAACACGCCCAACGGGCAGGGCGCGCGCGCCGACGGCTACGACATCCGCACCGCCACCACCGCCGCGGACAGGGCGATCATCACCACCGTCCAGCAGTTCGGCGCGGCCGTGCAGGCCATCGAGGCCGTCACCGCCGGGGCGTACACGGTGCGCAGCCTGCAGGAGCACGACGCCGACCGCCTCGCCCGCCGGCACGCCCGGCACGCGGCGGTGCCGGCGGCGGAGGCGGCGCCCGCGGCGGCGGGGCTGGCGTGAGCGGCCCGACGGGGCCGGGAGCCGTGCCGGCTCCCGGCCGCGGGGCGGCCGCCGCCGCGCCCGCGCCGTTCGGGACCCGGCTCGCCGCCGCCATGACGCAGCACGGCCCGGTGTGCGTCGGCATCGACCCCCACCCCGGGCTGCTGACCCAGTGGGGCCTCGCCGACGACGTCGAGGGGCTGCGCCGCTTCAGTCTCGGGGTGGTCGAGGCGCTGGGCGGACGGGTGGCCGCGATCAAGCCGCAGTCGGCGTTCTTCGAGCGGCACGGCTCGCGGGGCATCGCCGTCCTCGAGGAGGTCCTCGCCCTGGCCCGGGCCGCGGGCACGCTGAGCGTCCTCGACGTCAAGCGCGGCGACATCGGCTCCACCATGGCCGGCTACGCCGACGCCTACCTGCGCGACGGCGCCCCCCTCGCCGCCGACGCCGTCACCCTCTCGCCCTACCTGGGCTTCGAGTCCCTGCGGCCGGCGCTGGACGCGGCCCGCGCCAGCGGGCGCGGGGTGTTCGTCCTGGCCCTGACCTCCAACCCCGAGGGCGCCGAGGTCCAGCACGCCTTCGGCGTCGAGGGTTCGGTGGCCGGGCAGATGGTGGCAGGCGCACGGGAGGAGAACGCGGCCGCTGACGGCCCGCTCGGCTCCGTCGGCCTGGTGGTCGGCGCGACCATCGGCGCGGCGGTGCGCGACCTCAACCTCGACCTCGCGGCCGTGCGCGGCCCGCTGCTGGCCCCCGGCGTGGGCGCGCAGGGCGCCGGTGCGGCCGAGCTCGCGGAGGTGTTCGGCGACGCCCGGGGCCAGGTGCTCGCGTCGACCTCGCGCGGGGTGCTGCGCGCCGGGCCGGACGCCGCGGCGCTGCGCGGCGCGCTGGCGCAGGCGGTCGACCAGGCCCGGGCGGCCCTGGCGGGCTGACGTGGCCGGCACCGGCGACCCCGCCGCGGAGGGCCCGGCCGGGCTGCTCCGGGTGGAGATCGCGCCGGAGCTGCGCTTCCACCTGCCGCCCCCGCGGCGGCGCCCCGCGCTCACCGTCCCCGCCGACCCCGCGGTGACGGTGGGTCACGTCGTCCAGGCGCTCGGCGTGCCCCTGACCGAGGTGGGGCGGCTGGTGCTCGACGGCGGCCCGGTCGACCCGCCGGCCCGCGCGGTGGGCGCCCTGCTCGTGGTGCCCGTCGCGCCCGCCCCGCAGCCCGCGCCCACCGCGCCGCCACGCTTCGTCCTGGACGTCCACCTCGGCTCGCTGGCCCGGCGGCTGCGCCTGCTCGGTCTCGACGTCGCCTACGCCCGCGACGCCGCCGACGACGCGCTGGTCGCCGCGGCGCTGGCCGAGGACCGCGTGCTGCTCACCCGCGACCGGGAGATGCTGCGCCGTCGGGCGCTGTCCCTCCCGCCCCGGCACGCCGCCTTCGTCCGTGCCACCGCCGTGGAGGCCCAGGCGGTCGAGGTGCTGCGGCGCTTCGCCCCGCCGCTCGCGCCCTGGACGCGCTGCCTGGTGTGCGGCGGCCCGCTCGAGCCCGCGACCAAGGCGGAGCTGGGGGCGTTGCTGCCGGCCGGGACGCGACGCACCTACGACGAGTTCGCCCGGTGTGCCCGGTGCGGGCGCCCGTTCTGGCGCGGCGCGCACAGCCGGGGTCTCGAGGCCGCGGTGCGGCGGGCGGAAGCGGCGCTGGGGGAGGCGGCGTCGGCCGGCGCGGCGCCGGGGCTGGGGGAGGCGGCGTCGGCCGGCGCGGCGCCGGGCCGGGCGGAGGCGGGTCCGGGCGGCCCACCGGCGGCGTCCGGCACGGCCCTGGGCGCGGGCCCGGGCGGCCCACCGACGGCGTCCGGCACGGCCCTGGGCGCGGGCCTGGGCGGCCCACCGACGGCGTCCGGCACGGCCCTGGGCGCGGGCCCGGCGGGTGACACGGTTCCCTCACCAGCGACGGAGCTTCCCGGTACCGTGGAGAGATAGCGAGTCCCCACCGCCCTCCCCGCTCCAGACGAGGTGACCGACGTGGCCCTGCCGCCGTTGACCCCCGAACAGCGTGCCGCCGCCCTGGCCAAGGCCGCCGCCGCCCGTGCGACGCGCGCCGAGGTCAAGAGCAAGCTCAAGTACTCCCAGGTGCGGCTCTCCGAGGTGCTCGAGGCGGCGCGCACCGATGACGCCCTCGCCAAGCTCAAGGTCGTCTCCTTGCTCGAGGCGCTGCCCGGTGTGGGCAAGGCCACCGCGCGGTCGCTCATGGCCGAGATCGGGATCTCCGAGGCCCGGCGCGTGCGCGGCCTCGGCCCGCACCAGGCCGCCTCGCTGGTCGAGCGCTTCGGTTAACCCCTTCGGCGGGTCGGCTCCCGCCCCCGCTGCGCGCCGCCTCCCGGACCGCCCCTCCACAGACGGTCCCCGGCCGTTTTCTGCGCACCGGTGCCGCCCTGGCAGGATGGGCACCTATGACCGACCCCGCCCCCGCCAGCCCGCCGCCCACCACCGCGCCCGCCCGCCTCACGGTGCTGTCCGGGCCCACGGCGGTCGGCAAGGGGACGGTGAGCGCGGAGATGCGCCGTCGTCGGCCCGACCTGTGGATCTCGGTCTCCTGCACCACCCGCCCGCGCCGCCCCGGCGAGGTCGAGGGCGTGCACTACCACTTCGTCACCCCCGAGCGGTTCGACGAGCTCGTCGCCACCGGGCAGATGCTCGAGTGGGCCGTGGTGCACGGGGTGCACCGCTACGGCACCCCGCGCGAGCCGGTGGAGCGCCAGCTCGCCGCCGGCCGCCCGGTCCTCCTCGAGCTCGACCTCCAGGGCGCCCGGCAGGTGCGCGTGGCGATGCCCGAGGCCCAGTTCGTCTTTCTCACGCCGCCGTCGTTCGAGGAGCTCGTGCATCGCCTCGTCGGACGTGGCACCGAGGGCCCCGAGGAGCGCGAGCGGCGCCTGGCCACCGCGCGCCAGGAGCTCGACGCCGTCACCGAGTTCGACCACGTCGTCGTCAACGACGACGTGACACGTGCCACGGGCGAGCTGATGCGGCTCATGGGCTTGCAGGAGCAGGTAGCATAGAAGGCTGTATGCGCCCACGCCGGCGCGTCACCCGAACCATCGAGCCCGTAAGAAGGTCACGCATGTACGGAACCGTCGCCGCCCCCGAGGGCATCACCGACCCGCCCATCGACGAGCTGCTCGACAAGGTCGACTCCAAGTACGCCCTGGCGATCTACGCCGCGAAGCGTGCCCGGCAGATCAACACGTACAACGCCCAGCTGCAGGAGGGCCTGCTCGAGTTCGTCGGCCCTCTCGTGCCGGCTGCGCAGGAGGACAAGCCGCTGTCCATCGCGCTGCGCGAGGTCAACGAAGGCATGCTCACCCTCACCCGGATTGAGGACTAGCCTCGTCGGCATGACGGAGAGTCCCGGCACACGCGCCGCCACGCCCCCGCGGGGGACGGGCGGCGCGTTGCGCATCGTCCTGGGGGTGACCGGCGGGATCGCCGCGTACAAGGCGGCCTACGTCCTGCGCCTGCTGCGCGAGGCCGGGCACCGCGTGCGGGTCGTCCCCACCGAGTCCGCGCTGCGCATGGTGGGCCGGCCCACCTGGGAGGCGCTGTCCGGGGAGCCGGTGCGCACCGGCGTCTTCGACGACGCCGAGCACGTCGACCACGTGGCCCTCGGCCGCGGCGCCGACCTCCTGGTCGTCGCCCCGGCGACGGCGAACCTCCTCGCCAAGGCGGCCGCCGGCCTCGCCGACGACCTGCTGAGCACCACCCTCCTCACCGTGACCTGCCCGGTGCTGCTGGCCCCCGCGATGCACACCGAGATGTGGCTCAACCCCGCCACCCAGGCCAACGTCGCCACCCTGCGCGGCCGTGGCCTCCACGTGCTCGAACCCGACTCCGGCCGGCTCACCGGCGCCGACTCCGGGCCCGGACGCCTGCCCGAGCCGGCCGGGATCGTCGACGCTGCGCTGGCGCTCGTGGCGCGCGCTCCGGCCCCCGGCGACCTCGCCGGCTGCCTGGTCGTCGTCTCCGCCGGCGGCACCCGCGAGCCGCTCGATCCCGTGCGCTTCCTCGGCAACCGCTCCAGCGGCCGCCAGGGCGTGGCCCTCGCCGTCGCCGCCGCCCGCCGCGGGGCGCGCGTCGTCCTCGTGGCCGCGAACGTCGAGGAGGCCCTCCTCCCGCACGAGCCGGGCATCGAGGTGCGCGAGGTGGAGACCACCGCGCAGCTGCGTGACGCCGTGCGCGCAGCGGCCGCCCACGCGGACGTCGTCGTGATGGCCGCCGCCGTCGCCGACTTCCGCCCGGTGGCCAGCGCCGCCCACAAGATCAAGAAGACCGCCGCGGGCCCCGCGCCGATCGAGCTGGTGAAGAACCCCGACATCCTCGCCGAGCTCGCCGCCGAGCGGCTGCGGCCCGGTCAGGTCGTCGTCGGCTTCGCCGCCGAGACCGGCGACAGCGAGGGTGGGGTGCTCGCGCACGGCCGGGAGAAGGCTCGCCGCAAGGGCGCCGACCTGCTGGCCGTCAACGAGGTCGGCACCGCCGTCGGCTTCGGCGACGTGCCCAACTCCGTGACCGTGCTCGACGCCGCCGGGGAGGTCCTCGCCCGCGCGCAGGGCAGCAAGGTGGCGGTCGCCGAGGCCCTGCTGGACGCCGTCGCGGAGCGGTTGCGCGTGACGACTACGATCGACCGGTGACTTCTGCACAGCGCCAGTTCACCTCGGAGTCAGTGACCGAGGGACATCCGGACAAGGTCTGCGACCGCATCTCGGACAGCATCCTCGACGCGATCCTCGAGCAGGACCCCACCGCCCGGGTGGCGGTGGAGACCATGGTGACCACGGGCCTGGTGCACGTCGTGGGCGAGGTGACGACCGACGCCTACGTGGAGATCCCGCAGATCGTGCGCGACGAGGTCACCCGGATCGGGTACACCTCCTCCAAGATCGGCTTCGACGGGCGCTCGTGCGGGGTGTCGATCTCCATCGGGCAGCAGTCGCCGGACATCTCGGCCGGGGTGAGCAAGTCCGTCGAGGGCCGCGAGGACTCCGCCGCCTACGACGCACTGGACATCCAGGGCGCCGGGGACCAGGGGCTGATGTTCGGCTACGCCTGCGACGACACCCCGCAGCTGATGCCGCTGCCGATCTACCTGGCGCACCGGCTGGCCGAGCGGCTGGCGAAGGTCCGCAAGGAGGGGATCGTTGCGGGGCTGCGCCCGGACGGGAAGACCCAGGTGACCATCGGCTACGACGGCGACCGGCCGGTGAGCCTGGACACCGTGGTGGTCTCCACCCAGCACGACGGGTGGGTGCGCCAGGACCTGCTGCACGGGCAGGTCGCGCACGAGGTGGTGGCCCCGGTGCTGGAGGAGGCCGGGGTGGACCTGCGCGCCGACGGGTTCGACCTGCTGGTCAACCCCACCGGCAAGTTCGAGGTCGGCGGGCCGATGGGCGACGCCGGGCTGACCGGGCGGAAGATCATCGTCGACACCTACGGCGGCATGGCCCGTCACGGCGGCGGGGCGTTCTCCGGCAAGGACCCCTCGAAGGTGGACCGGTCGGCGGCGTACGCGATGCGGTGGGTCGCGAAGAACGTCGTCGCGGCGGGGCTGGCGCGGCGCTGCGAGGTGCAGGTCGCGTACGCGATCGGCAAGGCGCACCCGGTGGGGCTGTACGTGGAGACCTTCGGCACCGAGACGGTGCCGGTGGAGCACATCCAGATGGCCATCCGTGAGGTGTTCGACCTGCGTCCGGCCGCGATCATCCGCGACCTGGACCTGCTGCGCCCGATCTTCCGGCACACCTCCGCCTACGGGCACTTCGGCCGGGAGCTGCCCGAGTTCACCTGGGAGCGCACCGACCGGGTCGCCGACCTGCGCGCCGTCGTCGGCTGACGTCGCGGTCGGACGTCGCGGTCGGACGTCGCGGTCGGACGTCGCGGTCGGACGTCGCGGTCGGTGACGGCGGGATGCCGCCGCCCGCCCGAATGCGCCGCTCCTCCCGGACGGCCGGGACGCGGCTCCTCCGGGGCCCCTTGGACGCGCCGCTCCTGTTGGCCCGCCGCGCTACCGAACCGCGCTGCCCACCGCCTTGACGCGGCGTGTCGGCGCCGCGTGATGAGATGAGGACATGACCGTCCCGAGCAGCCCCCGGCCCCAGCAGGGGGCGCTGCTCGATCTGCCTGCCGCCGGTCCCGTCCCCGTCGACGGCGCCGGGGTCACCGACCCGGTCGCTCGCGTCGTGGTCGACGTGCCCCTGCCGCACCTGGATCACAGCTTCGACTACCTGGTGCCGCCCGCGATGGCGGCGACGGCGCTGCCCGGCACCCGCGTGCAGGTGCGCTTTGCCGGGCGGGACCGCTCCGCGTTCGTCGTCGAGCGGCGGGCGGAGACCGATCACCACTCCACGCTCACCCCGCTGCGACGTGCCGTCTCGCCGGTCCCCGTGCTCACGCCGGCCGTGCTGACGCTGTGCCGGTCGGTGGCCGACCGGTACGCCGGCACCCTCATGGACGTCGTGCGCTTCGCGGTGCCCCCGCGGCACGCCACCACGGAGAAGGCGGTCCAGGAGAAGCACGTCGCCGGTGCGGAGGCCCCAGCCGTGCCGGCCCCGGAGGGGTCGGCGTGGCGGCCCTACACCGGCGGCCCGGCCTTCCTGCGGCACCTGGCCGCGGGGGAGAGTCCGCGCGCGGTGTGGACGGCATTACCCGGTCACGATGTGGCCGTGCCCATGCCCGACGAGGCGCCGTCGGTCGAGCCCTCTCCTCCCTCCGTCGCCGCCTGGCCGCTGGCCGTGGCGGAGGCCGCACAAGCGACCCTCGCCTCCGGCCGAGGGGTTCTCGTCGTCGTCCCCACCACCCGCCACGTCGCCCAGGTCGTCGACGCGCTGGCGGCGGTGCTGCCCGGCGAGCCGGTGGTGCGGCTGGTCGCCGACGACGGGCCGTCGAAGCGCTACCGGGCGTTCCTGCGCGCGCTGCTGGGCGAGGCACGCGTCGTGGTGGGCACCCGCGCGGCGGCGTTCGCGCCGGTGCAGGACCTCGGCCTCTGCGTCATCTTCGACGACGGCGACGACCGCCTCGCCGAGCCGCACGCGCCCTACCCCCACGCGCGCCAGGTGCTGGTGCTTCGGGCCGAGCAGGAGCGGGCGGCACTGCTGGTCGGGGGCTTCGCCCGCACGGTCGAGGCGCAGCTGCTCGTGGACCGGCGGTGGGCCCATCCGGTCCAGGCCCCTCGTGAGGTGCTGCGTGCGGCGACGCCCCGCGTCGAGGCGCCCACCGAGGTGGACCTCGCGCGAGAGGGCGCCGCGGCCGCGGCCCGCATCCCGCACCCGGCCTGGCGCCTCGCCAAGGAGGCGCTGACATCGGGCCCGGTTCTGGTCCAGGTCGCCCGGGGCGGCTATGTCCCGGTCGTGGCCTGCGCGCGCTGCCGCGAACCGGCCCGCTGCCGCGCGTGCCACGGGCCGCTGCGCCTGGAACGGGCGGGCGCCGCGCCTACCTGCGCCTGGTGCGGGCGGCACGCGACCGACTGGGCATGCCCCACGTGCGGGACCACCGCGCTGCGCGCCGGCCGGGTCGGCTCCTCCCGCACCGCGGAGGAGCTCGGTCGGGCGTTCCCGTCGGTACCCGTCGTCGTCTCCGGCACCACCGCCGCGCACGGCGTCGTCGAGACCGTCGACGACAGGCCGCGTCTGGTGGTTGCCACGCCGGGGGCGGAGCCGGTCGCTAGCGGCGGGTACGCCGCGGCGCTTCTGCTCGACGGCGCCGTGAGCACCTCCCGGCCCGAGCTGTGGGCGTCAGCCGAGGCGCTGCGCCGCTGGCTCGGCGCCGCGGCGCTCGTGCGCGGCGCGTCCGAGGGTGGGCGGGTGATGCTGCTCGGCCAGCCGGCACCGGTCCCCGCCCAGGCTCTCGTGCGCTGGGACCCGGCCGGCTTCGCCGAGCGGGAGCTCGCCGAACGGGCAGAGCTGGCCTTCCCGCCCGCTGTGCGGATGGCCGCGGTGCAGGGTCCGCCCGCCGCGGTGCGGTCGTTCCTCGGTCACCTCGAGCCGCTCGACGGGCTGGAGGTCCTCGGCCCCGTGGAGGTCGCGGCCCGGGGCACCGCCGACACCGCACAGGAGGTCGGTGAGGGGTCGGGGCCCCGTCGTCGAAACGGCGCACGCGCGCGCAACGCCGGCCGCGCCACGGCAGTCGTGCCCCCGGAGACCGAAGCGCGCGCGGTGCTGCGCGTGGAGCGGCGGCGCGGCGCGGACTTGTGCCGCGCCCTGGCGCACGCGGCCGCAGCACGCAGCGCCCGCAAGGAACCTGGCGCGATCCGCGTCCAGGTGGACCCGCCCGACCTGTGGTGACGCGCGCTTGTCGATGGGCGCCCCAGCGCGGCCGGCCGGACCGCCACCCGGTCGACGGCTCGTGCGGGAGGATGGCGAGATGAGTCACGTTGACGACACCGAGAACCAGCTCGGCACGAGCGGCCCGGCCGCCGATCGGCCCCTCACGGTCGTGTTCGACCTCGGAGGGGTTGTCGTGAACTGGGATCCGTACATGGCCCTCGCCGACCGCCTCGACCGCGCCGGCTGGGCGGACTTCTCGGCGGCCATCGACTTCCCCGGCGTCAACCTGGCGATGGACGCCGGCCTCACCCACGCCGCGGCGCGTGAGCGCGTGGCGGCGGCCCACCCCGAGCACGCAGCGACCTTCGCCCGCTATTGCGAGAACTTCGCCGGCAGCCTCACCGGTCCTGTCCCCGGCACCGACGAGGTCATTGACGAGCTCGCCGCCGCTGGCGTGCCGCTGCTGGGACTGACGAACTGGTCGGCCGAGACGTTCGTGCACGCCCGGCCGGCCGCACCGGCGATCGGCCGTCTGCACGGCGTCGTCGTGTCCGGGGAGGAGGGGGTGGTCAAGCCGGACCCCGCCATCTTCGAGATCCTCATCACCCGGTACGCCCTCGACCCTGCCCGAACCGTGTTCATCGACGACTCGCCGGGAAATGTCCGTGGCGCCGAGGCCGTCGGCCTCACCGCCCTGCGGTTCACCGGCGCCGACCGGCTGCGGGACGACCTGCGTGCCCTCGGCCTGCCCGTCCGACTGGTCCCGCGCGTGAGCAACAGCCACCCGTAGTCGGGGTCCGGGCCCGGATGGGCGGGTGATCGCCACACCGGCCGTGCGCGCGACGCCGGCCGTGTGCGTCACGCCGGCCGTGTGCGTCACGTCGGCCGTGTGCGTCACGCCGGCCGTGTGCGTCACGTCGGCCGTGCGCCTGGCCCGGTCGCCGTCCCGGCCCGGACCCGAGCCGACGCATAGACTCGGTCACCATGCGTCTGCTGTTCGCCGGCACCCCCGAGGTGGCGCTGCCCTCCCTGCGTACCCTGCTCGCCTCCGACCACGAGGTGGCGGCAGTGCTCACGCGACCCGACACCCGCAAGGGCCGCGGCCGGACCCTGGCCGCCAGCCCGGTCGCCGAGCTCGCCCGCGCCCGGGGCATCACCGTCCTGACGCCGCGCTCTCTGCGTGAGGACGGCGTGGCGGAGCAGATCGCGGATCTCGCCATCGACGCCGCGCCGATCGTCGCCTACGGCGGCCTCGTGCCCGCCGACCTGCTCACCGTGCCCCGCCACGGCTGGGTCAACCTACACTTCTCGCTCCTGCCGGCGTGGCGGGGCGCCGCACCGGTCCAGCGCGCGCTCATCGCCGGCGACGAGGTCACGGGGGCCAGCGTCTTCCAGCTCGAGAGCGGGCTCGACACCGGGCCGGTCTACGGCACGCTCACCGAAACGGTGCGCCCGCGCGATACCGCCGGCGACCTGCTGGGACGCCTCGCCGACTCCGGTGCGCAGCTACTTCTCCAGGTGCTCGACGCCCTCGCGGACGGCTCTGCCCGCCCCAGCCCGCAGCCCGCCGACGGCGTCAGCCTCGCCCCCAAGCTGGACGTGGAGGATGCACGCGTGCGCTGGGCCGATCCGGCGCTGGCGGTGGACCGGCTGATCCGCGGCTGCACCCCCGCCCCCGGGGCGTGGACGACGACCCCGACTGGCGCCCGACTCAAGGTCGGACCGATAACCTCCCGCCCGGATGTGGTCGACCTGCGGCCCGGCGAGATGCGGGCCGGCAAGCACGAGGTGCTCGTGGGCACCGGCTCCCACGCCGTCGCCCTCGGGGAGGTGGCGCCGGCGGGCAAGAGCTGGATGCCCGCCGAGGCCTGGGCCCGCGGTGCTCATGCGGCGCCCGGCGCCCGGCTGGGGCAGGCCGAATGAGCGAGCGTCGCCCCGGCGGTGGTGGCCGGCATCCGGGCGGGGGCTCCGGTGGGGCGGGTCGGCGCCCGGGCGGGGGCACCGGCGCTGGCGGACACCGCCCGGACCGACGGGCTGACGGCGGAGGCGAGCGCCCGGACCGCGGCGCCGACGGCGGAGGCCAGCGCCCCGACCGCGGCGCCGACGGCGGAGGCCAGCGGCGGGGCCGCGATGCCGGAGCCGGACGTCACGGCGCCGGCGCGGCGGGAAGCCCCCGCCGGGCGCGGCCCACCACCGGAGGCGCTGTAGGCCGTGCCCCGCGCCGCCGCGGACCGGACGCAGCCCGCCAGGCCGCCTTCGACGTCCTGCGCCAGGTGGTCGAGTCGGATGCCTACGCCAACCTCGTCCTGCCGGGGCTGCTGCGTGAGCGCGGCATCGGCGGACGCGACGCCGCCTTCGCCACCGAGCTCGCCTACGGGACGCTGCGCCTGCGCGGCCGCTATGACGCCGTGCTGGCCCTGTGCACCAACGGCCGACCCTTGGAGAGCCTCGACGCCCCGGTGCTGGATGTGCTCCGGCTGGGCGCGCACCAGATCCTTGGGATGCGGGTCCCGAGCCATGCCGCCGTGTCCGAGAGCGTCGCACTCGCCCGGGCGGTGACGGGTCCCGGCCCGGCGGGGCTGGTCAACGCCGTCCTGCGCGCGGTGGCCCGCCGCTCCGTGGACGAGTGGCTCGCGGCGATCGCCGACGCCGCCGACCCGCTCGGCTCGGACGTCGTCGCGCGGCTGGCCGTCACCGAGTCGCACCCGGCGTGGATCGCTAGGGCGCTGCGCCAGTCGCTCGTCGCCAACGGCCGCCCGGCCGAGGAGCTCGACGAGCTCCTCGCGGCCGACAACACCGCACCGCACGTCACCCTCGTCGCCCGTCCGGGCCTGGTGACCGCCGACGAGCTCGCCGCCGAGGCCGCGCGGCGCACGGGGGCGGCCCCGCGCGCGGGGCGCTGGTCCTCGCTCGCGCTCGTCCTTCGCGGAGGGGACCCCGCCGACCTGCCCGCGGTGCGGCGGGCGGCCGCCGGCGCCCAGGACGAGGGGTCCCAGCTCGTCGCGCTGGCCCTGGCGGCGGCGCCGCTGGCGGGGGGCGACGGCGCCGCGGCCGACGCATCCTGGCTCGACCTGTGTGCCGGCCCGGGCGGCAAGGCGGCGCTCCTCGGCGCGCTCGCTCACGAGCGCGGCGCCCACCTGCTCGCCAACGAGGTGGCCCCGCACCGGGCCCGGCTGGTCCGCCGGTCGGTGGCGGCGGTGCCCCACGGGACCGTGGAGGTGCGCACTGGCGACGGCCGGGACCTCGGCGCCGAGCGTCCCGGCGGGTTCGACCGGGTGATGGTGGACGCCCCGTGCACCGGGCTCGGCGCGCTGCGCCGGCGTCCGGAGTCCCGCTGGCGGCGCACCCCGGAAGACCTCGCCGGCCTCGGCAGCCTCCAGCGCGAGCTGCTCGGCTCGGCGCTCGACGCCACGCGGCCCGGGGGAGTGGTGGCCTACGTGACGTGCTCTCCCCATGTGGCCGAGACGCATGTCGTCGTGGAGGACGTGGTCCGCCGCCGCGGCGACGTCGAGGTCCTCGATGCCACGGCCACCATGGAGTCCGTGACGGCCGACCGCCTGCCCGGGCTCGGCGCGGGGCCGTACGTCCAGCTCTGGCCGCACCTGCACGGCACCGACGCGATGTTCCTCGCCCTGCTGCGGAAGACCACCTGAGGGCCCGGCCGCGAAGGGCGATCCGGCCCGGACGCGACCGGCGCCGGGCGCCGCTCGCAGCGCGAGGGTCAGAACGGCGGCTCGCTGCTCTGACCAGGCGGGAGGTCGGCATCCCACAGCGTCAACGGATCGTTGCCTGAGGGCGGCGGCGCCGGCTCGGACGGTGGTCCGGTGTCCGCCGCCGGTGACGTGGCTGGCGCCGGCACGAATCGTGCGTCCGCCGGAGTGATGCCCTCTGGTGCGCCGCGCTCGATCGTCGTTGTCCGCGCCGCGCTTCCCGAGGCGGCTGACGCCGTGCTTCCCGAGGCGGCTGACGCGGCCGGCCCGGTGCTGGTGGTGCCCGCCCGCCGGCTTCGAAGGTCGGGCGGCCAGGAGGCCACGAGCGGGTCGTGGCACGTGGTGCGCTCGGGGGTGAGGCCCTCGTCGCTGAGGCCGATTGCGTTGCGGGTGCCCTTGACGGGCCCGCGTCGTCGTTTCGTCGTGCCCAGGTGCCGCCCGTCGCGATAGTGGAAGTCGAAGCCATCGCCGAGGATCGTGATGCGGATGTGCTCCTGGTGGACGCGGTGGTGGTGGTACACGCAGAGGGTGCAGCCGTTGGCCAGTGAGGTGGGGCCGCCGTCGGCGAAGAACCAGACGTGATGGACCTCGCACCAGGAGGCCCTGATCGAGCACCCTGGCCACTGGCAGTGGCGGTCGCGCGTGGTGATCGCCCGCCGCATCTCGCGGTTGTACACGCGCTCCGTGCGCCCGACGTCCAGGGGCACTGAGGCCGCGTTCATGACGATGCGGGTGACCTCGCAGTCGCACATCAGGCGCTCGAGCTCCTGGCCGGGGACCAGCGATCCGTCCTCGAGCTCCGCGGGCGGCACGTTGGCTAGCGGGGGCGGGTCACGGAGCACGATCCGGGGGAGTGCGGGGCTCGGGTCGCCGGGCGACGCCGGCCCGCTTGCGGCTCTCGGACTTCGGGGAGGGGCCCCGGGTGCAGGGCTCGGAGTCGCGGATGCCGTCAGCGTTCCCGGCGCCATGGGGAGGCCGTCCGCGTCGAGGCCGAGCGCGGCACCAGGCCAGCCGGCAGCCGCGTCCATCTCGTGCCGATCGGCTTCCTCGATCGCCCGACGACGGCGAAGGGTGGCGTCCCAGGTCTCCTCCGAGACGATCAGCGCGAGATGGGGGCGGATCTGGGCGCCGTTGCGGTCGGCGCCGACCTGCAGCACGCGCGACGCCATCGTCACGAGCGCGTCGGCGCGGCGCTGCTCCCGGGTCCGGACGTCGTCCTTCGCCGGCTTGCCGAGGATGGCGTCGAGGGCCGTCTCGACGATCGTGCCGCCGATGTCGTCGAGGAACCAGGCGCCGGCGCGCCCGCCCGCCGACCGGCGGGTGCTCACCGACCGCCGTCGCCACACCGCGTCGTACTGCTCCTGGGCGGCCCGGGCGTCGATCGAGGCGGCCACCTTCTTCGCCTCCCGGGCGAGCTCGGGCGCGCTGAGGTGCTTCGCCTTCTCGAGCAGGTCGGCCGCGGCCCCGCCCTCGAGCGCTGCCTTGACCTCTTCTGAGGCGGTGGCGCGCAATCGAGCAAACGTCCGCGCGTGCTCGAGGGTGAGCTCGCCGTCCGCCACCGCGTCAGCCACCTCGGGCATGGCCTGCAGCCCCTCCGCCACCTGGAGCTCGCCGACCGCCGGGCCTCGGCCCGTGCCCGTGGACCGGGCGCGCCAGTCTGCGAAGTCCCTGTCCAGCGCGGTGCCCCAGCGTCCGTCCTCCTTGTGGGCGAGAAGGACCTGGCCGCGGTAGATCGTCAGCGACTGGATCGCCGCGTCGAGCCCGGCGATGACGCTCTCGCGTTCGCGCTGCTCCCACCGGACCGCGTTGGCGCCCGGCGCGCCGGCGGTGAGCCCGCGAACGGCGTTCCGCACGACGTCGAGCAGGGCGACCGGACCAGGCGAGTCGACGGCGGGAGGAGCGGCGGCGCCCCGCCCCGCCGTGGCGCCGCCCGGGTGAGCGGCGCGGGTGGGGTGACTGGTCGCTTGGGACGGCGCGGGCAACCGATCGTCAGCCGGTGCCGAGGCGGGCAACCGATCGTCAGCCGGTGCCGCCATCGTTGCCACCCCCTCGCCCCGGTCGAGCTGATGCCAGGGACGCTACCGATCTACGAGGGCAGGGATCGGCGGTCGGGCGGCAGCTGTGGACAGGGCGGCACGAGCGTGGCGATGAGAGCCGCGCGAGGACGCAGCCTGACGACGTCGCACGACGACGCAGCCTGACGACGTCGCACGGCGACGTAGCCCGACGACGTCGCACGACGACGCAGCCTGACGACGTCGCATGGCGACGTAGCCCGACGACGTCGCACGACGACGCAGCCCGACGACGTCGCACGACGACGCATCCCGACGACGTCGCCGCCCGCCGGCGCCGCCAGAAGGTGGCTGCCCGGAGGGCGCCCACGAGCGATCCCGGCGGCCCGCCCCGGCTCCGGGCCGCGTCCGAGCCACGCGGCCGGCCCCGTTACCCTGAGCCGGTGAGCATCGTGATTTCGCCCAGCATCCTCAACTCCGACTTCTCCGACCTGCGCGGCGAGCTCGCCAAGATCTCCGGCGCGGACTACGCCCACGTCGACGTCATGGACAACCACTTCGTCCCCAACCTGACGATGGGACTGCCGGTGGTGGAGGGCATCATCAAGGTCACGCCGGTCCCGGTCGATGCGCACCTCATGATCGAGGACCCGGACCGCTGGGCGCCGGCCTACGCCGAGGCGGGCTGCGCCTCCGTGACGTTCCACGCCGAGGCCGCCACCGCACCGGTCAAGCTCGCCCGCGAGCTGCGCGCCAAGGGCGCGCGCGCCGGCATCGCGCTGCGACCGGCCACCCCGATCGAGCCCCTGCTGGACCTCTTGCCGGAGTTCGACATGATCCTCGTCATGACCGTCGAGCCCGGCTTCGGCGGGCAGTCCTTCATCGATGGCACGCTCCCGAAGATCGCCCGCACCCGCGAGGCGATCTCGGCGGCCAACCTGGACGTGTGGGTCCAGGTCGACGGCGGCGTGTCCCGCTCGACGATCGAGCGCGCCGCGGAGGCTGGCGCCAACGTGTTCGTGGCCGGGTCCGCCGTGTACAAGGCCGAGGACGCCGACGCCGAGGTGGCCGCGCTGCGCCAGCTCGCGCAGGAGGCGCACAAGCACTGACCCGTCGCCCCCTCGACCCGCTGTCAGGCAGGCCGAACCCCGTGCGCAGACCGGCCCGGCAGGGCGTGCCGACGGCGGCAGAGGGGCATGGTGCGGCAGCGCAGGGACCCACGAAATCGGCGAAGGCCGTCCAAAATGCGGGCCAGGTCACAAACCGTCCGACGGGCACACGTCCGCCCGCACATGCCCGGTTCAAGCAATCCGCACCACCGTGCCGCTCCCGCACCGGGCTGTCGTTCGACCAAGGCTCAGCAACGCTTCAGCATCTCCACAGTGTCATTCAGTAACACTGAACCGGCGCTTCACGTCGGCTGGTGGCCCCCGGGGCGCCGGGGTACCTTCGGCGGGCCCTCACCCCCGACAGGACGGTTGCTGCAGTGTCTGACCAGGCGTTTCATCTCATCGCGGTGCTTGTCTACCTCGTAGGCATGCTGGCGATCGGCTGGTACTTCTTCGTGCGGACCAAGGACCTGTCGGACTACATGCTCGGCGGGCGGGGCCTGCCGCCCTCGGTCGCCGCCCTCAGCGCCGGCGCGTCCGACATGTCCGGCTGGCTGCTCATGGGCCTGCCCGGCGCCATCTACGTCGCGGGCCTGGTCGAGGCGTGGATCGCCGTCGGCCTCACGATCGGGGCGTGGGTCAACTGGAAGATCGTGGCGCCGCGGCTGCGGAGCTACTCCCAGGTCTCCACCAACTCCATCACCATCCCGAGCTTCCTCGAGAGCCGCCTGCGTGACCGGACGCGCGCGATCCGCGTCGTCTCCGGCCTGATCATCCTGGTCTTCTTCACGTTCTACGTCTCCGCCGGCATGGTCTCCGGCGGCGTGTTCATGGAGAGCTCGTTCGGCGCCGACTACCGCGGCGGGATGATCCTCATCGCGGCCGTCACGATCCTGTACACCCTCTTCGGCGGGTTCCTGGCCGTCAGCTACACCGACTTCGTCCAGGGCGTGATGATGTTCCTCGCCCTGCTCGCGGTGCCGATCGTCGGGCTCGTCGCCGTCGGCGGCCCTGGCGAGGTCGCCGCCACCGTGCGCGAGATCGACCCCGGCATGCTGTCCATGCTCGGCGAGGGGGCCACCGTCATCGGGGTCGTCTCCGCGCTGGCGTGGGGCCTGGGCTACTTCGGGCAGCCGCACATCATCGTGCGGTTCATGGCGCTGCGCACCCCGCAGGAGGCCACCGCCGGCCGCCGCATCGGCATGGGGTGGATGGCGCTGTCGGTCGGCGGCGCGATCGTCACGGCCCTCGTCGGCGTCGCCTACTTCCGCCAGCACCCCGAGCTCACGCTCGCCGACCCTGAGACGGTCTTCCTCGTGCTCGGCCAGCTGCTGTTCCACCCCCTCATCGCGGGCTTCATCCTCGCGGCCGTGCTCGCGGCGATCATGAGCACCGTCTCGTCCCAGCTGCTGGTCACCGCGTCGGCCCTGGTGGAGGACCTGTACTCGATGCTCACCAGGCGCGCAGCGTCGGACCGTCGGCAGGTGCTGCTCAGCCGCGGCGCCGTGCTGCTCATCGCCGTCGTCGCTGGCGCCATGGCCTGGACCCAGAACGACACCATCCTCGCCCTCGTGTCCTTCGCATGGGCGGGCTTCGGGGCCGCCTTCGGCCCGACCATCCTGCTGGCGCTGTACTGGCGGCGCCTGACCACGGCCGGCGCGCTGTCCGGGATGATCGTCGGCGCCGTCACGGTGGCCGTGTGGGGCAACGTCGACGGCGGCATCTTCGACCTGTACGAGATCCTTCCCGGCTTCGCCCTGAACCTCGCCGCGGCCGTCGTCGTCTCGCTGCGCACGCACCGCCACGACGCGGAGATCGCCGCGGAGTTCGACGAGCACGTCGCGGCCGCGCGCGGCGCGGAGCCGGCCGCGGTGACCGCCTGAGAATGCGGCGCGACGCCGAGCGCGGCCTGAGTGGGCCCGCCGCCGGCTCAGCCGTGCGCGGGACCGCCGATGGGCCGGTCCTCGCCCGCGCGGAGGCCGCTCACGGCGAGGCCGACCGCGAGCGCGACCAGGATCGTCAGCGGCACCGCCCAGCCGGCTGTGGCGCCGTGCGCCCACCCGATGACGATCGGGCCGAGCGCCGCCAGGGCGTATCCGGCGCCCTGCACCATCGCCGAGACCGACCGGCCGTAGTCGGCGTCCACCGGGCGCTCCGCCACGAGGGTGAGTCCGAGGCCGATCCCGGCGCCCTGCGCGAGACCGCCGACGAGCACCCACGGCATCCACACGTGGGGGAGGACCAGGACCCCCACAAGCAGCACGAGCCAGCCGAGGGCGATGACGACGCCGACGCGCCGGGCGCCGCCGAGCCAGCGGAGCAGGGCGGGCACCGCCAGCGTCCCGGCGATGCCGAGCAGGTGGAAGAGGGAGACGGCGGTCCCGCCGGTGGCCGCGCTCGCCGAGGCCGACTCCACCAGCAGCGGCGGCAGCCACGCGCTGACGCTGTAGAACAGCGTCGCCTGCAGCCCGAAGAACGCGGCGAGCCACCACACGCTGGCCTGGGTCCACACCGGCGGGCGGGGGTGGGCCGACGACGGCGCAGGTCGGGGCGTGCCCGACGACGGACCGGGCCGGGGTGGAGCCGACGACGGCCCGGGCCCGGGCGTGCCCGACGACGGCCTGGGCCGGGGCGCGGCCGACGACGCCGGCGGTGCGCTCATCCGGGCGGGCGTGGCCCCTGCACCGGCGGCCGGCGTGGACGGGGCGACGTCGGCACGGACCCGGGCGCGCAGGCGCATGTGCACCAGCCACACCACCACCGCGACGGCGACCAGCACCGCCAGGGACGCCGTCGCCCCCCGCCAGCCCAGCCGGGCGGCCATCGGCACGGCCACCGCCGCGGCGAGGGCCCCGCCCACCCCGTACGAGCTCGTCGAGGTGGCCATGATGCTCTTGACGTGGCTGCCGCCGTCGCGGCGCACGAGCACCGGGACGAGCACGTTACCCACCGTGATCGCCGCGCCCACGACCACCGTGCCCGCCAGCAGCGCGGCCAGCCCGTCCCACGGCCGCAGGGCGATCGCGGCCCCCAGCAGCAGGAGGGCAGCCAGCATGGTGCGTTCGAGGCCGAAGCGGCGTGCGAGCAGCGCCGCCACGGGGGAGCCGACGGCGAAGCACACCAGCGGCAGGGAGGTGATCAGCCCCGCGGTCGTCGAGCTGAGGCCCAGGTCGGCGCTGATCTCGTCGATGAGGGGCGGGATGCCGACGATCGGCCCGCGCAGGTTCAGCCCGATGAGCACCGTGGCCGCGACGAGCAGCCCGAGGCCGCCGCCGGCGCGGGCGGCCGGACGCCGGGTCATCGCAACGCGGACAGGTCGTCGGAGATGGCCGCGGCGGTGGCGAGCAGGTGCGGGAGCAGGTCGCTGACCAGCGCCGAGGCTGGGCCGCGCCGCGCCGCCGTCGACATGTTGCAGGCGGCGACGACGCGGCCGTCGCGGTCCCGGATCGGGGCCGCGATGGAGCGCAGCCCTTCCTCGAGCTCCTCGTCCACCAGCGCCCAGCCCTGCGCGCGCACCGTGGCCAGCTCCGCGAGCAGGTCCTCGACGGCGGTCAGCGTGTACCGGGTGAGCGGCCGCAGCTCGCCGAGGTGCGCGTCGACCTCGGCGGCCGGGAGCCCGGCGAGCAGCACCCGGCCCATGGACGTCGCGTACGCCGGGAGCCGGGCGCCGACGCCGAGGTCGACGCTCATGATCCGGTTGCTGGCCACCCGCGCGACGTACACGATCTCCGACCCGTCCAGCACGGACACCGACACCGACTCCCCGACCTGAGCGGCCAGGCGCTGCAGGTGCATCCGGCACAGCTCGGGCAGGGAGATGGAGGACAGGTAGGCGTAGCCCAGCTCCAGCACCCGCGGGCGCAGGCTGAACAGGCGCCCGTCCGCCTCGACGTACCCGATCTCCACCAGGGTGTGCAGGAACCGCCGCGCCGCCGCCCGGGTGAGCCCGGTGCGCCGGGCGACGTCGCTGAGCGTGAGCTGTGCGTGCTCGGCGTCGAACGCCCGGATCACCGCCAGGCCCCGGTCGAGGGACTGGACGTACCCGGTCGAGCGCCCGGGGGTCTCGTCGGCCGCGTCGTCGGGGCTGACCTGCAGGCCCCGGGCGGTGGTGTTCATCGTCATCCCACGTAGTTCTCTGCCAGTGCGGTCGCGTGTGCCCGCGAGGAGGCGACGCTGCGCAGCTGCGCGGTCTGCACCCGCCGGTCGAACGGGGTGTCGCCGTCGAACCGGTGCAGCATCGTCGTCATCCACCACGAGAAGTACTCCGCCCGCCACACCGAGCGCAAGGCCTCCTCGGTGTACCGCCGCAGCGCCTCCTCGTTGCCCGTGCGGAACTGCACGGTCAGCGCCCGGGCGAGGAGGTCGACGTCGCGGATTGCCAGGTTCATGCCCTTGGCGCCCGTCGGGGGGACCGTGTGTGCGGCGTCGCCGGCCAGGAAGAGCCGCCCGCGCTGCATCGGCTCGCCGACGTAGCTGCGCAGCGGCGCGATGGACCGCTCGAAGATCTCGCCCTGGGTCGGCTCCCACGGCTCGCCGTCGAGGCTGAACCGCAGCGCGAGCTCCTCCCAGATCCGCTCGTCCGGCCAGTCCTCGAGCCGGTCGGTGGACGGCACCTGCAGGTACAGCCGCGTCACGCTGGGCGAGCGCATCGAGTACAGCGCGAACCCGCGGGGGTGATTGGCGTAGATGAGCTCGTGGATGCGCGGTGCGGCGTGGGCCAGGATGCCCAGCCACCCGAAGGGGTATACCTTCTCGTACGGCGTGACGGCCTCGCCCATGGCCGGGCGCCCGGCGCCGTGCGCGCCGTCGCAGGCGACGACGAAGTCCGCGACGATCCGGTGCTCCACGCCGTCGACGGTGTAGGTCACCGACGGCTCGGCGGAGTCGATGTCGTGGATCGCCGCCGGCCCGCAGGCGAAGCGCACGTCCCCGCCGTCGGCCAGGCGCCGCTCGGCCAGGTCGTGGACCACCTCCTGCTGGCCGTACACGGTGATGTGCCGCCCAGTCAGCTCGGTCATGGGGATGCGATGGCCCACGCCGTCGAAGCGCAGCTCGATGCCCTCGTGCACCAGGCCCTCGCGGTCCATCCGCTCCCCGACGCCGGCGCGGCGCAGGATGTCGGCCGCGCCGTGCTCGATGACGCCGGCCCGCACGCGGGCCTGGACGTACTCCCGGTCGCGGGCCTCGACCAGGATGGTCGCGATGCCCTCCCGGTGCAGCAGGTGGGTCAGCAGCAGCCCCGCCGGGCCGGCGCCGACGACGACGACCTGGGTGCGCTCCTCGACCGGCCCGGGCGTCACGGCGTCACCGCCGAGCGGCCCGCCCCCTGCACGTCCGCGGCGAGCACGGAGTCCTCGTCGCCGGGCCGGTAGCCGCGCTTGGCCTTCTGCACCAGGTCGTAGACGTGGGCGCGCAGCCGGGCGAACTCGGGGTCGTTGCGGGTGGTGAGCTGGTCGCGCTCGTCGGGCAGGTCGACGGCGACGTCCTCGAGGATGACGGTCGGGCGCCCGGAGAGGACGAGGACGCGCTGGCCGAGGTAGATCGACTCGTCGATGTCGTGGGTGACGAACAGCACGGTCACCCCGAGACGGTGCCACAGGGCCCGCACGAGGTCCTCGAGGTCGGCGCGGGTCTGGGCGTCGACGGCGGCGAAGGGCTCGTCCATGAGGAGGATGTGCGGCTCGTAGGCCACCGCGCGGGCGATGGCCACGCGCTGCTGCATGCCGCCGGAGAGCTGCCAGGGGTAGGACCTGGGCACGTCGGCCAGGCCGACCGCCTCCAGGGCGTTGTCGACCAGGCGGCGCCGCTCGGCCCTGCCGATGCCCTTCTCCTTCAGCGGCAGCTCGACGTTCTGCTCGACGGTGAGCCAGGGAAAGAGGGAGCGGGCGTACTCCTGGAAGACCACGGCCATGCCCTTGGGTGGGCCGGAGACCTTCTGCCCCTCCAGCGAGACGGTGCCCGAGGTGGGCGGGAGCAGGCCGGAGATGCACCGCAGCAGGGTGGTCTTGCCGGCGCCGGAGGGGCCGACGATGCAGACCATCTCCCCGGCGCGGACCTGGAAGGTCAGGTCGCGGATGGCCTCGGTGGAGCCGGTGGCGGACTCGTAGACCTTCCTCAGCCCGGCGACGGCGAGCATGGTGGACCCGGGGGCGGGACGGTTGGCGGTAGACATCAGTTGCCTCCTCGCTGGGACTGGCGCAGGCCCGTGTACCAGGCCAGCACGGGGCGCTCGATGGCGCGGAAGATCAGGGACAGGACGACGCCGACGAGGCCGAGCAGGATGATGCCGGTCCACATCTCGGGGATCGCGAAGGACCGCTGGAACTGCACGATGGTGAAGCCGAGCCCGTTGGACGCGGCGAACATCTCGGAGATGACCATCAGGATGATCGCGATGGACAGCGCCTGGCGGGCGCCGGTGACGATCTGCGGGGAGGCCCCGCGCAGCACCAGGGTGCGCAGCTTCGTCGCCGGGCGCAGCCGGTACACGCTGGAGGTGTCGCGCAGGACGTCGTCGACCCCGCGCACCCCCTCGACGGTGTTGAGCAGGATCGGCCACACCGCCCCGGTGGCGATGACGAAGACCTTCATGGTGGTGAAGATGCCCAGGAACAGCATGATGATCGGGATCATCACCGGCGGCGGGATCGCCCGGAAGAACTCCAGCGCCGGCTCGGCGAAGGCCCGCAGCCGCGGGGACAGGCCGATCGCGGTGCCCATCCCCACCCCGAGGACCAGGGCGATGAGGTAGCCCATGACCAGGCGCATGAGGGACGGGAGCACCTCGGCGGTGATCCGGCCCTCGAACCAGGTGGCGGGGAAGGTGGCAAGAATCTCGCGCAGCGGTGGGAAGAAGAAGCTCTCCGAGCCGGCCGAGGCCACCCACCAGATGGCGAGCAGGATGACCGGCAGGCCGAGGGCCATGAGGACCCGGCGCAGCAGGGAGCTGCCGCGGCGGCGGCGCGGGGCGGCCGTGGCGGGGGTCGCAGCGGGGGTGGCGGTCATGAGGCGGTCTCCCGACGGACGGAGGGGTGCCAGCGCAGGATGCGCCGCTCGACGAGGCGGGCGAAGAGGTTCACCGCGACGCCGAGCAGGCCGGTGACGATGACCAGGGCGTACATCGAGGCCACCGCGCCGGACTGCTGGGCCACGGCGAGCAGCTTGCCCAGCCCGGGGGTGCCGATGATCAGCTCGCCGGTGATGGTCAGGATCAGCGCCACCGTGGCCGCCAGCCGGAAGCCGGTGACGACGTAGGGCAGCGCCGTCGGCCAGGTCACCGTGCGCGCCTGGGTCAGGGCGCGGAAGCGGTAGGAACGCGCGGTGTCCCGCGCGACCGGGTCGACGTCCTGGACGCCGTAGAGCACCTGGACCAGCACCTGCCAGAACGAGGCGTAGACCACCAGCAGCAGCGTGGCCTGCATGCCGGTGCCGTAGAGCAGCACCGCCAGCGGGATCAGCGCCACCGACGGGATCGGCCGGAGGAACTCGATCGTCGAGGCGGTCGCCTCGCGCAGGAACGGCACCGAGCCGATCACGATGCCCGCGACCACCCCGGCCACCATCGCGATGGCCAGGCCGAGGGCCCACGTGGTCAGCGTCTGGCGGAACGCCGTCCAGAACTCCGGCGTCTGCACCCGCTCGACCAGGGCGGTGAACATCTCCGAGAAGGGCGGCAGGAACCGCGGGTCCACCACCCCCAGGCTCGGCAGCAGCTGGATGAGCACCACCACCGTGAGGATGCCCGCCAGGCCGAGCAGGGCCTTGCCGCCCCGGCGGCGCGGACGCCGCCGGGCGGGGGCCGCCGCCCGGGTCGCGGGAGCAGCGGTCACGGCACTCACGGCAGCAGCTCCGCGGTGTCGACCTTCTTGTCGACGACCTTGTACTTAAGGGCCAGGTCGGCCATCTGCTGGAGGCTGTCGGTGTTGGTCTGGCTGGAGAACTTCGGCATGGTCATCGCCTTCTGCACCTCGGGGTCGATCTCGGTGTAGGTGCTGAGGATGGCGCGGGCCTCGTCCGGGTGGGCCTCGGCGTAGTCGAGGGACTCCGTCATGGCGTCGGTGAACGCCTTGGTGGTGTCCGGCTCCGTCTGGGCGTACTGCTTGGTGGTGAAGTACGCCGCGATCTGCATCTTGGGGTCGACCTCGGCGAAGTTGGAGGTCACGACCGTGGCGCCCTGGTTCTTCGCGATGGTGAGGAAGGGCTCGAGGACCCACGCGGCGTCGACCCGCCCGCTGGAGAGGGCGGCGGGCATGTCCGGGAAGCCCATCTCGACGAACTTGATGGTGGACGGGTCGCCTCCGGCCTGCTCGACGACCTCGCTGACGGTCACGGTGCCGATGTTGTTCAGCGTGTTGACGGCGACGGTCTTGCCGGCCAGATCGGCGGGGGAGGTGATGCCGGAGTCGGACTTCGTGACGACCGCGCCGATGTCGGCCTTGGTGTCGCCAGTGGAGAAGTTGCCCGGCGCCACGATCTGAAGCGGCAGCCCCTTGCTCGCCGCGACGATGAGGGAAGTGACGTTGGAGAAGCCGAACTGGTACTCCCCGGCGACGACGGCGGGCACCACGGCCGCGCCACCCTGGGCTACCTCGAGGGTGACGTCCAGGCCGTGCTGCTCGAAGATGCCCTTGTCCTTGCCGAGCCAGATCGCCGCCGTGTCGACGATGGGCAGCACGCCGACCTTGATGGAGGTCATCTCGCCCGAGGCGCCGCTGCCGCTCGCTCCGGCGGAGGGGCTGGCGCCGTCGCCGGAGCCGCCACCGCAGGCCGCGGTGAGCATGAGCGCGCCGGCCAGGGCCAGCGTGAGGGGAAGGCGTCGGGTTCTCATGGATTCGTCCTTCTGTCAGAGGGAAGAGGAGCGAGGGCGGGGGCGAGCCGCCGCCACCCCGGGCGCTCCCGGGCGTGTCGCGGCAGCCGCCGCGCGAGGTGCGTCCGCGGGGGTGTCCGCGGGCGCCGACGGGCGGCGGTGCTGATGTCTTCGGCGGTTCTGCGGGGTGCGATGTCGGGCTGGTCGTACGGTGTGGGGCGTGTCGTCTCGTCGGTGAAGCGGGCACGTCAGGGCCGGGGGTGTGACCCTCGGAGCGGGTCCTGCGTCGACGGTGCTGCTGGACCCGGCCGATCGTCGTCGATCCGGTTGTTCTCATGTGGAACTGTGGTTCGCATGCAGAACCTAAGAGGGACCTCCGTCACACGTCAAGCACGGCGCGGTCCGTTATCCAACTGTTGCCCCGCACCACGCTGAAGGCGGCGGGGCGCCGGCATTACCGTCCGGCGCCCACCCGTGCCCGAGGGGCCGACAGGCAGCGCACGGCGCGTCTGCGCGGGGCACGCGGGCGTCGGGGTACGATGCCCGCGTAGCAAGCACGTGCTCCGGGGTCGGTGTAAGTCCGAACCGGCGGTGACAGTCCGCGAGCCGCGCACCCTCGGGTGCCGGTTGACCTGGTGGAACTCCAGGACCGACGGTGAAAGTCCGGATGGGAGGAAGCACGCGGTGCGCACCTGGTGCGTGCCGAGGCTCGGGCGACGGCTCCGCCGTCGACCGGTCCGTCGTCCCCGGTCCACGTGAACCGGACCGGGAGGACGCAGATGAGCACGCAGGCCCCAGGTGCCGCGCGGACGACGCCGCGCGCCCCGAGCGTGGGCGCGGCAGCCCCGCCCGCGAACGCCGGGGGGCCCGCCGTCGCGGGATCGCCGCAGGGGCCGCGTCGTCGTCGTCCCGCCGACCCGCTCGCGCGGCCCTGGGCGGCGGCCCTCGGCCTCGGCGTGGTCGTGCTCGCCCTGTGGCAGGGCGCCACCGCGGCCGGCACGATCGACCCGTTCTTCCTGCCCGCGCCCTCCGCGATCGCCCAGCGGCTGTGGGAGGACCTCACCGGTGGCGGGCTGCTCACCTACGTGCGCCCCACCCTCACCGAGGCCGCGGCCGGCTGCGCCCTCGGGGCCGTCGTCGCGCTGCCGCTGGGCTACCTCGTCTTCCGCAGCCGCGTGGCCGACGCCGCCCTGTCCCCGTACATCGCCGCCTCCCAGGCCATCCCCGCCGTCGCCATCGCGCCGTTGCTGGTCATCTGGGTGGGCTACGGGCTGGTCCCCATCACGGTCCTGTGCGCGCTGCTCGTCTTCTTCCCGATCCTCCTGGCCACCGTGCACGGCCTGCGGACCCTGGACCGTGACGTCGTCGACGCCGCCCGGCTCGACGGCGCCGGCCGCTGGCAGCTGCTGCGGCACATCGCCGGACCGCTGGCGCTGCCCAGCGTGCTGACCGGCGTGCGCAACGGCTTCACCCTCTCCGTCACGGGCGCGGTGGTCGGCGAGTTCGTCATGGGCGGCAACGGGCTGGGCACCTTGCTGTCCATCCACGGCCAGTCCGCCGACACCACCGGCCTGTTCGCGGCCCTCGTGGTGCTGTGCGCGCTGGCGATGACGATCTACGGGCTGCTCACCGCCGTCGAACGTCGCCTCGCCCGCCGCTGAGCACCGGCGCCGGCCCACCCACCTGCCCACCCACCTGCCGTCCTAGACCCGCCCCACCCCACGATCAGGAGTTTTTCGATGACCTTCACCCGTCGCGCCCTCGCCGCCGGAGCCGTTGCGGCCGGCCTGCTGCTCGCCGCCTGCGCCGGCCCGTCCAAGACGGGTGCGTCGCCGTCGGGCGCGACCGGGTCCTCGGCGGGCAAGGACCACATGACGGTAGGCCTGACCTACGTGCCGGACATCCAGTTCGCCCCCTTCTACGTCGCGGCGGAGAAGGGCTACTACGCGGACGCCGGCGTGGACGTCACGCTGCGCCACCACGGCCAGAGCGAGGGGCTGTTCACCGCGGTGGGCGCGGGGGAGGAGGACGTCGTCGTGGCCGGCGGCGACGAGATGCTCCAGGCCCGCTCCCAGGGGGTGCCGCTCAAGGACGTCGCCACGCTCTACCAGCACTACCCGGTGGTGCTCATCGTCCCCGAGGACTCGCCGATCCAGAGCGCGGCCGACCTGCGGGGCAAGAAGATCGGCATCCCCGGCCCGTTCGGGGAGACCTACTTCGGCCTGCTCGCGATGCTCGACGCCGCGGGGCTGACCGAGGGCGACGTGGAGGTCCAGCACATCGGCTTCACCCAGCAGGCGGCGCTGACCGCCGGGCACGTCGACGCCGTCATGGGCTTCGTCAACAACGACGCGGTGAACTTCGCCACCGCCGGCATGAAGGTGCGCACCATCGAGATCCCCGACGGGCCGAGCGGCCTGCCCCTCGTCGGGATCGGGCTCGGCGTGCTCGACGCGACCGCCGCCGACCGACCGGAGGACGTCCGGGCGGTCGTCGAGGCGACCCTGCGCGGGGTGAAGGACGTCGCCGCCGACCCCGAGGCGGCCGTGAAGACCTCGGCCGCGTACGTGCCGGACCTGGCCCGTCCGGACCGGCAGAAGGCCGCCCTGTCCACCCTCGAGGCGACCATCCCGCTGTACGAGGCGGGCGGCACACCCGGCGCCCAGAACGGCGACACCTGGGCCGCGATGGCCACGTTCATGGCCGACCGCAAGCTGCTCCAGGGGCAGGTCGACCCGGCCCAGGCCTGGACGCAGGAGTTCCTGACCGGCGCCACCAACTAAGGTGAGGGCCGTGAAATCCTTCGACCAGCTCTTCGCCGAGCTGCAGCACAAGGCAGCCACCCGTCCCGAGGGGTCCGGGACCGTCGCGGAGCTGGATGCGGGCATCCATGCCATCGGCAAGAAGGTGGTCGAGGAGGCGGCGGAGGTGTGGATGGCCGCCGAGCACGAGAGCGACGAGGCCGCCGCCGAGGAGATCAGCCAGCTCCTCTACCACCTGCAGGTCATGATGATCGCTCGCGGGCTCACGCTCGACGACGTCTACCGCCACCTCTGAGCCCCGACCCGAAAGAGCACCGTGCTGCGCATCGCCGTCCCCAACAAGGGCTCCCTGTCCGAGCCCGCCGCCCAGATGCTCGCCGAGGCGGGCTACCGCTCGCTGCGCAACAGCCGCGAGCTGGTCCTCGCCGATCCCGCCAACGACGTGGAGTTCTTCTTCCTGCGCCCGCGGGACATCGCCGTCTATGTCGGCGCCGGCACCGTCGACGCCGGCATCACCGGGCGTGACCTGCTCCTGGACTCCCACGCGGAGGCCGTCGAGCACCGCCCCCTCGGCTTCGCCCGCTCCACCTTCCGCTTCGCCGCGCCCACCGGGCGGATCACCTCCCTCGAGCAGGTGCACGGCAAGCGGGTGGCCACCAGCTACGACGTGCTCGTGGCCGACTACCTCGCCGCGCGGGGGGTCGACGCCACGGTGGTCCACCTCGACGGCGCCGTGGAATCCTCCGTCCAGCTGGGCGTGGCCGACCTCGTGGCCGACGTCGTCGAGACCGGGACCACGCTGCGCGCCGCCGGGCTCGAGACCTTCGGCGAGCCGATCCTGCAGTCCGAGGCGGTGCTCATCCGCCCGGCCGACCGGGAGGCGGCGCCGGGGGTGCACATCCTCGACCGCCGGCTGCACGGGGTGCTCGTGGCCCGCCAGTACGTGCTCATGGACTACGACGTGCCGGTCGCCCACATGGACGACGCCATGCGCATCACCCCCGGGCTGGAGTCGCCCACCGTCTCGCCACTGCAGAACGGCGAGTGGGTGGCGGTGCGGGCGATGGTGCGCAAGGAGTCGACGAATCAGGTCATGGACGAGCTGTACGACGTCGGCGCCCGGGCCATCCTGGTGACCTCGATCCACGCCTGCCGCCTCTGACGTGACCACTGCTGAGGAGCTCCACCGGCCCTTCCGCCCCCGGGCGGCCCGCAGGGTCTCCTTCGTCCTAGGGGTGCTCACCGCCGTCGGCGCCGTGCTCATCATGGTGCTCGTGCCGCAGATGCCGGGCGTCACCTTCGGTCCCGCCGACGAGGTGGGGACCGCGGTGTTCGCGCTGGGCGTGCTGTGGCTGCTGTGGCGGCAGGGGGCGGTCCGCGCGGTGCCCGGCGAGCAGGGCCTGACGGTGCGCAACTTCATCTACACGCGCTCGGTGGAGTGGGCCGAGATCGTGGGCGTGACGTTCGGGGCGGGGAGCCCGTGGGTGCAGCTGGACCTCTCCGACGGCGACACGCTCGCCGTGATGGCGATCCAACGGGCCGACGGCGCCCGCGCGGTCGAGGAGTCGCGCCGCCTGGCGACGCTGGTCGCCCTGCACGAGCCGCAGCCCTAGCGCGGTTCTTCCCTTGGGCGCGAGGCGCCAGCCGTCGTGCGCCGCGCCGCGCTTGACCGAAAAGCACGTACGGACATGACGACCACGAGAACTCGCCCACCCCGGACTTTCTCTTCGGTCACGGGTGTCGGGGCCACCAGCACGCCGTCAGGCGTGCCGCGTCACCGGGCGTGTGACGCCTGAGCGTGCGCGGGTCGGGCGAGGCGGGCGGCGTGCACGCCGGCGACGCCGGCCGCAAGGAAGGCGGCCGGGTCCTCGTCCAGGCCGCGACCCATGGTGGACAGCCGCACCGGCGCGGCCGCGAGGCCGTCGGCCAGGCCGGCGGTGGAGACCTCCACCAGCCGGTGTCGCCCGTCCGGGGCGGCGAGCGTGGCCGCCTGCGCGCGGACCCGCTCGGTCAGGCCCGGCGGCAGCGCGGCCTCGAGGTCGGTGCCGGCGTCGAAGCGCGGCACCACGACATCCGCGGCCGCGAGCGCGACCCGCCCGTAGGCCGTGAGGGAGTGGTGCGACACCCCCCGGTGCCGGTCCCGCGGGTCGGCGCCGGACACGCGCAGCGAGGCCACCGGCGCCCCGCCGAGCGTGGCGATGGCGTTGACCGCGTCCCCGCAGACCGTGCCGGAGAAGCCCCACCGGGTGCCGGTGCCGAGGTTGCCGGGCCCCTGCGCGACGATCGCGACGTCGGCGCCGAGCACCAGCCGGGCGGCGAGCAGGCCGGAGTGCAGGCTCACGGCCTCCAAGTCGCCGCCGAAGGCCTGGCCCACCGTCACCGACCCGGCCAGCCAGCCGGCCTCCCGCAGAGCGGCCAGCGTGCGGGAGAACCACGCCGGCAGCGCGCCGCCGTCGGTCATCACATAGGCCACGCGCAGCGCGGGCGACACCGTGCGGAGCCCGGCGACGACCGCGGGCAGCGCCGAGTGCAGGTCGGCCACGACCACGGGCATGCCACCCAGGTCGTCGGCGTCGCGCAGCACCTCGTGGTGGGCCGACTCCTGCTCGTCGGCGCCCAGCAGCATGGTCTGCAGCGGCGTGTAGCGCGCCTTGACGAGGTGGCCCGGTGCGGGCGGCGGGTCGGCCGGCAGCCGGTCGGGCAGCGCGACGACCATGGCGTAGCCGCCGGTCCCCAGGCCGCGGGCGAGCGCCGCGGTGGTCAGGGTCACCCGGTCGCCCGGCGCGGGCACGCCGACCAGCTCGGGGTAGGCCAGCGCGCGGACCCGGCTGCCGGCGCCCAGCGGAGCAGGCGCTTCCGCGGGGGCGCCCGACGGCGTGGTGAGCGCTTCCGCGGGAGCGCCCGACGGCGTGGTGAGCGTTTCCGTGGGGCCTCCCGACGGCGTGGCAGGCGTTCCCGCGGAGGCGCCCGACGGTGCGCCGCCCCGGATCTCGACGTCGAGCTCGACCGCCCCGTCCCACGCCCGCCCGAGTCCCCGCACCACGCCGTCACGCCACATCATCACGCCGGTCACCGTACCCGGCGGGTGGGGCGGCACCTGCAGGCCCGGCCCGCCACCCATCCGCCGGGCCGGACGCCACCCGGCGCGATAGCGTGCGGCCATGTCGCCCACGAAGACGCCCTCGATCGAGCTGGACGTGGCCGGACGCCAGGTGAAGGTGACCAACCCGGACAAGGTGTACTTCGCCGAGCCGGGCCTCACCAAGCGCCAGCTCGTCGAGTACTACGTCAGCGTGGGGGAGGGCATCCTGCGGGCGCTGCGCGAGCGGCCCGTCACCCTCGAGCGCTGGCCCGGCGGCGTGCGCGAGGGCGTCAAGCGGGCCACCCGCGCCGACCCGCGCGGCGACGCCTTCTACCAGAAGCGCATCCCCGACTCCGCGCCGGACTGGATCCCCACCACCACCATCACCTTCCCCAGCGGCCGCACCGCCGACGAGCTGTGCCCCACCGACCTCGCCGCGATCGCCTGGGCCGCCAACCTCGGCACGATCACCTTCCACCCCTGGCCGGTGCGCCGCACCGACGTCGACCACCCCGACGAGCTGCGCATCGACCTCGATCCCCAGCCCGGCACCGACTTCGGCCACGCCGTCGCCGTCGCCCACGAGGCCCACGCCCTGCTCGACGAGCTCGGCTGGGTCGGCTTCCCCAAGACCTCCGGCAACCGCGGCGTGCACATCTACGTCCGGATCGAGCCGCGGTGGACGTTCACCGACGTGCGCCACGCCGCCATCGCCTTCGGCCGCGAGCTCGAGCGGCGCCTGCCGGGCAAGGTGACGACGAAGTGGTGGAAGGAGGAGCGCGGGGAGCAGATCTTCGTCGACTACAACCAGAACGCGCGCGACCGCACCATCGCCAGCGCCTACAGCGTCCGCCCCCTGCCGCACGCCCCGGTCTCGGCCCCTGTGACATGGGACGAGCTGCCCGACGTCGACCCCCGCGAGCTCACCGTGCTCACCATGCCGGCCCGCTTCGCCGAGCGCGGCGACCTGCACGCCGCGATCGACGACGTCGCGCACGACCTCACCCCGCTGCTGGAGTGGTTCGAGCGCGACGAGCGCGCGGGGCACGGCGACCTGCCCTACCCGCCGGAGTACCCGAAGATGCCCGGCGAGCCGCGGCGGGTGCAGCCCAGCCGGGCCCGGCGCGACGCCGCCGCGGGGGAGGACGACGCCGCCGGGGAGTGAGCGGCCCCCCATCGCCCGCCGGGCGGGACGCCGAGGACGGCAGGGCGCCGAGGGAGAGCTGGTCGCCTCCACCGGCGGGAGAGCCGGCGCCCGTCAGTCGAGCACGTCGGCCAGGTCGTAGCGCACCGGCACCTCGATCTGCTCGAAGGTGCACGACGCGGGCTCGCGGTCCGGGCGCCAGCGGCGGAACTGCGCCGTGTGCCGGAACCGGGTGCCCTCCATGTGGTCGTAGGCCACCTCGACCACGCGCTCGGGCCGCAGCGGCACCCACGACAGGTCCTTGCCGGCGTTCCACCGGCTCTGCGCGCCCGGGAGCCGGGCGCCCTCGTGCGCCTCGGCCTCCGCCCATTCCTGCCAGGGGTGCCCGGCCGCGTCCTCCATCCGCAGCGGCGCCAGCTCCTCGACGAGCTCGGCGCGCCGCTTCATCGGGAAGGACGCCACCACCCCCACGTGCTGCAGCCGGCCGCCGTCGTCGTACAGCCCGAGCAGCAGGGAGCCGATGACGGGACCGTTCTTGTGCCAGCGGAACCCGGCGACGACGCAGTCGGCGGTGCGCTCGTGCTTGGTCTTGAGCATGGCGCGGACGTCGGGCCGGTAGGTGCCGTCGAGCGGCTTGCTCACCACGCCGTCCAGCCCGGCGCCCTCGAACACGTCGAGCCAGTCGCGGGCGGTGTCCAGGGAGCGGGTGGCCCGGGTGACGTGCACGGGCGGCCGGGCGCCGGCGAGCGCCTCCTCGAGGGCGGCGCGCCGCTCGGTCATCGGCGCCCCGCGCAGGTCCCGCTCGCCCAGGGCCAGCAGGTCGAAGGCGACGAAGCTGGCCGGCGTCTGCTCGGCCAGCAGCCGCACCCGGGAGGCGGCGGGGTGGATGCGGTTGAGCAGCGCCTCGAAGTCGAGCCGGGCGCCGGTGACGATGACGATCTCCCCGTCCACGACGCACCGCTCGGGCAGCTCGGCCTTGGCAGCGGCCACCACCTCGGGGAAGTAGCGGGTGAACGGCCGCTCGTTGCGGCTGCCGATCTCCACCTCGTCGCCGTCGCGGAAGATGATCGCGCGGAAGCCGTCCCACTTCGGCTCGTACAGGTACTCACCCTCCGGCACGGCCTTGACCGCCTTGGCGAGCATCGGCGCCACCGGCGGCATGACGGGCAGGTCCACTCCGGCCTCCTTCTTCCTCCCGGCGCGGGACCGCGCCGTCGCCAGCGTAGAGGCGGCGCGCCCTGGCTACCCGGCGGACGACGGGGGCCGGTGGCCGTCGCGACGGCCACGACACGGACTGCGGCGCCGCCACGGACCACCTCGTGGACCACCCTGTGGACGCCGGCGCCGCCACGGACCACCTCGTGGACCACCCTTGTCCCGTCCCGGCCGCGCGTGCCACCATCGCCGCAGAGCACGTGCTCCGGGGTCGGTGTAATTCCGAACCGGCGGTGACAGTCCGCGACCCGCGAGTCCGCAAGGACGAGCGGTTGACCTGGTGGAACTCCAGGACCGACGGTGAAAGTCCGGATGGGAGGCAGCACGTGGCCACCGGCCGCGGACGTCATCGTCCGTGCGCCGCGGGGCCATACCTGTGCACCCCTTCTTCCCGGTCGCCGTGCCGACCAGGAAGGAGACCGATGGAGCGCAGGCTTCTCGACGCCGCCCTCGCCCGGGCGCTCGACCTCGCCGAACACGGACCGCTCGCGGGCGGCAACCCGCGGGTGGGCTGCGTCATCCTCGACACCGCCGGCGGGCCGCTCGCCGAGGGCTGGCACCGCGGCGCCGGCACCGCGCACGCCGAGGCGGCCGCGTTGGCCGCCGTGCCCGCCGCGAGCCGTCATCGCCTCACCGGGGCGGTCGCCGTGGTCACCCTCGAACCGTGCCGGCACACCGGGCACACGCCCCCGTGCGCGGCCGCCCTGGACGAGGCGGGCGTCGCCGCGGTGATCTACGCCGTCGCCGACCCGCACCCGGTCGCGGCGGGCGGCGCGGCCTGGCTCGCTGCCCACGGCGTGACCACTCTGGACGCCGCGCGCGCCGGCCTCGACCCCGCGCTCGTCGACCGCGCGCACGAGCTGCTCCACCCGTGGACGACGGCGGTGCGCCGGGGCCGGCCGTGGCTGATCGGCAAGACTGCCACGTCGCTGGACGGGCGGGTGGCCGCCGCGGACGGCACCAGCCGGTGGATCACCGGCCCGGACGCCCGGGCGCACGCCCATGTGGTGCGCGCGGGCGTCGATGCCATCGTCGTGGGCACCGGCACCGTCCTCGCCGACGACCCGGCCCTGACCGCCCGGGGCCCCGACGGCAGGCCGGCACCGCACCAGCCCGTCCGGGTCGTGATCGGCCACCGGGACGTGCCGGACACGGCCCGGGTCCGCAGCGGCCCGGGGGAGTGGCTGCACCTGCGCACCCACGACCTCGGCGCCGTCCTCGCCGAGCTGGACCGCCGCGGCCTGCGCCGGGTACTGCTCGAGGGCGGCCCCGCCCTGCTCAGCGCGGCGCTGCGCCGCGGGCTGGTCGACGAGCTGCACGCCTACGTCGCGCCGGTCCTCCTCGGCGCCGGCCCCGGCGCGGTCGGCGACCTGGGCATCACAACCATCGCCGACGCCGCCCGCTGGCGGACCCGCCGCACCGAGCAGCTCGGCCCCGACCTCCTGCTCGTCGCCACCGCCGCCCGGCCCACCACGCCGGGAGACCCCACCACGAACCGGCGCGCCACCGCGCCGGCCGACCCCACCACGAGCCGGCGCGCCACCGCGCGGGCCCGCACCGCCACGTCCCCGCACCCCACCACCCAAGGAGCTGCCTGATGTTCACCGGACTCGTCGAGGAGGTGGGCACGGTCCGCGAGCGCCGTGAGGTCGACGGCGCCGTCCTGCTCACCCTGGCCGCCAGCACCGTCACCGCCGACCTCGCCCCGGGCGACTCGGTCGCCGTCGCCGGCGTCTGCCTCACCGTGACCACACCTCGCCCCGACGGCTTCGTCGCCGACGTCATGCCTGAGACGCTCGACCGCACCACCCTGGGCCGCCTCGCCCCCGGCGCACCGGTCAACCTCGAGCGCGCGGTCGCCCCGCACACCCGCCTCGGCGGACACATCGTCCAGGGGCACGTCGACGGCGTCGGCACCGTGCTGTCGCGCACCCCGGGGCCGCGGTGGGACGACCTCGAGATCGGCCTGCCGCCCGCGCTGGCGCGCTACGTCGCGCAGAAGGGCTCGATCGCCATCGAGGGCGTGTCCCTCACGGTCACCCACGTGAGCGATGACGCCTTCGGGGTCTCGCTCATCCCGACCACCCTCGCGGCGACCACGCTGGGCGCGCTGGCGCCCGGCAGCGCGGTCAACCTCGAGGTCGACGTCGTGGCGAAGTACGTCGAGCGCCTCCTCGCCACCTCGGGAGCGGCGCGATGACGGGGCGGGCCAGCGCCCCGGCCACGGCGCACCCCCGACCGGCCCCGCCGGCGCAGGGCCAGCCCCGACCCGCACCCCCGGCCCGGGGCGCCAACCCCGGCGGCCCCGCCGCGCTGCCCGCCGGCCGCGCGGCCCGCGAGGCGCGCGTCGGCGCGGCGCTCGCCGCCCTGCGGCAGGGCCGCCCGGTGCTGGTCGCCGACGACGCGGCGCGGGAGAACGAGGTCGACGTCGTCCTGGCGGCGCGCACCGCGAGCGCGGCGTGGCTGGCCTGGACCGTGCGTCACACCTCGGGCTACCTGTGCGCCCCGATGCCCGCCGCCCGCGCCGACGCCCTCGACCTGCCGCCGATGGTGCGACGCTCCGAGGATCCCCGGGGCACGGCGTACGCCGTCGCGGTCGATGCCGCCCGGGGCGTGACCACCGGCATCTCCGCCGCCGACCGCGCCACCACGCTCCGCACGCTCGCCGATCCCGCGTCCGGCCCCGCCGACCTCCTCCGCCCCGGGCACGTGCTGCCGCTGCGGGCGGTGCCCGGCGGCGTGCTCGAGCGTGGCGGGCACACCGAGGCCGCCGTCGACCTCGTCCGGCTGGCCGGCGAGGGGGAGGTGGGTGCCATCGCCGAGCTGGTCGCCGACGACGGCGAGATGCTCCGCCTGCCCGGCGCCGCCCGGCTCGCCGCGCGGGACGGGCTGGTGCTGCTCAGCGTGGCGGACCTCGTCGCGCACCGGCGCGAGCGGGAGCGGGTTGCGGCCCCGGCGGCGAACGCCACCGCCCGGGTCCGGCGCACCGGCACCGCCACGCTCCCGACGGCGGCGGGCCCCTTCGCCGTCCACGGCTACCGGGACCTGCGCACCGGCGCCGAGCACCTGGCGCTCGTGGCCGCGGCGCCCGGAGGGGCGCCCCCGCGGCCTGGCGGCGGGGCAACCGGCTCGCCCGTCCCGCTCGTCCGGGTGCACTCCGAGTGCCTGACCGGCGACGCCCTCGGCTCGCTGCGGTGCGACTGCGGCCCGCAGCTGCGCACCGCGCTGGACCGCGTCGCCCACGAGGGCGGGGCGGTGGTGTACCTCGGCGGTCACGAGGGCCGCGGCATCGGCCTGCTGCACAAGATCGACGCCTATGCCCTGCAGGACACGGGCCTCGACACCGTCGCGGCCAACCTCGCCCTGGGCTGGCCGGCGGACCGGCGCGAGTACGGCGCCGCGGCCGCGATCCTGGCCGACCTCGGCCTGGCCGAGGTCCGGTTGCTGACCAACAACCCCGACAAGGTCGCCGCCCTCGCAGCCGCCGGCGTGCGGGTGGCGGAGGTCGTCGGCCTCGAGGCGGGCCTCGGCCCGCACAACCTCGACTACCTCGCGACGAAGAAGACGGCGATGGGCCACCACCTGCCGAGCCTGGACGAGGACGGCACAGGAGAGAAGGAGGAGCGATGAGCGGAGCCGGAGCACCCACGCTGGAGGTCGACGGGAGGGACCTGCGGGTCGTCGTCGTCGCCGCGCAGTGGCACACCCGGGTGATGGACGGGCTGCTGGCCGGCGCGGCCCGCGCCCTGGAGGCCGCGCACGTCGAGCCCACCGTGGTCCGCGTGCCCGGCTCGTTCGAGCTGCCGGTGGCCGCCGCCGTGGCCGCCCGGGCCGGCGCCGACGCGGTGGTCGCGCTCGGGGTCGTCATCCGCGGCGGCACGCCGCACTTCGACTACGTCTGCCAGGCGGCGACGGCGGGGCTCACCGACGTGGCCGTGCGCACCGGCGTGCCGGTGGGGTTCGGGGTGCTCACGACCGACGACGAGCAGCAGGCCCTGGACCGGGCGGGCCTGCCCGGCTCGGCCGAGGACAAGGGCGCCGAGGCCGCCCAGGCGGCCGTGGCCACCGCGGTCGCGCTGCGGGGCCTGCGCGCGACGGTGTAGGCCGGTCGGCTGCGGCTGCGGCTGCGGCTGCGGCTGCGGCTGCGGCTGCGGCCGGGCCCCGGCGCCCGGCGCACCGGCCCGCCGGACGGCATCGGACCGGATCTGGCGCGTGGCGGCACACCCGGTGCCGGACCGCGGCGCCACTGCCGGTAGCGTGGGCCCGTGGCTCAGCGCGTGGAGGCGGCCGAACGGCTGCTCGACCTGGTGATCGCGCTGACGCACACCCAGCGCTGGATGACCAAGCGGCAGATCCGCGAGCGCGTGCACGGCTACGCCGACGCCGCCAGCGAGGAGTCCTTCGAGCGGATGTTCGAGCGCGACAAGGACCTGCTGCGCGAGATGGGCGTCCCCCTCGTCGTCGAGCACGACCCGGTGCACGAGGACGACGTCGGCTACCGGATCGACACCGCGGGCTACTCCCTGCCGCCGGTGGCGTTCACCGCCGAGGAGGTCGGCGTCCTGTCGCTGGCGGCCGAGCTGTGGCAGGACGCCTCGCTGCGCTCCTTCGCCCGCCGCGGCATGACCAAGCTCCGCGCCGTCGGCCCGGCCCCCGAGCCGGACGCCCACGCCGGCCTGGCGCTGCGGGTGCGCGGCCCCGAGGCGGCCTTCGCGCCGCTGCTAGAGGCCATCGACGCGCGCCGGGCGGTGACCTTCACCTACCGGGCCGCGAGCACCGGGCAGGTGGCCCGCCGCACCGTCGAGCCGTGGCGCATCCTCAGCCGCGACCGCGGCTGGTACCTCGTGGGCCTCGACCGCGACCGGCAGGCGCCGCGCGCCTTCCGCCTGTCCCGGATCGCCGGCAAGGTCCGCGCCACCGGCCCGACCCGCGCGTTCGCCGTGCCGGCCGACGTCGACGTCGAGGCGCTGCTCGAGCGGGCCCGGCCCCGCGCAGGCAGGGCACGCCTCGCCGTGCTGCCGGGCCGCGCGGCGGCCCTGCGCGCCCGCGGCACGCCGACCCCGCCCCCGGACCACGCGGATGGGGCCCTCACCGACCGCGACGTCCTCGCGGTGCCCTACGCCGACCTCGAGGTCTTCTCCGAGGAGGTCGCCACCTACGCCGAGACCGTCCTCGTGCTCGACCCGCCGGAGCTGCGCGAGGCGGTGCTGCGCCGGCTGCGCGCCGTCGCCGCCCTGGACGGGGGAGGGGAGCGCCGTGGCTGAGACCACCGCCGACCGGGTCACCCGGCTGCTCGCCCTGGTGACCTACCTGCACGACCACCCCGGCGCCCCGGTGCCCGAGGTCGCCGCCCACTTCAGGACCACCGAGGCCCAGGTGCTCGCCGACGTCAACCTGCTGTGGGTGGCCGGCACGCCGGGATACCTCCCCGACGACCTCATCGACTTCTCCGCCGAGGCGCTGGACCACGGCGAGCTGACCCTGACCGATGCCCGCGGCATGGATCGCCCCCTGCGGCTGAGCACCGCCGAGGCGCTGTCGCTGCTCGTGGCGCTGCGCTCCCTGCGCGAGCTCGCCGGCGCGGGCGTGGCGGGGGAGCCGGGGGCCCTGGACTCCGCCGTCGCCAAGCTCACCGCCGCCACCGGCGGCGCGGCCGAGCAGGCCGCCGCCGTGCAGGTCCGGGTGCGCGCGGAGGTCCCGCCCGCCGTCCTCGCCACCGTCCGCGGGGCGCTGGAGGAGGGCCGCCGGCTGCACCTGCGCTACGTCTCCGCCGCCGACGTCGTCACCGAGCGGGACGTCGATCCCGTCGAGCTGCGCTCGGACGGCACCACCTGGTCGCTGCGCGCCTGGTGCCACCGGGCCCACGGGGCGCGCACCTTCCGGCTCGACCGGATCCTCGACCTCGCCGTCCTCGACGTGCCGGCGGCGGCGCACCCCGACATGGACGGCGACGAGCCGTGGGAGGGCGGACGCCCGGTCACCCTCGAGCTCGCCCCGCAGGCGCGGTGGGTGGCCGAGGCCACCCCCGTCGAGGAGGTCACCGACCTGCCCGACGGCGGCCTGCGCGTCCGGCTCCTGGCCGGCGACCCGGCCTGGCTGAGCAACCTGCTGCTCTCCCTCGGCGAGGCGCTGCGCGCCGTCGAGCCGCCCGAGCTCGCCCACGAGGTGGCCGCGCGCGCCCGCGCGGCCCTGGGGGCGTACCAGCACCTATCCTGACGGCCATGTGGTGGCTCGTCTGGATCGTCCTCGCGCTCGGCGCCCTCGGCACCGGCGCCCTGCTCCTGCTGCGGCTGTGGCGCCAGGCCAAGGCCCTGGGCCGCGAGGCCGCGGCCGCCGGGGAGCTCACCGCCCGCCTCGACCCCGGCGAGCCCGCCCCCGTGGCCCCGCACGTGCCCGGCGCGACCGGGGACCGGGCCACGCTCGCCGCCGCGGTGGCCGCCCGGGCCCGCATCGCCGACGAGCGGGGCCGACGACGCCGCGCCCGCCTGGCCCGCGCCGGCGCCCGGTGGCACGCCCACGGCCTGACGGACCGCCCCGTCACCCCCGCCGAGCCCGCGCCCCTCGCGGCGCGAGAGTGAATGCCGGGTGGCCGCCCGCCGTCCCCCCGGTGACGGGCCCGTGACGGCCCGATAACGGCGTCACGACGCGGCCGAGGCGTGCTCAGGGGCGGGACCGGCGGCGGGTAGGGTAGGGCCTAGCCCCGCCCACGAACGGAAGTGTGTCCGACGATGTTCCGTAACGGCCTCCAGCCCTCGCACATCATCATCCTGCTGCTGGTGATCCTGCTGATCTTCGGAGCCTCCAAGCTCCCCGACATCGCGAAGAGCGTCGGCCAGTCGCTCAAGGTGTTCAAGAAGGAGGTCAAGGAGCTGCGTGAGGACGACGACACGTCCTCCTCCTACACCGCCACCGGCGGCCAGCCCCCGCAGACCGCCTACCCGCCCTACCCGGGCAGCCAGGTCCCGCCGTCGGGCGCCCCGCAGACCGGGCCCTACCCACCCGCCCAGGGCACGCCCTACCCGCCCGCCCAGGCGGCGCCGTACCCGCCGGCCCAGGACCCCCAGGCCGGGCAGAACCCGCCCCAGCCGGGGCAGGGCCCCACGCCCCAGCACTGACGGGTGAGCGCGAAGGCTCGCGCACGCTCCCGCAAGAAGGACCCCGAGGGGCGGATGCCCCTGGGCGACCACCTGCGCGAGCTGCGCAGACGCATCATGTGGGCCGCCCTCGGCATCATCGTCGGGGCCGTCGCCGGCTGGCTGCTGTACGACCCGCTGCTCGGCGCGATGACCGCCCCGCTGAACGTCATCACCGAGCGCGGCGGCGAGGCGGCGCTGAACTTCGGCACCGTCGGCTCCGCGTTCGACCTGAAGATCCAGGTCTCGATCTTCCTCGGGCTGTTCATCGCCAGCCCGTGGTGGATCGGCCAGCTGTGGATGTTCGTCACCCCGGGCCTGACCCGGATGGAGCGCGTCTACTCGCTCTCGTTCATCCTCTCCGGCGCGGTCCTCTTCGTCGCCGGCGGCGCGATGGCCTGGTGGATCCTGCCGCACGCGGTGGAGATGCTGACCTCCTTCACCCCGTCCATGGCACTGAACCTCATGGACGCGCGCACCTACTTCAGCTTCTTCATGCGCGTGATCCTCGCCTTCGGCTGCGCGTTCCTGCTGCCGGTGATCATGGTCGGGCTGAACTTCCTCGGCATCGTCTCGGGCCGCACCTACCTCAAGGCCTGGCGCTGGGCCGTGCTCGGCGCGTTCGTCTTCGCCGCCTTCGCCAACCCGCTGCCCGACGCCTGGTCGATGATCGCCATGGCGGCGCCGATCTGCACCCTGTACTTCGGGGCGGTGGGGATCAGCTTCCTGCGCGACCGGCGGGTCGCCAAGCGGCGCGCGGCCGACGCCGCCACCGACCTGTGAGCGCGGCCGCCGGCGGCGCGCGCACCGGCCGGGTCGGGCTCGTCGTCAACCCGACCTCGGGCAAGGGCCGGGGCGCGAAGGTCGCCGCCCGGGTCACCACCGGGCTGGCCCGCGCCGGCCTGGAGGCGATCGACCTGTCCGGGCCCGACGCCGAGAGCGCCGCCGCCCGCGCCCGCAGCGGGCTGGTGCGCGGCCTCGACGCCCTGGTGGTCGTCGGCGGGGACGGCATGGTCCACCTCGGCGTCAATGTCGTGGCCGGCACCGGTGTGCCGCTCGGGATCGTGGCCGTCGGCTCGGGCAATGACGTCGCCCGCGACCTGAACCTGCCCGTGCACGACGTCGACGCGGCGATCGTGCTCATCGCCGAGGCGCTGGGCAAGCCGCCCGGCGCTGCCGCTGAGGCGCCGGGGGAGGTGACGGGCCCGGCCCGTGCCGCCGGCCTGCCCGCCGCGGACGCCGGCCTGCCCGCCGCCGGGGGCGCCGCCGGCGCCGCGCCCGGCCGGGCCACGGTGCGCGCGCTCGACGCCGTCGCCGTCTCCCGCCCCGGCGGCCCGGTCGAGCGCTGGTACATGGCGGTGCTCTCCTGCGGCATCGACGCCGCCGTCAACGACCGCGCCAACAAGATGTCCTGGCCCGCCGGCGCCGCGCGGTACGTGCGCGCCCTGATGGTCGAGCTGGCCGCGTTCGAGCCCTTCGGCTACCGGGTGACGATGGACGGGGAGGTCTGGCAGGGCGCCGGCACCCTCGTCGCCGTGGCCAACACCCGCAGCTTCGGCGGCGGCCTGCTCATCGCCCCGGACGCCGCCCTCGACGACGGCCTGCTCGACGTCGTCATCGCCGACGGCCTGACCCGCACCGAGCTGCTCGCCGTGTTCCCCCGCCTCTACCGCGGCACGCACGTGCGCCACCCGGCGATCCGGGTGCACCGCGCGCGCAGCGTGCTCATCGAGCCGGCCGCCCGCTTCGGCGCCGCCCCGCCGGTGGCGTTCGCCGACGGCGAGCGGCTGGACACCCTGCCGCTGCAGTGCGACCTGCATCCGGGCGCCGTCAGGGTGGTGGCACGTACGCTCGGGGCATGACCTCCTCGGCAGAAGACACGCGTTCGCCGGCGCAGCGGTACGCCGCCGCCCGGCGCCGCCGGCAGGCCGAGCACAGCGAGCTGGGCCGGTTCCGCCGGGGGCTCGAGTTCGAGCTCGACGACTTCCAGGTCCGTGCGTGCGAGGCGGTGGAGTCCGGGCACGGCGTCCTCGTCGCCGCGCCCACCGGCGCCGGCAAGACGGTGGTGGGGGAGTTCGCCGTCCACCTCGGCCTGGCCACGGGCCGGAAGACCTTCTACACCACGCCCATCAAGGCGCTGAGCAACCAGAAGTACCTCGACCTGATCGCCGTGCACGGCAAGGCCAGCGTCGGGCTGCTCACCGGGGACACCACCATCAACGGCAGCGCCCCCGTCGTGGTGATGACGACCGAGGTGCTGCGCAACATGCTCTACGCCTCCTCGCCAACCCTCGACGGGCTCGGCTTCGTGGTCATGGACGAGGTGCACTACCTCGCCGACCGGTTCCGCGGGCCGGTGTGGGAGGAGGTCATCATCCACCTCGACGCCGCCGTCCAGCTCGTCTCGCTGTCCGCGACCGTCTCCAACGCCGAGGAGTTCGGCGAGTGGCTGACCATGGTGCGCGGCAACACCGAGGTCATCGTCTCCGAGGTGCGCCCGGTGCCGCTGTGGCAGCACATGATGGTGGGCAACCGGCTCTACGACCTGTACTCCTCGCACGTGGACCCCGCCGACGTGCGGGCCGACCCCCCGCTCAACCCCGACCTGCTCGAGGCCATCCGCCGCGCCCGGCGCACCGGCAGCGCCCGCGCCGTGCCCGGCCGCGGTCCCAAGAACGTCCAGCGCGGCGGGCGGGGCAGCCGCCACCACCGCGGCGGCGGCCGCGAGGTGGCCCGCTTCCCCGGGCGGGTGCGCCCGGCGCCCCGGCCGGTGGTGGTCGAGCGGCTGGACCGGGAGGCGCTGCTGCCCGCGATCGTCTTCATCTTCTCCCGCGCCGGCTGCGAGGCCGCCGTCCAGCAGACCGTGGCCGCCGGGATCCGCCTGACGACGGCGGCCGAGGCGGCCACCATCCGGGAGGTCGTGGAGGCCTCGTGCGCGGCCGTGCCGCCCGAGGACCTCGCCGTGCTCGGCTTCGAGGCGTGGGCCAACGCGCTCAAGCGGGGTGTGGCCGCCCACCACGCCGGTCTGCTGCCGGTGTTCAAGGAGACCGTCGAGCAGCTCTTCGCCGCCGGGTACGTCAAGGTCGTCTACGCCACCGAGACCCTCGCCCTGGGGATCAACATGCCCGCCCGGTCGGTGGTCCTCGAGTCCCTGGTGAAGTGGAACGGCAGCGCGCACGTCCAGCTCACGCCGGGGGAGTACACCCAGCTGACCGGCCGGGCCGGGCGCCGCGGCATCGACGTCGAGGGGCACGCCGTCGTCGTGTACTCCGACGAGATCGACCCGGTCGCCGTCGCCGGGCTGGCCTCCCGGCGCACCTACCCGCTGCGCTCGGCGTTCCACCCCACCTACAACATGGCGGTCAACCTCCTCGGCGCCCTGCCCTACGACCAGGCCCGCGAGGTCCTGGAGACCTCCTTCGCCCAGTTCCAGGCCGACCGCGGCGTCGTCGGCATGGCCCGCCAGGCCCGCAAGCACGCCGAGGCGGTGACGCAGTACGCCGAGCAGATGCGCTGCCACATGGGCGACTTCACCGAGTACGCCGAGCTGCGCCGCCAGATCAAGGAGCGCGAGGGGGCGCTGTCCCGCGAGCGGTCCCTGGCGCACCGGCGCGAGGCGCGCCGATCGATGGAGGGGCTGCCCCGCGGCACGGTCGTGGGCTACAGCCGCGGGCGGCGCACCGCCCACGCCGTCGTGCTCGAGACGTTCGACGGCGGCTTCGACGGGCCCGAGCTGCGCGTCCTCACCGACGAGCGGCAGGTGCGCACCTTGACGAGCACCGAGCTGCCGCACGGGGTCAGCGCCGTCGGCAGCGTCCGGGTGCCCAAGAACTTCAACCCGCGCAACCCGGCCCAGCGGCGCGACCTGGCCTCCTCGCTGCGCAACGCCCTGAGCGAGGGCCGCCTCGCGGACGCGCCGGGCCGGCCCGGGCGCGGCGGGGGCGGCCACGGCGGCGACGCCGAGCTGTCCCGGCTGCGCGAGCGGCTGCGCGCCCACCCCTGCCACGGCTGCTCGCACCGGGAGGACCACGCCAGGTGGGCGCAGCGGTGGGAGCGGGCCAAGGAGGAGCAGGACCAGCTGCTCGCCAAGATCCAGCGGCGCACCGGCTCCATCGCCGAGGACTTCGACCGGGTGTGCGCCGTGCTCGCCGAGCTGGGCTACCTCGGCGACGGCCCCGCCGGCGCGACCGACGGCCCCGCCGGCGCCGCCGAGGGCACCGCCGGCGCCGCCGAGGGCACCGCCGGCGCGGCGCAGCCGGGGGAGCGCGGCGCGCAGCCGCCGGCGTGGCGGGTCACCGAGGACGGGCGCTGGCTCGCCCGGCTGTACGCCGAGAAGGACCTGCTGCTGGCCGAGTGCCTGCGGGCGGGCGTGTGGGACAAGCTGAGCCCGGCCGAACTCGCCGCGGTGGTGTCCACCACCGTCTACGAGGCCCGCAGCCCCGAGCAGCGCGGGCCCGGTCCGATCCCGGGCGGGCGGCACGGTCGGGTGGGGCAGGCGCTGGGGGAGACGACGGCGATCAGCTCCCGCCTGGCCGAGCTCGAGCGGCTGCACCACCTGCCGGTCACCGAGCCGGTGGACCTCGGCCTCGTCGGGGCCGTGCACCTGTGGGCCTCGGGCGCCCCGCTCGCGGACGCGCTGCGCGCCGCCGAGCTCGGCGCCGGGGACTTCGTGCGCTGGTGCAAGCAGGTGCTCGACGTGCTCGACCAGCTCGCCACGGCCGCGCCGAGCGCCCGGCTGGCGCAGCGGGCGCACGAGGCGATGGGCCTGGTCCGCCGCGGCGTCGTCGCCTGGTCGAACGTGTGATCCGGGGGCACCGGGCGACACGCCGACGACACGCCGGCCGGTGCGCGGCGGAGTGCTGTGGCCTTGCTCTCCACTCGGCAAAACCGGTCGGACGGGTGCTTGTCGTAACCCCCGCCGGGGCGCTAGTTTCGTGCCCTGACCCCCGCCGAGCAGGCCTCCGCCGCGGCACCGCGCTGCGCATGGCACGTTCCGGGAAAGCAGTGCCAGACCCGTGCGCCCGTTAGAAAACGGCTGACCTCGTCGCGAGACGGGGCAGCCGGTCCGAAGGGTGCGCGGGTCTGGCGCTGTGCGGGAGGGCAGCGCACCTAGACTGTCTGGGTGCGCCCCGCCCCTCCCTCCCGCCGGTGGACCGTGCTGCTCGCCGGCGCCGGCGGGCTCGCGACGGAGACGGCGTTCCCCGACACGTCCTGGTGGCCCATGGCCTACCTGGGCGTCGCCCTGCTCCTGCTCGCCCTGCGGCGCGACTCCGCGCGCTGGGCCTTCGTCGTCGGCACGGTCTGGGGGCTGGGGTTCTTCCTCCCGCACCTGTGGTGGGCCAACGAGGCGGTGGGCGAGCCCATCGGCTGGCTCGCCCTGTCGGTGGCGGAGGCGGCCGCGATCGGATGCTTCGGCGCCGCGTGGGTCTGGGCCCGGCGGGCCGGCTGGCTGCGCGACCGCCCCTGGCTGCAGGTCCTGGTCGTGGCGGTGCTGTGGGTGGCCGTCGAGCAGGTCCGCGGCCGGTGGCCCTTCGGCGGCTTCCCCTGGGGCCTGCTGGCCTTCTCCCAGACCGACGCCCCCCTGCTGCGCCTGGCCCCGGTGGGCGGCACGCCGCTCGTCAGCGCGGTGGTGGTGGTCGTCGGGGCGCTCCTGGCGATCGTCCTGGCCGAGGCGCGCCGGCTACGGGTCGGCACGGCGAGCGCGGCGTTCGTCGGCGTCGTCGCCGTGACGTTCGCGCCGTGGCTGGTGCCGCTGGGCGTCAGGCCGGAGGCCGGCACCCTGCGGGTGGGCGCCGTCCAGGGCGACGTGCCCACCCGGGGCGCGGAGGCGATGTCGCAGGCCGAGGCGGTGGCCGCGAACCACGCCGCCGGCACCGAGGCGCTCCTCGACAAGGTCGCGCCGGGGGAGCTGGACCTCGTGCTCTGGCCCGAGAGTGCCTCGGACATCGACCCGCGCACCCACGCCGGGATCGGCGCCGCGGTCGACGGCGCCGCCCGCGCCGTGGGGGCGCCCGTCCTGCTCGGCACGCAGCGGTTCCTGCCCGACGTGCGCTACAACGACTACATCCTGTGGGAGCCGGGGCGGGGCAGCGCGGTCAGCTACACCAAGCAGCACCCGGTGCCCTTCGGGGAGTACATCCCCTACCGCGACTTCTTCCGGCGCATCACCGCCGCCGTCGACCTCGTCGGCACCGACATGGCGCCGGGCACCGGGACGGCCCTGGTGCCCGTGGAAATCGCCCGGCTGGGCCGGACCGTGCCGATCACCACGGCCATCTGCTTCGAGGTCGCCTACGACGACCTGATCCGCGACTCGGTGCGGGCGGGCGGTGAGCTCATCGTCATCCCGACCAACAACGCCTCCTTCGGGCACACCCAGGAGTCCACCCAGCAGCTGGCGATGTCCCGGTTCCGCGCCGTCGAGCACGGCCGCGCCGTCGTCCAGGTCTCCACCGTCGGCGTCAGCGGCATCATCAGCCCCAACGGCGTCGTGCGGCAGTCCACGGGGCTGTGGACCCCCGCGCAGATGATCGACACCCTCCCGCTGCGCACCTCCCTCACCCTGGCCGACCGGCTGGGGGCCTGGCCCGCGCTGGCCGCGAGCGTCCTGGCGGTGCTCGCCGTCGCGGCGGGACTGGCGACCTGGCTGCGCGAGCGCCGCGGCGTGCGTGCCGCCGCCGGACGTACCGGGGCCGGGCGTGCCGCCGCCGGGCGTGCCGGGGCCGGGCGTGCCGGGGCCGGCCGGGTGCCCGCGCGAGGTCGCCGATGAGAACGCTGGTCATCATCCCCACCTACGAAGAACGCGACGCCCTGCCGCGCACGCTCGCCCGCACCCGTGCCGCGGTGCCCGGGGCGGACATCCTCGTCGTCGACGACAACAGCCCGGACGGCACCGGCGAGCTCGCCGACGCCGCCGCGGCGGCCGACCCGCGCGTCAATGTCCTGCACCGGGCCGGCAAGGAGGGCCTGGGACGCGCCTACGTCGCCGGGTTCGCCTGGGCGCTCGGGCGCGACTACGACCTGGTCGTGGAGATGGACGCCGACGGCTCGCACCCGCCCGAGCAGCTGCCGCTGCTCCTCGAGCGCGCGGCCCTGTCGGACGCCCCGGACCTCGTGCTCGGCTCCCGCTGGGTGCCCGGCGGCGCGGTGGTGAACTGGCCCGGTCGGCGCCAGGCCCTCTCCCAGGGCGGGAACCTCTACGTGCGCCTCGCCCTCGGGGTACCCGTCCACGACGCGACCGGCGGGTACCGGGTCTACCGGGCGGCGACCCTGCGCCGGCTGCCGCTGGCCGAGATCCAGTCCCAGGGCTACTGCTTCCAGGTGGACATGACCTGGCGGGTGCACCGCGCCGGCGGCCACATCGTCGAGATGCCCATCACCTTCGTCGAGCGCGCCGAGGGGCGGTCCAAGATGAGCCGGCAGATCGTGCTCGAGGCGCTGTGGCGCACCACCGCCTGGGGCCTGGCCCATCGCGGGCGGCAGCTGCGCGGGCTGCTCACCGGCCGACCCTCGCCGCGCTGAGGCTACGCGCCGTCCGGCCGCCGCCCGGCCGCGCCGCACAAGCCAGCCCCGGGACGCGAAACGGCCCGCCCGGTCCAGCAGGACCGGGCGGGCCGTCTTCCGCCGTGGGCGTCTCAGGCGCTACGACGACGCAACTCGCCGCTGCGCAGCAGCTGCAGCCGCTCCTCCAGGAGCGCCTCCAGCTCGGGGATGCTGCGCCGCTCGAGCAGCATGTCCCAGTGGGTGCGCGGCGGCTTCACCGGCTTCTTCGGCTCGGGCTTGGTGGCGTCCAGCAGGAGCGCCTCCTTGCCGCACTTGCACTCCCACACCGGTGGCACCTCGGCGTCGACCGAGAACGGCAGCTCGAAGGTGTGCCCGTCGGGGCAGTTGTACTGCGCCTTGATCCGGGGGGCGAACTCCACGCCCTCGTCCGACTCCATGCTGTTGGCGCCGATCTTCATGCCACGCAGTGAGCGCTCTGCCATGTGCATCTCCCTCGCTCGGAAACTCCCGGCGGCCTGGTCCACGGCAGCCGGATGCGGGGGCCAGTGCTCAGGCCCACCACCCGCGTTGTCTGATGGGTCCAACGCAACGCCCGCCCGGTCTGTTCCAGGACGGATGTGAAGGTGTTGTGACGCTCGTCAACCTGCGGGACGGACCAGCATGCCGCACCCGCGCGCTGGTGCGGCATGCTAGGACCCTGTTGATCCCGTCACGTCAGGAGTGCCCATGAGCGTCACCACCGTGTCCGTCCGTCCCGTCCTCGCCGACATCCTCCCCGGCGGCACGCAGACCGCCCGTCGCGCTGTCGGGGCCCGCGACGTCGCGCTCGTGCTCGGCGGCGCCGCCTTCGTGGCCATCGTCGGCCAGGCCGTGGTGCCGCTGCCGTTCACCCCGGTGCCCCTGACCCTGGGAACCTTCGGGGTCCTCCTCGTCGGCGCCGCGCTCGGGCCGGTGCGCGGCGCGGCGAGCATCGCCGTCATGCTGCTCGCCGGCCTCGCCGGCGCACCGGTGTTCGCCGACGGCACCAGCGGCTGGGCCTTCGCCTCCTTCGGCTACGCGGTGGGTTACCTGCCCGCGGCCGCCTGCCTGGGCTGGCTCGCCCGACGTGGCGGGGACCGCTCCCCGTGGCGCACGGCGCTGGCGGCCGTCGCCGCGACGGCGCTCGTGTACCTCGTCGGCGTGCCGTGGCTCATGGCGTACCTCGGGGTCGGCCTGGCCGCGGGACTCGCGCTCGGCGTCGTGCCGTTCCTCGTCGGCGATGCGATCAAGGCCGTCGCCGCCGCGCTGCTGCTGCCCGGCACCTGGCGGCTGCTCGGCGAGCGGCGCTGACCGCCCGGCGGGGGCGGGGGCCGGCATGGCGCTGGTGCGCTGCGACTTCTTCTCGGAGGTGCTGGGCCTGGGCACCTCGATGACGGTGCTGCTGCCCCAGGCGGCCACCGGCCAGATCGGCCTGACCGGCACCGCCCCCGCCGGCCCCCCGCCCGTGCTCTACCTCCTCCACGGCCTCAGCGACGACGCCACCACCTGGGTGCGGCGCACCTCGATCGAGCGCTACGTCGCCGGGCTCGGACTGGCCGTCGTCATGCCGCAGGTCGGGCGCAGCTTCTGCGTCGACGAACGGCACGGCAACCGGTTCGGCACGTTCCTGACCGAGGAGCTCCCGGAGATCGTCGCCGGCTTCTTCCGTGTCTCCACCCGCCGGGAGGACACCTTCGTCGCCGGTCTGTCGATGGGGGGCTACGGCGCGATGCGCTGGGCCCTCACCCGCCCGACCCGCTTCGCGGCGGCCGCCAGCCTCTCCGGGGTGCTCGACCTCGCCGCCGCCGCTCGCGCAGACGCCGGCCGAGCGGAGCTGTATGCGCGGGTCTTCGGCGACGGGCCGCTCGCCGGCAGCGAGCACGACCTCCTCGGGCTGCTCGCCCGGGCCCGCGACCGGGCGGTGCACCTGCCCCAGCTGTACGCCTGCTGCGGGACGGACGACCCGCTCCTCCCCGGCAACGAGACGTTCCGCCGGGTCGCCGCCGAGGCCGGCGTGGAGCTGGCATACGACGCCGGGCCCGGCGGGCACGACTGGGCCTACTGGGACGCCAAGATCCAGGACGTCCTGGCCTGGCTGCCGCTGCGCCCGGCCACCGCGGCGCCCCACTGACCGCACACCCGCAGGAGCGCGGCCCGGCGCCGCCGCCCTCACCGCCCAAGACCTGAGAGGGGGTCCGCGTGTCGCACGTGGCCCTGGTCAACGTCCTCGTCCGCGACTACGACGAGGCCATCGCGTTCTACACCGGCGCCTTCGGGCTGCGGCTGCTCGAGGACAGCCCACAGGGCGGGGGCAAGCGGTGGGTCGTCGTCGGCTCGCCCGACGACGGCGCCGGCCTGCGCCTGGCCCTGGCCACCCGGCAGGCGCAGCGCGCCCGGGTGGGCAACCAGGCCGGCGACGGCGTGGGCTTCTTCCTCCACGTCGAGGACTTCGACGCGACCCTGGAGCGGGCGCTGGCGCACGGCGCCGTCGCGACCGAGGAGCCGCGTCAGGAGCCGCACGGGCGGGTGATCATCCTCGAGGACCTGTACGGCAATCGCTGGGACGTCATCGAACCGGCACCGGATGAGCGCTGACCGCCCGGCACGTCCAGAAAGCCGGCCGGGCTCCGTGGCCGCACGACCGGGCGCTCCGACCGCGGTCGGGGTCGTCGCCCGGCTGCGCGCCGCCGGGTGCGTGTTCGCCGAGGACGAGGCTCGGCTGCTCCTCGCGGCGGCCGAGGACGCCGGGGCCCTGGAGGCCCTGGTGGCCCGCCGGGTGGGCGGGGAGCCGCTGGAGCGGGTGCTCGGCTGGGCCGAGTTCTGCGGGCTGCGGATCGCGGTCGAGCCGGGGGTGTTCGTGCCGCGCCGGCGCACCGAGCTGCTCGTGACCGAGGCGCGCAGGGGATGGCACGCCGGCGCCGTCGTGGTGGACCTGTGCTGCGGCTCCGGGGCCGTGGGCGCCGCGCTGGCGGCGGCGGTCGCGCCACTGGAGCTGCACGCCGTCGACGTCGACCCCGCCGCGGTCCGCTGCGCCCGCCGCAACCTCGCAGGCCGCGGGCACGTCTACACCGGCGACCTCCTCGCGCCGCTGCCCGAGCGGCTGCGCGGGCGGGTCGACGTCGTCATCGCCAACGCGCCGTACGTGCCCACCGACGCCCTCGCGCTCCTGCCGCCGGAGGCGCGCCTGTACGAGCCGCGGGCCGCGCTGGACGGCGGGCCCGACGGGCTGGACGTCCTCCGGCGCGTCGTGACCAAGGCGCCCCGGTGGCTGTCCCCGGGCGGGCGGGTGCTCGTGGAGACCAGCGAGCGGCAGGCGCCGGCGGTGGTGGCGGCCATGGAGGCCGCGCACCTGCGCGCCCGGGTCGTGCGCGACGAGGACCTGGGCGGCCTGGTCGTCGCCGGCCGGGGCGAGTGATCCACAGCCAGGACGGTGCGGGTTCGGCGGCAGGCGTAGCGTGACCTCACACGCCGACCGTCACGTGAGGGGGCTGCTCATGAGACGCGCACTCGCCGCACTGGCCGTGGCCGCGGCACTGACGGCAGGACCCGGCGCCGCGGCGGCAGAGGCGGCGCCGCAGGCGGGCAGGAGCCTGGTCGCCTCGCTGCACGGGCGGGACGTGGTGGGCCACCCGGGCGATCCCGACGGCACCGGTCGCGCCCGGATCACGGTCAACACCGCCCAGCGGCAGGTCTGCTACCGCCTTGACGCCTCCCGGATCGACGCGGCCACGCAGGCGCACGTCCACCGCGGCCGCGCGGGCGAGAACGGTGCGCTGGTCGTGACCCTCAAGGCCCCGCAGCGCGGACGCGCCACCGGCTGCGTGGGGGTGAGCCGGGAGACCGCTCGCGACCTGCTGCGCCAGCCCAACCTCTTCTACGTCGACGTGCACACCCGGCAGTACCGCGCCGGCGCGCTCCGCGGCCAGCTGCACTGACGCACGGACCGGACGCGCGGCGCCCGGCGCTCGGGATCCACGAAGCACGGCATCGGCCGGTCGAGGGGGGGTGTCCCGACGACGCCACACCCGCACTGGGGTTCGGCCACGCCGTCGCCGGTATTTCGGTGACAGCGCGGCCCGGTGCTGGGACGATCCGCGACAACGACGCCGTCGCCTGAAGGGCACGGCGCGGGGTGGTGTCGCCTCCCGTCCGTGACCGCGGCGGGCCGGGTGGCGACGCCGGGGGCGACGGGGTGTCGTGAGATGAGGAGGAACCATGGCCGTTCGGTCCGCCGACGTCGAGGCGTACCTGGCCGCCCTGGACCACCCGCTCAAGCCCGGCGTCGAGCGGCTGCGCGCCGCCATCCTCGCGTCGAACGACGAGATCACCGAGCGGGTGAAGTGGAACGCCCCGAGCTTCTGCTCCGCGGGCGTCGACCGGGCGACGTTCCGGCTGCGGCCGGGCGACCGCCTCCAGCTCGTCCTGCATCGCGGCGCCACGAAGCGGGACGACGGCGACAGCTTCCGGTTCGAGGACCCGTCCGGCCTGCTGGCGTGGGCGGCGCCCGATCGGGCCGTCATCACCTTCCGCGACCTCGACGACGTCGCCGCGAAGGAGACCGCCGTCGTCGACGTGGTGAACCGCTGGATGCGCGCCTGACCGCGGCGTGCGCCCGAGTGCGCCGGGCGTGCCCGGAAGGGCGGACCGGCCCGGGGGACCACGCTAGGCAACCGCGGCAGGGCGTGGGACCATCACGGACGTGACCGGCAGACCGGCGGAGGCGCAGCGCCTGCGCGACCTCGCGCTGCTGCGCCGCGTGCGCGACCGCATCGACCGCGAGTACGCCCAGCCGCTCGACGTCGAGGCGCTGGCCCGCGGCGTGCACATGTCGGCCGGGCACCTCAGCCGCCAGTTCCGGCTGGCCTACGGCGAGTCGCCGTACTCCTACCTCATGACCCGCCGCATCGAGCGAGCGATGGCGCTGCTGCGCCGCGGCGACCTCACCGTCACCGAGGTCTGCTTCGCCGTCGGCTGCTCGTCGCTGGGCACCTTCAGCACGCGCTTCACCGAGCTGGTCGGTGTGCCGCCCAGCGTCTACCGGCGCCAGGCGGCGCACGGGCCGGCCGGCATGCCGGCGTGCGTGGCCAGGCAGGTGACCAGACCGATCAGGAATCAAGAAGCCCGAGAGCCGGTGCCGCACCTAGCGTGAGGGCTATGAACCTCACCATTCACGCCAGCTTCCTCCCGCACGACGACCCCGAGGCCTCCCTGGCCTTCTACCGGGACGTCCTCGGCTTCGAGGTCCGGAACGACGTCGGCCAGGGCAAGATGCGCTGGATCACGGTCGGGCCGCCCGACCAGCCCGGCACCTCCATCGTCCTGGACCCGCCGGCCGCCAACCCCGGCATCACCGACGACGAGCGGCGCACCATCGCGGAGATGATGGCCAAGGGCACCTTCGCCATGCTGCTGCTCGCCACCCCGGACCTCGACGCCACCTTCGAGCGGCTGCAGGCCGGCGACGCCGACGTCGTCCAGGAGCCGACCGACCAGCCCTACGGCGTCCGGGACTGCGCCGTCCGCGACCCCGCCGGCAACCTCATCCGCATCCAGGAGGTGCGCTGAGATCCACGAGGCGCGCGGCGCCCACCGTCGGGTGCCGACGCGCGCCGTCCGACTCGCACCGCGAGCGCGCGGCGGCTGGTTAGATCGACCCGGCCGAGGCCGGCGGAGACCGCGGGCGACCCGCGGGGGGAAGAAGGAGACAGCACGATGACAGCCACGAGCACGGACACCCCGGCGCCGGCGCGGCACGCCGCCGACGTCCACGACCTGATCCGCGTGCAGGGCGCGCGGGAGAACAACCTCAAGGACGTCAGCGTCGAGATCCCCAAGCGTCGGCTCACCGTCTTCACCGGCGTGTCCGGCTCGGGCAAGAGCTCGCTGGTGTTCGAAACGATCGCCGCCGAGTCGCAGCGGCTGATCAACGAGACCTACAGCGCCTTCGTGCAGGGCTTCATGCCCACCCTCGCCCGGCCCGAGGTCGACATGCTCGACGGGCTCACGACGGCGATCATCGTCGACCAGGAACGGATGGGCGCCAACCCCCGCTCCACGGTCGGCACCGCGACCGACGCCAACGCGCTGCTGCGCATCCTCTTCAGCCGGCTCGGCCAGCCGCACATCGGCTCGCCCAACGCCTACTCGTTCAACATCCCCACCGTGCGGGCCAGCGGCGCGATCACCGTCGAGCGTGGCGCCAAGACGAAGGCCGAGAAGGCCACCTTCACCCGGCTGGGCGGCATGTGCCCGCGATGCGAGGGGATGGGCTCGGTCAACGACTTCGACCTCGCCGCCCTGTACGACGCCTCGAAGTCCCTCAACGAGGGCGCGCTCACGATCCCTGGCTACAGCATGGACGGCTGGTACGGCCGGATCTACCGCGGCTGCGGCTTCTTCGACCCCGACAAGGCGATCGCGACGTACACCAAGCGAGAGCTGCACGACCTGCTCTACAAGGAGCCGACCAAGATCAAGGTCGAGGGCATCAACCTCACCTACGAGGGGCTCATCCCCAAGATCCAGAAGTCGATGCTCTCCAAGGACGTCGACGCCCTGCAGCCGCACATCCGCGCCTTCGTCGAGCGGGCCATCACGTTCACCGTCTGCCCCCAGTGCGAGGGCACCCGGCTCAGTGACGAGGCCCGGTCCTCGAAGATCCGGGGGATCAGCATCGCCGACGCCTGCGCGATGCAGATCAGCGACCTGGCCGAGTGGGTCCGGGGCCTGGACGAGCCGTCCGTCGCGCCGCTCCTCGCGGGGCTGCGGCACCTGCTCGACTCGTTCACCCAGATCGGGCTGGGCTACCTCTCGCTCGACCGGCCGGCGGGCACCCTGTCCGGGGGCGAGGCGCAGCGGACCAAGATGATCCGTCACCTGGGCTCCTCGCTCACCGACGTCACCTACGTCTTCGACGAGCCGACGATCGGCCTCCACCCGCACGACATCGAGCGGATGAACCACCTGCTGCTGCAGCTGCGGGACAAGGGCAACACCGTGCTCGTCGTCGAGCACAAGCCGGAGACGATCGCGATCGCCGACCACGTCGTCGACCTCGGCCCCGGCGCCGGCACGGCCGGCGGCACCGTCTGCTACGAGGGGACAGTGGAGGGGCTGCGACGCAGCGGCACCATCACTGGGCGCCACCTCGACGACCGGGCCAGGGTCAAGGAGGCGGTGCGCGCGCCGTCCGGCACGCTCGAGGTCCGCGGCGCGGCGACGCACAACCTCAAGGACGTCGACGTCGACATCCCGCTCGGGGTGCTCTGCGTCGTCACCGGCGTGGCCGGATCCGGCAAGAGCTCGCTCATCCACGGCTCCGTCGCCGGCCGCGACGGCGTCGTCCTCGTCGACCAGGCGGCGATCGGCGGATCACGCCGGAGCAACCCGGCGACCTACACCGGCCTGCTCGACCCGATCCGCAAGGCCTTCGCCAAGGCCAACGACGTCAAGCCGGCCCTGTTCAGCTCCAACTCCGAGGGCGCCTGCCCCACCTGCAACGGCGCCGGGGTGATCTACACCGACCTCGGCGTCATGGCCACCGTGGAGTCCACCTGCGAGGACTGCGAGGGCAAGCGGTTCCAGGCGGCGGTGCTCGAGTACACGCTCGGGGGCCGCGACATCGCCGAGGTGCTCGCGATGCCGGTGACCGAGGCGGAGGAGTTCTTCGGCGCCGGCGAGGCCCGCCTGCCGGCCGCGTCCAAGATCCTCCGGCGGCTCGCCGACGTCGGCCTGGGGTACCTCAGCCTCGGCCAGCCGCTGACCACGCTGTCCGGCGGCGAGCGGCAGCGCCTCAAGCTGGCCACCCACATGGGGGAGAAGGGCGGGGTCTACGTCCTCGACGAGCCGACCATCGGCCTCCACCTCGCCGACGTCGAGCAGCTGCTGGGGCTGCTCGACCGGCTCGTCGACGCCGGCAAGTCGGTCATCGTCATCGAGCACCACCAGGCGGTCATGGCGCACGCCGACTGGCTGATCGACCTCGGCCCGGGCGCCGGCCACGACGGCGGCCGGATCGTCTTCGAGGGCACGCCCGCCGACCTCGTCGCCTCCCGCTCGACGCTGACCGGCAAGCACCTGGCCGCCTACGTCGGCGCCTGACCGGCGGCCCGAGCGTCCGGGGGCGCCTCTGCTCAGGCACCCCCGGCCCGGGACGTGGGGGAGCGGTCGCCGAGGCTCGCGCGCCACGCCCGGGCGACTCCCTGACCGGCGCTCCTGCCCCCTCAGGCGACGGCGTCTGCCACACTGGCGCCTTCTTCGGGTGCAAGGAGGCACGCGTGACACAGAGGCATGGATCGCCGTCGGCGTCCTCGTATCTCTGGTCGTGCTCTGGCTCGTCGTCGCCCTGCTGGGCTGGCGCAAGGCCCGCCGCGCCGGCCTCGCCGGGTACTGGACGGCCCGCACGGAGCCGGTGAGCCTGCACGGCGTGCAGGCCGCCGGCAGCGCGGGGGCCGCCGGGGGTGTCGACAGCGGGAGCGCCGGCGGGACCTGCTGACCTGGCGCGCACCCCGGGTGCGGACCGCCGGCGAAGGCCGCCGCGGGTTCCAGCGCCCTCAGGTCCCCCGGTGGCACGCCGCCCTCAGCTATTCCTGAGCACGCCGCCGGCAGGGACTCGTGCGCACGCCGCGCTCAGGGACTCGTGAGGACGACGAGCTGCTGCGTCGCTCGGGTCATCGCGACGTAACGGTCCACGGCACCCTCGATGCCCGTTCCCCAGGTGTCAGGAGCGACCAGGACGACGAGGTCGAACTCCAGACCCTTCGCCCGCTCGGGCGCCAGCGACCGAACCCGCGGCCCCTCCGGGACGGCGGGAGCGCCGATGACGCAGGCGACGCCGTCGGCATTCACGGCCAACCACCGCTCGAGGATCGCGCCCAGCTCAGCCACCGTCGCGTGCGCCACCGGCACGCCGGTGCTGCGGACGGAGGTGGGCACGTTGGCGTCCGGCAGCGCCGCCCGGATGACCGGCTCCGCCTCCGCCATGACCTCCTCCGGCGTGCGGTAGTTGATGCTCAGCGGGGCGACGGCGAGCTCGGCGAGGCCGATCCGCTCGAGCCGGTCCGCCCACGACTCCGCGAACCCGTGCCGGGCCTGCGCGCGGTCCCCGACGATCGTGAGACTGCGCGACGGGCAGCGGCGCAGCAGCATCTGCCACTCGGCATCGGTGAGCTCCTGGGCCTCGTCGACGACGATGTGGGCGAACGGGCCCGCGAGCCGGTCCGGTGTGGCGGTGCCGCGCGTCTCGTCCACCAGCGCGGCCTGGAGGTCCTCGCCCCGCAGCATCGACATGACCTGCATCTCGGTGTCGTCGGTCGCGATGAGATCGTCCACGACCCGGGCCATCTCCTCCCGCTCGGCGGCCATCGCCGCCTCGTGCCGGCGCCTGCGTCGCGCGGCCTCCGGGTCGCCGACCCGCTGGCGGGCCGTGTCCAGCAGCGGGAGATCCGACACCGTCCAGGCGTGCGGGTCCTCCCGCCGCAGCTTCGCGGCCTCGTCGCGGGTGAGCCACGGTGCGCACCTGCGCAAGTAGGCGGGCACGTCCCAGAGGTCGCCGACCACCTCGGCCGGGTCGAGCACGGGCCACGCCGCGTTGAAGGTGCGGACCAGGTCCCCGTTCTGCCGCAGCGAGCGGCGAACCAGCTCTGGCGGGACCTCCTCGTCGTCGCAGCCGTCGAGCAGGATGTCGAGCAGGGCGTTCCAGACCTGGTCGCGGGCCTCGTTGTGCGGCGTCCCCGGATCGGGCGCCTCGAAGGCCTCGGCCCAGTCGGCGGGGCTGAGCCAGATGTCCGACCACGGGGTCTCGACGAGGAGGCCCTCGGTCGGCGGCTCCTCGTACAGGCGCACGGCCGGCTCGATCGCCCCGATCATCCGGGCCGAGGACTTCAGGCGGGCGACCGCCGGGTCGGCCTCGGGCAGGGCGGCGGCCCCCTCGGGCACGAGGTCGCGCACCGTGCACGTCCGCACGCCCTCTTCGCCCAGGCTCGGGAGGACATCCGCGATGTAGGCGAGGTAGGGCTCGTGGGGCCCGACGACCAGCACGCCGCCGTGCCGCCGCAGGTGCGGCTCGGCGTAGAGCAGGTAGGCCGCGCGGTGCAGGGCCACGACCGTCTTGCCCGTACCCGGGCCGCCGTCGACCACGAGCGCCCCGCGCGACCCCGCACGGACGATGGCGTCCTGGTCGGCCTGGATGGTGGCCAGCACGTCCCGCATCCGGGGCGACCTGCTCGCGCCGAGGCTGGCGATGAACGCCGACTGGTCGTCGAGGGCGTGCCCGGCGAACGCGTCGGCGGTGAACACCTCGTCCCAGTAGTCGCTGACCCGGCCACCGGCCCAGCGGTAGCGCCGACGGCTCGCCAGGCCCATGGGGTTGGCGTGGGTGGCGCCGAAGAACGGCGCGGCCGCGGGGGAGCGCCAGTCGACGAGCAGGCGCCGGCCCTCCCCGTCGGTGAGGCCGAGCCGTCCGACGTACACCGGCGCGGCACCGTCCTCGGCTGGGACCATGCGCCCGAGGCACAGGTCCAGGCCGAAGCGGCGCAGGGTGCGCAGCCGGCTGCTCAGGCGGTGGATCTCCTGGTCGCGATCCAGCGCCTGCTGGCCGGTCCTGCCGGGCTTCCGGCGCTCGGCGTCCAGACGGGCGGACAGGTCCTCGACCGAGCGCTCCAGGCTGCGGGCGATGGCCGCGAAGTGGTGCTCGTCCGGGGTGATCAGCCCGGGGTCGGCCTTGGCGGCGAGGTGGTCGGGCAGGTCGAACGCGCTTGTCGTCACGGGGGACACGTCATCAGCTCCGGTCAGCGAGGGGCCGCCGTCGGCCCTGAGCCGGAGATTCTGCGGCAGCACCGGGGCCTTGCCGCAAGCCCCCCGGTGCGCTATACGTTGAAAGTGGCAGGGAGGCGGTGCTCGCGTCCCGCACGGGTTGCGCCAAATCTGGCCTGATCGCCCGCGCCGCTGACCCGGGCCTTCGCCGTCGCCGCGACCTGCCGGGCCGCCTGGTTCGACACCTAGGAGCGTGGGTCGGTAAGGGCATGGCGACGCGCTGACCGCGGTCATTGGGTCGGTTCGCGAACATCGTGAGTGCTCGAGGCGGTGAGGGCGGTCCTGGCAGGGCGGTCATGGCCGGGAGGGCCG
>NZ_VUKE01000007.1 GCF_009193175.1 Georgenia ruanii | reverse complement strand
GGCGACGGTGGTGAGCGGGTCCACCAGGACCGCATCGTGCTCGCCGGAGATCAGGGTCGACGTCATCGGGTCCCAGGCCATCGGTGGCCCGAACGGGCGGGGCCGGTCTCCCACCAGGGGCTTGTCCGGCGCGTCGAAGACGGTGAAGCTGAGCGTCGATGTCATGTCGGCAGGTTCCTTTCTGTGACCAGGCGCCCTGAACCTCCCGGCGTGTCGGGAGCCCTGGTCGGGAGCGACGAGCGCTCGGACCGGCGCATGGCGGCGTCGGTCACAGTGGGTGAGCTGGCGCGAAGCGGACACCGCCCCCGCTCTCCTCGGCCCGAATGACGTGCATGAGCGCGTTGATGAGGGCCAGGTGGGTGAATGCCTGGGGGAAGTTGCCGAGATGGCGGCCGCTGATCGGGTCGATCTCCTCCGCGTAGAGCCCCAGCGGGCTCGCGTAGGACAGCACCCGCTCGCACAGGGCCTTGGCTCGTTCGACCTCCCCGATCTCGACCAGGGCGGATACCAGCCAGAAGGAGCAGATCGTGAAGGACCCCTCCGTCCCCGGCAGCCCGTCGTCGGTGTCCTCGACGCGGTAGCGGAGCACGAGCCCGTTGTAGGTCAGGTCGTCGGCGATGGCGAGGACCGTGGCGCGCACGCGGGGGTCGTCGGCGGGGAGGAACCGGAAGAGCGGCACCAGCAGGAGCGAGGCGTCGAGGGTGGTCGCGCCGTAGCGCTGCACGAAGACCCCCCGTTCGTCGACGCCGTTGGTGAGGATGTCCTCCCGGATCTCGTTCGCGATCCGCTGCCAGTGTTCCGCCTGTTCGGGCTGGTCGTGCAGCCGGGCGAGCCGCGCGCCCCGGTCCATCGCCACCCAGCACATCAACTTCGAGGAGGTGAAGTGCTGGGGCGCACCGCGCACCTCCCAGATGCCGTTGTCCGGCTCGCGCCAGTGCGTGGCCGCCTGCTCGACCTGCCGGCGCAGGATGGGCCACAGTGCCTCCGGCAGCTGGTCGCGCGACTTCACGTGCAGGTACACCGAGTCCAGCATCGCTCCCCACATGTCGTGCTGGCGCTGCAGGGCGGCGCTGTTGCCCACCCGGACCGGACGGGCGCCGTCGTATCCCTCGAGCTCGTCGAGCGTGTGCTCGGGCAGGTCCCGTTCCCCGCCGATGCCGTACATCAGCTGCAGCTCGTCCTGTGCGGCGACCTCTCGGATGAAGGAGAAGAAGTCGTTGGCCTCTCGGTCGAGACCCAGCGTGTAGAGCCCCCACAGGGCAAACGTGGAGTCACGGATCCACGCGTAGCGGTAGTCCCAGTTGCGGGTGCCGCCCGGGCTCTCGGGCAAGGATGTCGTGGCCGCGGCCATCAGCGCTCCGGTGGGCGCGTAGGTCAGCCCCTTGAGCGTCAGGGCGCTGCGCTGGAGCTCTTCGCGCCAGGGGTGATCGTGGAACTCCCCGACAGTGATCCACTGCCGCCAGTACTCCGTGGTGTACCACTGCTGCTGCGCGGCCTCGTCCCAGGTTCGCGGCGGCGGCAGCGTGGCCCAGGACAGCGCGACGAACGCCTGGTCGCCCTCGACCAGGCGGGTGCGGATCACGGCCGAGGGGCCTTCGAGGCCGATGTTCCTGTCGGTCGTGAGGCGGAGCACGGGCGCGGGGCCGTCACCCGGGCTCGCCGTGGTGGCCTCGCGGTATCCCGCACCCACGTACTGCCAGTCGGTCCGGCGCCGGCCGTAGTCGAAGACGGGCTCGCACAGGACCGACAGGTCCACGCTGCCGTTCACGCACCGGATCGTCCGCAAGAGGCAATGCCCGGCCTCGTAGTCCGACGGCGGGCGGCGGTACCGCGCCGCGCGCTTCTCGAGGTGGTGCCAGGGACCCATCACCAGGGCGTCGCGCACGATCATCCACCCGGTCGGGGCCTGCCATGTGGTCTCGAGGATGAGGCTGCCCGGGAGGTACCGGCGCGACGTCGGCTCCCGCACGCCATAGGGCGCGACCTGGAAGGAACCGGCACCCCGATCGAGCATGGCGGCGAACACGCTCGGCGAGTCGTGGCGCGGCAGGCACATCCACTCCACCTGCCCGCTCGGGGCGATGAGGCAGCTGGCCTCGCAGTCGGACAGGAACGCGTACTCCGCGATGGGCGGGAACGGGCTCTGCCTCATCCTGCGCGGGTGTCCGTCGCGATCACCGGGTCGGCTCTCAGAGGCCATGACACCAGGATGCGCCCACGACCGGCAGCAGGTCGTCATGGTGGGTCGTGGACCCGGCGACGCCGTCGGCGCCCCCTCGTGGACGGCGCCGCGATGACATCGCCGCGCATGGTGACGATGCGTCGGACCGGGGGCCCGGCCGGGGCCGTGCGTGGAGCGGCCCTGGCGGCTACGCGAAGACGATGCAGACCTTGCCTGCGGCGCCCTGGTCGGCGATGCGGTAGGCCTCGTCGGCCTGCTCGAGCCGGAAGCGGTGGCTGACGATGCGTTCGGGGTGCAGGTCCCAGCGCACGAGGTGCTCCAGGAGCTCCTCCATGTGCCGCAGGGACGTCACCCAGGAGCCGTGCAGCGAGATCTGCTTGTGAATCAGCAGCTCGGATACCGGGAAGGAGATCTGTCCGCCCTCGCCGACGAAGGCGCAGCGGCCCCAGGCTCGCGTGTTCTCGAGGGCGACCAGGCGGGCCGCACCGTTGCCCGAGCAATCGATGCTGGCCTCGCATCCGCGGCTGTCGGTGAGCTCCCGGATCGTGGCGGAGGCTCGCTCGTCGGCAGCGACGGCATGGTCGACGAGCCCCAGGTCGGTGGCCATCTGCAGGCGTTCCGGCGCGACGTCCGTGCCGATGATCGGCCCCGCGCCCAGGGCCCGGCCCAGCATGGCGGCCGCGAGGCCAACCGGACCCAGCCCGGTCACCAGCAGTCGGTCCTGGCCGGAGAGCTGCAGCCGCAGGAGGCCCTCGTAGGCGGTGCCGAAGCCGCAGGAGACGAGCGCCCCGTCGACGTACGACAGCGGTTCGGGGAGGAGGATGCAGGTCGCCTCCTCGGCCAGGAGGTACTCCGCGTGCCCGCCGTCGCGCTGCCAGCCGTGCGCCGCGCGACGGGGCGAGGTGCACCCGATCATGTAGCCCGAGCGGCATTCCTCGCAGACCCCGCAGCCGGCGATGTGGTAGACGACCACCCGGTCGCCGGGCTGCAGCCGCCGGCAGTCGGGACCGGCGGCGACGACCTGGCCGCACGGCTCGTGGCCGGCGATGACGCCCTGGTACGCCTCCGGGCCGGTGCCCAGGTGCTCGCGGTAGATGGCCCGGATGTCGCTGCCGCAGATCGACGAGGCCTTCATCTGCAGCAGGACCTGACCGTGTCCCGGCTCGGGAACCTCGACCGTGACGTGCTCGACGGTGCTGTCGCCCGGGAGGCGGACGGCGTTCATGACCGACATGGCTCTCCTTCGTGCTGTCGGGGCACTCGTCCCATCTCGAACGACGCTCTCACCAGATGGGCGTCATGCGCGTGGCCCGTGGCTCAGGTCCGTCCAGCGGCGGGGCGGCTGGCCTCGAGGCGGCGCGCTCGGCCCACAGGCCGCGTCGCCTGTGCCGCACAGCAGAGCGGGTGCCGCACCCGGCTGAGTGTGAGCCGCGACTCCCGCGGCGTCAACCGCCGGGCGCACTCGCTACCTCGGGCGAACGGGCGAACGCGTTGGTGACCGGCTCATTCGAGTCACAGATGCGCGAAAACGCCCAGCGCTTGACGTGGCGGCTGCCCGGATCGACACTTCACGACACATGTAGAGCAGCGGCGCTCGCCCGAGCGCCGGGCGTCCGGTGCTCGATGCAGTTTCGTCGTCGTGAACGGGCCGGGGGGCCGGAGGCGCTGGCGAGAGCCAGCCGGGCGAGAGGACGCGACTGTGCGCAGACGCACGCGACCTGCACTGGCCATCGCGGCGGTCACCGCTCTGGCGCTGTCGATGAGTGCGTGCGCCGGTTGGGGCGGTGGGCCCGGCGGCGGCGGGGAGAACAGCATCAACGTGCTGATGGTGAACAACCCGCAGATGATCGACCTGGAGCGGCTGACCGCGGCGAACTTCACGAAGGACACCGGCATCACGGTCAACTACACCGTCCTGCCGGAGAACGACCTCCGGGACAAGGCCAGCCAGGAGTTCACCAGCCAGGCCGGGCAGTACGACGTCGCCACCCTGAGCAACTTCGAGATCCCCATCTACGCCACCCGGGGCTGGATCGCCCCGCTCGACAAGTACGCCGCCACCGATCCCACCTTCGACCAGGCGGACATCCTGCCGACCATGGCGACCTCGCTGTCCTCCGGGGGCACGCTCTACGGCGAGCCCTTCTACGGCGAGTCCTCGTTCCTGATGTACCGCAAGGACGTGCTGGACGCCGCGGGCATCCAGATGCCGGCCCACCCCACCTGGCAGCAGGTGGCCGACATCGCGGCCAAGGTCGATGGCACCCGGCCCGGGATGGCCGGCATCTGCCTGCGTGGCCAGCCCGGCTGGGGCCAGATGATCGCGCCGCTGACCACCGTGGTGAACACCTTCGGTGGGACGTGGTTCACCGCGGACTGGCACGCCCAGGTGAACGACGCCGGCTTCCGCAAGGCCACACAGTTCTACGTCGACCTCGTCCGGGCGCACGGGGAGGCCGGTGCGCCGCAGGCCGGGTTTACCGAATGCCTCAACGCCTTGATCCAGGGCGACGCCGCCATGTGGTACGACGCCACCTCGGCGGCCGGGTCGCTGGAAGCCGCCGACTCCCCGGTCAAGGGCAAGATCGGTTACGCGCCCGCGCCGGTCGTCGAGACGACGAGCTCGGGGTGGCTCTACGCCTGGTCATGGAGCATCCAGGAGGCCAGCAAGAAGAAGGACAACGCCTGGAAGTTCATCTCCTGGGCCTCCGGGAAGGAATACGAGCAGCTGGTCGGATCCGAGCTGGGGTGGTCCCGGGTCCCGGCCGGCAAGCGCAAGTCAACCTACGAGATCCCGCAGTATCTGCAGGTTGCCGGGGCGTTCGCTCAGCCCACCCTCGAGGCGATCACCAGCGCCGACCCGAACAACCCGGGCGTCCAGCCTCGCCCCGCGCCGGGGATCCAGTTCGTCGGCATCCCGGAGTTTCCCGACCTGGGCACGCAGGTGTCCCAAGACATCAGCTCGGTGATTGCCGGGAGGGAGACCGTCGCCCACGCGCTCGACCGGGGCCAGCAGCTGGCCGACGACGTCGCTGCCTTCCATCGGTCACGGGAGCAGAAGTGACGAGGCTCGTCGGTGCGCCCGCGACGACGGCGCGCGACCCCCGGTCCGCCACCGATCACTGGAGGGGAGCGGCATGAGCGTCACTCTCGAACGTACCGGCGGGCGCGCGGAGGGCGCGGCACCGCCTCGCGGTGGCGGGGCGCTGCGACGCTCGGCCGACTGGGCCCGGCGGGCGCCCCTGCTACCGGCGCTGGTGTTCACGATCATCCTGACCCAGCTGCCCTTCGTGGCCACGCTGGTCATCTCGTTCATGAACTGGAACGCCTACTATCCCCAGGACCGCGGCTTCGGCGGCCTGACCAACTACCGGCGGGTGCTGACCGACGTCACGACGCGCAACGCCATCTTCGTGACGATCGAGCTCACCGTCGTGGTGGTGCTGGTCAGCCTGGTCCTCGGGCTGCTGATCGCGCTCCTGCTGGACCGGAAGTTCCATGGGCGCGGCGTGGTGCGGACGATGATGATCACGCCGTTCCTCGTCGTCCCGGTGGCCGCGGCCCTCATCTGGAAGCACGCCATCTTCAACCCGGTGTACGGCCTGATCAACGGGGTGCTGACCTGGATCTGGCAGCTGTTCGGCTCGACGAGTCCGCCTCAGCCGGACTGGATCTCGACCTTTCCGCTGGGAGCCATCGAGATCACCCTGATCTGGCAGTGGACACCGTTCATGATGCTGATCCTGCTCGCGGGCCTGCAGAGCCGGCCGCTCGACGTGATCGAGGCGGCCCGCATCGACGGCGCCAGCGGCTGGCAGATCTTCCGCTACATGACCTTCCCGCACCTGCGCCAGTACATGGAGCTGGCCTCGCTGCTCGGCGCGATCTTCATCCTGCAGACCTTCGACGCGGTCTTCGTCATCACGTCCGGCGGCCTGGGCACGGCCAACCTGCCCTACGTCATCTACCAGCTGTTCTACCTGGCCCACGACTACGGCCGGGCGTCGGCCGCCGCCGTCATCACCCTCATCGGCACGATCATCATCGCCACCCTGGCCCTGCGGACCGTGTCGACGTTGTTCCGGCAGGAGGCCGCCCGATGAGTTCCGTCGCCGACGTCGCGCCGATCCCCGCGACCCGTACCACGGCGGGTGGCCCCCGCCGCGCCCGCAAGCCCCGGAGCTCACCGATCCTCGGACTGGTCGCCTGGCTGGTCGGGCTCCTCTTCGTGCTGCCGGTGCTCTGGATGATCCTGACGTCGCTCCACAGCGAGCCGGACGCGGCGACGAACCCGCCATCGGTGCTGGCGCCGCTGACCCTGGACGGCTACCGCGAGTTCTTCACCGGAGGCGCGAGCCCGTGGCCCGCGCTGCTCAACTCGGCGACCGCCGCCGTGCTGTCCACCGTGGTGGTGCTCCTGCTGTCGATCCCGGCGGCCTACGCGTTGTCCATCCGGCCGGTGCGCAAGTGGACCGACGTGATGTTCTTCTTCCTGTCCACCAAGATGCTGCCGGTCGTGGCCGGGCTGCTGCCCCTCTACCTGTTCGCCCAGTTCAGCGGGTTGCTGGACAACATCTGGTACCTCGGCATCCTCTACACCGCGATGAACCTGCCGATCGCCGTGTGGATGATGCGCTCCTTCCTCGACGAGGTCCCGGTCGAGATCCTCGAGGCGGCGTCGGTGGACGGCGCGGGGCTCATCCGGACGCTGCGGCAGATCGTCGCGCCCGTCGTCATGCCCGGGATCGCGGCCACCTCGCTGATCTGCTTCATCTTCTCCTGGAACGAGCTGCTCTTTGCCCGGGTGCTGACCGGGACCCGGGCGGAGACCGCGCCGGTCTTCCTGACCGGCTTCGTGACCAGCCAGGGGCTGTTCCTGGCCCAGGTGTGCGCGGCCTCCTTCGTGGTGTCGCTGCCGGTGCTGATCGCCGGGTTCGCCGCCCAGGACAAGCTGGTCCAGGGCCTGTCCATGGGGGCGGTCAAGTGAGCACCTTGAGCGCCCCGACCAGCGCGCGGCAGGTGTCCACCATGAGGGCCGCCGTGCTGCGCGGGCCGGGCGACGTCGTCGTCGAGGAGCGGCCGGTACCTCGACCGAGCCGGGGGGAGGTCCTTGTCCGCGTCGCGTCGGTGGGGGTGTGCGGCTCCGACACCCACTACTACGAGCACGGGCGCATCGGGCGCTTCGTCGTGGAGGCCCCCCTCGTCCTGGGGCACGAGGCGTCCGGCGAGGTCGCCGCCCTGGGGGAGGGCGTCACCTCGCTGGCCGTGGGACAGCGGGTGTCGGTCGAGCCGGGCGTCCCGGACCTGACCTGCGAGCAGTGCCTGGCCGGCCGGTACAACCTCTGCCCGAACATGCGGTTCTTCGCGACCCCGCCGGTCGACGGCGCCCTCGCCCAGTACGTCGTCGTGCACGCGGCCTTCGCCCACCCGGTGCCGGCGGACATGAGCGACGACGCCGCCGCCCTGCTCGAACCGCTCTCGGTGGGCATCTGGGCGTGCCGCAAGGGTGGCATCACCGCCGGTTCCCGGGTGCTCGTCACCGGCGCGGGGCCCATCGGGCTGGTCAGCGTGCAGGCGGCGCTGGCCTTCGGGGCGACCGAGGTGGTGGTCTCCGACGTCAATCCCGCGCGCCTGGCGCTGGCGAGGGACCTGGGGGCCACGTCCGTCGTCGACGCCCGGACGACGAGCCTGGCCGACCTCCAGCGCCCACCCCAGGTCCTCCTCGAGTGCTCCGGTCATCCGGCGGCCACCGCCCAGGCGCTGCGCGCCCTCGACCGGGCCGGCCGGGCCGTCCTCGTCGGCATGGGCGGCGACGAGATCCCGCTGCCGCTCTCGGTCCTGCAGGAGCGTGAGCTCGAGGTGACCGGGACCTTCCGGTACGCCGGGACCTGGCCGACGGCGATCGCCCTGGTCGCCTCCGGACGGATCGACCTGGACCGCCTGGTCACCGGGGCCTACGGGCTGCGCGAGGCCGAGGAGGCGCTGACCGCCGGCCGCCGTGACCCCCAGACCGTGAAGGTCGTCGTCCACCCCCAGTCCTGACGTCCTGGTTCCCGTTCCGCAGAGGCAAGGAGAGACCCGATGGCCTCCGTCACGTACGCGAAGGCGAGCCGCATCTACCCGGGCTCCGAGCGTCCCGCGGTCGATGCCCTCGACCTGGAGATCGCCGACGGGGAGTTCCTGGTCCTCGTCGGGCCCTCGGGCTGTGGCAAGTCGACCAGCCTGCGGATGCTCGCCGGCCTGGAGGAGGTCGACGAAGGAGACATCCTGATCGGCGACCGCGTCGTCACGAACCTCAAGAGCAAGGACCGCGACATCGCGATGGTCTTCCAGAGCTACGCCCTGTACCCGCACATGACGGTGGCCGAGAACATGGGCTTCGCGCTGAAGATCGCCGGCACGAGCAAGGAGGAGATCCGCACGCGGGTGGCCGAGGCCGCCAAGATCCTCGACCTGACGGAGTTCCTGGACCGCCGGCCCAAGGCGCTGTCCGGCGGGCAGCGCCAGCGTGTCGCCATGGGACGGGCGATCGTGCGCTCCCCGCAGGTGTTCCTCATGGACGAGCCGCTGTCCAACCTCGATGCCAAGCTCCGCGTGCAGACCCGCACCCAGATCGCCGCGCTGCAGCGCCGGCTGGGGACCACCACGGTCTACGTCACCCACGACCAGGTCGAGGCCATGACGATGGGGGACCGGGTCGCCGTCCTCCGGGCCGGGATCCTCGAGCAGTGCGACACGCCGCTGCGGCTGTACAAGGAACCCGCCAACGTCTTCGTCGCCGGCTTCATCGGCTCGCCGGGCATGAACATCGCCGAGTTCCGGGTCGAGGAGGGGTACGCCGTCCGGGGACAGGCACGCCTGCCGCTGTCTCGCGCGTCCGCGAGTGCGCTGGCGGCCGAGGGGTCCGACCGCGTCACCGTCGGGTTCCGCCCCGAGGCCCTCGACGTGGTCGCGGAGGGCGAACCCAATGCGTTCCCGGTCGAGGTCGGCGTCGTGGAGGAGCTCGGCTCGGACGCCTTCCTGCACGGGATCTTGTCCGGGCTGCCCGAGGGCGGCTCGACCGAGAGCGGAATGATCATCGCCCGCGTCGATCCGAGCCGGCCACCGGCCAAGGGGGAGCGGGTGCACATCCAGATCCAGCCCGGGAAGGAGCACCTCTTCTCCGTGGTGACCGGAAACCGGCTGCCCACCTGAGTTCCCGGCGCCCGCGGCCGGCACGGGCCCTCGGGCGGCCCCACAGTCCCCGCCGTGCTAGAGGAGGAGCCATGCCTTCACTGAACGCCACCTCGCTGCCGGACCTGCCCGCCGAGGTGCACGCGCCGACCTACGACCGCTCCGCGGTGCGGACGGGCATCGTGCACATCGGCGTCGGCGGGTTCCACCGATCGCACCAGGCGATGTACGTCGACCGCCTGCTGGAGCAGGGGAAGGCACAGGACTGGGGCATCTGCGGCGTCGGCGTGCTGCCGGCCGACCGCCGCATGGCGGAGGTCATGTCCGCGCAGGACGGCCTGTACACCCTGATGGTCAAGGACCCGGACGGCAACGTCGAGGCGCGGGTCGTGGGGTCGATCGTCGAGTACCTGCTGGCGCCGGACGACCCCGACGCCGTCGTGGAGAAGATGGCGGCCGAGCAGACGCGGATCGTGTCGCTGACGGTGACCGAGGGGGGCTACAACATCAACGCCGTCACCGGCGAGTTCGACGTCTCCAACCCCCAGATCGTGGCCGACGCCGCACCAGGAGCGGTCCCGCAGACCACCTTCGGGCTCGTCACCGAGGCCCTCGCCCGGCGGCGGGAGCGAGGGCTGCCGGCGTTCACCGTCATGTCCTGCGACAACATCCAGGGCAACGGGGACGTGGCACGCAGGAGCTTCGTCACCTTCGCGAAGCTGCGGGACCCCGAGCTCGGCAGCTGGATCGCCGAGCACGTCTCCTTCCCGAACTGCATGGTCGACCGGATCACCCCCGCGACCACCGACGACGACCGTGCGGAGGTCGCCCGCCGGTTCGGGATCGAGGACGGGTGGCCCGTCGTGTGTGAGCCCTTCACGCAATGGGTCCTCGAGGACACGTTCGGCCTGGGCCGGCCGCCGTTCGAGGACGCCGGCGTCCAGGTCGTCGCGGACGTCGAGCCCTACGAGCTGATGAAGCTCCGGCTGCTCAACGCCAGTCACCAGGGGCTGTGCTACTTCGGCTACCTCGCCGGCTACCGGCTGGTCCACGACGTGTGCCAGGACCGCCTGTTCGCCGACTTCCTCCTCGCCTACATGAACCGCGAGGCGACGCCCACGCTGGAGCCCGTCCCCGGCGTGGACCTGGCCGCGTACAAGACGACCCTGATCGAGCGGTTCTCCAACCCCTACATCAGGGACACGGTGGCCCGGCTGTGCGCGGAGAGCTCGGACCGCATCCCGAAGTGGCTGCTGCCGGTCGTCCGGCACAACCTGGCCCACGACGGCGAGGTCACCCGGTCGGCGGCCATCGTCGCCAGCTGGGCACGGTACGCCGAGGGGGTCGACGAGCAGGGCGAGCCGATCCAGGTGGTGGACCGGCTCGCGGAGCAGCTCACCGCGGTCGCCTCCCGGCAGCGCGAGGACCCGCTGGCCTTCCTCCGGGACCGGGAGCTGTTCGGGGACCTCGTCGACGACGAGCGGTTCACCGGGCCGTACCGGGCGGCGCTGGCCCTGCTGCACGAGCGCGGCGCCCGGGCGACTCTCGAGTCGCTCGCCGAGGAGCGTCAGACGGCCGCCTGAGACGGGCGTGTGCGACCGCCTGCGGAACTCGCCTCGACGTCGTGGATCCGGACCCAGGTCGGGGGGACGTCGACGCGGGCCTCCCTGCCGCCCGCTCCGGTGGACGCGGCGCGCGATCGCTGTGACGCTCGTTGTGCGCACCTTCGCCCGAGGACCGGGTTCAGGGCGCTCCCACCGGAGGGAGCGGTTGAGATGGTGTCAGAGCACGGCTCGATCTGGCGGCGCATGCCCGTGGACCAGATCGAGGAGATCGAGAGCGAGACCGGCTCCGGCAAGCTCACCAGGAGCCTGGGGCTGTGGCAGCTCACCGCGATCGGGGTCGGGGGCATCGTCGGCGTCGGCATCTTCTCGCTCGCCGGCGTGGTCGCCCATGGCGACGCCGACAATCCCGCCGCCGGGCCGGCCGTCCTGATCTCCTTCCTCATCGCGGGGCTGGCGTCGGCGGCCGCGGCGTTGTCCTACGCCGAGTTCGCGGGGATGGTGCCCCGCGCCGGGTCGGCGTACACGTACGGGTACGTGGCGCTCGGCGAGATCATCGGGTGGTTCATCGGCTGGGACCTGCTGCTGGAGTACACCGCCATCGTGGCCGTCGTGGCGATCGGCATCTCGGGCTACCTGGACGCCTTCCTCGCCGGGACCGGCCTGACCTTGCCCACGTCGATCACCGCCAACGCCTTCGAGGCCAAGGGCGGGTTCATCAACCTCCCGGCGGTGCTGATCGTCCTGCTCGTGACGTTCATCCTCAGCCGGGGGTCCAAGACCTTCGGACGGTTCGAGCTGATCGCGGTGGCGATCAAGATCGGCCTGATCGTCCTGATCATCGCGCTGGGCGTCTTCTACATCGACACCGGCAACTACGTCCCGTTCATGCCCAACGGCTTCGGCCCGGTGCTGACCGGCGCCGCGACGGTCTTCTTCGCCGTGTTCGGGTACGACGCCATGTCGACCGCCGCGGAGGAGGCGAGCGACGGGCGCCGGCACATGCCCAAGGCGATCATCCTCTCGCTCATCATCGCGATGATCCTGTACGTCGCCGCCACGCTGGTGCTCACGGGACTGCAGCACTACAGCCAGATCAACCCGCTCGCGGGCTTCGCCTCCGCGTTCAACAACGTCGGCCTGCCGGTGGTCGCGAACGTCATCTCGATCTTCGCCGTGCTGTCGATCCTCACCGTCATGCTGACGTTCCTGCTCGGGGTCACGCGCGTGTGGTTCTCCATGAGCCGCGACGGCCTGCTCTCGCCGTGGTTCTCGCGGGTGGACCGCCACGGCACGCCGCAGCGGGTGACCTGGATCGCCGGGGTGGTGGCGACCGTGCTGGCAGGCGTCCTGCCGATCCGCGCCGCGGCCGACCTGACGAACATCGGCATCCTCTCGGCGTTCGTCGTCGTGTGCGTGGCCGTGATCCTGTTCCGGTACACCCGCCCCGACGCGGAGCGTTCCTACCGGTTGCCGTTCATGCCGGTCGTGCCGGCGTTCGGCGTGATCGCGTCGGCGTTCCTCATCCTCCACCTGCACTGGGAGACCTGGGTCCGGTTCGCGGTGTGGCTGGTCATCGGTCTCATCATCTACTTCACCTACGGACGGCGGCACTCGCTGCTCAACCCGGCCAGCCCGCTCCACCGGCACCAGCGGGCGCCGTCGTAGGCGTGGTCCCCCGGCGACGGTCGTGGGCGTGATCACGCGGCGGCACGAGGCGTCGCCCCGCGCCGCCCGGCCGCCCACGCCACGCACCGCCGGGCGACGACGACCCCGACGCCCGCGCACGCCGCGCCGATGGCGAGGCCGGCGAGGACGTCCGGGACGTGGTGGATGTGGGCGGCGACGCGCGCCGCCCCCACCGCGGCCGCCACCACCAGGAGCGCGGCGCCGACGCGGCGGCGCCACGCAAGGACGACGGCGGCGACGGCGGCGCCCAGGGTGGTGTGGTCCGACGGGAAGCCGTTGTCGGCGGCGTGCGGGACCAGTGCCGTCCGGCCATCGACGACGAACGGCCGGGGGTCGGTCCACAGCAGCGCCGCCAGCTCGATCCCGATCCCGGCGAGGACGAGGGTCACCACGGCGGCGACGGCCAGGGCCGCCTTGTCGCGTCGCCCGGCACGCCACCACACCAGCAGCGCGCCCGCGGGGACCACGAAGACGGCCCACTGGGCCACGAGGGAGACGACGGTGAGCACGTCGGGCATCGTGCAGCCACCGCCTGGGAGCTACCTGTGCGCCTGGGATTGTGGACCTGTTCGGGCCGTTCGTGCGGCCTTCCCTTTTCGGGTGAGAGAGCGGAGGATTCGGCGCAGTACGGGTGTCGTGTCACCGAGGAAAGGAAGACAGATGAGAACCGTACGCACGGGTGTGGCGCTCACGAGCGCAACCCTCTGTCTCGGGCTGGTGGTCACCGCCTGCAGCTCGAACACCCCGACGTCCTCCCCGACGACGCAGTCGACGACGTCCACCGCAGTACCTCAGCTCAAGGCGACCGACTTCACCGCCGACTTCGCCGCCATGAAGCAGCTGACCGACCTCGCCAAGCAGGGCAAGGGGATGATCGGCGTCCTCCTTCCCGACACGACGACGTCCACCCGGTACGTCCAGTACGACGCCCCCTACCTCACAAAGGCGTTCGAGGCGGCGGGGCTGTCGGCGTCCGACTTCAAGATCGACAACGCCAACGGCAGCGCCGCCACCATGCAGACCCAGGCCGAGGCGGACATCAACGCCGGCGCCTCGGTGCTCCTCGTCGACCCCCTCGACCCCGGCAGCGGCGCCGCGATCGAGGCCAAGGCCGAGGCGGCCGGCGTGAAGGTCATCGACTACGACCGGCTCGTCACCGGCGGCCCGGCCGACCGGTACTACGTCAGCTTCGACAACGTCGAGGTCGGCAAGCTCATCGGCCAGGGCGCGGTGGACTGCATCGGCGGCTGGAACGTCCCGACCCCGAACGTCCTCGTCATGGACGGCGACCCCTCGGACAACAACGCCAAGCTCTTCGCCCAGGGCTACAACGGCGTGCTCGACCCGAAGTTCAAGGACGGCACGTTCACCAAGGTCGGGGAGCCGGCCGGGACCTGGACCCCGTCCGTCGCCGCCACGACCTTCGAGCAGCAGCTCACCGCCAACCCGGCCACGAATGCCGTCGTGACCCCGAACGACGACAACGCCAACGCCGTGATCGCCGTGCTGAAGAAGAACGGCACCCCGGCGAAGAAGTTCCCGACCACCGGTCAGGACGCCTCGCTGCCGGGCCTGCAGAACATCCTCACCGGCTACCAGTGCGGCACCGTCTACAAGCCGATCTACCTGGAGGCGCAGGCGGCGGCAGCGCTCGCGATCTACCTGCGGGCGGGCCAGGAGCCGCCGTCGTCGCTGGTCGCCGCCACGACCAAGGACACCGTGCTGAACAAGGACATCAAGTCGGTCTACACCACCCCGGTCTGGGTGACCCCCGACAACATGGCCGCCACGGTGGTCAAGGACGGCGCGGTCAAGGTCGCGGACCTGTGCACCGGCGACGTCGCGAGCGCCTGCGCGCAAGCCGGCATCAAGTAGGGCACACCCTGGGACGTGGCGGGCCACGGGCGGCCCGCCACGCCCCTCCCACCTCAGGGGAGGACACCACGGACGCCACGACTACCGCCCCGCCCGGCGCCGCCCCGGCGCCGGGCGGCGACGGAGAGACGCCGCTGCTGCGCCTACGGGGCGTGAGCAAGCACTTCGGGCCGGTCCAGGCCCTGACCGAGGTCGACCTGGACCTTCCCGCCGGTCAGGTGACGGCGCTGGCGGGGGACAACGGGGCCGGGAAGTCCGTCCTCATCAAGTGCATCTCGGGCATCCACCCGCCCGAGGCGGGGGAGATGTGGTGGAACGGCGAGCCGGTCCACGTGCGCACGCCGAGCGAGGCGGCCGCCCGCGGGATCGAGACGGTCTACCAGGACCTCGCGCTGTGCGACAACCTCGACGTCGTCCAGAACATGTTCCTCGGCCGCGAGCGCGTCCGTCACGGCCAGCTGGACCAGGAGGCGATGGAGGGGGCCGCGCGGGAGACGCTGTCGAGCCTGGCCGTGACGACCATCCGGTCGGTCCGGCAGGTCGTGGCCTCCCTCTCCGGCGGGCAGCGCCAGTCCGTCGCCATCGCCAAGGCGGTGCTGTGGAACTCCCAGCTCGTCATCATGGACGAGCCCACGGCCGCGCTCGGCGTGGCGCAGACCGCGATGGTGCTGGACCTGGTGCGCCGGCTCGCCGACCGCGGGCACGCGGTGATGCTGGTCTCGCACAACCTCAACGACGTGTTCGCCGTGGCCGACCGGATCGCCGTGCTGCACCTGGGCCGGATGGTCGCCGCGCGCCCCACCGCGGAGCTCGACCGCCAGATCGTGGTGGACCTCATGACGACCGGCGCGTCCACACGGACGGCGCAGGCACCTGGGACAGGGGGGTAGCGGTCATGTCGAAGCTCCAGGACGCCGAGAAGCCCCCGGCCGACACCCCTCCGGGTGCGGGCGCCGCGGTGGCCGGGCCCGCCGCGCCGCCGTCGGTGGGGGAGTACCTGCACCTGTCCGTGCAACGGATCAGGGGCGGTGAGACGGGCGTGCTGCCGGTGGTCGGCGGGCTCGTGCTGGTCGCGATCCTGTTCCAGTCGCTCAACAGCCACTTCCTCACGGCCGGGAACCTCGTCAACCTCCTCGTCCAGGCGGCGGTCTTCAGCCTCCTGGCGATCGGCGAGGTGTTCGCGCTCCTCCTCGGCGAGATCGACCTGTCCATCGGCTTCGTGGCCGGCGTGGGCGCCGTCGTCATGACCGAGCTGCTCCTGCCCAGCACCGGCTTCCCCTGGTGGGCGGCGATCGCCGCGGCGCTGGTCGTCACCGCCCTCATCGGCCTGCTCCAGGGCACCCTCATCACCCGGCTCGGCCTGCCCTCGTTCGTGGTGACCCTCGCCGGGCTGCTGTTCTGGCAGGGCGTCATGCTGTGGGTGCTCGGCAACGGCGGCTCGATCCTCATCCAGGACGAGGTCGTCAACGCCATCAGCAGCGGCACGCTCACCCGGGCGGCGGGCTGGGTCGTCATGCTCGTCATCGTCGGCCTCTTCGCGCGCCAGACGTGGCGCCAGGACCGGCGGCGGCGCGAGTCCGGCCTCGTCGCCCCGCCGCCCCAGCTGACCGTGGCCAAGATCCTCGCCGCCCTCGCCGGCGGCGTGGCGCTGGTCCTGCTGTGCAACGCCGACCGCGGGGTGCTCGCCCCGGTGTACGGCATGCCGTGGGTCGTGGTCCTCGTCTTCGCGGTCCTGGCCGCGTGGACGTACCTGCTGGGCCGCACGCGCTTCGGGCTGTACGTCTACGCGATCGGCGGCAACGCCGAGGCGGCCCGCCGCGCCGGCATCCGGCTTCCGCGGATCCGGACGCTGGCCTTCGTGCTCTGCTCGTTCACCGCGGGCATCGGCGGCATCGTCTACGCCTCGCGGCTGCGGTCGATCTCGACCGCGCTCGACGGCGGCACCCTCGTGCTGTACGCGGTCGCCGCCGCGGTCATCGGCGGGACGAGCCTGTTCGGCGGGCGCGGCAAGGCGTTGCACGGGGTGCTCGGCGGCGTGGTCATCGCGGCCATCGACAACGGCATGGGACTGCTCGGGTTCAGCGCGGCGGCGAAGTACATCGTCACGGCGATCGTGCTGGTGATCGCGGTGACGATCGACGCCGTCGCCCGGCGCAACCGGCCCGAGGGGAGGTAGGCGACAGCTCTCCTGCAGATCCGCGGTCCGCGCGCGGCGCCGGGGAGGGCCGACGTGGCGCTCGCGAATGTCAGGCCGCGCTTCTCGGCGGACCGTGAGGGGAGCGGTCGAGCAGCTCGCCGACACGCTCGACGGCCTCGCGCACGGTGTCGTCATCGGCCACGGTGAGCTGTTGGAGGACCAGCCCGTCGAGGGCGGCGAACACGGCGCGTGCCAGCGGTCTGGGGTGTGAGTACCCCCGCCTCGTGAGAGCGCGCTCGAGCGCATCGACGTACCCCTCGTACAGGCTGACCGCCTCGTCCCGGAGCTCGGGTCGACGGCGGGACTCGAGGACGAACTCGTACTGGAAGACCTGCAGATGGGGCTCGGCCGCCACGAGGTCCACCAGGGTGCGGGCGAAGTCGGCGTCGATCGTCTCGGTGGCCGAGAGGTCGCTGAGTCGTATGGCTCGAGCGGTCGCCCAGGCGACGGCGGCGTGCAGGAGCGAGTCCTTGGTTCCGAAATGGTGGCTGATCAGCGTGTTGTTGACGCCGGCGCGCTCCGCGACCGCGCGGAAGGTGAGCCCGCGGAGGCCCTTCTCCGCGACGACGGCCACGGTCGCCGCCAGGAGCGCCTCGCGGCCGTCGCCGTACCTGTTGCTTCGGACCGCCGTCATGCCCGGAGTTTATCGGGCACGACCACAGTCCCTTGACGCCGGCCGAACACCCCCTTGACAACCAGAACTAAGCAGTTGCATAGTTCTGATTCATGCGTTGACGCAGCCCCGGCGGCGCCCTTTGCCCGCACCGGGATCCCCCCTTCTTGAAGGGCCGAATCAATGGCTGATTCGCTCATGCACGAAAACTCCGACACTGAGAACCGCCTTCACCGGACGCTGCGTTGGCAAGACGCCTTCGCGCTCGCCATGGCCGTCTCCGGTGGGCTGTTCGTCTCCTTCGGGCCCACCATGGCCGCCATCGGGGCCCTGTCCGCCATGTTCATCTGGGCCCTTGCCGCGGCCGTGGGGTGGGCGCAGAACTACCTCTTCGCCGAGATGGCGTCCATGTTCCCGGACAAGCCCGGTGGCGTACCCGTCTACGCCCACGAGGCGTGGAAGGAGCGGTTCGCCCCTGCCGGCGCCATGGCCACCTTTGGCTACTGGTTTGGCTGGTCGGCCGTGATCTCGATCGTGAGCCTCACCGCCGGCGCCATCATCCAGGCCAGGTGGTTCCCGTCGGCGTCGTGGGTGCTCGACCTCGGGGTCGCTCAGATGGGTGCCGCCCAGGTCATCGCGATCGTCCTGATGCTCGCGCTCATGGTGCCCAACCTCCTGGGAGCCCAGCCGGCCGCCTGGGTCAACAAGATCTTCGGTGCCTTGTTGGTGGTGCCGCTTCTCGTCTTCGTGGTGGCTCCGTTGACCAGCGGGCAGTGGGACGTGAGCAACCTGACCTGGGGGCTCGGCCACCCGGGTGCAGACCACTGGGGCGGTATCCAGGACGCCGCGGTCTGGTTGTACCTCGTGGGCTGGACGGCCTACGGCACCGAGATGTGCGCCGCCTTCACCCCGGAGTACCGCTCCGGCAGGGACGCCCGCCGCGCCCTGTCCAGCTCGGGCGGCTACACCTTCGCCGTCTTCGCGCTGGTGCCGATCGGCATCGGGGGCCTCGTCTCGCAGCCGGACGCCGCGGCCGACCCCACGGCGGTCTTCGTCAACGGCTTCGCCGCCGCCTTGCCGGCCGGCTTCGCCGGCGATGCGGCGCTGGTCATCACCATCGGCGCGCTCCTCATGGGCGTCAACGCCAGCATGGCGGACGGATCACGGGCGATGTACGGCGCAGCGCTCGACGGTCTCGTCCCGCGCCAGTTCGAGAAGCTCAACCGCTACCAGGTGCCGGCCCGTGCCGTCGTGACCGCCGTCGTCATGAACGTGCTGCTCGTCCTGTTCGTCACCAACCCGATCTCGATCCTCGTGGCGGCGAACATCGGCTACCTGCTGGCCATCCTGCTCGCCGTCTCCGGCTTCATCGTGCTGCGCCGCGACCATCCCCAGATGCCTCGAACCTTCAAGCTCGGGCGCGGCGCCGTCCCGCTGGCAGCGGTGACAACCGTCTACGGGGCCGCCGTCCTCCTCATCGGCGCGTCGTCCTCCAAGCTCTCCGGCTACGGCGGCCCGGTGGAGCTGGCCATCGGCCTCGGCATCCTCCTGCTCTCGGTGGTCTTCTTCGTCATCCGCCGCCGGGTCCAGGACGAGCTGCCCCTGCTGCGCGAACGGCGGACCGCCGTCGCCGTTGCGGAGTCACCTCCCGTGTCCTCCACAGACCGACCCGACGACTTCATCCGCACCACCGCGAAGGAGATGCAATGACCCAGGTGTTCCACGCCACGCACGACCCGGCCGCCCTCGAGCCCTTCGAGGTCGGCACCGTCCAGTGGCTCCGCCGCCCCGGCGACAACGGCAACGAGGCCCTCTCCGCGGGCATCTGGACCGTCAGCCCCGACGACGCCCCGGAGCCCTTCGACCTGCCCATCGAGGAGGACGAGACCGTCTACATCGTCTCGGGCCACCTCCGCATCGAGGTGCAGGGCGGCGACGCCTTCGACCTCACCGCCGGCTCCATGGCCTCGTTCTCCCGGGGCGCGATGACACGCTGGACCGTCGTCGAACCCACCGTCGAGTTCTTCGTCTACAGCTAGGAGCACCACGTGAACAGCACCGACGTCATCGTCGTGGGCGCCGGGTTTGCCGGGCTCATCGCCGCCCGCGAGCTCTCCCACCGCGGGCTCAAGGTCACCATCCTCGAGGCGCGAGACCGCGTCGCCGGCCGCACGCACCTTGACGAGCGGATGGGACGCAACCTCGAGCTCGGCGGCACCTGGGTCCACTGGACCCAGCCCTACGTGTGGGCCGAGATGGGCCGCTACGGCATCGAGCCGGTCGCGGGACCGGAGTTCACGAAGGCCTACTGGACGGTCAACGGGCGACGCCGCGAGGGCGGCGCCGACGAGCTGCTGGATCTCCTGGACGCTCCGAACCGGGCCCTGCTCGCGGACGCCCGCCGGTACTTCCCGCTCCCGTGGTCACCGCTGGCCAACCCGGCGGTGGCCGACATCGACCACCTCACCGTCTCGCACGTCATCGACGGGCTGCAGCTCGGTGAGGACGAGCGCGAGCTCCTGCGCTCCTTCTGGGCCCTCAACTTCAACGGCAAGCTGGACGAGGCCGCGTACACCCAGGCCCTGCGCTGGTGTGCCGTGGCGACCGGGCACTGGCAGGTCATGTTCGAGGCCTGCGCGACCTTCAAGATCGCGGGCGGGACCCGCCGCCTCGCCGAGGCCATCCTCGACGACTCCGGTGCAGACCTCCGTCTCGGTCACCCCGTCGTCGCCGTGCGGCAGGACGGGGCGACGGCCGTGGCCGAGACCGTGGATGGCCAGCGGTTCACCGGGAAGCAGCTCGTGCTTGCGCTGCCCCTGAGCGTCCTGAACGGCATCAGCATCGAGCCGGCGCTCTCGCCGACCAAGGTGGCGGCCGCCGCTCGTGGCCAGGCGGGGCGCGGGGCCAAGCTGTGGATCAAGGTGGCAGGTCGCCAGGAGCGCTTCGTCGCCATGGGGCCGGCGACCGCTCCGCTGAACTTCGTCCAGGCCGAGTACATCGACGAGGACACCACCACCCTCGTGTGCTTCGGGCCCGATGCCGCCGCCGTGGACGTCGAGGACGTCGATGCCGCCCAGCGACACCTCGACGCTCTCGTCCCGGGCATGACGGTGCTCGAGATCGCCGGCCACGACTGGGTCGACGATCCCAACTCCCGCTCGACGTGGCCCATGCACTACGCGGGCTACCTCACCCGGTCCCTGGCTGAGCTGCAGCGTCCTGAGGGTCGCATCCACCTCGCCGGCTCCGACTTCGCCGACGGTTGGGGCGGCTTCATCGACGGGGCCATCGAGAGCGGGCTGCGCGCCGCGCGGAACGTGGCGCACGAGCTGGGCCGCGGGGATCGGACGTCGGTCGCGGCCGACGCCGCCGCGGTCCCCGCCTGACCTGCCTGCTTCCCTTTCGCATCGGTGTGGGCCTGGGGGCACGTCCCGCTCCATGGCCGCGCCGCTGCATCTCGCCGACCATCCCAAACCTGAGAGAGAACGATGACCGAGACTCAGACTCAAACGCCTCTGTCGTACGCGGACCTGCTCGCCTCTGTCGTGCCGGCCGAGGGTGGCCGGGAGATCCTGGACCCGGCGACCGGCGAGGTCGTGGGCCGGGCGCCGGAGCACACGGCCGCCGACCTCGACGCCGCGGTCGCGGCCGCCCGCGCCGCCCAGCCGGCGTGGGCGGCGCTCGGCCACGAGCGCCGCGCCGAGTACCTGACCCGGGCCGCCGACGCCGTCGAGGCCTCCGCCGAGGCGCTGGCCGAGCTGCTCTCGCGCGAGCAGGGCAAGCCGCTCAACGGCCCCAACGCCCGTTTCGAGGTCGGCGCCTGCGCGGCCTGGCTGCGTACCACCGCCGCCTTCGAGCTGGCCCCGGAGGTCCTCGTCGACGACGGCGGCGGCCGCGCCGAGCTGCACTACCGGCCGCTCGGCGTCGTCGGGGCGATCGGGCCGTGGAACTGGCCGATGATGATCAGCGTCTGGCAGCTGGCCCCGGCCCTGCGGATGGGCAACACCGTGGTCATGAAGCCCTCGGAGTACACCCCGCTGAGCGTGCTCGCGCTCGCCCGCGTGCTCAACGAGGTGCTGCCCGAGGGTGTCCTGCACGTGGTCTCCGGCGGGCGCGAGGTCGGCGAGGGGCTCGCGGCCCACCCGGGCGTGGACAAGATCATGTTCACCGGCTCCACCGCCACCGGCAAGGCGATCATCCGCTCCTCCGCGGACACGGTGAAGCGGCTGACCCTCGAGCTCGGCGGCAACGACGCCGGCATCGTCCTGCCCGACGCGGACCCGGCGGCTATCGCCCAGGACCTGTTCTGGGGGGCGTTCATCAACACCGGGCAGACCTGCGCGGCCCTGAAGCGTCTGTACGTCCACGAGGACCTCTACGAGGCGGTGTGCCAGGCGCTGACCGCGGTCGCCGCCCAGATGCCGATGGGGGTGGGCCTGGAGGAGACCAACGTGCTCGGCCCGCTGCAGAACAAGGCCCAGTTCGACATCGTCGCGTCCCTGGTGCAGGCCGCGAAGGACGCCGGCGCCCGGGTCCTGGTCGGCGGCGACCCCGACCCCGACCAGCCCGGCTACTTCTACCCCACCACACTGGTGGCGGACATCGCCAACGACAACCCGCTGGTCGCCCGGGAGCAGTTCGGCCCGGCCCTGCCGATCATCAAGTACTCCAGCATCGAGGAGGCGGTGGCCATGGCCAACGCCCTCGACGTCGGCCTCGGCGCCTCCGTCTGGGGCACCGACCTGGAGGCGGCCCGGGCCGTCGCCGCGCGCATCCAGGCCGGCACCGTGTGGATCAACAAGCACGGCGCCGTCGACCCGCGCGTGCCCTTCGGCGGCGCCAAGCAGTCCGGCTACGGCCTCGAGTTCGGCGTCGAGGGCCTCAAGCACCTCGGCGCCCCCCAGGTCATCAGCTACTGAAGCCGGCGCTGGTGGCGACCGTCCCGCGAGGTCGCCACGCGTCTGCCGACGGGGCTCGGCGTCGGTCCGCTGGACCGGCGCCGAGACTCCCCGGGGGCGCCGAGCCCCCCGGGGGACTTCGTGCCAGACGGCAACCGCTGGCCGCGTGTCGCGGGCGGTGGTTGCGCGCCGAATAGCGAGGGCTTTGCGCTCCGAGGTCAGCGCCGCACGAGGGTGCGTTGGACGATCTCCTGGATGTAGGGGGCGACGACGCCCTGGGAGATGCGCAGGTCGGCGAGGAACGTGCCCGGGGCGCCCGCGCCGAGCCAGTCCTCCACGGCCTGGAGGTCCTCGAGCCGGGCGATGGTGGCCGCGGCGGCGCCCAGGCCGCGCGCGACGGTGGCGAAGTCGACCTCGTCGATGACCATCGGCGTGCGGTCCAGGCCCTGGGAGCCGTACTGGTGGACCTCCGCGCCGTAGGCGGCGTCGTTGAACACGAGGACGAGGGCGCTGCGGGCACAGCGGATGAGGGTGTCGAGGTCGGGCAGCCCCATGAGGCCGCCGCCGTCGCCGGTGGCGACGACGGTCAGCGCGTCCGGGCGGGCCACGGCGGCGCCGGGCGCGGAGGGGAAGCCGAGGCCGATGGCCTGGGTCGCGGTGCCGACGAGGGTGATGGAGTCGGCGGCGGGGAGGTCGAGGTAGGTGTTGGCCCAGCCGAGGAAGTGCCCGCCGTCGGAGACCACGAGCCGGTTGGCGGGCAGCAGCGCGTCGAGGCGGCGCATCACCGTGCGCGGGTCGAGCCGGCCGTCCGGGGCGGCGTCGTCGCCGGCGGGCCGGGCGAACTGGAGCCGGCCGTCCGTGGCCGCGGCGGCCACCCCGCCCCATGGCTCGGCGGGGGCGGGCCGGCCGTCGAGCCCCTCGAGAAGCCCGAGGACGGCGAGGGCGGCGTCGCCGCGGACGTAGTGACCGACCACCGGGTGCGTGGGGGCCTCGGCCACGTCGACCTGGATCACGCGCGCGCCGGGGGCGAAGGCGGAGCCGAAGGAGGTGGTGAACTGGTTGAGCCCGGCGCCGACGACGAGGACGACGTCGGCCTGGCGGACGAGGTCCGCCGTCGGCTCGGAGGCGAAGCCGCCGCACACGCCGAGGTCGTAGGGCCGGCCGGCGAACAGCCCGCGGGCCGGGGCGCTCGTGGCGGTCAGCGCCCCGAGGCGGTCGGCGAGCGTACGCAGCTGCGCGGCGGCGGCCTTGGCGCCGCGGCCGGCCAGGACGAGCGGGCGCTCGGCCGCCTGGAGCAGGCGGGCGGCCTGCGCCAGGGCGGTCGGGTCGGGCGTCGCGGGGGCCGGCGGCGGCGGCATGGCCGGGACGGCGTCGTCCGCGGCGGGCGCGGTGGCGAGGTCGTAGGGGAGGGCGAGCACGACGGGGACCCGGTGCGCCAGGGCGTGCGCGGCCGCCTCGACGGTGGTGCGGCCCGGGGCGGCGGCGTCCAGGACCATGGTCACGGCCCCGACCGCCGCGGCCAGCTGGGGCTGGGCCACGTCCCAGGGGCGGGGCCCGGCCGTGGGCGCGTCCCCGACGACGAGGAGGAGCGGGGTGGCCGCCCTGGCGGCCTCGGCCAGGGCGGTGAGGGTGTTGGTGAACCCCGGCCCGTAGGTGGTCGTGGCCACCGCCAGGCGCCCGCAGACCCGGTGGTAGGCGTCCGCCGAGGCGACGGTGGCGGCCTCGTGGCGCACGGCGGTGACCCGCGCCGGTGTGCGCGCGAGCGCGTCGAGGATGTACGCGTTGCCGTTGCCCATCAGGGCGAAGACGTCATCGGCGAGCGCGGCGACGGCGGCGGCGACGACCTCGGAGACGGTTCTCGTCACGGGAGTGGCCTTTCGGTCGGGGCTCCGCGGCGGTGCGGAGCGGCGGGTGTGTCGTGGGCCCCGCGGCGGTGCGGAGCGGGGGGTCTGTCGGGGCTCCGCGACGGTGCGGAGCGGCGGGTGTGTCGTGGGCCCCGCGGCGGTGCGGAGCGGCGGCGGGAGCATCCGGCCCGGGGGAGCGCCGCCGGGCCGGGTGACCGGCTGCTCGTCGAGAGAGTACGGCCGGCGCGCCCGAGCGGCGCGCCGGCCTTCGTCAGTAGCTCGCGCGGGCGCCGTCGTCGGCGGCGGGCACGAACGCGGCGGCGAGGGCCTCCGAGCCGCGGGCGAGCAGCGCCACGTCGGCGCCCACCAGCACGAAGGCGGCGCCGGCCTCCATGTACGCGCGGGCGACGGCGGGGTCGAACGCGTTGACGCCGACCGGCTTGCCGGCCGCGCGCACCGCGTCGAAGGCGCGCCGGACGGCAGCGACGACGTCGGGGTGGCTCTGCTGACCGATGACCCCCATGGACGCGGCGAGGTCGGACGGGCCGACGAAGACGCCGTCGACGCCGTCCACGGCGGCGATCTCCGCGGCGGCCGCCACGCCCTCCGCGGTCTCGATCTGCACGAAGAGCGACACGTGCGCGTCGGCGTCGGTGAGATACCCGTCGACGCGGTTCCACCGCGCCGACCGGGCGAGCGCCGAGCCGACGCCGCGGCGCCCGCGCGGGGGGTACCTCACGGCCTCGACGACGGCGCGGGCCTCCTCGGCCGAGGAGACCATCGGCACGAGCAGGTTCTGCGCCCCGAGGTCGAGCACCTGCTTGATGGTCACCACGTCGGCGATGGGCACGCGCACCAGCGGGGTCACCGGGTACGGCGCGACCGCCTGGAGCTGGGCGAGGACGGACTCGAGGCCGTTGGGGGAGTGCTCCATGTCGATGAGCACCCAGTCCAGGCCCGATCCGGCACAGATCTCGGCGACGAGCGGGCTGCCCGAGCAGACCCAGATGCCGGCGAGGGGGCGTGCCGCCGCGCCCCGGACGCGCTGGGTGGTCAGGGCGTCGCGGAAGGTCGGGCTCAGACGAAGCGGCATGCGATGGTCCCCAGCTCTCGGAAGTCGGCCAGCACGGTGTCCCCCGGGTCCACCCACATCGGCCGGGTGAACGAGCCGGCGAGCACGATCTCGCCGGCCTCGAGCCGGTCGCCGTGCTGGGCGAGCTTGTTCGCCAGCCACGCGACGCCCATCGCGGGGTGGTTGAGCACGGCCGCGGCAACGCCGGACTCCTCGATTGTCTCGTTGCGGTAGAGCAGCGCCGAGACCCACCGCAGGTCCACCTCGCCCGGGCGAACCGGGTTGCCGCCATAGATCATCGCGCCCATGGCGGCGTTGTCGCTGATGTTGTCGACGATCGTCTTGTCCTTGAGCTCGATGCGCGAGGAGAGGATTTCCAGTGCCGGAACGACGTACTCGGTCGCCCGGAGGACGTCGAAGACCGTGGCGTCGGGGCCGTCGATGGGCTCGGCAAGCTTGAAGGCGAGCTCGACCTCGATCCGCACGGTGGAGAACCGACCATGCTCGATGACCGCACCGTTCTCGAGAACCATGTCGGCAAAGATGGCCCCGTAGTCGGGCTCGTCGATGCCGGTCGCCGCCTGCATGACCTTCGAGGTCAGCCCGATCTTGCGGCCGACCGGCCGCCGGCCTGCCTCGATGGCGCGGCGGCGCCACTCGTTCTGCACGGCGTAGGCGTCCTCGATACTCATCTCGGGGTGCCGGCCGCTCAACGGCGGGACGGCAGTGCGGGCGCGTTCCGCCTCGGCGAGCTCGTCAGCGATCGCGGCAATGGTCTCAGGCGAGAGCATCCGGTCCTCCCAGTCTTTCTATCGTGTCGGGCCCGCCGGTAGCCGGCGGGAAGAGTGAGGTCACAGCTGGTGCCCGAGCTTGTACTCGCCCTGCTTCCAGCTGGGCAGCGCGTCGGGCTCGTCGCCCTTGCGTGTGTAGGAGAAGCCGTCGGCGCCGATGGTGACCGCCATCTCGCTGGTGTCGGTGCGCGCGGCGACCGGCTTGGGGTTGCCGTCGAGGTCGAGGACGAGGGAGGCCTCGGTGTACCAGGACGGCACGACGGGGCTGCCCCACCAGTCGCGGCGCTGGTTGTCGTGCACGTCCCAGGTGACGACCGGGTTGTCGGGGTCGCCGGTGTAGTAGTCCTGGGTGTAGATCTCCACGCGGTGGCCGTCGGGGTCGCGCAGGTAGAGGTAGAAGGCGTTGGAGACCCCGTGCCGGCCCGGGCCGCGCTCGATGTGGTCCGACAGGCGCAGCGCGCCGAGCTTGTCGCAGATGGCGATGATGTTGTGCTTCTCGTGGGTGGCGAAGGCGACGTGGTGCATGCGCGGCCCGTCCCCGCCGGTCATCGCGGTGTCGTGGACGGTGGGCTTGCGGCGCATCCAGGCGGCGTAGGTGGTGCCCTCGGCGTCCTGGATGTCCTCGGTCACGCGGAAGCCGAGGTCCTCCATGTACTTCACCGCCCGCGGCACGTCCGGGGTGACCTGGTTGAAGTGGTCGAGCCGCACGAGCGCGCCGGGGGTGTACAGGTCGTAGCGCCACGCGAGGCGCTCGACGTGCTCGACGTCGTAGAAGAACTCGTACGGGAAGCCCAGCGGGTCCTCCACCCGCACCGAGTCGCCAATGCCCTTGGTGAACCCCTCCGGGCGTCGCTCGACCCGGCAGCCGAGCTCGGTGTAGAACGCCACCGCCTTGTCGAGGTCCTCGGGGGTGCGCACCCGGTAGGAGAACGCGGCGACCGCCGCGACCGGGCCCTTGCGCAGCACGAGGTTGTGGTGGATGAACTCCTCGAAGCTCCGCAGGTAGACGGTCTCCTCGTCCTCCTCCGTCACCACCAGGTCGAGCACGTCGACGTAGAAGTTGCGGGAGGCCTGCAGGTCGGTGACGACCAGCTCCATGTAGGCGCAGCGCAGAATGTCCGGCGGCGCCGCCTTCGGGGTGGGGATGGGGTCCCTCGAGCGGATCGGGTCCTGCGCGGTGACGACCGGCTCGGGAGAGTTCTGGCTGATGGGAGTGCTCACGTCAGCGTCCTTGCTTCTCTGCGGGTTCGGGTGTTCGGGTATTCAGGAGTTCGGGTCGAGAGGGCGCCGCACCGAGACCGGCGCGGCGCGCCCCTCGGCTCAGCGGGGGTCCGGGTCGTCCAGGTCCGTCGCCTCGTGGGTCTCGACCTTGCCGAAGGTGGGGTTGTGCACCTTGCCGAGCGTGATGTGCACGGCCTGCTGGTCGGTGTAGAAGTCGATCGAGCGGTAGCCGCCCTCGTGACCGAGGCCCGAGGCCTTGACCCCGCCGAACGGGGTGCGCAGGTCGCGGACGTTGTTGCTGTTCAGCCACACCATGCCGGCCTCGATCGCCTGGGCGAAGTTGTGCGCCCGCTTGAGGTCGTTGGTCCACACGTATGCGGCGAGGCCGTACTTGACGCCGTTGGCGAGGGCCAGCGCCTCCTCGTCGGTGTCGAACGGCGTGATCGCGACGACCGGACCGAAGATCTCCTCCTGGAAGATGCGGGCGTCGGCGGCGACGTCGGCGAACACCGTGGGCGCGACGTAGTTGCCGGTCGGGAAGCCCTCGGGCCGCCCGCCGCCGGCGACGAGGCGCCCCTCGGACTTGCCGATCTCGATGTAGCTCATGACCTTCTCGTAGTGCTCGGGGTGCACGAGCGCGCCGACCTCGGTGCGAGGGTCGTGCGGGTCGCCCACGATCACGCGCTTGGCCTGCGCGGCGTAGCGCTCGACGAACTCGTCGTACACCTCGCGCTGGACGAGGATGCGGCTGCCCGCGGTGCAGCGCTCGCCGTTGAGGGAGAACACCCCGAAGATCGTCGCGTCGATCGCGGCGTCGAGGTCGGCGTCGGCGAAGACGACGGCGGGGGACTTGCCGCCGAGCTCCATCGACAGCCCCTTGAGGTACGGCGCGGCGTTGGCGAAGATGATCTGCCCGGTGCGGCTCTCGCCGGTGAAGGAGATGAGCGGCACGTCCGGGTGTTTCACCAGCGCGTCGCCGGCGTCCTCGCCGATGCCGTTGACGAGGTTGAACACGCCTTGGGGCAGGCCGGCCTCCTCGAAGATGCCGGCCCACAGGGACGCCGACAGCGGCGTGAACTCGGCGGGCTTGAGCACGACGGTGTTGCCCGTGGCAAGGGCCGGGCCGAGCTTCCAGGACTCGAGCATGAACGGCGTGTTCCAGGGCGTGATGAGCCCGGCGACGCCGATCGGCTTGCGGTTGACGTAGTTGATCTGGCGGCCGGGCACCTTGAAGGTGTCGTCGGCCTGGGCGACGATCAGGTCGGCGAAGAACCGGAAGTTCTCGGCGGCGCGGCGGGCCTGGCCGAGCGCCTGGGTGATCGGGAGGCCCGAGTCGAAGCTCTCGAGCTCGGCGAGCCGGGCGTCGCGCGACTCGACGATGTCGGCGATGCGGTGCAGCACGCGGGAGCGCTCACGCGGCAGCATCCTGGGCCAGGGCCCCTCCTCGAACGCGCGCTTGGCGGCGGCGACGGCGCGGTCGACGTCGGCCTTCTTGCCGGCGGCGGCCCGGAGGTACGTCTGGTTCGAGACAGGGTCGAGCACGTCGAACGTGTCGCCGTCGGCGGAGTCGACGAACTCGCCGTCGATGTAGTGCTGGATGCGGTCGGGCAGGTCGGCGGGCACGTGGTGCGCGGCCGTCGCGGTCGATTCGGTCCTGGTGTCACTCATGGGATCCTCCGGTGGGATGCGGTCAGGATGCGGGTCGGCCCAGCGCTGAGGCTGGGGAAGCGGAGCTGCCCGGCGCCTCGCCGGGATGCACAGGTTCGTCGTCGGGGTGCTGGTGGCTCAGGTAGGCGGCGAGGGTGGCCGAGCGGTGCCCCCGGGCCGCCCTCTCGATCTCCGCCGGGGGCGCGCCGGCCTCGATGAGCCGCAGGATGCCCTCGTGCTCCCGCACGGACTCCTGCGCGCGGCCGGGCACGAAGCTGAAGGTCGACTCGCGCAGGTGCCCCAGGCGCGCCCACTCGGCGTTGACGAGCTCGACCAGCCGCGGGTTCGCGCACGGCGCGAACAGGATGGAGTGGAACTTCTGGTTGAGCGTCGTGAACGCCCGGGGATCGAAGTGGTCCAGGGTGTCGATCATCAGCTCGTTGATCTCGCGCGCCTGACGGACGTCGGCGACGGTCAGCCCGGGGGCCGCGAGCGCGGTCGCCGCGCCTTCGAGCATCGCCAGGGCCTCCATGCTGTTCCGGTACTGCGCGTTGTCGATCATCGACACCTGCGCGCCGACGTTGCGCGTGAACGTCACCAGGCCCTCGGCCTCGAGCTGCCGGATCGCCTCGCGCACCGGCACCACGCTCATCCCGAGCTCTGCCGCGACGGTGGCCAGCACCAGGCGGTAGCCCGGGGTGAACTCCTGGCTCAGGATCCTCTCCTTGAGCCAGTGGTAGGCCTGCTGCGACTTGCTCCAGGAGACGGAGGTCCCCGCGGTCGCCGGGGGCGTCACCTGCTGGCGCGCCATGCCTGGTACCGCTCCCGCCACTCGGCGTTCATCGGGAACAGCCCGTCGACCGGGTGACCCGCGGCGACCTGGTCGGCGATCCAGGCGTCCTCGTCCTCCTGGGCGAGGGCGGCGTCGACGGCCTCCTCCACGATCGACGGCGGGATGACGAGGACGCCGTCGCGGTCGCCGACGACGACGTCGCCGGGCTGCACGGTCGTGCCGCCGCAGCCGATCGTCACGTCCGCCTCCCACGGCACGTGCTTGCGGCCCAGCACCGCCGGGTGCGCGCCCTTGGTGTAGACCGGCAGGCCCACGGCGGCCACCGCGTCGTAGTCGCGGACGCCGCCGTCGGTGACGATGCCGGCGGCGCGGCGCGCCTGGGCCCGCAGCGCCAGGATGTCGCCGAGGGTGCCCGACCCCTCCTCGCCGCGCGCCTCGATGACGATGACCTCGCCATCGCCGACGGCGTCGAAGACGCGCTTCTGGGCGTTGTAGCCCCCGCCGTGGCTGGCGAAGAGGTCTTCCCGGTTGGGCACGAACCGCAGGGTGCGGGCGGTACCAACGAGCTTGGCCTCCGGGTGCATGGGCCGGACGCCGTCGACCGTGACGTTGTTCAGGCCCCGCTTGCGCAGCTGCGCGCTCAGGCCGGCCACCGGGGCGCGGTGGAGCTTGTCCCGAAGCGCCCCCGTGAGGCGGAAGGGCTCCGCCTCGGGCTCCAGCCCGGCGGCGGCGCGCGAGCCCCACGCCTCGGCCCGCTGCGTGTCGTCGACCGCGGGCAGCGAGCCCACCGCGTCGTCGAACCCGTGCACGCCCTGCGTCACGGTGGTGATGAGCCGGCCCGAGCTCGGGGCTCCGGGCACGTCGGGGGCATCCACCTCGACCTCGACGACGTCGCCGGGGACGACCACCGAGGACCCGGCGGGGGTGCCGGTGAGGATCACGTCGCCCGGCTCGAGCGTGAAGTGCTGGGAGAGGTCGGCGACGAGCTGGGCGAGGGGGAAGATGAGCCCGGCCGTCGTGTCGTCCTGCCGGAGCTCGCCGTTGACCCACGTGCGCAGCCGCAGCGCGGCGGGGTCGAGCGTGCGGGCGTCGAGGAGGGCCGGGCCGATCGGGGTGAACCCGTCGCCGCCCTTGGAGCGGACGTTGGAGCCCTTGTCGTTGGCCCGCAGGTCGTACAGGCCGAAGTCGTTCGCGGCCGTCACCCACGCGACGTGGCTCCAGGCGTCGGCGAGCGGGACGCGGCGAGCCGTGGCGCCGATCACGAGCGCGATCTCCCCCTCGAAGGCCAGCAGCTCGGTGCCGGCCGGACGTTCGATCGTCCCGCCGGAGGCCTCCACCGAGCTCGACGGCTTGAAGAAGTACGACGGCGCCGCCGGGCGGCGGCCCCGCTGGTCGGCGCGCGATGCGTAGCTGAGATGGATCGCGACGATCTTGCCAGGGCGGCCTGGGAGGGCCGCGAACCTCGGGTCGGTGCCCGTCGCGATCAAGGTGTTGTCAGTCATGAGCTCCCTCGCCCTTGCGCCTCGCCTTGCGTGATATCTGAAAAGATATACGATGGCACCTCGCGGGGCAAGCCCGGAACCCCACCGGCCGTCTCGGAGAAGACAGCGACGTCGTATCGACACAGGAGTCCACAGAGATGAGTTCCTCTCCCACCTTCCCCCCGGGCGCGAGGCCCGGCGGGGCCACCCTCACGGCCGTCGACGAGACGCGGGACCGGAGGCGGGTCGTCTTTGCGACCGTCATCGGAACCACAGTCGAGTGGTACGACTTCTTCACGTACGCCTTCGCCGCCGGGCTCGTCTTCGGCCCCGCCTTCTTCTCCGGGCTCGGCGAGAACAGCGTGCTTCTCTCGTTCGCAACCGTGGGCGTGAGCTTCCTCTTCCGGCCCTTCGGCGCGTTCCTCGCGGGCCACCTCGGCGACAAGTACGGCCGCAAGCTCGTCCTCATGGTCACGCTGATCTTGATGGGCGCGGCCACCGCCCTCATCGGCGTGCTGCCGACGTACGCGGCGATCGGGGTCGCCGCGCCGATCCTCCTCATCCTCCTGCGCGTCGTCCAGGGAGTCTCCGCCGGTGGCGAGTGGGGCGGCGCCGTCCTCATGGCCGTCGAGCACGCCCCGGACAAGAAGCGCGGCCTGTTCGGCGCGGGCCCGCAGACCGGTGTCCCGCTGGGGCTGTTGCTCGCCTCCGGCGTCATGGCGCTCATGGCGATGATCGCCCCGGGGGACGCGTTCCTCGAGTGGGGCTGGCGCATCCCGTTCCTGCTCAGCGTCGTCCTCATCCTCGTCGGGTACTACGTGCGCCGGAAGGTCGAGGAGAGCCCGGTGTTCGCCGAGCTCGCCGAGCGCAAGCAGGAGGCGCAGATGCCGATCCTGCGTCTCTTCTGCAAGCACACCGTCCTGGTCATCGTGACCGCGCTCGTGTTCGCCGGCAACAACGCGGTGGGCTACATGACGACCGGCGGATACATCCAGAACTACGCGACCAACCCCGACGGGCCGATCGCGCTCGACCGCGGCCCGGTGCTGTGGGCCGTCACCGGCTCCGCCATCACGTGGCTGCTCTCGACGATCGTCGCCGGCTGGGCCTCCGACTTCCTGGGGCGGCGCACGACCTACATCCTCGGCTGGGTGCTGCAGCTCGGCGGCGTCTTCGCCCTGTTCCCGCTCGTCAACACCGGCAACCTCGCGCTGCTGTTCGCGGGCCTCGCCCTGCTCACGATCGGCCTGGGCTTCACCTACGGCCCGCAGGCGGCGCTCTACTCGGAGCTCTTCCCGGCCTCGATCCGGTTCTCCGGGGTGTCGGTCTCCTACGCGATCGGGGCCATCCTCGGCGGCGCCTTCGCGCCGATGATCGCGACGGCCATCGTCAAGGCGACGGGCGGCACCGGGGGCGTGACCGCGTACCTCGCCGGGATGACCGTCGTCGGTCTCCTCGCGACGCTGCTGCTGCGCGACCGCTCCGGCATCCCCCTCGGGCCCGACCACGAGGCGGAGCAGCAGGTCAGCCCGGTCCGCGGGCTCTCGCAGGCCTGATCTTCGACGATCCGCTACGGGGCGGGGCCGGCATCGGCCCCGCCCCTGTCGCGCGTGCGTCAGTCGCCCAGCGCCTCGCGGATCGATGTCGCGCTCGCGGCGAGCCGTGCCCCGATCGTCGCCGGCTCGGTCCCGCTCGCGACGTAGACCACCGCGATCGCGGCGGGGGAGCGCCCGCGCAGCCGCAGCGGCACCGCCACCGACTTCACGCTGGGAATGACCTCGTCATGGCTCTGCGCGTAGCCACGCGCGCCGACCGCCGCCACCTCCGCGGTCAGCTGCGCGGAGGCGCCCGACGGCCACTCGGACTCGGGGAGCGCCGTGAGGAGCGCCTTGCCGGGCGCCCCGACGCTCACCGGGTGCCGCGTCCCCGGCCGCTGCGCCACCGAGGCCACCGCGTGCCGCGGCTCGACGCTGGCCAGGATGACGCACTCGTCGTGGTCGAGCACGGCCAGGAAGCACGTCATGCCGAGCTCGTTGGCGACCGTGGTGAGCTCGGGCAGGGCCTCGGCCTGGAGATCGGGGGCGACACCCGCGGCGAGCGACGCCATCCGCGCTCCGAGCGCGACCCCGCCCGTGGGGTCGCGGGTGACCAGCCCGTGGTCCTCGAGGGTGCGCACCAGGCGGTAGGCGATGGAGCGATGGACGCCCAGCCGCTCGGCGAGCTCGTCGATCGTCAGCGGTTCGCCCGCGTCGGCGAGCAGCTCGAGGACGCGGATGCCCCGGCTCAGCGTCTGCGACGCCGGGGCGCTCGCGGGACGACCCCTCGCCGGCTCGGCGGTCATCGTCCGCCGCCGGGGTGGTTGCGCGCGTCACACATCATCGTATACGTTTCCGTTCGATAGTAGAGTAGTGCGTTCGATTATAGAATGCACGGTTGCGGTCTTGCACACCTCGACACCGATGTCCGAGAGGGAATCGCCATGCAGTTCCACCACCACGGTTACGTCTCCGGGGAGCCGCGCGTCCAGCCCGCGGCGGGAGTCGGCATCGGCCGGCCCGACGAGCTGCCCGACGAGGTCGACGTCCTCATCGTCGGCACCGGCCCGGCGGGGATGATCGCGGCGGCCCAGCTGTCCCAGTTCCCCGACGTCACCACCCGCATCATCGACCGCCGGCCCGGCCGGCTGGAGATCGGCCAGGCTGACGGCATCCAGGCGCGCAGCGTCGAGACCTTCCAGGCCTTCGGCTTCGCCAACCGCATCATCGAAGAGGCCTACCGGATCACCGAGATGTGCTTCTGGCGGCCGGACCCGGACGACCCCTCGCGCATCGTCCGCGGCGACCGGCCGAAGGACGACCCGCACGGCATCAGCGAGTTCCCGCACCTCATCGTCAACCAGGCCCGGGTGCTGGACTACTTCGCCGAGTTCATGGCCGACGCACCCACCCGCATGAAGCCGGACTACGGGTACGAGTTCCGCGGCCTCGAGGTGGGCGAGGGGGAGTACCCGGTCGCGGTGACCCTCACCCGCACCGCCGGCGCGCAGGTGGGGCAGGAGCGGGTCGTGCGGGCCAAGTACGTGGTCGGCGCGGACGGGGCCCACAGCGGGGTGCGGCAGTCCATCGGGTGCACGATGCAGGGCGACCAGGCCTTCCACGCCTGGGGCGTCATGGACGTCCTCGCGGTCACCGACTTCCCCGACATCCGCACCAAGTGCGCGATCCAGTCGCACACCGGCGGCAGCATCCTGCACATCCCCCGCGAGGGCGGGCACCTGTTCCGCATGTACGTGGACCTGGGCGAGGTGAACCCGGACGACCACGGCGCCGTCCGCAACACGACGATCGAGCAGATCATCGCCAAGGCGAACGAGATCCTGCACCCCTACACCCTCGACGTGCGCCACGTCGCCTGGCACAGCGTCTACGAGGTCGGCCACCGGGTCACCGACCGGTTCGACGACGTCCCGCCGGCCGAGGTCGGCACGCGCACGCCCCGGGTCTTCATCGCCGGCGACGCCTGCCACACCCACAGCGCCAAGGCCGGCCAGGGCATGAACGTCTCGATGCAGGACGGCTTCAACATCGGCTGGAAGCTCGGCTACGTGCTGTCGGGCCGCAGCCCGGAGAGCCTGCTGGCCACGTACACGGCCGAGCGCCAGGTCATCGCGCAGAACCTCATCGACTTCGACAAGGAGTGGTCCACGCTCATGGCGAAGAAGCCCGAGGAGTTCGCCGACCCGGCCGAGCTCGCGGACTTCTACGTCCGGACCGCCGAGTTCCCCGCCGGCTTCATGACCCAGTACCCGCCCTCGATGCTCGTCGCCGAGGCCACCCACCAGGACCTCGCCACCGGCTTCCCGATCGGCAAGCGCTTCAAGTCCGCCCCGGTGGTCCGGGTGGGGGACGCCAACCCCGTGCACCTGGGGCACCATCACCGCGCCGACGGCCGGTGGCGCATCTACGCCTTCGCCGACGCCGCAGCCCCGGGCCAGGCCTCGGCCGTGGCGGACTGGGCGGCCTGGATGGCCGGCGCGCCGGACTCCCCGGTCGTCACGCACACGACCGCCGGGGCCGACCTCGACAGCCTCTTCGACGTCAAGGTCGTCTACCAGCAGCGCCACGTCGACGTCGACGTCACCCGGGCGCCCGACCTGTTCCGCCCGCGCACCGGCCCGTTCCAGCTCGTCGACTACGAGAAGGTCTACGCCGTCGACCCCGAGCAGGACATCTTCGACCTGCGCGGCATCGACCGCGCCGGGTGCGTCGTCGTCGTGCGGCCCGACCAGTACGTCGCGGCCGTCCTCCCGCTCGACGCCACCGCCGAGATCGCCGCCTTCTTCCGCCAGCACCTGCTCGTCCCGGCCCCCCAGCCGGTGGCCTGACGCCCCGAGGAGCCTCATGACCGACAACCGCCAGACCCAGCTGCTCGACGCCCGCGAGGCCGCGCTCCTCGCGGACCTGCCCGACGGCCTGTTCATCGCCGGAGAGTGGCGCGCCGGCGAGCGCGGCACCACGATCGACGTCACCGACCCCGCGACCGGGGAGGTCGTCAAGACGATCGCCGACGCCTCGCCCGCCGACGGCCTCGCGGCGCTGGACGCCGCCTGCGACGCCTTCCCGGCCTGGGCCGCGACGCCGGCCCGCGAGCGTGCCGAGCTGCTGCGCCGGGCGTTCGACCTCCTGCAGGAGCGCAAGGAAGACTTCGCGCTCCTCATGACCATCGAGATGGGCAAGCCGCTCGCCGAGGCGCGCGGCGAGGTCGCCTACGGCGGGGAGTTCCTGCGCTGGTTCAGCGAGGAGGCCTCGCGCGTCCAGGGCCGCTACGGGCCCAACCCCGAGGGCACCGGTCGCATGATCGTGTCCCAGCACCCGGTGGGCCCGTGCTTCCTCATCACGCCCTGGAACTTCCCGCTGGCGATGGCCACCCGGAAGATCGCCCCGGCCCTCGCCGCCGGCTGCACGGTGGTCGTCAAGCCCGCCGCCCTCACCCCGCTGACGACCCTGTACTTCGTCAAGCTGCTCGAGGACGCCGGGCTGCCCAAGGGCGTGGTCAACGTCGTCACCACCTCGACCTCGGGCGCGGTGTCGGAGCCGATCGTCCGCGACCCGCGGCTGCGCAAGCTCTCCTTCACCGGCTCGACCGGCGTGGGCCAGCGCCTGCTCGAGCAGGCGGCGCAGGGGGTGCTGCGCACGTCGATGGAGCTCGGCGGGAACGCGCCCTTCGTCGTCTTCGACGACGCCGACCTCGACAAGGCGGTCGACGGCGCGATCGCGGCCAAGTTCCGCAACATCGGCCAGGCGTGCACCGCCGCCAACCGGCTCATCGTGCACCGCGACGTCGCCGAGGAGTTCGCCCGCCGGGTCACCGAGCGCGTCCAGGGCTTCGGGATCGGCCGGGGCACCGAGGACGGGGTGACGATCGGCCCGCTCATCAACCAGTCCGCCGTCGACAAGGCCGCCGCCCTGGTGGACGACGCCGTCGCGCGCGGCGCCCACGTGCGCACCGGCGGCCGCCCGGTCGACGGGCCCGGCACCTTCTACGAGCCCACCGTGCTCACCGACGTCCAGCCGGGCAGCGACATCCTCCGCGAGGAGATCTTCGGTCCGGTGCTCGCCATCGTCCCGTTCGACACCGAGGACGACGCCGTACGCCTCGCCAACGACACCGAGTACGGGCTCGTCTCCTACGTCTACACCGAGAACCTCGCCCGCGGGCAGCGCATGATCGAGCGGCTCGAGACCGGGATGATGGGGCTCAACGTCGGCGTCGTCTCCAACGCCGCCGCCCCCTTCGGCGGCTGGAAGATGTCCGGCCTGGGCCGCGAGGGCGGCGCCGAGGGCATCCACGAGTACCTGCAGACCAAGTACACGCTGACGCCGAACCCCTTCTGAGAGGCTGCAGGACCGTCGTCCGCCCCCGGTGCTCGCCGGGCGCGGACGACGGCCCCCGGCGATCCCACGACGACGGCGACCTGGTTCCGGGGCTCCTGCCGGGTGCAGGCGGGGCAGGCGCGCGGACCGGGTCGCCGGCTGGCGGGCAGGGTCGTGACCCGCGTCCGTGCCGACGCCGGATCAGGCGGGCGCCGTCTGGGCGGCCCGCGCGGCGAGGTACTCGTTCAACGTGCGGAGCTTGTGCTCGCGGCTGGCGCGCTCGACCTGGTCGAGCGGCGCGCCGGCGCGGATCAGCCGCAGGATCTCGTCGTGCTCGGCCACCGAGGCGCGGCTGCGGTCGGGCATGATCACGAAGCTCGACCGGCGGATGAAGGACATCCGCTGCCACTCCCGGTGCAGCAGCTCGAGCATCCGGGTGTTGGGGCACGCGCCGCACAGCACCTGGTGGAACTGCTCGTTGAGCTCGGTGAAGCGCACCGGGCTGAAGGCGGTGTCCCGCAGGGCGCGCATCTGCTCGTTCAGCGCGCTCGCCCGCTCCAGCTCCTCCGCGCCCAGGTGCGGTGCGCCGATGCTGGTCGCGGCGCCCTCGAGATAGGCGAGCACCTCCATGGTGTCCGCGTAGTCCTCGGTGTCGATGCCGGCGACCTCCGCGCCCACGTTCCGGGTGAAGGTCACCAGCCCCTCGGCCTCGAGGCGTCGGACCGCCTCGCGCACCGGGACCGGGCTGACGCCGAGCTCACGGCCCAGCTGGTCGAGCACGAGCCGGTAGCCCGCCACGTACTGGCCGGAGACGATGCGGGAGCGCAGCTCCCGGTAGACCATCTCGGACTTCGACACGGCTCCCGCACCGGGGGCAGTCGCCTGCGCCATGATTCATTCCCATCTGGTCGTGCTCGCGGCAACGGCCATCGTATCTGTGACCGTTGTGGGGAACACGCGCCAGCCGCCGGGCGTTGACGGACCAGGGTAGCCGCGCGGCCGCGGGCCGGCGCCCCGGTGGTGAGATCCGCAACCGGTGGCCGATCCAGGCCGGTCGGCGCGATAGCATGAACGTGTCAAGGGCCTTCCGCCGTGCTCGTCTCTCGACGCCGTCGCGTGTCGAGGCCGGTGAGTGGCCCGGGTCCGAGGGGCTGCGGCTCCGGTGTGGACCGTCTCGTGTGCGTCGCGGTGACCGCGCGTCGGGGAGCCGGTTCGCGTGGCGGACGGGCGTCTGCGCGTCCTGCCGCCGATCCGCGCCGCCCGCTCGGCCCGTGGGTCGCTCGCGACCCGCACGGCGCCCGCGTCAACGCCACTGGCGGACGTCGCCAGATCTAGAGGAGGACCGTTTGGGTCGACCAGCCCAGAAGGCAGACACACGCCGCCCCGCCGCACGTCAGCGGCGGGCGCGTCACCACGACGAAGACGGCATCATGCCGGTGCTCGCCCGGGTCGTGCGCGAGGTCGAGGCAGCCGTGCAGCGGGGCCGGGTGGCGCCCTCGGTGCGCACGAAGTTCCAGGTCGTCGCGCTGCTCGTGCGCGAGGAGCGCGCCCGGGTCAAGGCGGACGACACCCTCACCGAGCCCCGGCGCGCCGAGCAGCTCAAGCGCCTCGACGGCATCGCGGTCATCCTCGCCAAGACCGCCGCCCGCGACACGTCCCTGCTGGGCCTGCTCGACGACGACGCCGTGGTCTCCGAGCGCGCCCGGGCGCTGAAGCTCGAGCTCCTGCACGACGCCGGGATCGACCCGGCGCCCGACGACGTCGTGCCGCCGGAGCCGTCGGACGTGGCCGAGGCCCTCACCCGCCAGGTGGTGCCGCCGTCGGTCGTGTCGCGCCAGCTCGCCAACCCCTTCCTCGCCCCCGACTTCTCCGCCGTGCACAAGCGGCAGAGCCGGCCGCGCCGCCTGGCCGGCTGGGAGCTGCTCGGGCCGCTTTTCCGGGCGTTCGAGCTGGGCGGGGCGTCCTCGTGCATGGAGCTGCCCGAGCCCACCGCGGGCTACGCGCCGGCCGGCCTGACGCTCATGCCGCACCAGGCGCGCATGGTGGCGGCAGCCGCGGCGGGGCACCGGACCTTCCTGCTCGCCGACGAGCCCGGCCTGGGCAAGACGGCGCAGGCGCTGCTGGCGGCTGAGGCGGCCCACGCCTACCCGCTGCTCGTCGTCGTCCCCAACGTCGTCAAGACCAGCTGGGCCCGCGAGGCCGGGCGTTGGACCCCCCAGCGCCGCGCCAGCGTCATCGACGGCGACGGTCAGACGGTCGACGGCTTCGCCGACATCATCATCGTCAACTACGACGTGCTCGACCGGCACGCGGGCTGGCTCGGCGAGTTCGGGTTCCGCGGGATGGTGGTCGACGAGGCGCACTACATCAAGAACAAGAAGTCCCAGCGCTCCCAGCACGTGCTGCGGATCGCGGACAGCCTGCGCCTGCGCGCCGGCGACCCGCTGCTGATGGCCCTGACCGGCACCCCGCTGATCAACGACGTCGAGGACTTCCGGGCCATCTGGCAGTTCCTGGGCTGGATCGACGAGACGAAGCCCGTCGGGGAGCTCATGGAGGCCCTCGAGGAGACCGGCCTGACCCCCGCCGACCACGGCTTCTACGCCGCGGCGCGGACGTGCGTGATCGAGCGCGGCATCGTGCGTCGGCGCAAGATCGACGTGGCCGCCGACATCCCGGCCCGGCGCGTCGCCGACCTGCCCGTCGAGCTCGACGGCGAGGCCGGGCGCTCCATCCGCCGGGCCGAGCGTGCCCTCACCCGGCGCCTGGTGTCGCGCTACGAGGCGGCGCTCGAGGCCCGGCACCCGGGCGGCGGCGTCGACGGCATCGACCACGACCTCGTGGTGCAGGTCGCCCGGTGGGAGCGGGCCGGCAAGTCCGGGCCGGAGTCCGGCGAGAACGTCTTCAGCATGATGCGGCGCATCGGCCAGGCGAAGGCCGGCCTCGCCGCCGACTACGCCGCCGAGCTGGCGCACAACGTGGGCAAGGTGGTGTTCTTCGCCAAGCACGTCGACGTCATGGACGCCGCCGAGAAGATCTTCGCCCGCCGCGGCCTGCGCTTCGCATCGATCCGTGGCGACCAGACGCCCTCGGCACGGCAGAAGAACATCGACGCCTTCACCAAGGACGCGGACGTGGCCGTCGCGGTCTGCTCGCTGACGGCCGCCGGGGTCGGGCTCAACCTGCAGGTGGCCTCCAACCTCGTGCTCGCCGAGCTGTCGTGGACCGACGCGGAGCAGACCCAGGCGATCGACCGCATCCACCGCATCGGTCAGGCGGAGCCCGTCACGGCGTGGCGCATCATCGCCGCGCAGACCCTCGACGCGCGGATCGCCGAGCTCATCGACAGCAAGGCCGGCCTCGCCGCGCGGGCGCTCGACGGGTCCGACGAGGAGACGTCCGCCTCGGCCGACGTCCAGCTCGACGCGCTCGTCGCGCTGCTCACGGACGCGCTCTCGCCGTCGGAGGCGCTGGTCGCGGTGTAGCCCCGACGCGGCGACCCGGCGGCTCCGCGGCCGGCGGTGTCGCGCGCTGTCCGCTGCCGCCCGCGGTCGCTCGCGTGAGCGTGGCGAGGCCGCGCGCGTGGGCGCCGCCGGCGCCGGCATGTGGTGGTGTGTGGGGAGGTGAGGGGCGAGCGGGTCGAACGGGGAGGAGGCACGCCCATGGCGCACGTCGGCGACGTGGACCGCGAGCAGGTCACGCGGGACGTCGAGCGAGCTCTTCGGGAGCCGGACCTCGCCCAGCTCACCCGGGCGCTCGCCCCGCTGCCGGTCCCGGACGTCGTCGCCGTCCTGGAGCGGCTGGGCCGACGGGACGGGGCGGTGGCCTACCGGCTGCTCCCCAAGGAGCTGGCGCTGAGGGTCTTCGAGGGGCTCGACCCCGCCTTGCAGGGCGACCTCGTGCGCGGCCTGCAGGACGAGGACGTGGCCCGGGTCTTCGCGCGGCTGAGCCCGGACGACCGGGTAGGCCTGCTCGACGAGCTCCCGGCCTCGGTGGCGAGCCGGCTGCTGCGCGGGCTCGCGCCGCCCGAGCGCGAGCTGACCGCCGTCGTGCTGGGCTACCCCGCCGGCTCGATCGGTCGGCGGATGAGCCCCGGCTACGTCACGATCCGCCCCGAGATGTCCGTGGCGGCGGCGCTGGACCGGGTCCGCTCGCGCCTCGACGACGCCGAGACCGTGTACACCCTGCCCGTCGTCGACGACGAGCGACGGCTGGTCGGCGTCGTCAGCCTGCGCGACCTCATGCGGGCGGAGGGGAGCGTGCGCATCGGCGAGATCGTGCAGCCGCCCTACGCCGCCCTGGCCACCTCCGAGGCCGAGACCGCGGCGCGGCGCTGCGCCGGGCTGAAGCTGCTCGCCCTCCTCGTCGTCGACGAGGAGGGGCGGCTGGTGGGCATCCTCACGGTGGACGACGCCCTACGAATCCTCGAGGAAGCCGAGAGCGAGGATCAGGCCCGCAGCGCCGGGTCCGAGCCGCTGCGTCGTCCCTACCTCGCCACCCCGGTGCGCGCCCTGGTCCGTTCCCGCGTGGTCTGGCTGCTCGTGCTGGCGGTCGGGGCGACGCTCACCGTCCAGGTGCTCGAGGTCTTCGAGGCCACGCTGTCGCAGATGGTGGTGCTCTCGGTGTTCATCCCGCTGCTGATCGGCACGGGCGGCAACACCGGCAACCAGGCGGCCGCGACCCTCACCCGGGCCCTGGCGCTGGACGACGTCTCCCCGGCGGACGTCCTGCGGGTCGTCGCCCGGGAGGCGCGGACCGGGCTGAGCCTCGGGCTCATCCTCGGCGCGGTGGGGTTCGCCGTGACGTCGCTGTTCTACGGCGCGTCGGTGGGGGCCGTCATCGGGCTGACGCTGCTGGCCATCTGCACGCTGGCCGCCACGGTCGGAGGGGTGATGCCGCTGATCGCCAGGACGCTGCGCGTCGACCCGGCGGTGTTCTCCAACCCGTTCATCACCACCTTCGTCGACGCCGCCGGGCTGATCATCTACTTCCTCATCGCCCGGCTGGTGCTGGGCCTGTAGACGTCCCGCCGGCTGGTCCGTCCCCGCCGGCGCCCCGCATGCAGTCCCCGACCCGGCGAGAGATGCTGGTCGTCGCCGCCCCGTGGAGCCGTGTCCGGGACGCCGCCACGGGGCTCGAGGTGTTGGGAGGTAGTCGGATGAGCGCTGCGCCGACCGTCGATTCGGTTCTCCAGGGGCAGGCGGACCTCAAGGAGTGGCAGGAGGGGGTCTACCGCGACCTGCACGCGCACCCCGAGCTCGGCCACCAGGAGACCCGCACGGCAGGGATGGTCGCCGCGGAGCTGCGCGAGCGTGGCTTCGACGTGCACGAGAAGGTCGGCGGCACGGGAGTCGTGGGCGTGCTGGCCAACGGCGACGGGCCGGTGGTCCTCATGCGTGCCGACATGGACGCCTTACCGGTCGCCGAGGCGACCGGCCTGCCCTACGCCAGCTCCGTCCGCACCACCGACGCCGACGGCAACGAGGTGCCGGTGATGCACGCCTGCGGCCACGACGTGCACGTCGCCTGCCTGCTCGGCACGGCCCGCCTGCTCGCGGGGGCGAAGGAGGGGTGGTCGGGCACCTACGTCGCGCTGTTCCAGCCGGCCGAGGAGCTCGCCGACGGCGCCGACCGCATGGTCGACGCCGGGCTCGCGCGGCTCATCCCCAAGCCGGACGTGGCCTTCGCCCAGCACGTGCTCGCCTATCCCGCCGGCACCGTCGGCCCCCACCCCGGCCCGTTCCTCTCGCTGGCGGAGAGCATGCGGGTGACGGTCCACGGCCGCGGCAGCCACGGCTCGATGCCGCACCTGTCCGTGGACCCCGTCGTCCTCGCCGCGATGATCGTCGTCCGCCTGCAGGCGGTGGTCTCCCGCGAGATCCCCCCGGACGAGTTCGCCGTGCTCACGGTGGGCAGGGTCGCGGTCGGGTCGAAGAGCAACATCATCGACGACCACGCGGTGCTCGAGCTGAACCTGCGCGCCTACAGCGAGGAGACCCGGTCCCGGATGGTCGCCGCCATCGAGCGCATCGTCCGAGCCGAGTGCGAGGCCTCGGGCTCGCCGACGGAGCCGGAGTTCGAGACCTACGACCGCTACCCGCTGACGGACAACGACCCGGCGGTCACCGCACGGGTCGCGGCGGCGTTCCGGGAGCACTTCGGTGACGCCACGAAGGACTACGGGCGGCAGACCGCCAGCGAGGACTTCTCGGCGGTGCCGGACGCTCTCGGGGTCCCGTACTCGTACTGGGCCCTCGGCGGCATCGACCCCGAGCTCTACCGGACCGCCGCCGACCGAGGCACGCTGATGGAGGACATCCCGGGCAACCACTCGCCGAAGTTCGCGCCGGTGATCGAACCGACCCTGGAGACGGGGACCGCCGCCGCCGTCGTGGCGGCCCTGGCCTGGCTGGCGCCCTCCGGCCAGGATGGAGACACGTCGTCGCCGGCGTCGAGCTGAGCGGCGGCACCAACGCCACCGGCCCCGTGCTGTCCCGCGAGATCGCGGCGGCTGCGAGGCCGGCGGTCCCGCAGCTGTCATCGGCGGTCCAAGGATCGCCGTCCTCAGAGTCCTCAGAGATGGAGGTCATGTGCTCCTGCACGTCGCTGAGGTCGCCCGCGCGCTGGATCTGCTCGGCGTCTTCGCCTTCGCCGTCAACGGCGCGTTCACCGCCGTGGAGAAGACCCGGGTCGACATCGTCGGCATCCTCGCCCTGGGCATCATCACCGCGCTCGGCGGCGGCATCATCCGCGACCTGTGCATCGGGTCGGTGCCCCCGGCGGCGTTCACCGACCAGTACTACCTGTCCATCGCCGCCGGAGGCGCGCTCATCGCCTTCTTCGTCAGGCGGGTCCCTCGGCTGCTCCACGGCTCCATCCTCGTGCTCGACGCCGTCGGGCTGAGCGTGTTCGCCGTGTCCGGCGCCCAGAAGGCCCTCGCCTTCGGTCTGCACCCCGCACCGGCCATCCTCCTCGGCGCCGTGACGGCCGTGGGCGGCGGGACGATCCGGGACGTGCTCATCCGGGAGATCCCGTCCGTGCTCACCAGCGGGCTGTATGCGATCCCGGCCCTCGTCGGCGCCACCATCACCGTCCTGACCGTCGCCCACGACCCGCGCCTGGCGGTCTGGGGAGCCATCGCCGGCGCCGTGGCGTGCTTCCTCATCCGCATGCTCGGCCTGCGGTACAACGTCGATGCCCCCACCGGGATCGGCCGCCGGGAGCCGCGCGGCTGACCCGGCCGGGCGGCGCCGGCGTCAGTGCGACCCGCCGGACATGACCGGCACCACCGCGCCGACGACGATGAGCCCGGCGCCGAGGACGGCCAGGAGGGAGATCGACTCGCCGAACGCGGCCGTGCCGATCATCATCGCCACGACGACCTCCCAGTACGACAGGCCCGAGAGCTCGGCGGCGCGCAGGTGCTTGCCGGCGACGACGAGCAGGGCCAGGGCGAGCAGCCCGCACACCAGGAAGAACCCCGCGGCCCACACCCAGTTGGTGGTCGTCATCCCGGACAGGTCGGGGCGGGCGATCGCCACCATCGCCGCGGTGGCCAGGGTGCCGAACGCGAAGTTCCAGAAGCTGCGCACGTCGGCGGGCATGTCGGTGCGGTAGCGGTAGCACAGCAGCGCCGCGCCGTAGAAGACGCCGGAGACGGTGCCCAGCACCACACCGAGGGCGTACTGGTCGGTGACCGGCGTCGGCTCGCCGCCGATGAGGCCCGCGGCGAACATCATGCCGAGGAAGCTGGCGGCCAGGGAGACGAGGTCCGGGCGGGAGACCCGCTCCTTGAGCAGGACCCGGGCGAGCAGCGTGGCGAGGACCGGGCCGATGTAGTGCAGGACGACGGCGAGCGAGAGGTCGATGAGCACCGTCGAGGACAGGTACGTGGCGAGGGAAAGGCCGAGGAACACCCCGCCCAGCACGACCGACCAGGACAGGCGGGTGCGGCGCAGCAGGCCGAGGTGCCGCGACAGGGCGAGCAGGACGAGCATGCCCACCGCGCCCACGAGCATCCGGCCCAGCGTGAGGGCCTCGCCGAGCACCGCGCCGGGCGGGGTGGCCATGCGCCCGAACAGCCCGGCGGCCCCCATCGCGGTGGCGGAGACGACGATCGCCACGACGCCGAGGCGGCGGTTGGTGCGCGGCGCGGCGGGGGCGGCGGGGAGGGAAGGAGATGCCTGGGCGCGCTCGGGCGCGTCAGTGAAGAGAGCCACAGAACTCCTGAGGACTGGGTGCGGAAGCCGCACCGGGGGACGGTGTCTCCCCGCTCTGTCATCGGACCTGAGAGCTTTCGCGGGCAGGACCCGCTTACACCGTCGGTGAACCCCGCAGGGTTGCTTTCCAGAGGAGCCTCGCCGTCGGCGGTCTGGGGGCCTGAGAGATTCCCGGGGAGGTTGCTCCTTCGGCGCCCGCTCGCGCGGGACTCTCCCGCCGCGGTTCGGTGGCTGTTCAGTTGTCCTATCAGTATGCCTCATCGGACGGTAATGGTTCACAACAGGCCGCCCGCGCCACCGGCCCGCTCGCCAACAGGCCGGTCGCCTCTCTGTCCGGGACAATCGCGGCATGGCCACGGAAAGCCAGCACCTTGAACGATGCATCGAGCTCGCCACCGAGGCCGCCGCGGCGGGGGACGAGCCCTTCGGCTCCGTCCTCGCCGGCGGTGACGGCGAGGCCCTGGCCGAGGCCCGCAACCGGGTGGTCACGACCGGCGACCCCATGGCGCACCCCGAGCTGGCCCTCGCCCGCTGGGCCGCGACGCACCTCTCGCCGGCGGAGCGGGCCGCCGCCACGATGTACACCTCCGGCGAGCACTGCCCCATGTGCGCCGCGGCGCACGGCCTGGTGGGGCTGGGGCCCATCGTCTACATCCACTCCTTGGCGCAGCTCGTCGAGTGGCGGCAGGCCGTCGGGCTCCCCGGGCCGCGCGTGGCCCCGCTCCCCATCCAGGAGGTGGCCCCAGGGGTCTCGGTCGAGGGCCCGATGGCCGGCCTGGACGACCGCATGCACCTCGTGCACGACCACTACCTGCGCGGCCTGCTCGGCGAGGCGTGACCCGGCGGTGCCGTCGGCCTTCGGCGGCTCGTCGCCGCGCTCACCGTCGGGGCAGCGCCACCGCCAGGGCGGCGGTGACCAGCGCGACCGCCGCGGCGGCGGTGAATGCCGCGGCGAACCCGGGCGCCGACAGGCCCGCGGTGGGGCCTGCCCCGGCAGCCTTCCCTGCCGCCGTCGCCACCGCCGTGAAGGCGGCCAGCCCGAGCGCGGCGCCCACCTGGGTGCTGGAGCTCGCCAGCCCGGAGGCCAGGCCCGTGTGGGTCGCCGGGACACCGACGGAGATGACCATCGTGGTCGGGGTGAAGCTCAGCGCGACGCCGGTGGCCACGAGCAGCAGCCCGGGCAGGACGTCGACGGCGTACAGCGCGTCGACCGGGGAGCGGGCGAGCCACAGGTGACCGCCGGCGAGCACGACCAGGCCGACGACCATGCTGCGCCGCGGGCCGAAGGCGCTGAGGACGCGGGGGAGCAGGGCGAGGGAGACCGCGAACCCGGCGAGCGACGTCGGCACCATCGCGAGCCCCGCCGCCTGGGGCGCCATGAGCAGCGCCTGCTGGAGGTAGAGGGCGACGAGGACGAACGTCGAGGCGCGCGCGGCCCCGCCCAGGACGCCGAGGGTGACGCCGAGGGACACCGTCCGGGAGCGGAACAGCTCCAGCGGGACGAGCGGGTCGGCGACGACGCGCTCGGTCAGGACGAACGCCGCCAGCAGCACCGCCGCCAGGACGGCGCTGGAGAGCACCGTCGTCGAACCCCAGCCCTGCTCCGGGACCGCGAGCGCGGCGCGGATGAGGGCGAGCACGGCACCGGTGATCGCGGCCGCGCCCAGGGCGTCGAAGCCGCGGCGGGCTCCGCCGGTGGCGCCGTCGAGCAGGCGGGGCGCCAGGACCAGCCCGGCCAGGGTCACCGGCACCGAGGCGAAGAACACCCACGACCAGCCGAGCGTCCCGGTCACCAGCCCGCCGGCGGCGACGCCGGTCGCGCCGCCGAGGGTGGATGCGGCCCCCCACGTGCTCATCGCCCGGGCGCGTTGCGCACCGGGGAACATGACCAGGAGGAGGGACATCGCGGCGGAGCTGAGGGCGGCGGCGCCGGCGCCCTGGACCACCCGGGCGGCGACGAGCACGCCCTCGCCCGGCGCCAGGCCGGCCACGACGGTGCCGATCGTGAACACGGCCGTGCCGACGAGAAACATCCGGCGGCGGCCGACCACGTCGGCCGCGCGCCCGGCGAGCAGCAGCAGGGCACCGAAGGTGAGGACGTAGGCGTTCGCCACCCAGGCGAGCCCCGCCGGGCTCAGCCCGAGGTCGTTCTGGATCGACGGCAGGGCGACGTTGACGATCGAGCTGTCCAGCATGACGACGAACTGGGCCGAGACGAGCACGGCCAGGGCCGCCCGACGCCGCAGCGGCTCGCGCGGTGTCCGCTCGTCGGCGGGTTCGGCGGGTTCGGCGGACCGCGCCCAGCCCGTCCTCGCCTCGATGCCGGGCGGGTCGGACCGCGTCCCGGAGGTGGCGACGCGCGACGTGACCGCGCTCATCGGGTCACCGCCGCCGCGGCCAGGCAGCGCCGGTAGGCCGAGGGCGACCAGCCGGCCACGACCTTCTCGCGCAGGGTCGCCCCGAGGCGGGCGTAGAACCGCTGCGCGGCGGTGTTGTCCGGCTCGACGCCCCACGTGAGGGCCAGCCCGTCGGGGTCGGCCAGCCCCGCCACCGCGGTGAGCAGGCGGCGCCCCAGGTCGGCGTCGCGCTCGCCGGGCCGGACGTAGACGTCGTCGACGGCGAGCACGTCGCCGCCCGTCCACAGGTGCAGGCGCCGCACGGCCGAGGTGTACCCGAGCGCGCGACCGGCGCGCTCGGCGACGAGCACGACGACGTCGTCGCGGTCGAGCAGCTGCGCCCACCGCGCGGCGGTGACGCGCACGTGGTCCTGGGAGCCCTCGTGCGCGGCGAGCTCCCGCACGAGCATGTGAACGGTGGCCGCGTCGGCCGGGGTGGCGCGGCGGATGGTCACCGGGTCGGCGACAGGCAGCTCTGGCTCCCGGCTTCGGGTGGTGCTCACGGTGGTCGCTCCTCGGGTGGCGGTCGGTGGTGGTGCCAGGTTCCCGGGGGCGCCACCGCCCTCGCGCCGGTGAAACCACCGGGATCGCCGGGCGAGGGCCCATCGGGGGTGACAAACCCCTTGTGGAACACGGCGCGCGGCTCGACGCTGGTACCGGGCTCCAATTCGTGACCGCCAACGACGGCGGCCGGAGCGACCGGAGGGAGAGCCGCCATGATCGAATTCGAGACCGTCCTGGCCGAGCACGTCGCTCAGCTCGACGAGCTCACCGACACCGGCGTCGAGGCGATCCGCGCCGCCCACGCCGCCGCGACCCTGCGGATGGGGTCGGCCTTTCCCCAGGCGTTCAACGGCGGCCGCCGGGCCCTCGTGGCCGGGCAGCACGGCGCCGCGCTCGCGGCCGCGGACGAGGCCGCCCGCGCCGCCCGCCCGGACCTGCCGCAGGACGTGCGGGTCGCGTTCCGCTGGGCGGTCCTCGCCGAGGCCTTCCGCGGCGAGCTGACCGACGCCCAGCACGAGGCTCTCACCCTGGCGTGGGCCGCAGGGGTCTCGCCTGCCAGGGCTGCCTGATCGCAGGCGGACGCCGCCCTTCGCGGTCACGGAGGTCCGAGTTTCCCCGCCGAGGATTCCGCGGGGGAGGGGGACGGGGTGAGCGACCAGCACGGCGCGCAGTCGGCATGGGTCCACCACGGCGACTTCGGCGGCACCGCGGCGGCGGACGGCGTGGACGCCCAGGAGCAGGCGGGCATGTACGCGCTCGCCGGGCTGGATCGCGCCCGGTGGGCGATCCTCGCCGTCGACCTCCGGCGCTGGAGGGGCGGCGACAGTGTGATCGTCTACGCCCTCGATCGGGCGAAGTACGGCGTCGGGGACCGTGACGAGCTCATGGCGCTCGCGGCGAGGCTCGGGCACCTCCCGGTCGTGCGGTTCCGGGTGCCGGTGGCCGACCTCCTCGCATTCGTCGACGGCTCCTTCACCCGATTCTCCGCCCGCCTCGTCCACCGCGGCGTGGAGGGGTACCCGCTGACCGTCGTCGGCGCGGAGGAGTCCGGCTCGGCATAGCGCGCAGCCGCGGGCACAGCGAAGCGGCCGCGCACCGGAGGGGGGTCCGGTGCGCGGCCGCGGCTGGTGGCCAGCTGCTGGCGACTAGCTCACAGCGTCGAGGGGAACCGGCACGGACTCGGTGACCTCGGCCGTGTCGAGCGAGGCCGGGTCCACGGCAGCCTGGTCCATGACGGCGGTGGCGACGTCCGCCACGGCGTCGACGGCGCCCTCGATGGCCGGGAGGGTCAGCGTCGCGCTGACGATCTGGAGCAGGATGCTCTCGTCGGTCGCGGCGTCGTCGGGCGTGGTGGCGTCGTCACCCGGGACGGTCGCCGGCGGCTCCTCGGTCACCGGATCTTCGGTGGCGGGCTCCTCTGCGGTGGGCTCGTCGGTCACCGGCTCCTCGGCGACGGGCTCCTCCGCGGCGGGCTCGTCGGTGGTGACGTCGTCCGGGGTGGTGGCGTCGTCACCCGGGACGGTCGCCGGCGGCTCCTCGGAGGTCGGCTCGTCGGTGGCCGGCTCGTCGGTGGTGACGTCGTCCGGGGTGGTGGCGTCGTCACCCGGGACGGTCGCCGGCGGCTCCTCGGAGGTCGGCTCGTCGGTCACCGGCTCCTCGGTGACGGGCTCCTCCGCGGTGGGCTCGTCGGTGGTGGGCTCGTCGGTGGTGGGCTCGTCGGTCACCTGCTCGTCACCAGGGGACAGGTCAGCCGGCGGCTCCTCGCCGACAGGCCAGTCCATCGGCGGCTCCTCGGCAGACGGCAGGTCCGTCGGGGCCTGCGCGGCGGGGCGCTGCTCGTCGGCCGGGGGCTCCTCGGCGGGCGGCTCCGCGGCCGGCGGCTGGGTGATGGGGGCGTGCTCGTGGTTCAGGTGCCCGACGCCGGGGCTGAAGTGGTGCCCCAGCCCGCGCACGTGCCCGAGCTTGCGCCCCGGACCGTCGTGCCCCTCGCCGTCGTCCTGCTTGTCCGTGGGTGCCGCGCGGAACGCGCTGTGCTTGACGTGCTCGTCGTGGGGGCCGTGCGCCGGCGAGGCCGTCGCACCGCTCGCGCCGGCGATGATGGTCGCGGCGGACAGGCCGCCGATGAGCCAGATCTTCTTGCTGCTGTTCAAGGGTTGTTCTCCCTCTCTCAGTTCGGCCGGCCACGGTGACCGGCCGCCCAGCACGCTAGATACGGACGAGGGACAACGAAAGCCGAGAGATCGCGCCGGCAACTCGATCCGCACGCTCGCGCGGATCGTTCGGTGTGTCGTCTACGGGCGCCTCCGAACCGGCCGCCCAGGCCGCATAAACGGCCAGATCGTGCCGATTCAACCCCTGGCCGACCCTTCCGGTTCGTCCGCATGGTGAGATCGGGGGGCGTGATCGGCGACGCCGTGGGGCGCCACCGCCGCCACCGTCGACCGCCCTGGCCGGTTCCCGCCGCATCGCGAGCTGGGGCCGAGGAGCGTGGGACGGGGTGTCGCGAAGGCGACGTCCGGGCGGCCGGCAACGGGCGCTCGCACACGCGCCCCGGCGGCTCCGCTATGTTCTCGGTCACATCGCACGACCCCAGTCCCCGCGCGCCGTTCCCGGGAGCACCGATGCCCGTCCTGCCCCACCTCCTCGCCGCCCTGACCGGCGGATCCGTCCGCATCGTCGACCTCACCGCGCCGCTGAGCGCGGAGACCCCGATCCTGGAGCTCCCCGAGCAGTTCGGGCAGACCGCCCGCTTCGAGCTCGAGGAGATCTCCTGCTACGACGACCGCGGGCCGGCCTGGCACTGGAACAACTTCCGCACCGGCGAGCACACCGGCACCCACTTCGACGCGCCGAGCCACTGGGTCACCGGTGCCGACGAGGCGCACATCGACGCCGTCCCGCCGGCCGCGCTGGTCGCCCCCGCCGTCGTCCTCGACGTGACGGACCGGGTCGCCGAGAACCCCGGCCACCTCATCGAGGTCGCCGACATCGAGGCCTTCGTCGACCGCCACGGCGAGCTGCCCGCCGGCGGGTGGCTGCTGTGCCGCACCGGCTGGTCGGCCCGGGTGAGCCAGCAGGAGATGATCAACAACACCGCGACCGGGCCCACCAGCCCCGGAATGTCGGCGGAGTGCGCGCGGTGGGTGGCGGAGGAGTCCCCGCTGCAGGGCCTCGGGGTCGAGACGGTCGGCACCGACGCCGGCGCCGCGCACTCCTTCGACCCGGCGTTCCCCTGCCACGCCTTCCTGCTCGGCAACGGCAAGTACGGCCTCGCCCAGCTGCAGAACCTCGACCAGCTCCCGCCCACCGGCGCCGTCCTGGTCGCCGCCCCGCTGAAGATCGTCGGCGGCTCCGGCTCGCCGGCGCGGGTGCTCGCCCTCGTCGAGGACTGACGGTGCGGGTCAGCCAGGCGGTCGGGCGCACGCTGGTCGAGCTCGGCGTCGACCACGTCTTCGGCGTCGTCGGGTCGGGCAACTTCCACGTCACCAACGCGATGGTGGCCGCCGGCGCCCGGTTCGTCGCCGCCCGCCACGAGGGCGGGGCGGCCACCATGGCCGACGCCTACGCCCGCACCGCCGGCGCGCCCGGCGCGCTCAGCGTCCACCAGGGCTGCGGGCTCACCAACGCCATGACGGGCATCGCCGAGGCCGCCAAGAGCCGCACCCCGCTGGTCGTCCTGGCCGCCGAGGCCACCTCGCCGGCGTCGAACTTCGCCGTCGACCAGGACGCCCTGGCCCGGGCCGTCGGTGCCGTCCCGGCGCGGATCACCGCGCCGGAGCGTGCCGTCGAGGAGACGGCGGCGGCCGTGACGACGGCGGTGCACCAGCGCCGCACGGTGCTGCTCAACCTCCCGCTCGACGTTCAGGACCTGCCTGCCCCGCCGCCCGACCCGGTGCGCCTGCCCGCCCCGCCGATCCCCGCCGAACCGGCCGCCGACGACCTCGGCCGGCTGGTGGAGCTGCTGCGGACGGCCCGTCGGCCGGTGTTCGTCGCCGGTCGCGGGGCCCGGTCCGCCCACGCCCGCGCGGCGCTGGGCGCGCTCGCGCACCGCTGCGGGGCGCTGCTGGCCACCTCCGCCGTGGCCAAGGGGCTCTTCCACGACGACGCCTGGGCCCTCGACGTCTCTGGCGGCTTCTCCACCCCCGTGGCGGCCGATCTCATCCGCGGCGCCGATCTCGTCGTCGGCTGGGGCTGCTCGCTGAACATGTGGACCATGCGGCACGGCCGCCTCATCGGGGAGGGCGCCGCCGGCGTCCAGGTCGACGACACCCCCGAGGCGCTCGGGCGCCAGCGCCAGGTGGACCTCGCGGTGCTCGGGGACGTGCCGACGACGGCGGACGCCGTCCTGGCCGCCCTGGGGGCGCCGGTGACCGGCTACCGCACGCCCGAGGTGCTCGCCCGCCTGGCGACCGGCGGGCGCTGGCGCGACGTGCCCTTCGAGGACCGCACGGGCGGCGGGCGCATCGACCCGCGCACCCTGACCGCCGCGCTGGACGACCTGCTGCCGGCCGAGCGGGTCGTCGCCGTCGACTCGGGCAACTTCATGGGGTACCCCAGCATGTTCCTCTCCGTCCCCGACGAGCAGGGGTTCTGCTTCACCCAGGCCTTCCAGTCCGTCGGTCTGGGCCTGGCCACCGCCGTCGGCGCCGCTCTGGCCCGGCCCGACCGGCTGCCGGTGGCCGCCCTCGGCGACGGCGGCGCCCTCATGGCGGCCGCGGAGCTGGACACGGTGCGGCGCCTGGGCCTGCCGATGGTCGTCGTGGTCTACAACGACGACGCCTACGGGGCCGAGGTCCACCACTTCGCCGACGCCGGCGAACCGCTGGACACCGTGACCTTCCCGCCCACCGACATCGCGGCCGTCGGCCGCGGGTACGGATTCACGGCGGTGACCGTGCGCGACCCGGGCGATCTGGCCGGGGTGCGGCAGTGGTTGGACGGCCCGCGCGCGACGCCGCTGCTCGTCGATGCCAAGGTGGTCGCCGACGAGCCGTCGTGGTGGCTGGGGGAGGCCTTCGGCCACTGACGGCCGGTGGGAGGGGACGTGGACGAGTACGACCTGCAACGCTTCGTCACCGTCCAGGACGGCGGCGGCACCTACGAGCAGGCGCTGGCGGAACTGCGCCGCGGCCGCAAGACGACCCACTGGATGTGGTTCGTCTTTCCCCAGGTCGCCGGGCTGGGCCACAGCCCGATGGCCCAGCGCTACGCCCTCGCCTCGCTGGCGGAGGCGCGCGCGTACCTGCGCCACCCGGTGCTCGGCGCGCGGCTGCGCGAGTGCGCCGCCGCCGTCGCCGCGAGCGACGCGCCGTCGGCGCAGGCGATCTTCGGCCCCGTCGACGCGATGAAGCTGCGCTCGTCGATGACGCTGTTCGCCCGCGCCGCGCCGGACGAGCCCGTCTTCCGGGAGGTGCTCGAGAAGTACTACGACGGGGCGGCGGACCCCGAGACCGAGCGCCGACTCTGATTGCCGAGTGGCGCGAGTCACGCGCCCCGCCGCGAGGCGCGGCACTACGCTGGCCGGGCCATGCAGTGCTCCTACTTCGACGCCGCCAGCTGTCGCTCGTGCACCCTCATGGGCCAGCCGTACGCCGCGCAGCTTGCCGGCAAGGTGCGGCACTGCCAGGACCTGCTCGCCGCCCATCGCGACCTGTCGTGGCTGCCACCGGTGCCGAGCCGGGAGGCCGGGTACCGCAACAAGGCCAAGATGGTGGTCGCCGGCACCGTGGAGGAGCCCACCCTCGGCATCCTCGACGGCGAGGGCCGCGGCGTGGACCTGCGCGAGTGCGGCCTGTGCACTCCCGGCCTGCAGCAGGTCCTGCCCACGCTCGCCGGGTTCGTCACCCGGGCCAAGCTCACGCCCTACGACGTGCCGCGGCGGCGCGGCGAGCTGAAGTACCTCCTGCTCACCGAGTCGCCCGACGGTGAGCTCATGCTCCGGTTCGTGCTGCGCTCGGAGGAGCCGCTGGGGCGCATCCGCAAGCACCTGCCGGCGCTGCGGCGCGAGCTGCCGCAGCTGCGGGTGGTCTCCGCCAACCTCCAGCCCGAGCACAAGGCCGTGCTGGAGGGACAGCGCGAGATCGTGCTCACCGAGCAGGCGACCTTGCCCATGCGCGTCAACGGGGTCGCCCTGCACCTGCGTCCGCAGAGCTTCTTCCAGACCAACACCGACGTCGCCGCGGCGCTGTACCGCCAGGGCCGGGCGTGGGTGGAGGAACTGGCACCCGCGTCGGTGTGGGACCTGTACTGCGGCGTCGGCGGCTTCGCCCTGCACAGCGCCGCGGCGGACCGGGACGTGCTCGGCGTCGAGACGAGCCGGGAGGCCGTGGCCAGCGGGCGGGTCAGCGCCCGCGAGGCCGGGCTGGAGCGGGTGCGGTTCGAGGCGGGCGACGCCACGGCGCTCGTCCGCGGCGCGCAGACCGCGCCGGACCTGGTCATCGTCAACCCGCCGCGGCGGGGGATCGGTCCCGAGCTGAGCGGGTGGCTCGAGGCCGCGCCGGTGCGGCACGTCATCTACTCCAGCTGCAACGCCGTCTCCCTGGCGCGGGACCTGGCCGCGATGCCCTCCCTGCGCCCTCGCCGGGCGCGCGTGCTCGACATGTTCCCGCAGACGAACCACTACGAGGCGATGGTGCTGCTGGAGCGGGCCTGACGGACGGCGCTCACCCTCTTCCCGCGACACGAATCCGCGAGTACACGTCTCAATCCAGGTTTCTTACAGCCGTTGCTGATCTACTCTCCACCCGACGGGAAGGGCGGAGATGACGCAACCACAGGCGGTCGCCGGCGAGGCGACCCAGGAGACCAAGCGGGGTCCGGGCCGCCCACGGCACGCCGACACCGAGGATCGTGCGTACCGCGCGGTCCTGGACCTGTTCGGGCAGCGGGGCTGGGCGGGGGTGAGCCTGGACGCGGTGGCCTCCCACGCGGGCATCGGCAAGTCCTCCATCTACCTGCGGTGGAAGGACAAGCACGCCCTGCTGCTCGACGCCGTCCGGCACCTGGAGGCGGGCCACGTCAACCCGGACCCTGGCCTGGGCATCCGCGACTACCTCGTCGCCCACGCCCGAGGCCGGGCGGAGCTGATGCTCGGGCCGCACGGGCCCATGATCGCCAACGTCGTCTCCGCCGCCGTGGCCAACCCGACCGAGTTCGCCGAGATCCGCGACGAGAGCATCAGCCAGGAGGTGCTCGCCCTGGTCGCGCGGGTCGAGCGGGCCATCGCGGACGGCGAGCTGCCGCCGTCGACGTCGACGAGCCAGGTGGTGGACCCGATCGAGGGCACGGTCTACTTCCACTTCCTCATGGCCCGCGCGGGCGCCCCGCGCGAGGAGCTGGCCGCAGGCCTGGAGCAGTACGTCACCGGCCTCGTCGACCTCGTGCTCCGCGGCCTGGGGGGCTGACGCCCCGCGCCTAGACTCCCGGTGCGGCCGCCGGCCGCGGACGGAGGGACACGTGGAGGGCACGTCGACGGCGCCGGCCGCCCGCATGATCCTGTCCGGGCCGCTGGCGGCGCCGGTGGCGGACCGGCTCGCGGAGCTGGCCCCCGACCTCGCCACGCGCCTGGCGCCGGCGGGCCCGGTCCCGGCCGACGACCTGGCGTGGGCCGACAGCTGGTCCGGCTTCGAGCTGCCGGAGAACCTCGCCGGCTCGCCGGTGCGCTGGGTGCACAGCATGGCCGCCGGCGTGGACGCGATGGTCGGCGCCCTGGTGCACGCGCCCGGCCCGCTCGTGCTCACCCGCACCGTCGGCGCCATGCCGGCACGGATCGGCACCTACGTCCTGGCGCACGTGCTCGACGACGCGCTGCGGCTGGGGGACTACCGCGCCCAGCAGGCCCGCGGCCAGTGGCGCCAGCTGCCCGCCGAGGACGTGGCCGGCCGCACCGGCGTCGTGCTCGGCACCGGCGCCATCGGCTCGGGGGTGGCCGCGGCGCTGCGCGGCGCGGGCCTGCGCGTGGTGGGTGCGAGCCGCAGCGGCGCGCCCCGGCCGGCGTTCGACGACGTCCTCACGCTGGACGGCCTGCCCGAGGTGCTGCCGGCCTGCGACGTCCTCGTGTGCGCGCTGCCGCTGACCGACACGACGCGGGGCCTCGTCGGGGAGGCGCTGCTCGGGCGGCTGGGCGGCGCCCTGGTCGTCAACGTCGGGCGCGGGGCGTGCGTCGATCCCGGCGCACTTCGCCGCGCGCTGGCCGCCGGCCGCGTGCGCCGCGCCGTCCTCGACGTCGTCGAGACCGAGCCGCTGCCGGCGGGGGACTGGCGCTGGTCGCACCCGGCGGTCACTCTCACCCCGCACATCTCCGGGCCCACGCAGCCCGGCGACGTCGCCCCCGCCATCGCCCGCAACCGCGCACTGCTGGCCGCCGGCGTCGTGCCGGAGACGGCCGTGGACCTCCGCCGCGGCTACTGAGGCCCCTCGCCCTGCCGCGACGCGAGCGGATGAGATCCCTAGCCTGGGGACGTCCGGCGAATCCACGGTGCTGTACCGCGAAGGAGTGGGAGATGCCCTCCGAGCAGAAGACGTACGACGTCCGGTCCGCCCTCCTGCGGGCCCTGATGGAGAAGGTCCACGACGACCCGTACCCCTCGGCGACCATGCTGGACATGATCGAGTCGCTGTTGGCACCCCACGAGGTGCCCGTCTACGTCGAGGAGCTGCTCGAGCGCGTCCGCGCGGACCGGTTCCCCAGCATCGACATGCTCCAGCGCATCGACCGGCTCGTGTAGCGAGCGTGTGACGCGCTCCGGCGGGTGTGACGCATCCCCCGTCGGTGTGACGAGTTCGCAGCGCGCAAGCGCTGCCGCGAGGGGGCGGAGGCTCCTTAGCCTGGGTCGTGATGTCGCACGACCAGAACCGCCCCCGCCCCTCGTCTCCGCCCGACGACGCCGCCACCTCGGCGAGCACCGCCAAAGAGCCTCCCGAGCCCGAGAAGAAGGGGCCGGACCGCCCCTCGGCCACCCAGCTCACCGCGGGCGCGCTCGCCGCGGTGACCACCACCTCCCTGGCCTCCTACCTCGGCGTCGCCGGAACGATCATCGGGGCCGCCTTGTCGAGCATCGTCACGGTGCTGGGCAGCTACATCTACACCACCTCCCTGCGCCGCACGGCGGACAAGGTCAGCGCCTCGGCACCGCTCGTGCGGGCGCGGGCGCTGCGCACCCGGACGACCACCGTGATGAGCACCCGGAGCCAGGGCGCCACCCACGGTCCGCGGCCCCGGTCTGCGACCGGCAGCCCGGCCCACGCCGACGACGCGGCAACCGTCGCCACCACGGAGGCGGCCGCCGCGACGCAGCCCGCGAAGGGGAAGTGGCGCGCCACGTGGCACGCCGTCGTCGAGCGCTACGGCTACCGTCGGCTGGCCGCGATGGTGCTGGTGGTCTTCGTCGTGATCATCGCGGCCGTCACGCTCGTCGAGGTCGCGGCCGGCAAGCCGCTCAGCGACGTGGTGCGGAACGAGCAGGGCAGCGGCACGACGATCGGGGTGACCTCCGGGACTACCTCCCGACAGGCGCCGGAGACGCCCGCGACTCCCGGCCAGGGCCCGTCCGAGGCGCCCGGCTCCGCCCCGGGGTCGGGGAGCACGCCCACGCCGGCCCCGACGACGACCACGGCGCCGGGGGAGCCGACGCCCGAGCCCACCGAGGCGCCCACGCCGGCGCCCGGGCAGACCTCGGCGCCAGAGCAGAGCCCCGCGCCGCAGCCGAGCCAGGCCCCGCAGGCGCCGGCCCCGCAGCAGGCGCCGGCGCCCCAGGAGGCGCCGGCGAACGGGGCCGGCCAGCCGGGCACCTCGGCCCACAGCCAGCCCGAGGCGGCGCGCACCGGGCAGGGGACGACGACCACCGCGGAGTGAGCCCCCGGCCCGGACGCCAATGACGGCGGTCCGGGCCGGCGCCGGCTGCGCCCGGCGCCCACGGCGGCATTCTGGCTGCAGCCGGAATGGCGTGCTGGCTGTGAGCTGCTGGGCCCTAGGCGGCGCTCGGGTCCTCGGTCCGCGCACGCCCCGCACCGTGCCAGGCCAGCAGCAGGACGCAGACGTCGTCGTGGCCGCGCTGGTCCTGCAGGAACCCGTCGGTGAGGGTCTGCACGGCCTCCGCCGGGGCGAACATGCCGGCGGCGGCGGCCCGGCTGACCAGCACGTCCAGCCCGTCTCGCAGGGACTGGTGCCGGCGCTCGACCAACCCGTCGGTGTACAGCAGCACCCGGTCACCCGGTGCGAGCCACAGCTCCGCCTCGCTCCGCCCGGCGGGCAGGACCACGCCGAGCGGCGTCGAGCGGCCCTCCCACACCAGCCCCGGGCGACCGCGGGCGGGGAGCAGCACCGGCGGCAGGTGCCCGGCGCAGGTGAACCGCACGTGTCCGGTGCTCAGCCGGACCTCGGCATAGGCCAGGGTGGCCGCCGCGGCCGCCGGCACCTGATGGACGAACCGGTCCAGGCGGGAGACGAGCGCGGCCGGGCCGACGTCGGGCCCGGCGACGGCCCGGACCGCGCTGCGCAGCTGCCCCATCGCGCTCGCCGCCGGCAGACCGCGTCCCACCACGTCGCCGACGACGACGGCGAGGACGTCGTCGTCGACGAGGAAGGCGTCGTAGAAGTCCCCGCCGACCTCGAGCGTCTCCACCCCGGGCCGGTAGGAGGTGGCGATGTCCACCCGCGGGTCCTGCGGGGCGGTGGTGGCCAGCAGCGAGCGCTGCAGCTCGTGCGCCACGGCGGCGTGCCGCTCGAACATCTCGGCCCGGTCCAGCGCGAGCCCGGCCTGCTGGCCGACGGCGGTGAGGAAGTCCAGGTCGAAGGGGTCCGTCCCGGGGTCGTCACGAGGCGCGAGCGAGAGCAGCCCGCGCAGCCGCGACTGCCCGTGCGCGGGCACCACGAGGCGCTCGCCGTCTGCCGCGGCCGCCCGCAGCTTCGGGTCGACCGCCGGGGGCGGCGCGTCTCCCGGCGCCTCGCCCGAGGCGGCGTAGGGCACCGGGCCCGCGCCCGGGTCCCAGCGGTAGAACGTCGCGGCGGAGGCCCACAGCCGGGTGGTGGCCGCATCGAGGAGCGCGCGGACGACGCCCGCCACGCCGACGGCGCCCGACAGCGCCGAGGTCACCTCCTGCAGCACCCGGGTGCGGCGGGCGGCGTCCTCCGCGGCTCGGCGGGCGGCGAGCAGCTCGCGCTCGTACCGCGAGCGCTCCCGGGCGCCGGACATGGCCACCTGGACGACCGCGGCGGTGCCCGGCGGCGGTGGGAAGGGCGTGACCACGGCGGTGAGCAGCACCGGCAGGCGGCCGTCCGGCCCGCGCAGCTCCAGGGCCACCTCCTCGGCCCGGCCGTCGGCGTGCAGCATCGGCGCGAGGTGGGTCTCCCAGTAGATCCGCCCGCCCACCGACAGCAGCTGGCTCAGCCGCGTCCGGCCGACGACGTCGGCCCGCTCCCGGCCGACCCAGCCCAGGAACGTGGCGTTGGCGTCGACGACGGTGCCGTCGCGGTCCAGCGTGAGCAGCGCCGTGGGGACCTGGTCCCAGGCACGGTCGCGGTCGGCGCTCACGCGGGCAGGTACTCGCGCATCGCCCGGGTCAGCTGCTCGGGGGCGCTGAGGTTGGGGCAGTGGCCGACCGCATCGAGCATGACGAAGTCGCTCGCGGGCAGGTTCTCGTGGACGTACCTGCCCACCTCCACCGGGGCGATGATGTCCTCGCGGCACTGGACCAAGAGGGCGGGGGTCTGCACGTCGGGCAGGTCGCGGCGGTTGTCGGAGAGGAACGTGGTGCGCGCGAAGCGGCGGGCGATCGCCGGGTCCATGCGGCAGAAGCTGGACGTGAGCTCCGCGCCGAGGTCGGGCCGGTCCGGTCGGCCCATGATCAGCGGGGCGACGTGCGCGGACCAGCCCAGGTAGTTGTCGTCCATCGTCTCGAGCAGCTCGTCGATCTCGGCCTGGGTGAACCCGCCGCGGTACCCGTCCTCGTCGATGTAGCGCGGGCTGGGGCCGACCAGGACGAGGCGGTCGAACAGCTCCGGGCGCTCGCGCGCCGCGAGCACGCCGATCATCGCGCTGACCGAATGGCCCACGAAGGTGACCGGGCCGGCGTCGAGGGTGTCGAGGATCTCGACGACGTCGGCGGCGTACCCGCCCAGGCTGCTGTAGCGCACCGGGTCGAACGTCGCGGCGTCGGAGCCGCCGGCACCGACGTGGTCGAACAGCACCACCCGGTGCGTGGCCTCGAACTCCGGCGCGACGTAGCGCCACATGCCCTGGTCACAGCCGAAGCCGTGGGCGAAGACCATCGTCGGGGCGTCGGCCCGGCCGCTCGACCGGACGTTGTGGCGTGCCAGGGCGTTCATGGGGCGAGGTTACGGGACGAACCGGGCCGGGCCGGCCGCGTGGCGGGATCGTTGTCGTCCGCCGGCGGGTGGCGGAGGCGGCGCCGTCAGCCGGGCGACGGCGGGGGCGCGGCGACCGGCTCGCGCGCGGCCTCCAGCGCGGGGATGAGGGTCTGGGCGTCGTAGGGCCCGATGTGACGCCGGGAGCCGACGAAGAACGTGGGGGTCCCGCGCGCCCCGCTCGCCTCCGCGCTGGCGACGTCCTCCCGGATCCGGGCGGCGTGGCGTTGGCCGTCGATGTCGCGGAGGAAGGTCTCGACGTCGAGGCCCAGCTCGCCGGCGTACCCGGCCAGGTCGGCGAGCTCGAGCTCGTCCTGGTGGGTGAAGAGGAGGTCGTGCATCTCCCAGAACATCCCCTGGGCGCCGGCCGCCTCCGCGGCGGCCGCGGCCAGCTCCGCGTGCGGGTGCACGTCCGGCAGGGGCAGGTGCCGGAAGACGTAGCGCAGGTCGCCGCCGAAGTGGGCCCGCACCTCCCGGGCCGCGCCGGTGGCCTTGGCGCAGAAGGGGCACTCGAAGTCGCCGTACTCGACCAGCGTGACCGGCGCGACCGCCGGGCCGCGGACGTGGTCGCGGGCGGGGTCCACCGGCCGGTCGAGGACCGTGGGCAGGTCCGCCGTCGTCTCCCCGTGCAGCACGGCCGCGAGCCGGAACACCAGCCAGCCCAGTCCGGTGGCCAGCGGCAGGGCGAGCAGGACGCCGACCGTGGCGTCGTCGCGCAGCGCGCTGCGGTCGAAGGCGAGGCCGGCGATGAGCAGGGCGACGGTGAACCCGATGCCGGACAGGGCCGCCCCGCCCAGCGCCTGGCCCGGCCCCACGCCCTGGGGCAGGCGGCCGAGGCCGAGGGCCGCCCCGCCGAGCGTCGTCGCCCCGATGCCGACGAGCTTGCCCACGACCAGCCCGACGACGACGGCCCAGGTGAGGGCGGAGGCGAGCGCCGCCCCGAGCACGCCGCCGCGCAGGTCCACCCCGGCGTTGGCCAGGGCGAAGAGCGGCACGACGACGTAGCTCGCCCACGGGTGCAGCGCCAGCTGGAGCCGCTCGTTGACCGGCACCGCCCGGGCGAGCGCGACCTGGGCCGAGCGCCCGACGTCGGCCAGCGGCGACTGCCGGAAGGCCCGGAACCGCCCGGCCGCCGTCTCCACCTCGGCGCGGCGCGGCGGGTACGCGGGGATGAGCAGCCCGGCCACCATGCCGGCCAGCGCGCCGTGCACGCCCGCGGCCAGGGTGGTGCCCCACAGCGCCAGGGTGGCCAGCGCGTAGGGCCAGGTGCGCCACACCCCCGCGCGGGCCATGACGGCCAGGACGACGACGCAGGCGGCCGCCGCGGCGAGCCCGGCGACCTCCGGCGGGCCGGAGTAGGCCACGGCGATGACGGTGACCGCGACGATGTCGTCGACGACGGTGAGGGTGAGGAGGAAGACGCGCAGCTGGGTCGACGCGCTCGGGCCCACGAGGGCGAGCGTGCCGAGCAGGAAGGCGGTGTCGGTGCCGATGACGACGCCCCACCCGGCCGCCGCCTCCCCGCCGCGCACGACGAGCAGGTAGAGCACGGCCGGGACCACCATCCCGCCCACGCCGGCGACCAGCGGCAGGACCACCCGACGGCGGTCCGTCAGCTCCCCGACCGCCAGGTCGCGGCGCACCTCCAGCCCGATGACGAGGAAGAACACCGCCATGAGGCCGTCGTTGACCCAGTGGCCCAGGTCCATCGCCAGCGTGGCCTCGCCCACCCGCAGCGCGACCGGGGTGGCCCACAGCCCCGCGTACGCGTCGGACCACGGCGAGTTCGCCCAGAGCAGCGCGAGGACGGTGGCCGCCAGCAGCAGCGTGGCACCGCCGGACTCCGTGCGCAGGTAGCGGCGCAGCGGCTCGGACAGCTGGCCCAGGAGCTGCCGCCGACGCGTCTGGCCACCGCCGTCGCGGGTGAGCCTCACCCGGACAGGCTAGTCACCGCCGACCCGCCCCGGCCCCTCCGGCTCCAGCACCACGAGCGCGATCTCGCGTGCCGTGCGCTCCTGGTAGGCGCGGTAGCCGGCGTAGGTCGCGGTGATGAGGGGCCACCAGGCGGCCCGCTCCGCCGCCGTCGCCACCCGGGCACGCACCCGCCGGCCGCCCGCGCCATTCCCTACCCCCGCGCCGTCGCGCCGGGGGACGCGGCCCTCGCGCACGCGCACGACGGGGTCGGCCTGGAGGTTGAGCAGCCAGTCGGGCGGCCGGTCGTCGCCGCCGCGGGAGGCGACCAGCACCGGGTTGCCCTCCACCCGCAGCGGGACGGTGAGCAGCACGGTGTGCGGCCGGCCCGAGCGCCGGCCGGTCGTGGTGAGCTCGACGACGGCCATCCGCGCCACCCGCCACCCCAGCCGCCCCCGGCTGACGCGCTGGAGCGTGCGGTGCACGGCGTTCAGCGCCGCGAAGGCGAGGCGGCTGGGCACGGCGGTCCGGCGCGCCGCCTACAGCCGGACGGTGATGTTGAGGATGTTGCCGTCCGGGTCGGCGAACCAGACGGACCTCATCTCGTCGTTCCGGGCGACGCCGTCCTCCCACGTCGCGCCGGGCAGGTCGAAGGTCTGGAAGTCGACCTTGCCGCGCAGCGCCGAGATCTCCTCGTCGAACTTCTCGGTGGGCACGTCGAAGGAGACGGCGGTGGCCTTGTTGGTGCCGGCGTAGGCGGAGGGGTAGACGAACACCTGCCCCGAGCCGGCGGTGTACATCACCCCGTCCGGCATCGACTCCTCCGAGGGGGTCAGGCCCAGGGTGTCCTCGTAGAACTTGCGAGCGGCGTCCAGGTCCTTGACCGCGAGCGTGGGAACCGGGTTGTAGGCGGAGAGCATGGCGGCCTCCAGGGCTTGATCGAACGACCGTCGGTCGATCAGCAGCACGACGCTAAGGCTGCTCCCAGGGACCGTCAAGGGTGGCTGCCGCACAGCATCAGCCCCCTCGGGCCGTGCATTCCCACAGGGACCGGCCGCCGGGACGACGAGCGCCGCGCCGGTCCGGACGCCGGCCCGACCCGCGCCGCCGGCTGCGGCAGACTGCCAGGCGTGCCCGACCCGCTCGCCCGGCTGCTCGCCGACCCGCCCGACCTGCCCGTCCGTGCCGGTCTGCCGGAGGTGGTGCGGGCCGTGCGCGACCACGGCGCGGCGGTGATCCAGGCCCCGCCGGGCACCGGCAAGACCACCCTGGTCCCGCCGGCGCTCGCGGCGGCGGTGGGCGGCACGGTCGTGGTCACCCAGCCCCGGCGGCTCGCGGCGCGGGCGGCGGCCCGCCGCCTCGCGGCGCTGCTGGGCGAGCCGGTGGGCCGCACCGTCGGCTACGCGGTGCGCGGGGAACGACGGCGCAGCGCCGCCACCCGGGTGGAGGTCGTCACCACCGGGGTCCTGCTGCGCCGGCTGCAGCGAGACCCCGACCTGCCCGGCGTGGGTGCCGTCGTCCTCGACGAGGTCCACGAGCGCCACCTCGACGCCGACCTCGTGCTCGCCCTGCTCGTCGACGTCCGCGAGAACCTGCGCGCGGACCTCCCGCTGGTGGCCATGTCGGCGACGGTGGCGGCCGAACGGGTCGCCGCGCTGGTCGGCGGCCCCGCGCCGGCGCCGGTGGTCGAGATCCCCGGGGTGCTGCACCCGGTGGAGGTGGTCTGGTGCCCGCCGGACGCGCCGCGCACCGACGTGCGCGGCGTCACGCCCGCCTTCCTCGACCACGTCGCGGCCACGACCCGCCGGGCCCTCGGCGAGCGTGCCGGCGACGTCCTCGTCTTCGTGCCCGGTGCGGGGGAGGTGGCCGCCGTGGCGCGCCGGCTCGCCGGGGTGGACGCGGACGTGCGCCCGCTGCACGGGCGGCTGCCCCACCGGGAGCAGGACCTGGCCCTGACGGAGGGCCGGCGGCGCCGGGTGGTCGTCTCGACGGCGGTGGCCGAGTCGTCCCTGACGGTGCCCGGCGTGCGGGTGGTCGTCGACGCGGGGTTCTCCCGGGAACCGCGCACCGACCACCGCCGCGGGCTGGCCGGGCTGGTGACGCTCAGGGTGAGCCGGGCGGCGGCCGAGCAGCGGGCGGGGCGGGCCGGCCGGGAGGCTCCGGGCGCGGTGTACCGGTGCTGGTCGGAGGCGGACCACGCGCGCCTGCCCGGGCACGCCCAGCCCGAGATCGCCACCGCCGACCTCACCGCCTTCGCGCTCGAGCTGGCCTGCTGGGGCAGTCCCGGCGGCGCGGGCCTTACCCTGCCGGACCCGCCGCCGGTCGCGGCGATGAGCGCCGCCCGAGAGACCCTCGCCGGTCTGGGCGCGGTGGGCCCCGACGGCACCGTCACCGCGCGTGGCCGCCTCATCTCCGCCGTCGGCGCCGATCCGCGCCTGGCCCGGGCGCTGCTCGACGGCGCCGCGGTGGTAGGGGCGCGGCGGGCCGCCGAGGTGGTCGCCCTGCTGTCCGTCGACGCCCGCGCCCCGGGCGCGGACCTGGTCGCGGCGCTGCGCGACGTGCGCCGGGGCGGGCCGGACGCCTCGGCGTGGGCGGCGGAGGCGCGCCGGCTGCGGGCGGCGCTGCCCGAGGGCACGGCCGCGCCAGCCGGCCCCGACCTGCCCGAGGACCTCGCCGTCGGCGCCGTCGTCGCCCTCGCCCACCCCGACCGCATCGCCCGGCGCCGCCCCGGAGGCAGCACCTACCTCATGACCTCGGGCACCGGGGCCGCGCTGCCGCCGGGCTCGCCGCTGGCCGGGACGGCCTGGCTCGCGGTCGCCGACGCCGACCGGGGCGCCGGACGCCGCGACGCCACGATCCGCTCCGCCGCGCCGATCGACGAGAGCGTCGCGGTGGAGTCGGCGCCGGCCCTGGTGCACGAGGGGGAGAGCGTCACCTGGGTCGACGGCGCGGTGGTGGCCCGGCGGGGGCGGTGGCTCGGGGCGGTCGAGCTGTCCTCCGCGCCGGTCGCCGACCCGGACCCGGCGCTCGTGGCGGCCGCGGTGCGCGACGGCCTGGCCCAGGACGGCCTCGCCGCGCTGCCGTGGACGCCCGCCGCGACCGCGCTGCGTGAGCGGCTGGCGTTCCTGCACCGGGCGCTCGGCGAGCCGTGGCCGGAGGTGTCCGAGCAGGCGCTGCTCGCGGGGGTGGGGGCCTGGCTCGGCCCGGACCTGGCGCGCGTGCGGCGCGCGCCGGACCTCGGGCGCCTCGACGTGCTGCAGGCGCTGCGCCGGCTGCTGCCGTGGCCGGCGGCAGCCCGGCTCGACGAGCTGGCCCCGGAGCGGGTGACCGTGCCCAGCGGCACGCAGGTGCGTGTCGACTACGGCCCCGACCAGCCGGTGCTCGCCGTCCGCCTCCAGGAGGTGTTCGGCTGGCACGAGACCCCGCGGATCGCAGGCGGCCGCGTGCCGCTCGTGCTGCATCTGCTCTCGCCCGCCCGGCGCCCCGCCGCCGTCACCACCGACCTCGCCTCGTTCTGGCGCACCGGGTATTCGCAGGTGCGCGCCGAGCTGCGCGGGCGCTACCCCAAGCACGCCTGGCCGGAGGACCCGCTGACCGCCGAGGCGGTCCGCGGCGCCGGGCGGCGCCGCCGGGACTGAGGCTCTGGGCATCGCCGCCGCGGCGGCCGAGGCGAAACGTGCACCGCGGGGCGTGCGGTCGAGGCGAAACCCGCACCGCGGGGCGCGCGGTCGGGGCGAAACCCGCGCCGCCGGGCGCGCGGCCTGTCGCCGTGCCGACCGAGGGTCCGTGCCGACCGCCGGGCGAGGGCGTCGTAGGGTCGTGGCGTGACCGTGACCGAGGCGCCGGAGGCGCGCGTGGACAGCTGGCTCTGGGCCGTGCGGCTGTTCAAGAGCCGGTCCCAGGCGACGTCGGCCTGCAAGGCGGGGCACGTCCGGGTCAACGGCGACCGGGCCAAGCCGGCCACCGCCGTCAAGGTCGGCGACCGGGTGGTCGTGCGCGGCGGCGAGCGGGAGCGCGTCGTCGTCGTCCGCCGCGTCCTCGTCAAGCGCGTCGGCGCGCCCGTGGCCGCCGAGGCGCTGCTCGACGAGAGCCCGCCGCCCCCGCCGCCCCTGGCGCGGGGCGTCGTGGCGCAGCGGGCCCGGGGGACGGGCCGGCCTACCAAGCGCGAGCGCCGCGCGCTGGAGCGCCTGCGCGGGTACTAGCGCCCACCCGGTCAGGCGACGAGCTCGGCCAGGGTGGCGACGACGTCGACCAGCGCCCCGCGGCGGTAGACCGTCACCGGGAACGGGCGTCCGACGGCGGTGCTCAGCATGAGCCGCTGCAGGTCCTGCGGCGAGCGCACCGGGGTCTCGCCCGAGGCGATGACGATGTCGCCCAGGAAGATTCCCGCCGCGGCGGCCGGGCTGCCCGGCACGACCTCGGCCACGCGCAGCCCGGTACGCCGGCCCAGCCGCTCGGCCAGCGTGGGCGGGATCGCCATGGCCGCCCCCGCGATGCCCAGCCAGGCGCGCCGCACCTTCCCGGTGCTCACCAGCTCGGTGAGGATCCGGCGAGTGGTGGAGTTGACCGGCACGGCCAGCCCGAGCCCGATGCCCGCCACGGCGGTGTTCACGCCGACGACGGTGGCGGTGGCGTCGGCCAGCGCGCCGCCGCTGTTGCCCGGGTTGAGGGCGGCGTCGGTCTGGATGACGTCGTCGATCGAGTGGGCGCCGAGGTTGGTGCGCACCGGCAGCGAGCGACCCAGGGCGCTGACCACCCCGGCGGTCACCGAACCGGCGAACCCCATGGGGTTGCCGACGGCGACGACGAGCTGCCCGACCCGGAGCCGGTCCGCGTCGCCGAGCTCGGCGGCGGGGGCGAGGCGCCCACGGGTGCGCAGGACGGCGAGCTCGGAGAGCCGGTCGGAGCCGAGGACCTCGAAGGGTGCCTCCTCGCCGTCCGCTCCGATGACGCCGCCGCCGCTGACGCCGTCGACGACGTGCGCGCTGGTGAGCAGGAGCCCGTCGTCGGTGAACGCTACGGCGGAGCCGGCGCCGCCGCCGCGCCGGCTGCGGACCAGCACCGACAGCACCGAGGGCTGCAGGGCGGCGGCCACCGTGGTGACCACCTGGGAGTAGGCGTCGAGCGGATCCACACCGCGCGGATCGATCATGACCCCTCAACGTCGGCCGGGGCCCGGGCATGCCCGACGGCGCCGGGGAGTAGCCTCGTCGCTGACGGGCCGCGCCTGCTCCGCCCCGGCCCGCACGGGAGCGGCATGAGCGTGCAGCTGCTGGACCAGGGGAGGGCGTCCTTCGCGCAGCAGCGGTGGACGGAGGCCTACGCGCGCCTGACCGCCGCCGACCGGGCCGACCCGCTCTCCGCCGACGACCTCGCCCGGCTGGCCACCGCGGCGGTGCTGCTCGCCCGCGACGTCGAGGGCAGCGACCTCTTCGGCCGCGCGCACCACGCCTACCTCGAGCAGGGCGACGTCGAGGACGCGGCCCGGTGCGCCTTCTGGGCCGGGATGATCCTCGTCGGCCACGGCGGCCCCGCGCAGGGCAACGGCTGGTTCGCCCGCGCCGCCCGCGTCGCCGAGGACGGCCCCGCCGACGGCGTCATCCGTGGGTACCTCCGGCTCCCGGAGGCCCTGCGGGCGATGCGCACGGGGGCCTACGCCGAGGCCCTCGAGGGCTTCGTCGCGGCGCGCGAGGTGGGGCTGCGGTGGCGCGACCCCGACCTCCTGGCGCTGGCACGCCTGGGGATCGGCGGCACGCGCGTGCTGCTCGGCAGCCTGGCCGAGGGGTCCGCGCTGCTCGACGAGGTCATGGTGGACGTCACCGCGGGGCAGGTCTCGGAGATCCCGTCGGGCATCGTCTACTGCGCCGTGATCGGGGTGTGCCGGGAGACGTTCGACCTGCCCCGGGCCCGCGAGTGGACGGCCGCGCTGAGCCGGTGGTGCGAGCGGCAGCCCGATCTCGTGCCCTTCCGGGGCGAGTGCCTCATCAACCGCGCGCACATCATGCTCGCCCACGGGGACTGGCCCGACGCCCTGGCGGAGGCCGAGCGCGCCGTCGAGCGCCTCACCGACCCGCCCCAGCCCGAGCTGGGCCGGGCGGTGTACCAGCAGGCCGAGATCCTGCGCCTGCTCGGGCGGCTCGACGAGGCCGAGACTGCCTACCTGCGCGCCAACCAGCTGGGGGAGGAGCCGCAGCCCGGCCTGGCGCTGCTGCGCGTCGAGCAGGGCCGGGTGCAGGATGCGGCCGTCGCCGTCCGGCGCGTGCTCGACGGCGCGCCGCACTCCCTGGCCCGGTGCCGGGTGCTGCCCGCCGTCGTCGAGGTCCTGCTCACAGCCGGGGACGTCAGGCAGGCCCGGCGGGCCGCGGGGGAGCTGGCCGACATGGCGGCCCGGCGCGACAACCCCTGGCTCCACGCCGTGGCCGCCGGGGCGGACGGGACGGTGCTGCTCGCCGAGGGCCGGCCCGACGCGGCGCTCGCGGAGCTGCGCCGCGCCTGGGGACTGTGGCAGGACCTGGGAGTGCCGTACGAGGCGGCGCGGACCCGGGCGGCCATGGGCAAGGCGTACCGGGCCACCGGGGACGAGGACGCCGCCCAGCTCGAGCTCGACGCCGCCCGCTGGGCGTTCGCCCAGCTCGGCGCTCCCCAGGACCTCACGCGGGTCGAGGCACTGAGCCGGCAGGCGCCCCTCGCGCCCGGCGGGCTCACACCCCGCGAGGTCGAGGTGCTGCGGCTCGTGGCGACGGGGCGGACCAACCGCGCCATCGCCGCCGAGCTCTTCCTCAGCGAGAAGACCGTGGCCCGGCACCTGAGCAACATCTTCACCAAGCTCGACCTGCCCTCGCGGGCCGCCGCCACGGCGTACGCCTACGAGCGCCACCTGGTGTGAGGGCCCTGGCGAGCGAGGTTGCCCGCCTGCACAGAACTACCCATGGCGCTCGCGGGCGGATGGGTAGGCCGCCCGACGTCGTCCCACCGGCCCGAACCTAGCGTCGTGGGTGGAGGCCCCGACCGGGGCCGGGAGGGACACCCATGAGCGAGCAGGTCGAGACGGTCATCATCGGCGCCGGGCAGGCCGGCCTGGTCACGGCGTACCACCTGCGCCGGCGCGGCGTGCCCGTGCTGGTGCTCGAGGGCCGCGCCCGGGTGGGCGACGTGTGGCGGGAGCGGTACGACTCGCTCCTGCTCTTCTCGCCGGCGCAGAGCGACGGGCTGCCGGGGATGGCCTTCCCGGCGCCGCGGGACACCTATCCCACCGGCGCCGCCATGGGCGACTTCCTGGAGGCGTACGTCGCCGCGGCGGACCTGCCGGTCCGCACCGGCGTGCATGTCGAGCGGGTCGCGGGCCGCCCGGGCGGCGGGTTCACGGTGACCACCGACGACGGCGGGGCGGTCGAGGCCGACCAGGTGGTCGTGGCTACCGGCGCGCACAAGCGCCCGCACGTGCCGAACTTCGCCGCCGACCTCGACCCCCGCATCGTCCAGATCCACTCCTCCGGGTACCGCAACCCCGGCCAGCTCCAGGACGGCCCGTGCCTCGTCGTCGGCGCCTCCCACTCCGGCGCCGACCTCGCGCTGGAGCTGGCGGCCGGCCACCGCACCGTGCTCTCCGGTCGAACCCACGGGGAGGTGCCGTACACGCTCGGGCGCCCCTCCGCGCGGCTGGCAAACGTCGTCATCCCGATCGTGTTCCGGCACGTGCTGACGCTGCGCACCCCGATCGGGCGGAAGATGGCGCCCGAGGTGCGCCGCGGCGGCGCCGCGCCGCTGATCCGCGTCAAGCGCCGTCACCTCGCCGAGGCCGGCGTGGAGATGACGTCGGCCCGCACTGTCGGCACCCGCGGCGGGCTGCCGCTCCTGGACGACGGGCGCGTCCTCGACGTCCGCAACGTGCTGTGGTGCACCGGGTACCGGGAGGACTTCCGGTGGGTGGAGCCGGCGCCGCTCGACGAGACCGGCTACCCGCGCCACCACCGCGGCGTGGTCGACGGCGTGCCGGGGCTGTACTTCGCCGGCCTGCCGTTCCAGTACGCGTACGCCTCGATGCTCATCCTGGGCGCCGGGCGCGACGGCGAGTACGTGGCGCGGCACATCGCGGCGCACCGGCCGGTCCGCGCGGCGACGGCACCGGCGCGTCGGTGACCGTGCCGGGGTCGGTCGAACCAGCGGGTGCCCGCCATCTGGATCAGCCGGCGCCGTCCGAAGCTGGGCTGGTGCTGGGAGCGGAATCCGCACACCTGGCTCGGCACGGCCTCTGCGCTCAGGCGGGTGGGCCTCGAAGGCTGACACCGAAGCACCGGGTTCGGGGGCGAGGGCGGCCTCGCACCCGGCAATTCCCCGGAGCGGGCGCTCGGCCACCGTCCGCCCTCGGCGGAAGCGGTGTCGCGGACGCGAGCACTCCACGACGCTGTGCCCATGGTCTCGATCAGCGTCCAGGCGCTCCCCAAGGACGCCACCTCCTGGCTCGACCTGGCCCGCCAGGTCGAGTCCCGCGGTTTCGACGCCCTGTCGGCGGCGGACCACCCGGGCTCCGTCGCGGCGCCGTTCGTAGCGCTCGCCGCGGCGGGGGCCGTGACCTCACGCATCGGGCTGGGTTCCTACGTCACCAACGGCGGGGTGCGCGAGCCGCTCCACATCGCGACCGACGTGGCGACCCTCGACGTCGTCTCCGGTGGTCGGGCCCGCCTCGGGCTCGGCGCCGGCCATACGTGGGCGGAGTGGCGGGCCGTCGGCCGGGAACGCCCGGGGGTCGCGGGGCGCGTGGAGCGCGCCATGGCGGTGGTCCGCGCGGTGCAGGCCCTGCTGGCCGGTGAGGAGGTCACCGTCGACACCTCGCACCTGGCCGTCCGGCGGGCCCGGCTCGAGGCGCCCCGACCGGTGCAGGATCGCGTCCCGCTGACGATCGGCACGTCGAACTCTCGCCTGCTGAGGTTCGCCGGGAAGCATGCGGACGTCGTCGGGCTCAGCGGGCTGGGACGCACGCTGCCGGACGGCCACATGCACGAGGTGCGGTGGACCGCCGACGTCGTGGACGAGCAGGTCGCGCTGGTCGCCGGGGGCGCGGTGGGGCGCTCCGAGCAGCCGGTGCTGGAGGCGCTCGTGCAGCAGGTGACCGTGACCGACGATGCCGAGGGCGCCGCCGCCGAGATGGCCGGCCACGCGGGCGTGAGCGTGCGTGAGCTGCTCACCGTGCCCTACGTGCTGGTGGGCACCGCGGACGAGATCGTGGACGCCGTCGCCGCGCACCACCGGCGCTGGGGCATCACCCGGTACGTCGTCCGTGCCGGCGCGATGGAGGCGATGACGCCGCTGCTGCCGCGGCTGGCCGAGATCGGCTGAGCCGGGTGCCGGGCGGCTAGAACGGCGGGGGATCGTCCTCCGGATCGTCTCCGGGGGGAGGGCCAGTCGCGGTGACCGCACCCGCTGGTGTGGGCGGCGCCCGGGTGTAGGTGTGGCCGCTGGGCGCGGTCCAGTGGATCGCGCCGGTCGTCTCGTCGCGGGCCGCCGACCAGAACTTTGTCGTCTTGAGGTTGTGGTGGCGTCGGCACAGCGCCTGGAGGCGGATCTTGGTGGTCTGCTCGAGCTGTTCCGCCACCGCCGGGTCGTACGAGGCGATGTGGTCGAGGTCGGCCTTCCACGCCGGCTGCCGGCAGCCCGGGAACGTGCAGGTGACGTCCCGGGCGATGACCTGACGCGAGAGGTCCGCCCCCGGCCGGTAGCGGGTGGTGCCGAGCGCCGTGAAGCAGCCCGTCGCATCGGTGAACAACCCGTGCCAGGTGCCGTCGGCGGCGATCTCTCGGGCGAGTTCCGCCGGGATGGGGCCGTAGCCACCGAGCTCGGCCGGGGCGTCGGACAGGCCGAGCAGCGTGCCGGCGGGGATGGTCACCTGGATGTGGGGCTTGTTGCCGTGGAAGGTCGGCAGCTCGGCCCCGGTCAGGTCGACTCCGCGACGCAAGATGGTGGTGAACACATCGGTGAAGACGTCGGCGCGGCGCTGGTCGATGTTCCGGCGGTCGACGCCGGTGGGGCCCTTGGCGGCGGCCGCGAGGGCGTCGAGGCATACCCGGGTGGCCTCGGCGTCGTCGGCGCGGATCAAGGCCGAGACCCAGGCCATGGCGTCGCCGGCGGGCTCGACGAGGACGTGGCGGTCGGCGAAGGCCTTCTCCCGGCGCTTGCGGCCGGCGTCGGCGCCCGCCGTGACGGCGGCGGTGCGCAGATGCGCCCGGAGCTGGGGCCCGGTGAGGTCCTCCACCAGCGGCAGCTTCACGGAAACGGTGTCCGGGACCTCGGCGGCCGCACCCGCCCCGGTTTGGGTGGCGGCACCGGCGGCGTCTGCTGCGACGGTGTCAGTGGCGGCACCGGCGGCGTCCGGTGCGGCGGCGTCAGCGGTCGCGTCGGCGGCGTCCGTCCCGGCGGCGACGGTGTCAGGGGCCGCGTCGGTGGCGTCCGGTGCGGCGTCGACGGTCGGGCTGGCGGCAGAGGTCAGGGATCCGCCGCCGGTCGCCGTCGGGTCCGGTGCGGCCGAGGGCTGGGGTGCGAGCAGGTCGGCCACGACGCGGCGCTGCTCGGGCAGGGTGAGGCCCGGCTCCCGGGCCATGAGGATCTCCGCCTTGCGCCGGTCGAGACGTCCGGCGGTCAGCGCATCGGCGATCTCGGGGAAGTTGTCCAGGCCGAAGGCGAAGTTCAGCTTCGCCTCCCCGGCGTACTGGGTGAGGCCGAGGCGGGCGGCGATCTCCGCGGCGGTGGAGGTCGCCCCGGCCGTGGAGCTCCCGCGCCGGTTGGCCAGCTCCATTACGGCCCGGGCCTGCTGGGACAGCGCCCAGGAGGCCATGCGCTCCCACCCGGCGACGGCCTCGACGACCGTGGCGTCGTCGGCCCGGTCCAGGGCGGTGCCGGCCAGCCGCCGTGCCAGGGCCGGGGAGGGAGCCTGCCGCTCGAGGAAGGTCGCCGAGGGGGAGGTCAGCCCGTACCGCGAGACCCCGAACCGTTCGACGTCGGAGTCCTGCGGACCGGGGCCGTCCCCGGCGCGTGAGGCGTCGAGGAGCTCCTCCACCGTACGGCCCGGCTGGTCGGCGTAGCTGGCCCGGGCCGCCTGGGCGTACTGGTCGAACCAGGGGACCGAGCCCTCCAGCTTCGCCATCTCCAGGGCGACCTCGGCGGCCACCGTGCCCCACGAGCTCAGCGGCACCGACACATGGAGGCCCACGCGCCCCTCGGCCTCGACGACCGACACCGAGGGCACCGGCACGCCCGGCCCGCCCTCGGCGAATGCGTCGTCATCGACCATGACAAGACGCTATCGGGCCCCACCGACATCGCTCGGTCCACCCGCGCGAGGTGGGGACGGACGCCGCGCCATGGCAGGGGCCGACCGGCGTTCAGCCCTCGGCCGACTCAGTCCTCCGGCAGCCGGAAGGTGGTCCCGTAGACGTCCCACTCCATGGGCAGGTTCATCGCCAGGTTGCCCGAGTCGAGCAGCGACCGGAGGGCGTCGATGCGCGACTGCGAGGAGGCGTCCGCGTCGGTCTCCGCGTCCTGGTAGGCGTGATCGAGGTGGTGCAGGCGTGCGTCGAGGAAGGCGTCGAGCCAGGCGGCCTCGTCGTCGTCGACCGGGCCGACGTCGTCGAGGGTGTCCCGGATGATCGCCTGCGTGCCGTTGGCCCCGCCGGAGCCGTGCTGGATCATCGTGTCCCACAAGATCGCCTGGCCGAGCGGCGTGCGGATGCCCAGCTCGTCGGCCATCTGCATCGCCGGCCGGAAGTAGAGCTCGTCGACGACCTCGTCCTGCAGCCTGCGCTGGGCGGGATCCTTCGCGGCCTGCCCCCAGGCCGCGGCGAAGCCGTCCAGGCCCGCCATGGAGTCGCTGCCGTCGACCTCCTCCAGCGCCGGGATGTACTTGGCGAGCACGTTGCCGGGCTTGAGGTCCGCGTACCGCCGCACCACGAGCAGCAGGTCGCCGGTGCCGGAGGTGAACCCGGCACGCCCGGCGGTGATGCCGCGGCCGTCGCCGATGTTCTCCGCGAAGCCGTACTGCAGGTCCAGCGTGGAGTTCTCGAACGTCGACGTGATCTGCGCGGCGCGTGCCTTGCGCGCCGCGTCCACCGTGAGCGACAGGGACGGGTCGCGGGGATCGACGGACGCGCCCGCCGGCGGCTCCGACGGGGAGCCGGCCCCGGACTCGCGCTCTGCCCGGTACCCCAGCAGGAGCGCCACGCCGCCGCCCGCCACGAGCAGTGCCGCGATGACGACGACGACGAGGTGAGCGCGCGACGGCCGGTCGTGCCGGGACAACCGCGGTGCGCGATCCATCGGGGCTCCTTCGCGTGTCACCCCATCATGCGGCACCGCTGACGCCCATGCGCAGCGGACGGGCTGCCGCCGTCGGCGGGCCTCCACGGTCGATGCGGGCAGCTCATGCCTCACGGCCGCCCTCGTGCCTCACGGTCGCCCCCACGCCGGCGCGGCACCAGGCGTGGCGTCGCCGCCGCGTAGGCGCGGTACCGGGCACCGAAGCGCCGTTCCAGCGCCACCTCCTCGAGCCGGGTCTTGCGCGCCAGCACCCCGGCGAGCACCGCCGCGCACACCAGCGGAACGGCGCGACGGCGGAGCACGGCGACCCCCAGCGTGGCCGCCGCCAGGCCGGTGTAGATCGGGTTGCGGGTGAGCGCGTAGGCGCCGGTGGTCACCAGCACGGCGGCCGGCGGCGGCGCGACCCGCGGGCTGAGGTGCCGGCCGTGCGGCAGGGCCCCGGCGACGGCGAGACCACCCCCGGCCAGCACCAGCGCCCCCGCGGCCGCCCGCGCCGCGGTCGGGAGCGCCCACCGCGGCCCGCCCGGCCACGCCACGCCGCCGAGGGCGACCATCTGGGCGACGACGAGGCCGTCGGAGCGGTCCATGCCCGGGCCTGTCAGTCCGCGGGACGGCGGCGGAGCTGCTTGACCTGGCTGCGCCGCTGCTTGGCCTCCGCCCGCCGCCGCACCGCCGAGCGTGAGGGGCGCGTGGCCCGCCGCGGCCGCGGGGGCGGGGCGAGCGCCTCGCGCAACAGCGCGACGAGGCGGTCGACGGCGGCGCGGCGGTTCTGCAGCTGGGACCGCTGCTCGGCGGCGACCACGGTGAGCACGCCCTCGGTGAGGCGGCCGGCCAGCGCGTGCAGCACGCGTGCGCGCTGCTCGGGGCTCAGCGCCGCCGTCGTTGCGAGGTCCAGGCTCAGCTCGACGCGCGAATCGGTGGTGTTCACGCCCTGCCCACCCGGGCCGCCGGCGCGCGAGAAGCGCCAGCGCAGCTCGCGCGGGTCGAGCGTGACGGAGGCGGTGACGCGCAGGTGGTGATCGGTCACGGCTCAGTCCTGCAGGCGGCGCCGGCCGGCCAGGAGGGGCACCACCGCCCAGCCGAGGACGATGAGCAGCAAGATGGCGCCGGCGGCGATCAGCGCGCCGTCCCGGCCCAGCACGACGTCGAAGATGAGCAGCACCGTGCCGGTGACGACCAGGGCGAGGCAGGCGAGCCCGCCGAGCGCCGCCCGGTGCCCGGCCCGGACCAGCTCGGGCTTGAGCCGACGCTGGAAGAGGAGGCGGTGGGCGCTCACCGGGCTGACCACGAGCACGGTGGTCGCCGCCGCGAGGATGACGAGCGCGAGGTAGATCGTCAGCTGGGCGTCGTCGAGTCGGGAGAAGCTTTGCTGGAACGGCAGCGTGAGCAGGAAGCCGGTGAGGATCTGCGCGCCGGTCTGCGTCACGCGGAGCTCCTGGAGCAGCTCGCTCCAGTTCCGGTCCGAACGCTCCTCCGGGGTCTCGTTGCGACCTTGCGTCGATGCGCTGGAACTCTGCTGCGCAGCCACATCGCCTCCCAGATCCAGTCCGCTCCCGCCGGTGCAGTCAGGATAGGGGGCCGGGGCGGGCGGCACCGGACGTGGCGGCGTGCCCGTCGCTTCCCTCAGCCGTGCCCGCCGCCGCGCGGACGGACGACGGCGACCACGGGCGCCTCGTGCAGCACGCCCCGAGCGACCGAGCCGAGCCGCACGCCCGCCAGCCCGCGGCGCCCGCGGGCGCCGACCACGAGGAGGCTCGCCGTGGGCGCCTCGGCGGCGAGGACCTCCGCGGGCCGTCCGGTCACGGTGCGCACCTCCACCGGCACGCCCGGGTGCCGCGCGGCCCACTGGTCGCCGAGCGCGGCGACGAGCTGCTGCGTGCGCTCGGCCTCCCGGTCGAAGACCTGCTGGACGCGCGGGTCGGCGAACTCCGGCCGCACCGCCTCGTGCGCGGACGCGTGCACCAGGCGGACGCCCACGCCGCGGGCGGCGGCCTGGGAGAAGGCGAACTCGAGCACCTCGGGGAAGTCCTGCTCGGGGTCCACGCCGGCCACCACCGGCCCGTCGATCTTCTGCGCGCCCTCGCGGACGATCACCACCGGCCCGTGCGCGTGCGCCGCCACCTTCTGCGAGACCGACCCCAGGAGCCGGCTCGCGATGGGCCCGAGCCCGCGCGCGCCCATGACCACCACGGACGCCCGCTCGGAGGCGTCGACCAGCGCCACCGCCGGCTCCTCGAGCAGCACCTCGGTGGTCACCGCCAGGTCGGGGTGCGCCGCGAGCACCTCGGCCCGCGCCGTGCCGGTGATCTTCTCCCCGGCCTCGACGACGTCGCCGGCCGGCATGAGCTCGTACGCGCGCGCCGAGGTGATCCACGGGAAGGCGTAGAGGACGTGCACCGGCGCGTCCCGGCGGGCCGCCTCGTTGCCCGCCCACACCAGCGCCCGCTCCGCCTTGCCGGTGCCGTCGACGCCGACCACCACCGCGCCGTCGGGAACCGTCGGGGGCATGGGCCACCTCCTCCGTGCCGGACGTCGCGCCCCGGCCTGGCACCGCGTCCGTGGCCCAGCCTGGCACCCTCCCGTCCCGGCCGCACCGACTTCCGCGCCACGCCCCGCCCGGGCCCGGCTGGTGACCCGGCACCGGCAGGTGGTTGAGTGCGGAGGTGAGCACGACGGCGAACCTGACCCGGACCGAGGCGCGCGAGCGCTCGGCCCACCTGCACCTGAGCGAGTACCGGGTCCGGCTGGACCTCACCGGCGCCACCGATCCCGCCCGCGCGACGTTCCCCTCCACCACCCGGGTGCGGTTCACCGCCACGACGCCGACCACGTTCCTCGACTTCCTCGGTGAGGTGAGCGCCGTCGTCGTCAACGACCGCCCGGTCGACGCCGCCAGCGTGTACGACGGCGCCCGGGTGCGCCTGGACGGGCTGCGCACCGACGGGTCGGACAACGTCGTCATCGTCGAGGGGGCCGGCCACTACTCACGCACCGGGGAGGGGCTGCACCGCTTCGTCGACCCGGTGGACGAGCAGGCCTACCTCTACACCCAGTACGAGCCGGCGGACGCCCGCCGCGTCTTCGCCACGTTCGAACAGCCCGACCTCAAGGCCAGCTTCGTCTTCGAGGTGCTCGCGCCGGCCGGCTGGGAGGTGCTGTCGAACCGGGCGCCCGAGCAGGTCGCCGACGTCGCCGTGCAGGGGCCCGCCGTCCGGCGCTGGCGGTTCGCCCCCACCGAACGGATGTCCACCTACCTCACCGCCGTCGTCGCCGGCCCCTACCACCAGGCGGCGGGGGAGTGGTCGGCCGCCCTGCCCGGCGGCGAGACCCTCACCGTGCCGCTGCGGGTGTGGTGCCGCGCCTCCCTCGCCGAGCACCTCGACGCCGATCGGATCCTCGAGGTGACCCGGCAGGGGCTGGGCTTCTACCACCGCGAGTTCGCCTTCCCCTACCCGTGGGGCAAGTACGACCAGGTGTTCGTGCCCGAGTACAACCTCGGCGCCATGGAGAACCCCGGCTGCGTGACGTTCACGGAGAGCTACGTCTTCCGCTCGGCCGCCACCCGCGCGCAGTACCAGGCCCGGGCGAACACCATCCTCCACGAGATGGCCCACATGTGGTTCGGGGACCTGGTGACCCCCCGCTGGTGGGACGACCTGTGGCTCAAGGAGTCCTTCGCGGACTACATGGGTGCCCACGCCTCCGTCGCCGCCACCGAGTTCACCGACGCGTGGACCGCCTTCGCCAACCGCCGCAAGGCCTGGGCGTACACCCAGGACCAGCTGCCCACCACGCACCCGGTCGTGGCGGACATCCCCGACCTCGAGGCCGCCAAGCAGAACTTCGACGGCATCACGTACGCCAAGGGCGCGTCCGTGCTCAAGCAGCTGGTCGCCTACGTGGGCCCCGACGCCTTTTTCGCGGGCGCCCGCGCCTACTTCGCCGAGCACGCCTACGCCTCGACCACCCTGACCGACCTGCTCGCCGCGCTGGAGGCGACCTCCGGGCGCGACCTGACCGCCTGGGCCCGGCTGTGGCTGCAGACCGCCGGCACGGCCACCCTCGCCGCCCGGTGCACCGTGCAGGACGGCGAGATCGTCGAGCTCGTCGTCACCCAGGACGGCACGGACCCCGTCACCGGTGAGGAGGTGCTGCGCCCGCACCGGCTGGCCGTCGGCCTGTACCACCTGGAGGACGACGGCGACGGGCTCGCCCTGGTGCGCAGTCACCGCCTGGAGGCCGACGTCGACGGCGCCGCCACGGAGCTCACCGCGGCCGCCGGGCTGCCCGCCCCCGACCTCGTGCTCGTCAACGACGACGACCTCACCTACGCCAAGGTGCGTCTCGACCCCGCCGGGCTCGAGACGGCGCGGGCGCATCTCGGCGCCCTGCGCGACGGCCTCGCCCGCTCGCTGGTGTGGTCGGCGCTGTGGAACGCCACCCGCGACGCGCTGTTGCCGGCCGGGGAGTATGTCGACCTGGTGCTGCGGCACGGACCGGCGGAGAGCGACAGCGCCGTGCTCGCCGGGCTGACCGTCAACGCCCGGACCGCCGTCGAGGACTACGCCCCGGCCGCCGAGCGCGGCGCGCGGCGCGCGGAGCTGGCGGAGGGGGCCTGGCAGCGCCTCACCGCGGCCGAACCCGGCTCGGACGCGCAGCTGGTCTGGGCACGGGCCTTCGCGGCCGCCGCCGCGGTGGTCCCCGGCGCGGGCGGCCGGGCCCGTGGGCTGCTCGACGGCGCCGAGCGGGTCGCCGGCCTGCCGCTGGACCCCGAGCTGCGGTGGTCGCTGTGGCGGGCGCTCGCGGCCACCGGGTCGGCGAGCCGCGCGGAGCTGGACGCCGAGCTCGAGCGCGACCCCACGGCGGACGGCGTGACGCAGCACCTGGCGGCGGTCAGCAGCCTGCCCGCCGCGGCGGTCAAAGCGGCCGACTGGGACACGCTGCTGCGCCCCGGTGGCCTGACGAACGACCACGTCGACGCCACCATCGCCGGGTTCGCCCAGCCCGCGCACCGCGAGCTGACCGCGCCGTACGCCGAGCCCTACTTCGCCGCGCTGCGTCGCATCTGGACCGAGCACTCCATCGAGATCGCCAGCCGCCTGGTGCGCGGGCTCTACCCGCACCACCAGGACGCGGCCGAGGGGACGGTGGCCGAGGCGCATCCCGCGGTCCGGCGCACCACCGGGTGGCTGGAGGCGAACGAGGACGCGCCCGCGGCGCTGCGCCGCCTGGTCGTCGAGGCGCGCGACCACCTCCTGCGCTCCCTCCGCGCCCAGCTCGCCGGGGCCCGGGCGCTGCGCTGACCCCGCGTCGCCGACCGATCCTTGTGGTCCTGACGGCATGCGTGCTCGTGTGTGCCCTGTTCGCGCGCTGACTCCTCGCTGGCCGCCTGCTGACTGCTGGCTGTTCGCCCGCTGACTCCGCGCCGGTCGCGTGCTGACTGCCCGCTGACTGTCTGTGGGGCGGTGCCCGCGACGGCCGAACGCGACCGGAGGGGGCAGTAGGGGACCGGCGCCGTGCGGGCGGGCGCCAATCGCGACGTATCCCCCTCGGGCGGCCGCCGCGGCGTGCGGGAAGCCGGCGCGCCGACCGCCGCTGTCCGGTGCCGCGGGGTGACCGTGCGCGGCGGGCCGGCCGGCTCTCGTGCTCGGGCCGCGCGGCCGCCCCCTCCTGCTCCATCGGGGACCCTGCCGTCGCGCCTGGTGGTCAGGCCCAGGCTCGGCCTTGCCGGCGGCCCCGCCCCCGTGGTCGGCCCCGGGCCGGAGCCCGGGTGGGCGGCGTCCGAGAGCGCCGGCACGACGTGCTCCGATGCCACCGGCCGCGCGTCGACCCCACCTGGTTCCGCCGGCGTTTGCCCCATGCTGTCGGGCGCCCCGGCCACCCGCGTCGCCGGCGGACGCGCCCGCGTCACGCTGCGCGTCCCCGTAGTACACGCGCCACCCGGGCGGAGGTCACCCCCGCGCCGGTCCCGCCACCCGGGGGCCACCCTCCCACCCTCACCCCCGAACGCCAGCGCCGCTGCGGGCGCGTGTCCTACCGCACCGCACCGCCGCCCGCCCCCCGTTCCCCGGCGCACAGGGCTGGGACTAGGAACCGATGTGGGTCCCGGGACGCGCTCCTTACGTTCGCCTACAGGTGTGGCGGACGGTCCGCCGCTCGGCGGAGGGGCAGCCGTAATGAGCGTTGCGCAAACTCTCGGGAAGCTGGTCAGAGCACGAAGGGGCGACGCCGTCGCCGTCCCGGACGTTTTTCGTGCAGGCGTGCCGACCGACGTTGTCGGCCACGTGAACCCGGTGGAGCTGGTCCACCCGCGGCCCGGCGGTCCGGCTCACGACGACGCGAAGTTCCCGGCTCGCAGCTCCTCGGGGCGCGGCGCCGGACAGACAGCCGGCGACGAGGCCCCGGCTCCCCGGCCAGACGGCACGCCCCCGACTCCCGGGCCAGACGGGATCCCGGCTCCCCAGCGAGACGGCGCCCCCGCACGCCCCGCGGCCGGCACGGCGAGTCCGCCGGCGTCACGGCGCCGTGCCACGACCCCGCGCCACGCCGCCGGGCAGGGCGTGCCGCCGACGTCCCGGCCGATCTTCTTCGACGCCACCGGGCACCGCTGGCAGCGGGTGCGCGCCTCCGTGGGGATCCTTGTGGTGCTCCTGGGCGGACTGACCGCCTGGACGGCGCCGGGGGCCTTCGCGCCGACCTGGTGGCCCAGCGAGAACAAGGGCGTGGGGTACCCGCGCCACCTCGAGGACGAGGGCAAGCTCGACGAGCTGCCGGTCCTCAGCGCGGACGGCGGGGACGCCTTCAACCGGGTGCTCGCGGTGGACACCAGCGCGGACCCCGTCGTCCTCAAGGACCCCTTCAGCGGCGAGGTGCTCCGCGAGCTCGACGACGACGAGATCGCCGAGGTCGGCGACAACGAGTTCGTCATCGACGAGTTCGGCAAGGTCCCCGACCACCAGCTCATGCTCACCTTCGACGACGGCCCGGACGCCACCTACACCCCGGAGCTGCTCAACCTGCTCTCGCGCGAGGGCGTGCCGGCGACGTTCTTCGTGCTGGGGCAGAACGTGGTCAAGCACCAGGAGATCCTGCGCCGGATCGTGCGCGAGGGGCACATGGTCGGCAACCACACCATGCGTCACATCGACTTCGCCAAGAACTCGGACGCGCGTGACCGCGAGGAGCTGGTCGGGACGGACCGGACGCTGCGCGCCGTCGCCGGGTACGGCTCCCGGCTCTTCCGCATCCCGCGCGGGGACCCCTACGCCAACGCCACCGCGGTGCTGCAGGCGCAACAGCTCGGGTACGTCCACGTCAACTACGACCTCGACACCCTCGACTGGGACTACGGGCCGGGCGAGGAGATCCCCGTGCCCGAGCTCGACGGCGAGGGGCACGTCGTCCTCATGCACGACGCCGGCGGGGACCGGTCCGGGACCCTGGCGATGCTCGCGCAGTTCATCGACGACGCCAAGGCGCAGGGCTACACCTTCAGCACGATGGCGCCGATCCTCCCGCCGGAGTACACCCCGGCTCATGACGTGGCCCCGACGGTGGCGGACCGGGCCACCCTCGCGGCGCTGAGCGCGGTGTGGGTCGCACCGGGCTACCTGGTCGGCTGGCTGTTCTGGTTCGGCATCGTGTCGCTGACCGTGATGTCCCTGCTCTACGTGGTCCTGGCGCTGGCCAACCACCGCCGGCAGCGGCGCCGCGGGCCCAGGGCGGAGGGGCCGCTGCCGTTCGTCAGTGTGGTCCTGCCGGTCTTCAACGAGGAACCGGTGGTGGCGAAGACGCTCGCGGCGCTGCGGGCGAGCGACTATCCCGCCTTCGAGGTCATCGTCGTCAACGACGGCTCCACCGACAACACCCTGCAGGTGCTGCGCGAGGCGGCGCGGGACTGGCCCCAGCTGCGCGTGGTGGACCAGCCCAACGCCGGGAAGGCCGCGGCGAGCAACCACGGGTTCGCCCTCGCACGGGGGGAGGTCGTCGTCACGCTCGACGGCGACACCGTCTTCGAGCCGGGCACCATCCGCATGCTCGCCCAGCACTTCGTCGGTCCCGACGGCGCCGGCGTGGGCGCGGTCGCGGGCCACGTCAAGGTCGGCAACCGGCGCAACCTGCTCACCGCGTGGCAGAGCCTGGAGTACATCTCGGGCATCTGCGTGACCCGGATGGCCGAGGGACTGGTGGGCGCCATCTCCATCGTCCCCGGGGCCTGCGCGGGATGGCGCCGCGACGCCGTCCTGCGCGCGGGCGGGTACTCCCACGACACGATGGCCGAGGACGCCGACCTCACGCTGTCCATCCACCGGCTGGGCTACCAGGTGGTGCAGGAGAACGCGGCCGTCGCGTGGACCGAGGCGCCGTACACCGTGCGCGGCCTGGCGCGGCAGCGGCTGCGGTGGACCTACGGGAACATCCAGACGCTCACCAAGCACCGCGGGATGCTCCTGCGCCCCCGCTACGGCGTGCTCGGCCTGGTGACGATGCCGTACACCCTGCTGTCGGTGCTCATCCCGCTGCTGTTCGGGCCCTTCACGATCCTGGTCGCCGCGTTGAGCATCTCCAGCGGGAACTGGCAGAGCATCGCCCTCTTCGCCGCGTTCGTCACGGGCATGCACCTGCTGATCTCCGCCGTCGCGCTGTGGCTGGTGCGCGAGAAGACCTGGCACCTGGCGATCGTGCCGATCTACCGCCTCATCTACGAGCCGCTGCGCTTCTACCTGCTGTACGCCTCGCTCGTCCGCGCGCTCAAGGGCCGGGTGATGGGCTGGTACAAGCCCGAGCGGATGAACACGGTCAGCCTGCCGGTCCCCGCTCTCGCGCCGGCACGGTCGGGAGTCGCCGGTGCGTGACCGATCTGTCCCGTCCGCGACGGACGCTGCACGCGCACAATGGACGGGGCGAGCCGGCGGCCGCGGCCCCGCGTCGAGGGAGGACCACATGGTGAGTGCGGGTGCGGGCTCAGCGAGGCAGGAAGCCCGGTGACCGGCGAGCGTCGGGCACCGGCCGACGTCGGCCCCGGCGCGGCCCGGGCGACGCTGCCCGGCCCCGCCGAGGCGCCGGCGACGCCCGGTGGGGCGCCGGCGGCGGAGGGGTTGCGTGCGCCGCGGCCGCCGCGGCCGCCGCGGGACCGGTACCTGGACCTGCTGCGGGCGGTCGCGCTCTTCCGTGTGGTGACCTACCACACGTTCGGCCTCTCGTGGCTGAGCCTGGCGTTCCCGGCGCTCGGCGTGATGTTCATGATGGCGGGCTCCCTCATGGCCCGGTCCCTCGACCGTCCCGCGCTCTCGGTGGTGCGCGGGCGGGTCCGTCGGCTGCTGCCCCCGTTCTGGTTCTTCGCGCTGTGCGTCCTTCCCGCGATGGTGCTCCACGGCTGGGGCCCGCCGTCGTCGGGAGCCGCGTCGTGGTGGGGGCAGCTGCTCTTCTGGGTGGTGCCTGTGGGGGACCTCCCGCGCAACGCCTGGGGCGAGCAGCTCGTCGAGCCGCTGTGGTACATCCGTGCGTACCTGTGGTTCGTGCTGCTCTCGCCGCTGCTGCTGCGGGTCTTCCGGCGCTACCCCCTGCCGACGCTGGCGCTCTCGCTGGCGCCGGTGGTGGTGCTCACCGTCTGGCAGCCGGACGGCCCCGTCGCGGCGGTCGCCGTCGAGCTGGCGACCTTCCTCACGTGCTGGCTGCTCGGCTTCGCCCACCGGGACGGCGTCCTCGACGCCGTGCGGGGCCTGCCCATGCTCGCCGTCGCCGCGGCACTGCTGGCGCTCGGCGCCTGGTGGGCCTTCACCCATCCCGACCCGGCCGCCGGGTACGACCTCAACGAGATCCCGCTGGGCCAGGCCCTGTGGTCGGCGGGCTTCGTGCTGGTGCTGCTCCGCTTCCGCCCGACGGTCGGCTGGCTGGCCCGGGTGCGCCCGCTGGACCGGGCGGTGACGGTGCTGAACTCCCGGGCCGTGACGGTCTACCTGTGGCACGAGGTGGCCCTCGTCGTCGGCGTCCTGGTCCTCGACGTGCTGTGGAACGTCCCGGCGGTTGCCGACCACGTTCCGCTGGGGAACCAGGGGGTGCTGTTCGCGGTCGCCTGGGTGCTCATCGTCGCCGCGATCGCCCTGTTCGGGTGGGTGGAGGACCTCGCCGCGCGGCGCCGCCCGCGCCTGTGGCCCTGACCACGGCGCTCGCGGCCACCGACGGCGGCCGTGGCCCTCGTGGCGGAGGGAGGGACGGCGCGCGGTCGCCTAGCCTGGGTGCCGACCCCGCTCGCCCCTGCTGCGAGCCCACCCGTGACGGAGGTTCCCTTGGCCGCGACCCGGACGCTGCTCATCGTGCTCGCCGGCGGTGCCGGTGCGGGCCTGGAGACGCTGACGGAGGCCCGGGCCGTCCCGGCGCTGCGCTTCGCCGGCAGCCACCGGCTCATCGACTTCCCCCTGTCGAACGCCCGCAACAGCGGCCTGTCGGAGGTCTGGGTGCTCGAGCAGCACCACCCCGGGTCGCTGGCGGAGCACCTGGGCGGCGGGCGGCCCTGGGACCTCGACCGGACCCGTGGCGGCCTGCGGGTGCGCGCCCCGCAGCCGGGCGGGCGCCGCACGGGCAGCGCCGACGCGCTGTGGCGGGTCGCGGACGCCATCGAGGCCGCGCTGCCCGAGGTGGTGCTCGTCGCCGCCGCGGACGCGGTCTACCGGATGGACTACGCCGAGGTCGTCGGCCACCACCTGGGCTCCGGCGCCGAGCTCACCCTGGTCACCACCCGCCACGACGGCGACCGCTCGCGCCTGGGCGTCGTCACCGCGCGCGACGGCGTCGTCACCGACTACGCCTACCGGCCTACCGAGCCCGCCGGCGACCTCGTCACGACCGGCGTCCTCGCCTTCGACCCGCGCGCGCTTCTCGCCGGCTTGGAGCAGGCCCGGCACGACCGCGGCACCCGCGGCCTGGGCGACGTGGGCGAGCACCTGCTGCCCACCATGGTGCGGCGCGGCGTCGTGGGGGAGTACCGGCACGCCGGGTCCTGGCAGCCGATCGCCACGGTGGAGGGGTACTGGCGGGCGCACATGGACCTGCTCGCCAAGCCGCCCTTCGGCCTGGACGACCCGGCCTGGCCCATCTCCACCTGCGACCTGCGGCAGGCGGCGGTGCGGGTGCAGCCGGGCGCGGAGCTGGAGTCGGTGGTGCTGGCCCCCGGCGTCGTCGTCCAGGGCACGGTGCGGCGCAGCGTGCTCGGCCCCGGTGTGCACGTGGCCCCCGGTGCGGTGGTGGAGGACGCCGTCCTGCTCGACGACGTCCGGGTTGGCCCGGCCGCGCGGGTGAGCCGCGCCGTCGTCGACGAGGGCGCGCGCGTGCGTGGCCGCGCCGAGGTGGGCGGCGAGGCGGCGGACGACGAGGTCGCGCTGGTGGGCGCGGACGCCGTCGTCCATCCGCGCAAGCGGGTGCCCGCCGGCGGGCGGTATCCGGCGGGGGCGTAGCGCGCCCGTCAGCGCGTGGCGGGCGCCTTCGTGCCGGCGGCGAGATTCTCCGGGACCGGCTCGTAACGGTCCGGGACGGCGCGGTAGCGCCCGCGCCCGGCGGTGATGGCCCGCAGGTCGACGGCGTAGCGGCGCAGCTCGGCCATCGGCACGAGCGCCTCGATGACCTCATCGCCGTTCGTGCCGCCGCCGGTGTCGACCACCCGGCCGCGGCGGGTGGCCAGGTCGGCCAGCACGTCGCCCTGGCTGCCGCTCGGCACGGTCACGCTCACCGACCACACCGGCTCCAGCGCCACCGTCCCGGCCTGGGCGAGCGCCTGAGACAGGCCGAGGGCGGCCGCGGTGCGGAAGGCCATGTCGGAGGAGTCGACCGAGTGGTACTTGCCGTCCACGCACTCCACCACGAGGTCGGTGACGCGGTGGCCCAGCGGGCCGCCCTGCGCCATCGCGTCCTCGATGCCGCGCTCGACGGCTGGCAGGTAGTGGCGGGGGATGGCGCCGCCGACGATGGAGTCGACGAACTCCAGCCCGGTGCCGCGCGCGGCCGGGCTCACCCTGAGCTGGACCACGGCGAACTGCCCGTGCCCGCCCGACTGCTTCTTGACCTTGCCCTCGACGTCGGCCGGCCGGGCGATCGTCTCCCGGTACGGGATCCGGACGTCCTCGGTCTCGACCCGGACGCCGAACTTGCGCTCGAGCCGCTCCAGCGCCACGGCCAGGTGGGTGTCGCCCACGGCGGTGACCAGCACCTGGCCGGCCTCCTCGTCCTGGACGACGACGAGGCCCGGGTCCTCCGCGCACAGCTTGCGCAGCGCCTCGGGCAGCTTGTCGTCGTCGGACTGGGTCACCGGCCGCACCGCGCGGGTGAACCCGGCCGCCGGCGCCGGCAGGGTCGCCAGCGCCACCGGCCGTCCGGGCAGCGCGAGCAGGGACCGGGTGGGCGAGCCCGTGAGCTTGGCGACGCCGGCGAGATCGCCGGCCACCACGTCCTCGGCGGTCAGGTGCTCCTTGCCGCGCAGGTAGAACAGCCCGTGGAGCCGCTCGTCGGTGCCGGTGCTGGTGTTCGTCAGGTGCTCGTCCCCGCGCAGGCTGCCGGAGAGGACCTTGAGGAGCGAGACCTGGCCGACGAACTGGTCGGCCACCGTGCGGAAGACCTGCACGAGCGGCTCGCCGGTGGGGTCGGCCGGCACCGCGGTGTCGACGCCGTCGACGAGGACGTGCGCGGGCCGCTGCGCGGGGGAGGGGCCGAGCTCGCAGACGAAGTCGGCGAGGCGGTCGACGCCGATCCCGCTCGCCGCGGAACCGAGCAGCACCGGGAAGACCGCGGCGGCGGCCACCTCCGCGGCGAGGGTCCGCTCGACGTCCTCGGCGGAGATGGACTCGCCGGCGAGGTAGCGCTCGAGCTGGTCGTCGTCGCCGCTGACCACCTCCTCGACGAGCTCGTCGTGGCGGCGCCGCTCGTCCTCGAGCTGGTCGGCGGGCACCTCCACGTCGGCGCCGCGCCCCTCGGCGTCGTACTCCCGGGCGCGGTCGAAGAGGACGTCAGTCACCCCGCGAAAGCTCTGCTGGGTGCCCACGGGCAGCTCGAGGGGGATCACCGCCGTCCCGAAGGCGTCGCGCAGCTGGGCGAGCGTGCCCTCGAAGTCGGCGCCGGCCTTGTCCTCCTTGCTGACGAAGACCAGGCGCGGCAGGCCGAGCTCCTCGCAGCGCGCCCACGCCCGCTCGGTGCCGGCCTGGACGCCGTCGACCGCGCTGACGACGACGACCGCGAGGTCGGCGACCGACAGGGCGGCGTCGACCACCTGGGCGAAGTCGTCGTGCCCGGGGGTGTCCAGGAGGTTGAGCTTGAACCGCTCGCCGCCGGGGGTGGTCCAGTCGAGGGTGGCGACGGCGAGGGTGAGGGTGGTGCGGCGCTTGACCGACTCCGGCTCGGCGTCGAGCACGGACGTGCCGTCGTCGACCCGGCCCAGCCGGCTGGTCGCGCCCGCTCTGTGCAGCAGCACCTCCGCCAGCGAGGTCTTGCCGGACCCGGCGTGGCCGAGCAGCACGACGTTGCGGATGGCGGTGGTGGCGGCGTTGCCCATGGCTCACTCCCGAACGAGCGCGGTCCGGGTCCCGGGTGGCGGGCCCGGCTCTTCGACCGATCCTAATTCGGTGGGGGCCGCCCGGGGAGCGGGTCGGCGGTCCATGATGATCGCGCTCGGGGCGGCGTGCGGCCGGCGCGGCCGGCGGCGTGTGGGCTGCGCGGCCGGCGGCGTGTGGGGGAGCGCACGGCGGCGACGGGCGTGTCCGCCTCCGGTGGGCGCGGCGGCGTAGCAAGGTAGTCCGGGCCGCACGCGCCGGGCGCCGGGAGCGCCCACGACAAGGAGGAAGACGGTGGCAGGAAAGACCTGGTCGACCCAGACGGAGCTCGGCGCGATGTTCGCGCTGACCGCGCGGCAGGTCGGCACGCACCTGACCGCCCTGGGTCTGAAGGACGGCTCCAGCGCCACCGAGCGCGCCGTCGCTGATGGCATGGCCAAGGACGCCAAGCTCCGCGACGGCACGGTCTTCTACGTCTGGCACACCGAGCGGGTCGCCGCGCTGCTCGAGCGGCAGGGCCTCAGCCGCCAGGCGGAGCCGGCCGCGCCGGCGCGCCGGGCCCGGGCCAAGGCCGCCGCTCCCGTCGCCCCGCGGCCGACCGACGGCTACGGCAAGGTCGTCGCCACCGACGGGTCCGCGCTGGGCAACCCCGGCCCGACGGGCTGGGCGTGGGTGGACCAGACCACGGGGGAGACGGGCTCGGGCGGGCTCGCGCACGGGACGAACAACATCGGCGAGCTGCTCGCGCTGCTCGAGGCGCTGCGTCACGCCGGCCCGGCGGTCGACCTGCTCGTCCGGGCGGACTCGCAGTACGTCATCAACATCGCCACCAAGTGGGCGAAGGGCTGGAAGAGCCGCGGCTGGCGCAAGGGCGACGGCAAGGTGCCCGAGAACCTCGAGCTCGTGCAGGCCATCGACGCCGAGCTGGAGGCCCGCACCGGCCGCACGGACTTCGAGTGGGTGCGCGGCCACGCCGGCGACGAGCACAACGAGCGCGCCGACGCCCTGGCGGTCGCCGCGGCCAAGGCCGCCGCGCCGGTGGCGACGCGCTGACGCCGCCGCGCCGGTGCCGGCGCGTTGACGCCGCCGCGCCGGTGCCGACGCGCTGACGCCGCTTGCAGGAGCGCGGGTGCCGGGCATGGGCGGCAGCTCTCGCCGACGGCTGCCGTTCGCGACTCGGGCGCGTGGTCGACCGCCCGCCCGAGTCGCGAACAGCCGCCTGGTGGAACGGCAGCGCCGCAGCCGGCCGCTCACATGAGGGCGGGCATGACCTCGCGCTCGAACAGCTCGATGCTCTCGGTGTCGTACGCGGCGTCGGGGAAGTAGAAGATCCCGTAGGTCATGCCGGCCTCGCGCAGGGCCGTGAGCTTCTCGACGATCTGCTCGGGGGTGCCGTAGGCGGGCAGGTCCTTGAAGCCCCGGATCTGCCGCTCGACGTCGTCCTCGCCCATGAAGGCGCTCAGGCGGGCGCGCAGGCGCTCCAGCCGGTCGGCGACCTCCGCCTCGTCCCGCCCGATCGTGACGTTGTAGTTGGCCGAGCGGGTGATCTGGTCGAAGTCGGTGCCGACCTCCGCGCAGTGCTGGCGCAGGATCTCGCTCTTACGGGTGAAGCCGTCGAGGGTGCCGTCGAAGTTGGTGTACCGGGCGTGCTTGGCGGCGATCCGCAAGGTGACCTTCTCCCCGCCGCCGGCGACCCAGACGGGCACCCCGCCGGGCTGGAGGGGGAGCGGGCGGCAGATCGCGCCGTCGACGTCGTAGTGCTCGCCGTGGTACGTGGCCTCGCCGTCGCGCCAGGCCTGTTCGAAGATCTCCAGTCCCTCGCGCAGCCGCGCCAGCCGCTCGCCGGCCCGGGGGAATCCGTAGCCGTAGGCGCGCCACTCGTGCTCGTACCAGCCGGCGCCGATGCCCATCTCCAGGCGCCCGCCGCTGATGTGGTCCACGGTCGCGGCGACCTTCGCCAGGTACATGGGGTTGCGGTAGCTCATGCAGGTGCACATCTGGCCCAGGCGCACCCGATCCGTGCTCGCGCCCAGCGCGGCCATGAGGGACCACGCCTCGTGGGTGGCCTCCTCGGTCGCGACCGGCGTGGTGTGGAAGTGGTCGTAGACCCACACCGACTCCCACAGGTCGCCGGCGTCGGCCCGCCGGGCCAGGGACCGCATGGTGGGCCAGTGCTGGGAGTCGTCGATGCCGACGAGGTCGAGCCGCCACCCTTGCGGAAGAAAAAGTCCGAAACGCATCTTTGTCATGGGTCGCAAGCCTAGGGCGCCGCCGCGAGCCGCTCCCGCCGGCGCGTGAGCCGGCGTCGCACCGCCAGCACGAGCAGCGCGAGGACGGCCACGACCAGCGCGCCCACCGCGACCGGCAGCAGGACGGCGACGAGGACGAGCGCCACGGCGGAGACGTCCTCGACGGTCGAGACCACGGGCGCCCCGGCGCCGGCCGTGGTGGCGTTCACCGCCGGGCGTGCCAGCGCCTTCGTGCCGTGCATGGCCAGCGCGAGCAGCACCCCGAGCACCACCGGCACCCAGCGCCAGCCCTCCGTCGCCGCCGGATCGGTGACGGTCAGCGTCTGCGAGGCCGACCCCGCCGCCAGCACCAGGCCGCCGGAGGCCGGGCGCACCACCGTCTGCAGGACGTCGTTGACGCTGTCGACGACGGGCACCTTGTCCGCCACGACCTCCACGAGGAGAAGGGCGCCGAGGACCGCCAGCGCGACGTCGCTCTGCAGCCACTGCCACCCCTCGGGCAGGGCGAGCAGACCGGTGAACCGGGAGAGCAGGCCCAGGGCCAGCAGGGGCACGTAGGCGTTGAGTCCGGCGGCCATCGCCAGGCCGGACCCGGTGAGCAGCTCGAGCACCGGCTCAGCGTGCCACGCGGGTCCGCGCCGCGCGCGTCCCCCTGGACATGGCGCCCCGGGCCGGTGGCGGCTGCGTACCCTGGGGCGGTGAGCACGCAGGCAGAGGACCCGACCGCGCCGACGGCGCCGTCGGGCCGGATCTGGACGCTGCCCAACGTGATCTCCGGCACCCGGCTGCTGCTCGTGCCCGTCTTCGGTGTGCTGATCTTCACCGAGCGCGATCTCGCGGCGCTCGTCGTGCTCGTCGTCGCCGGCGTCAGCGACTGGCTCGACGGCGTCATCGCCCGCCGCTTCCACCAGACCAGCCGCCTGGGCCAGCTGCTCGACCCGGCCGCCGACCGGCTGTACATCTTCGTCACCCTGGTCGGGCTGGGCTGGCGCGACCTGGTGCCGTGGTGGCTCGTCGTCGTCATCGCCGCCCGGGAGCTGGTGCTGGCCGGCACCCTGCCGATCCTCATGCGTCACGGCTACGGCCCGCTGCCGGTGCACCTGGCCGGCAAGGCGGGCACCTTCGCGCTCATGTACGCCTTCCCGCTGCTGCTCCTCGCCAACGTGCCGGGCGTCGTCGGCACGGTGGCGTGGACGTTCGGCTGGGCCAGCGCCCTGTGGGGGGTCGGCCTGTACTGGTTCGCCGCCGTGCTGTACGTCGAGCAGGTGGTGCGCATCGTGCGGGCGGACCGCCGGGAGGCAGCCGCCCGATGAGCCCGACCGACGACGGCGCCCCCACCCCCGACGGCGCCAGCGCGCATGACGACGCGCGCCCGGGCTCCGGTGCCGGCGCGGACGACGCGCGCGGGAGCTCCGGCGCGCCGACGCCCCCGCCGGCCGCGGCGCGGCCGCGGCGGCCCGACGAGTCCATGTCCCTTCTGCGCGAGGTGCTCGACAACCCTCTCGACGCCGGGTACCGCCAGTGGGCGGAGCAGACCCGAGGCGCCCAGCCGAGCGCGCCGCTGCGCGGGTGGCAGCGCGTCGCGGTGGTGGCGGCGTGCGCCGTCATCGGTGCGGGGGCGGTGTGGTCCGCCCGGGAGCTGCGCCCGCAGGTCCAGACCGACAGCGCCCGCAGCCTGCTCGTCGAGGAGATCGGGCAGCGCCGGGCGGAGGGGGACGCGCTGAGCGCGGAGAACGCCCGGGCCCTTGCCGAGGTCGATCGGCTCCAGCGCGACGCGCTGGCCGGGGTCGACGAGGCGGTGCTCGATCGTGCCGAGGAGCTCGGGGTGGTCTCCGGCCAGACGCCGGTGCACGGGAAGGGCGTCGTCGTCGAGCTGACCGACTCGGCCGCCGCCCAGCAGGGCGAGCCGGGGACGGACGACCAGCGGGTGAAGGACGTCGACCTGCAGGTGGTGGTCAACGCCCTGTGGGCCTCCGGCGCCGAGGCGATCGCGATCAACGGGCAGCGACTGGGCATGACGAGCGCCATCCGGACGGCCGGGCAGGCGGTGCTGGTCAACCTCGAGCCGATCGTGTCCCCGTATCGCATCGAGGTCATCGGGGACCCGAACGGCCTGCAGACCAACCTGTCCCGCACGGCGGCGGCCACGCACCTCAGCGTGCTGCGCGAGACGTACGACATCAGCGTCGAGATCCGGCGGGCGGACGACCTCGAGCTCGCCGGCCGGCAGGCGCGGTCGCTGCACGCGGCGGTTCCGGTCGAGGGCCGAGCGAAAGTCGCACCGGCGAGCCCCGGTGTGCCAGGGTCTGACGGCGAGCGCGGCACCGGGCCGGCGCCGCAGGAAGAGGTGAGCTGATGCTGGCGGTCATCGGTCTCGTGATCGGAGTCGTCGCGGGGATCCTGCTCGAACCGACCGTGCCCGTGGGCCTCCAGCCCTACCTGCCCATCGCCCTCATCGCCGCGCTCGACGCCCTGTTCGGCGCCGTCCGCGCCCATCTCGACGGCGTCTTCAACGACCGGGTCTTCGTCGTCTCCTTCGTCTTCAACGTGCTCATCGCCGCGTTCATCGTCTTCCTGGGCGATCAGCTGGGCGTGGGCACGCAGCTGTCGACGGCGGTCGTGGTCGTCCTGGGCATCCGCATCTTCTCCAACGCCGCCTCCATCCGCCGGCACATCTTCCGAGCGTGAGCATGACCTCCTCCGACCAGAACGGCACCGCGCGCCGGCCGCCCTCCACCAAGAAGCCACGGGCGGGCAAGCCGTCCGCGCCAGGCAAGAAGCCGGCCGCGCCCCGGGCCGCGTCCGGGAACGCGTCGTCGGATCGGAAGAAGGCGTCTGCGGCCGATCAGAAGCCCGATCAGAAGACGGCCGAGCCCACCACGAAGCCACCCGCGACGGGCGAGGAGCTGCCCGAGGCACGCGCCGAGGCGCCCGCGGCTGAGGCGCCGGCGCGCGCGGCTGATACGGCCGCGCCCGCGGCAGAGCCCGCGGCGCCCGCGGCAGAGACCGCGGCGCCCGCGGCTGAGTCGCCCGCGCCCGCGGCGCCCACGGCCGGGACGCCCGCGCCCGCGGCAGAGACCGCGGCGCCCGTCGCCTGCGAGGACACGCCCCCGGCGCGCACCGAGGCCCGCACAGCACCCGAGGTGACGCCCGCCGCCCGTGAGGAGACGCACCCGGGGGCCGATCACGCGCCCGAATCGTCTGCCGAGGCGGCGGCGGCGGCTGGAGAGACGGCGACGCCACGGCCCGGCTGGCGGGACCTGCTCCGGCCCCGGGCGAAGGCCACCCACGTGCTCGTGGCCGTGCTCTGCGCGGCGCTGGGCTTCGGCGTCGTGACCCAGATCCGCCAGACCCACGACGACGCGCTGTCCGGCATGCGCCAGGACGACCTCGTCCGCCTCCTCGACGAGCTCACCCGCCGCAACCACGAGCTCGACCAGGAGCAGGAGCAGCTGCGCTCCGACCTCGCCGAGCTTCGCTCCAGCACCAGCTCGCGGGAGGCCGCGGCGAAGGCGGCGGCCGAGCAGGCGCGGGTGCAGGGTGTTCTCGCCGGCACCCTTCCGGTCCAGGGTTCCGGGGTGCGGGTGATGATCCAGGACCCCTCGGGGGAGGTCCGCGCCCAGAACCTCCTGAAGATCCTCGAGGAGCTGCGCAACTCCGGCGCCGAGGCGGTGGAGCTCTCCGGCCAGCGGCTGACGGCCAGCAGCTGGATGCTCGACGCCTCGGGCGCCGGCGTCGTCGTCGACGGCACCACCGTGCGACCGCCCTACGAGTGGACCGCCATCGGGGACCCCCACACGATCTCGGTCGCCCTCGACATCCCGGGCGGCGCCCTCGCCTCCGTGCGCAACGCCGGCGGGAAGGCTCAGCTGACCGAATCGGACGATCTGGAGATCACCGCCGTGCGCGAGCTCGAGGCCCCGAAGCACGCCACACCGGTGCCGTCGAAGGACGACGAGTGAGGACGCGGTGCCGTCCGCGGCGCTCAGCCCTCTAGAGTGGACACCAGCAACAGCGGGCGTGACCGAGTGCGCCCTACCGCGCGACCCCAGGAGGCAGGCAGATGACCAGCACCCCGGAGCAGCCCGACCGCCCGGATGTCACCAGCACCGCCCGCTTCGGCGCGGTGGGCTACGAGGCCGACACCGAGCTCACGGCTCAGGGGATGGGCGTCGACGACGCCGCCGCCGTCGAGGCCCTGCCGCCGGCGTCGGCGCTGCTGATCGTCCAGCGCGGGCCGAACGCGGGCGCGCGCTTCCTGCTCGACGCCGAGCGCACCACCGCCGGCCGGCACCCCAGCTCGGACATCTTCCTCGACGACGTCACCGTCTCGCGCAAGCACGCCGAGTTCCTCGCGGTCGAGGGCGGCGGGTTCGCCGTGCGCGACGTCGGCAGCCTCAACGGCACGTACGTCAACCGCGAGCGGATCGACTCCGTGACGCTCCGCGCCGGCGACGAGGTGCAGATCGGCAAGTACCGCCTCACCTACCACCCGAGTCCCAAGCGGGGCGCCAGGCCGGCGGCGGGCGCGGACGCCAGGTGAGCCCCGCCGCGCAGCGCCGCCAGGCGCGCGAGCCCGACGACGCGGCGGAGCAGGCGGCGAGGGAGGGGCGCGACGACGGCCCGGTCTCCTGGCCGCCCGGGGTCTCCCACGAGCCGTCCATGAGCATCGGTGGCGTGCTGGCCGCGCTCAAGCCGGAATTCCCGGCGGTGACCATCTCCAAGCTGCGCTTCCTCGAGGAGCAGGGCCTGGTCGCGCCGCACCGCAGCGGGTCCGGCTACCGCATGTACTCACGTGCGGACGCCGAGCGGATCCGGTACGCCCTGACCGCCCAGCGCGACAGCTACCTGCCGCTGCGGGTCATCCGCGACCAGCTCGCCGACCTCGACGCCGGCCGCTCGGTGGAGCAGCCCGGCCGGGCGCGCGTCGTCACCCGCGACGGCGAGCTCGTCGTCCCGGCCCCGGGGGCCCGGGTGAGCGCCGCGGAGATCTGCGAGCTGACCGGCGCCACCGAGAGCGAGGTCGACGAGATGGCGCAGGCCGGGCTCGTCCTGGCCGACACCCGCGGGCGCTTCCCCGGCCGGGCGGTGCAGGTCGTCCAGGCCGTGCTGGCGCTGGCCCGGTTCGGGTTCAGCCCGCGTCACCTGCGCACCGTACGTACCAGCGCCGAGCGCGAGGCCGACCTCATCGACCAGGTCGTCGCCCCGCTCCGGGCCCAGCGCTCGGGTGCCGCGCGCGAGCGCAGCGCCGCCCAGGCGGCCGAGCTGGCCGAGCTCTACGCGCGCCTGCACGCCGAGCTGCTGCGCACCGCGGTGGACCAGCTGGGCTGACGTGCCCGGCCCCGCCGGTTCCGGGCGCGGCCCGACCCGGGGCGACGTACGGTTGCCGCATGCGCGAGATGGTGGTCCTCGGCGTGCGGGTGAGCGTGCCCGGCAACGAGGTGGTCGTGGTGCTCGGCGAGCCGGGAGGCGACCTGGTGCTGCCCATCGTCATCGGCCCGCGGGAGGGTGCCGCGATCGCCTCGGCGCAGGCCGGGCTCGTCCCGCCGCGCCCGCTCACCCACGACCTGCTCGTGTCCATCCTCGACAAGCTCGGGGTGCGGGTGGTGGAGGTGCGGGTGACCCACGTCCTCCACGGCATCTTCCACGCCGAGCTGGTCCTGGGGAACGGGTCCGTCGTCGACGCGCGGCCGTCCGACGCGATCGCGATCGCGCTGCGTGCCCACTGCCCGGTGCTCTGCGAGGAGAGCCTGCTGGCCCTGGCCGGGGTGCCGGTGGAGGACGCCGGGCTCGACGCCTCCGAGACCCGCGAGGCCGGCGCCGCGTCCGGGACGCCGCCGGCCGCCGCCGAGGCCTCGCCGGAGGTGCTGGAGGAGTTCCGCGTCTTCCTCGAGGGTGTCGAGCCGGAGGACTTCCAGAACCCCGGCAGTCAGCCCGAGCCGGGCGGGCAGGCAGGGGCCGGCCCCGAGAAGGGCCCCCGGCACCGGGCGCCGGACGCGTCCGAGGGGGGCAGTTCGGGCGAGGACGCCGCCGGGCCGGAAGACCCCGGCGAGGGCCCCGAGGAAACCTGAGGCTCGAGGTCCGATGTGATGTGGCTCAACCTGAGGTTGAGGTCAAGACACGCCGGGTCCGACACGCCGGCCCGACTCCGGGCGAGCCTCGTTGACCTCCCCAGGGGCGGGCCCTAGCGTGGGGCTCGTCGGAAAGCCGGGCACGAGTATCCTCAATGGGGGCGAGATTCCGGTGAATGACGACGGACAGCGACGAATGGAGATCCCTGTGAGCGGCACTGATGCGACGGCCGACGCCGTCCCCGGCGTCCCCCAGCGCGCCCAGGGCATGCTGTTCGGCGACACGCTCCCGGACCTCGACCAGGACACCGGCTACCGGGGGCCGACGGCCTGCCGCGCGGCCGGCATCACCTACCGCCAGCTCGACTACTGGGCCCGTACCGGCCTCGTCGAGCCCAGCATCCGCGGCGCGAAGGGCTCGGGCAGCCAGCGGCTGTACAGCTTCCGCGACATCCTCGTCCTGAAGGTCGTCAAGCGCCTGCTCGACACCGGCGTCTCCCTGCAGCAGATCCGGACGGCCATCACGCACCTGCACGAGCGCGGCGTCGACGACCTCGCGCAGATCACCCTCATGAGCGACGGCGCCTCGGTGTACGAGTGCACCTCCGCCGACGAGGTCATCGACCTCGTCCAGGGTGGCCAGGGCGTCTTCGGCATCGCGGTCGGCCGCGTGTGGCGCGAGGTCGAGGGCGAGCTGTCCCAGCTGCCCACCGAGCGGGCGCACGACGAGCCCCTCCCGGACGTCGAGGACGAGCTCGCCCGCCGGCGCGCCGCCCGCACCGCCGGCTGAGCGACACCCAGGGAATGCGAAGGCCCGTCCCGCCGGCAGGCGGAGGCGGGCCTCGTGCCTGCCCGCACCGGCCGGGCGTCTCGCGGCGCTGCGCCGCCGAGCCCCGGACGCCGCGCCGCCCCGTCGGGGGCCGCCGATAGGCTCGCGGGGTGTACCCCCTTCTCTTCCGCGCCGTCGCCGTGCGCCTGGACCCCGAGACCGCCCACCGGCTGGCGATGCGCCTCATCCGCACCGTGAGCCACGTGCCGGTGCTGTCCGACGCGGTGCGCGCCACCCTCGGCCGGCGCCCGGCCTCGCCGGTCCCGCCCGCGGCGGACGGCGGCCCGCTGGCCCGGGCGGTCCCGGGTCGCCTCGGCCTGGCCGCGGGCATGGACAAGGACGCCGACACGGTGCTCGGCATGGACATGCTCGGGTTCGGCTTCGTCGAGGTGGGCACCGTCACCGCGCTCGCCCAGCCGGGCAACGAGCGCCCGCGGCTGTGGCGGCACGTGGACCTGCGGGCGCTGCGCAACCGCATGGGCTTCAACAACCGGGGCGCCGCCGCGGCGGGGGAGGAGCTGCGCCGCCTGCGCGCCACCCGCCGCGGGCGCGCGGTGGTGGTCGGCGCGAACATCGGCAAGAGCAAGGTCACCCCGCTGGCCGACGCGGTGGACGACTACGTCACCAGCGCCCGGGCGGTGGCCCGCTGGGCGGACTACCTCGTCGTCAACGTCTCCTCGCCCAACACCCCGGGCCTGCGCGACCTCCAGGCCGTCGACGCGCTGCGCCCGATCCTCGCGGCGGTGCAGGCCGCGGCCGACGAGGCGGCCGGGCGGCGCGTCCCGCTGCTCGTCAAGATCGCGCCGGACCTGGCCGACGCCGACCTCGACGCCGTCGCCGACCTCGCCCTCGAGCTCGGGCTCGCCGGGGTGGTCGCCACGAACACCACCATCGCGCACGACCTGGGCCCCGGCGGGCTGTCCGGTGAGCCGCTGCGCGACCGTGCCCTCGCCGTCGTGCGCCGCCTGCGCGACCGCCTGGGGGAGGGGCCGGTCATCATCGGCGTCGGCGGGATCGCCTCGGTGGCCGACGCCGACGCGATGCTCGACGCCGGCGCCGACCTGCTCCAGGCCTACTCGGCGTTCATCTACCAGGGGCCGGCCTGGCCCGGCCGGGTCAACCGGGCACTGGCCGCCCGCCGGTAGCGCGCGGGCCGTTCGGCCCCTCACGGCGCCGAGCGCATCCGCGAGCGGCGAGCGCGGCAGCCGGAGGGCGGCGTCAGGTGGGGCGGCGGTGCGGGGCGTTCTCCCACGTCAGCCGGGGGTCGCGGACCACCTTGTCGCCCAGCACCTCGTCGATGCGGGTCATGGCCTCGCCCGGGATCGACACTCCGGCCGCCGCGGCGTTCTCCGCCACCTGCTCCGGGCGCGAGGCGCCGATGATCGCCGCGGTCACGTTCTCGCGCTGGAGCACCCAGGCGACGGCGAGCTGGGCCATGGTCAGGCCCAGCTCGGCGGCGATCGGCCGCAGGCCCTGCACGCGGGTGACGAGCTCGTCGTCGTCGAGGAAGCGGGAGATGAACCGCGCCCCGCCCTTGCGGTCCGTGGCCCGCGAGCCCTTCGGCGGCGCCTGGCCGGGACGGTACTTGCCGCTGAGCACCCCCTGGGCGACGGGGGAGAAGACGATCTGGGACATCCCCAGGTCGCGCGCGGTCGGCACGACCTCCGCCTCGATGACGCGCCAGAGCATGGAGTACTGCGGCTGGGAGGAGACGACCTGAAAGCCGAGGTCGCGCGAGAGGTCGTGGGCGTAGCGCAGCTGCTCGGCCGTCCACTCCGAGACCCCGACGTACAGCGCCTTGCCCTGGCGCACGACGTCGGCGAAGGCCTGCATCGTCTCCTCGATGGGCGTCTCGACGTCGTAGCGGTGCGCCTGGTAGACGTCGACGTGGTCGGTGCCCAGCCGCCGCAGGGAGGCGTCGATGGACTCCATGATGTGCTTGCGGGAGAGGCCGGAGTCGTTCGGGCCGCCCGGGCCGGTGGGCCAGTAGACCTTGGTGAGGATCTCGAGCGACTCCCGGCGCTGCCCCTTGAGGGCCTTGGCCAGCACCTTCTCGGCCTTGCCGTTCGCGTAGACGTCGGCGGTGTCGAAGGTGGTGATGCCGGCGTCGAGGGCGGCGTGCACGCAGGCGGTGGCGGCGTCCCGGTCGACCTGGGAGCCGTGGGTCAGCCAGTTCCCGTAGATGATCTCCGAGACCTTCAGCCCCGAGCGGCCCAGGAAGCGGTGGCTGACCATGTTCCCGATGCTAGGGGAGCGCCGGGCCCGGTGCCCGGTGCCCGGCCGACGGTGCGGTGAGCGCCGGTCAGGACGGGTACTGGCCCCGCTTGACCTGCGGCTTGGGCTGGCGCAGGCGCCGCCAGTAGAAGCTGCGCCCGAAGGCGTAGAAGCCCGTCCACGGCGGGATGTCCTTGTCGCCGAACTTCGCGCGGAGCCGGCGCTTGAGGAAGAACACCAGGATGAGCGAGTCGGCGATCGCGACGAGCAGCACCGCGTACATGCCCAGGACCATGACCTCGGCGAACTGCGGGAAGCGGCTCACGAACATCATCGCCACGATCATCAGCAGGGCGAAGGGCATGAAGAACTCCGCGATGGACCACCGCGCGTCGACGTACTCGCGGGCGTAGCGGCGGATCGGGCCCTTGTCCCGCACCGGCAGGTAGCGCTCGTCGCCGGTGATCATGGCCTGCCGCTGGCGCGCGTAGGCCTCGTTGCGCACCTCGCGGGCGCGGCGCTTGGCCTCCTTGCGGTCGTTGACGACGAGGGGACGTCGGTTCTGCGCCTCGGCGTCCTTGCGCTTCGGCGTGGGGCGCCCCTTGCCGCTCCGCGTTTCCTCGACGGAGGGCTCGGGCTCGGTGGGGGTGCTCTTGCGTCGTCCGATCACCCCAGCAGGATAGGCGAGCGCGGCCCTCCCTCGGGCCAGGAGCCGCCGGGCCGCCCGCCCCGTCGGTGCCGTGACCGCGGTGGGCCGCCCGCCCCCGGGTAACCTCGGCGCCGTGACCACCGTCGACGAGCTTGCCCGGCGCACCCGCGAGGCCTTTCCCCAGGTGCGCGCCGACCTCGAGGACCTCGTGCGCATCCCGAGCGTGTCCTCGCCCGCCTTCGACCAGGCGCACGTGCGCGCCAGCGCCGAGCGGGTCGCCCACCTGCTGCGCGACGCCGGCATGGCCCAGGTGGACGTGCTCGAGGTCGAGCTGCCGGACGGCGGGCGCGGCCGCCCCGCCGTCGTCGCCCACCGGGCCGGCCCCGAAGGCGCCCCCACCGTCCTGCTGTACGCCCACCACGACGTCCAGCCGCCGGGGGAGGCCGCGGGGTGGACCTCCGACCCCTTCGAGCCGGTCCAGCGCGGCGAGCGCCTCTACGGCCGCGGTGCCGCGGACGACAAGGCCGGGATCATGGCGCACGTCGGCGCGCTGCGGGTCCTCGGCGAGGACCTCGGCGTGGGGCTGACGGTCTTCGTCGAGGGGGAGGAGGAGATCGGCTCGCCGACCTTCACCCCGTTCCTCCACGCCTACCGCGACCGCCTGGCCGCCGACGTCATCGTCGTGGCCGACTCCAACAACTGGAAGGTCGGCGTCCCGGCGCTGACGACCTCCCTGCGCGGCCTGGTGGACTGCGAGGTCGAGGTCCGCGTGCTCGGTCACGCGGTGCACTCCGGGATGTTCGGCGGCCCGGTCCTCGACGCCGTCACCCTGATGAGCCGCCTGGTCGCCACCCTGCACGACGACGACGGCAACGTCACCCTGATGAGCCGCCTGGCCGCCCGCGAGCACGCCGACGTGGACTACCCGGAGGAGGAGCTGCGCGCCGACGCCTCCGTCGTCGAGGGCTACCGCCTGGCCGGCACCGGCCCGCTCGCGGCCCGGATGTGGACCAAGCCGGCGATCGCCGTCATCGGCCTGGACGCCACCAGCGTGGCGCACTCGTCGAACACCATCGCGCCGGTCTGCCGGGCCAAGCTGTCCATGCGCATCGCGCCGGGGCAGGACCCGGCCGAGGCGGAGCGGCTGCTGCACGAGCACCTGGTGGCTCACGCGCCCTTCGGCGCCCAGGTGACCGTGACCCCGGGGGAGCGGGGCCAGGCCTTCGACGCCACGGAGGACACCGAGGAGATGCGCAGCGCCCGGTGGGCCTTCCACCAGGCCTGGGGCCGTGAGCCGGTCGACATCGGCGTGGGCGGGTCCATCCCGTTCATCTCCGAGCTCCAGGAGGTCTTCCCACAGGCGAAGATCCTCGTCACCGGCGTGGAGGACCCGGACTCCCGGGCGCACAGCGAGGACGAGTCCGTGCACCTGGGCGAGCTGGAGAAGGTCGTGCTGGCCGAGGCGCTGCTGCTGGCCAAGCTGGCCCGCCAGGTCTGAGCGTGCGGGTGCTCCTGGCGCCGGACCGCTTCTCCGGCGCCCTGACGGCGGTCGCCGCCGCGCGGGCGCTGGCCCGCGGGTGGGCTGCGGGGGCGCCGGACGACGACCTCGTCGAGGCGCCGATGTCCGACGGCGCCGCCGGGTTCCTCGACGTCGTCGCGGCCGCCCGCGGTGGCACGCTCGTGCCCGCGACCGTGCCGGGCCCGCTCGGCGAGCCGGTGCCCGCCGCGGTGCTGCACGTGCCCGGCGCCGGCGGCGGCACCGCCTACGTCGAGGCCGACCAGGTGCTCGGCCGCCACCTGGTGGCCGAGCCGGACCGGCGCGCCGCGGCCACCACCGGCACCAGCGCCGGACTGGGCGCGCTGCTGGCCGCCGCGGTGCGCACCGGGGCGGGCCGGGTGGTCGTCGGCCTCGCCGCCGCGGCCGTGCACGACGCCGGCGCAGGGCTGCTCGCCGGCCTGGCCCGCGCGCTCGGCGTGGGCGGGTTCCCTGACGGCTTCGACCGGGGCGGGACGGCGCTGGCCACGCTGCCGCCCGTGCCCGCCGAAGCGGTGCCCGCGGTCCGCGCCGCGCTGGGCGGGGTCGACCTCGTGCTCGCGCTGGCGAACGACGTCCCGCTCCTCGGCCTGCACGGGGCCGGCGCGCTGCTCGGCCAGGACCCCGCGGTGGGCCCGGCGACGGCGCAAGAGCTCGAGCGCGCCGTCGGGCACGGCGCCGCCGTGCTCGAGCGGGCGGCGGCCGACGTCGCCGTGGCGCGCCCCGCGCTCGCCCTCGCCGGTGGCACGGGCGAACCGGCACGGACCCGGCTGGCCCGCCAGGAGGGCAGCGGCGCCGGGGGCGGCGCGGCGTTCGCGCTGCGCCTGCTCGGCGCCCGCGCCCTGCCCGGCGCGGAGGTCGTCGCCGACGCCGTCGGGCTCGCCGCACGGGTGAGCGAGGCGGACCTCGTCGTCACCGGGACCTCCGTGCTCGACGCCGCCGCCCTGACCGCCTCGGTCCCGGCCACGGTGGGCCGGCTGGCGCTGGTGCGGGGGGTGCCGGTGGTCGCCGTGGCCGAGGCGGTCGAGACCAGCCGCCACGAGGTCGCCCAGATCGGCGTGAGCGGGACCTACGCGCTGGTCGAGCGCCGGCGGGGGCGGCCCGCGCCGGGCCCGGTGACGCCGGTGGCGCGGCTGGAGGAGCGCGCGGCGCGCCTCGCCCGCACCTGGTCGACCTGACGTCCGCGGTCCCGCCGCCGTGGCCCCCGCCACCCGCGGGATCCGTGCACGAACGGGGCCGGAGGACGTACATTGCTGGCCAAGGACGTACGCTGGCGGAACAAGGCCGTCCCGGGCATGGTTCGACTTGTCGAGACGTCCATCGACGAAGCGGAGAGACGAATGAGCGAGACCACCGAGGTCGCCACCCACGGCGTGGAGCTGACCGACGTCGCGGCGAACAAGGTCAAGACGCTGCTCGAGCAGGAGGGCCGCGACGACCTTCGCCTGCGGGTGGCCGTGCAGCCGGGCGGCTGCTCGGGCCTGATCTACCAGCTGTACTTCGACGAGCGCCTGCTCGACGGGGACGCCATCCGCGACTTCGGCGGCGTGGAGGTCGTCGTGGACCGCATGAGCGTGCCTTACCTCGAGGGCGCCACCATCGACTTCGCGGACACCATCGAGAAGCAGGGCTTCACGATCGACAACCCCAACGCCACCGGCTCCTGCGCCTGCGGCGACTCCTTCCACTGATCGACTGACCGGCGTCAGTCGTCGTCCCGCGGCCCCGTGCCGGACCACCGGTGCGGGGCCGCAGCCATGCCCGGGACCGCCCGGGAGCACCACCCGAACCCGACTGGAGATCCTGTGCGCCGTCGCTCTGCCGTCCTGACCTCGCTCGCCGTCGCCGCGGCCCTCACGCTCGCCGGGTGCTCCGGCAGCTCGACGCCCGAGCCGAGCGCCTCGGCGTCGGAGAGCGCCTCCGCGGCGGCGACGCCGGCCGGCACCGAGCTGCCCACGGTGGAGGGCGCGTTCGGCGAGGACCCGAAGATCACCTTCCCGGGCACCGGGGCGCCGGCCGACCTCAAGGTCGAGGTGCTTCATGCCGGTGACGGCGCCGAGGTCGGCGCCGACGACTACGTGGTGGCGAACTACAAGGGCCAGGTGTGGGACGTCGACAAGGCCTTCGACAGCTCCTTCGACCGCGGCGCGCCCGCGGGCTTCAGCCTCAACGCCGTCATCAAGGGCTGGAAGCAGGGCCTGACCGGCACGCACGTGGGCGACCGGGTGCTGCTCTCCATCCCGCCCGACCTGGGCTACGGCGAGCAGGGTGCCGGGCAGGACATCCCCGGCGGCTCGAGCCTCGTCTTCGTCGTCGACGTCGTCGAGGCCTACGGCAAGAACGCGGCGGGCCAGGCCGACGCGAAGCCGGTCGAGCCGGCGCCGGACCTGCCCGTGGAGATCACCGGCAACCTCGGCGCGCCGGCGGAGGTGCGCGTCAAGGACGGCGCGCCCGAGCCGACCAAGCCCACCGCCACCGTAATCGCCACGGGCACCGGCGAGGCCGTCCCGGAGACGCCCGGCACCACCATGCTGCTCCAGCTCGCCGAGACCGCCTGGGACAACAGCGTGTCGAACTCGACCTGGAAGACGTCGGGGCCGACGGACGAGGTGAAGGTGGGCGCCGGCGGCATCTTCGACCAGCTGGTCGGCGTGCCGGTGGGCTCTCGGGTCGTGCTCCAGCTGCCCGCCACCGAGGGCTCGGCCAGCGCCAGCGCCGCCCCGGCGTTCGCCGGCGTCGTCGACATCGTCGGCGTCGTCCCCGTCCCGGCCACCAAGTAGCCGGCGCGCCACCCGGCGGGCGCGCTGGCGCCGGGTCCGGTCGCCCGGTTCCGGGGGCGCCGACAAGCCCGGTGCCGCTCGGCCCCGGGTGAGTCGACACGCCCGACCCCCGGGTGAGTCGACACGCCCGACCCTGCTCGGCCCCGTCCCCGCGTCGCGGGGACGGGGCCGTCGTGGCTCTCCCGTCGGAACCGGACAATCGGGGACGAACCGGCTGGATCTATCTGACGATTCGTCAACACCGCCGTCCCATCCGCGTCGTGGCGGGCGCGACCAGGCGCGAAACCCCGGTAGTGTGAGCCCGAAGGACGTTGGTCCTGGGACTTGCTGCGCGCGCCCACGCGCGCCGGGTCCCGGAGGCCGACCCACCAGTACCACAGCACCGCGTCGGAAGGTCAGATCCCGTGCGATCACCGTCTCTCAACCAGGGCAAGCGCCTCGGGCGCTCCCTGGTCCTCGCCGTAGGGGTGGCGCTCGTCGCCGCCGCCTGCGCCCCTGCGAACCAGTTCCCGAGCGAACCGGGCAAGGGCGTCGACGTCGGCTTCCTCCCGAGCGAGCGGGGCCTGACCAACCACACCGCGGCGGTCATCGACCTGTGGAACGGGTCCTGGATCGCCGCCCTCGCCGTCGGCGTCCTCGTGTGGGGCCTGACGATCTGGTGCGTCATCGCCTACCGCAAGCGCAAGAACGACAACCAGCTGCCCGTGCAGCTGCGCTACCACGTGCCGCTGGAGCTGATGTACACGGTGGTGCCGATCCTCATGATCGGGACGCTGTTCTTCTTCTCCAGCCGGGTGCAGGGCGCGGTGACGGACGTCAGCGCCAAGCCCGACCAGCAGATCGAGGTCTACGGCAAGCAGTGGAGCTGGGACTTCAACTACCTCACCGAGGACACGCACTTCTCCGGCGAGCGGGTGGCCCTCACCGGTAAGCCGGGGGTGGAGGAGACCCTGCCCACGCTCTACCTGCCGGTCAACGAGAACGTGGAGTTCACGATCAAGTCCCGCGACGTCGCGCACTCGTTCTGGATCCCGGCGTTCCTCTACAAGCTCGACGCCATCCCCGGGCGGGAGAACCACTTCCAGGTGACCCCGCAGAAGGAGGGCGTCTACTCGGGTAAGTGCGCCGAGCTCTGCGGCGAGTTCCACTCCGAGATGCTCTTCAACGTCGCGGTCGTCGACCGTGCCACCTTCGACAACAAGATGAACGAGCTGCGGCAGGCGGGCCAGACCGGCCGCCTGGGTGACGAGCTCAACCGCCAGTACAACGTTGCCGGGGCCAACCCCCGCGAAGGGAGTCAGCACTGATGGCGGCCACCATCGAGGCCCGCCCGGAGATCGTGCCGGGGCTTCGCCCCCAGAAGCAGAGCCTGGGCAAGATCCTGGTCTCGTGGATGACCTCCACGGACCACAAGACGATCGGGTACATGTACCTGATCACGTCGTTCCTCTTCTTCATGATCGGCGGCGTGCTGGCCCTGCTCATCAGGGCCGAGCTGTTCGAGCCGGGCATGCTCCTGCAGTCCAAGGAGCAGTACAACCAGCTGTTCACCATGCACGGCACGATCATGATGCTGCTGTTCGCGACGCCGCTGTTCGTGGCCTTCGGCAACATCCTCGTGCCGGTGCAGATCGGCGCGCCGGACGTGGCCTTCCCGCGGCTGAACATGTTCGCCTACTGGCTCTACGTGCTGGGCGGTCTCATCACCATCGGCGGGTTCCTCACCCCCAAGGGCGCGGCGTCCTTCGGCTGGACCGCTTACACCCCGCTGTCGAGCGAGACCTTCTCCCCGGGCCTGGGCGGTGACCTGTGGGTCCTCGGCCTGGCGATGACCGGCTTCGGCACCATCTTCGGCTCCGTCAACTTCATCGCCACGATCATCACCATGCGCGCCCCGGGCATGACGATGTTCCGGATGCCGATCTTCACCTGGAACATCCTCATCACGTCGATCCTGGCGCTCATGGCGTTCCCGGTGCTGGCGGCGGCGCTGTTCGGCCTGGCCTTCGACCGCGTGCTGGGCGGCCAGATCTACAACCCGGACGCCGGCGGGTCGATGCTCTTCCAGCACCTGTTCTGGTTCTTCGGCCACCCCGAGGTGTACATCATCGCGCTGCCGTTCTTCGGCATCGTCTCCGAGATCATCCCGGTCTTCTCCCGCAAGCCGATCTTCGGCTACAAGGGCCTCGTCTACGCCACCATCGCCATCGCGGCCCTGTCGGTGACCGTGTGGGCACACCACATGTTCACCACCGGCGGCGTCATGCTGGACTTCTTCTCGCTGATGACCATGACGATCGCCGTGCCGACGGGCGTGAAGTTCTTCAACTGGATCGGCACCATGTGGCGCGGCAAGCTCACCTTCGAGACGCCGATGCTGTACACGCTCGGCTTCCTGGTGACATTCCTCTTCGGCGGGCTGACGGGCATCATCATGTCCAGCCCGGCGATGGACTTCCAGATCCACGACAGCTACTTCATCGTCGCCCACTTCCACTACGTCGTCTTCGGCACCGTGGTCTTCGCGATGTACGCGGGTTTCTACTTCTGGTGGCCGAAGTTCACCGGCCGCATGCTCGACGAGAGGCTCGGCAAGATCCAGTTCTGGCTGCTGTTCATCGGCTTCCACGCCACGTTCCTCATCCAGCACTGGCTCGGGGCGCAGGGCATGCCCCGCCGGTACCCGGACTACATGCCCGAGGACGGGTTCACCCTGTACCACCAGATCTCCACGATCGGGTCGGTCATCCTCGCGGCGTCCACGCTGCCGTTCCTGTGGAACGTCTACAAGACCCAGCGCGGCCCGCGCACGGTCTTCGTCGACGACCCGTGGGGCTTCGGCCAGTCGCTCGAGTGGGCGACCGCCTCGCCCTTCCCGCGGCACAACTTCACCCAGCTGCCCCGCATCCGCTCCGAGCGGCCCGCGTTCGACCTGCACCACCCCGAGGTCGCGGCGCTCGACCACGCCGAGCCGAACCGCGACGTGCTCGACGCGGTCTACGCCGGCGCGGAGCGTGAGGGCCGTGCCACGGTGATCGAGGAGCGCGTCCAGCGCCGTCAGGGCGACGAGGGAGGGGTCCGATGAGCAAGGATCACGCGGGCGGCCACGCCCAGCAGGAGCAGACCAAGCCCATGCGGGTGGAGGCGTGGCTGCTCAGCGCCGGTGTGCTCTTCTTCGTGCCGCTCGGCATCGTCTACGGGTACGTCGCGGAGTGGGAGCCGGTCGGCACCGTGGGCTTCTTCCTCCTCGGCGGCATGTTCGCCCTGGCGGGCGGCTACATGTGGCTGACGGCGCGCCGGGTCTCCCCGCGTCCGGAGGACAACCCCACGGCGGACATCGAGGAGCGCGCCGGTGACGTCGGCACGTTCGCCCCGCACAGCTGGTGGCCGTTCGTCATGGGCGTGGGCGTCGCCATCGCGTTCCTCGGTGTGGCGATCGGCTGGTGGCTCACCGGCATCGGCGCGATCATCGCGCTGGTGGCCGTGGCGGGTCAGCTCACCGAGTTCTCCCGCGGCCTGCACGCGCACTGACGCGTCGGCCGCACTCCGAAGGTCCCCGGGCGTACGCCCGGGGACCTTCGTGCATCCTGGGGCCCCTCCGGCGGCGGTGGACGGTCCCGGGGTCAGCGCCGCCGGCGACGGACGGTCCCGGCGTCCGCGGGGCGGGGCCGCCGTGCCCCTGGGGCGGCGACGGCGTCGTCGGACCCCGGCTCGCGCGTACGCCCCACGCCCGGCAGGGAGCTGCGATGGTCCGACGGAGGGAGCGCGGGCCGCGGGGCCGCGGCCCCCGACGAGCGCACGAGCCCGATATGTGTCGTACGAGCCGTACGAGCCGTACGAGCCGTACGAGCTGTACGAGCCGTACGAGCCCCGGGAAGCGGCGAACCGGCCGTGCCCGGCCGTCCCGCCATCTGGGTGCGGCAAGGCCCCCAGGATCGCTCCCGGGGGCCTTGCTGACGTCGTCACGGGCGGGCGCCATCACGAGGTGCGCGCGCCCGGCCGGTCCGCCGGATCGATCAGGCGGGGACGATCAGGCCAGACGCCTGCGTCGTGGCCTTGCTCAGGCGGGCGGCGACGTCCTGCCAGTTCACGATGTTCCAGAACGCCTTGACGTAGTCCGCCTTGACGTTGAGGTAGTCCAGGTAGAACGCGTGCTCCCACATGTCCAGCTGCAGCAGCGGGATGGTGCCGACCGGCACGTTGTTCTGCTGGTCGAACATCTGGAAGATGACCAGCCGCCCGGAGACGGAGTCGTAGGCGAGCACGGACCAGCCGGAGCCCTGGATCGCCGTGGCGTTGGCGGTGAAGTGGTTCTTGAACTTCTCGAAGTCGCCGAAGGAGTCCTTGATGGCCTCGGCGACCTCGCCCTCGGGCTCGCCGCCGCCGCTGGGGGAGAGGTTGTTCCAGAAGATGGTGTGGTTGATGTGCCCGCCGAGGTTGAACGCCAGGTTCTTCTCGTGCAGGTTCACCGCGGCGAGGTCGCCGGAGTCCCGGGCCTCGGCGAGCTTCTCCAGCGCCGTGTTGGAGCCCGCCACGTACGTCGCGTGGTGCTTGTCGTGGTGCAGCTCCATGATCTTGCCGCTGATGTGCGGCTCGAGGGCGCTGTAGTCATAGGGGAGGTCGGGAAGGGTGTAGACAGCCATGAATCTCCTCCTGGTAGGTGCCCGCGCCGAGATGACGCCGGCAGGGGGTGTTTCGTCCCGGGATGAACCCGGTCACAAGGGACAACCTATTCCGTCCCGCCCTGTTCCCGCGTGTTCGCCAAGTGAGACCGCCGACGAAGTGGGGGAACGACGACGGCGGCCGGCTCCCTTCCGGGAGCCGGCCGCCGTCGGGCGCAGCGGGACGCTCAGTCGTTCTGGCTGGACCGCGACAGGACCGCGACCGAGCTGCTGGCGGGGATGCCGGGGTCGTGGTGCTCGCGAGGCGCCTCGAGCTCGACCTCCAGGCCGCCGCCGCGGACGTGACGCGCGGGGCCGTCGTCGCCCTCGATCTCGCCGACGTGGTGCACGGCGACCAGCTCGGACGGCGTCACGGGCTCGACCCGGTCCTCGTAGAAGAAGCGGGAGAGCTTGTGCCGACGCAGGTCCTTCTTGTACCCGGGCCGGTCCACGCCGTTGCGGTCGGTGGCCGGCTCGATCTCGATCGGGCGGCGCGGCTCGTGGGCCACGAGGATCCACCGCTCGTACTCGTCGAGCGGCTTGTGGACCTCCATGAAGGCGCCGTTGGGCAGCTGGACGACGCGGCCGGTCTCGTACCCGTGCAGGGCGAGCTCGCGGTCGCGGCGCTGCAGCGCCAGGCAGGCGCGCTTGGTGATGATGAAGGCGATCACCGGGCCGACGAAGAACAGCACCCGGAACGTCCACGTGATGTCGTTGATCGACAGGTGGAAGTGGGTGGCGATGAGGTCGTTGGACCCGGCCGCGACGAGGATGAGGAACTCGGTGAGGATCGCCACGCCGATGCCGGTGCGGACCGGGACGTTGCGCGGGCGGTCGAGCACGTGGTGCTCGCGCTTGTCGTGGGTGGCGGCCGCCTCGATGAACGGGTACAGCGCGAGCAGCCCGAACAGGATGCCCGGCACGACGACGCCCGGGATGAGGATGTTCAGCGGCAGCGTGTAGCCGCCGATGACGACCTCCCAGCCGGGCATGAGCCGCAGCGAGCCCTCGAGGAACAGCATGTACCAGTCGGGCTGGGCGCCGGCGGAGACCGGGGAGGGGTCGTACGGGCCGTAGTTCCACACGTTGTTGATGGACATGAACGTGCCCATCAGCGCCAGGAAGCCGAAGACGATGAAGAAGAACCCGGCCATCTTGGCGACGTACACCGGGAAGGCGGGGTAGCCGACGACGTTGTTGTCGGAACGGCCCGGCCCGGGGTACTGGGTGTGCTTGTGCACGACCATCAGGATGAGGTGCACGGTCACCAGGGCGATGATCAGGCCCGGGATGAGCAGGATGTGCACCGTGAACAGGCGCGGGATGATGTCCATGCCCGGGAACTCGCCGCCGAAGAGGCCGTAGCTCACGTACGAGCCGATGATCGGGATGGCGCGGGCCACGCCGTCGGCGATGCGCAGGCCGTTGCCGGAGAGCACGTCGTCGGGGAGCGAGTAGCCGGAGAAGCCGGCGAGCAGGCCCATGATCAGCAGCGTGAAGCCGACGAGCCAGTTCACCTGGCGCGGCTTGCGGAACGCGCCGGTGAAGAAGACGCGGAACATGTGCACCACGATGCCGCCCATGAACAGCAGGGCGGCCCAGTGGTGCATCTGCCGCATGAGCAGGCCGCCCTTGACCTCGAAGGACAGGTGCAGCGTCGAGGCGAACGCCGCCGACATGCCCACGCCCTGCATCGAGGCGGGCAGCGCGTCCTCGGGGTAGGTGACGTGCTGCATCGACGGCTCGAAGAACATCGTCAGGAAGATGCCGGTGAGCACCAGCACGACGAAGCTCCAGAGCGCGATCTCGCCGAGCAGGAAGGACCAGTGCTCGGGGAAGATCTTGCGGGCCAGGAACTTGACGGCCTTGCCGGCGCCGACGTTGCTGTCGAGGTAGTCGGCGGTTGCCCTCATCGGCTTGGACGGCTTGTACCCGCCGGTACCGGCGCGGGTGGCGGTGGTGCTCACTTGAGACGCTCCCAGTAGCTCGGGCCGATCGGCTCGGTGAAGTCGCTGCGCGCGACGAGGTAGCCCTCGGTGTCGACGGCGATGGGCAGCTGCGGCAGCGGCCGCTTGGCCGGGCCGAAGACCACCTTGGCCTCGTCGGCGACGTCGAACGTGGACTGGTGGCACGGGCACAGCAGGTGGTGGGTCTGCTGCTCGTAGAGGGCCACCGGGCAACCGACGTGCGTGCAGATCTTGGAGTAGGCGACGATGCCGTCGTAGGACCAGTCGGCCCGCTCGGGGCTCTCCTTGAGGATGCGCGGGTCGAGACGGATCAGCAGGACGACGGCCTTGGCCTTCTCCTCGTAGTAGTCCGGCTGTCCCTCGCTCAGCCCCTGCGGGATGACGTGGAACACGGACCCGATGGTGACGTCCGAGGCCTTGATGGGGGTGTCCTCGGGGTCACGCGCGAGCCGGCGGCCCTTGGAGCCGTCGGGCAGCGTGCCGTAGGTGCCGTCCGGGGTCTCGCCCCAGATGGTGTGCTTGAACTTCGAGACGTTCCAGTCCCCGCCGAGGTTGCCCACCAGCGGGACGAGGATCGGCAGCGGGGCCAGGGCCGCGGCGCCGGCCAGGGCGCCCTTGAGCACCGGGCGGCGGGCGATGCCCGAGTCGTTGACGCCGTCGACCATCATCTGGGCGGCGACCTCGCGGGTCTCGTCGTCGGAGCGCTGCGGGTGGCGCAGCTCGACCCGCTCGACGTTGTTCATCAGCGACTTGGCCCAGTGGATCGCCGCGACGCCGATGCCGAGCATGCCGACGCCGATGCCGGCGCCCAGCACGATGGTGGAGAGCCGCACGCTGCCCACGGTGCCGTCCAGCGGCAGGGCGAAGTAGCCCACCAGGGCGCCGATGGAGGCGAGGATCGACAGGGTGAAGAGCAGGGCGACGATGCGCTCGGCCCGCTTGTTGGCCGCCGCGTCGACGTCGGTCAGCCGGGGGAGATGCTCCTCGAGCCCGGGGTTCTCGAACCGGTCCGCCACCTCCGGCGCCCGGGTGACGTTGTACTGGTTGATGCTCACGACGACCTCGCTCCGATCCACACGGCCATGCCGATGAGGCCGCCGATGCCGATGACAAACGCCCAGATGGCCTCGGACACCGGTCCGAGCGACCCGAGGTTGGCGCCGCCCGGGGAGGGCTCACGCTGCTCCATGAGGTAGGCGATGATGTCCTGCTTGCCCTGGGGGCTGATGTTCGCCTCGTTGAACACGGGCATGGACTGCGGCCCGGTGAGCATGGCCTCGTAGATCTGGGTCGGCGTCGACTCGTACAGGGGCGGGGCGTACTTGCCCTCGCTCAGCGCGCCACCGGCGCCGACGGCGTTGTGGCACATCGCGCAGTTGGTGCGGAACAGGGCCATGCCGGTCGCGGGGTTGCCGCCGGCGGGGTCCACCTGGTCGGCGGCGGGCACCGCGGGCCCGGGGGCGAGGGAGGCGACGTAGGCCGCGAGCTGGGCCGTCTGCTCCTCGTTGAACTGCGGCGTCTTCTTCTCGGCCTGCGGCGAGTTGTTCGCCATCGGCATGCGGCCGGTCGAGACCTGGAAGTCGACCGACGCCGCACCCACGCCGATGAGCGAGGGGGCCACGTCCGTGCCCTCGGCGTTCAGGCCGTGACAGGTGGAGCAGTTGGCCTGGAACAGGGCCCTGCCCTGCTGGATGTCCTGCGCGTTGGCCGTAGGCTGCTGCGCCTCCGCTGGGCGGGGGGCGAGCACGGCGTAGAGCGCGCCGGTCAGGATCAGGGCGAGCAGCACAAGGACAGCCGGTGCGTACCGGCTCCTTCTGCTGGCGGCGAGTGCCTTCACGATGGTGGTTCCTCGTTCGGGTTGGGTGGGGCGGGCGGGAAGCGGTGAGCCCGGGGACGGGCCCGGCCACTACCGCAGGACGTAGATGATGAAGAACAGGGCGATCCAGACGACGTCGACGAAGTGCCAGTAGTACGACGTGACGACCGCGCTGCCCGCCTCGAGGTGGCCGAACCGCCGGGCGGTGAACGCCCGGCCGAGGACGAACAGGAAGGCGATGAGCCCGCCGGTGACGTGCAGGGCGTGGAAGCCGGTGGTGATGTAGAACACCGAGCCGTAGGAGCTCGAGGCGATCGTCACGCCGTGCTCGACGAGCTCGGTGTACTCCGTGACCTGCCCGGCGACGAAGAAGGCGCCCATGAGGAAGGTCAGCGCGTACCACTCGATCATGCCCCAGCGCGCCACGTTGAAGATGGAGCCGGTCCGCGAGGCCTGGAAGCGCTCGGCGGCGAAGACGCCCATCTGGCAGGTGACGGAGCTGAGCACCAGGACCGTGGTGTTCGCGGCCGCGAACGGGAAGTTCAGCACGCTCGCGGCGTCGGTCCACGCCTCCGGCCCGGCGACGGACCGGTGCGTGAAGTACATGGCGAACAGGCCAGCGAAGAACATCAGCTCGCTGGAGAGCCAGACGATGACGCCGACCGACAAGGTGTTCGGTCGCGTCACCGAGACGTGGGCAGCACTCGGGGCAGCAGCAGTGGTTGACGACACGCTGTCATTATGGCCCAGGTCGGAGGCCGGATCGCCAGTTGTCCGGCCCTGCGCGTCGCGGAATCGCCCACGACGAGCCTAGTTCCGGGAAAAGTCACCGACCCGCGACGTTGGTCCCGCCGCGTCGGTGTCCGGTTCGTCCGGTACGGGCGGCGTGCGGCCGCGCGGGGGCGCTCCCCGGAAACCCGCCGAACGGGCGGTGATCCGTCGCCACGAGGACCCGCCAGCGGGCGGCGCCGGGGGGCTGCGGCTGTGAGCACTAGCATGACCCCCAGGACGGTGACGTGCGCGCCTGCCGCCCGTGACCACACATGCCGGCGCGGCCCCTGGGCCGGCCGCGGGACCCTGCCTGGAGGACGAGGATGACCAGCACCGAGACCGCATCTGCCCCTACGGCGGACGAGACGGGGACGGTCGACCTGCTGATCTACAGCGACGACGTCGACACCCGCCGGGCGGTGATCGAGGGGGTGGGCCGGCGCGCCGCGAAGGGGCTGCCCCGCATCCGCTGGACCGAGGCCGCCACACACGCGGGCGTGCTGCAGAAGGTCGCCGAGCACGACTTCGCGATCCTCGTGCTCGACGGCGAGGCCGCCAAGGTCGGCGGCATGGCGGTGAGCCGCCAGCTGAAGAACGAGGTCTACAACTGCCCGCCGATCCTCATCCTCACCGGGCGGCCACAGGACGCCTGGCTGGCCACCTGGGCGGAGGCCGACGCGATCGTGCCGGCTCCGCTCGACCCGATCGAGCTCCAGGAGGCGGTGGCCCGCCTGCTGCGCGGGCGGGTCGCCAAGTGAGCGCGGGGCAGCGCCGTCCCGAACCGACCTGGCCGGGGCTGCTCGTGCAGCTCGTCAACCGGCACGACCTCTCCACCGCGGAGACGGCCTGGGCGATGGACCAGGTCATGGAGGGGCTGACCTCCCCGACCGTGCTGGCCGGGTTCCTCGCGGCGCTGGCCACCAAGGGCATGACGGTGGACGAGCTGCGGGGCCTGGCCGACGCGATGCTCGACCACGCCCTGCCGATCGACGTGCCCTCCGACGTCGTCGACATCGTCGGCACCGGCGGGGACCGCCTGCACACCGTGAACATCTCGACGATGGCCTCGCTGGTCATCGCGGGCGCGGGCGTGGGCGTGGTCAAGCACGGCAACCGCGCGTCGAGCTCGTCCTCGGGCTCGGCCGACGTGCTCGAGGCCCTCGGTGTCGACCTCAACCTCGAGATCCCGCGCGTGGAGCAGGTCTTCGCCGAGCTCGGCATCACCTTCTGCTTCGCGAACCTCTTCCATCCCTCGATGCGCCACGCCGCGGTCACCCGCAAGGAGCTGGCGATCGGCACCGCGTTCAACCTGCTCGGGCCGTTGACCAACCCGGCCCGCCCGCGCGCCGGCGCGATCGGCGTCTCCGACGCCGCGGCAGCGCCGCTGGTGGCCGGGGTGCTCGCCGAGCGGGGCACCAGCGCGCTGGTGTTCCGCGGCCAGAACGGGCTCGACGAGCTGAGCACGACGGTGCTCAACGAGGTCTGGGAGGTTCGCGACGGCGCCGTCACCGCGCACACCCTGGACGCCGTCGCCGAGCTCGGCCTGGCACCGGCGACGGTGGCGGACCTGCGCGGCAAGGACGCGGCGTACAACGCCGGGGTGGCCCGCGAGGTGCTGGGCGGCGCGGGTGGCCCCGTGCGCGAGGCCGTGATGCTCAACGCCGCCGCGGCGTTCGTGGCGGAGGGGTCCCTGCCGGGGACCTCCGGCGACGCGCCGCTGCCCGCCCGGCTGGCGGCCGGTCTGGAGCACGCGGCCCGCTCGCTCGACTCCGGCGCCGCCGCCGACGTGCTGCAGCGCTGGGTGGCGCTGACCCAGCCCGCCGCGCGCTGACCCGCCGCCCGGGCGGGTCGCCGGCCGCGCGGTCGGCTGCCTGCCGAGGACGGATGTGCCCCGGCTCCTCACGGAGCCGGGGCACTCGCGCGTCCGCGGACTCTCCGGCGGCCCGGGATCGGTCCGGGACGGCCGGGGCCCGTGATCAGTCCAGGCCGATGTGGAACGCCTGCTCCAGGTCGTGCTGGGAGTAGGCCTGGAAGGCGATGTAGGTCTTCATGCCGCGCACGCCGTCGACCTTGCCGACGTGGTCGGCCACGACCCGGGCGAGGTCCTCGTGCTCGCGCACCCGGGCGATCGCGATGAGGTCGACGTCGCCGGTGACCGAGTACACCTCGCTGATGCCCTCGAGGTCCGCGACCTCCTGGGCGACCTCGGGGATGCGGGCGACGTCGGCGTCGATGAGCACGATGGCGGTGAGCATGTTCACTCCTTGAGTGTTCGGAAATCTCGCTCCCATCATCCTCTGGCCGGCAGGGGGTGTCGTGCCGCCCCGCGCACCGGGCACGCGAGCGGCACCTCGCCCTCCTCGAGATGGACCAGGCGCACCCCGGGCTGCTCCAGCCAGCCGGCGACCAGCTCGGTCTCCTCCACCGGGGCCGCGCCGCACGCCGCCTCCGGGGCGGGCACCGCCTCGCCGCTGGCCCGCAGGGCCGCCACCACCGGCATGGGGTCCGCCCCGCGCGGGGTCACCGCGGTGCCGGCCAGGCGGCCGTGGCGCACCAGCACCAGCTCCCACCCGCCGGCGTCCCGGCGGCGGGCGGCGACGAGCTCCGGGGTGGTCACCAGGGGGCGCAGCCGCTCGGTGCGGCGGGCCCCGGCGAGCAGGGCGTGCAGTCGGTCGCGCTGGGTCGCGGCCTCCTCGTAGCGCTCCTGCGCGGCGAGCTGGCGGATCTTCCCGTGCAGGACGGCCACGACGTGGTCGACGTCGGCGCCGAGCGTGGCCCGGGCGCCGGCGACGACGGCGGCGTAGGCCGCGGCGTCCTGCCCGCCGGTGCACGGGGCGCCGCAGCGGCCCATCTCCGCCAGCGCGCAGGCGCTGGCGGTCGGCCGGGGCGCGAGCGGCAGCCGGGTGGTGCACCGGCGCACCGCCACCGCCTCCTGGACCGCCTCCAGCGCCTCCGTGGCGGCCCGCTGGGAGGTGAAGGGGCCCAGCGCCTGCCCGAGGTGGCGCGCCGGCAGGCGGCGCACCACGCTCAGCCGGGGGTACGGCTCGTCGGTCAGCCGCAGCCAGGGGCGCCGCTCCGGGCGGCGGGAGCGACGGTTGTACGGCGGGTCGAGCTCGGCGATGAGCCGGATCTCGCGCACCTGCGCCTCGAGCACGGTGGCGCAGGGGACGGTGCGCACGCCGGTGGCGATGTCGAGCATCTCCCCGATGCGGGCCCGCTTCTCGGCGGCGGTGAAGTAGCTGCGCACCCGGCGGTGCAGGTCCGCGGCGGTGCCGACGTAGAGCACCGTCCCGTCCGGGCCGACGAACTGGTACACGCCCGGGGTGTGCGGGAGCCCGTCCGCCATCGTCGCCTTGCGCCGGCGCCGTTGAGGCACCGGGTCGGCGGCGGTGCGCAGGTCCTCCAGGTGGGTGACGCCCAGCGGCGCCAGCCGGCCCAGCAGCGCGTGCAGGACGTCGACGGTGGCCCGGGCGTCGTGCAGCGCCCGGTGGTCCGGCGTCACCGCCGTGGAGAACAACGCCGCGAGCGTGCCGAGCTTGTGATTAGGGGCCTCGTCCTTGGTGACGATGCGTCGGGCGAGCTTGACGGTGTCGACGATCGGCGGCCGCGGCCAGGCCAGCCCCATCCGCTCGGTGGCGTGGCGCAGGAAGCCCGCGTCGAAGCCGGCGTTGTGGGCCACGAAGACGGCGCCGCGGTCCAGGCCGGCGAACTCGAGGAACGCCGGCAGCACCTCGGTGATCGGGGGCGCCTGGATGACCATGGCGTTGGTGATGCCGGTGAGGACGGTGATGGTCGGCGGGATCGGCACGCCGGGGTTGACCAGCGTCTGGAACTCGCCGAGCACCTCCCCGCCGCGCACCTTCACCGCCCCGATCTCGGTGATCTCCGCACCGGCGGGCGAGCCGCCGGTGGTCTCGAGGTCGGTGACGACGAAGGTCACCTCGTGCAGCGGGGTGCCCAGGTCGTCCAGGCCGAGCTGGACGGGCCTGCCCTGCCCGGTGGCCGCGCGGGTGGCGTCGTCGAGCGGGAGACGGCCGCCGGGGGCCACGTCGAGGAGCGAGCGCTGCATGAGCGGCACGCTACGTCCCGGCACCGACATCGCCGGTGAGGCCACCGCGGCGTGGCCGCCCGGACGGCCGCGCGCCGCACCGGGCGCAGGGGCCCTGCGCGGCGCCTACCGGCTCAGCTCGCCGCCTCGGCGGCGCCCTGGGCCGCCTCGGCGGCGCGCTGGGCCGCGGCGGCGGCGCGCTGGGCCGCGGCGCCGGCGTACAGGTCCTCCACGGTGTCGGCGTGGTCGGCGAGCACCGCGTCCCGCTTCACCTTGAGCGAGGGGGTGAGGTAGCCGTTCTCGACCGTGAAGTCCGTCGTGAGGACGCGGAACTGGCGGATGGACTCGGCCCGCGAGACCTTGGCGTTGGCCCGGTCGATGGCGAGCTGGAGGTGCTCGCGGACGAACGGGTCGGCCGCCGCCCGCTCGACGGTCAGCGCCGGGCGGCCGTGGTTGGCCAGCCATCCCGGGAGCATCTCGCCGTCGAGGGTGATCAGGGCCGCGACGTAGGGCCGGTGGTCGCCGACCACGACGCACTGGGAGACGATCGGGTGGGCCCGGATGGAGTCCTCGAGCGGGGCCGGCGCGACGTTCTTGCCGCCGGCCGTGACGATGATCTCCTTCTTCCGGCCGGTGATCCGCAGGTACCCGTCCTCGTCCATCGAGCCCAGGTCGCCGGTGTGGAACCACCCGTCCACGATCGCCGCCGCGGTGCCCTCCGGGTTGTTGCGGTACCCGCGGAAGACGGGGATGCCCCGCACGAGGATCTCGCCGTCGTCGGCGATCCGGACGGCGGTGCCCGGCAGGGGTGGGCCGACCGTGCCGATCTTGATCTTCTCGGGCCGGTTGACGTTGGTGGGTGCGGTGGTCTCGGTCAGCCCGTAGCCCTCGAGGACGGTCAGGCCGAGACCGCGGTAGAAGTGCCCCAGCCGCTCCCCGAGCGGGGCGCCGCCGGAGACGGCGTAGGTGGCCTGGCCGCCCATCGCCGCGCGGATCTTGGCCAGGACGAGCCGGTCCGCCACCCGGTGCTGCAGCGCCAGGGCCGGGCGCGGGCCGCCGGTGTCCAGCGCGCGGGAGTAGGCGATGGCCACCCGGGCGGCCCAGCGGAAGATCCGCAGCTTCAGCCCGCCGCCGGTCTTCTGCTCGGCGCCGTTGTAGACCTTCTCCCACACCCGCGGCACCGAGAGGATGAAGGTGGGCCGGAAGGTGGCGAAGTCCGCCACCGCCTGCTTGGTGTCGGGGGTGTGGCCCAGCGGGGTGCCGGCGAGGAGGACGAGGACCTCCACGAACCGGGCGAAGACGTGGGCCAGCGGCAGGAAGAGCAGCGAGCGGGCGCCCGGCTGCTCGAAGACCTCCCGGATGGCGTCGATGGCCTCCAGCCCGAGCAGGACGAAGTTCCCGTGGGTGAGCTCGGCGCCCTTGGGGCGCCCGGTGGTGCCGGAGGTGTAGATGATCGTCGCGAGGTCGTCGAGGCCCACCGCCGCCCGGCGCGCCTCCAGCGCGGCGTCGGGCACGTCCCGGCCGAGCTCGGTGAGGGTGGCCAGGGCGCCGTCGTCGATGCGCCACACCGGGCCGAGCGCCGGCAGGCCGCCGTCGACCGCCCGCGCCGCCTCCACGGTGGCGGCGTTGTCCGCGTTCTCGACGACGACGGCGCGGGCGCCGGAGTCGGAGAGGATCCAGTGCGCCTGCTCGGGCGAGCTGGACTCGTAGATCGGGACGGGCACGGCGCCGGCGTGCCAGGCGGCCAGGTCGAGCAGCGTCCACTCCAGCCGGGTGCGGGACATGATGGCCACCGTGTCCCCGGCCCCGATGCCGGCCGCCATGAGCCCCTTCGCGAGCTCCTCGACCCGCGCGAGGGTCCAGGCCGCGTCGTGCGCCACCCAGGCGCCGTCGACCTGCTCCTCGTAGAGCACCTGCTGGGGCCGGAGCCGCGCGTGGTCGACGAGGTAGTCGGTGATGCTGCGGCTCGGGTCGACCTCGACCCGGCGCGGCATGCGGAACTCGTCCATGCTGTCTCCATCGGCAGGCGGATCAGTGCAGGTCGCGACAGCGTACCGGCCCGGTCCGACGGCCCGGCGCGGGTTGGGGACGCCCGGCGTGGCGATTCCCCCGTGGCGGCCGGACCGGCGACGATCGGGCGGAGCGGGATTTCGACGAGAGGTGAGGCATGGACGCCATCGGCGTGGACATCGGCGGCACCAAGATCGCGGCCGGGGTGGTGGACGGCGCCGGTGCCCTGCGCGCGCAGCGGCGCTACGACACCGACCCCACCGACCCCGTCGCCATCGAGAGCGCGGTGATCCGCGCGGTGAACGAGCTGCGCGCCGAGCACGACGTGGTCGCCGTCGGGGTGGCCGCCGCCGGGTACGTCAGCCCGCAGCGCGACGGCATGGTCTTCGCGCCCAACATCGCCTGGCGCGACTACCCGCTACGCGACCGGCTCGCCGCCGGGATCGGCCTGCCCATGGTCATCGAGAACGACGCCAACGCCGCCGGCTGGGCCGAGTTCCGCTTCGGCCGGGGCCGGCACGCCGAGCACATGGTCATGCTCACGGTGGGGACCGGGCTCGGCGGCGCGATTATCGTCGACGGCAGGCTCCTGCGGGGCGCCTTCGGCGCGGCCGGGGAGATCGGCCACATGCAGATGGTGCCGAACGGCCGCTACTGCGGCTGCGGGCACGAGGGCTGCTGGGAGATGTACGGCTCGGGGCGCGCCCTGACCCGGGCCGCCCGCGCGGCCGCCGTCGCCTATCCCGACCGGGCCCGCGCCATCGTCGAGCTCGCCGGCGGGCCCGCGCAGAAGATCAGGGGCCCGCACGTCACCCAGGCCGCGCAGGCCGGTGACCCCCTCGCCGTCGAGCTGCTCGCCGAGCTGGGCACCTGGCTGGGCGCCGGCATCTCCGACCTCGCCGCGATCGTCGACCCCGAGCTCGCGGTCATCGGCGGCGGCGTCGCCGCCGCGGGGGACCTCCTCCTCGAGCCGGCGCGGGAGTCCTTCGGTCGCCACCTCACCGCCCGCGGCTTCCGGGGCGAGCTGACGATCCACCTCGCCGAGCTGGGCAACGAGGCCGGGATCGTGGGCGCCGCGGACCTCGCGCGCACCTGAGCCGGCCGGCGAAGCCGGCCGGGCTCCGGACCCGGCCGAGCCGGCGTCGACCCGGCCGGGCCTTCTCAGGCCACCGCGCCCTCGGCGGTTGTCAGACCACCGCGCCGTCGGAGGGGTCGTGGTCGTCGTCGCGCCCGTCGGGCATGCGCCACAGCAGCAGCCCGACGCCGCCGAGCAGCGTCAGGCCGAGGACGGCGAGCATGCCGGTGGGCACCGGGCGCCACACGAGGGAGAGCACGATGCCGACGAGCACGGAGCCCAGCGCGGCGACCCAGCCGAGGGTCAGGGCCGGGTCGGCGTGGGTGAGCGGCTCCGGGTCCGGCGGCTCGTAGCCGTCCTCGTCCTCCTCGGCGGGGGAGTAGTCGCGCGGGCCGGGCGGCTGGGCCGACGGCGGCCCGCTCCAGCCCGTCGGGGCGGCGTCGCGCCGGTCCGGCGCGCCGGCAGCGGCGCCCCTGTCGCCGCCCGCCGACTCGCCGGTCGAGGTGTTCCCTGCGACCGGGGATTCGCCGCCCGGGCGGGCGTCGGCCGGCCCGCCGGCGGTGTCCGGGCTGGTGCCGACCGGCCGGGCGCGCCCGTCGTCGTCCGTCTCCACCGGGACGTGGAGCTCCCCGAGCGAGGCCGTGAGCTCGGCCCAGCGGGCGGCGACGGCGTCGTCGTCGAGCGAGTCCGAGTCGCCGTCACGGGTAGGTCCAGCCATGACCAGCACTCTAGAGTGATGAAGGATGCCGCAGGCAGTGCGGCCGGCGGCTTGCGGCCCAGTGCGGAGGGTGACCAGAAGTGTTCTACCGGTTGATGAAGGCGACGCTGGGCAGCATCCTGCGGGTCTTCTACCAGCCGTGGATCCGCGGCGCGGAGAACATTCCCGGCTCGGGCCCGGCCATCCTCGCCTCGAACCACCTCGCGGTCATCGACTCCTTCTTCCTGCCGCTCATGATCAGCCGGGAGGTCGTGTTCCTCGGCAAGCAGGACTACTTCACCGGCCGGGGCCTCAAGGGCCGGTTCGTCGCGGCCTTCATGCGCGGGGTGGGCACCATCCCGGTCGACCGCTCCGGCGGCAAGGCCTCCGAGGCCGCGCTGCACACCGGGCTGCGCCGGCTGCGGCAGGGCGGCCTGTTCGGCATCTACCCAGAGGGCACCCGCAGCCCCGACGGGCGGCTCTACCGCGGCAAGACGGGCGTGGCCCGCCTGGCGCTGGAGTCCGGCGCGCCGGTCGTCCCGGTGGCGATGATCGGCACGAACATCGCCCAGCCCATCGGCAAGCGCATCCCCAAGCTGCACCGCATCGGCGTCGTCGTCGGCGCGCCGCTGGACTTCAGCCGCTACCGCGGCCTGGAGAACGACCGCTTCGTGCTGCGCGCCATCACCGACGAGATCATGTACGAGCTCCTGCGCCTGTCGGGCCAGGAGTACGTCGACATCTACGCGGCGACGATGAAGACGCGCCTGGCGGCGGCGAAGAAGGAGCCGGGCAAGAAGCAGGACGCGGTGGCCGCGGCCGCCGCCGCCGCCCCGGTCGGCGCGCCCGGCGGGCGGCCGGTGCCCGAGGTCACCGTGCCCGTGCCGGCCGAGGCCGACGCCGGACCCGAGGCCGCCCCCGACGCCCCCGGCGCGACGGCCACGGCCGACGGGTCGACGCCGGCCGGCACCGACGCGCGGCTGAGCACCGGCCCGGACGTCCCGGCGGGCGCCCCATAGGATGGGTCGTGGTCGGGCACGGCCCGATCCGGCCGCGGCCGGACGCCGCGGCGACGCCCCTTGCCACGAACGAGAGGTTCTCGATGTCGGTCCGTCGTGTCGCACTGCTCACCGCGGGGGGCTTCGCCCCCTGCCTGTCCTCCGCCGTCGGCGGCCTCATCGAGCGCTACACCGAGATCGCCCCCGAGGTCGAGATCATCGCGTACCAGCACGGCTACCACGGCCTGCTGACGGGCACGTCCGTCGTCGTCGACGACGAGGCACGCCGCCACGCGGGGGTCCTGCACCGCTTCGGCGGCAGCCCGATCGGCAACTCGCGCGTCAAGCTCACCAACGCCAAGGACCTGGTGAAGCGCGGCCTCGTCAAGGAGGGCGAGGACCCGCTCAAGGTGGCGGCCGACCGGCTGCGCGCCGACGGCGTCGACGTGCTGCACACCATCGGCGGCGACGACACCAACACCACCGCCGCGGACCTGGCCGCCTACCTCGAGGACAACGGCTACCACCTCACCGTGGTCGGCCTGCCCAAGACCATCGACAACGACATCGTCCCCATCCGGCAGTCGCTCGGCGCGTGGACCGCGGCGGAGGAGGCCAGCGAGTTCGCGCAGAACATCATCGGCGAGCACAGGGTCAACCCGCGCATGCTCATCGTCCACGAGGTGATGGGCCGGCACTGCGGGTGGCTGACGGCGGCCGCCGCGCGCTCCTACCGCCGCTGGCTCGACACCCAGGAGTGGGTGCCCAGCATCGGGTTGAGCCGGGATCGGTGGGACATCCACGCGGTGTTCCTGCCCGAGATGACCATCGACATCGACGGCGAGGCCGACCGGCTGCGCAGCGTCATGGACCAGGTCGGCAACGTCAACATCTTCCTCTCCGAGGGTGCCGGCGTGCCGGAGATCGTCGCCGAGCTGGAGGCCAAGGGCGAGGACGTCCAGCGCGACCCGTTCGGCCACGTCAAGCTCGACACCATCAACCCCGGGGCCTGGTTCGCCCAGCAGTTCGCCGCGAAGATCGGCGCCGAGAAGGTCATGGTGCAGAAGTCCGGGTACTTCTCCCGCTCCTCACGCGCCAACGCCGAGGACCTGCGCCTCATCCACTCCATGACCGACCTCGCCGTCGAGTGCGCGCTCCGCGGGGAGTCCGGCGTCATCGGCCACGACGAGGAGGACGGCGACCGGCTCAAGGCCATCGCGTTCCCGCGCATCGCCGGCGGCAAGGCCTTCGACATCGACCAGGGCTGGTTCCGCGACCTCATGGGCGGCATCGGCCAGGAGGTCCGGGCGGCGGCCGCCGCGCACTGACGCCGGCACCCAGCACCACGGCGCCCCGCCCGCACGGGCGGGGCGCCGTCGTTCCCGGGGGATGGACGCGGTCCGGGGCACGGACGCGGGCGACCTATCCTGGCCCGGTGAGCATCGAGGCAACTGACGAGGTTCTGGCCGGGCTGGAGCACTGGCGCGGGATTCCGGCAGCCCACCAGCCGACCTGGCCCGACATCGAGGCGCTGGAGGCCGTCACCAGCGAGCTGCGCGAGTGGCCCCCGCTCGTCTTTGCGGGCGAGGCGGACAGCCTGCGCGCGAAGATGGCCGCCGCGGCCCGGGGCGAGGCGTTCGTCCTCCAGGGCGGCGACTGCGCGGAGACCTTCGCCGAGTCCACCGCGGACCGGATCCGCAACAAGATCCGCACCATCCTCCAGATGGCCGCCGTGCTCACCTACGGCGCCTCGGTGCCCGTGGTCAAGCTGGGCCGGATGGCGGGGCAGTACGCCAAGCCCCGCAGCAGCGACCTCGAGACCCGCGACGGCGTGACGCTGCCGGTCTACCGCGGCGACGCGGTCAACGGCCACGCCTTCACCGCCGCCTCGCGCACCCCGGACCCCGAGCGGCTGCTGCGCGCTTACCACCACTCGGCCACCACCATCAACCTCATCCGCGCGTTCACCCAGGGCGGCTACGCAGACCTCCGGCTGGTGCACGACTGGAACCGGGGGTTCATGTCCAACCCCGCGTACGCCCGCTACGAGGTGCTCGCCGGTGAGATCGACCGCGCGATGCGCTTCATGGACGCCGCCGGGGTGGACTTCGACGCCCTCAAGACGGTGGACTTCTACTCCTCCCACGAGGCGCTGCTGCTCGACTACGAGGCCGCGCTGACCCGCATCGACTCGCGCACCGGCGACCCGTACAACACCTCGGCGCACTTCCTGTGGATCGGCGAGCGCACCCGCCAGGCCGACGGCGCGCACGTGGACCTGCTCTCCCGGGTGCGCAACCCCATCGGCGTCAAGCTGGGCCCCACCACCAGCGGGGACGACGCGCTGGCGCTCATGGACAAGCTCAACCCCGAGGGGGAACCCGGCCGGCTGACGTTCATCACCCGCATGGGCGCGAGGAAGATCCGCGACGTGCTGCCCGGCCTGGTCGAACGGGTGACCGCCGACGGCCGCCCGGTCACCTGGGTGTGCGACCCCATGCACGGCAACACCATCACCTCGCCGTCCGGGTACAAGACGCGCGAGCTGGCCACCATCCTCGACGAGGTGCGCGGGTTCTTCGAGGTCCACCAGGCGCTGGGGACCGTGCCGGGCGGGCTGCACGTCGAGCTCACCGGCGACGACGTCACCGAGGTGCTCGGCGGCAGCGAGGAGGTCGACGACGCGGCCCTGGCGAGCCGCTACGAGACCCTCGTGGACCCGCGGCTCAACCACCAGCAGTCGCTGGAGATGGCCTTCGACGTCGCCGAGATGCTCCGCGGCAACTAGACGCCCGTGCGCGACGACGACGTCACGTCCCTGCCCGCCGACCGGCACCTGCCGCCGGGGCAGCGGCTCGTGACGCCCGCCCCGGTGATGCACTACGGCCCGGTGCCGCGTCGGCGGCCCGAGCGGTGGCGCTTCACCGTGGGCGGGGCGAGCGAGGACGGCGCGGAACGGGTCTTCACCTTCGCCGAGGTCACCGCCCTGCCCCGGCACGACCTGGTCGCCGACCTGCACTGCGCCACGGGCTGGTCGTCGGTGGACGAGCGCTGGTCCGGGGTGCTCGCGCGCGACGTCGTCGAGCTGGCGCCCCCGCGCCCCGACGTCGAGCACGTGCTCGTCTTCGCCGAGTACGGCTACAGCGCCACCGTGCGGCTGGAGGACCTCGTCTCGGCCCGCACGCTGCTGGCCACCCACCGCGACGGGGCCGAGCTGAGCGACGAGCGCGGCGGGCCGCTGCGCCTCATCCTCCCGCACCTGTACTCCTGGAAGGGTCCGAAGTGGCTGCGCGGGTGGAACTACCTCACCGAGGTCGAGCGCGGGTTCTGGGAGGAGCGGGGCTACCACCTGCGCGGGGACGCCTGGCGCGGGGAGCGCTACTCCTACCAGGAGTGACGACGGCGCGGCCCGCTCAGCCCACGGCGCGGTCCGCTCGGACCACCGCTCGGTCCACCGCGCCGCACGCTCTCCGCGCCCCTCCGGGCACTCCCACCGCGGTGCCTCACACCACCGTCAGCGCGACGACGCTGCCGCGCGGGAGCATCGTGCCGGCCGCCGGGTCTTGCGCGCGCACGGTGCCGAAGAAGCCGCCGAGCACCTCGTGGACCTCGACCCGGAACCCGGCGCCCTCGAGCGCGCCCCGGGCCTCGCGCACCTGCTTGCCGACGACGTCGGGCACCGCGAAGAGCTCGGGCCCCTTGGAGACCACCAGGGCCACGGCGTCGCCGCGGTAGAGCTGGGCGCTGCCGGCCGCCGGAACCTGGCTCATGACCTGGCGCGCGGGCACGGCGTCGGAGAACTGCTCGGTGACCTCGCCGACGGTCAGGCCGGCGCCCTCGAGCGCGGCGGCGGCCGCGTCCCGGGTGGCACCGGTGACGTTCGGCAGGTCGACCGGCTGGCGTCCGGCGGAGACGACGAGGTCGACGGCGGTGGTGTGCGGCACCACCTCGCCGGCGCCGGGGGAGGAGGAGATGATCGTGCCCTGCGGGACGGTGTCGTGGTACTCCTCGCGGACCTCCCCGCGCGGCAGCTCGGCAGCGTCGAGCGCGGCCAGCGCGTCGGCCTGGGACTTGCCGGCGAGCTCGGGCACCTCGCGGGTGAGGATGCCCAGGGACACCGAGACGGCGACGTCGCCGCCCTTGCGCACCGGCTCGCCGGCGCCGGGGTCGGTGCTGATGACCTGCCCCTCGGGGACGGTGTCGTGGTGGGTCGGGGTCACGACCGGGACGAGCTCGGCGTCCTTGATCGTGGCGACCGCCTCGTCCTGGGGGCGGCCGACGACGTCGGGGGCGGGCACGGTGGCCCCGGGCCCGACCTGGAACCACCACAGCGCGCCGGCGCCGGCGGCGAGGAGCAGGACCAGCAGCGCGAGGAGCAGGCGCGGCCGGGCGCGCCGGCGCCGGGGGGCCGGCGCGGACTCGGTCTCCGGGGCGGGGCCGATCGCGCCGATCGGCAGGGCGACCGTGCCGTGGCTCGGGCGCACGTCGGTGGCCCGGGTGGCGTCGGGGTCGGCGGCGGCCGCCGCGCCGGCCGGGGCGTCCGCGCGGCGGGCGAGGACGGCCGGGTCGAGGGCGGCGAGCGTGCGCCGCACCAGCGTCAGCGCGGCGCCGGCGTCCTGAGGGCGCTCGTCGGCGCTGCGCGCGGTCAGCGCCGTGACCAGCTCGTCGACCTCGGCCGGCAGCCAGGGCACGGCAGCCGACGGGGCCGGCACCGCCGAGTTGACGTGCTGGAAGGCCACCTGGATGGGCGCCTCGCCGGTGAAGGGCTGGGCGCCGGTGATGAGCTCGTAGAGCAGCACGCCGACGGCGTAGACGTCCGCGCGCGGGTCGGCGCGCCCGTCGGTGACGATCTCGGGCGCCAGGTAGGCCACCGTCCCCAGCACGGTGCCGGTGGTGGCGGCGGTCGCCTCGGTGACGGCGCGCGCCAGGCCGAAGTCGGCCACCTTGGCCCGGCCGTCCGGGGTGAGCAGGACGTTCTCGGGCTTGATGTCACGGTGCACGAGCCCGGCACGGTGGGCGCTGGCGAGGGCGTCGAGGACCTGCTCGACCAGGCGCAGCGCCTCGCCCAGCGGCAGCGGGCCCCGCTCGCGCAGCACGGTGCGCAGGTTCGGACCGTCGACGTACTCCATCGTGAGGTAGCTGGCGTCGCCCGCCATGCCCTGGTCGTGCACGGCGACGACGCCGGGGTGGCTCAGCCGGGCCGCGGCGCGCGCCTCGCGGCGGAAGCGGGCGACGAAGTCGGGGCTCTCGGCCAGGTGGGGGTGCATGACCTTGACCGCGACGGTCCGCTCGAGGCGGCGGTCCATCGCCCGGTAGACGGTGGCCATGCCACCGCGGGCGATGCGCGCGGTCACCTCGTACCGGTCGTCGACCAGCTGGCCGATCATCGGATCGAGGGCGGTGGTATCCACAGGCGAAGCCTACTTGGCGGTGGCCGGCGCTCCCCGGCGCCGGGCCGTGTCGTTCCTGACAGTCACCGGCGGCCCGTCGGAGCGGGACCGGCGGCGCGGGCGCGGCGCGGTCAGAACCGCGCCATGTGGGCGCGGACGGCGGCGACGTACCGCTGGGTGTCGGGGTACATCCCGTTGCGCTGCACCGAGGCGGCGCCCTGGTAGTAGCCGGCGATGGCGGTGTCGAGGTCCGGGCTGGTCCGCACGAGCTGGCGGATGATGGCCACCCCGGCGACGACGTTGTCGTGCGGGTCGAGGAGGTCGAGCGGGCGACCGACCAGCTGGGAGGCCCACGCGCCGGCGGAGGGGATGACCTGCATCGTGCCGACGGCGTTGGCGGGGGAGACCGCGGTGTGGTTGAAGCCGGACTCCTGGTAGGCGTGCGCCTGGGCCAGCGCGGGGTCGACGCCCATGGCCCCCGCCACCTGGGCCACCGTCGCCTGCATCGCGCCGCGGGAGGGCACGCCCCGCGTCAGCAGCGCCGCCTTGTTGGCGTTCGCGGCGTCGACGGTCGCGGCCGGGTAGGTGCGCCCGGCGAAGGTGCTGCCCACCAGCCGCGCGCCCGCCGCGGCGCCGCCGGGCATCGTCAGCGACTGCCCGGCGTAGATCCGCCCGTCGCCGCCCAGCCCGTTGGCCTCGACGACCGCGCCCACGGACGTGCCCCAGCTGCGGGCCAGGCCGGTGACGGTGTCGCCGGCTCGCACCCGGTAGGTGCCCGACGGCGCGGCGGCGCTCGTGGGGGCCGCGGCGCCGGCGCCTGGGATCTGCAGGGACTGGCCGACGTAGATGAGGCCACGCCGGTCCAGGCCGTTGGCCTGGATGAGGGCGGCCACCGTGGTCCCGTAGCGTTTGGCGAGGCCGGAGGCGGTCTCCCCGGCGGCGACCCGGTGGGTGACGCCGGCGATGGCGGGCGCGGCCGGCGCCGCGGTGGCGGAGGGGATCCGCAGCATCTGCCCGGCCCGGATCCTCGCCGCCGCGTCGAGGCCGTTGGCGCTGACGATCGCCGCCACCGACGTGCCGGTGCGCCGGGCGATGTGGGTCACCGTGTCGCCGGGGCGGACCTGGTAGGTCATCTGCGGGACCGCGGCCGGCAGGACGGCCCTCGGAGCCGCCGCCGGCAGACCCGCCCCCGGAGCGGCGGGCAGCGCCGCGCCGCGGTGCAGCGGGGCGGGCGCCGCCGCGGCGTGCGCCTGCCCGGCCGGCGCGGCGACGCCGACGGCGGTGGCCGCCGCCGCGAGGGCCAGGCCCACGCCGGTGCGGCCCGCTCGGGGGTGGGCCTTGCGGATTCTCTCGGCCTGGGACATCGAGCCTCCATCGGGCGTGCGGGGACGGGAGCCGCCGCGCGGCCCGGCCGGGACGCACGGACACCTCGGACGTTGCTGGTGTGGCGCATGTGCCGCTAGCGACACGAGTGGCATGCGACAACCGGATCGGTCGCGGAGGTCGTAATCTGGAGCGATGTCTGCCGCCCCCATGGAGCCCGCCGCCTGGTACTCGGTGCCGGAGGTGGCCGAGCTGCTCGGCCTGCGCCAGCGCGACGTGCGGGCGATGATCAAGGAGCGGCGCCTGCTCGCCGTCCCGCACGGACCGAACGCGGCGGCGTCGATCCCGGCGGAGATGCTCGTCCGGCCCGGCGAGGGCGACCGGCCCGCCGTGCTCGGGTCCCTGCAGGGCACCCTCACCCTCCTCGCCGACTCCGGCTACGACGACGTCGAGTCCCTGCGCTGGCTCTACGCGCCGAACGACGAGCTCGGCACGACGCCGATCCACGCGCTGCGCGAGGGGCACACCCACGCCGTGCGCCGGGCGGCGCTGTCGTTGGCTTTCTGAGGTCGCGGCGCAGTCGTGGGCCTGAGCGGCGGCGGGCGGCCGTCACCGGCGGTCCGAGGCGGCCGGCCTGTTGCCACGTGGCCGCTGCTGCCGCGTGGCCGCTGAGGCGATCCGCGCGGCGGCCGGTCAGGCGGCCCGCGTCGTCAGGGCGTCGGCGAGCTCCTCGAGCCGGGCCGTCGCGACCGCGGGCAGCGCGGCGGCGCGCAGGGCGGCGATCCCCGCGTCACGCCGCTCGGCGATGAGCGCCTCGTGGGTGTCGCGGGCGCCGGTGGCCCGCATGACCCGCTGGAACTCCGCCACCTCGGCGGCCGTGAGGTCCGGCTGACCCACGCGGGCGCGCAGGCGCTCCCGCTCGGCGTCCTCGGCCCGGCCCATGGTCATGGCCAGCAGCACGGTCCGCTTGCCCTCGCGGAGGTCGTCGCCGGCGGGCTTGCCGGTGACCGCCGGGTCGCCGAAGACGCCCAGCTCGTCGTCGCGCAGCTGGAAGGCCTCGCCCAGCGGCAGCCCGACCGCGCTGAGCGCGGCGAGCAGGGCGTCGTCGGCGCCGCCGAGGGCCGCGCCGAGCAGCAGCGGGTGCTCCACCGAGTAGCGGGCGGACTTGTGGCGGACCACCTGCAGCGCCCGGCGGACGGCGGCGTCGGCGTCGTCGCCCCACGGCATGTCCTGGGAGCGGATGTCGAGATACTGACCGAGCGCGACCTCGGCCGTCATGAGGTCGTAGATGTGCCGCGCTCGCAGGCCGGCGGCGGGGGCCACGAGCGCGCGGGCGCGCTCGAGCTCCATCGCGGAGACCGCGAGCAGCAGGTCGCCGAGCACGATGGCGGCGGCCTGCCCGTAGTCGTCGGGGCTGCCGAGCCAGGCGTGGGCGGCGTGCTCGGCGGCGAAGGTGCGGTGCGCCGCCGGCAGGCCGCGGCGGGTGAGGGAGCCGTCGATGACGTCGTCGTGCACCAGGGCGGTGGCCTGGAACAGCTCGAGCGCCGACCCGGCCAGCACCACGGGCTGCAGGGCCGCGGCGTCCGTGGCGCCCCCGGCCGCCACCCAGCCCGCCGCGCACAGCTGGGCCCGGAGCCGCTTGCCCCCGCCCAGCAGGTTGCGCGCTGGGGCCAGGAAGTCGCGCAACGGGGCGCCCGCGTCGGCGAAGTGGGCGGTGTGCTCGTCCAGAGCGGCGACGACCCGCTCGGAGACGCGGTCGCGGACGTCGGCGGGGGAGGCAGGCATGGCACGAGCCTACGGGCGCGGCACGGCCGGTCCAGAATCCGAGGAGGGCCGCCGCGGCGCTGTCCACAGGCCGCCAGCGGGCGGCCGGGCGGACGCGGTGCGATGAGGCATGGACAAGACCAGGATCCGCCTGCGCGAGCCGCGCGACCTCATCGCCTACGTGCCCTACCGGCTGGGCTTCCACCCCGAGCGGTCGGTCGTGCTCCTCGGCCTGACCCCCAACGCGGCCGGGCGCGGCGAGGCCGGGCTCATCGCCCGGGCGGACCTCGCCCACCTCGCCCATCCCGACGCCGGCCCGGCGGTCGCCGCCACCATCGCCGACGCCATGCGCCGCGACGGCGCCCGCGACGTCGCGGCCGTCGTCTACACCAACCTGCCCCATCCCGAGCGGGCGGACGACCTCGAGCTCGGTGCCGCCCTCGCCACCGTGGAGGCGGCCCTCGACTGGGTCCACGTCGACCCGTGGGTGGTCGGCCCGGACGGCTGGGGACACCTCGACTGCGGCTGCTGCCCGCCCGGGGGCCGGCCCCTGGCCGAGCTGGAGGCGTCCGCGGCCGCCGCCGCCCTCGTGCTCGAGGGTCTGGCGGCGGCACCGCGGCGCGCGGACCTCGGCGTCTTCCGGCTGCCCGACGGGCCGGGCCGCCGCGCCGCGGCGCGGGCGGCCGCCGCGGAACGAGCCCGGGGACGCTCGGCGGCGACGGCGAGCAGGGGTGCTCCGCGGGTGCGGGGCGCCGCGTTCGGGGTCCCCGGGGCGCGGCCCGCCCGCGACCAGGGCCCGCTGCGGCGCTGGCGCCGGGAGGGGGCGGCACTGTGGGACGCGACCGCCGCCACGATGACGGGCCGGCCCGGGACGTCGCCGCCGAGTCCACCGGCCGAGGCGCTCGGCCGGCTCCTCGCGTACCTGGCCGACCGGCAGGTGCGCGACGCGGTGGTCGCCCGCACGATCGCCGGCGACCACCGGCCCGTGACGGCCTACCTCGACACCGCCGCCGTCGTCGCCGCCTACGACGCCGCCCGGGCCCCGGAGCCGGGGGTGTTCGCCGCCGCCGTCGCCCTCGGCACCGCGGTGGCCGAGACCGCCCCGGACGGCGCGGGCGCACCCGCGCTCGGGCTGCTCGCCTTTCTCGCCTGGTGGCGCTCCGACGGCGCCCGCGCCGACGTCCTGGCTCGTCAGGCGCTGGCCGAGGAGCCCGGGCACCACCTCGCGGAGCTGGTCGTGCGAGCCCTCGACGCCGCCGCCCCGCCGCCGTGGTACGAGCCGCGGCAAGCCGGGCGCGCCGCGGCGGGGGCCCGGGCCGAGCGCGCATCGGGTAACGTCGCGGGGCATCAGCGGACGGATGGCGGACCGTAGCGGCGCCGGGACGGGGGACGCGCATGTCGATCGTGGTGGGCTACCTCTCCACCAGGGAAGGGGAGGCGGCGCTCGCCGCCGCCGTCGCCGAGGCCCTGCGCCGGGAGACCCGCCTCGTCGTCGTCCTCTCCCGGCGGGCGCAGGGCGAGGACCACGCCGCCTTGGAGGCCGAGGCCGACGCGGTCCGCGACCGGCTCGACCTCGCCGACGTCGCCTACGAGGTGCGCCAGCTGCGCCGGGGCACCGATGTGGCCGAGGACCTCATCACGGCGGCCGAGGAGGAGGACGCCGAACTCATCGTCATCGGGCTGCGCCGGCGCTCCCCGGTGGGCAAGCTCATCCTCGGCTCCAACGCCCAGCGCATCCTGCTCGACGCGCCGTGCCCGGTCCTCGCCGTCAAGGCCGATCCCGAACCTGCCCGCTGACCGCCGGACCGCCATGGCAGCGACGTCGCCGGCAGCGCTCCTGACCACGCCCCTGTACGGCGTGCACGCGGCGGCGCACGCCGCCCTCGCACCGCACGCCGGGTGGCTGGTCGCCGCCCGCTACCCCGACCCGGCCGACGAGCTCCGCGCGCTGCGCGAGCGCGCCGGGCTCGTCGACCTGTCGCACACCGGCCAGGTCGAGGTGTCCGGGCCCGACGCCGCCGCCGCGGTGGCGGCCGCCCTCGCCCTGCCCGGGGGCGTGCCCGGCGTCGGCGGGACCGCGCCGGCCGGCCTGCCCGGGCCGGCCGGGAGCACAGCGCCCGGCCGGCGTGCCCGGGGCCCCGGCGACCTCACCGTCCACCGCCTCGCCCCGGCCGAGTTCCTCGTCACCACGGGCACCAGCGACCGGCTCGCGGTCCTGGACGCCCTGCTCCTCGCCTCCCACCGCTCCGGCGCCGAGCGGGTCCTCGCCGCCGACCGCACCGAGGGGCGGGTGCTCCTCGGCCTGGGCGGCCCGGCGGCGCCGGCGGTCCTGCGCGCCGCCGCCGGCACCGCGCCGGCGGTCGGTGCCTGCACGCCCGGCGCGGTCGCCGGGGCGCCGCTGGTCCTCGCCCGTCCGTGCGAGGGCCTTCTCACCCTCGGCGGCCCGGCCGCGTCCGCCGTCGCACTGTGGGACGCCGTGCTCGCCGCCGGCGCGCCGAGGGGGGTGCGGGCATGCGGCCTGGAGGCGCTCGGGGCGGTCCTCGGCGCGGGCGCGTGTGACTTCCCTCACCCCCCGGGCGGCGCGTACGGTCGCCCCACCAGCACCGATGCGCCGCGACGCCCCCGGCCCCCGCGCGGCGGGGCGGCGTCCGCACGAGAACTCGACGAGGAGACCCCATGACCTATCCCGCGGACCGCCGATACACCCGCGACCACGAGTGGATCGCCGTCGACGGCGACGTGGCCACCGTGGGGATCACGTCCTACGCCGCCGAGGCGCTCGGCGACGTCGTCTACCTCGACCTGCCCGAGGTGGGCGCGACCGTGACCGCGGGGGAGAGCTGCGGGGAGATCGAGTCCACGAAGTCGGTCTCGGACCTCATCGCGCCGGCCAGCGGGGAGGTGCTGTCGGTCAACGCCGCCGCCGTCGACGCCCCCGAGAGCGTCAACGCCGACCCGCACGGCGAGGGCTGGCTCTACACCGTCCGCGTGGGCGAGATGCCCGAGGACCTCCTCGATGCGGAGGCGTACGCCGAGCTGGCGCAGGCGCAGCAGTGAGGAGCTTTGCCGGCCGGCACATCGGCACCGACGCCGCCGCCCAGGAGCACATGCTCGCCGCGGTGGGCGCCGGCTCGCTCGGGGAGCTGCTCGGGCGGGCGGTGCCGGGCAGCATCCGCCACGAGGGCGTGCCGGCGGGCCTGCCCGGCGCGGCCGGCGAGCCGGAGGTGCTGGCGCGGCTGCGCGCCTACGCCTCCAGGAACGCCGTGCGCACCTCGATGATCGGGCAGGGCTACTACGACACCTTCACCCCGCCGGTGATCCAGCGGAACGTGCTCGAGAACCCCACCTGGTACACCGCGTACACCCCCTACCAGCCGGAGATCTCCCAGGGGCGGCTCGAGGCGCTGCTGAACTTCCAGACCATGGTCATCGACCTCACCGGCCTGGCCGTCGCCGGGGCGTCGATGCTCGACGAGGGCACCGCCGCCGCCGAGGCCATGCTGCTGGCCCGGCGGGTGGCCAAGGGGGCGGGGCACCGCTTCGTGGTCGACCGCGACACCTTCGCGCAGACCCTCGCCGTGCTGGCCACCCGCGCCGAGCCGGTCGGCATCGAGCTGGTCGTGGCCGACCTGGCGGCCGGGCTCGCCGGCACCGACCTCACCGACGTCTTCGGCGTGCTCGTCCAGGTCCCCGGCGCGTCCGGGCGGGTGCCCAGCCGCGCCGTCCTGGAGGGGATCACCGCCGCGGCCCACGAGGCGGGGGCGCTGGCCGTGGTCGCCGCCGACCTGCTCGCGACCACCCTGGTGGCCGGGCCGGGGGAGTACGGCGCCGACGTCGCCGTGGGCACCACCCAGCGCTTCGGCGTGCCGATGGGCTTCGGCGGGCCCCATGCCGGGTACCTCGCGGTGCGGTCGGGCCTGGAGCGGCAGCTGCCCGGCCGGCTGGTCGGGGTGTCCAAGGACGCCGCCGGCGCGCCCGCGCTGCGCCTGGCCCTGCAGACCCGCGAGCAGCACATCCGCCGGGAGAAGGCCACCTCGAACATCTGCACCGCCCAGGTGCTGCTGGCCGTCATGGCCTCGATGTACGCCGTCTACCACGGGCCGGACGGCCTGCGCGAGATCGCCGGCGCGGTCCACGCCCGCGCCGGCGAGCTCGCCGGGGCGCTGCGCGCCGGCGGGGTGCGGCTGAGCCACGAGCAGTTCTTCGACACCCTCGAGCTGGTCGTGCCCGGCAGGGCGGAGGACGTCGCGGCCGCCGCGCTGGCCCGCGACATCACCGTGTTCGTCGCCGACGCCGACCACGTGCGGGCGTCCGCCGACGAGCTGACGACGCCCGACGTCGTCGCTGAGCTGGCGGACGCGGTCCTGGCCGCGCTCGGCGGACCCACGGGGGGCGAGGCGCCGGCCGCCGCCGCGTCGTCGGCGCGCGGCACGCCGCCGGACCCCGGGCCGGCCGCGCCGGCGGACACACCGCAGGCCACGCCGTCCGCCCTGCCCGACGACCTGCGGCGCACCAGCGACTACCTCACCCACCCGGTCTTCCACGCCCACCGCTCCGAGACGGCGATGATGCGTTACCTGCGCCGCCTGGCCGACAAGGACTACGCCCTCGATCGCGGCATGATCCCGCTCGGCTCGTGCACGATGAAGCTCAACGCCGCGGTCGAGATGCAGGCCATCACCTGGCCCGAGTTCGCGAGGATCCACCCCTTCGCCCCCGCCGGCGACGTCGCCGGCTACCTCGACCTCGTCCACGAGCTGGAGGGCTGGCTGGCCGCGGCCACCGGCTACGACGCGGTCAGCCTGCAGCCCAATGCGGGCTCGCAGGGCGAGCTGTCCGGGCTGCTCGCCATCCGCGGCTACCACGCCTCGCGAGGGGAGGCGCACCGCGACGTGTGCCTCATCCCGGCCTCGGCGCACGGCACCAACGCCGCCTCGGCGGTGCTGACCGGGCTGCGAGTGGTCGTGGTGGCCACCGACGCCCAGGGCGACGTCGACCTCGAGGACCTGCGCCGCCTGGTGGCCGAGCACGCCGACCGGCTCGCCGCGATCATGATCACCTACCCCTCGACGCACGGGGTGTACGAGGAGCGGGTGCGCGAGGTGTGCGCCGCCGTCCACGACGCCGGCGGGCAGGTCTACGTCGACGGCGCCAACCTCAACGCCCTCCTCGGCCACACGCTGCCGGGGGAGTTCGGCGGGGACGTCTCGCACCTCAACCTGCACAAGACGTTCTGCATCCCGCACGGCGGGGGCGGGCCCGGCGTCGGTCCGGTGGCCGCGCGGGCGCACCTGGCGCCGTTCCTGCCCGGCCACCCGCTGGCGCCCGACGCCGGCGCGCGCCGGCTGCGCACCGACGGCGCGGTGTCCTCGGCGCCGTACGGCTCGCCGTCGATCCTGCCCATCAGCTGGGCGTACATCGCCCTCATGGGCGGGGAGGGGCTGCGCGCGGCGACCGACGCCGCGGTCCTCGCGGCGAACTACGTGGCGGCCCGGCTGGGGGAGCACTATCCGGTGCTCTACCGCGGCCGGCACGGCCTGGTCGCCCACGAGTGCATCCTCGACCTGCGCCCGCTGCGCGCCGCCACCGGCATCACCGTCGACGACGTCGCCAAGCGGCTCATCGACTACGGCTTCCACGCCCCGACGATGTCCTTCCCGGTGGCCGGCACGCTCATGGTCGAGCCCACCGAGAGCGAGGACCTGGGGGAGATCGACCGGTTCTGCGAGGCGATGGTCGCCATCGCCGCCGAGGCCGCGCGCGTCGGGTCCGGCGACTGGCCCCGCGCGGACAACCCGCTGGTGGGCGCGCCGCACACGGCCGAGGCGCTCGTGGGGGAGTGGGACCACCCCTACGCCCGCGCCGAGGCGGTCTTCCCGGTCCCCGGGCTGGTGGACGGCAAGTACTGGCCGCCGGTGCGCCGGGTCGAGGGCGCCTACGGCGACCGGCACCTGGTGTGCGCGTGCCCGCCGGTGGAGGCCTTCGGCGCGGTGTCCTGACCCGGCGCCGCCGACGTCACGCACACGGCCCGGCCCGGCGGGCGCGTGCGCGAGGCGCGTGCTCCGGCGCGTCCGCCGGGCCGGCAGATCGTGGCGCCGGCAGGTCTCACCGACCGTTGCCGGTCTCACGGCAGCTGCAGGCCCCGCTGAGGGCGCCAGTCCTCCCTGGAGCGCTCGACGAGTCCTGGAGCGCCGGGTGAGTGCTCACGGTCGGGGGAGTCCCGGGGCGGGCTGGCCCTCGGCGAGTGCTGCAGCGCTCGCGGCACCCGGGCGCCGAAATTGCTCCCGCCCGGCGGGCATATCCGGCGCGGGAGCGGTGTTATGCCAGGCGGTCGCAGGGTCCGGACGCCGGGTACGCGCAGGCGTGCCGCCGTCCCCGCTCGATTCGGGCGCCCTGAACGGCCGCTGGAAGTTATAATTGTAGGGCTGCCACGTCACGTCGTCGGCCCCGCGCCCCCCGCCGAAAGGTTCTCTGTGTCGCCCACCCCTGCCTCCAAGTCCCGCACCGCACGCACCGCTGCGGAGGCCGCCAGCGAGGCCTCGGTCGACGAGGCCACCGAGGCGACCGCGTCCACCCCCCCCAAGAAGGCGTCGTCGCGCACCAAGGTCGCCGCCGCCTCCGGCGAGGCCGCGGCCACCGCGAAGAAGCCGGCGGCCCGCAAGGCGCGCGCCACGTCGTCGCGGTCCAAGACCGCCACCGCCAAGAAGCCGACCCTCAAGGCCGTGCCCGCCGCCGACGCCCCGGCCGGGGAGGACGAGGAGGTCGAGGAGACCGGTTTCGTCGTCTCCGACGCCGACGACGACGACGCGCCCGTCCAGCAGGTCGTCACCGCCGGCGCCACGGCCGACCCGGTCAAGGACTACCTCAAGCAGATCGGCAAGGTCGCGCTGCTGAACGCCGAGCAGGAGGTCGAGCTCGCCAAGCGCATCGAGGCCGGCCTGTTCGCCGAGGAGAAGCTCGCGAACGAGGTCGACCAGCTCGAGCCGAAGCTGCGCCGCGAGCTGCAGTGGATCGCCAACGACGGGCACCTGGCCAAGAACCACCTGCTCGAGGCCAACCTCCGCCTGGTCGTCTCCCTCGCCAAGCGCTACACCGGCCGCGGGATGCTCTTCCTCGACCTCATCCAGGAGGGCAACCTCGGCCTGATCCGCGCCGTCGAGAAGTTCGACTACACCAAGGGCTACAAGTTCTCGACCTACGCCACGTGGTGGATCCGTCAGGCCATCACCCGCGCCATGGCCGACCAGGCCCGCACCATCCGCATCCCGGTGCACATGGTCGAGGTCATCAACAAGCTCGCCCGCGTGCAGCGCCAGATGCTCCAGGACCTGGGCCGCGAGCCCACGCCGGAGGAGCTGGCCAAGGAGCTCGACATGACCCCGGAGAAGGTCGTCGAGGTCCAGAAGTACGGCCGCGAGCCCATCTCCCTGCACACCCCGCTGGGCGAGGACGGCGACAGCGAGTTCGGTGACCTCATCGAGGACTCCGAGGCCGTCGTCCCGGCCGACGCCGTGAGCTTCACGCTCCTGCAGGAGCAGCTGCACGCGGTGCTCGACACCCTCTCGGAGCGCGAGGCCGGCGTGGTCTCCATGCGCTTCGGCCTCACCGACGGCCAGCCCAAGACGCTGGACGAGATCGGCAAGGTCTACGGCGTCACCCGCGAGCGGATCCGGCAGATCGAGTCCAAGACGATGTCGAAGCTGCGCCACCCGAGCCGGTCGCAGGTGCTGCGCGACTACCTCGACTGAGCACGGACCCGGCAGCGCGCGAGGCCCGCACCCCGGCAGGGGCGCGGGCCTCGCGCATTCTCGCGCGACGCGCCCGCGCCCCCGCGCCACGACGGCCCGCGGCTCCCTGCGGAAGCCGCGGGTCTCGCGCTGTCTGGCCCCCGCGCTGGTGGCGCCGCTCAGCCCTCCTCGAGGTACCGGGCGCTCGCCAGCTGGAACAGGCCGAAGCACATGAGCCCGACGGCGACGGCGCCGAGCAGCACCGCGCCGAGCGGCAGGGCGAGCAGGGCGCCGAAGGCGGCGTCGATGCCGCCGGCACGCGAGGGGTCGCGGCGCGCGGCCGCCAGGACGAGCAGGACGCCGAGGACGGCGATCGCGACCCCCCGGGCGACGTGGCCGACCCGGCCGGCGGCAACGAGCCGGCGGTCCACCCCCACGCGCAGCTTGTCCCGGAAGGAGGCGGTCCAGCCGCGGTAGACCCAGTAGCCACCGAGCCCGAGGAGGACCAGGCCGGCGACGGCGACCACCACCGCACCGCCGGGCACCGCGAGGGCCCCCGCCGTCAGCTGCTGCTCCGCCTGACCGGAGCCGGCGGACCCCGTGCGCGCCAGCACGCTCACCGCCACCCCGGCCAGCGCCAGGCCGACCACCGCCCGCCCGCCGGACGCGACCCGCTTCGCCGCCCGGTGCCGCGGCTCGAGGGTGCGGAAGCCCCAGATCGCCTCGACCGCCTGCCACAGCGCGTACGCGGCGAGCCCCGCCGCCATGAAGACGATCAGGGCCCGGCCCGGGCCCGTGGCGGCGAGCTGCTCGAACGCGCCGCGCTGGTTGGGAGACTGGCGGGAGGAGCCGACGGCGAGCTGCAGGGCGATCCAGCCCAGCAGGAGCCACAGCACGCCCTTGGCGGCGTAGCCGGCCCGGCCCAGCGTGCGCAGCCAGCCGTACTCGGCCGACGCGCGCGCCGCCTGGCCCGCCTCCCGGGCGAGACGTTCGCCGTCGGTCTCGGGACTCACCTGTCCGGACATGGCCACACCGAACCACGGCGCGGGTGCCCGGGCATCCGGACACAAGACGGCCGCCGCCCGAGTGGGGCGGCGGCCGTCCGTGCGCGACGGGCCCGGGTCAGCGGGCCGCGGCGGCGGTCTTGTCCTCGTGGAGGCGGTCGGTCTCGTCGTGGATGCTCTTGGCGACCCCGGCGAGGGCGTCGGCGTGCTTGCGGGCGTGGTGGGCGCAGAAGAGCAGCTCGCCCGACTCCAGCTCCACGCGCACGTACGCCTGCGCACCGCAGGCGTCGCAGCGGTCCTGGGCGGTCAGTTCGGGGGTGGCGGTCGTTGCGGTCATGTCAGCATGCAACCACCCGCGCGCCCGATTCATGCCATCGAACCGGACCGGTTCGCTCCCGGCGTAGCGAAGGTCGTCCGGGACCCCCGTCGGGCGAGATTCTCCCCACCTGAGGCGGGTCGGAGCGCAGCGGGAGGAGCCGGGAATCTTAAAGTGGTCGGGTGTCGACTGCCACCGCGAACGCCGCCTCGAGCTACACCGCCCGTCACCTCTCCGTCCTGGAGGGGCTCGAGGCGGTGCGCAAGCGCCCCGGCATGTACATCGGCTCCACCGACTCCCGCGGGCTCATGCACTGCTTGTGGGAGATCATCGACAACGCCGTCGACGAGTCGCTGGAGGGGCACGCCCAGAACATCGAGATCATCCTCTACCCGGACAGCTCGGTCGAGGTGCGCGACGACGGACGCGGCATCCCGGTCGACACCGTCGCGTCGCTGGGCCTGAGCGGCGTCGAGGTCGTCTTCACCAAGCTGCACGCGGGCGGGAAGTTCGGCGGCGGCTCCTACGCCGCCTCCGGCGGCCTGCACGGCGTGGGCGCCTCGGTGGTCAACGCCCTCTCGGCGCGGCTCGACGTCGAGGTGGACCGGGGCGGGAAGACGCACCGGATGAGCTTCCACCGCGGCGAGCCGGGCACGTTCGACGACGGCGCCGGCGCCTCCCCGGACTCCCCGTTCGAGCCGTTCACCAGCTCCTCCGAGCTCGCCGTCGTCGGCAAGGTCCCGCGCACCCGCACCGGCACCCGCGTGCGCTACTGGGCCGACCGGCAGATCTTCCCGGTGACGGCGCACTTCTCCTACGAGGACCTCATCGCCCGCGCCCGGCAGACCTCCTTCCTCGTGCCCGGGCTGACGCTGACCGTCCGGGACGAGCGGCGCCTGCCCGGCACCCCGGGCGAGGAGGGGCCGGTCGAGGAGGTCTTCCGGCACGACGGCGGCGTCGTCGACTTCGCCGACTTCCTCGCAACCGACGCCTCGGTCACCGACACGTGGCGGCTGCGGGGCACGGAGACGTTCACCGAGATCGTCCAGCAGCTCGACGGCAAGGGGCACCTGCGGCCCCAGGAGGTCGAGCGCGCCTGCGAGGTGGAGATCGCGCTGCGCTGGGGGATCGGGTACGACACGAACGTCCGCTCCTTCGTCAACATCATCGCCACCCCCAAGGGCGGCACCCACCAGGCCGGCTTCGAGCAGGGCCTGGTCAAGACGCTGCGCAAGCAGATCGACGTCAACGCCCGCCGGCTGAAGGTCAGCGCCAAGGAGGGCAAGGTCGAGAAGGACGACGTGCTGGCCGGCCTCACCGCCGTCGTCACGGTCCGTTTCCCCGAGCCGCAGTTCGAGGGCCAGACGAAGGAGGTCCTGGGCACCGCACCGGTCCGCGGGATCGTGGGCAAGGTGGTCGAGCGGGAGCTGACCGCGCTGCTGACCTCCACCAAGCGCCACGAGAAGGTCCAGGCCGCCGCCCTGCTGGAGAAGGTCGTCGGGGAGATGCGCGCGCGGGTCTCGGCCCGGATGCACAAGGAGATCTCCCGGCGGAAGAACGCCCTCGAGACCTCGACCCTGCCGGCCAAGCTGGCCGACTGCCGCAGCGACGACGTCGACAACTCCGAGCTGTTCATCGTCGAGGGCGACAGCGCCCTGGGCACGGCCAAGCTCGCCCGCTCCAGCGACTTCCAGGCCCTGCTGCCCATCCGCGGCAAGATCCTCAACGTCCAGAAGGCCTCGCCCGCCGACATCCTCAAGAACGCCGAGGTGGCCTCGATCATCCAGGTCATCGGCGCCGGCTCGGGGCGGACCTTCGACCTGGCGCAGCGCCGGTACGGCAAGGTCGTCCTCATGACCGACGCCGACGTCGACGGCGCCCACATCCGCACCCTGCTGCTCACCCTGTTCTTCCGGTACATGCGGCCCCTGGTCGAGGCCGGGCGGGTGTTCGCCGCCGTGCCGCCCCTGCACCGGGTGGAGATGGCCGGCTCCGGCGGGAAGAAGGGGGAGGTCGTCTACACCTACTCCGAGGCGGAGCTGACGAACCTGCTCAAGAAGCTCGAGCGGTCGGGGAAGAAGTACAAGGAGCCCATCCAGCGCTACAAGGGCCTGGGGGAGATGGACGCCCACCAGCTCGCGGAGACCACCATGGACCCGGCCCGCCGCACCCTGCGGCGCATCTCGATGGCGGACGAGGAGTCGGTCAACGAGGCGGAGCGGGTGTTCGAGCTGCTCATGGGCAACGACGTCGCCCCGCGCAAGGACTTCATCGTCGCCGGCGCCCAGCAGATCGACCTGGACCGCATCGACGCCTGACGCCGTCGTGCCCCACCTCACCTCGGCGCGGCGGGGGACCGGCGTCCCCGGGCCCCTACTATCGAAGACATGCCTTCCGACCGTCCTCTGGCGGCGCTCGCCGAACGTCTGCACGTCCCGGCGGTGGCGGAGGTGCCCGCCCCGCACCTCGGCCTGCGGTGGCGTCCGGTGACGGAGCCGGATCTGGACCAGGCGCGTGGGCTGATCGAGCGCTGCGCCGAGGTGGACCGGCCCCTCGCCCGGCTGTGTCCGGCCGAGATCACCGAGCGGCTCGCGGGGACGGCGGCCGCCGCCACGGAGTCCCTGGGCGGCTTCAGCCAGGACGGCACCCTGCGGGCGATGGCCACGGTGTACCTGCCCGCCGACGACGTCGACGTCCTGCGCGCCTTCCTCACCGCCACCATCGACCCACGGTGGCGCGGCCGGGGGATCGGCCGGGCCCTGTTGGACTGGCAGGACGCGCGCGCCCGGCAGCTCCTCGCCGCCGAGGGGCGCGACCTGCCGGTGCGGATCGGCGCCTACGTCGACGAGCACCTGGCCGACCGGCGCAAGCTCTACGTCGCGGCCGGGTTCAGCCCGAAGCGGGTGTACCAGGAGATGCGCCGGCCGGTGGCCGCGCCGGCGCCGGACGCGCCGCTGCCCGAGGGGCTGCGGCTCGTGGACTGGGCTCCCGACCTCGACGACGCCGTCCGGCGCGCCTCCAACGAGGCCTTCGCCGACCACTGGGGCGCGGAGCCGATGTCGCCCGCCGCATGGGCGGTGGCCCGCGACGAGATCGAGCCGGCGTGGTCGAAGATCGCCGTGACGCCGGCCGGCGAGGTGGCCGCGTTCGCCCTGACCAGCCGGCACGCCCACGCCTGGGCGCGGCTGGGGACCAGCGAGGGCTACACCGAGCAGCTCGGCGTCCGGGAGGCGTACCGCGGCCGGGGCGTCGCGCGGGCCCTGCTGGTCGCCGTCGTCGAGGCCCTGGCCGGCGACGGCGTCGAGACCGCCGCCCTGACCGTCGACACGGTGGACCCCGCCCTCCGGGGGTTCTCCGAGGACCTCGGCTACCGGCGCGAGGGCGCGCGGATCCTGTACACCATCGAGATCTGACACGCCTGACCGCTTCAGGTGATGGCGTCTCCGACGCCCACCACGTAGTGTCACGACGTGTCCACACCCATTCCCGCGCCGGGAGCCGGTGCGCCCGCGGCGGCGCTCCGGCCGCTCGCTGAGCGCGCCCAGGCGCCCGCCACGCTGGTCGCGCCCGCCGATGCGGGCGGGCTGAGCTGGCGGGAACTGGGCCAGGACGACGTGGCCGCCCTGGGTGGGCTGGTGCAGCGCATCGAGGACGCCGACGACCCGCCCTACCGCACCTCCCCGGACGAGGTCGCCGAGTACTACGACGCCAGCCACTACTGGAGCGCCATGGGCGGCTGGGACGCCGACGGGACGCTCCGGGCGTTCGGGTTCGTGCGCATCCAGCGCGGCGACCTCACGGTGCTGCGCGCGTTCTGCTCCGGCGGGGTGGACCCCGCCTGGCGGCACCACGGCGTCGGCGGGGCGCTCATCGACTGGCAGGTGGGCCGCGCCCGCCAGATGTTCGTCGAGACCGGGGTGGAGGCGCCCGCGCGCATCGTCGTGCACGTGGACGAGGGCATGGACGCCATGGCGCGCCTGCTCACCGAGCGCGGCTTCGCCCCGCGACGCTGGTACATGGAGATGCGCCGGGACCTCTCGCGGCCCATCCCCGAGGTCACCCTCGACACCCACCTGTCGGTGGTGCCCTGGACCGCCGAGCTCGACGACGCCGTCCGCCGCGCCCACAACAAGGCCTTCGGCGAGCAGTGGGACGCGCAGCCGCACACCGCGGAGACCTGGCAGCAGGGCCGCACCCACTTCGTGCCGTCCTGGAGCTTCGTCGCGCTGGACCGCAGCACCGATCGGGCCCAGGTGGCCGGGTACCTCATCTCCGGCCGGTACGAGCAGGACTGGCCGGCGCTGGGCTGGACCGAGGGCTACACCGAGATGATCGGCGTGCTGCCGGAGTGGCGCGGGCGGCACGTGGCCAGCGCGCTGCTCACCCGGGCGATGCGCGCCTACGCCGACGACGGCATGGAGTACGCCGGGCTGGACGTCGACACCGACAACCCCACCGGCGCCCCGCTGCTCTTCGCCCACCTGGGCTACGAGCGCACCCGCGGCTCGGCGATGTACACCATCGAGATCTAAAGCGCGTCTCTCAACTCTGGGTTGTGAGGCACCGCCCTTCTCGGGCGTCCGAGGCTCTCAGGCCGGGTGGCCGGCCTGGGGTTCGGTTCCCACGTCTTCCGGGCTGGTTTCACCCGCGCTGGTGCGCGGGCCAGAGCCGTCCCGTCGGTGGGCGTTGGTGACGGGGCCGTCTGCTTGACGGGCCCCGGCCCCTGGGGCGGTGCCGCTCGTGTGGCGTTCGGCCCAGGTGGCGAGGTTGGCCGCGGCGTTGAGGTCGCGATCGATGACGAGCCCGCACGGCGCGCACCGGTAGACCCGCTCGGTCAGCAGCAGCGCGTCCTTGCGCGTGCCGCAGGCGGAGCAGGTCTTCGAGGAGGCGAACCACCGGTCCGCCAGGAGGACCTGCCCGCCGCGCCAGGTCTGCTTGTAGGCCGATCTGGCGGGCGAGCTCACCCCAGGCGGCGTCGGAGATGGCCGCGGCGAGGCGGTGGTTGGCGAGCATGCCGGCCACGTGCAGGTCTTCGAGGACGAGCCGGTCGTGGGTCTTGACCAGCTGTCCGGAGACCTGGTGCAGTCGTGTGCCGGCTCACACCGCAGAGGCTGCCAGCACCCACCCACCCTGGGAGACGGGCCCTAGCCGCGCCGAACCTCCGCCGCGACGCGGGCGAGCAGCGGGTAGGGCAGGCGTCGGTTGGCGATCTGGTTGACCGTGCCGGCGACGAACAGGTCGAGCTCGGGGGCGTGGAAGAGCACCGCGCCGGAGGACCCGCCGTGCCCGACCATCGCGGGGACGGGCGCGAACGGCGACATCACCCGCGGCACGGCAAAGCGCATCAGCCCCGTGCCGTACCGCATCGGCGGGAAGATGCGGTTCCACCGGGCCTGCATGTGCTCCAGGTGGGCGGCGTCGAAGAACTCACCGGCGAAGAAGGCGCGCAGGAAGCGCAGCGTGTCCGCGGTGGTGGAGACGATGCCGCCCTGGGCCTGGGTCGAGGCCAGGGTGCGGGGGATGCGCAGGGGCCGCCGGCCGTTGAGGATGGGGTCCACGCCGTCGTACCGGTCCAGGGTGGCGGCCTCGAAGACATAGGTGCCGGGCAGGGCCAGCGGCTGGGTGATGCGCTGCTCGACGACCCGGGCGTAGGGCAGGCCCGTGACGGCCTCGATGATCCGGCCCAGCAGCTGGAAGTTCGTGTCCGAGTACTGCGCCTTCCCCGGCGTGCCCGGCGGGAAGGCTGGACGGATCCGCTCCTTGGCCACCACCAGCAGCTCCTCGAACGTCCAGCCCGGGTCCGCGGCGAACGCGACCTTGAACAACGTCGAGCCGTCGGGCTGCTTCTGCTCCGAGACGTCGCCCAGGCCGGAGGTGTTCGACAGCAGTTGGCGCACCGTGATCCGGTCGCTGCGGTCGACCCCGTCGATCACGTGCAGGCCCGCGACGACGTCGTCGGGCAGGTAGACGGGCAGCGCGGCGTCGAGGTCGACCTGCCCGTCGTCGACCAGCTGCATCACCACGGCGGTGGTGAACAGCTTGGTGATGCTGGCGATGAAGTACTGGCCGTCCGGCTCGCCATACGTCCACTCGAGGCCGGTGGACGGGCGGGCGAGGGCGAGCCGGACGGTGCCGGTGTCCGGCCGGGCGGCGTACTTGTCGAGCAGGACGGTGAGGCGGGACTCGAGGCGGCGCGTCATGGCGCGCATCGTAGCGGTCCGGGAAGGACGGTATTCCTCGTCTGTGTGTGGCGCGTCGGCCGACGGCGTCAGCGGCGAGGTCAGCCGATGGCGGCGATCGGCGCGGCCAGCGGGTGGCCGGAGCCGTCGCGGCGCTCGTCGAGCTCGGGCAGCTCGACCGCCTGCCCGCCCGAGCCCACCGCGCGCGCCGGCTCGGGGCCGACCCAGGCCAGATGCAGGCAGTCCTCCCCGCGCAGGAAGCGTTGCGCCCGCACGCCGCCGGTGGCCCGGCCCTTGGCCGGGTAGCGGTCCAGCGGGGTGACCTTGGCGCTGCCCGCCACCGTGCCGGGCAGCGCGTCGGAGGAGCCGGCCACGGTGACGAGCACGGAGGCGGAGACCTCCGCGTCCGGCACCACGCCGAGGTAGACGACCGCCGCGCCGTCGGCGAGCCGGATCCCGGCGATGCCCTGGCCCGAGCGGCCCTGGGGGCGCACCGCGGCGGCGTCGAAGCGCAGCAGCTGGGCGTCGGAGCTGACCAGCACGAGCTTGTCGTCGTCGGTGGCGTGCCCGGCGCCGACGACGGCGTCGCCGTCGCGCAGGCTGATGACGTCCCAGGTGTCCTTGTTGCCCGGACGGTCGCCGGTCACCCGCTTGACCACGCCCTGCGCGGTGGCGAGCACGAGCGGCGGGGCGGCGTCGTCGAGCCGGGCGAGGCCGACGACGCGCTCGCCCTTCTCCAGGGTGAGCAGCTCGGCCACCGGCACCCCGCCGGAGAGCCCGGGGGCGGCGCCGGTCGGCGGCAGCGCGGGAGCGTCGAGCACGTCCAGGCGCACGAGCCGCCCGGCGGAGGTCACCAGGGCCACCTGGCCGCGGGCGGTGGCCGGCGCCGCGTGCGCGATGGCGTCGTGCGCGGAGCGCGGGCCGGTGCGCAGCGGGGCGTCCGGGGTGGAGGTGCGGGCCAGCAAGCCGGTGCCCGAGAGCAGCACCCAACACGGGTCGTCCGCCACCTCGAGCGGCAGCGCCGCGCCGCGGCCCGCCGGCCCGGCGGCCGCCGTCGTCGCCGGGCCGCCGGCGTGCTCGAGGAGGACCGTGCGGCGCGGGGTGCCGAACTTCGCGGAGACCTCGGCCAGCTCGTCGGAGACCAGCCCGCGCAGCCGCTCCTCGGAGTCGAGGATCGCCTTGAGCTCCTCGATCTGCTTGGCGAGCTCGTCGGCCTCGGCCTCGAGCTCGAGGCGGGAGAACTTCGTCAGCCGGCGCAGCCGCAGGGCGAGGATGTACTCGGCCTGCGGCTCGGACAGGTCGAAGACCTGCATGAGGCGGGTGCGGGCGGCCTCGGCGTCGTCGGAGGAGCGGATGACGGCGATGACCTCGTCGATGTCCGCGATCGCGATGAGCAGGCCCGCGACGAGGTGCGCCCGCTCGGTGGCCCGGCCCAGCCGGAAGGCGGTGCGCCGGCGCACCACCGAGATGCGGTGGTCGACGAACACCGCGAGCAGCTCGCGCAGCCCCAGCGTGCGCGGCTGGCCCTCGACCAGCGCGACGTTGTTGATCCCGAAGGACTCCTCCATCGGGGTGAGCTTGTACAGCGCCTCGAGCACCGCCTCGGGGTTGAAGGCGTTCTTGACCTCGATGACCAGGCGCAGCCCGTGGTGGCGGTCGGTGAGGTTCTGGATGGTGCTGATGCCCTGGAGTTTCCCGCCCTTGACCGCGTCGGAGATCTTCTCCATGACCCGTTCCGGGCCGACCATGTAGGGCAGCTCGGTGACGACGATGCCCTTCTTGCGCGCGGTGACGTTCTCGATCCGCGCCGTCGCGCGGGTGCGGAAGCTGCCGCGGCCGGTGGCGTAGGCGTCGCGGACGCCCTCCAGGCCGATGATCTTGCCGCCCTCGGGCAGGTCCGGGCCGGGGACGAACTTCAGCAGGTCCTCGAGCGTGGCGTCGGGGTGGGCGATGAGGTGCCGGGCGGCGGCCACGACCTCGACGAGGTTGTGCGGCGGCATGTTCGTCGCCATGCCGACGGCGATCCCGGTGGCCCCGTTGACCAGCAGGTTCGGGATGGCCGAGGGCAGCACGCCCGGCTGCATGATCTGGTTGTCGTAGTTGGGCACGAAGTCGACGACGTCCTCGCCCAGGTCGGCGACCATGGCCAGGGCCGCCGGCGCCATGCGCGCCTCGGTGTAGCGCGGGGCCGCGGGGCCGTCGTCGAGGGAGCCGAAGTTGCCGTGCCCGTCCACCAGCGGCAGGCGCAGCGCGAAGGGCTGGGCCAGGCGGACCATGGCGTCGTAGATGGCGCTGTCCCCGTGCGGGTGCAGCTTGCCCATGACCTCCCCGACGACGCGGGCGGACTTCACGTGCCCACGGTCCGGGCGCAGGCCCATCTGGTCCATCATGAACAGGATCCGGCGCTGCACCGGCTTGAGGCCGTCGCGGGCGTCCGGCAGGGCCCGCGAGTAGATGACCGAGTAGGCGTACTCCAGGAACGAGCCCTGCATCTCCTCGGAGACGTCTATCTCGACGATCTTCTCGTCGACGGGCACGGGGGAGGGCGTGGTCTTGCGGGCCATGGGGCAGATTGTCCCCGATGACGGGCCGATGCGGGTGCATCGCCGCAGTGGTGTCGGACTCCCTGGGTAGGCTCGCGGCATGGGAGAGGTCGACACCGGGGCCGCCTACCCCGCGCACTGGGCGGCCGACGTCGTCCTGCGTGACGGCGCCACGATGCACATCAGGCCCATCCGCCCCGACGACGCCGACGCGCTGCAGCGCATGCACGTGGCCCAGTCGGCGCAGTCCATCTACTTCCGGTTCTTCGCCCCGGTGCCGCGGCTGGGGGAGAAGGACCTGTACCGCTTCACCCACGTCGACCACCACAACCGCGTCGCGCTCGTGCTGGTGCAGGGCGAGGAGATCCGCGCCGTCGGACGGTTCGACGTCGTCGGGCCGGGCGAGGCGGAGGTGGCGTTCAACGTCGCCGACACCGAGCAGGGCCGCGGGCTGGGCTCGGTCCTGCTCGAGCACCTCGCGGCCGCCGCCCGCGAGCTCGGGGTGACGCGGTTCGTCGCCGACGTCCTGCCCGCCAACGCCCGGATGGTGCGGGTCTTCACCGACGCGGGCTACGACGTGCAGCAGCGCCTCGAGGACGGCGTGCTCTCGATCTCGCTGAGCATCGAGGAGACCGAGCGGTCCTGGCGGGTCATGGCCGAGCGGGAGCGGCACGCCGAGGCCCTGAGCATGACCGGGCTGCTCCAGGCCGGGTCGGTGCTGGTCCTCGGGCTCGGCCCGGCCGGCCAGGAGGGCCAGGTGCTCGCCGGCCGGGCGGCGCAGGCCCTGACGGGCGGCGCCTTCGGCGGCCCGGTGCACCTGGTGGGCGTGTCGGCGGCGACCGGCGACCCCGGCGGCGGTTCGCCGGCGGGCCGGGTCGGCGCCGGCGGCGGCGGCCAGGTCCGGCGGTACGGCGCCCTGGCGGACGTGGCCGGCGGCGTGGACCTCGCCGTCGTCGCCGGCCCGGCCGGGGAGGTCGTCGACGCCGTGCCGGCCCTGCACGCGCTCGGCGTGCGCGCCCTCGTGGTGCTCTCGCACGGCTTCGGCGAGTCCGGCGCGGAGGGCATGGCGCTGCAGCGCGAGCTGTTGCGCCGCACCCGGGAGGCCGGCATCCGGGTGGTCGGGCCGGCCTCCTACGGCGTCATCGGGCACGGGCCCGCGGGCCGGTACAACGCGACGCTGTGGGGGGAGGACGGCGACGACGCCGCGGCCGGGCTCGGGCTGTTCACCCAGTCCCTCGCCTCCGGCCTGGCCGTGCGCTCGACCGGCGCACGCCGCGGCCTGCCGGTGGCCACGTTCCTCTCCGCGGGCAACCGGGTGGACGTCTCGGGCAACGACACGATGCAGTTCTGGTCCGCGCACGGCGCCACCGCCGTCGGCGCCATGGTGCTGGAGTCCATCGGCAACCCGCGCAAGTTCTCCCGCATCGCCCGGCGCCTGTCGGCCAGCAAGCCCGTGGTCGCGATGGTCTCCGGCCAGACCGGGCAGGTCACCCCGCCCGGGCACGCCGTGCGCACCTCCCGCCAGCCCCAGCGGGTGCTCACCGAGATGCTGCGGCAGGCCGGCGTGGTGCGCGCCCGCACGCACCGGGAGCTGCTGGACGTCGCCTCGCTCCTGCTCGCCCAGCCGCTCCCGGCCGGCCCGCGCACCGCGATCGTGTCCTCCTCGGCGGCGCTGGCGGGGCTGGTGGCCGACGTCGCCACGGCCGAGGGGCTGGTGGTGGCCGGCCGGCCGGTCACGTTGCCCCCGCTGGCCGGGCCGGAGCAGTACGCCGCGGCGCTGCGCGAGCTGACGGCGCGGGAGGACTTCGACGCCGTCATCGTCGCCCACGCCCCGCCGCTGGGCACGACCGACACCGCCGTCGCCGCCGTCGTCGCCGAGGCCGCCGCGCGCGACCCGCGCCCCTGGGTGGCCACCATCTACGGCCTCCACGGGCTGACCCCGGCGCTGACCGCGCACGGCGCCGTGGTCCCGGCGATGACCACCGTCGAGGACGTCGTCACCGCGCTGGCCGGCGCCGTGGCCTACGCGCGGTGGCGCACCGGCGCCGCGGACCCCCTGGTCGCCCCGCCCGGCATCGACCCGCCCGCCGCCCGCCGGGTCCTGGCCGAGCCGCTGGCCGAGCTCCCCAGACACGCCCGCCGCACCCTCGACCCCCCGACCGCGCAGGCGCTGCTGGCGTGCTACGGCATCGGGGTGCTGCCCGCCACCGTCGTCACCGACGAGGACGGCGCCGTAGTGGCGGCCGAGCGGATCGGCTGGCCGGTGGCCCTCAAGGTGGCCGACCAGGTGCTGCGCCACCGCGTCGACCTCGGCGGGGTGCGCCTGGACCTGGCCGACGCCGACGCGCTGCGCGAGGCCATGGCCCAGATGCGCGCCCGCGCCCGGCACGTGCTCGGCCGCGCCACCGCCTTCGAGGTGCAGGCCATGGCCCCGCCCGGGGTGGCCTGCGTGGTCCGCGGCGCCGAGGACGACCTGTACGGGCCCGTCGTCTCCTTCGGCCTGGGCGGTGACGCCAGCGAGCTGCTCGGCGACGTCTCCTTCCGCATCCCGCCGCTGACGGCCCGGGACGTCTCCGAGATGGTGCGCTCGGTGCGGGCCGCGCCCCGCCTGCTCGGCCACCGCGGGTTGCCGGCGACGGACGTCGCCGCGCTCGAGGACGTCGTCGCGCGGGTGTCGATGCTCACCGACGACCTGCCGGAGGTGGCCGAGGTGCTGCTCCACCCGGTCATCGTGGGGGAGGAGGGCGTGCAGATCGCCTCGGCGGTGGTGACGATCGCCCACCCGCTGCGTCAGGACGCCGGGCGCCGGGCGCTGCCCGCCCCGCCGGACGCAGCCGAGGTCCCTGCGCCGTCCGGCTGAGGGGCACGGCAGCGAGCGCGGCCCGCCGCGTGTCCACGGCCGCGAGCAGCGGGGGGACGGGAGGGGCCCGCAGGTGGGATGATGTCGGCGTGCCGGACACCAACCTCGCCAACCAGCTGCGTTCCGAGCTCGACCTCGCGGGCTACTACCCCGAGCTCGTCGCCGGCGTCATCGACATCGCCCTGGCCGACGAGCCCGTCGTCTCCTACCTCGTCCACCCCGAGACCACCTTCGACGACACCGAGGTGTTCCGGCACCTGACCGCGTTGGTGCTCACCCCCTCGCGGCTCGTCGTCGCCCACGTCGACGACGGCCCCGGCCCGGACGGGCGCGCCTCCGCGCTGGCCACCACCGAGTCCGTGCCGCTGCGCGAGGTCCGCTCGGTCTCCCTGACCCACGGCGTGAGCGACCCGGCGCGCGCCCGCAGCATGCGCACCCAGGAGCTCACCGTCGCGGTCAGCTGGGGCACCGCGGACAGCGTCGACCTCAAGCCCGACCACTGCGACGACCCCGAGTGCGACGCCGACCACGGCTACATCGGCACCGTCACCCCCGAGGGGCTCGAGGTGCGCATCAGCGCCCAGGCCGAGGGGGCCGACGCGCTCAGCGGCGCCCTCGGCTTCGCCCGGGCGCTGTCCGCCGCCACGGCCGGGAGCGCGGCCCGCGCGTGATCCCGGAGTTCCAGCCGCCGTCCACCGACGGCCTGCACCTGCGCGCCGTCATGCCCGCCGCCCTCGACGCCGTCGGGCTGGCCACCACCTCCCACGGCCGGCCCAGCGGCGCCGACCGGGCCGCGCTCGGGCTGCCCGAGGCGCCGAAGGCCTGCGTCGTGCTGGTCGACGGGCTGGGCATGCGGATGCTCACCGAGCGCGGCGGGCACGCCCCGTTCCTGCGCGGCCGGCTGCCCGGCGCCCGCACGCTCACCAGCACGTTCCCGTCGACCACCGCCGCGGCCATCACGGCGCTGGGCACCGGGGAGCTGCCCGGGGTGACCGGCATGCTCGGCTTCTCCGTGCGCGACCCCTCCAGCGGCGGCGTGCTCAACCTCATCCGCTGGGACAACACCTCGCTGAGCCCGCGCGCCTGGCAGCGCCACGAGACCCTGTTCGAGCAGCTCGCCGCCCGGCGCGCCGCCGGGGAGAGCCTGCGCGAGGTGGTCAGCGTCGGGCCGGCGCGCTTCGTCGGCTCGGGCCTGACCGAGGCCGCCCTGCGCGGGATGCGCAACGTCTCCGCCGAGGCCCTCGCCGACCGGGTCGACGTCGCGGTCGCCCAGCTGCGCCGTCCCGACGTCGCCGCGGTGTACCTGTACTGGGGCGACGTCGACCACGTCGGCCACGAGCACGGCTGGGGCTCGTGGCAGTGGGGGGAGGCCGTCGAGGCGCTCGACGGCGAGCTGGCCCGGCTGGCCCGCACGCTGCCGCGCGGCACGCTCCTGGTCGTCACCGCCGACCACGGGATGGTCGACGTGACCGACCGGCTCGACGTCGCCGCCACCCCCGCCCTCGCCCAGGACGTCGAGCTGGTCGCCGGTGAGCCGCGCGCCAACCACGTCTACACCGCCCCCGGCGCCGCCGCGGCCGTCGCGGCGCGCTGGCGCGAGGAGCTGGGGGAGCGGGCCTGGGTCGGCACCCGCGCCGAGGTGGTCGAGGCCGGCCTGCTCGGCGAGGTCGCGCCCGACCGGCTCGAGGTGGTCGGCGACGTCGTCGCCCTCATGCGGGGCCGGCACGCGGTGGTGGACTCGCGCACCCAGACGCCGGAGTCGCTGGCGCTGGTCGGCATGCACGGCTCCCTCACCGCCGGCGAGATGGCCGTGCCGCTCCTGGCGGAGGTGGTCTAGGTGGCCCAGCTCGTGTTCTTCTCCGGGACGATGGACTCCGGCAAGTCCACCCTCGCCCTGCAGATGGACCACAACCACGCCGCCCGCGGCCGCGACGGGCTGATCTTCTCCCGCAACGACCGCGCCGGCGAGGCGGTGCTCTCCTCCCGGCTGGGGCTGGCCGTCCCCGCCGTCGAGGTCACCGACGGCACGGACTTCTGGGACGAGGTGGTGCGCCGGCGCATCGCGGGAGGCCGCGTGGACTACCTCATCTGCGACGAGGTGCAGTTCTACAGCCCCACCCAGGTCGAGCAGCTGGCCCGGCTCGTCGACGAGATGGGCGTGGACGTCTTCGGCTTCGGCATCACCACCGACTTCCGCACCCGGCTCTTCCCCGGCTCGGCGCGCATGCTCGAGCTCGCCGACCGGATCGAGCGGCTCCAGGTGGAGGCGCTGTGCTGGTGCGGCGCCCGGGCGACGCACAACGCCCGCACGGTCGACGGCGAGATGGTCACCGAGGGTGAGCAGGTCGTCGTCGGGGACACGACCGAGGCGCGCACGCCGGTCGGCCCGGCCCAGGGCGAGGTCGGCTACGAGGTGCTGTGCCGCTTCCACCACCTGCGCCGGGTCACCGCGGCACGGGCGCACGCGGCGAGCCTGAGCCCGCAGACACTGCCGCTGGGGGACTGAGGCGGCGAGCCGCAGACGCCGCCGCTGGGGCGCCGAGCCCGGGCCGCGACGTTTCCCCGCTGGACCGAGGGCGCCGGGCCTACTCCGGCTTGGCGCCGAAGACGATCTCGTCCCAGCTCGGCACGCTGCGCCGGGTGGACTTGCGCCGGCGGGGCTGGGCCGCGGGACGCGCGGCCGGCTCGGCGCGGACGGGCGCGGGACGCAGGGCCTCCGGGCGGCCCGCCTCCGGGTGGCCCGGCTCGGGGCGGCCCGGCTCGGGCCGCTCGCCGTCGCGCGCCTCGTCGTCGTCGGCCGCGGGCGCCTCGTCCCCGTCCGGCCCCTCGGCGGCCAGCGCCGGCGTGGTGCCGGGGATGGTGGGCGGCGGGCCCGGCAGCGCCGGGATGGTGCCGATCCCGCTGTCGGTGAGGTGTCGGTCGTCCGTGGTGTCCCGGCGCGGCAGGGAGAGCACGTGGGCGTCGGTGGCCAGGTCGGGCCGGGAGGCGGGCGGGTGCGCGCCGCCCGGGAGGTCCTCGTCCTCGGGGTCGAGCAGGGCCTCGCGGGTGCCCCGGTGCGCGGCCAGCTCGGCCAGCAGCGCGTCGGTGGACGACTCCACCCGGTCCTCGCCCGGGTCGTCGAGCGGCGACGGCGCGACCGGGCTCACGGCGTCGTGCCAGGGGGAGAGGCCCTCGACCGCGCGGGGCGAGCCCACCGGGGCGAGGTGGCGGCGCGGGTACGCGGCCGGGCCGACCTCCGTCTCGGACAGCCAGCGCGCCTCGTCGTCGACGGCGGCGAGGGTCCTGGCCGCCAGGTCCACCTGCCAGCGCGCCTCCCGCTCCCGCTCGCCGGCCACGAACGTCACGAGCACCTCCCACGGCTGGCCCGGGCGGCGCACCGCGTCCCACTGCAGCGTGGTGGCCCGCACCCCGCGGGCGGCGAGCCGGTCGACGACGAGGTCGCCCAGCCGCGGCGCGTCCTGCTCGTGGCCGAGGCGCTGGGCCTGCGCCTGCTGCACCACCCAGGCCCGCTCGGCGAGCACCGGGCCCTCGTAGCGGCGCACGTGCTCGATCGTCAGGCCCGCCTCCGCGGCGACCTCGTCCACGCTCGCGCCGGCACGGATGAGGGCCTGGATGTCCTTCGGCCGCAGCGTCGACTCGCCGGCGGCCCGCAGCGCCTCGAGGCCCGGACGGTCGCGTCGCACGGCGGCGCGCAGCGCGTCGTTGATCACGAGGCGGTAGCGCTGGCCGTCCCCGTCGGAGAGCGTGAGGTGCTCGCCGTCACCGTGCAGCCCGAGCAGTTCGAGCTCAACCATGGGGTCCTCCTTCGAGGTTCTCCCCCCGAGGGTGCCATCTGGGCTGGGCTGCTGGAAGGATTGGGGGCGGTGTGTTCGGTGTGGCCTGGTCGACACGGATCGGCCGGAACCGGGCACGAGCTGTCCCCGCCGACGAGAGGTACGACGTGACCCTGCCCCTGCGCGAACGACCCGCCGAGCTGCCGCCGGAGGAGGTCGGCCGGCTCCAGAGCCTGTGCGAGCGGCTGGCCCGGGAGGCCGGCGACCTCGTGCGGCAGCGATCGGGGTCCGCGATCGCGGTGGCGGACACGAAGTCCTCGGTCAACGACGTCGTCACCGCGGTGGACCGGGAGGTCGAGGAGCTGCTGCGGGCGCGGGTCCGCGCCGAACGGCCCGGGGACGCGTTCCTTGGCGAGGAGGACGGTGCCAGCGCCGGCACCACGGGGCTGACCTGGGTGGTCGACCCCATCGACGGCACGGTGAACTTCCTCTACGGCATCCCGTCGTACGCGATCTCCGTCGCGGTGGTGGCCGGGGAGCCGGACCCGCGCCGCTGGACGCCGCTGGCCGGGTGCGTGCACGCCGTCAGCACGGGCACCACGTGGACCGCCGGGCGCGGCCGCGGCGCCTACCGGGACGGCGCGCGGCTGCGCATCAAGGACGCCCCGCCGCTGGCCCAGGCCCTGGTGAGCACCGGCTTCGGCTACACCGAGGAGCGCCGCCGCGAGCAGGCCACGGTGGTGGCGCAGCTGCTGCCCCAGGTGCGCGACATCCGCCGGCTCGGCTCCGTGGCGATCGACCTGTGCCTCGTCGCCGACGGCCGGCTGGACGCCCACTACGAGCGCGGGCTCAACCCCTGGGACGTGGCCGCCGGGACGCTGGTGGTCCTCGAGTCCGGCGGGGCGGTGCAGGGCCTGCGCGGCGCGCCCGCCTCAGAGGCGATGACAGTGGCGGGCCCGGCGGGGCTGGTGGCCGAGCTCGGCGCCGCGCTGGAGGCGGCCGGGGCTGGTGAAGTTGGTCACCCGGACGGCGAATCCGGTCGCTAGGCCTGGGCACCGTCACGGTCGGTGGTGCACAATCCGGTGTCCCCGGGAACAAATGCGCCCCGAGGACGTTTTCCGGGTACTGGCTTCGACGTACTGGCTTCGATGCCACGACCACCACGACTGACGACCACGAAGAAACCGGAGCGTGACGCCGAGATGGCGACCGACTACGACGCACCTCGCAAGAACGAAGAGGACCTCAACGAGGACTCGATCGAGGAGCTGAAGGCGCGCCGCGCCGACAAGAACTCCGGGGCGGTCGACGAGGACGAGGCCGAAGCCGCTGACAGCTTCGAGCTTCCTGGCGCCGACCTCTCCGGGGAAGAGCTGTCCGTGCGGGTCCTGCCCCGCCAGGCAGACGAGTTCACGTGCGCCAAGTGCTTCCTGGTGCACCACCGCAGCCAGCTGGCCTACGAAGACAACGGCCAGCTCGTCTGCTCCGAGTGCGCCGCCTGACGGCGAGCCCTCGTCAGCGCCGGCCCAGCGCAGCCACGAGCTGCGCGGGCCGGCGCGTGCATATCACCCAGTAGGGCGTCGCGTCCCGCGGGTCGGTGACCGGGACCAGGACCCCACCGTGCACCCAGGCGCGGTGGCAGGCGTGCGCGCGCGCATCCGCCCCCGGGCCCATCACCCGCCGCAGCCCGTCGGCGTCGAGCACCTCCGGCTCGCCGAGCGCCTCCACCGGGATGACGGCGTCACCCGCGCGCAGCCGCAGGGCGTCCGGGCCGCCGCCGTCGGCCGGGTCCCCGCCCCGCACCACGGCGACGACGGGCGAGCTGAGCACCGCGATCACCGACGCCGCGACGGCGACGACGACGCCGACCGTCACGGCCACCGCGACGGAGGAGAACGGCGTCACGGTGAGGAAGCCGAAGGCGCCGAGCAGCAGCGAGATCAGGTGCATGCTCGGCGGCGGGCTGAGACGTTCGGCGTAGAGCGGGGCGGTGGTGTTCACACCGCCACTGTGCCAGGCCGACGAGGCGCGCCGCGGCCGCCGCGCGCCGGGCACTGGTCCTCGCCCCTCGGCCTCTCGCCGCGCCCCTGCGCCGCCGCCGCGGCGGGCCGGGCACGGTCCTCCCGCCTCGGCCCCTCGCCGCGCCCTGCGCCGACGGCGAACCGGGGCGGAGCGGGCGCCGCCGCGCGGGTAGGCTCTGGTGGTCATCCGGCGCGAGGCGCCGCGGAAGATGCGAGGAGACGTTTCCGATGGGCCTGTTCACACGCCGCAAGAGCGACGCCGTCGACGAGGGCGTGGAGGCGGTCGCGCAGGACGCCGCCGAGGACGCGGACGACGCGGCGCAGCCCGACCAGCCCCGCCGCGGCCCGCACGACGTGGCCGACGTCCCCGACCTCGAGGCCCGCCTGGACCTCGGCGCGCTGCGCATCCCCGCCCGGCCCGGCATGCAGGTGCGGCTCGAGGTGGAGAAGCGGACGAACAACATCGTCGCCGTCACGCTCGGCCTGACCGGCTCGGCCATGCAGCTGCAGGTCTTCGCCGCGCCCCGGACCCAGGGGATCTGGGACGAGCTGCGCGAGGAGATCAGCGGCTCCATCGCCAAGCAGGGCGGCACCGTGGACCAGATCGACGGCCCCTTCGGCACCGAGCTGCTCGCCCGCCTGCCCGTCAAGGTCGCCGACGGGCAGATCTCCCACCGCGCCGCCCGTTTCGTCGGCATCGACGGCCCCCGCTGGTTCCTGCGCGCCGTGCTCACCGGCAAGTCCGCCGTCGAGCAGGAGGCCGCCGCCGAGCTCGAGGCCGTCCTCGCCGACGTCGTCGTGGTGCGCGGCGCCGAGGCGCGCGCCCCGCGCGACGTCCTCCTGCTCCACGCCCCCGGCAAGCCCCAGGCCCCGCAGCAGTCGGGCGCGGAGCCCGACCTCGACATCACCCGGCGCGGTCCGGAGATCACGGAGGTCCGATGAGCGGCCTCGGCCAGCTCCTGCACCGGCTGACCGCCACCCGGCAGGAGCTCGACGCCGCTGACGAGCGCCGGGCCAGCCTGCTGCAGGGCGCCACGGCCTGCGCGGACATCCCGGCGCGCACCCGCGGCAAGGTCGCGGGCGTCGTCTCCGCGCTGACCTACCGCCCACGCGGGGAGGCGCCCGCCCTCGTGGCCCAGCTCTTCGACGGTTCGGCCACCATCGACCTGATCTTCCTCGGCCGGCACGACGTCCCCGGCGTCGAGCCCGGCCGGCGCCTCGTCGCCGAGGGCATGGTCGCCGAGGAGGACGGCCGGCGCGTGATGTTCAACCCCGACTACCAGCTCATCGCCCGCTCCGGGGCGCACGCATGACGGCCGGGCCCGGGGACCAGGGCCCCGAGCGGCCGGCGAGCGGCCCGAGGGACTGGGACGACGACGGCGCCGCGCAGCCCGCCCCCGCCGAGCACCCGAACGGCGAGGACGCCGTCGCGGCCGCCGCGGCCGCGGCCACCCGGCGCAGCGGGATGAGCCAGATCCTCGGCGAGGACTTCTCCGTCGCCGGCGCCGTCGGCGGCGTGCGCGGCCTGGTCGAGGCGGTCGCCCCGGGGCTGGTGTTCGTGGTGGTGTTCATCGCCACCGGTGCCCTCGTGCCGCCGCTGGTGGCCTCCCTCGCCGTCGCCGTCCTCGCGATGATCGTCCGGCTCGCCCAGCGCACCGCCGTGACCCAGGCGGCCGGCGGGCTCGTCGGCGTGCTCATCGGCGTCGTGTGGGCGTGGCGCTCCGGGGCGGCCGAGAACTACTTCGCGATGGGCCTGTGGACCAACGCGGCCTACGCCGTCGCGCTGCTCGTGGCGCTGGTGGCCGGCTGGCCCGCCGTCGGCGTCGTCGTCTCCCTGCTCAAGGGCGAGGGCTTCGCGTGGCGCAAGGACCCGGCCCTGCTCGCCCGGCGCCGGCGGTTCGTCATCGCCACGTGGCTGTGGATCGGGATGTTCCTGCTGCGCCTGGCGGTGCAGGTCCCGCTCTACCTCGACGCCTCGGTCGCGTGGCTCGGCACCGCCCGGATCGTCATGGGCGTGCCGCTGTGGGCCCTCACTCTATGGGCGACGTGGGTGCTGGTGCGGGAGCCAAGAGCTCCTGCAGCGCGCTGAGCTCGGGCTCGGCGTCCGCCGAGACGACGATGAGGAGCTCGTCGCCGGCCTCGAGGGTGTCGTCCTGGCTCGGCGTGATCGGCCGGTCCTCCCGGATGATCGCCGCCAGCGCGGTCTCCGCCGGCCAGGTCACCTGACCGACGCGTCGCCCCACCACCGGCGAGCTCGCCGGCAGGGTCAGCTCGTGCATGCTCGCCCCGGACTGGTGGAACCGGAAGATGCGGACGAGGTCGCCGACCGAGACCGCCTCCTCCACCAGCGAGGTCATGATCCGCGGGGTCGAGACCGGCACGTCCACGCCCCACGCCTCGTCGAACATCCACTCGTTCTTGGGGTTGTTGACGCGGGCGACCACCCGCGGCACCCCGAACTCGGTCTTCGACAGCAGCGAGACGACGAGGTTGACCTTGTCGTCGCCGGTGGCCGCGACGACGACGTCGCACTGGTCCACCGACGCCTCGGCCAGCGCGCTGGGCTCGCAGGCGTCGGCCAGGAGCCACTCGGCCTCGGCCACGCTGGCGATGCGCATGGCCGCCGGCTGGCGGTCGATGAGGGTGACCTGGTGGCCGTGGCCGAGCAGCTCGCGGGCGATCGAGCGCCCCACCGATCCGGCGCCGGCGATGACGACGCGCATCAGTCCTCCTTGGCCGGGCTGGCGGCCAGCACGCGCTGGACCGCCCCGATCCGGTCGGTCTCGACGGCCAGGTGCACGAGGTCGTTCTCCTGCACCACCATGCCGGGGTGCGGCACCACGCCCTGGCCGAGGCGTGTCAGGAACGCCACCCGCGTGCCGGTGAGGTGCTCGAGCCGGTCGAGCTCCTGGCCCACCCACGCCGGGTGGACGTCGCAGGTGACGATGGACACCTTCGACGAGGCGTCCTGGTACTCGGACACGGCGCCGAGCGGGAGGATCCGGCGCAGCACCTGGTCTGCCGTCCACCGCACCGTGGCCACCGTGGGGATGCCCAGGCGCTGGTAGACCTCGGCCCGGTTGGGGTCGTAGATGCGGGCGACGACGTTGCTGACCCCGAACGTCTCGCGCACCACCCGGGCGGCGATGATGTTGGAGTTGTCGCCGTTGGAGACCGCCACGAAGGCGTAGGCGTCCTCGATGCCCGCCTGCGCCAGCGCGTCGCGGTCGAAGCCCAGGCCGGTGACCCGGCGCCCCTCGAACGTCGACGGCAGCCGGCGGAACGCGTCGGGGTTCTGGTCGACGACGGCGACGGAGTGGCCGTGGCCCTCGAGCTGCCCGGCCAGGGACGCCCCGACCCGGCCGCAGCCCATGATCACGAAGTGCACGACGACGACGGTACCGCTGGCCAGAGGCGGTGGGGCAGCGACGCGGTCGCGCGCGCGGGCGTGTCCTCCGCCACCCCGGTGCGCGGCGGCCGCGCGATGCGCGCGGGCCTACCATGGGGCCTCGTGCCGGACATCACGGAGGCCCTCAAGCGGGCGCTGGTCGGACGACCGATGCGCAGCGAGCGCCTGGGATCCACCCTTCTCCCGAAGCGGCTCGCCCTGCCGGTCTTCGCCTCCGACGCTCTCTCCTCCGTCGCGTACGCCCCGGACGAGATCCTGCTGACCCTGGCCCTCGCCGGCGTCGCGGCGATCACCATCTCGCCGTGGATCGGCCTGGTGGTCGTCGTCGTGCTGCTCACCGTGGTGGCCTCGTACCGGCAGACCGTGCACGCCTACCCCTCCGGCGGCGGCGACTACGAGGTCGCCACCGAGAACCTCGGGCGGCGGGCCGGGCTGACCGTGGCCAGCGCCCTGCTGGTCGACTACGTGCTCACCGTCGCGGTGTCGATCTCCTCGGCCGCGCAGTACCTCTCCGCGGCCATCCCCGCCGCCGACGGGCACGAGGTCGCCGTGGCCGTCAGCGCCGTCGTCATCCTCGCCCTCATCAACCTGCGCGGGCTGCGCGAGTCCGGCCGCGGGCTGGCCGTGCCGGTGTACCTCTACATGGCGTCCATCGGGCTCATGGCCGTCGCCGGGTTCATCCAGAGCGCCGCGGGGACGCTGCGCCCGGCGGAGTCGGCGGGCCTGGAGATCGTGCCGCAGGCCGGGTACGAGCAGGGGCTGATCGGGCTGGCCGGGGCCTTCCTGGTGCTGCGCGCGTTCTCCTCCGGGTCGGCGGCCCTGACGGGTATCGAGGCGATCAGCAACGGTGTGCCGCACTTCCGGCGGCCGAAGTCCCGCAACGCCGCGACGACGCTGCTGCTGCTGGGCCTGATCTCGGCGACCATGCTCATGTCGATCCTGGCGCTCGCCCGCGAGACCGGGGTCCGCTTCGTCACCGACCCCGCCACCGAGCTCACCCGCGACGGCGTGCCGGTGGGCGACAGCTACGTCCAGCACCCCGTGATCGGGCAGATCGCCGGCGCCGTCTTCCACGACGTGCCCCTGCTGTTCGGGCTGGTCACCATCGTCACCGGCCTCATCCTCGCGCTGGCCGCCAACACCGCCTTCAACGGGTTCCCGGTGCTCGGCTCGATCCTCGCCCGCGACGGCTTCCTGCCGCGCCAGCTGCACACCCGCGGCGACCGCCTGGCCTTCTCCAACGGCATCATCCTGCTGGCGGTGGCCGCCGTCGTGCTCATCGTGGCCTTCCAGGCCGAGGTCACGCGCCTCATCCAGCTGTACATCGTCGGCGTGTTCATCTCCTTCACGGTGAGCCAGACCGGCATGGTGCGGCACTGGACGCGCCAGCTGCGCGTCGAGACCGACCCGGCCGAGCGGGCGCGGATGCGCCGCGCCCGGGCGGTGAACACCTTCGGCCTGTGCATGACCGGCGCGGTGCTCCTCATCGTGCTCGTCACCAAGTTCACCCACGGCGCCTGGATCACGCTGCTGCTCATGGCCTTGCTGTTCGTCACGATGAACGCCATCTACCGCCACTACGACACCGTCGCGCGCGACCTCGCCGTCCCCGACCTGGCCGCCGCGCGGGCGCTGCCCTCGCGGGTGCACGGCGTCGTGCTCGTCTCCAAGCTGCACCAGCCGACCATGCGCGCGGTGGCCTACGCGCGGGCCACGCGGCCGTCCACGCTGGAGGCGGTCACGGTCGCCGTCGACCCGGAGGACACCGCCCGGCTGCGCGCCGCGTGGGAGGCGGCGGAGATCCCGGTCCCGCTGACGGTGCTGGACTCCCCGTTCCGGGAGATCACCCGGCCGGTGGTCGACCACGTGCGGCAGGTGCGCCGGGACTCGCCGCGCGACCTCGTCGTCGTCTTCGTGCCCGAGTACGTCGTCAGTCACTGGTGGGAGCAGCTGTTGCACAACCAGAGCGCCTTGCGCCTCAAGAGCCGGCTGCTGTTCACGCCCGGCGTCGTCATGGCCTCCGTGCCGTTCCAGCTCGACAAGGTCGATCACGTCGGGACCGGTCCCGGCCACGAGGAGACCCATCCCCACGGCGTCAGGGAGCTGCGGGTGACCGCCAGCCCGACGGAGGCGGCCGGCACGGGCGTGGCCGGTCCGGGCGGGATCGCTCCGGCGGGTGCCGCTCCCGGCGGGCCCGCTGACCCGCGGGCGTCCGTCCCCGGAGCCGGTGCGGGCGCCAGGCACGGCCGCGGGCCGGAGGTGCGCTCGTGAGCGCCGGGACGGGAGGGACCGGGCGTTCGCGGGGCGGCCGGCCGCCGGGGCGTCGTCCGGCTCGCCCGGGGCGGGCCGGAGACGCCCGTGCGGGGGAGCCCCGGGGCGACGAGCACGCGGGGGAGAGCCGCGCGGACCGGCGCCGCGGGGCGCCGCGCCGCGGGGACGGCCGTGGACCCGCCCGGCAGCAGGGGCGCGGCGTTGCTGCGTGCTCGGCCGCGGAGGCGGCGCCCGAGGCCGTGGTGACGGTCGGCGCGCCGGCGCACGGCGGGCACTGCGTGGCCCGCCTCGACGACGGCCGCGTCGTCTTCGTCCGACACGCCCTGCCCGGAGAGACCGTCCGGGTGCGCATCACGGAGCAGCGCTCGAAGTACTGGCGGGCCGACGCCGTCGAGGTCCTCGAGCCCTCGGCCGACCGGGTGCCCAGCGTGTGGCCCGAGGCCGGCCCGGGGGGCGTGGGCGGCGGGGAGCTCGCGCACGTGGCCCTGCCGGCCCAGCGCCGCTGGAAGGCCACCGTCCTGGCGGACACGCTGCGCCGGATCGGTGGGGAGCAGGTGGCGGAGGACGTCGCCGCGCTCACCGGCGGCGCCGGGGCGGAGGTCGAGGCGCTGCCCGGGGACGACGAGGCGGGCGGGCTCGGCACCCGCACCCGGGTCGACCTGACCGTCGACGGCGCGGGCCGGGCGGGCATGTACCGCTTCCGCAGCCACGAGGTGCTCGCGCTGCGGGAGATGCCGCTGGCCCACCCCGCCCTGCTCGAGCTGGGCCTGCTGGGCGAGGACGCGCCGTGGCGGCGGGTCTGGCGCCCCGGCGCACGGGTGGAGGCGGTCGCGCCGAGCACCGGGGAGCCGATGGTGCTCGTCGACGGCGAGGCGGCCGCCCTGCGGCGCCGCTCCGGCCCGCCGCGCCGCGCCGTGCGCGAGCGGGTGGAGTCCTCGGTGGGGGAGCTGACCTACCGGGTGAGCGCCGCGGGCTTCTGGCAGGTGCACCGCCAGGCCCCGCGCACGCTGGTCGAGGCGGTGCTCGACGCGGCGGGGTCGGTGGCGGGTGCCCGGGTGCTCGAGCTGTACTCCGGTGCCGGGCTGCTGACGCTGCCGCTCGCGCGGGCCGGCGGCGCCGTCGTCAGCCTCGAGGGTGCCGAGGGGGCCGTGCGCGACGCCCGCCGCAACCTCCACGAGCATCCCGAGGTCGACCTGCACGCGGGCCGGGTCGACGCCGCCGCCGTGCGGACGCTGGGCGGCGGCGCGGGCGTCGTCGTCCTCGACCCCCCGCGGGTCGGGGCCGGCGCCGAGGTGATGTCCGCCGTCGCCGACCTGGCGCCGGAGACGATCGTGCACGTGGCCTGCGACCCCGCCGCGCTCGCCCGCGACCTGCGAGCGGCTCGGGAGAAGGGCTACGTCGTGCGGTCGCTGCACGCCTACGACCTGTTCCCGCACACCCACCACTTCGAGGTGGTCGCGGCCCTCGGCCGGGCAGGCTGAGCTGAGCCTCTCGGCCGAGAAGGCCGCGCCCGGGGCCACCTTCCGCGCGAAGGGTCCGTCCATCACGGGGACGGGAGCTCGGTGAGGTCGGCCCTCTCCGGGCCGTGGGGAATCTCGATGCGTGCCTCGCCGGTCCGCAGCGCCCGCAGGATCACCCTCCCGACGTACTCGGCGCTGTGCACGACCAGCCCCGGCGCCAGCTCCTGGCCCGGCGTCATCTGCCGGCCGGCGAACTCGGTCGCGGTGATCGACGGTGACACCAGCGAGACGCGGATGCCGTCGTCCTGAAGCTCCTCGCGAGCCACCGCGGTAAGCATGTCGGCCGCCGCCTTGGTCGCCGCGTAGGCGCCGATTCCGGGACGCGGGCTCCTCGTGGTCCCGGATCCGACGTTGACGATGCGGCCCGACCGCTGGGCGCGCATGGCGGGCAGGACGGCCTGCATCAACGCCACGACGCTGACGACGTTGAGGTCCAGGACCCGGATGAACTCCTCGAGATCGAGCTGGTCGAGCGGGGTGTGCAGCGCAGCGCCGGCGTTGTTGACCAGCCCGTCGATCGTGCCGAAGCGCTCGACGGCGGCGTCGACCAGCCTCCTGACGGCCGCGGGGTCTGTCACGTCGGTCTCGAGCGCCAGCGCGCCGCCGAGGCTGCCGCTGAGCTGGTGGAGCCGATCCCCGCGGCGGGCGGCCAGCACCGGGTGCGCGCCCGCGGCGTGGAGCAGGCGCGCCGTCGCCTCACCGATGCCGGAGGAGGCGCCGGTGACGATGACGACCTTGCCCCACAGATCCCACGGATCCATGCACCTCATCCTGCGCGCGGTGCGGGCGGGTGGCCCGGCGAGGCGGGACCCGGCGTCGGGCCCACGGGCGCGGGGACGCGTGGGGATGCGTCCGTCCAGGTCAGGCGAGCCGAGCGCCGTCCCGCGTGTCGGTGGACACACTTGCCCGCCGCGAAGTATCTTGATGTCGAGATATCCGCCGAACGGTCGTCGTGGCACGATGACCGAGGACGCGCAGGGTGGCGCCAGCCGCCGCGGCGCAGGCCAGCACGAGCCGAGGAGCACATGTGAGCACTGACAGCTTCAAGTCCAGGGGCACCCTGCAGGTGGGGGACAAGGGCTACGAGATCTTCCGGCTCTCGGCCGTCGAGGGTCTCGAGCGCCTGCCCTACAGCCTCAAGATCCTCGCGGAGAACCTCCTGCGCACCGAGGACGGCAAGAACGTCACGGCGGACCACGTCAACGCCCTCGCGACCTGGGTGCCCGACTCCGAGCCGAGCACGGAGATCCAGTTCACCCCGGCCCGCGTGGTCATGCAGGACTTCACCGGCGTGCCCTGCGTCGTCGACCTCGCCACCATGCGCGAGGCGGTGACCGACCTCGGCGGCGACCCGGCCCGCATCAACCCGCTCGCCCCGGCCGAGCTGGTCATCGACCACTCCGTGGTCATCGACGTCTTCGGCCGCGAGGACGCCTTCGAGCGCAACGTCGAGCTGGAGTACGGCCGCAACAAGGAGCGCTACCAGTTCCTGCGCTGGGGCCAGACCGCGTTCGACGACTTCAAGGTCGTCCCCCCGGGCACCGGCATCGTCCACCAGGTCAACATCGAGTACCTCGCGCGCGGCGTCATGACCCGCGAGGTCGACGGCGTCCTGCGCGCCTACCCGGACACCTGCGTCGGCACCGACTCGCACACCACGATGGTCAACGGCCTGGGCGTGCTCGGCTGGGGCGTCGGCGGCATCGAGGCCGAGGCCGCCATGCTCGGTCAGCCCGTCTCGATGCTCATCCCGCGCGTGGTCGGCTTCAAGCTCTCCGGCGCCATCCCCGCCGGCGCGACCGCCACCGACGTCGTGCTGACCATCACCGAGATGCTGCGCAAGCACGGCGTGGTGGGCAAGTTCGTCGAGTTCTACGGCGAGGGCGTCGCGCAGGTGCCGCTGGCCAACCGCGCCACCATCGGCAACATGAGCCCCGAGTTCGGCTCCACCGCGGCGATCTTCCCGATCGACGACGTCACCATCGACTACCTGCGCCTGACCGGCCGCTCCGACGAGCAGGTCGCGCTCGTCGAGGCCTACGCCAAGGAGCAGGGGCTGTGGCACGACCCCTCGCGCGAGCCGGAGTTCTCCGAGTACCTCGAGCTCGACCTGTCCACCGTGGTGCCCTCCATCGCCGGCCCCAAGCGCCCGCAGGACCGCATCGCGCTGTCGGACGCCAAGGAGGCCTTCGCCGACGTGCTGCCGCACTACGTGGGCGAGGAGCCGGCGCTGGGCGAGAACAAGCTGGACGAGGCGGTCGAGGACACCTTCCCGGCGTCCGACCCCATCGCCGCGGGCACCGACGGCCTCGAGGAGGTCGTGCACGAGCACCGCCTGGGCCTCGGCCGTGCCTCCAAGAAGGTGCCGGTGACCATGGAGGACGGTCGCCAGACCGAGCTGGACCACGGCGCCGTCGTCATCTCCTCGATCACCTCGTGCACCAACACCTCCAACCCCTCGGTGATGCTCGCGGCCGGCCTGCTGGCCAAGAACGCCGTCGAGAAGGGCCTGCAGGTCAAGCCGTGGGTGAAGACGTCGATGGCGCCGGGCTCGAAGGTCGTCACCGGCTACTACGACAAGGCCGGCCTGTGGCCCTACCTGCAGGAACTGGGTTACCACCTCGTCGGTTACGGCTGCACCACCTGCATCGGGAACTCCGGCCCGCTGCCGGAGGAGATCTCCGCCGCGGTCAACGAGAACGACCTCGCCGTCGCCTCGGTCCTCTCGGGCAACCGGAACTTCGAGGGGCGCATTCAGCCCGACGTGAAGATGAACTACCTCGCCTCGCCGCCGTTGGTCATCGCCTACGGCCTGGCCGGGACCATGGACTTCGACTTCACCAACGAGCCCCTCGGGAAGGACAAGGAGGGCAACGACGTCTTCCTCAAGGACATCTGGCCCTCCGCGGCCGAGGTCGAGGCGACGATCGCCAGCTCCATCGACCGGGAGATGTTCCAGGAGGACTATGCCGACGTCTTCGCCGGCGACGACCGGTGGCGTTCGCTGGAGACCCCCGAGGGCAAGACCTTCGACTGGCAGGGCGACTCCACCTACGTGCGCAAGCCCCCGTACTTCGAGGGCATGCCGGCCCAGCCCGCAGCGGTGCAGGACATCACCGGCGCCCGCGTGCTCGCCAAGCTCGGCGACTCGGTGACGACGGACCACATCTCCCCGGCCGGCTCGATCAAGCCCGACAGCCCGGCGGGCACGTACCTGGCCGAGCACGGGGTGGCCCGCCGCGACTTCAACTCCTACGGCTCGCGCCGCGGGAACCACGAGGTCATGATCCGCGGCACGTTCGCCAACATCCGCCTGCGCAACCAGCTCGTGCCGGGCGTCGAGGGCGGGTTCACGAAGAACTTCCTCACCGGCGAGCAGGAGACGATCTTCGACGCCTCCATGGCCTACCAGGAGGCCGGCGTGCCGCTGGTGATCCTGGGCGGCAAGGAGTACGGCTCGGGCTCCTCGCGCGACTGGGCCGCCAAGGGCACCTCGCTGCTCGGCGTCAAGGCGGTGATCACCGAGAGCTTCGAGCGCATCCACCGCTCGAACCTCATCGGCATGGGTGTGCTGCCGCTGCAGTTCCCGGCCGGCGAGAGCGCGGAGTCGCTCGGCCTGGACGGGACGGAGACGTTCGACATCTCCGGGGTGGCCGCCCTCAACGCGGGCACCACGCCGAAGACGGTCAAGGTGACGGCGCGCAAGGAGGACGGTTCCAGCGTGGAGTTCGACGCGGTCGTCCGCATCGACACGCCCGGTGAGGCGGACTACTTCCGCCACGGCGGCATCCTGCAGTACGTGCTGCGCCAGCTCGTCGCCGCCGCCTGACCCGGCACGGCACCCGCCCCGCTCGAGGGCGGGGCGCGCGGCCCCGTCCCTCTCGGAGGGGCGGGGCCGCGCCGCGCGCGGCGCCTTGGCGCGGCCGCGTCTGACGCGGCGGCCGAGGTTGTGACGGTCTCGTGGTCTGGCAGGTGGCTTCGTGACCGTCCCGTGGCCTGGCAGGTGGCTTCGTGATCGTCCCGTGCTTCCAGGCGCACACGGTGGTACCTAGGTTCGTCCGTATGTTGCGGCGAGGGACCCTGGGGAAGCTGCTTGTCCTTCCCTTGGTGCTCGCCACGGCCACGTGCGGCGGCCCCGACGACGGCGTCACGCTGCAGTCGGACGTTCCTCGCGAGCACGTGGCGGTCGTGGACGCCGCCGGCGTCCCGGACGTCGTCGCCGCCACCACGGAGCTCGGTGCGGAACTCCTCGCTGGAGCCCCTCCGCGACAGAACGCCGTCATCTCACCGGCCTCACTCACCGTCGTGCTCTCGATGCTGGCCGAGGGCGCCCGCGGCGCCACCGCCGCCGAGCTGGACGGTGCGCTCGGCGCGTCGGGCGAAGTTCGAACTGCGGCCGTCAACGCGCTGCTGACCGAGCTGTCGCAGCACGAGGGGGAGCCGTCCGTCGCGTCAGACGACAAACTGCCGCACCGCCCGGTGCTGCACCTGGCGAGCCGCGTCGTCGTCGACGATGGCATGGACGTGCAGGACGCCTACCTGGACCGGCTCGCGGCCGGCTACGGCGCGGGGGTCGCCTCGGCGGACCTCTCCGGGGCCTCCGGCAAGGCGGCGCTGGATGCGTGGGTGGCCCACCACTCGGGCGGGCTGATCGAACACTCGGGGATCGAGCCCGACGAGTCGCTCCGGCTGGTGCTGCAGAACAGCGTCTTGCTGGCCGCGGCCTGGACCGCACCGTTCGACCCGCAGCTGACCAGCACCGATCCCTTCACCACGGGTTCGGGCGCACGGGTCGGTGTGCCGACGATGCACCGCACGGGCGAGGTCGCGTACACGGCGGACGGTCCGTGGCAGGCCGTGCGCCTGCCCTACGTCGACGGCTTCGCGCTGGACGTCGTGCTTCCCTCGAAGGGGAGGTCGCCCGCCTCCCTCACCGGCGACGAGTGGGCGGCGCTCGGCGCCGCCCTGCGGACGGGGGAGACCGCCACCGACGTCGTCCTGGCGCTGCCCTCCGTGCACCTGACCAGCGCGGTCGACCTCGCGGACGGGCTGCGTGACGCCGGTGTGCGGGCGGTGTGGTCCCCCGCGACCGCGGACCTGCGTGGCATCGCCGAGACGGACGACGGCGCGCCGCTCTACCTCGGGGTGGTCGGCCAGCAGGTGACGCTGTCCATCGACGAGGCGGGCACCGTCGCGGCGGCGACCACCGAGGCAGGGATGATGAGTGGCGCCATGCTGGAGCCGGCACGGCCGGTCGAGATGACCGTTGACCGGCCGTTCGCCGTGCGCATCGTGCACGTCCCGACGGAGCTGCCGGTGTTCATGGCCGTGGTGAACGACCCGCGAGGCTGACGGTCGCCGTCGCCTGCCAGCGGCCGTCCGGGCTGCCGCGTCTCTCATACCCGCCGTCCGGATCAGCCTCGGCGCGCTGGCGCCGGTGTTCCGCGTAGCTGGCTCGCCGTCGGTGATCACCGTGTCGATCTCGGTTCGTGTCGCTGTGGCCGGTGTTTCCACAGGGGTGGTGGGTGTCGTGGTCGGTGTGGGTGGGTCGTTCTAGGCTGGACGTATGTTCGAAGAAGAGCGGGGTGGGGGTGCCGTGCCGGGCGGGGATGCCGGGGCGTGTTGCGAGGTGGCGGCGGACCGGCGGGTGTGTGGGCACATGGAGGCGGTCATGGCCGCCGCGCGGGCCGAGGTCGAGGCGGAGGAGGCCGCGGAGCGGGCGGCGTGGGCGGCGGGCCCGGTGCTGGAGGCGCGGGCGGCGGCGATCGAGGGGGACCGGCACGCGCGGGCGTTGCTGGGCTGGTGGGACGAGGAGGAGTGGGCGGCGGCGGCGGCGCGGGCGGAGTGCCCGGAGTCCTTCGCCCCGGCCCCGCCGGCGCCGGCGGCGTCGGTGCCGCCCCCGCCGGGGCGGGCCGGGTGCCTGGCGCAGGACTTGCCCGCGGCGGTGCTGGCGGAGATGGCGCCGGACGCCCAGCTGGCGGCGGTGCTCGAGGGGGTGGACGTGGCCGCCTTGGACCCCTACGCGGGCGTGGAGGTGGTGGCGGCGTTCAAGCGGGTGGAGGCGTGGGCGGCGGGGCGGGCGGCGCTGGCGGCGGCGGAGCTGGCGCGGATGCCGGCGATGAGCGCCCAGCGGATCATCGCCCCGGGGGTCAGCGAGGAGGTCAACGGCACGGTCGCGGAGCTGGCGATGCGGTTGGCGACCACCCGGGCCGAGGCGCGGCGGCTGGTGGCGGTGGGGGCGGGGCTGCGGGGGAGCTTCGCGGAGACGGGCGAGGCGTTGTTGGCCGGGGTGCTCGACTGGCGCAAGGCGGCCACGATCGTGCACGCGTTGGGGCCGGTGGCCGATGACGTGTGGGTATGCCAGTCTGAAGTGGCCCCGCTTCACCAGCTAGTGATGGCTTGAAGTGGCCCCACCCTCGACCCTCCGGCCCTTAGCGTCCGGATCGTCTGCCAAGGCGATTCGGATCAGCGAAGGGGCCGGTTATGAAGGAGATGTCGAGAGTGGAGCAGTTCGAACGTATCCGACGAGACGCCCGTGATGAAGGTTTGTCGATCCGGGCGCTGGCTTCGAAGCACAAGGTGCACCGTCGCACGGTGCGGCAGGCGTTGGCGGATCCGACCCCGCCGGCGCGCAAGGTCCCGGACCGGGTGGCCCCGGTGCTGGGGGCGCACGTGACCACGGTGCGGGCCTGGCTGGTCGCCGACCAGCAGGTCCCGCGCAAGCAGCGGCACACCGCCCGAAGGGTCTGGCAGCGGCTGGTGGAGGAGGAGGGAGCGGTGGTGGCCGAGTCGTCGGTGCGGGCCCTGGTCGCCGAGCTGCGCCGGGAGATCGGGGTTCAGGTCGCCGCGGTCACGGTGCCCCAGACGCATCCGCCCGCGGAAGAGGCCGAGGTCGACTTCGGGGAGTTCCGGGCGCAGATCGGCGGGGTCTGGATGCGGTTATGGATGTTCGTGCTGCGCCTGTCGCACTCGGGCAAGGCGATCCACATCGCGTACGCGAATCAGTCCCAGGAGTCCTTCCTCGACGGGCACGTCCGCGCCTTCGAGCGCCTGGGCGGGGTGCCGACGGGAATGATCCGCTACGACAACCTCAAGCCCGCGGTGCTCCGGGTGGCGCTGGGCCGTCAGCGGCTGGAGAACCCGCGGTTTATCGCGCTGCGCTCGCACTACGGGTACGACTCGTTCTACTGCCTGCCCGGCATCGACGGCGCGCACGAGAAGGGCGGGGTCGAAGGCGAGGTCGGCCGGTTCCGCCGAAGGCATCTGGTCCCGATGCCCCAGTTCGCCACGCTGGCCGACCTGAACGAGCACATGGCCGCCGCGGACGCGAAGGACGACTACCGGTACATCTCGGGCCGGGCCGAGACGGTCAAGGCCGCGGCGGCCCGGGAGCTGCCCGGCCTGCGGCCGCTGCCCGCCGGCGGGCCGTTCGACGCCTCCGCGACGCTGTCGTGCCGGGTCGACGCGAAGGCGCGGGTGTGCGTGCGGCAGTCGTTCTACTCTGTCCCGGCCCGCTACGCCGGACGGCGCCTACAGGTCCGCCTCGGCGCCACCACGGTCACCGCGATCGCCGAGGGGCGGGTCGTCGCCGAGCACACCCGGTCCCTGCACAAGAACACCGAGGACCTCCAGCTCGACCACTACCTCGAGGTCTTGACCCGCAAGCCCGGCGCGCTGCCGGGGGCGACCGCGCTGGCCCAGGCCCGCGCCGCGGGCACCTTCACCCGGGCCCACCAGCGGTTCTGGGACGCCGCCAGGGCCGCGGGCGGGGACCGGGAGGGCACCCGCGCCCTGGTCGGGGTCCTGCTGCTGCACCGCACCCTGCCGGTCACCGCGGTCCAGGCCGGCATGCGTGCCGCGGTGACGACGGGCTGCTTCGACCCCGATCTCGTCGCCGTCGAGGCCCGCCGCCACCACCACGCCAGCGCCGGCACACCGGTCGAGGTGCCGGACGGTGTGCCGGTCGATGCCAGGCCCGCCCCGTCCCTGGACCGCTACGACGACCTGCTGGGGGTCGGGGCATGAGCACCGCCACCGCCGCCGCGGCGCGAGCCCGACCGGCGGTCACCGCCCTGTCCGACCCGGCCGCCTCCGCAGCCGTCACCGCGGCGTGCCGCACCCTGGGCCTGCCCACCGTGAGGGAACAGGCCGGCGAGCTCGCTGCCGCCGCGGCCCGGGAACGACTGACCCACACCGCCTACCTCGCCGAGGTCCTCGTCGCCGAGTGCGACGACCGCGACGCCCGCCGCCGCGTCCGCCGCGTCCAGGAAGCGAAGTTCCCCCGCGCCAAGCGCCTAGAGGACTTCGACGCGACCGCGATCGCCGACCTGCCCGCGGCAACCCTGGCCCACCTGGCCACCGGGGCGTGGATCGACGCCGGCGAGCCCCTCGTCCTGCTCGGCGACTCCGGCACCGGCAAGACCCACCTGCTCATCGCCCTGGGCACCGCCGCCGCCGAGCAGGGCCGCCGGGTCAGGTACGTGACCACCGCGGCCCTGGTCAACGAGCTCGCCGAGGCCGCCGACACTCACCAGCTCTCCCGCGTCGTCGGCCGCTACGCCCGCATCGACCTGCTCTGCCTCGACGAGGTCGGCTACGTCCACCTCGACCCCCGCGGCGCCGAGCTGCTCTTCCAGATCATCACCGAACGCGAGGAACGCGCCTCGATCGCCTGCGCCTCCAACGCCCCCTTCTCCGAATGGGGCGCCACCTTCACCGACCCCCGCCTCGCCGCCGCCGTCGTCGACCGCCTGACCTTCAACGCCCACCTCATCAACACCGGCACCAGCAGCTACCGCCTCCGCGCCACCCGCGCGCAGAAGGGAGCCACCGCCCCAAGCTGAACCACCAGCCCCCTAGCCGGCCCCCACCCTTCCCGACATCGAGACGGAAGCGGTCGCCCGGCAACTCAGCAGCACGACCCCGGGTGGGGCCAAATCAAACCAGCACAGTGGGGCCAAATGAGGTTGTCATTCCCAGACGTGGCCTGGACGGTCCAGCACGACGTGCTGGCCACGGCGGCGGGGCGCACGCACAACCAGATCACCCGGGACCTGGCCCGCGAGCTGGTCAAGGTGGACCCGGAGGAGGCCGCGGCGCGGCACGCGCGGGCGGTGCGGGGCCAGCACGTGACGCATCCGCGGGCGTTGGCCGACGGGATGGCGTCGATGTATGTGGTGGCGGGGGCGGAGGACGCGGTCCCGTTCGATCTGTTGTTGACCAACGCCGCGCGGGCGGCGCGGGCGGACGGGGATCCGCGCAGCGTGGACGTGCTGCGCGCGGAGGCGTTGTTCGCGCTGGCCGCCGGGGCGTTGCACACCGGCACCGCGGGCCCGCCGGCCGGGCACTGCACCTGCCCGCGTCACGACCCCACCGACCACCTCACCCCGGGCGGCGCCGACGCCGACGCCGACAGCGACGGCGACGGCGACCGCGGCGACAACGGGAGCGCGGACCGCGAAGGCGGCCCGCCCGACGACACCACCGGCGCGAGAACCGGGAGTGACGGCGCAGCGGCCAGCGGCAGCGCCGCGGACGGGGATGTCGCCGGCGCCACGAGCGGCCCCGAGGGCGTCGCCAGCGGCGGAAGCGGCCCGGATCGCGCCGCCGGCACGGCCGGCGCCGCGGAGGCCGGCGCGACACCGGCCGGCTCCCGCGCCGACGCCGATCCGTCCGCGGCCGATCCGCCCGGCGGTGGCCATGCCGGCGCCGATGGCCGTCCACCCGATGCCGATCCGCCAGACGCCGATCCACCGGGCGCGGGCCCGCCCGCCGCGACCGCGGGTGCCGGTGCCGGTGGTGGTGGTGCGCCTGCCGCGCGGCTGCCCGGTGGTGGCTCACCGCCAGCGGCGGGGGAGGCGATGCTCCCGCCGATCCACCTGCTGATGCGCCAGCGGCGCGGGATGCGCCTGGGCGACCCGGGCATCTTCCGCACCGAGGTGCGCGTGAGCGTGCCCATCGACCAGCTCCTGCCGCCCGCCGACGCCTCGCCCGGCGCCGCGCCCACCGGCCCCGCCGGGGCCGCGGCAGCGACGGCGGGCGCGCCGGCCGGGACCGGCGCCGACACCGGCGCGGCGGGCGCCGGCGCGGCGGCGGG
>NZ_VUKE01000006.1 GCF_009193175.1 Georgenia ruanii | reverse complement strand
CCCACCACGCCGCCACCGACACCCTCCGCCGAGCCACCACCGGCAACCCGCGACCGCTACAGTGACAACCGCCTCCGGGTGGGGAATTTCAACGAGCACCCCTGGGGAAGATCGGCGAGCGGCATCAGTGACCGAGAAGTGGGCCCCGGTCGCCACCCCGGCGGCGACGGTGGCGTGGTTCTAGTACGCGCTGTCAGCATGCTGAGCTACCGAAGGAACCGCAGGGGGCACGCAGCTCGTAGGTGGGACAACGCGATAGTGGTCATCCCCAACCACGCACCTGCACCGCGGTCCGGGATCAGCGACGCTGCTCGAATTGCCGTTTCTCGTTCCAGCCGGGCTCCATCAGCTTGTGGATGAAGCGCCAGCTGCCCCGCTCGTCGCGGCGGAGGGTGTCCTGGTAGCGCGCGACCTTGACCACCACGGTGTCGGGGTCGCCCGCAACGACCGAGTGCGACGTGTGGTAAGTCAAGGCCTTCGCTTCGTCGCCGTCAAAGTCGATGTAGGCGACCGAGAGCTTATGGTGCCCCCAGACGACCCGCTCGGTAGCCCGCTGAATGAACTCGATGACGGCCTCAACCCCGACCAGTGTGTCGTGGCCGGCGTACACGGCCACGACCTCAGGGTCCATCAGCGCGCGCAGCTGCGGCCACTGCTTGTCGTCCGTCATCGCCGCGTAGCGGTAGATCGACTCCTTGATCAGCGCCCGGTCCGTCAGCCACTGGACCTTCTCTTCGGTGTTCATCACGAACCTCCCTGGGTCTGTGTCGAACCCAGCACTAGTCAACCTGCATCCAGACGCTCTTCGTCGCGAGGTAGGGCTCGAGGGAGTCCTCGCCGAGGTGGCGGCCGTACCCGGACTGCTTAATGCCGCCGTAGGGCACGCTGTGCTGCACCCGCTGGTAGGTGTTCACCCACACGGTTCCGGCCTGGATGGCCCGGGCGGCGCGGTGTGCACGCGCGAGGTTCTGGGTCCAGACCCCGGCCGAGAGCCCGAACATTGTGTCGTTGGCGATGCGGAAGGCGTCATCCTCCGCTTCGAACGGGATGATCGACATCACCGGCCCGAAGATCTCCTCGCGGGCGATGGTCATGTCCGTTGCCACGTCGGCGAACACCGTGGGGTTGAAGAGGTAGGCACCGCCGTTGTCCTGGGTGCGCCCGCCGCCGAGAACCAGCTCGGCCCCCTCGGCCAGAGCGCCCTCGACGTAGCGCTCGACCGTATCCATCTGCTGTGCGCTCACCAAGGGGCCGAGGTCCACGTTCTCGAACGCCGACCCGACCCTGAGGTCCTTGGAACGTTCGACGACCGCGGCCACCACCTGGTCATAGATCGAGCGCTGCACGAGCACCCGGCTACCGGCGGTGCAGACCTGACCGGAGTTGTTCCACACGGCCTGCTGAATGGCTGGGACCGCCTTGTCCAGATCTGCGTCGCCGAACACAATGTGCGGGCTCTTCCCGCCCAGCTCCATGGTGACCCTCTTCATCGTGTCGACCGCGGAACGCTGGATCCGCTTGCCGGTCTCCACCGAACCGGTGAAGGAGATCTTGTCGACCCCCGGGTGCGCGACCAGGCCGGCACCCGCGGTTGCTCCGGTGCCCTGGAGGATGTTGACGACACCGGGAGGGATGCCGGCCTCGATGCACAACTGACCGATCAGGACGGCCGCCAATGGCGTCTGCTCGGCCGGCTTGATGATCACGGAGTTTCCGCACGCGAGCGCCGCGGCCACCCGGCCGACAACGGCACTCGGTCCGTTCCACGGGGTGATTGTCGCGCAGACTCCGACCGGCTCCCGCAGGACGTACGCCGCGACGTCTCGTGTCGTCGCCGGAATCGTCCCCTGCAGCTTGGTCGGCCACCCCGCGTAGTAATCGATGCTGTTCACGCCGTGGGCGAGGAGGAACCCTGCCCACTGTTTCACGATGCCGGCGTCCAAGACGTCCAGGTCTGACAGGATCGCCCCGTGCTCGGCGTGGAGCACAGCGAGCCGGCGGAGTCGTCGCTCCTTCTCGGCGGGGTCGAGGTGGCGCCAGCGCCCGTCGTCGAACGCTCGGCGCGCGGACAGCACGGCCCGGTCGACGTCCGCGTCCGACGCGTCCGCGACCTCCGCGATCTGTTGACCGGAGGAGGGGTTGAACACCGGGATGACCCGGTCCGAAGTCGAGGCCACCACTTCTCCGTCGATGACGTGTCCAAAGGTCTCGGTCCGGAGGTACTCGACCGTGCGAGCGTCCAACAGCTCGCTCGGCAGGTTGTCGGTTATGGTCACAGGCCATCTCCTTCATGAGATACGTCGCGCCCCTCGCGAGGCGCTCGAGGTGATGGGTCACGAGAGACCCCGCTCCCGGCGAGAATACCTTACGCCTAGACAGTCTCTGAATAGACCTTTGACGCGGAATCACGGGCTGTAGGGCACCTTGGTCGTCACGGAGATCACCTCGGAGTCGAGGAGGTCGGCCAGGGCAGGAGCGTAGGTGAGGTACTCCGGGTGGCTGCGCGCGGCCAGGCGCACCTCACCCACCGCGTTCGCATCCGGCACCGCCCAGATGTCGGTCACCTCGTGGATGTCGCCGATCAGGGTGGAGTAGGCACCGAGGAGTTCCCACCCCAGTCCCTCGAAGATCGGGATGAGCCCGGCCATGGCTTCGTTGAACGGGCCCAGCCGGCCGTACTTCACATGGAGCCGGGCGATCACGAACGTCTTCTCATGGGGCAACCTCTGGGTCCGATCGGATACACGAGGTGGCGCGGCGCCACCGCCGTACTGGTTGAGTGCTGGCCTGGGCCTGGTCAGCGGCGCCGGTTGGCCGCTGCCAACGCCGGCGACACAGCCTTGTCGTCCGCTGGCTTCAGGGTTCGGCCGGGCGCCACGATCTGATCGATGCGGTCGAGGACGTCGTCGGAGAGGACGACGTCTGCTGCCGGAAGCTGCGACTGAAGCTGTTCGACCGTCCGCGGCCCGAGAGTCGCGCTGGTGACGGCCGGGTGGCGGATCGCGAACGCGAGCGCCATCTCGATGAGAGATAGCCCTGCCTCCCCGGCCAGCCCGAACAGCTCCTCTGCGGCTCTGTGCTTGAGCTCGTCCTCGGGAACGGCCTCGGCCGCCCGGCCCATCTTCATACGCACCAGGTCACGATGCGATGGTTGCGCGGCCGCGCCCGGACGGTACCGACCTGACAGGTAGCCGCCCGCCAGGGGACTCCAGACCATGATCCCCAGACCATGCTTGCGCGCGGTGGGAAGCACCTCGGTCTCGACGGACCGCGCGAGGATGGAGTACGGCGGCTGCTCGCAGACGAATCGCGCCAGGGACTGCCGCTCGGACTCCCACTGCGCCTCGACGATCTCCGCACCGCTGAAGGTGGAGGAACCGATGTAACGGACCTTGCCCTGCGCCTGCAGGTGGGTGAGGGCAGCCAAGGTCTCGCCGATGTCCGTGTCCGGGTCGGGGCGGTGCATCTGGTAGAGGTCGATATAGTCCGTGCCGAGACGGCGAAGGCTGGCCTCGACAGCCTCGATGATCCACCGCCGCGATCCGCCGCAGCCAGACCGCCCGCGGAACGGCAGCCCGAACTTGGTCGCGAGGAAGACCTCGGACCGGGAGACACCGGTCAGCGCTCGACCGATGAGCTCCTCGGAGGCACCGTCGGAGTAGACATCGGCGGTGTCGATGACGTTGACGCCGGCGTCCAGCGCCTGCCGGACGATGCTGGTCACCTCATCCTGCGTCGTGCCGCCGAACGGGCCAAAGTTCATCCCACCGAGCGCCAGGGCGCTCACCTTCACACCGGTCCGGCCGAGTGCTCTGTACTCCATCGAGACCTCCTAGGAGCTCGCCGCCTCGCGCTCGCAGGCTCAGTCGAACGGCGGGCTGAAGGGGTTCGACTCGAGGATCGCCAGGTCCTCGCGATCGATCAACGCTGGCAGCTTCGTCCCGTACTCGAGGTAGGCGGGGTGCGACCGGGCGGCCTTGCGAGCCTCGCCAATGGCGTTGGCGTCGGGGATCTGCCAGATGTTGATGACCTCGAAGATGTCCCCGACGATGGTGTGGTAGGACCCTCGGAGCTTCCAGCCCAGCTCCTCGAAGACCGGCACGAGGTGCTGGAAGGCGTCGTTCCACGCGTTGAGGGCGCCGTAGTTGAGCTTGAGGCTGGCCATGAAGAAGGTCTGCGTCACGTAGCTCTCCTTGTTGATAGGGCCCGACGATTGCCGGGAGGTCGGAGGTCCCGCGCGAGCGCGGGTCGTCGCGTGCCGTCGTCCATCGACGACGCCTGTGTGTCAGAGCCAGGACAGCGGGAGCTCTTGCAGGACGATGTTGCCGGCGCTCGCGAGGAGCTGCTTGTCCGTGTCGATCCGGTAGTCCGGGATGAGCCGGTGCCATTCCTCCAAGGTGACGATGAGCTCGGCTCGGGCCAGGTGGGAGCCGAGGCAGCGGTGACGGCTTGCGCCGAAGGCGATGTGCCGGTTCGGGGACCGGCCGAGCTTCACTTGATCGGCGTCCGGGAACGACCTCGGGTCCCGCGCCGCCGCCTGCGTCGACAGCAGCACCATGTCACCGGCCTTCATCGGACATCCGTGGAAGTCGGTGTCGCGCGACACCTTGCGCGCCATGCTTATGATCGGGTAGGCGCGCAGCAGTTCCTCTACGGCGCTGGGGATGATCTCCGGGTCGCGAACCAGCCACGCGCGGTCGTCTGGGGTCTTCGCGAGGTGGTAGAGGCACCAACCCAGTTGGGCCTTCGTCGTGTCCAGGGCGCCGTGGGCGATCGTCACCAGCAGGTCGATCATGTCGCGGTCCGGCAGCACGTCACCGCCGAGGCTCGCCTGCGTGAGGTGCGTTACCAGGTCCGCGCCGGGATCCCTGGGGTATGCCCGGCGATCGTCGATCAGGCCCTGCCAGTACGCCTCGAAGTCGATGCGGCCCTGCTTCATCGCGTCCGTGGCGCTCCCCGCCGAGTGTCCGCTGATCCGGTGCGAGCACTCGCGGATGAACGCTGCGTCCTCCAACGGCAGGCCGAGGATCAGCATGAGTGCGTAGGAAGGGTAGATGTCCGCGTAGTCCGCCATGAAGTCGGTCCGACCCTGGACGGCCAGCTCCCCGATCAGGGTCCGCGCGTGGCTGCGCAGCGCGTCGCGGTGACGTTCCACCGCGGGCGGCGCGAACCAGCTGTTGACCAGCTTGCGGTAGTGCGCGTGGACCGGCGGGTCGGACATGGACGGGAGCATCCGGTAGGACGGGTTGGGATCCACCGCGATCACCGATGCGTTGGTGAAGGTCTCCCAGTCGCGATAGGCCTCGAGGATGTCCTCGTGCCGGGTGAGGACCCAGTACCCGGGGTCGGTGTGGGTGTTCTTGAAGTAGCGGTGCTTCTCGCGCAGCTCATCGATCTCCTGCCACTGCGTCCCGGCGGGTTCGATGCGCCTGCTGGAGAGGTCCAGGTCCACCGTGGGGACGCCCTGGGATTTGTCAGTCATCATGCAGCTCTTTCACGTGTCGCCCTGGACGAGCATGGGCAGTACGGCAGGCGAGGGGACTAAAACTCTATGAACAGACTATCTGAAATTCGACCAATATCAAGAGGTGGTCACTCCAGCAGCATGCTGCCCTGCCAGGTAACCGAAGGTGACCGCGGGGCCCAGCGTTCCTCCCCCGCCGCCGTACACCATGCCGGTCGCCCCGGCCATGGCGTTGCCGACGGCATAGAGGCCGATGATGACATCGTCGAAGGGATCGAGCACCTGACCACTGCTGGTCGTCTTCGGCCCGCCCTTGGTGCCGAGAGCACCGCTGTGGACCGGCACGGCGAAGTACGGCGCCTGCCCCAGATCACCCAGGGTCCGGAGAGCGCCATCGCGGGAGCGCTCCCCCAGCCACCGGTCGTAGGCGCTGACCCCTCGACCGAAGGAGCAGTCGGCCCCCTCGGCGACCATCCGGTTCCACTCCTGCACGGTGCGGGTCAACGCATCCGCATCGAGGTCGAGGAGCGCCGCGAGTTCGTCGAGCGAGTCCGCTTTGGTCAGCCAGTCCGGTACTTGGTCGCCGCGGTGACCCAGAAAGCCGTAGGCCGACCAGTACTGGCTATCGAAGACCAGCCAGGCCGGGAGGTTCGAGTACCGGAACGTGGTCGGGTCGAACTGGTGGAAGGCGCCGCCGAGTGCGTTGTAGTTGGCCGCCTCGTTGGTGAACCGCTGACCCCGGTCGTTGACCATGAGGCAGTGGGGCAGGATCCGTTCCTGCTGGATAACCTGCCGGCGCGGCGGCACGCCTCGGTCGCCCTGGGGGATCTCCACCACGGGAGCCCACCAGGCCTCGCTCATGTTGCCCAGCGCTGCACCCGCGTCCATGGCCATCCGGAGACCGTCACCGGTGTTGGTCTGCACGCCGACGGGATGGGTCATCGGCCCGCGCAGGAAGTCGCGGACTAGCTCGGGGTCCCACTCGAATCCACCGGTGGCGATGATCACCGCCTTGGCGCCCACCGTGACCACACCCTCGGCGGTCTCCACCTCGACCCCCACCACCCGCTCGTCGTCCACCAGGAGCCGACGCGCCCGTGCGGAGGTCCACGGTTCGACGCCGTGCTCCAGCAGCGCCTGGAGCAGCCCGGCGATGAGCGCCGGCCCACCGCCCCGGATGTTGTGGGCCAGGCGCCGCTCCATCTCCTCCGGCGCGACTCCCTGGCCGCCCGTGAGCGCCAGCTCGAGCACCGCGAGGTGCGGGTTGCGGTGCGGGACGACGATCCGGTCCTCCCACGCCCCGAGCGCGTTGAACGCCACGAGGCCGGGCTCGAGTGAGCGACCTCCGTCCGGCTTGCCGCCCGGGTTCTCGGGGTGGTAGTCCGGGAATCCCGCGAGCACGTTGAAGCGGATCGGCGTATGCTGCTCCACCCAGTCGAACGCCTCGGGAGCATAGTCGACGAACGCGGCGACGAGCCCGGGATCGATCCGACCGTGCGACAGCGACTGGAGGTAGGTCAGCGCTTCCTCACGTGAGTCCGTCGCACCGGCTTGGCGCATGTGGCTGTTGTTCGGCACCCAGCACACGCCACCGGAGAGCGCGGTCGCACCGCCCAAGAGGTCACTTTTCTCGATCAGGCCGACGTCGGCGCCGCCGGCGGCCGCCGCCAGCGCCGCTGTCAGGCCCGATGCTCCGGAGCCCAGCACGACGACGTCGTGCGACCGGTGTGACGGTTGGTGGAACATGGAGTTGCTCCTGTCTGGCGCGGAGGTCACGCCTGCTCACGCCACCGGCTGGCGGCCTTCGGCGATCAATGGACCGTGACGGTGCCGGTGCCGCCGTCGACGGTCACGGTCGAGCCGTCCGGGATGTGCAGGGTGGCGTCGGTGACGGCGACGGCGCAGGGGATGCCGAGCTCCCGGCTGACGATGACCGCGTGACTGGCCTGTCCGCCCTCGTCCATGACCACACCGCCGGCGAGCATGAACAGCGGGGTCCATGCCGGATCGGTGACGCGCGCGACGATGATGCCGCCCGGCTCGAGGTGGTCGGCTTCGTACGGGTCGTGGAGCACGCGAGCCGTGCCGGTGACGACCCCGGAGGAGCCAGGCGTGCCGACCATCTGAGTCACCCGCTGGGACGTGCCGGTAGGGGTGGAGGTGGAGTCGGACTTGCGCTTCCACTGTGACAGCGGTGGGACGTTGCCGTTGGCGATGATGAAGGGGGGCTCGAGGTCGAACAGCTCGTCGTAGCCGGCCTTGCGCTTCTTGAGGGTGGCCTCGAACTTGGCCGGGTCGGAAGCGAAGTCGTCGAGCTCGCTGGCGAGCAGCATGTAGATCAGCCGCCAGTCGTCGAGGTGACCGTCGGCGACCGCTCGTCGGCCGAGCTCGCGGAAGACGACCCGAGCCTCGTTGGTCACCTTGGTGCCGCTCGTCTTGGTCCGCTCGCGCCACGCGATGATTCGGCTCGTTGCCACGCCGAGCTCGAACTGCGCGAGGAGCTCAGGACTCGACTGGAGCTGCGCACGGACGGCGGCCAATGTCTCGTCACGGTTGGCCTCGCTCTCCGCCTTCCGGCCCGAGACGGCCGAGTCGTCGGGCTGCCTGCGGAGGCTGACGAGGTACTTCAGGACGAGGGTGGGGGCGATCTCCCAGCTCTCCGAGGCCAGCTCCCACTCGTTGGTGCCGCGGGAGCCGAAATCGAACAGGAAGGCGTCGAGGCGGCGGAGGAACGCCTCCGCATCCGGGGAGTCGCTGGCGCGCAGGCGTACCAACAGGTCGTCGGTGCCGCGGTCGAAGGCGTCGGTCAGCACCGGGGAGGAGCGCAGGAACCGCGACATCTCCCACAGCTCGATGTTGTGCGCCTCGGAGTCCACGTCACCGACGTGCCCGAGGACCCGCATCGCGATCGACGGGTCGCCGATCGCATCCCCAACAGCGCCGAGGACGGCCATCGGCACGGCACCGGCGAACGTCAGGAGGACGTGCAGCCCGAACATGGTGCGCATCGGCGGCAGCAGCGTGCGGGCGTGGTCGACCAACTCCTGGTTGCTCAAGGAGGAGAAGTCCGGTCGGTTCGCGCGGATCGCGTCGATCTTCGCCCGCTCCTCCGCCAGGCCCGGCCACTCCGAGAGAGTCATGATGCGAGCCATGTGCTCGTTCATCTTCTTCGTGAGCTCGGGCTGGTCGTCGTCCGGGTGCGGAACGTACTCCGGCACGTCCGGGTGCGAGCCGAAGAAGGCGCGGTCAAAGTCCTTGACCGTCATTCGGTCGCTGCGCACCGCCTGCATACGTGACGCGGACAGGTTGATGTAGAGACGCCCACCGAAATGGCCCAGCACCGGCGGGTGCTCGCCCTCGACCTCGTGCGGGAACACGGCACCCGTGCCGATGGTGCCGTCCGCCCACCCGGGGGCGAAGGCGCCTTCCCACGCGAACGTCCACCCCAGGGGAGTCGACGGGTCGGGACTGACCTCCCCTACATTCGACCGCGTGTAGTGCACGAAGCGCGTGCTCGGCTCCCAGTCGGTGATCCACTTGTCGGCCATGTCGTCCATCACTCTCCAGGGCGATCAGTCGTCATCCTACTTGTTTGGGTCAGTGCAATCTATTGCTCGACTATCGGGCCGTCAATGATTATTTGTGGTTCTCGTCGCACCACTCGTACCAGGGCACGTCCTTGCGCTGTCCGGGCTGCTGGCCTCGCTTCAAGAGACCACGTGCACACGGGTGCCCGACACCGACGTCGTCAATCGGTCGCCGTGGATCTGCGGCGGAGAGGGCGGACAGGCGGGTCGGATTGCCGTCGCACACGGCGCGAACGGCGGCCTGACCGGTGATGCCGTAGGTGCACAGGCCGTGCAGGATTGTCGGGGGGGGGGGAAGCCGGCCGTCTCGCGACCGAACCAGGCGTCGCTATGGAGGGGTTGCGGTCGCCGGACAGCCGGTAGATGAGCGGCAGCCGCTCGTCGGTGAGTTCATCGATCTCCAGATCGGCGGGCCGGTCAGGGATCTGCACACCGGCTCTGCGCTCAGCCGGTCCTCCCCTGCCGCGGAAGACGATGGTCGTCAGTGTCTAGGCAACGAGTTCGCCGGTGTCGCGATCGAAGCCGCGACCAGCAAGGGCACGATCGCATTGCCTCCCCCTTGGTCCTGCAGCCCCGCGCTCTCCGATACCACCGACAGCTCTCCCACCGGCGAAATCGGCCGGCGCACCCGAACCTCTTGGGAGCCGTGCAGCAGCCGCCCGTTGGAGATCTTGTCGAGCTTGGGCAAAACGTCGAAGCCGGTGGCGACGATCACCGCGAAGGTTGGCAGCACAAGCTGCGGCGCACCGTGTGAGTTCTTCGTGGTGAGGGCGACGTCGTCGCCTCCGCTCCGACGCCGAGCGCGTAGAGCAACGCATCCCGGTCGGTCCAGGTCACGCGCCAGGGCCGGACGTCGCACCCGAGGCTGGCGTCGATCGTCACAATAATGGTCCTCTCAGTCCTGGATGGCGGCACCTGACGCGAGGAGGTCCCGCACCGCAGGAACCTGCCACTCGGTGAGCACCTCCGCGGTGTGCTGACCGCGTCGAGCCGGGGGGCTCTGGACGGCGCCGGGCGTGCGGTCGAACCGCGGTGCGGGGGCGGGTTGCCGGACACCTTGGATCTCGACGAAGGTCTGGCGCGCACGCAGGTGGGGGTGCTCGGCGACTTCCTTCAGGCCCAGCACGGGGGCGACGCACGCGTCGGTCCCCTCGAAGACTGTTTCCCACTCCGCCCTGGTACGCCGGCGAAAACTGTCGGCGATCGCCGCGCGCAGCCGGGGCCACTCATTTGGTCCGGGTCGGCGCACCAGGTCATCGGGCAGGCCCAGCCGTGCCGCGAACTCGGCGTAGAACTTGACCTCCAGGGCGCCCACGGACATCCACCCCCCGTCCGCCGTCTCGTAGACGTCGTACCAAGGACGGCCGGTGTCGAGCAGGTTGACCCCCCGCTCATCGCGCCACCCGCCGGTCGCGAGCATGCCGTGCAACATCGTGGTCAAGGAGGCGGCGCCGTCCACGATGGCGGCGTCGACCACCTGGCCGCGGCCGGACCGTCCCGCCTCCCAGAGCGCCGCGAGCACTCCGGCGACGAGGTAAAGGGATCCTGCTCCGAAGTCGCCGAGCAGGTTGACCGGGACCGCCGGGGGCTCCCCTTGACGACCGAGAGGGTGCAGGGCTCCTGCCAGGGCGATGTAGTTGACGTCATGCCCGGCCATAGTGGCCCATGGGCCGTCCTGACCCCACCCGGTCATGCGTCCGTACACCAGCCGGGGGTTGGAGACATGGCACTGGGCGGGTCCGAGGCCGAGCCGTTCCATGACACCGGGCCGGAAACCCTCGATCAGCACACCGGCCCGGTCGACGAGGTGCCGCAGCGCCTCCACCGCCTCTTCGCAACGCAGGTCCAGGACGATCGACCGCCTCCCCCGCTGGAGGACGTCGGCGGCCGTCGTCCGCTCGTCGGCCACCCGCCCCGGCCGATCAACTCGGATGACGTCGGCTCCCATGTCCGCAAGGAGCATCGCGGCGAACGGCCCCGGCCCGATACCGCCCATCTCGATGACACGCAGGCCGTCCAGCGGCCCCCCTCGGGCCACCTTGCCGATCTCGGTCATCACGCCCTCCTCCCTCTTGCGCACGAAAGTTGATCAGAAGGTAGTTGCGCCGAGACCGGCTTCGGCTGCAGGAGCTGGGCCAGCAATTGCTGGGGACGCACTTTGTGGAGTGCGCCCGCGGGCTCCCCCTTCGCCCGACGCGTACGGACGTCGTCGTTGATCCAGGCTTCGGACACGGCGTGCTCCTCGTGGGCTGTTCCGGTGACGCTGACATGACGATACTCTATGGTTAGAGTATCGATATTCGGTGCACTCTCGTGCGGCTCAGCACATTGCAGGCCCATTCCTGGGGTGGCGAACCGTCTAACCAACTTGCTCCTACTCATGCGCAGACACTCGGTGCGGCTGAGCCGCCGCCCGCGGAACTGCGAGATCGGACGGACCAGATGCCCACTCGAGTCCCGGTGGTCGATTACCTGGTGCTCGGCGACGAGCCACATCTGCGTGCACGGGAGTGCAGCCACTGTGGTGCGCTCTACTTCGACCGGCGCAACGCATGCGCCAAGTGCTTCCGGACGGAGTTCGGGACCCGGGCCCTGTCCAACGAGGGCCGGCTGCGCGCCTTCACCTTTGTCACACGGGCCAAGCGCCCGTATGTGTCGGCGATCGTCGACCTCGAGGGTGGTGGCGTGGTCAAGGCGAACCTGCTCGAGGTGGACCAACCCGGGCAGATCAGGCCGGGACTGCCGGTCGTCCTGGACACCGTGACAGCCGGGACCGACGACGACGGCACCGAGGCGGTGGCCTTCGGCTACCGCCCGCGAGGAGGCGACCAGTGAGCAGCGGCGACGTGTGGATCATCGGCACCGCGATGACGCCTTTCGGGCGCTTCGCCGACAAGGACCTGCTGGACCTGGCGTCCGAGGCGGCGCTCGGGGCGCTCGGAGACGCCGGCATGGACATGGGCGACATGGGCGTCCTCGGCATGGGCAACGTCTACGAGGCGAACTCGCACAATGGGCAGCGGCTCCAGAAGCAGATCGGCCAGACGGGCATCCCCGTGTTCAACGTGGTCAACGCCTGCGCCACGGGCGCGACCGCCGTGCGAGTGGTCATGCTCTCCATCGCCGCCGGTGAGTGCGACACCGGTCTCGCGGTCGGCGTCGAGAAGATGGGGAAGATGGGCCTGCTCGCCGGCGGGGCGAAGGCCCGCGAGGAGCGGAAGGTCTACACTCCCACCGGCCGCTACGGCTCGGTCCTCAAGACCGAGGGCGTGCTGGGCACCAACCTGATGCCCGGCGTGTTCGCCCAAGCCGGGATGGAGTACGCCCTGGCGCACGGAGTGACCACCGAGCAGTTCGCCAAGGTCGCGCAAAAGAACCACGCCCACTCCGTGCTCAACCCCCTCGCCCAGTATCAGAGAGAGTTCAGCCTGGAGGAGATTGTCTCCGCCGAGATGATCTCCTACCCCAACACCCTTCCGATGTGCTGCCCGACGGGGGACGGCGCGGCGGCCGTGGTCCTGGTGTCCGACGCGAAGCTGCGGACGCTCGATCCCGACGTCCGCCGGCGGGCGGTCAAGATCTCCGCCTCGGTGATGACCACGGATCCGTGGACCGAGTCCGACCAGGTCCAACCCGACGTCAACACACTAACGCGCATGGCCGCCGACGCCGCCTACGAGAAGGCCGGCATCGGACCCGAGGACCTCGATCTGGTCGAACTCCACGACTGCTTCGCCACCGCCGAGTTGCTGCACTACGACAACCTCCGGCTCTGCGAGCCAGGAGGAGCCGGGGACTTCATCGACTCCGGCGCCCCGTGGCGCGACGGTCGGACGCCGGTCAACGTGTCGGGTGGGTTGCTGTCCAAAGGACATCCCCTCGGCGCCACCGGCATCGCCAACTTCTACGAGGTCGCCACCCACCTGCGTGGGGAAGCCGGCGACCGACAGATCGCCGGAGCGCGTGTAGGGCTGACCCACGTCATCGGACTGGCCTCGGCGTGCGCGGTTCACGTGCTGGAGGCACCCGTTCGCTGACGCGCCTTGGCTCGGGCGCACGGTCGCGACCGTGCGCCCGAGCCGACCGTCGTGTCGAGGAACCGGGCACCGGGACCACTCCCGCAACCTCCGGGGCGCGAGCCGCAGGCACCCTCGATCCGGCGCGGAGTCGGGAGAATTCACCGCTGTGGCGCGGCGGCGACTTGGCAGTCGCGCCGCCGCGCCAACCGTGGGGATACCCTTGCTACGATAGTTTGACATTAGAGTAATGAGATCGGTGCGCGGCAGCCATAGCAGCACCGTGAGCGGCAAGCCGGCGACGGGAAGCCGTGATCACCGCCCCGCACTTCCACGTGAGGAGCTCCATGAGCGAGACATCCGCCGGGATCCGGGTAACGCGCGCCGACGGCGTCGTCACCGTCACCTTGGACAACCTCGGGCGCAAGAACGCCGTGACGCCAGACGGCTTCCGCCGCCTCCGGGACGTCTTGCGGGGCGTCGACCGGCGGGAGGACCGGGTACTGCTCCTCACCGGGGCCGGTGACGACTTCTGCGCGGGGGCGGACCTGGGTGCGCACACCGACGACACGCTGCACCCGTACGAGCGCATGCGGATCGTGGGTGAGGTCGCGCTCACCCTGCACCGCCTGCCCATCCCCACGGTGGCGAGTGTCCGCGGTGTTGCGGTGGGGGCGGGCATGAGCCTTGTGCTCTGCTGCGATCTCGTGGTCGCCGCAACGACGGCGCGTTTCTCCCAGATCTTCACCCAGCGGGCCCTGTCCCCCGACACCGGCGCGTCATGGCTTCTCCCCCAGCTCATCGGGTTGGCCCGTGCCAAGGAACTGGCCCTACTCGGCGAGATGGTCCCCGCGACGCTGGCCAAGGAGTACGGCTTCGTCCACCGTCTCGCCGAGCCTGACGAGGTCGACTCCGTCGTGCAAGGACTCGTCGAAACCTTCCGTACCGGCCCGACCGTCGCCCTGGGCCTCACCAAGGACCTGCTGAACGGCGCCTTCGACTCCTCGTTGGAACAGGCAGTGGAGGCCGAGGGCAAGGCCGTCGGGATCAACCTCGCCACGCATGACGTGCGGGAGGCGGGTCGCGCCTTCCGTGAGAAGCGCCGACCCCAGTTCCTCGGCCGGTGATCCGGATGCGGCAGCCTGCCGAGACGTCCGACCAGATGGGGTGGTGACAGTGCGAGAGTTACGCGAGACCGAGGTCGTGGAGTGGTTCGAGACCCACGTCCCCAGTGACTGGCAGCGATCGGTCGACTCAATGTCCGCCGAGGAGTACGTGGAGTTCCAGCGGAACTGGCTGCGGACGCTCAACGAGCGTGGGTTCGGCGCCCCGGGTGTTCCCGAGAAGTGGGGCGGCGGCGGCTACAGCCTGCGCGACCAGGCGACGATCTTCGCGGCGGGCGCCCGCGTCAGCGCCCCGCCCACCGACGCGTTCGAGGTGTCCCTGAACCACGTGCCGGCTACGCTCCTCACCGCGGGCACCCCGGCCCAGCAGGAGCGTTACGTCCGTGGTGCTATTGATGGCACCGTCTGGTGCCAGGGCTTCTCCGAGCCGGGCGCCGGCTCTGACCTCGCGGCCCTGGCGGCTCGCGCGGTCCGGGACGGCGACGGCTGGCGGATCACTGGCCAGAAAACCTGGTCGAGCCACGCGGCCCACGCGGAGCATTGCCTGCTGCTGGCGCGGACCGATCCAAACGCACGGCGCCACGCAGGGATCACCTACTTCATCCTCGACATGGATCAGCCCGGGGTCCAGGTGCGACCGATCCGGCAGATCCACGGCCCGGCGGAGTTCTGCGAGTTGTTCCTGGACGGAGCCTGGGTTCCCGACGAGAACGTGATCGGCGAGGTAAACGGTGGCTGGGCGGTCGCCCAGGCCACGCTGGCCGCCGAGCGCGGACCCATCGCCCTGCCCACCATCGAGCGGATCGGCGCAGAACTGGCAGACCTGGCCTCCGGGCTCGGCCCCGTCGAGCCCGCGGACGGCCCCCGTCCCCCGCTGAGCCGGGCGCAAACCGATCTGGCGGCCCTCCTCGCCCGCCAGATCGCAGTGCGCTCGCTCGCCCTGGACACCGTTGATCTAAGCGAGCGGGGTTCCGACGGAGGACAGCTCAACAGCGTGCTCAAGGTCGGCTGGAGCGAATTGCTGCAGGAGGCGACCAGCGCCGCGGTCCTCCTCGCCGGGGAGCGGGCACTGGCTGAGTCGGACTCCGAGCACTTCCTGGGCTATGTCAGTGGCCGGCCGGGCTCCGACTGGCTGGGGTCGTGGGCCGCGACGATCGCCGGCGGCGCCAACGAGATCCAGCTGAACATCATCGCGGAGCGCCTGCTCGGCCTGCCCCGCGATCCCTCGCGCCAGCCGGGAGGCTCCCGATGAACGACCGAGCGCTGCGATACCAGAACCTGCTCGAGACGCAGGAGGACGTCGCCGAAGCCGCCTCGGCCATGTTGGCCGGCGGCGGGCAAGCCGACGTGCACCTCGGCGCCGACCAGGGGTGGTGGGCGGTGGCGATCCCAGAGGCCATGGGCGGCGCGGGCGGCACCGTGGCCGATCTCGCCCCGGTCCTCGAAGAAGCCGGCGCGGTGACGGCGTCCACCGCCCTGCCGTGGACTGCTGGCGTCGTCGCCCCGCTGCTCGCCAGTTCGTCGGAGGACCGGGCCGCAAGCCTGCTCGAGGACATCGCCGCGGGGACGCTGGCCACCAGCGTGCCGGCGAGAGGCCAGCGGCTGGCCAAGGACATCGGTCCGCTCGACCCCGATGACGCGGTCGATGCGTCGGTCCTGGCCCTGGGACCAGCGGAATCGCTGGTCCTGCCGCTCGTGGTGTCGGGCGCCTCGTGCCTCGTCGCTGTGGACCTGGGCACCCCCGGTGTTCGGGCGACGCCCGTCGAGGGCTTCGACGTCAGCCGGCCGTGGACGCGGTACGACCTGAGTGGCGTGGCGCTGGGCAGCGCAGTGGTGGCCCGGGTCCCGGACCTGTTCGCGAGATGGCAGTCAGCCATGGGTGTGATGTGCGGACTGGACTCGGCGGGGGCGGCGCGCGCCGCGCTGGCGCGTACCGTCGAGTACGCCTCCGTGCGCCAGCAGTTCGGGCGTGCGCTCGGCTCCTACCAGGCGTACAAGCACCGGTGCGCGACCGCGCTGGTCGAGCTGAAGCTGGCTCAGTCCGTGGCCCACCGGGCAGCGCAGGCCATCGGCACGCCAGAGGAGCTGCCCTTCGCCCTCGCCAGCGCACTGCAGTCCACCCGCTCGGCCACTGCTGTCTGCGAAGCGGCGATCCAGTTGCACGGGGGCATGGGGTTCAGCTGGGAGTCTGGCCTGCACCGCTACCTACGTCGCGCCCGTGCCAACGAGATCCTGGTCGGCGGCGAGGACAGCGCGGCGATGCTGCTCGAGTCCCTTCCCCGCGGCTGACGGCCGTCGGCGACAGCCTGCTCCGCCCCCGCCTGCCGTCCCGTGGCGGGAGACTCCATGGTCGGCAGCCCGCCGACGTCGCGGAGGTTGAAAGCGCGCGAGCGGGTGGGACAAGCCGGCGGCGGCGACGCGACCGGAGCCACGGCGCGGTGACGAGAGGGCGGCCGTAGCGTCTGGCGTTGCCCCGCCACAACAGGACGAGCTGGGCGGAGCATCGGAGGAAGTACCGGAGCAGTGCGTCGTCGGTCGAAACTCCCTGCGAGCCCCTCGGGACCGACCTGATCGACCGAGCAGGCAAGGGCCCCTGCGGGAGTAGACACGTGCTATCGATCACGGTACGTTCCTCTAACGTTCAATGATCCGCGATTAGACGACCAATGGAGGTCTGTCCGATGCTGGAGACCCGAATCCTGATGGCCGCTCGCCTCAAGGGCCGACTGACGGCGGAGGCGGGAGCCACCTCCGCCGCGGTGACCGTGAGCGAGGCCGCCACGGAGGTGGACCGCCTGCGAGGCCTCGGCTTCGTCAAGGGTGAGGCGACCGTGCGGGCTACCCCCGAGGGAAGGGCGCGCCTCGCCGAGCTGGTGGAGGCTGAGCGCCTCGTGACCGATCAGGACGCTCTGGCCGCGGCGTACGAGGAATTCGACGAGCACAACACCCGGCTGAAGGACGTTGTCAGTGCCTGGCAGGTGCGGGACGGCGCCCCGAACGACCACACCGATGCCGAGCACGACGCCCAAGTCCTGGCACAACTCGACGGGCTGCACCAGCGCTTCCGTCCTCTCATCGTGCGGATCAGCTCGATTGCGCCGCGGCTCGAGCCATACGTCGGTCGGTTCGACTTCGCGCTGGAGCAGGTCAAGGCAGGTGACCACAGCTACATCGCACGGCCGATCACGGACAGTTACCACACGGTGTGGTTCGAGCTCCACGAGGAGCTCATGGGCCTACTAGGCCTGCGGCGCGAGGAAGAAGCGGCCGCCGGCCGGGCCGTCTGAGGAGGCTTTCATGTCGCTGATCTGGCTGGGTGAGCAATCCGACCTCAAGCGCTCCCTCGTGGGAGGGAAAGCGCTGAGCATCAACAAAATGCGGTCCATGGGACTCCCCGTGCCCCCCGCGTTCGTTCTCACCACCGACTTCTGCACCACGGTGCTCGCGAATGGCGGTGATCTCACCGAGACCGTCCTCGCTGCGCTGCGCGTCGGCGTACGCCGGCTCGAGGAGGAGACCAGCCGCAAGCTGGGCGGTGGTGACAGCAAGCGGCCCCTCCTGGTCTCGGTCCGGTCCGGCGGGGCACGCAGCATGCCGGGAATGATGGACACCGTCCTCAACCTCGGGATCAACGACGAGATCGAGGTCGTGCTCGCCCAGGCCACCGGCGACGCGGCGTTCGCCGCAGACACCCACCGCCGATACCGCGAGCAGTTCCTGCGGGTGGTGGGGCATGAGGCGACGGGCGACCCGTGGACGGACCTCGTCACTGCCACGGCCGCGGTCTTCCGATCCTGGACCTCGCCTCGCGCCATCTCCTACCGCCAGCACCACGGCCTCCCCGAGAACGGCGGCACGGCAGTCACCGTGCAGGCGATGGTCTTCGGCAACCTCGACGAGAACTCCGGCACCGGCGTGCTGTTCACCCGGAACCCGATCACCGGCGAGCCGGAGTGTTTCGGGGAGTGGCTCCCCCGGGGCCAGGGTGAGGACGTCGTGTCCGGTCGGTTCGACGCCCAGCCTCTGGACACGCTCAAGGACCAGCTTCCCCAGGTGTACGACGAGCTCATGCGGGCCGCCGAGGTCCTCGAGCACTGGGGCAAGGACGCCCAGGACATCGAGTTCACGGTCGAGCGGGGCAAGCTGTGGCTTCTCCAGACCCGGGCCGCCAAGCGGTCCCCCCAGGCCGCCGTACGGATCGCCGTCACGCTTCACGAGCGCGGGGTCATCAACAAGGAAGAGGCCATCGCCCTGGTCTCCGACGCGCAGCTCGACGCCGTGCTCCAGCCGCACATCGACCCGCTCGCGAGAGCGAGCGCGACGGTGCTGGCGACAGGTCTGCCGGCGTGCCCGGGCGTGGCCGGCGGTCGCGTCGTGACCAGCTGCGAGGAGGCCGAGGATCTCGCCGAGCAAGGCATAGACGTCATCCTCGCCCGGCCGACAACCGATCCCGACGACGTCGCCGGCATGGTCGTCGCGGCAGCGATCGTCACCGAGATCGGCGGGGCGACCTCCCATGCCGCCGTGGTCAGCCGTGAGCTCGGCACCCCCTGCGTCGTCGGCTGCGGCCAGGGCACGCTGACCGGACTCGCCGGTCGAATCGTCACCGTGGACGGCGCCACCGGGGAGGTCTTCGACGGCCAGCTTCCGGTCGTCTCCGGAAAGACCGACGAGCACCAGGCGGCCAAGACGCTCGCCGAGTGGGCGGGCCGGTCCCTTCAGGATGTGTGATGACCTTCGCCGCCGCCCTCGCTGCCGAGCGCCCGGACGAGGTGGCGCTCCGCGACCCGGAGCAGACATTCGGCTGGGCCGACGTCGACGACTACCTGCGCCCGGCGCTCAACGCCCTGCAGGCGGAGCCGCTCAGGGACGAGCGCCGTGTCGCCGTCTTCGCCCCCGAACAGCGCCGATACGCTGCTCGCCCGCGTCAGCTGCACGTTGGCGGGTGCCTCAGAAGTGGCGGTAAACGCCCAGCTCACCGCGGGTAAGCTGGGCTACATCCTCCAGAATGCCGGTGTCGACGTGGTGCTGACCAGCGCCGACCACGCTGCCGTGACAGTGCACGCGGCCACCGAGGCCGGGATCGGACGTGTCGTCGCCTGGGGCGACGGCGACCTGCCCGAGGACGTCGATGCCTGGTCGGAGTGGCGCGCGCGTGCCGGCGACGCAGAGCCGGCGACGGACCTGGCACCGCGGCGTACCGTCGTCTACACGTCCGGCACCACCGGCCGCCCGAAGGGTGTCGCGCTGTCGCACACATCATGGCTCGGGGCAAGGACATCGGGAGCACGTCGAGCGCCTCGGCACCAACCGCATGGTCGAATACGGTCGACATCTCGTCGTCGGCCCGATGCACCACTCCGGCCCCCTGACCAGCACGCGCCTGCTCGTGGCGGGCGTCCCAATCACCGTTCTCGGCAAGCACGACGCCACGAACCTCCTCGCCGCCATCGAGCGAGACCATATCGGCTCGTCGATCATGGTGCCGGCGCACTTCCAGCGGTTGCTCAACCTGCCGGCGGACGTGCGAGACCGGTTCGACCACAGCAGCCCTGAAGTACGTCCTTCAGGTGGGCGCGAAATGTCCCGAGCGCGTCAAGCGGGCGATGATCGACTGGTGGGGCCCGTCATCTGGGAAAGCTATGGCGCGAGCGAGGTCGGCACCACGTGCATGATCAGCGCCGAGGAGTGGATGACCCGCCCGGGCTCGGTGGGCCGCGCCATTCCTCCGTTCGAGGCATTTATCCGAGCGCCGGACGGGTCGGACGCAGGGCCCGGGATCGAAGGTGCGCTCTGGTTCCGTGACACGACGGGCCGAGGCATCACCTACGTCTCCGGCGGCAGCGCCGACAGCGGCGTAGACGGCAGCTTCACGCTCGGGGAGATCGGGCGCATGGATGCAGACGGCTACGTCTGGATCACGGACCGCGCCAGCGACATGGTGGTCTCCGGCGGGGTCAACATCTACCCCGCCGAGGTAGAACAGGCTCTCCTGCAACATCCCCGGGTGACCGACGTCGCGTGCTACGGCGTACCGGACGCAGAGATGGAGTCGCGCTCGTCGTGAGCGACGGTGGCGATCTCGACGAGCAGGAGCTCTCGGCGTTCTACCGTGAGCACCTGGCCCGGTTACAAGTGTCCCAAGGCATGGTCCTTCGCCGACGCGCTCCCCAGGACGGCCGTCGGAAAGATCAACAAGCAGTGGATCCGAGCGAACCATCCCAGCCCGGCCCCTACCGGTGCCTGAGCAGCTCGTGGGCGACCATCTCGCCGACGAGCTGTGAGCAATGCGCAGTCGTCCGGGCGTGCCGGCGGTCACGCTCCTGCGCTCGGACGACCGGGCGTGTCCGTCACCTCGACGCGGGGTGTCGGCGACGGCGGTGGCCGACCGGCTGGTGATCAGCGCCGGTCGGCCCGGCCACGAGGGTTCAGCCGACGAGCTGGCTCCCGAGCCGTTCACGAGTGATGCGTCGCGCCTCGCCGACGATCGTGTCGACCACCTCACGGCAGCTGGCGACCTCGTGGATCAGCCCTTGAGCCTGGCTGGCCCACCACATGCCGCCTTCGACGTCCCCCTGCTCCAGCACGCGTGCCCGGCCGCGTGCTCCGGAGGCGAGGTGCGCGATGTCCTCGAAGGTCGCACCCTCCCGGGCTGAGATCTCCAGGATCTCCTCGGACACCGAGTTCCGGGCGACACGGGCCGAGTTCCGGAACTTCCGGAAGACGATGACGGTGTCTCGCTCGGTGTTGGCGACGATCTGGTCCTTGACCGCCCGATGCACCGGCGCCTCGGTGGTGGCGACGAAGCGGGTGCCCATATTGATCGCATCAGCCCCGAGCGCAAGAGCAGCCACGAGCCCCGCGCCCGTGGCGAAGCCACCGGAAGCGATGATGGGGATCTCCAGTGCTCGAGCAGCGGCGGGGATGAGGACCAGGCCCGGAACGTCGTCGTCCCCTGGATGGCCGGCACACTCGAAACCGTCGATGCTCACCGCGTCGACACCGAGCTCCTGCGCCTTCACCGCGTGCCGGACGGCGACGGCCTTGTGAACGACCTTGACCCCGGCCGCCTTGAACGCCGGCAGGTGGGCCGCCGGGTTCGCGCCCGCCGTCTCCACGACCTTGACGCCGCTGTCGATGATCACGTCGCGGTACTCGTCGTACGGCACCGGATTGATCGTCGGCAAGATGGTGAGGTTGACCCCAAAGGGTTTGTCCGTCATGTCCCGGCAGCGGCTGATCTCCTGGGCGAGCGACTCGGGGGTCGGCTGGGTCAGCGCCGTGAGGAAGCCGAGCGCACCCGCCTCCGCCACGGCACTGATCAGCTCTGCCTTGCCGACGGCGGTCATCCCGCCGCAGACGATCGGGTGCTCGACACCGAAGGTCTCGGTGAAGCGATTGCTGAACATCTGATCTCCTCAGCTGGTGGCAGGCTGGTCGGCCCGCCGCAGTCGTGGGCCCGTCCAGTGGCTCGGGTCCTTCGAGCGCAGGTAGCCCTCCTGGTTGACCGTGGCGACCAGGTCGCCCGCCCGGTTGAACATGCGGCCGGCGGCCAGGCCACGACGGGCGGCCTCTCCGACCATCCGCTTGTCGTAGAGGTGCCAGTCGGAGAGGTCCGGCGGGCGGTGGAACCACATCGCGTGGTCGAGGGAGGCGACAGAGCCTGGGCCGAGGGTCGTGGTCCGGCGGGCCACGAGCACGGGCTCCAGCAACGTCATGTCGCTGACGTAGGCGATCAGACAGGTCTGCAGGAGGGCGTCGTCGGGCACCGGCCCGTCCGCGCGCAGCCACAGCCGGATGACGGGGTCGACGACGTCGGCGTCGTCCAGCTCGTCGAGGGCCGCCCGCGGCGGGGGGTCCACCGGGCGCAGGTCGAAGGGGCGTTCGCGCACCCACCACCCGTCAAGCTCGTCGGCGTACCGCTCGAGACGAGCGGCCACATCCGGCAGCTCCTCCGGGCCACGGACGACCGGAGCCGTCCACCGCGAGGGCCCGCTCTCCTCGGGCTCGGCGAAGGAGCTCGTCATCTCGCAGATCGTCTCACCGTCCTGGATCGCCGAGATGCGGCGCACCGACAGCGATCCGCCATCACGCAGGCGGGCGACGTCGTACACGATCGGTGCCCGGCAATGACCCGGCCGGATGAAGTAGGCATGCAGGCTGTGCGGCAGCCTTCGCACCGGGACCGTGCGGCCGGCAGCCCGGAGCGCCTGGGCGAGGACCTGCCCTCCGAAGACCCGGGGCGGGCTGGCCTGCGGCTGGGAACCGCGGAAGAGCATGCCATCGACCTGCTCGACGTCGAGCAGCTCGATCACCTCGCTCAGGCCGGTCATCGGTCCGTGGACGGCGTCGCGGCCGAACCGAGCCGTTCCGTCCCGGCCCCCGGGGACCGGAAGGAGGTCGGACAAGGGTCGCAGGACGTCATGACCGCAGTCTACTAAATTGTCTAGTGCACAACAATCATCACATCGAGCCGTCCAGTTCTCTACTATCTAACGTCCGTTGGTAGAGTTGCATGGTTGGGTAGCAGGACGCACCCTGACCCTGATCTCGGGCACGACGAGGAGACACCGATGCCGTCAAAGAAGCACGCCCCGACTCAGGGCAACCTTCCTGACATCACCGATCCGGTGGAGTGGGCTGCGTACTACTGGAAGGAGCAGAACCTCGATGGCGACCCCCAGCGCTTCCAGGCCCTGACCTCGCTCCTGCGCTTCGAGCGGATCGTAGCGGACAAGGTCGACACCGAGCTCAAGGGCCACGGTCTCAACATGACCGACTACCTGATGCTGATGACTCTGGAGCTCTCGGAGTCGGGCACCCGGCTGATTTCCAGCCTCGCGAGGAACCTCCTTGTCCACGCCACCACGGCGACCCTGGCCACCGACCGGCTCGAGGCCCGGGGATTCCTCTACCGCAGCCCGCACCCCACCGATCGTCGGGCCACCTGCGTGACCATCACGGACGAGGGGCGTGAGACGGTCGCGAAGGCGACCCGCGCCCTGTCCGAGTCCGGTTTCGGCATGCCGGGGACGACCCCGCGGATGGTCAAGGACCTCATGAAGTCGCTCACCGCCATGCGCGACGCCGCCGGTGACACCAGGCCCAGCGGCAGCCGGGCGCCGAAGAACGCGCACGAGTAAGGACGGAGCCACCGGGTCATCCGAGGTGACGCCCCCTCAGTGAGACCGGGGGGCCGGCAGTGCGCCCGTCGCGGGCGGTCGCCGCGGCCGGCGGCACACGGCAGGTTCGAGGCTCGGGCGGGTCGCCAGCCACAACCCGCCCGTCCCCGCTGGCTCAGCGCGCACTGACCCTGCCGAACAGCCCGGCGATCGGCGCGAGGACGAGGGGGCGGGCGGCGACCCAGGCGGCCACTATCACGACCAACGAGCCGGCGAAGATCCAGAACCCGGTCCAGCTCACCGCGTCCTGCGCTGCATACATGTGATTGAGGTTCCGCAGCGCCCCCGTGGCGAGCACCATCGCGACATGGCCGATGATGAAGGCCACGAAGTACAGCATCACGGGAAAGTGCACGGCGCGCGCCCATTCCACCGGGTACAGCTTGTTCAGCCTCCCGGCGTCCTTCGGCCAGAGGCCCGACATCCGGACGCCGCTGAGGACAGCGAGAGGCGCGGCGACGAAGACCGTGGCGAAGTAGGCGAGTTGCTGAAGGCCGTTGTAGTTGGTCCAGCCGCTCTCCGTCGGCCAGTCGAGCGAGAGATACTGCAGCGCCGCCGACACGGCGTTCGGGAACACGTCCCAGCTGGTCGGCACGATGCGCATCCAGTGCCCCGTGGCGAACAGCAGGACGACGAAGACGACGCCGTTGACCAGCCAGAGAAGGTCCAGCGACTGATGGAACCACAGCTCGAGACTGATCTTCCCCTTCGAGTTCCAGCGCGGGGTCCAGTACGCGCTCGGACGCTTCTCCAGGCGGACACGCAAGCCGCTGCGGATCATCAGCACCATCAGGAAGACGTTGAAGAAGTGCTGCCACCCGAGCCACGCGGGGATCCCCGTGGGCGCCGACTCGGGCAGGTCGTACGTGCCGGGGTAGTCCGCGAGGAAGTTCTCCACAGCACCCACGCCGACCAACCACCGTGCCAGCAGCACCGCCAGCGCCGCGACGACCAGCAGCCCGACCACGCCGAGCGCCGCTGACCCCGCCCACTGGGGAGCGGTGTAGGGACCGTGTCGCCGACCTTCCGGGCGAGCCGTGGCGTGCCGCTTCGCCGGGGGTGTGCGCCCCGCGGACGGGCCCGTGCCGGCCCGGGTGGCGCCGGAGCGGGGAGCCGGCGTGGTCGCCGCCACCGGGGCAGGCCGCGGGTCCGGAGCCGGCGTCGTCGCCGCCGGGGCAGGCCGCGGGTCCGCAGCCGGCGCGGCAGAGGCGCCGGATCGCGGGAGGCCGGTGCGGCGGCCGGAAGACGGCGCGGCGGGCGCTCCTCCCCCGGTCGACGACTCGGTGGCGGGCGCGCCAGCCCGCCCGTGCGATCACCGAGGCGGTCGGGCGTGCGGGAGTCGCCATGGCGGACCTCGAGCTCGTCGAGATCAACGAGGCCTTCGCCAGTGTGGCGATCGCCTCGACGCGCGCCCTCGGCATCGATCCCGAGATCGTCAACGTCAACGGAGGGGCGATTGCGCTCGGCCACCCGGTCGGCATGTCGGGGGCACGCCTGGCCCTCACCCTGGCCCTCGAGCTGCGCCGCCGCGGCGGCGGGCTGGGCGTGGCGTCCCTGTGCGGAGGCGGTGGGCAGGGCGACGCCCTCGTCCTGCGGGTCTGAGCCGCGTCACGCGGCGTCTGCGGCGACCGCTGCCGCCGGGAGAGAAGGAGGTGGTCGATCGTGCCACGCCCGCCGCTGCCGGCCGACCCGATCGCCGAGGCACGTCGGCAATGGCTGTCCCACGGGTGGGAGCGCGCAGCCGACGGGATGGCCGCGGTCACCAGCGTCATGCGTGCGCAGCAGCTGATGCTGGCACGGATCGACCAGGCTCTCAGACCGCATGGATTGAGCTTCGCCCGCTACGAGATGCTCCGGCTCCTCGCGTTCACCCGCGAAGGCCGCCTCCCCATGGCGAGCGCGACCGCCCGCCTGCAGGTCCATCCCGCCAGCGTCACCAACACCGTCGACCGGCTCGAGCGGGACGGCCTCGTCCGCCGTGAGCCTCATCCGCGCGACGGCCGGGCGACATCTTGGTGCTGACCGAGGCCGGGCGGGATCGGGTCGAGGCGGCGACGGCGTCGCTCAACGACGAGGTCTTCGCCCCGCCCGGCCTCGACCAGGAGGAAACGCGGACACTGGTGCGCACCCCGGCGGCGCTCCGCGAACGAGCCGGCGACTTCGCCGAGCCCCGGTCGCTGCTCGCCCCGCGCCGATCGCCGACCGCTTGTTGCGCACGGCTCCGCACACATCACGGGAGAACGGGCGTTCGGCAGCGTCCGCCAGGGGACGGCGTCGGCGCCGTCCGCCTCAGACGACCCAGGACTCCGAACCGACGAGGACGCGTTCGACCGACGCCGCCCACCGCGCGGGGTCTTCGCCACCGGCGGCGGCAATCTGATCGCTGACGCGCTCGTCGTAGGTGGGCCGCTCCACGTCGCGGTAGACGCCGATCGGCACGACGCCGTCCTCGCCGATCGCCAGTCGTGCGAGGGCGAACGCGCGGGCCGGGTTCTCCACGCTCGGGTCGTGCACGAGGGCGGCGCGCGTCGGGTCCTGGCTGGCCTGGAGCTGTCCGTTCTCACCGAGCACGATCTTGCTCTGCCCGCCCGCGCCGAAGGTCAGCGGTGCATCGGCCTGGAGCCGCAGCAGGCGCTGGTCACGGGTGTCCGCGGACTTGATCTCCTCGAAGGCTCCGTCGTTGAAGATGTTGCAGTTCTGGTAGATCTCCACCAGGGCCGATCCGGGGTGCTCGGCGGCGGCGCGAAGCACGGAAGTCATGTGCTCCCGCTCGGAGTCGATGGTCCGCGCGACGAACGTGGCACCGGCACCGAGGGCGAGCGACACCGCGTCCAGGGGCTCGTCCACCGACCCGGCGGGACTCGACTTGGTGATCTTGCCGATCTCCGACGTCGGCGAGTACTGCCCCTTGGTGAGCCCGTAGATGCGGTTGTTGAACAGCAGGATCTTGATATCCACGTTGCGCCGCAGCGCGTGGATGAGGTGGTTGCCCCCGATCGACAGGGCGTCTCCGTCGCCGGTGACCACCCACACCGACAGATCCGGCCGGGTGACCGACAGCCCGGTGGCGATCGCCGGGGCCCGGCCGTGGATCGAGTGCATCCCGTAGGTGTTGAGGTAGTACGGAAAACGGGAGGAGCACCCGATGCCGGAGATGAACACGATGTTCTCGCGCCTCACGCCGAGCTCGGGCAAGAACCCCTGAACGGTGGCCAGGACCACGTAGTCCCCGCACCCCGGGCACCACCGCACCTCCTGGTCAGAGGTGAAGTCCTTGCGCGTCAGCGGCGACGTCGCCCCCGGGACGGAACGGGACAGCTTCAGCTCTGGTGCCACGTGGAACCTGCCATCTCATCATCGGTGTGCGTGCCGTCGATCGAGCGCGTGAGCAGCTCCGCCAGCTCGGCGGGCCGGAACGGCATCCCGCGCACCTGCTGCAGACCTTCGACGTCGACGAGGTACTTGGCCCGGAGCAGCATCGCCAGCTGACCGCCGTAGCCGTAGCCCAGGTTCATCTCGGGCACGATCACCTTGTCGTAGCTCCGGAGCAGTGCGCCCAGGTTTTGCGGGAACGGGTTGAGGTATCGCAGCTGCGCGTGCGCCACCCGGCGCCCGGTGCGCCGCACGCGCCGGCACGCGGCCCCGATCGGTCCGTAGGTCGACCCCCATCCGAGCACCAGCACCGAGGCGCCTGAACCGTCCCTCGCACCCGGGTCCTCGACCTGGACCTGCGGGAGCCGGTCGGCGACGCGGTCCACCTTCTGCTGCCGCAGCGAGACCATCTGCTGGTGGTTGGCCGGGGCGTAGGAGATGTGGCCGGGCCCGTCGGACTTCTCGATGCCGCCGATCCTGTGCTCGAGCCCCGGGGTGCCGGGCACCACCCATGGGCGGGCGAGCGTCAGGTCGTCGCGGAGGTAGGGCCAGAAGACCTCCTCGCCGTCCTCCGTCACGTGGTTCGTCTCGGTCGCGAAGGCGGGCTCGATGACGGGCAGGTCATCGAGGTCGGGAATCTTCCACGGCTCGGCCCCGTTCGCGAGGTACCCGTCGGCCAGCAGGACCACCGGGGTGCGTGAGGCGACGGCGATCCGCGCGGCCTCGAAAGCCGCATCGAAGCAGTCCCCCGGCGACTGCGGTGCGACGATCGGGATCGGCGCCTCCCCGTTCCGGGCGAACATGGCCATGAGGAGGTCGGCCTGCTCCGTCTTCGTGGGGAGCCCGGTCGACGGGCCGCCACGTTGCACATCGACGATGACCAGCGGAAGCTCGAGCGAGACTGCCAGTCCGATGACCTCCTGCTTCAGGGAGAATCCGGGTCCCGAGGTCGTCGTCACGGCGAGCTTGCCGCCGAACGCCGCTCCCAGGGCGGCACCGGCGGCCGCGATCTCGTCCTCCGCCTGGAAGGTCACCACGCCGGCGTGCTTGTGCTTGCTCAGCTCGTGCAGGAGGTTCGACGCAGGGGTGATCGGGTAGGCCCCGACGAACAGCTGGAGGCCCGAACGCGCCGAGGCGGCCATGAGTCCGTACGACAGCGCGAGGCCCCCCGAGATGTTGCGGTACCGCCCCGGGGGCAGCGTCGCCGGCTGCACGATGTAGCCGGATCGGAACGCCTCGGTCGTGTCGCCGTAGTTCCAGCCCGCCTTGAGCGCAGCGACGTTGGCCGCGGCGATCGTGGGGTCCTTGCGCCCGAAGCGGGACTCGATGAAGGAGATCGTGCCGTCCAGCGGACGTTGGAAGAGCCAGGAGACGAGCCCCAGCGCGAACATGTTCTTGACCCGAGCCGCGTCCTTGCGTCCTAGCCCAAGGTGCTCGACCGACGCGGTCGCCAGCTTCGTCATGTCCAGGGAGTGGACGGTGAACCCGCTGAGGGTCCCGTCATCGAGGGGATTCGACTCGTATCCAACCTTCGCCAGGGGACGCGGCTTGAACTCCGCGGTGTCCACGATGAGGTCGCCGCCGGGCCGCAGGTCCTCGAGGTTCGCCCGCAACGCGGCCGGGTTCATGGCGACGAGGACGTCCGGAGCGTCACCAGGGGTGAGGATGTCGTAGTCGGCGAGGTGGATCTGGAAGCTCGACACTCCCGCGAGCGTGCCGGCGGGGGCGCGGATCTCGGCCGGGAAGTTGGGGAGTGTCGACACGTCGTTGCCGAACGTCGCAGCATCGGCCGTGAACCGATCGCCGATGAGTTGCATGCCATCCCCGGAGTCGCCAGCGAATCGCACGACGACGCGGTCCATCTGCGTAGGGCCAGCCATCATCGGCCCATCCCGCCCGGGCGGCCGCGATATCCCCGGTGGGGCGCCCTCGCGCTGGTCATCGCATTCACGAACCACCTCACCTTTTCGTAGCGCACCTAGAGCGAGGCGACGACGGCCGCGTCTCGCTTGAGGGGACCGAACGCGCACGCTCCACCGGGGGAACCGATCTCGGAGAAGAGCTGCGTGGCGGCGGTGCGGAACTTCTCCTCCGACTCGGGGAGATCGTCCTCGTAGTAGATGGCCTCTACCGGGCACACCGGCTCACAGGCGCCACAGTCCACGCACTCGTCAGGCTGGATGTACAACATCCGCTCGCCCTCGTAGATGCAGTCCACCGGACACTCCTCGATGCAGGAGCGGTCCAGCACGTCGACACAGGCTGCGCCGATTATGTACGTCATCGTCATATCCGTTCTCGTCGTCATGACCGCTGGCCCTCGTTGGCTCAAGCAGCGACGCCTGACGGTCGCGCAGCTGTGCATACGGCTCGACCTGCCCCTTGCTGCCCGTCAACACTCTAACAATGAATAACCGGGGATTAGATGTCAAGGGGTGGCGTGCAGGGATCTCGCACGGCACCGCACGCCTACGATGATCGCGTGGACGTCCTTACCATGCACCACCGCGTCGGTGATGGCTGGTAAGGACGTCCGGGGTCTCGCCGGTCTGGCATCCCGCCGACGTCGGCCGGGCACCTCGCCAGACGGACGAAGAGCCGGGTCAGGTCGCCAGCCGGCGGGAGGGGGTCAGCGGGGCGCCATCCGCAACGCGCCGTCCAACCGGATGGTCTCTCCGTTGAGGTAGTCGTGATCGACGAGAGACAGGGCCAGCTGGGCGAACTCCTCTGGGCGGCCCAGACGCTGCGGGAAGGGGACGCCGGCGGCCAGTCCCGCACGGAACTCTTCCGACACTGTGGCGAGCATCGGGGTCTCGATGATCCCCGGAGCAATGGTGAGCACCCGGATCCCGTGCTGCGCAAGGTCGCGCGCCGCTGGGAGCGTGAGCCCCACGACCCCTCCCTTGGACGCCGAGTACGCCGCCTGCCCGATCTGTCCCTCGTACGCGGCGACCGAGGCGGTGTTGATGATGATGCCGCGCTGGCCGTGGTCGAGTTCCGGGACCTCGGCGATCTTCTCCGCGGCAAGGGTCACCACGTTGAACGTGCCGATGAGGTTCACCTGGACGACCTTGGCAAACAAGGCGAGGTCGTGCGGCCCTCTGCGGCCCAGGATGCGCATCGAGGGGCCGATGCCTGCGCAGTTGACGACGGTACGGAGCGGCAGGCCGGCGCCCGCGGCGGTGTCCACGCCGGCCTGGACGGCCGCGGCGTCGGTGACGTCGACCGCGACGTACTCGACCCCGGCGACCGGCGGAGCCTCACCGATCGCCATGGCGAGGTCGAAGGCGAAGACTCGGGCCCCCCGCTGCGCCAGAGCAGAGGCGGTGGCCGCGCCTAGTCCGGACGCCCCACCGGTCACGATCGCGGCGGTGTCGGTGATCTGCATGGTCGATCCAGCTCCTTGTCGTGACATCTCCGGGTGGTTGACGGTGGTGCTCAACGCGTGGCGAACCTGGTGATCAGGGCACGGGCCTCCGGGCCGGCCGCCATCTCGCTGATGATTCGCGCCTCCTCGGCGCCCGCGTGCGCGCGATCCATCTCCCATGCCGCGCGGAGCAGCCGGCGGGACTCCCCCAGGGCTCGGGCCGGACCGGCGGCGAGCGCGGCGGCCAGCTCGCGTGCCCGCACAAGAGCGTCGTCGGACAGCTCGGTGATCAGGCCCCAGGCGAGCGCCGTCGTCGCGGGCAGGGGGGCGCCGTCGAGGGCGAACGAGAGCGCCCGCTGCTGGCCGACGGCGCGTGGAAGGAGGTATGACAGTCCGCAGTCTGGGGTAAGCCCGATGCCGGGGTAGGCGAACGCGAACTTCGTGCCTGTGTCGGCGACGACCCGGTCGCAGCTCAGCATGAGTGCCAGCCCGGCACCCGCGGCGGCGCCGTGCACCCCCGCGACCACGGGCTTGCTGAGCTCGGCCAGCGCACGCATGGCGGCGTCGGCCTCGGTGGCGAGCTGGTGGAGGTACGACTCGGGATCCGCGGCCGCAGCGAAGGACCCCACATCGCCTCCGGCGCAGAACCGCTTGCCAGCTCCCGTGACGAGCACCGCACGGGCTCCGTCGTCGCACCGGGCTCGGCCGACCGCGGCGAGGAGTGCCCTCGCAAGGCTCAGGTCGAGAGCGTTGGCGGTGTCGGGCCGGCGCAGCTCGATGTGCGCGACGCCGTCGGCAACGCGGTAGGTCACCGGCTCGTGAAGCTCGGCCATGAAGATCCTTTTCCGACGTGCTTGCAGGTCCACCAACCGGTCCCACGGGCTTCTCCCCGGCTTCTCACGCTGGTGGTGTGACGGCCGCCCGGTCGTGTGCGTGATTCCATCCGCGGCCCGCTCGCAGACTCAGGGCCGGGAGGCGGGCTCCACGATGGCGTCGGCCGTCGTCGCCTGAAGCGCGCGCAACCTGGGTAGCACCTCGGCCCCGTACAGCTCGAGGAACCGCGCCTGGTCCGGACCGGGCGCGTGGAAGACCAGGGGCCGAAAGCCCAGGTCCACGTATGGTCTGATGCGTTCGACATGCTCGTCCGGATCGTCGGAGACGATCCACCGGGAGGCCGCACGCTCGATCGGGAGGGCGTCGGCCAGGCGTTGCATCTCGACGGGATCCTCGACGCCGGTCTTCTCCTCGGGGGACAGCGCCAGGGCGGCCCAGTGCCGGGTGTCCGCCAGCGCGCGCGCCCGGTCGTGGTCGAAGGACACCTTCATCTCGATCATGAGGTCGAGGTCGCCGATCCGTCTCTCGGCCTTGTCGGCCCCGTCGCGCAGCGCGGGGAGCAACGTCTCGGAGTAGAGCTCGGGCGCCTTGCCCGAGGTGGTGATGAACCCGTCCGCCACCCGCCCGGCGAGCCGGGCCGCCGCAGGCCCGGAGGCGCCGACGTAGATCGGCACCGGTCGCTCCGGCCGGTCGTAGATCGTGGCGTCGGCGGTGCGGTAGTACGTGCCCTTGAAGTCACCCGATCTTGCGTCCAGAGCTGTCGGATCAACGTGATCGCTTCCTTGAGGCGGGCGAAGCGCTCCTTGCCGTCCGGCCAGGTCAGGCCGAGCGGTACCTCGTTGAGCGATTCTCCCGTGCCGATACCGAGCACGATGCGGCCCGGGAACAGCACGCCGAGTGTCGCGAACGCCTGGGCGACGACCGCCGGATGGTAGCGGAACGTGGGTGTGAGCACCGACGTCCCGAGCGTGATCCGCTGCGTCCAGGCGGCCGCCGCACCCAGCCACGGCAGGGCGGCGGGCGCGTGCCCGCCGTCGTGCCGCCACGGCTGGAAGTGGTCGGAGACGAACGCCGTCTCGAAGCCGGCTTGCTCGGCCAGGACGGTGAAGTCCACCAGCTCCCGGGGCCCGAACTGCTCCGCCGAGGCCTTGTACCCCAGTCTCAGGCCCACCATCTCTCCTTTCCTGCCGCCGGACAGACGAGCGTCTGCCGGGCGGTTGCCGTCAGGCGAGGTGGCGCTCGTCGGGGCCGTTGTAGGCGCTGAGCGGGCGGATGAGCGCGTTGGCCTCGAGCTGCTCCATGATGTGCGCCGTCCAGCCGGTCACCCGGCTGGCCACGAACAGCGGCGTGAAGATCTCGGTGTCGAAGCCCATGAGGTGGTACGCCGGGCCCGAGGGGTAGTCGAGGTTGGGCTGGATGTTCTTGCGCGAGACCATGGCGTGCTCGAGGTTGTCGTACAGGGCGGCGAGGTCGGGCCGGTCGTAGTGGGCCACGAGGGTGTCCAGCGCGGCCTTCATGCTCGGCACGCGGGAGTCGCCGTTCTTGTAGACGCGGTGGCCGAAGCCCATGATCTTGCGCTTCTCGGCCAGGGCCTGCTCGAGCCAGGCCTCGGCCTTGTCGGCCGAGCCGATCTCGTCGAAGACGTGCATGACGGCCTCGTTGGCCCCGCCGTGCAGGGGGCCCTTGAGGGCGCCGATCGCCCCGACGACGGCGGAGTACAGGTCGGCCAGGGTGGAGGTGATGACGCGGGCAGTGAACGTGGACGCGTTGAAGGAGTGCTCGGCGTAGAGGATGAGGGAGACGCGGAAGGCGTCGACGACGACGGGCGCGGGCACCTCCCCGAACGTCATCCACAGGAAGTTCTCCGCGTAGTCCAGGTCCTCGCGGGCCGGAACGAGCTCCTGCCCGCGGCGCCGGCGCTGGTCGTAGGCCACGACGGCGGGCAGCTGGGCGAACAGGCGCACCGACTTGGCGAGGTTTGACGAGCGCGAGCTGTCGGCGGTGGCGGGGTCGTTGGCGCCGATGACGCTCACGGCGGTGCGCACGACGTCCATGGGGTGCGCGGACTTGGGCAGCGAGTCGATGGTCGCCCGGACGTTGCCGGCGAGCTCGCGCTGGGCGCGCTCGTCCCGCTGGAAGGCGGCCAGCTCGACCTCGGTGGGCAGCTCGCCGTGCCACAGGAGGTAGGCCACCTCCTCGAACGAGCAGCCGGCGGCGAGCTCCTGGACCGGGTAGCCCCGGTACAGCAGGGAGTTGGTCTCAGGGTTGACCTTGGAGATGGCGGTGGTGTCGACGACGACGCCGGCCAGTCCCTTGCGGATCTCCGGTGCAGCCTGGGTCTGGGTGGTCATGATCGCTCCTTTGCGGTGATGGCTCTGGCGGACGCTGCGGGCGGCGCCCGGCCCCTCAGGGCCGGGCGGTGTAGGTGAAGATCGAGGTGTCGAAGTGGTTGTAGTCGGCGTAGTCGAGCAGCTCGTAGAGCCGGGCGCGGTGCTGCATCTCCTCCACGACCGAGGCGAGCGTGCCCTCCTCGGTGAGCGTGTCCAGGGCCCGTTCGGCCGCGCCCATGGCCACGCGCAGCAGCGAGACGGGGTAGATGACGATGTTGATGCCGACGTCGGCGAGCTGGGCGGTGGTGAACAGCTCGGACTTGCCGAACTCGGTCATGTTGGCCAGCACCGGGACGTCGACGGCGCCGCGCACCGCCTCGAACTCGGCAAGATCACGCATGGCCTCGGGGAAGATGGCGTCGGCGCCGGCGTCGACCAGGGCCTTCGCCCGGTCGATCGCCGCCTGGAGACCGTCCACGGCCCGGATGTCCGTGCGCGCCATGATCAGGAGGTTGGGATCGCGGCGGGCGTCCACCGCGGCCCGGATCCGCCGGACGGCGGTGCCCGCGTCCACCGTCTGCTTGCCGTCGAGGTGGCCGCAGCGCTTGGGGTTGACCTGGTCCTCGATGTGCAGGCCGGCCACGCCGGCGTCCTCGAGCTCCTGGACGGTGCGGGCGACGTTCATCGGCTCGCCGAAGCCGGTGTCGGCGTCGACGAGCGTGGGCAGGTCGGTGACCCGGGCGATCTGCCGGCTCCGGCCGGCCACCTCGCTCAGGGTGGTCAGGCCGATGTCGGGCAGCCCGAGGTCCGCGGACAGCACGGCGCCGGAGATGTAGACGCCCTCGTAGCCCTTGTCCTGGATGAGCTTGGCGGACAGCGGGTTGAACGCGCCGGGAAAGCGCAGCAGCTCCCCGCTGGCGAGCCGCTCTCGCAGCGCGGCCCGCTTGGCCGCGGCGGTGGTCGTGGCGTAGAGCATCAGAAGATCCCCTCCGGGGCTGTGACCGAGGCGAGCAGCCCGGCCGGCGCCGTGACGGTCAGGTCCCCGAGCTCCTCGGCGCGCAGCTCGGGCAGGCGCTGGGCGACGTCGAGGAACCGCTCGATCTCGGCGTCGTCCAGGATGCCGGCGGCCAGCGTGCGGAACTTGTGCACGTATTGCGCGCGGCCGAAGGGCCGGGCGCCGAGCGGGTGGGCGTCGGCGACGGCGATCTCCTCGACGACCTTCGAGCCGTCGGCGAGGGTGATCTCCACCCGGCCGCCGAAGGCCTTCTCCGCCGGGTCGTCGGAGTGGTAGCGCCGGGTCCACTCCGGGTCCTCGGCGGTGGTGATCTTGTTCCACAGCGCCACCGTGTCCGGGCGGGCGGCGCGGGCGGGCGCGTAGGAGTCCACGTGGTGCCAGGCGCCGTCCTGCAGGGCCACCGCGAAGATGTACGGGATGGAGTGGTCCAGCGTCTCGCGGGAGGCGTGCGGGTCGTACTTCTGCGGGTCGTTCGCCCCCGAGCCGATGACGTAGTGGGTGTGGTGGCTGGTGTGGATGACGATCGAGGCGACGTTGGCCGGGTCCGCCAGCTCCGGCCGCTCCCGGTGGAGCTTGCGGGCCAGGTCGATGAGGGCCTGGGACTGGTACTCCGCCGAGTGCTCCTTGGTGTAGGTGTCCAGGATCGCCAGCTTGGGCGCGCCGGGAGCGGGCAGCGAGACCTCGTAGGCGGCGTCGGGGCCGTCGAGGAGCCAGGCGATGACGCCGTCCTCCCCCTCGTAGATCGGGGTCGGGGAGGTCTGGCCGCGCATCGCCCGGTCCACCGCCTCGATGGCGACCTTGCCGGCGAACGCCGGGGCGTGCGCCTTCCAGGTCGAGATCTCGCCCTTGCGGGACTGCCGGGTCGCCGTCGTCGTGTGCAGCGCCTGACCGACGGCCTGGAAGATCGTCTCGGGGTCGAGACCGAGCAGCGTGCCGATGCCGGCGGCGGCGGAGGGGCCCAGGTGGGCGACGTGGTCGATCTTGTGCTTGTGCAGGCTGATCGCGCGCACGAGGTCCACCTGGATCTCGTAGCCGGTGGCGATGCCGCGCACCAGCTGGGCCCCGGTCAGGCCCCGGCGTGCAGCCAGGTGCTGCGCGACGGCGACGATCGGGGGGATGTTGTCGCCGGGGTGGGAGTACTCGGCGGCGAGGAAGGTGTCGTGGTAGTCGAGCTCCCGGATGGCGACCCCGTTCGCCCAGGCGGCCCACTCCGGGCTGACCCGCTGCGTCCGGGGCGGCCCGAAGACCGTCGCCCCGGGGCCGTAGGGGTGCTCGAGCGCCTGGGCCCGGGCCGCGACGGCCGGCCCGCGGGTGAGCGAGGCGGTGGCGACGGCGGCGTTGTCGATGACCCGGTTGATGACCATGTCCGTCACCTCGTCGGTGACCTCCACCGGGTCGGTGGCGACCTCGGCGATCTTCCAGGCCAGCTGGCCGGAGCGCGGGAGGTTGTCCGCGCTGGGGTGGACGCGGACCTGGTGGGTGACCATCTGGTGGGTGATCATCGAGCTGCTGCCTCTCGTACGGGTGTGGGTGGGGTGCCGAGGTCGGTCTCGGCGGGGTCGGTGCCGGTGTCGGGGGCGTTGGCGGGCTCGCTGCCAGGCATGCCCGGCCCCTCCCCGGTCAGGGCGGTGAGGATGTGGGTCAGGCTGGCGCGCAGGTGGACCGCGGTGGCTTGAGCGGCCAGGGTGGCGTCACCCTCGGCGACGGCCCGGGCAATGAGCTCGTGCTCCTGGCTGGCCCGCACGAGCCGGTCGCGGTCGTCCTGGGAGAGGCGGCGGGCCCGCGCCACGTGCGAGCGCAGGGACGCCAGCGCACGCCGGAGGTAGGGGCTGGCCATGGCCTCGTCGATGGCGCTGTCGAGGTCCGCGACGAGCTGGTAGTAGGCGACGTGATCGCGGTCGTCCGCATCGAGCAGGGTGACGGCCGCGGCGAAGCGGTCCGCCAGCGCGGCGAACACCGCCGGGTCGGCGCGCCGGGCGGCGAGCCGCGCGGCCTGGGCCTCGAGCGCCTCGCGCAGCTCGAAGAGGTGGCGCACGTCCTGGGCGGAGATCGAGGACACCACCAGGGTGCGGCCCTTGCCGGCTACCGCGAGCCCTTCCGCGCCGAGCCGGCCGAGCGCCTCGCGCAGCGGCGTGCGGGAGACACCCAGGCGCGCCGCCTGCTCCACCTCACCGAGCACCGACCCCGGCGCAAGGCGCCCCGAGACGATCTCCTCACGGAGTGTCGTGTAGGCGAGCTCGCTAGCCAGCATGTTGGCCAGGCTACCGGCTTCGCTGGCGTTTGTATACATGGTCGGGGGCTTGCTCCGAGCGGGACCCTATCTTCGGGGCGGATGGCAAGGATTTGTATGCAGATGGGCGTCGATACCTATGTCGGCCTGGAGGGTGCCGGCGACGTCACGGCAGTTGCCAACCGGACCGGCATGCATAGCGTCGGGACGGGATGGATACCGATCCGACCAGCCGCGTCGGCGAGATCGCCCTGCCCGCTCCCCCATGAGTCCTGCCGGTCAGACGGTTCTGACGATGTCTTCGACCCGTTCCTTGGCGTCGCCGAAGAGCATGCGGGTGTTGTCCTTGAAGAACAGCGGGTTCTGGACGCCGGCGTAGCCGGTGGCCATGGAGCGTTTGAACACGATGACCTCCTTGGCGTTCCAAACCTGAAGGACCGGCATGCCGGCGATCGGGGAGCCGGGCTCTTCCAGGGCGGCGGGGTTGACGGTGTCGTTGGCGCCGATCACGAGCACGACGTCGGTGGCGCCGAAGTCGTCGTTGATCTCCTCCATCTCCAGGACGATGTCGTATGGCACCTTGGCCTCGGCGAGCAGGACGTTCATGTGCCCGGGCAGGCGCCCCGCGACGGGGTGGATGCCGAAGCGGACCTCGACGCCCTTCTCCCGCAGCTTGCGGGTCATCTCGGCGACGGGGTACTGCGCCTGCGCGACCGCCATGCCGTACCCCGGCGTGATGACGACCGACTTCGCGTCGGCGAGGAGCTGGGCGACCTCGCCTGCCTGGACCTCGCGGTGCTCGCCGTAGTCGCGCGCCTGCCCGGCGACGACGCCGTCGGAACCGAAGCCGCCGGCGATGACGCTGACGAAGGAGCGGTTCATCGCCTTGCACATGATGTAGCTCAGGATCGCACCGGAGGACCCGACCAGGGACCCGGTGATGATCAGCAGGTCGTTGCTCAGCATGAACCCGGCCGCGGCCGCCGCCCAACCGGAGTAGGAGTTGAGCATCGAGACGACCACCGGCATGTCGCCGCCGCCGATCGCGGCGACGAGGTGGAAGCCCAGCCACAGCGCGAGCACCGTCATCACCGCCAGGGGAACGAGCGCGGCGCCCTCGTCGTCGAGGACGAACCAGACCAGCAGGCCCGCCGAGGCCAGCAGGACGGCGAGGTTGAGCCAGTGCCGTCCGGGCAGCACCAGCGGCGCGGACCTCATCTTCGCGCTGAGCTTGAGGTAGGCCACGGCCGATCCGGTGAGCGTGACGGCCCCGATGAACACCCCGAGGAACACCTCGACGGCGTGGATGGTGCCCATCGCGCCGGCGTCGTGGGTGGCCGGCCCGGCCGCGAGGAAGGAGTTGTAGCCCACCAGCACCGCCGCCAGGCCCACGAAGCTGTGCAGCACCGCGATCAGCTCGGGCATGCCGGTCATCTGCACCGTGCGCGCCTTCCAGATGCCGATGACCGCGCCGACCGCCATCGGCGCGGCGATCAGCACCAGCGTGAGCGGCACCGAGGATGAGAAGCCCGGCAGCGCGGTCTGGCGCAGCGCGAGCACGACCGTGGCGACCAGGGCGATGACCATGCCGGTCATGCCGAAGACGTTGCCGCGCTTGGCGGTCTCGTGCCTCGACAGACCCGCCAGGGCCAGGATGAACAGGACGCCCGCGATGATGTAGGCCGCCTGGGCGAGGCCGGCCAGGCGCTCGGAGGCGAGGAGATCGGTCACGGGTCAGCCCTTCCGGAACATATCGAGCATGCGCAGCGTCACGAAGAAGCCTCCGAAGATGTTGATCGACGCCACCAGCACCGCGACGACCGCCAGCGCCGCGAGGACCGGGTTGTCGCTGCCGACCTGGAGGATCCCGCCGACGACGATGATCCCGGAGACGGCGTTGGTCTCGCTCATCAGCGGGGTGTGCAGGGCGTGGTGGACCTTGGAGATCACGTAGTAACCCACCACCACCGCCAGGGCGAACACCGTGAAGTGGCTCAGGAAGGCCGGCGGGGCGGCGGTCGCCAGGGCGGCGAAGGCCGCGGCGGTCAACCCCGCGCCGTACAGCCAGCGCCTGGGGTCCGGCGGCGGCTTGGGGGCGGCCGGCGCGACCTCGGCGGGCGGCGGCGCGGCGGGGGCGGCGGAGACCTGGACCGGCGGGGGCGGCCACAACGCCTCCCCGTCCCGGGTGACCGTGATGCCCCGCTGGACCACGTCGTCCAGGTCCAGGGTAAGCCGGCCGTCCTTCCCGGGGGTGAGCAGCTTGAGCAGGTTGACGACGTTGGTGCCGTAGAGCTGGCTGGTCTGGGCGGCGAGGCGACCGGCGAGGTCGGTGTAGCCCAGGATCGTCACCTGGTTGCCGGTCACGACCCGCTCGTCGGCGACGGTGGGCTCGACGTTGCCCCCGCTGGCCGCGGCCATGTCCACGATCACCGACCCCGGCCGCATGCCCGCCACCGTCTGGGCCGTGATCAGCCGCGGCGCCGGGCGACCCGGGATCAACGCGGTCGTGATGACGATGTCGGCGGCCCGGGCCTCCCTGTCGTACATCGCGGCCGTGGCCGCGGCCTGCGCGGCGGTCATCTCCTTGGCGTAGCCGTCGGTGGAGACCTCCTGCTCCATGTCGACGGTGACGAACTGGGCGCCCATCGACTCCACCTGCTCGGCCACCTCCGGGCGCACGTCAAAGGCGCGCACGACGGCGCCGAGCGCCCCGGCCGCCCCGATCGCGGCCAGGCCGGCCACCCCCGCGCCGACCACGAACACCCGCGCCGGCGGGACCTTGCCCGCCGCGGTGACCTGGCCCGTGAACAGCCGGCCGAACTCGTGCGCCGCCTCGATCACCGCCCGGTAGCCCGCGACGTTCGCCATGCTCGACAGCACATCCATCGACTGCGCGCGCGAGATGCGCGGCACCGCGTCCATCGCCAGCGCGGTCACTCCCGCCGCCCGCAGCCTCTCGACCAGCTCCGGGCTGCGCGCCGGCGCCATCAGGCCGATCACCGTCGCCCCGGGGCGCAGCCGGGCGATCTCCGCCTCGGTCGGGGCGTTGACCTTGACCACCACGTCGCTCAACCACACCTCGGACACGTCGCCGACAGCGATCCCGGCGTCGCGGAACGCCTGGTCGGGCTGATCAGCGGACCGGCCGGCCCCGGCCTCGACCACCACGTCGTACCCGAGCCTCGCCAGCTGCCCCGCCGTCACCGCCGTCGCGGCCACCAGCGTCTCGCCGGGCCGCATCTCGCGGGGGATGCCGATGCGCATCAATCTCTCTCCTCTACTTCATTGGAACGGAGGCGACAGTTCTGGCCGATGCCGCGGTTGAAACTCGGGCGCATCCAACCGCAACGGCACCGTGGATCGGTCAGACCGACCACCAGGCGGCATGCCATTGAGTAGCGCATACACGAGCGCGCCCGCGAACGCGTCTGCCGACGAGGTCACGTGGTCAGCACGATCTTCCCGACGTTGCTGCTCAGCTCCATCATGCGGTGCGCTTCCGCGGCTTCTTCCAGCGGGAGCACGGCATGCACCACGGGTTTGATGCGACCTGCCTCGACCAGCGGCCACACCTCGCGGACAACCTCGTGGCAGATGAGACCCTTCTCCGCCGCCGGCCGTGGCCGCAAGGAGGTGGCCAGGACGGTGGCACGCTTCTGCAGGAGCCTGCCGATGTTGAGCTCCCCCTTGGTCCCACCTTGCATGCCGATGATGGCGAGCCGCCCGCCAGTCCCCAGCACGGTGAGGTTTCGCTGCAGGTAAGAGGCGCCCATGTTGTCGAGGATGACGTCGACCCCCTCGCCGTCGGTGGCTTCCAGGATCACCTCGACGAAGTCGTCCTCGCGGTAGTTGATCGCGACGTCCGCTCCGAGCTCGACGCAGGCCGTGAGCTTGTCGGCGCTACCCGCCGTGGTGAACACGCGGTTGCCCCGAGCCTGGGCGAGCTGGATGGCGAAGGTCCCGATACCACCGCCTCCCCCATGAACCAGGATCGATTCGTGGTCGAGGAGGCCCGCGGCCATGTAGACGTTGGACCAGACCGTGCACGCCACCTCCGGGAGGGCGGCCGCGGACACCACGTCGAGACCGGCCGGCACGGGCATCACCTGGACCGCAGGCACGGCCACCAGCGATGCATAGCCACCACCGGCGAGCAGAGCGCACACGGTGTCCCCGACCGACCATCCGGTGACGTCGTCCGCGACCTCGACGATGGTCCCGCTGCACTCGAGCCCGATGATGTCGGAGACCCCCGGAGGGGGCGGGTAGTAGCCCCGGCGCTGCAGCGTGTCCGCGCGGTTGACGGCCGTGGCAGCGACCTGGATGAGCACCTCGCCCGACCGGAGGACGGGGTCCGCCACGGTCTCGACCTGCAGGACCTCCGGGTCGCCGAAGGTGGGGGCAACCGCTGCTCGCATCTGGCTACTCCTTGACCGGCCGGCGCTTCGACCAGAGCCTACATTCATCATGAGGAATATGCGACCCGGTGAGGCCCGCGTCGGCCTGCCGCCGGCAGGCAATCGGAACGACCACGCCAGGCTGAGCCAGCACCCGCAAGTCGGGACTGCGCCCGGCGCCTCAGACCTCCTGCCACACCAGGAGCCGGCGCTCGGCGAGCGAGAACAGGGCGTTGGTTGCTACTGCGATGATCATCAGGACCACGAGGATCGCGAAGACGGTGTCGATCTGGTAGGACGACGAGTAGAGGACGATGTCCTGACCGAGCCCGTTGGTCGTGGCGATCATCTCGGAGGCGATGACACCGAGCAACGAGTACGTGAAGGTGAGCCGCAGGCCGGCGAACATCGTCGGCACCGCCGAGGGAAGGACGACCTTCCACAGCGTGGCCGTCCTGCTCAGGCCGACGACCCGGGACATGGTCATCAGGTCGTGGTCGACCGACCGCACCGCCGAGCGGGCGTTCTCCGCCAGGATGAAGAACACGATGCTCACCGCGAGCACGACCTTGGCGCTCATGGTCAGCCCGAACCAGGTGATGAACAGCGGTGCGAGTGCGATACGGGGCACGCTGTTCAACGGCGCCAGGAAGGGCCCGATGATCCCGTCGAGGGTTCGGCTCAGGCCCAGCGCCAAGCCCGCGATCGTGCCGGTCACCGAACCGATCACGAATGCGATGGCGATGGCGCCGAAGGTCGCCGTCATGGATGCGCTGGCACGCTCGGACGGGACGTACTCGAGGAACGACGTCACGACTCCGGTAGGGCTGCCGAAGAGCAGGGGGTCGATCCATCCGCTTCGTGCGGCGGTCTCCCATACGGCGAGGAACCCCACGAGGAGCAGCACGCGACCGGTGTGGATGGCTGCTCGGCGCGGCTTGCGCTCGGTCGACCTGCGGCTGGGCGCCTTCGTGCGAGGGGACCCTTCGCGTGGCTGGACGGCGGGCTCGGCTCGAACGGTCGTCGTCATCGCGGCTCTCTCCTGGGTCTTTCAAGGGGATGGACGTGGTGTCACGGGGAGACGATGGCGCCTTCGAGGCACTCGAAGAGCTCGTGCGTCACCGCTTTGAACTCGTCCTCGAACGTCATCTCGCCCAAGTGGTCGGCGCGCGGCCGGGGCAGGTCGACCAGTTTGTCCTGGGCGATACGGCCGGGCCCGGGGAGCATGACGATGACGCGGTCGGCAAGCAGGACCGCTTCCTGCAGATCGTGGGTGACGAAGATGACCGTCTTCCGGCGATCGGGATCCTGGTTCTCCCAGATGCGGAGGAACTCCGATTGCAGCGTGAGCTTCGTCCGGGCGTCGAGCGCCGCGAAGGGCTCGTCCATCAGGAGCAAAGAAGGATCTGCGGCGAGGGTCCGCGCCAGTCCGACGCGCTGCCGCATCCCCTGGGACAGCTGTAGCCGGTACTGCGTCTCTCGTCCCGAGAGCCCCACCAGGTCGAGCATCTCTCGGGCTCGCTCTCTGCGGCGGGCTCGGTCCCAGCCCCGTGTCTCGAGCGGCAGCTCGACGTTGCGCAGCGCGCTGCGCCATGGCAGCAGTGCATCGCGGGCGAACATGTAGCCGATGTCGAGGTTCGGAAGGACGGGACGCCGGCCGTCGAGCGTGATCTGCCCCTTCGTGGGCTCGACGAGACCAGCGAGCATGTTGAGAAGCGTGGTTTTCCCGCAACCGCTGGCACCGACGAGAGCGACGAACTGCCCCTTGGGGATCGAGAGGTTGATCTCCTCGAGCGCCAGGAACTGCGCACTCTTGGCGGAACCGCCATTCTCGGAGCTCTTGCGGAGCTGAAACGTGCGCTCGACGCCCGCGAAGGTGATGAAGTCAGTGGGATCGGCCCGTTGGGTTTGAACGGTACTCATGGAGCCTCCTGCGTCCCGTCTCGCGCCTACCGGCCCGTCTTGTCGTCCACGAGGGACTCGTAGGTCACCGCGCTCGCGCCGCTGAGCACGCCACTCGCCGCGTACCCCTTGAGGGTGACCTCGATGACGTCCTGGGGAAGCTCCGTCGAGTAAGGCTCGTACTGGCTGGAGACGATGAGCGCAGCGATATCGGCCGGCAAGCCGGTGTCGTCCACCAACGCCTCCTCGACGCTGTCCGCGTTCGCGGGGTCCTGCACGTAGTCGATCCCTCGCTGCACCGCCCGGCAGAAGCCAGCCGCGGCCTCGGGTTCGGCCTCGAGCCAGGCCGTGGGAGCTGCCCATCCGCTGCCGTACCAGTCGCGGTATGCCGCCGGCCCGTCGGGGAGGTAGGCGAGGACCTTCTGATTCCCCGACTCCGTCAGGAACTGCGTGCCAGGCGGGCTCGCAATTGCCGCTTCGACGTCGCCGTTGTCGAGGGCCGGGCCGGTGGTCGTGTTGCTCCCGCCGACGTTGACGTACGTGACGTCTGTGACGCCCACTTCCTCGAACGCCGCGGCAGTGATCAGCTGGAACCCCGCTCCGACCGGCACCTGGACGCCGAAAGTCTTGCCGTCCAACGCCTTCAGGACTTCCTCCCAGCTCGCCCCCTCCTCCATGTTGGGAAGATCGGAGTCGATGTTGGCCACGACGCTGGACTGCACCTCGCCGATGTGGCCGCAGAACATCTTGACCTTCTCCCCCGCCTCGGCGGCCTGCGCAACGGTAGCCACGGAGAACTGCCCGACCTGGGACTTCGTCGAGGTCAGGGCTTGGATGCCGGGAAGGTTGTTGGGCTGCGGAATCTCCTTGATCGCCACTCCCTCGTCCTCGAAGTAGCCCTCCTGCTCGGCGATCACGACCGGCAGCCGGTAGGCGACGCCTGGAAACATCATGACCTGGATCTCCGCGAGGTCTTGGCTGGCCGCGCCGCTCGCCCCGCCGGCGCAAGCACTCAAGCCGAGCAGAGAGACGACGGCGAGTGCGACGCCGCAGGTGGTACGCCTTCCGAAGGGCATGGTGAAACTCCTCCACGTTGAGGGGTGCTAATCCGCCACCTTCACGAAGTGACGATCACCACGATGTTTCATCATGAGGAATCGTCTGTCAAGGGGCATGTTTACACCCACCGCCACGTCGACGTCGGGCGTCGGACCGCGAGAGGTTCTTCGACTACCGCGGGCCGGCAGCAGTGCTCGGAAGGCGGTGACCGGCGCCCAAGGGGCGGCGGAGTCCGGCTGTGGCGCAAGACCGTCGGAATGGATCCAGGTCAACGCTGCCTCGATCGAGCCGCCGCCAGCGGTTGAGGTCGAGAGTCACGATCTCCACGGATTCAGGCCATGACCAGCGGCCGCCGACGACGCGGCCAGGACCTCGGGGGTGATCTGGTCGAACGAGTGGAGGCCGAGGAAAGCGAGCGCCACGTGTACCTCGTCCCTCAACAGTCGAGCGACCCGGGCGACCCCGGCAGGGCCAGCGGCCGCCAGACCGTGGAGGTAGGGTCGGCCGACGAGACTCGCTGTGGCACCGAGTGCGCGCATCCGGACGACGTCGATCCCACGGCGGACGCCGCCGTCGACCAGGACTTCGAGGTCACCGGCTACAGCGTCGACGACGCTGCGAACTGCGGAGGCCGTGGACACAACACCGTCCAGGTTGCGCGCGCCGTGGTTGGACACGACAACTGCGTCGACGCCGAGGCTCACCATCTCACGGACCTTGTCAGGCCCCAGTAGACCCTTGACGACCAGCGGTCCGTCCCACCGTGCTCGCAGCCATCCGAGGTCGTCCAGGGTGACCGGCCGGAGTCCGCTCATCGCCGTCTCGAAGCTGTAGTAGGCGCGCCGCGCCGCGGTCAGCGAAAAGCCCGCGCTCTTGTTCCCCAGCACGAAGTTCTTCGCCCACACCGGCCGCGACATACCGGCAAGAGCGAGCCTGGCCGTCACCGTCAGGGGGAACGAGATCCCGTTGCGCATGTCGCGCTCGCGGTACGGCATCATCGGGGTGTCCACGCTGACGACGAGCGCCTGGTAGCGGTTGGCCCGCACCACGCTGATCAGGTCTTCGTTGCGGCGCATGTCCGGGCTCAGGTAGATCTGGTACCAGAGCGGGCCGGTCGCCGCCGCCGCCACCGCGTCGAGCGGCTCGCTCGCTCCACCAGGAACGATGTAGCCGACTCCGGATCGCCCGGCCGCCTCGGCCACGGCGCGCTCGGCTGCCGGGTGGCACATCCGCGCATAGCTGCAGGGCGCGAACATGAACGGCATCGCCATGCGTTGCCCCAGCACGGTGGTCGAGAGGTCGACCTCGCGGACGTCCTCCAGATTCCGCGGCACCAGTCGCATCGCCTCGAGGTCGGCCCGGTTCGCCGCCAAGGTCGTCTCGTCCCCGGCTCCGCCGTCGATCACCTCCAGCACGGCACGAGGCAGCCTGCGTTTCGCCAAGCGGTGAACGTCCGCGAGGTTGAGTACCCGGTCGATTGCTGCCACGCGGTTCTCCCATCATGCGACGTCTTCGTGTCGTGTCCGGCGGAGTGGTGCCAGAGCCAGCGGCTCGGCTGGTGTTGACCAGTCCGGACCAGGACGGCTCGGCCGAGCCTCCCCGACAGCCGGGGCGGCAGCAGGCCTCAGCGCGTGCTCACCCTGCCGAACAGCCCGGCGATCGGCGCGAGGACGAGTGGTCGTGCAGCGACCCAGGCGGCCGCAATGACGACCAACGACCCGGCGAAGATCCAGAACCCGGTCCAGTTGACGGCGTCCTGTGACGCGTACATGTGGTTGAGGTTTCGCAGGGCCCCCGTCGCGAGGACCATCGCGACGTGGCCGATGATGAAGGTCACGAAGTAGAGCATCACCGGGAAGTGGACGGCACGCGCCCACTTGACCGGGTAGAGCTTGTTCAGCTTCTGCGCTTCCTTCGGCCAGATGCCGGACATCCGCACCCCGGTCAGGGCGGCGAGCGGCGCGGCGATGAAGACGGTGGTGAAGTAGGCGAGCTGCTGCAGGCCGTTGTAGTTCACCCAGCCGCTCTCCGTCGGCCAGTCGAGCGACAGGTACTGCAACCCGGCCGACACGGCGTTGGGGAACACCTCCCAGCTCGTGGGCACGATACGCATCCAGTGCCCCGTGGCGACCAGCAGGACGATGAAGACGACGCCGTTGACGAGCCACAGGATGTCGAGCGACTGGTGAAGCCACAGCTGGAGACTGATCTTCTGCTTCGAGTTCCAGCGTGGGGTCCAGTACGCGCTCGGACGCTTCTCACGACGCACCATCAAACCGCTACGGATGATCAGCACGGTGAGGAACACGTTGAAGAAGTGCTGCCATCCGAGCCACGCGGGGATGCCCGTGGGTGCCGACTCCGGCAGGTCGTACGTACCCGGATAGGTGGTGAGGAAGTCGCTCACGGCGTCACGACCGATCAACCACCGGGCGAACAGCACCGCCAGCGCTGCGACGATCAGCAGCCCGGCCACGCCGACGGCGGCCCGTCCTGCCCACTGGAGCGCGGTGTACCGGCCATATCGGCTTCGCTCCGGGCGTGCTGCACCGCTGGGCGCCGCCGACGGGGTGCTCGCCGTCGCCGTGGGAGTGCTGGTCTCCGGCCTGGGCGTAGTGAGACCCGACCGCCGAGTCGAGGGCGACGCCGGCGGCGAGGCGGGAGCCGGTGCCGTGGAGGCGCCGGCACGAGGGAGACCCGCCCGCCGGCCGGGGGCAGCAGCAGCGGGTGCCGCTCCCCCAGCCACCGGCGCCGCGGCCGACGCCGACCCGTCCGACTGACCCGGGCGAGGAAGCCCCTGGCGACGTGTACCAGCTGGCGGGCTCGCGGCAGGAGAGGCTGTCGTCGAACCCGACGACGCCTGCGGCGCCGCGTCAGCGGGGATCGCAGGGTCCGACTTCACACCGGATAGGGGCGACCCGTTCTCCTCGCTCGGCCTCCTGGGCAGCCCACTGCGCCGACGTTCACCGGCGAGCGCTGTGCTGGGCCGCGAGGAGACCCCTGCGGAGGGGACGGGAGCCGCCTGGCTTGCCGAGTCACCATCGGTCCCGGCGGGTCGCGAGGTCGTCCCGTTGCCGGAGGGGTCAGGCCTCCCCGCCTGCGCCGACGGCGCGCTCCCCGCCGCTGGCTGCGCGGCGACGGGGTCCTCCGGATCAGACGACAACGGGTCGCTGGACGCAGTGGACGTCGCCGGCGGCCACTGCTCCGCCCCCGGCCGTCGCGGAAGGCCCCGACGGGGTCGCGAAGCGGTCGTCATTGCTCAGTTCCTCTGCGCCTGGAGCGACTCGATGAGCTGGGGCACCACCGAGAACACGTCGCCGACGACACCGAAGTCCGCGATCTCGAAGATCGGCGCATCGGGGTCCTTGTTGACGGCGACGATCGTCTTGGCGGTCTGCATGCCCGCCCGGTGCTGGATCGCGCCGGAGATCCCGAGCGCCACGTAAAGCTGGGGGGCGACCGCGACGCCGGTCTGGCCGACCTGGTGGGAGTGGGGGACGTAGCCCGCGTCCACGGCCGCCCGCGACGCGCCCACCGCCGCGCCGAGCTCGTCGGCGAGCTGCTCGACGAGGACGAACTGCTCCTTGGAGCCGAGCCCACGCCCACCCGAGACGACCTTGGCAGCCCCCCGAAGCTCGGGCCTGCTCGACGCCACCTTCACCGGCTCGAACCCGTCGATGCGGGCCGCTCGGCGCCCGGACGGGGCGACGTGCAGCCGCTCGATCACCACCGGCTTCCCCTCCGCCCGGGCATCGACGGCACCCTGGCGGATCGTGGCGACGAGGGTTCCGAAGGTGACGGCGGAGTCGACGTTGTAGGCGCCACCGTAGACCGAGTGGTGGGCCACCACGCCCTCGTCGTCCCGGGAGACGCCGACCGCGTCAACCGCCAGGCCCAGCCCCCGGCGGGCGGCCACCGCGGCGGCCACGTCTCGCCCGTCGACCGAGTGCGAGATGAGCACGGCGTCCGGCTGGGTCGCGTCGATCGCGGCGGAGACCGCGTCGATCACCGGGACGCCGAGGCTCGACGAGACGTCAGCGGCTTCGCTGACGAGGACCTTGACCGCACCGAGGTCTGCGGCGGCTTGCGCCGCCTCCTCGTGCGCGCCCGGCCCAGTCACGACAAGGGCGACGGGTGTCCCGATGCCGGCCGCCGCCCCGAGGAGCCCGGCCGTGCTCTTCGCGACACCTCCCTCCGGCGTCACCTCGATGAGGACGAGGACCGCATTCTGCTCTGCGTTCGTCATAGCTGTGCTCCTCAGGCGAGACGGTTGGAGACGAGGAACTCCGCGAGCTGCGCGCCCGCCTCCCCGTCGTCGACGATCTTGACCCCGGCCCCGCGAGCCGGCTGCTCGGACAACCCCACGATGATCGACCGGCCCTTCGCGGTGGCCTCGACGTCGATGCCCAGGTCGGACAGGGTGAGGGTCTCGTACGGCTTCTTCTTCGCCGCCATGATGCCCTTGAAGTTCGGGAAGCGGGCGTCGGGCAGGGCCTCGGTGATCGAGACCACCGCGGGCAGGTCGGCCGAGACGCGGGCGACGCCATCATCCGTGACGCGAGTTCCTGAGACCCTGTCGGGGGCGATCTCCACTGTCGACAGGGAGGTGACGTGAGGGACGCCGAGCAGCTCGGCCAGCATCGCCGGGACTGCCGATCCGGTCCCGTCGGTGGACAGGTTGCCCGTGATGACGAGGTCGAACCCGACGCGCTGCAGTGCCGCAGCCAGGACCTCGGCGGTAAGTCCCAGGTCGGCGCCGAGGAGCGCGTCGTCGGCGACATGGACCGCGGACGCCGCACCCATCGCGAGGCCCTTGCGGATCGTCGCCGCCGCCGACTCAGGACCCATCGACAGGAGGCTGACCTCGACGTCGCCCATCTGGTCCGCGGTGGAGAGCGCGAGCTCGAGCGCACGCTCGCCGATCTCGTCAAGCACTGCGTCGCCGGCGGCCCGGTCGGCAAGTCCGGTCTCCAGGTTCAGCTTCCGGTCACCGTAGGTGTCGGGCACTTCCTTCACCAGTACGACAATCTTCATGGTGGCAACTCCTTCGTCACGTCAAAGCAGGTTCATCGCCGGGCTCGCCCCGCGCCGGTGTCATCGATGGGTGAACTCGGCTGCCCGCTTGCCACGGAACGCAGCCATGCCCTCAGTCTGGTCGTCGAGGGCGAAGGTTGCGGCGAATGCCTGCTTCTCGAAACGCAAGCCTTCCTCCAGCGTCGTCTCCTGGGCGGCCTGGAGCGCGTGCTTCGCGGCGTAGACGACCGGGAGCGACTTCGCGGCGATCGTCTCGGCGACGCGCGCCGCCTCCTCGAGCAGCTCGCCTGCCGGCACGACGCGCGACACCAACCCCGCGCGCTCGGCCTCTTCAGCACCCATCGTCCGGCCGGTGAGCACCAGCTCGGCGGCCTTGTACTTGCCCACGGCCCGCGGCAACCGCTGGGTGCCACCGATGCCCGGGATGACCCCGAGGTTGATCTCGGGCTGGCCGAACTTCGCCGTGTCGGCCGCCAGGATGATGTCGCACATCATCGCCAGCTCACAGCCTCCGCCCAGGGCGTAACCGGCAACGGCGGCGATCACCGGCGTCCGCAGCTTCCCGAAGTCCCCCCACGAGGCGAACGGGTCGTTGAGGAACATGTCGACGTACTGCTTGTCGGCCATCTCCTTGATGTCGGCCCCCGCCGCGAACGCGCGGTCGGAGCCGGTCAGGACGATCGCCCCGACCTCGGCATCGTCGTCGAAGGCCTTCGCCGCATCGACGATCTCGGCCACCGAGGCCGCATTGAGCGCGTTCAGGGCCTCGGGCCGGTTGAGGGTGATCCACCCGACGCGCCCCCGCTTCTCGACGAGGATGGTGGTGTAGTGGGTCATCGCTGAGCTCCCTGGGTTGCCGAGGTGCTGTGCGCACGGATCGTCTGGATGATGCCGGAGAAGTCGCGGTCCGTGCCCTCACCGTTCGCGTAGGCGAGGTACATCTCGCGGGCGAGGCGGCCCATGCGCGCGTCGACGCCGACGAGGTCGATCGCCTGCTCGGCCAGCCCCAGGTCCTTCGACATGAGCGCGCCGGCGAACCCTGGCTGGTAGTCGCGGTTGGCCGGACTGGTCGGTACCGGGCCCGGGACCGGGCAGTTCGTGCTGAGCGCCCAGCACTGGCCCGTGGCGTTGGACGCCACGTCGAACAGCGTCTGGTGCGAGAGCCCGAGTCGCTCACCGAGCACGAACGCCTCCGCGACCGCGATCTGCGAGACCGCGAGGAGCATGTTGTTGCAGACCTTCGCGGCCTGCCCGAGCCCGGGCCCGCCACAGTGGACCACGCGCCGACCCATGGTCTCCAGCAGCGGGACCGCCTGGGCGAAGTCGCGCTCGTCGCCGCCGACCATAAACGCGAGGGTGCCATTCTCCGCCCCGACCACGCCGCCCGACACCGGTGCGTCGAGGGAGCGATGGCCCGCGCCCACGGCGAGCTCGTGCGCGTGGCGCGCCTCGTCGACCGCGATGGTCGACGAGTCGATGAACAGCGTGTCGGGACTGGCGGCGCCGAGAATCCCGGGGTCAGAGTCGGTCCCGCGATAGAGGTCGATGACGTGCCGGCCGGCGGGCAGCATCGTGATGACCACTCGCGCACCCATCACCGCCTCGGCGGCGGACGCGACGACGTCGATGCCGGCTGCGCGAGCCGCATCGAGAGCGGCGGGCGACAGGTCGAAACCGCGGACCTCGTGCCCGGCGGCGCGCAGGTTCTTGGCCATGGGGCCGCCCATGTGGCCGAGCCCGATGAATCCGATCGTGGTCATGAGGTCTCCTTCGACATGACGCGGGCGGAGTGGAACGAGCCCCACGGGGACTCGCGGAAGAACTCCTCCACCATGGATGTGGTGATCTCGCCGAGGTCGGCCGGCCTCCAGGCCGGCGAGCGGTCCTTGTCGATGACCTGGGCACGGATGCCCTCGGCGAAGTCGGGGGCGGACAGATGCCGGGTGGACACCCGGAACTCCTGCTCCAGCGCCTCCTCGAGCGAGTCCAGCGCCCGGGCGCGACGGAGTGCCTCGAGGGCGACGCTGACGGCGGTCGGTGACTTCGCCGCAACCGTCCCAGCGATCTGGCGTGCTGGCTCATCCCCGTCGGCCTCGAGTGCGGCGATGATCTCGCAGACCGTTGCCTGCCCGAAGGTCCGGTCCGTGAGCTCACGCTCGGCCTCGAGCGGGGCCGGTCCGGGGTCCGCTCGCACGGCGGCGATGGCGATGTCGGGCTCCTCGGTGCCCAGCCGGTCGAGCAGAGCCGGGATCAGCTCCGACGGCACGAACTGGTCGGACAGGCCAACGAGGATCGCGTCTGCCGCACCGACGTGAGCGCCGGTGAGCGCGAGCCTCGTGCCGAGCTCGCCGGGCGAGCGCGAGAGCAGCCACGTGCCGCCGACGTCCGGGACGAACCCGATGGTGACCTCGGGGAAGCCGAGGCGCGACCGCTCGGTGACGACGCGGTGGGACGCGTGCGCGGAGATCCCGATACCCCCGCCAAGCACGAGCCCGTCCTGGACCGCCACGATGGGCTTGGGGTAGGTAGCGATCCGCGCGTTCATCGCGTACTCGTCGGCCCAGAACTCCACGGCTGGCTCCGCCGGCCCCTCCACTGCTGCCTCGTAGAGGGCCACGATGTCCCCTCCGGCACACAGGCCCCGTTCCCCGGCACCGGTGATGGCGACGGTTCGGACGGCGTCGTCGTGCTCCCACTCGTCGAGGGCACGGGACACGAGCAGGACCATCTCGTGGGTGAGCGCGTTGATCGCCCGCGGACGGTTGAGCGTGATGAGGCCCAGCACTCCTCGGCGCTCGAGGAGTACTGGTTGGTCCGTCCCGCTCATGACATTCCCTTCGCTCTGCGGAGCACCTCTCGGCCGATGATCACGCGCATGATCTCGTTGGTGCCCTCGAGGATCTGGTGCACTCGTAGGTCACGGACGACCCGTTCGATGCCGTACTCGTGCAGGTAGCCGTACCCCCCGTGCATCTGCAGCGCCGTGTTGGCCACCTGGAAGGCGACGTCGGTGGCGAACCGTTTCGCCTTCGCGCATGCGACCGCCACGTCGGGCGCCTCGTCGTCCATCTTCTGCGCCGCGTGCTGCAGCAGGAGCCGCGCCGCGTGCAGCTCGGTCTCCATGTCCGCGAGCCCGAACACGATGCTCTGGTTCGCCGCCAGCGGGGCACCGAACGCCTCGCGCTCCTGGACGTAGCGCGCCGCCTTCTCGAATGCCCACTGAGCGCCACCGAGGGACGCGGCAGCAACGTTGACGCGGCCGCCGTTCAGGCCCTTCATCGCGATCTTGAAGCCGTCGCCCTCGGCACCGAGCCGGTAGGACACCGGGACACGGACGTCGTCGAACATCACCTGTCGGGTGGGCTGGGCGTTCCAGCCCATCTTCTTCTCGTTCGGCCCGAAGCTCATTCCCGCGGTGCCGGCCGGGACGACGATCGCGCTGATGCCGTCCGGGCCCGGTCCCCCGGTGCGAGCCATGAGGAGGTACACGGCCGACGTGCCGGCGCCCGAGATGAACTGCTTGGTGCCGTTGATGACGTAGTGGTCGCCATCGCGGCGGGCGGACGTCGTCAGCGCCGCTGCGTCGGAGCCGGCGCCGGGCTCGGTGAGGCAGTAGCTGCCGAGGTCCTCCATGGTGACGAGGCGCGGCACCCACCGGTGGCGCTGGTCCTCGTCGCCGAAGCGGTCGATCATCCAGGCAACCATGTTGTGGATGGAGATGTACGCGGCGAGCGTGGTGTCTCCGCGGGCCAGCTCCTCGAAGATGGCGACGGCGTCGGAACGGCTCAAGCCACTGCCGCCGACGTCCTCGCGGACGTACACGCCACCGAGTCCCATCTCGCCGGCTTGCCGGAGCGTGTCGACGGGGAAGTGCTTCTCGGCATCCCACTGGTTGGCGTACGGCTCGAGCTCAGCCTCCGCGAAGTCGCGGACCGCCTCGACGAGCGCCGCACGCTCCTCGGTCATGGTTGTCGCCATGGCTCAGCTCATCGTCGGGATCACGAAGCTGGCGCCTTCCTTGATCCCGGAAGGCCAGCGGCTCGTGACGGTCTTCGTCTTGGTGTAGAAGCGGAAGGCGTCGGGCCCGTGCTGGTTGAGGTCGCCGAATCCGGACTTCTTCCAGCCGCCGAAGGTGTGGTAGGCGATGGGAACCGGGATCGGAACGTTGACCCCGACCATGCCGACGTCGATCCGGGCGGAGAAGTCCCGGGCGGCGTCGCCGTCGCGCGTGAAGATCGCGACACCGTTGCCGAACTGGTGGTTGTTGACCATCGCGACGGCCTGCTCGTAGTCGGCTGCCCGCGCGATCGTCAGGACCGGGCCGAAGATCTCTTCCTTATAGATCGTCATGTCAGGCGTGACGTGGTCGAAGAGGGTGGGGCCGAGGTAGAAGCCGTTCTCGTGCCCGGCGACGGTGTAGCCCCGGCCGTCGGCCAGCAGCGTCGCCCCCTCGTCGATGCCCTGCTGGATGTACGCGCTGACCCGGTCGACCGCGTCTCTCGACACGAGCGGGCCGTAGTCGACGCCCTCTGCGAGCGCCGGCCCCACCTTGAGGTCCTTCACCCGCTCGACGAGCTTCGCGGCCAGCGCCTCGGCGGCCGCCTCCCCGACCGGGACGGCGACGGAGATCGCCATGCACCGCTCGCCCGCGGAGCCGTAGCCGGCCCCGATGAGCGCGTCGACGACCTGGTCCATGTCGGCGTCGGGCATGACGACCATGTGGTTCTTCGCGCCGCCGAAGCACTGTGCGCGCTTGCCGTTGGCTGCAGCCGTGGCGTAGATGTACTGCGCGATGGGGGTCGAGCCCACGAACCCGACAGCCCTGATCCGGTCGTCGTGCAGGATCGCGTCGACCGCCTCCTTGTCGCCGTTGACGACGTTGAGCACGCCCTCGGGCAGGCCCGCCTCGAGGAAGAGCTCGGCGATGCGCAGCGGCACCGAGGGGTCACGCTCGCTCGGCTTGAGCACGAAGGCGTTGCCCGCCGCGAGCGCCGGGCCCATCTTCCACAGCGGAATCATCGCCGGGAAGTTGAACGGGGTGATGCCGGCGACGACGCCGAGGGGCTGACGCATGCTGTAGACGTCGATGCCGGTGCCGGCACCGGTCGTGTACTCGCCCTTGAGGAGGTGCGGCGCACCGACCGCGAACTCGACAACCTCCACGCCGCGCTGGATGTCACCCTTGGCATCGTCGAGCGTCTTGCCGTGCTCCCGGGAGAGGGTGCGGGCGAGGCTCGGCGTGTCCTTGGCGATCAGGTCGAGGAACTTCAGCAGCACGCGGGCGCGCCGCTGGGGGTTGTACGCGCCCCAGACCTGCTGCGCCTCCTCGCTCACCGCGATCGCCGCGGCAACCTCGTCGGCGCTCGCGAGGGGCACCCTTGCCTGCACCTGTCCGGTGCTGGGGTCGAACACGTCGGAGAAGCGACCCGAGGTGCCGCTGACGTGGCGTCCGCCGACGAAATGGGTGAGCTCGCGGGTCGTGGTTGTGGTCATGCTGGCGGTCATGCTGCGGTCCCTCCGTTGGGTGAAGCATCTGCTGCAGGATACTATGACAGCCAACTATATACTATGAAGTCCAAACAGACCCCGCCCGGGCCGCTCCGCCTGTCTGCGGTGGGCTCGACGAAGGAGAAGCCATGACCAGCGTCATCGTCTCGGGAGCCCGCACCCCGATCGGCAAGCTGCTGGGGACTCTCGCTCCCCTCGGCGCCGCCCAGCTCGGGGGGATCGCCATCCGCGCCGCGCTCGAGCGCGCAGGAGTCGAGCCGGGCGATGCCGAGGCGGTCTACTTCGGCAACGTCGTGCAGGCCGGCGTGGGCCCCAACCCCGCGCGCCTCGCCGCCGTCGCCGCGGACGTTCCGCTGAGCGTCCCTGCCACGTCGATCAACAAGCTCTGCCTGTCCGGGATGACCTCCATCGGGCACGCCGACCTCGCGATCCGCGGGGGCCTCGCACAGACCGTCATCGCCGGTGGCACGGAATCGATGACTAACGCCCCGCACCTGACAGACGTGCGCGGCGGGGTGAAGTACGGGTCGGCCGACCTCGCCGACGCGCTCGAGCGCGACGCCCTCGTGTGCGGCATCGACGGTCTGGTCATGGGGGCCGGCACGGAGAAGTATCAGGCCGAGCTGCAGATCACCCGCGACGAGCAGGACGCCTTCGCGGCCCGTTCCCACGAGCGCGCCGCTGCCGCCATCGCGAACGACATCTTCGCCGAGGAGATCGTGTCGGTGACGGTCCGACGCGGCCGCCGCACGGAGGTCGTCACGCAGGATGAGGGCGTACGCCCGGGGACGACAGCGGAGTCACTGGCGGCGCTCCGCCCCGCCTTCGCCCCCGACGGCACCATCACCGCCGGCTCGGCCTCGCAGCTCTCCGACGGCGCCGCGGCTGTCGTGGTCATGGACAAGGCCGAAGCCGAGCGTCGCGGCATCCCGTGGCTCGCCGAGATCGTGTCGTACGCGAGCGTCGCCGGCCCCGATCCCTCACTGCTCCACCAGCCCGCCCGGGCCATCGCGCACGCAACGAAGCGCGCGGGAGTGGCCGTGTCGGACCTCGAGCTCGTGGAGATCAACGAAGCCTTCGCCAGCGTAGCGATCGCCTCGACACGCGAGCTGGGCATCGACCCCGAGATCGTCAACGTCAACGGAGGGGCGATCGCCCTCGGCCACCCGGTCGGCATGTCCGGTGCCCGCCTCGCTCTCACACTAGCGCTGGAGCTTCGCCGCCGCGGCGCCGGCCTCGGTGTCGCCTCCCTGTGCGGGGGCGGTGGCCAGGGTGATGCACTCGTCCTGCGGGTCTGACCCGACCGAGCTGGGTGTTGACGGCACGCGCTACCGCGCGAGGAGGAAATGATCGATGGCGCAACAACAGCCACTACCGGTCGACCCGATCGCTGAGGCACGCCGTCAGTGGTTGGCGCACGGCTGGGAGGACGCCGCGGACGGAATGGCCGCGGTCACAAGTGTCATGCGTGCCCAGCAGCTCATGCTGGCGCGCATCGACCAGGCGCTCAAACCGCACGGGTTGAGCTTCGCCCGCTACGAGATGCTCCGTCTGCTCGCCTTCGCCCGCGAGGGCCGGCTGCCCATGGCAAGCGCGACCGCACGCCTGCAGGTCCATCCCGCGAGCGTGACCAATACCGTTGACCGGCTCGAGCACGACGGCCTCGTGCGCCGGGAACCCCACCCGCACGACGGCCGGGCGACGATCCTGGTACTGACGGACGCGGGAGGGGAGCGGGTAGAGGCGGCCACCGCCTCGCTCAACGACGAGGTCTTCACCCGGCCCGGCCTCACCGAGGACGAGACGCGGACCCTCGTGCGCACGCTCGCGGCGCTCCGTCAACGAGCGGGTGACTTCGCCGAGCCCAGACCAGTGCCCGACCCGCTCTGACCAAACCTACTCCACGTGGCTTCCTCAGCCCGAGGGAAGCAATGGGGCACCTCGCGACGATCCGGAAAGTACCCGATCTACTCGTGCGCGAGAAACACGGCTCACCTACAAACCCGGGCGTAACCGGCGCCGCCGGCGGCGGCGCTCGGTGATGCAGGAGGCTCACCCTCACCGGTGATTGCCTGGGAGAGGCGGACGGAGCTCGCCCGTTGACCGAACGTCCTCGAGATTCACGCTGCGGTCGAGTTTTCTCAACGCTTCCGGCCATTCACGCTACGCAAAGTGTTCGCACCTGCCGCACCGCTCTGTGGACGCCAAAATCGCTAGCGCATGGTCTCCGCCTTGGCCGCGGCCCGCTCGCGACTGGCCGCAACGAACTTGCGCACGCGGGCCTGCGAGTCGGGGTGGCCGACGAGCGTGGCGATGCTGGCAGCCTCCGCCTCGAGGTGCTCCTCATACGCAGCGATCCACGGGGCCATTGCGAGCCGCTTGGTCGGGCCATAGGCCTGCGACGCACCGCGGGCCAGGCGCTCGACCGTCGCTCGCACATGCTCGTCGAACCCTGCCACGTCCGTCACCTCGCCGACGAGGCCCCACGACTCTGCCGTGGCGGCGTCGATCGGCCGACCGCCGAAGAGCAGCGCTGCCGCTCGAACGTCACCCACGGCCCGCGGTAAGAGGTAACTGACACCACAGTCGGGCGACACGCCAATTCCGGCGTACGCCGAGACGAAAGAGGCGGCCGACGACGCGATGACAAGCTGCGCGTTGAGCACCAGCCCTACGCCTGCGCCGGCGACGGCGCCGTTGACCGCGGCGATCACCAGGAGCTCGGAGCGCGCGAGAGCGAGGATCCCGCGGTGCATCGTGCGTGCCAGGTGGCCGGTGAACGCGACGGGGTCATCGGCATCCGCCATGCCGACGACGTCACCGCCCGCGCAGAAGAACGGGCCATTCCCGCTCAGCACGACCACGCGCACCGACGGATCATCGACGGCGCCGTCGACAGCGCGCACGAACTCGTCGGCAAGCGCCTGACTGAGGGCGTTCCCTTCGTTCGGGCGGTCCAACACGATCCACGCGACGCCGGCCTCGTGCGCGACGCGCAAGTACCGGTAGTCGCTACCACCTCCGATCGCTGCCATCAGCGAGGCGCCATCCGGATCGCGCCGTCGAGGCGGATCGTCTCCCCGTTGAGCATCGCGTTCTCGACGACGTGACCGACGAGGGCTGCGTACTCCTCGGGCGTGCCGAGCCGCGCGGGGTGCGGCGTCTGCTTGCCTAGCGACTCGATCGTCTCCGGGGGAAGCGAATCGAACATCGGTGTGTGGAAAAGCCCCGGCGCGACCGTGACGACGCGAATCTTGTACTGGGCAAGGTCACGCGCAATCGGCAGCGTGAGCGCCGCCACCCCGCCCTTGGACGCCGCATACGCGGCCTGACCCACCTGCCCGTCGAAAGCGGCGACCGAGGCCGTGTTGACGATCACGCCACGCTCGTCGCCGTCCATCGCACTGTCCTTCATGCGAACTGCAGCAAGCCGGATCACGTTGAATGTGCCGACGAGGTTGATGTCGATGACCTTCTGGAAAACCTCGAGCGGGAATGCCCCGTTCTTTCCGGCCACTCGTGCCGTCATGGAGACGCCGGCGCAGTTGACGACCACCGTGAGCGGCCCGAGACCCTCAGCGGCGTCGAGCGCCGCCTCGACGTCGGCGGGGCGAGTGACGTCGGCGGGCGCGAACCGCACCCGTTCGCCGAGCTCGGCGGCCACCTCAGCGCCGCGCGATCCCGCGAGGTCGGCGATGACGACGGATGCTCCCCTGTCCAGCAGGAGCTTGACCGTCGCGAGGCCGAGCCCTGAGGCCCCGCCGGTGACCAGTGCCGACGTGCTGGAGATGTCCATGAGAGTCCTCTCAGTTTGCGGGTGCGCCGCGCTCGCGCATGCGCCGATAAGTCGTGGCCGCCACGCCCTTGTGCGGGTGGCAACGCTGCCTCTGAACATTATGAAGTCAAAATACCAATTACCAAGATGTCCGAACGTTTTCCGTCCGAGCGAGCGGGCCGGTCGTGAGCAGCGGGAGGCGGGAACCGCCGCGAGCTCAGCGGCGGCTGGACGCCTCCTCGATCAGGCCAAGCAGTGGCGAGAAGGAATCCTGCGTGCCGGTCGCTGCGGCTCCCACAGCGTGGTCGCCCGCTTGGTAACGCATGGTGTTGACGTTCACCAAGATGAGCTCGTCGGCAAGGTCCGAGTAGTCCTCCAGGCGCGCCAGGCAGTCCTCCCTGGTCCCGGCGATCGTGAGCCTGTCCACCACCGAGTCGCTGACCGCCGATCTCGCCGCGGCCAGGTCGCCCGCTTCGACGGCCTCGCCGACGGCGTCCGCTACGTCGGCGAAGCCCTGCTGTCGCAAGAGGGAGTCGTAGTGCGGGTGGGGCTTGCCCGCATAGAGGTTGACAACTGCCGACCGGGCGGCGTTGCGGGCTCGCTCCCGGTCGTCGTCGACCGAGACGAATGATGCTGCGGTGACAGTGAAGCTCTCACCCGCCGCGCGCTGCCCCTCGGCCCGGGCCTGTGCGACGTACTCTCGGGTGAGCAGGCTGCCGAGTGCCAGCCCGTCCGCCCGCTCATACGCGACCTGTGCCATCTTCGGCGAGGTGGCGGCCAACAGGATGGGGATCCGGCTACGCACGGGACTGACCTGGGGGTGCCAGCCCGACATGCTGTGCCTCGCGCCGACATAGTCGACCCGCTGGCCGTAGCGGGCCTCGACCACGCCGCGCAGAACCGCGAGGTAGTCACGCATCTTCTCCAGGGGCCGGATCACGGGAACCCCTTGGTAGGACTCGTTCGTCACACGGTTCCCGCTCCCCACGCCCAGCACGAGTCGCCCCCCGGACAACTCGTCAAGGTCGACCGCCGACATGCCCGCGATCATCGGTGTGCGCGCGTGCGCGTTGAGGACATAGGGCCCAAGACTGAGGCGACTCGTCGCGACCGCGATCGCCGACAGGGTCACGAATCCCGACCGCCACGCCTCCGGCATGTACACGCCGTCCGCGCCAGCGACTTCGGCGCGGACGGCGAGCGACACCATGTCCGACACGCGCATGCCCCCACCGCCGGCAAGCATGATCGACAGCCTCACGTTCACTCCTCAGCTGGACTTCTATCCGGATGATTGAATGGCGAACAGGGCAAACTCAGGACCCTCCGGCCATCGCGGGCGAACCTCCACCGATCGTCAGTGCGCGGTGACCTTGTCCGGGTCGAGCTTGATGTCGATCAGCACCGGCCGATCCCGTGCGGGCAGCTCAGCGATCACCGCATCGAGCTCGGCGAGGTTGCGCACGGTGTACCCCTTGCCGCCAAGCGCATCGGCCACCGGCGCGAACTCCGGCCAGTCGAAGGTCGAGGAAGTGGGGTCCATGTCCTTGTTCCGGAACTGGATGTGCTCGGCGCCGTAGGCGCCGTCGTTGAACATCACCACGACCAGGTCGAGCTTGTGGCGTACGGCCGTGTTGAACTCGGCGAGCCCACCGAGCATGAACCCTCCATCGCCGGTGATGAGGAGCGTCGGCTTCCCGGAGCCGGTCGCCGCCCCGATCGCCGTCCCCATCCCCAGGCCGATCGAGCCGAAGTTGACCGTGTGGTGGTAGTCGCTCGGGTGCGAGACATGGAACATCGAGAAGCACTTCATGACGAACCGGCCACCATCGAAGACCAGCGTGCGGTCCTGGGGGAAGGCGGCGTCCAGCTTGAGGATCGCGCTGCGGTGGTCGACCGTGCGGTCGGTGCTCGCATCGGTGAAGTCAGCGTCGGAGCGGGCGGCGAGCTTGGCGGCGAGTTCCGGGGATGCGTAGCCGGTCGGCTTCACCTCGGCCTCGTCGAGCAGGTCTCCGATCAGGTCGGCCACCGCGCCCGCATCCCCCTGGACCATCGCATCGACCACCTGGAACCGGCCGAGCGCGGCGCTCTCGCTGTCGACCTGCACCACCGCCTTGTCGGCCAGGATCGAGCCCTCGGCCGTGGTCCAGCGGTTCAGTCCCGCACCGAACGTGATGAGGCAGTCCGCGTCGGTGAGGGCCTGGAGTGCCACCTCGTGCGAGAGCGTGCCGCAGATGCCGAGGTTGTGGGGCTCACCGCGGAACAGGTCGCGGGCGCGCAGGGTCGTGGCGAGCGGAGCCCCGATACGGTCGGCCAGGCGCACGAGAGCGGCGCGTGACTCCTCGCTCGACGCCCCCCGCCCCGCCAGGACGACCGGACGCCTGGCAGACGCGATGATCCCCAGGGCGTCTTCGAGCGCAGCCTGGGAGGGGGCGAGCTGCTGGTGCCCCGACCAACGCGGCCCGGCCGGCGGTGCGTACTTCGCCTCCTGCCACTGGAAGTCGACGGGCACGTTGAGCACCACCGGTCGACGTTCGTTCAGCGCGCGGTGCACGGCGACCGCGACGTCCTCGCACACGGTCTTCACGGAGCGGACCTGCTCGAAGCCGGCGCCCGTCGGGATGGTGACGTCGCGCTGACTGATGTTCTGGAAATTGTCCTTGTCGACCACGGCCGTGTCGCCCGCCACGACCAAGATGGGAGTGCGCTCCCTCACGCCCTCGACCAACGCCGTGACGATGTTGGTGAACGCGGGCCCGTGCGTCACGGACGCGACGCCGACGCCGCCCGTCGCCCGTGCGTAGCCGTTGGCCGCGAGGACCGCACCGCTCTCGTGTGACACCGAGTAGAAGTGGCATCCCGCGTGCCGCTGGAAGCTGTCCATCATGTAGAGGTTCGCGTCGCCCATCACACCGAAGACATCCGTGATGCCGTGGTCCCTGAGCGCCTGCGCGATCACGTCGTGGAAAAGCATGGAGAACTCCTTGTGTGTTGTCGTTGCCGCTTCAAGCGCTCAGCGCTGGCACCAAGTGACCGGCCCGTCGGCGTGCCGCCAGGCCCCTCGCGACCGATCTGGGTAACGCTTCGTAGAGACGCCCGAGACCGACCGGTGGCCTGCTCGGTGTCACCGCTGACGATGTCGAGAGCCGTCTGCGGCCGCGGGCCACCCCGTCGGGGGTCGTGATGGGCTCCGGGGCGAGGAGCGCACGCGCAGTACCGGGGCCCAGGTCCGAGAAAGGCGAGTGACGGGACCACCTCCATCACCCCTCTCTGCCTCGGCGAAGAACTGCTAGCCCGGCAGCCCGTCGTGTTGCCGCCGTGTGAGCGATGACATTGGCATGCAGCGTCACTCGCGTCAATATTCCTCATGATCTTTGCTGGTTCCTGCGAGGGCCACTGAACGGCATGGGCGAGCGCGGGCACGACGGGTGGGACTCCTGCAGGCCACGCCGGACGCCGAATTTCGTGAGGTATATTCGCGGAAGCAGCGGGCGCTCTCCCGGTCTTTCGCGGCCCGCGTGGCCCGCCGTTGGTGGCATCTCGGCCGCCGCGGACCGAAAGAGAAGGTAGTCGTGAGGAGCGCGGTGACAGCGGCCGAAGCCATGGAGATCGTGGACCTCGACAACACTCACTGGTCTCCGGCCGTCGGCGAGGCGTACGCACGCCGTGCGCGCACCACAGTCCTGGTCGGCGTGAGCAGCCAGGCGCTCCCGCCCGAGTCCGCCCATGTCCTCAGTGCCCTCACGCTGACCCTGGCGCCCGACGGACCGGGGCGTTTTTGGGTGGCACCCGAGCCGGACGATCTCGACCTCATCCGTGAAACCGTCACGCGAGCGCCGGGCGCCTCGCGGGCTCTCGCTTCGCTCCTTCCACTGACCGCTCAGCTCGACGTGGCAGACGCGCTCGTGGCGGAGTCGCTCGCGTACTCGATGCTCCTGGCCGGGCCGGACTTCCGGAGCTGGCGCGCCGCGACGCCTCGACGGGAGGTACCCACCGGCGACGATCCCGTGCTGTTCTCACGCGAGGGGGATGTGCTCACTCTCGCGCTGAATCGTCCGGGGCGACACAACGCGTTCGGGCGGGCAGTCCGCGACCGGCTCATCGAGGGTCTTCAGGTGGCACTTCTGGATGAGTCGATCACCCAGGTCGAGCTGCGCGGCATTGGGCCATCGTTCTGCAGCGGCGGCGATCTCGACGAGTTCGGCACGGCGCCCGATGTCGTCGCCGCCCACCAGGTGCGCCTCGAGCAGAGTGCCGGTCTCCACGTGCACCGGATTCGTGAACGGGTCGTGGCGAGAGTGCACGGCGCGTGCATCGGGGCCGGCCTGGAGTTCTCCGCATTCGCCGCCCGGGTCGAGGCGCGCGAGGGAGCGTGGTTCATGCTTCCCGAGCTGTCGCTGGGGTTGGTGCCAGGCGCTGGTGGCACGGTCAGCGTCACCCGCCGGATCGGCCGTTATCGGACCGCCTACATGGCACTGACCGGACGCCGGATCGACCTCGACACCGCGCTCGCGTGGGGGCTGGTCGATGCCGGCGTCTGAGTCGATGCCCGCGTCTGAGCTGGAGCTCTGGGCATGGTCAGGTGCCATGGCGCTGACGGGCAGGGCCGACGGCCCACCGCTGGCGGCGCCTGGTCAGCCCGCGTCCACGACGGCGTCCGGACTCCGACGTGTCGCCGACGCGGCTTTCCGGCGCACCGGCACACGACCGGAGCTGCCTGACGTTCGAGTGCTCGGCGAGCGCGCCGCGATCACCGGGCTCCATCGGAGCGGGCCCTCGTCCTGCGGCGGCGCATTCCGCACCTTCCGGACCAGGGACGGCTGGATGGGGCTCTCGCTGGCCCGCCCCAGCGACCTGGAGCTGGTGCCCGCACTCGTCGAAGACGCCGACGCGTGGGGCTGGCCCTCCGTCCTGGCCTGGGCCGCCTGGGTCGACACCGCGGAGGCCGCCGCACGGGCACGCCTGCTCGGACTTCCCTGCGCCGAGCGGCGCCCCTCGGTGCGGCCGGGTGTCCTGACTGCACGCGGGGGACGACGCAGGTCCGTGGGCGCGCACCCCGTCGTCGTCGACCTGACAGCGATGTGGGCAGGCCCGCTCTGTGCTCACCTGCTGGGCCGCACCGGTGCGACCGTGACGAAGGTCGAGAGCACGTCCAGGCCGGACGGTGCCCGACGCGGCCCGGCCGAGTTCTTCAACCTCATGCACGCGGGCCACGAGATGGTCTCCGTCGACTTCTCGTCCTCCGCAGGGCGAGAGGAGCTCCGGCGACTGGTGCTGTCGGCCGACCTCGTCCTGGAGTCCTCACGTCCACGGGCGCTGCGCCAGCTCGGGCTGGTGGCCGAGGACGTCGTCGAGGCAGGCATCACGTGGCTCTCGATCACAGCAGCGGGACGTTCGTCCAACGCGGTGGGCTTCGGCGACGACGTGGCCGTGGGTGCGGGGCTCTATGTCGAGGACTCCGGTGACGTGCTGCCCTGTGGCGATGCGCTGGGCGACCCCCTCGCCGGCGTCGTCGCAGCGGCTGCCGCGTCAGAGGCGCTGCTGGGCGAGCACGCACTGCTCATCGACGTCTCGATGCACGACGTCGCCGCCGACGCGGCATCGGGGACGATCGAGCCGCACGTCGTCTCACGGGCGTCGGACGGTTGGTGGGTGGAGTCCGCGACGGGCCGCTTTCCCGTCGCCGCGCCGTCGCGGAGACCCATGTGAGCCTCCTGTTGCGGCAGGTTGAGCTCGAGGAAGCGGTAGTCGACGTACGCATCGAAGGCGACCGCATCGTGGAGATCGGCGCGGGCCTGTGCGGCAGCTCGCGCGTGGTCGAGGCTCGAGGCGGGACCCTGCTTCCCGGGCTGCACGACCACCACCTCCATCTCTTTGCGATGGCAGCGGCGATGGCGTCGATCGACTGCTCGGAGTCGCTCGACGCTCTGGCAACCGCCCCCGTGAACGAGGGATGGGTGCGAGGTTTCGGAACCGCCTCCACCCCGGACCGGCACGACCTCGACGCCGTGCGTTCAGACGTGCCCGTGCGCGTGCAGCACCGCAGCGGCGCGCTGTGGATGCTCAATAGCCGCGCCCTGGCCGAGGTCAGCTCCTGGCTGGATGGGACCGCCGACGTCGAACGAGACAAACACGGTGAGCCCACGGGCCGGCTCTTCAGGTACGACGCGCGGCTCCGCGCCGCCCTGCCGTCGACCTTGCCCGATCTCGGCGGCGTGGTGGCGCGGCTCCACCGGTACGGCATCACCGGCGTCACGGACGCCACCCCTGACCTGTCCCCGGCTGCCGTGGAGGCGCTGACGGCACTGAGCGGCATCAGGGTGACGCTGCTCGGCGGACTCACAGGCCCGCGCAAGCTGCTGCTGCGCGACCACGATCTCCCCACGTATGACGACCTCGTCCAGGTCATCGGCGGCACCCACGCCGCCGGCCGGCCCGTTGCGGTGCACTGCGTGACGCCGGAGTCACTCTTGCTGACGCTGGCGGCACTGCGTGAGGTCGGGTCTGTCCCCGGTGACCGCATCGAGCACGCCGCGGTGGTGCCCATTGGCATCGCGGAGGCACTGGCGGCACTCGGGCTTGCCGTGGTGACCCAGCCCAGCTTCCTCCGGCTCCGCGGAGATGAGTACTTGCGCGACCTCGACCGGGAGGACATTGCGCGCCTCTACCCCTATCGCAGCCTCCTTGATGCGGGGGTGCGCGTCGCCGCCTCGAGCGACGCGCCGTACGGCGATGCCGACCCCTGGCGGACCATGGCCGACGCCGCCGCGCGGCGTACTCGCCGGGGCCGAGTGCTCGGCCCCCGTGAGCGAGTGAACCCCGTCGAGGTGCTGACTGGCTACCTCAGCCCTCCAGATGACCCCGGCGGGGCGGCCCGTCGGGTCGAGGTCGGGGCGCTCGCAGACCTCTGTCTGCTGAAGGCCCCACTGCGGTCCGGGGAGCCTCAGGTACGCGCCGTCGTCGTCGGTGGAGAAGCGTTCGAGCAGCCGTGAAGATTCTCTAGGATCCCTCAGTCTCTCTGACGCGAAAGGGATCGGATTCAGTCCGTCCACTTCGCTTGTCCGAATGTCCACACCCCTCACGGTCCGCGTTGTTACGTAGCGACGCTCACGGATCTGCTCTTGACGCCTCAATTATCATGAGGAACCCGCAGTTTCCGCGGGCGCAGCAGGCCCGATCACCGTTCGCAGAGGGGCGTCATGCCACAGGTGCCAGGAACTAGCTCGATCCGCGCGCGACCCAACAACGCCGCCTACGGCGCCGTCAAGCACGGGGTGCTCGGCCTGACGAAAATCGCCGCTGCGGAGTACGGCCAACAACTCGTCCGCGTCAATGCGGTGCTCACCGGTGCCATCGATACCCCGATGATCCGAAAGCCCCGTGAACATGCAGGAGTCGTGGCCCACGACGAGTTCACGCTCAGCCTCTCCGGCCGCCTGGGCACGCCCGACGAGGTCGCCCACGCCAGCCTTTGGCTGTGCTCGGACAGGTCCTCCGTTGCGTCCTCCGTCGTCACCGGACACCGCCTCGCCGTCGATGCAGGATTCCTCGCACGGTGACCCGGCAAGGCGACAATCGGTGGCTGGCAACGGTCCGTAGACCTCTGTACCGAAGAGCATGGGCACTGGGAACCCTTCCCCACCTCGGCTATTGGATGGTGATCCTTACCTTCCAGGGGATGGTGGCGAGCCAGACCGACGCTGACCCGATGGCCCTCGGTCTCTTCTACTTCGCGACACTGGTGCCGTTCCTGCTGGTCTCGCTGCATGCGGGCGTGTGGGCGGACCGGTTCGATCGGCTCCGCCTTCTCGCCGCCTCCCACCTGCTCATCCTGGCGGTGAGCGCGAGCATCGTCACACTCCTCCTTGCCGGTCGCACTGCACCGACGACGTTCATGGTGAGTGGCTTCGTCTTCGGGCTTGCGTTGGCAGCGAGTCAGCCCGCCGGCCAGGCGCTCGTGGCCGAGTCGGTCCCGCGGGGCCTGACAACGACGGCTGTCACGCTGCATAGCTTCGGCATCACGCTGTCCAGGTTCCTCGGACCGGCTCTCGCAGCGATCCTCATCGCAGCCGCGGGAAATTCGCTGACGATGGTCGTCCACTGCGTCTTGTGCGTTGCCATCGTCGCACTGGCCCTGACCACGCGCGCCTCCCAGACACGCGGTTCTGCCGTCTCCTCGAGCTTCTCCCAGTCGATCCGGAGCGGCGCGGCCCATGCCACCGAGAGGTGGCCTTTCATGGCGAGCCTTATGGCAGTCGGCGCGGTCTCCCTTTTCGGGTCGTCCTACCTCTCGCAGATCGCTTCACTGGCAACCCTGGCCACCGACGACAGCACTTGGTTCGCCGTCCTGATGTCCGCGACCGGCCTCGGCGCGATCGTGGGCGTGGTGCTGGCGGCGGTGCCAATGCCGACCTCCTGGGACCTCCGGCGCATATGCACAAGCATGCTGGGACTCGGACTCTGTGTCGGCGCCTTGGGGTGGGCAAGGAGTGAGCCCGTCCAGCTGGTCCTCGTCATGGCCGCGGCCGCTTGCCAGTTCACGACTCTCACGCTGTGCTTTCGCGTGATCCAGGGCTCGATCGCGAACAGCCACCGCGGTCGAGTCATGAGTCTCAACCAGCTCTGCTACGCAGGACTGATTCCCGTGGGCGGCCTGCTCCTCGGTCTGTCATGGGCCTGGGTAGGACCAAGCGCCGCCTTCTCTTCGGCGGGCGCCTTCGTCATCGGCGCGGCGACCGTCCTGATCCTGCGCGTCTGGTCACTCGATCCGCGGTTTCCTCTCGAACAACGGGCATTCTGAGTGGCCCGGGCCTTATGGGTGCCGAGGGCGTTCCTGCGCCGGCTCGTCCCAGGCTGTCGCCGTCGCCTGAGCCGTTGGCTCCCGCGCAGAACGTCGCAGAGGTTGCTCCTCCGCTCCCGGCTCGCGGCGGCGTCCCCACCCAGGAGTTGGTCCGCACACGTTGACGACAGGCGGGGCCCGGCTGCCGGGGGTCTCCTCCTCGTGACGAGGTGGCCACGTCGTTGCGACCACGCCCCGCGGCCGAGAAGGGGGTCATCTGCCGCGAGGTCGTCCGCAAGGTCTTGCCGCCGGTCGGGGCGGGACTCGTCAGGCCGGTGGTCCACGCCGCCCTGCCGCTGGAGGAAGCCACCCAGGCGCACCGCATGGTGGAGCAGAGCAGCAACGTCGGCAAGGTTGTGCTGACGATGTAGCCCGCGCCGGGCGGCGCTCCGCCGCCGCGCTAGAGCCGCTGCAGCACCAGGGCCATGCCCTGTCCCCCGCCCACGCAGAGGGTGGCGAGGCCGATCTCCTTGTCGCTCCACTCGAGACCGTTGACCAAGGTCGTCACCAGACGGGCGCCGGTCATCCCAAAGGGGTGGCCCACGGCGATCGCGCCGCCATGGACGTTGAGGGTCTCGGGATCCACCTCAAGCTCGCGGGCAGATGGGATCACCTGGGCCGCGAACGCCTCGTTCATCTCCACGAGGTCTACGTCTCTGATGGTCATGCCGGCCGCGCGCAGGGCCTTCCGGGAGGACTCCACCGGGCCGAGGCCCATGATCTCCGGTGAGATGCCACTGACGCCGGTCGACACGATTCGCGCCAGCGGCCGGACGCCCAGCTCCGACGCCCGATCGGCCGACATGATCACGAGAGCGGCGGCTCCGTCGTTGAGGGCGCAGCAGTTCCCCGCGGTGACGGTGCCGTCTGTCCGGAAAACCGGTTGGAGCGCAGCCAGCCCCTCGATGGTGACCCCTGGCCGGGGACCGTCGTCCGCGGTGATCAGGTGCCCGTCGGGGGCCGGCACTGGGGTGATCTCGCGCGCCCAGAACCCCTCGGCGAGCGCCCGTGCCGCGCGCTGCTGGCTCAACGCGGCGAACTCGTCCTGATCGGCACGCGAGACGTTGCGCAGCTGCGCAACGTTCTCCGCGGTCTGCCCCATGGTGAGGTAGAGGTTGGGGAGGGATCCAGCGCTCCGCGGGTCGGACCAGGCGCCCCCGGCCTCAGCGTGCTGGGCGCTACGAGCCTGCGCCTCGTCGAAGACGGGATTGTGGGTGCCGGGCAGACCGTCCGCCTTGCCGTGCACGTATCGGCTGACTGTCTCGACCCCCGCCGAGATGAAGACCGATCCTTCCCCGGCCCTGATCGCGTGCAAGGCCATGCGTGTGGTCTGCAGGCTCGACGCGCAGTATCGGTTCACGGTCGTGCCGGGCACCGTGTCGAGACCGGCCAGCACGGCGACGGCGCGGGCGAGGTTGTACCCGGCCTCGCCCGCGGGCTGAGCGCACCCGAGCATCAGGTCCTCGACGTCGGCCGGGTCCAGCTCCGGCACCTTCGCGAGCGCCTCGCGCACGATCGTCGCGGCAAGGTCGTCCGGCCGGAAGTGGGTGAGCGAGCCCTTGGTCGCACGGCCGATCGGGGACCGGGCCGTCGAGACGATGACTGCTTCAGGCACGAGTTGCTCCATGTCGTAGGACGAACGGGTCGTAGGACGAACTGGTCAGGTGACGAGAAGACGCACGGTCTCCGCGACGCAGGCGGGCTTGTTCTGCCCCTTGATCTCGATCGTGTACTGGATGACCGCTTGGATACCGGCCGCCGTGCGCTGGGTCGACAGCAGCGTTGCCACCGCCCTGATGCTCGCGCCAGCGGTCACCGCCTGGGGGAACCGGGCCTTGTTGAGGCCGTAGTTGACCTGCATGTCGCTGCCCTCGACCCGGAAGATCGCTCCGCCGAGCCGCGGGATCAGCGAGAGCGTCAGGTAGCCGTGAGCGATGGGCGCCCCATACGGTCCGGACGCGGCGCGCACGGGATCCACGTGGATCCACTGCCAGTCCTCGGTGACGTCCGCGAAGGCGTTGATGCGCTCCTGGTCGATTGTGAACCATTCACTGGCTCCGATGAGCGTTCCCTCAGCCGCGCAGAACTCGTCGATGCTTGCGAAGACCTTCGTCCCGCCGCTGCCCTCGGTCATCGGGGCATGCCGTTCATCTGGGAGTTGGGGCGTGCCCGCGCAACGAGGTCGGGGACGACGTCGTCCAGCTCGCGCACGTCCCACCTGGCATCCTGGCGAGCTGTCGGGCCCTTGACCCAGGTCTCCACCACCGAAATGGCGCCACCGTTGATGGTGAAGACGCGCCCGGTGATGCCCTCGCTGGCGGGGCTGGCCAACCAGACCGCGAGTGGTGACACGTTGGCCGGCGACCCGACGTCGAACCCGGCGGCCTCGCTGTCCCGCCGGACCTTGTCGACGTACGAGTCCAGTCCGATGGTCATGTCGGTCAGGGCGGTCGGCGCGATGGCATTGACGCCTACGTGGAGACGGGCAAGCTCATCCGCTGCGATGACGGTGAAGGCGGCGATGCCGGCCTTGGCCGCCCCGTAGTTGGATTGCCCCACGTTTCCGAACAGCCCCGACGGCGACGACGTGTTGACGATCCTCGGGGCCTCGACGGGGGTGCCTGCCTTGTTCTGCGCCCGCCAGTACGCCGCAGCGTGGCGGGTGACGCAGAACGTACCCCGCAGATGCACCCGGATCACCGCGTCCCACTGGTCCGGCTCCATGGTGACGACCATCTTGTCCCGCAGGATGCCGGCGTTGTTGACCACCGCGTGCAAGACGCCGAACTCGCTGACGGCAGCGGCGACCAGGGCCTGCGCCCCCTCCCAGGAGGAGATGTCGTCACTGTTGCCGAGCGCGTCGGCCCCCAGCGCGCGGAGCTCCTCGAGCACACCGTCCACCGGCGCGACGTCGTTCACCACCACCCGCGCGCCCTGTCGGGCGAACTCCAGGGCGTGCTCACGGCCGATGCCGTTCGCCGCCCCGGTCACGATCACGACCCGGTCCTGGCAGATTCCCACCATCTTCACCTTTGCCTCATGACCCGGTGGCGAGCCTGGCGCGCAGCTCGCGGCGCAGGAGCTTCCCGGTCTCGTTGTAGGGGAGTTCGTCGACGTAGTGGATCTCGGCCGGGACGCGCGTGGAGCGCAGAGTCTCCCGCACCCAGGTCTGAAGCTCCGCCGTCTGGACGTGCGCACCCGGGGCGAGGACGACGAAGGCCTCGACTCGCTCGCCCCACTCGAGGTCGGGAACGCCGACCACCGCGGCCTCCGCGACGCCGTCGTGCTCGGCCAGCCTGTCCTCGATCTCGGCCGGGGAGAGGTTCTCCCCGCCTCGCACGATGACGTCGTCGGCACGCCCGTGGAGGTACAGGAAGCCATCGGCATCGAGGTAGCCGTGGTCCCGGGTCGGGAACCAGCCGCTGCTCTCGATGGTGCGGTGGGAGAGGTACTCCCCTGAGACCTGGTCGCCTCGCACCCAGATCTCCCCCGGCGATCCTGCCGGCACAGCGTTCCCGTCGTCGTCGCGCACCTCGATCTCGATCGAAGGCAGGGCACGACCGACGGAGCCGAGACGTGCTCGCACCGCCGGGTCCTCGCTGCCCGCTGCCTCACGGTGGTCGTCGGGCGACAGGAGCGTGATCGTCGAGCTCGTCTCGGTGAGGCCGTAGGCGTTCACCAGATCGAGCTCGGGGAGCAGACGCATCGCCCGTTCCACGACCGCGGCCGGCATCCGCCCACCGCCGTACGACAGGTGCCGCAGGGCCGGCAGCCCCTGACCGTCCTCCTCCAGGCAGTCGAGGATGCGGTTGAGCATGGTGGGGACGACCATCGCCTGGGTGACGCGTTCCTCGCGGGCGACGCGCACCCAGTCGCTGGGTTCGAACGCCGCGAGCTGCACCATGCGGCGTCCGGCGTACACCGAGGTGAGCACGGAGCTGATCGCCGCGATGTGGTACGGCGGGACCGACACGAGAATCGCCTCGTCCGGCTCGGCGTTGACGAAGCCGACGGTCTCGAGGACGTAAGGGACCAGGTGCCGGTTGCGCAGCAGGGCGGCCTTGGGCGTGCCGCTCGTTCCACTGGTGAAGAGGAGCACCGCTGGCGCCTCCCCATCAGGATCGACGGGCACGCCGCCTTCCCGCGCGCCGGTGAGGTCGACGCGGGCCACGCCGGGGACATCCGGCACACGGGCCTCGCAGTCCTCGTCGGCCAGGATGGCAACCGGGGCGATCCGGCCGACCGCCTCGGCCAGCTGTGCGGCCGTCCAGCGGTAGTTCAGCGGCGCGTAGGGCAATCCCGCCAAGGAGGCCCCGAACATCAGCGCGACCGCCTCCGGGGAGTTGACGCCCAGGTAGCACACTGCGGAGACGTCACGTCCCTCGAGCGCGGTCGCGTAGCGCCGAGCGCGGTCGAAGAGCTCCGCGTAGGTGAAGTTGCTCCCGCCGGAAGACACCGCGACGCGGTCGGGCTCCGCCTGCGCCACCATCTCCAGCAGCATCGCCAGGTTCATTCGTGCGCCTTTCAGTCCGACGAGGGCAGCTGCTTGCTGACCATCTGCTCAAGAGGCACGCCGGCGATGGAAAGCGTCCCTGCCCCTGGCCGCACGCACAGCACCTGGAGTCCGGACTCGTCATGCGAGTACCGCTTGCCGAGCTCGGTCCCGCCCGCCAGATCTGCGGCTGGCTCGCCGCCTGGACGTTCCCCGCCCGGCGCGAGCATCGGCTGCCCCCCGCAGTCCAGTGCGACGTCCGCGGCTCGGATCACCATGACCTCCGTCTCGCAGACGGAGCTGGCCAGCCGCATTCCTGCTTTCATGTGGTCCTCCTCGGAGCCGTTCGCGCGCATCGATGATGTGGTTCATTCCAAGCTGGGGCCTGCATCAGACCTGACCGCCAAGCAGGTCAACGGCCCGCCGGGCGAGCGGGGCGACCATCTCGCCGCGCTGCCGCATGCGCTCGTCGGACGTCTCGCCGCGGACGCTGCGGGCATAGAGCTGTTGCAGGATGACGGCGGTCTTCCAGCAGCCGAGGGCCTCGTACCAGGTCACGTCCGACAGGTCGAGGCGGCTGCCCTTCGCATACCGTTCGACGATGTCGGATCGGGACGGCAGCCGGAGAGCGCGCGTGGCGGACGCCGCAATGAAGTAGCGAACATCGTCCTCGGTCAAAGTGTGGTCGGGCCAGTAGTTGAGCAGGGTGCCCAGGTCGCACAGCGGGTCGCCCAGGGTCGCCATGTCCCAGTCAAAGACTGAGTACACACGGTCGGGCAGTCCCGCTGTGAACTGGCAGTTGTCGATCTTGAAGTCGTTGTGGACTATTCCCGGGAGCTGACTGGTCGGCTGCTGAGCGAGGAGCCGTGCAGCCACTTCCCGCATCGTTGCGGCTGTCTCATCAGCGCTCGACAGCAAGGAGACCTCCGCGACGTCCGCCCAGCGGCGTGCCCATCCCGAGAGCTGGCGGTCGAGGTAGCCGTCGGGACGGCCCAGGTCACCGAGCCCGCACTTCTCGGCGTTCACCTCGTGCAACTCGGCGAGCGCATCGACCACGGCGAAGCCGACACGCTCGACAGCATCCGGATCGGTGGACAGCGCTTCGGGGACGTGGTCCCACACGATGACCCCGGGCCGGTACTCGGAGACGAAGAACTCGGCGCCGATCACGGCCGGGTCGCTGCAGTACGTCAAGGCGCGCGGGGCGCGGTCGTATGCCGCATGGAGCCGTGAGAGAACGAGGTACTCGCGCCCCATGTCGTGCGACTTGTTGGCCAGCCTGCCGAACGGAGGCCGCCGGACGACGAGCTTCGTGGCGCCGACAGTCACCTGGTACGTCAGGTTCGCCGAGCCCTTCGGGAACTGCAGCACCGAGAAGTCCCCGGTGAGCTGCGGGAGGGCGTCCTTGAGCCAGGCGTCGAGCCTTGCCCAGTCAAGGTCTTCCCCGGGGCGGACAGCCGCGACCTCGTTGTTCGACATTGCGTCTCCCTGGTACGTCGTTACGGGCTCGGGCGTCCCCCAGCCACATCGCAACAGTAATTCCTCATGAGGATTAAGGCAAGCCTTGGCTGCCCCTACCGCTGCCAACCCCTGCCGAAGCGCGCACTCGACGTGCCGCGCATCGTCGCGAGGCCCCGGCGGGCTCGTGGCTGCGAGGGCAGTCCCGCGCCGGCGCGGCGCACGGCCGATCTGCCCGTCGCGAGGGCACGAGTCGCTACGCCCGCACCGATCCAGTCCTGCACGACCGGGTGTCGTCCCGCCCCCGGTCGCGTCGTCACCACCAGCACGCCGTGGCCGAGGCCGGCGCGCTCGGTCGTCCTCACGTGATCCGCGAGCGCGAGGGACACCACGTTGACCCCGCCCACAGTCACATCCCCGGACTCTGGGTGCAGCACCGTGGCGCCCCGGTGCTCAGTGGGGGTGATCCGGCGGGTGCGCACCGCCGACCGCCTCACCAGCGGAGACTGCCCCTCCGCCCGCCGGCATTGTCAACGCCGGTCGAATCTTGACCCCCTGGCGCCGGTTGAAAGTTGACCCCTCTCGGGGTCGTTGATGGTGGTTACTTGCTGGTTCGTGCGGCTGGTGGTGGGCCCGTGCGGTGGGCCCGTGTGCGGTAGGAGTCCCCGTCCAGGGCGATGACCTGGGCGTGGTGGACGAGGCGGTCGATGGTCGCGGCGGCGACGACGTCGTCGCCGAGGGTCTCGCCCCAGCGGCTGAAGGGCAGGTTCGAGGTCACGATCACCGAGCCGGTCTCGTAGCGGTTGGCGATGAGCTGGAAGAACAGCGACGCGGCGGCGGCGTCGAAGGGCAGGTAGCCGACCTCGTCGATGATCAGCAGGCGGAAGCGGTGGATGCGGCGGAGCTCGCGCTCGAGGCTGCCGCGGGCGTGGGCCTCGGCCAGGCGGTTGATCCACCCGGTGGCGGAGTCGAACGCGACGGGGTAGGCCGCCTCGGCGGCCTTGATGCCCAGCGCGATGGCCAGGTGCGTCTTGCCGGTGCCGGGCGGTCCGAGCAGGACCACGTTTTCTCGTTTGGGGATGAAGGTCGTGGTGGCTAGGTGGGCGAGCAGGTCCCGGGTGGCGGCGGGGACGTGGTCGAAGGAGAAGTCCTCGATGGTCTTGGTCGCCGGGAAGTGCGCGGCGGAGATCCGCATCCGGGTGCCGTTGGCGGTGCGTGAGGCGACCTGGCGGCCCAGGACGGCGGCGAGGTACTCCTCGTGGGACCAGGCCTCGGCGCGGGCCTGCTCGCCCAGTTGTGCGAAGGTCTGGGTGATCACCGGGGTCTTGAGCTCGCGGGCCAGGAACGCGACCTCGCCGGCCAGGTCCCGCCCGGCGCCGGCGCTCACTGGCACGCCTCCTCGTACAGCCCGTCGCCGGCGTGCAGGTCGTCCATGGCGCCCAGGGCGAAGAGCTCGTCGTAGTCCGTCAGCGCCCGCATCCCGACCCCGGTCTCCCGGGCGGGCGCAGCGGGGGTGCGGTGGCGGGCCTGGTGCGCCTGGCGCAGCACCGCGGCGGTGGCCACGTGCGCGGGGTCGGTGATCGTCTGCCGGGTGTCCCAGCAGCGTTGGTGGACGGCGACGACATGCCCGGCGCAGGTGACCGTGACGGTGGTCAGGTCCGCCGCGACGTCGACGAACCGGCCGATCACGCTCGGGTCGACGGAGTAGTCGTTGCCCAGTACCCGCACGTAGTAGTCCCGGCCCAGCCGCACCCTCGTGGTCAGCCCCGTCGTCGGGGCCACCGGGGGCAGCTCGGCCATCGCGGCGGCGTCGGTGCCGATCCGGGCGGCGGGCCGGACACCGGTGGGGCGCAGCACCCGGTCGTTGGCCCAGGGCAGCCAGCCGGTCAGCTGGGCGTTGAAGTCCGCCGGCGAGGCGAACGTGCGCCCGGGCATGAACGAGGTCTCGAAGTATCCGTTCGCCCGCTCGATCATCCCCTTGGTCTCCGGATCACGCGGACGTGCCTGGTAGATCCGGGTCCCGAGCGTGCCGGCGAACGCCCGCGCCGGGACCGTCAGCCGGCGGCGCTGGCCGATGCCGGACTCGTTGTCCCACACCAGCGTCTTGGGCACCGCTCCCAGCGTGGCGGAGAGCAACTGCCACATCCCCGCCAGCAGGTCCCCGGTGGTTCGCGTCGGGATCAGCAGCGCCATGATGAATCCCGACCACGCCGCGACCATCGTCAGCACCGGCGGGTCCGCGAGCACGTCGTCCCCGACCGGGACGACCCGACCCGGGAACCACAGGTCGCACTGGACGATCTCCCCGGCCGTGTACTGCGTCCGGTCGGCCGGGTCCGGCGGGACGAACAGCGGGCGCAGCTCGGCGACCCGGGCACGCAGGATCGACGAGGACCGCTCCCAGCCGATGCGCTCGGCGATCACGGTCGCCGGCATGGTCGGCGTCGCGGCGAGCAACGCCCGGATCTGCGGCTCGACCGCGTCGAGCTTCGAGCCGGCGTTCTTGCGCTCATACTTCGGCGGCGAGTCGGACGCCAACGCCGAGCGCACCGTGTTCCGGGCGACGCCCAACTGCCTCGCGATCGCCTTGATCGCCATGCCCTCCGACCGATGCAACCGTCGGATCTCGGCCCAATCTTCCACAGTGATCACTCCCCGAACTGTGTCCGAGGGGGTCAACATTCACTCGGCATCTGGGGGTCAGTATTCACGCGGCGTTGACAGGCATCTTGCGCCGCTGAGACACACGGCAGGGACGGCCGGTCGAAAGTCCCTTCGCGCTCCCAGTTTCGTCAGCAGCCGATCGCCGCATACCCGAGAGAGGTCGCACTGCCGCGAACGGTGCAGTACCGGTGGGCGCCTCAGAGCTCCTGCCGTGCGTCTACGCCGCAAGTGCGATCGAGGGGCGGGAGGGCGCCGTCCCGATCATCGGGTCGTCACGCTCGACGACGTCTACCTGGCGCCGGTGCGGATCCTGCTCGGGTCAGGGCCCGTCGGAACCCGTCGAGGAGCAGGGCCTCAGCACGTGCTCACGCGTTGGATCCAGCGGCAGCGGCAGCGGCAGCGGTCGCTGCCGCTGCGGCGACCCGCAGCATCTCCGCGCGCTTGACGAGCTTGACTCGCGGCCGGGACAAGGGCCGCCCGGTGCGGCGCTCATGGTCGTCGATGGCGTTCCAGCCGGCCAGGTCCAGGTGGTCGGGGATCAGGTCGATGACATCGCGGTCCGGAGCACTGACGAAAAGGCTCCCGTTGACCCAGTCCTCCAAGAGGGCGTCCACCGTCTCCTTGGCGCACTGCTTGTTGGTGCCGATCACCCCGGACGGGCCCCGCTTGATCCAACCTGTGGCATAGACGCCGTTCACTGGCTCGTGCGATCCCACGGCCTGCACGACCCGGCCGCCCACATTGGGCAGCACGGCCCGGCTCTCGTCGAAGGGCAGACCCGGCATCGCGGCTCCGCGGTAACCGACGGACCTCAGCACGAGGCCGCAGCTCAGCTCCTCGGCCCGCTCCGCGGCATGGGCGACAACAGCTCCGTCTTCGAAGGTCTGGGAGTTCCGCATGAAGCGGACCCCCTCGACGCGCTCGTCACCGATGATCTCGGTAGGCGACAAGAGAAAGCGCAGGCTCGCCCGCCGCGACGCCGTCGGCGTCGCGGAGCCGAGCTCCGCGATCATGCGCGCCTTGTAGAGCGCCATCGACTCCTCGCGGCCGACCGACCACTGTCGGGTCGCCTCGTCGATCGACACCTCGTCGGGTGCGACCTGGATGTCGAGCCCGGTCGTCCCGGCGAGCCCGAGGAGCTCTGGCGTCGTGAATGCCGCCTGCGCAGGCCCTCGACGCCCGACGACGACGACCTCGCGAATCCGGCTGGCCGCCAGCTGCTCCAGCGCGTGGTCGGCAATGTCTGTTCGCCGAAGGTCGTCGACGTCACTGAGCAGGACCCGAGCCACGTCCAGGGCGACGTTTCCGTTGCCGATGACGACCGCGCGCTCACCGGACAGGTCGAATGTCCGATCGGCGTAGTCGGGATGGCCGTTGTACCAGGCGACGAACTCGGTGGCGGAGTGGCTTCCGGGGAGATCCTCCCCAGGTATGCCGAGCTGGCGGTCGCCCATGGCACCGACGGCATAGATCACGGCGTGGTAGCGAGCCGCCAGGTCGTCGTGGGTGAGGGTCTTGCCGACCTCGACGTCGAGAAAGAGGCGAAAGTTCTTGCGCCTGGCCGTGCGCGCGAAGTCGTCCGCGGTGGCCTTGGTCTCCTGGTGGTCTGGGGCCACCCCGAATCGCACGAGGCCCCACGGAGCCGTGAGCCGTTCGAACATGTCGACGTGGACGGTCAGCCCTCGTTGGCTCAACAGCTCCTCCGCCGCGTAGCTCGCGGCGGGCCCGGAACCGACGATGGCCACCCGCAGCTGTTCAGACCCGGGCCACTCGCGGCTGGGCCGGCCCGCCTTGGCGGGCACCTGCGGATATCCGAGGTGTGTCGGGTGCCGGTAGTACTGGGCATTGAGGTCGATGTAGGGAAGGAGGTCCGACGGGAGGTCGAAATCGGGCTCGATCGCGCTGACGGGGCAGGCGTCGAGGCACGCTCCGCAGTCGATGCAGACGTCCGGGTCGATGTACAGCATCTCCGCGGTCTTGTACCCGGGCTCGTCCGGGGTCGGATGGATGCAGTTCACCGGGCAGACGGCGACGCACGACGCGTCGTTGCAGCAGTTCTGGGTGATCACGTACGTCATGACCGCTCCTGGTCGCCTGGGCCCAATGGGAGCGCCAGGCTAGCATATTCCTCATGAGGAACTCACGTTCTGGCTGACCGAGCCTGGCCCCACAGCCCTGTCCCGCTTGGCGGTGCGGCCAGCACAGCCCGGCGGCCGAACGCGACCCCGCGGACGAGGTCCTCGTAGGCGGCATTCTGACACCCGGTACCCGCGCCTCGTCACCAGGCCTCCGCACGCACGGCTGGTTGCACGAACCGCTGAGCCCACTCGTCGAGGCGGTCACGACGGGTGCCGTGCGCGCAGAGCCATCCGCGGACGTCCCCGTGCGCAGAGAGGGTGAGTGCCTTGATCACCTCAGTGAACGCCTCCGCAGGCGTGAGGAGCCAGGCCGGGTTGAGCGGCCGCGCCCCGGGTCGTGCGCGGCGCGCGACGCGCTGCACCACGGCGTCCATGTTGTCCGCCGTGCGCAGGTAGTCAGCAAGCACATCGACGGGAGCGACCCCAGCCGCGAGGAGCAGGGCACCGATCACGATGCCGGTACGGTCCTTCCCCGCCGTGCAGTGCACCAGGACGGGGGCAGGGCTGCTGACGACGATGCCGACGGCTGCGGCGACCCGCTCGGGCACCGACTCGAGGATGTGGCGGTATATGGCGCCCAGGTCGGACCCGCGCACGCTGTCTGGTGCCGCCGCCCCATGCAGGGGGTAGGGCACCCGCTCAGCACCCCGAAGCGCGTATGACGTTCGCTCGGCCTCGCGTTCCGTCCGCAGGTCGACGACGGTCGCCGGCGGCCAGTGCGGCACGTGGGCCGGATCGGCGTCCCCGTCGTGCGGGACATCGCTGCGGTAGAGCATTCCGTGGCGCGTCGTCCCACCACCCCCCTTGGCGGGGAGCCCACCGACGTCACGGAGGTTGACGAGCTCTTGGCGGGAAAGGAGGTTCACGGTTTGGCTCCAGTGGACATGACGGTCCGCACTCCCCGGCGGGACTGCGCTCGGGTGCCCACTTCGCGTGTCAATGTCCCGTCGGCTTCCGGCGCGGTCTTCCGCTTGGACACCACGCCTGTGAGCCGCGATCTCGCGACACCGCGCATCACACCCGAGACGGCGAACAGCTCTCCTGCGAGCGCAGCCGGCGCCGCCTGCGAACCCTCCGACAGCTCCGCGAGCAGCCGGCGGATTCGAGCGCCGACGTCAGCAGCGCCGAGTGCACGACGACCGGGCGTGTCGTGGTCGGTCACGAACGTACGACCACCGACACCGTTGAGCACAGGCACGCGCAAGCCTCCTGGAGATGGCCGATTGACGCGACCGGACGTGCCGGGCAGCATACCGAGTCGCACTCCACCGGTTTGCCACCCACGGAGATCTGACCGGTTCTCGCGGCTCGGGAATTCCCCATCACCTCATCGACCGCCGGCCCTTCCGTGTGCTCGCGACGAGCTGGACCGGATTCGGTGGGGCTGCGCCTCGGCGGGCAGGTGCGCACCTATTCATCAGTATGAATGAGGGGCCGTATTGGGTAGCCTCCCCCACATGTCGCCCGAGCACGCCGTCGAGCCCGAACCCGTCACCTACGAGGTTCGCGGCCCCGTCGCAGTCGTCACCCTGAACCGCCCCGAGTACCGCAACGCGCAGAACTCAGCCATGACCTATGCCCTCGACGCAGCCTTTGTGCGGGCAGTGGACGACGACGAGGTCCGGGTGATCGTGCTGACAGGGAGCGGCAAGCACTTCTGCGCTGGGCACGACATCGGCACTCCGGGCCGGGACATCGACCAGACCTTCGAGCGCAAGGCGATCATCCACTGGGACCACGTGGGAAAGCAGGGGGTCGACGCCCGCCTCGCTCGCGAGTCCGAGGTCTACCTGGGCATGTGCCGACGATGGCGCGAGATTCCCAAACCCATGATCGCCATGGTGCACGGTGCGTGCATCGCCGGCGGCCTCATGCTCGCCTGGGCCTGCGACTTCATTATCGCCTCCGACGACGCATTCTTCTCCGACCCGGTTGTCCGGATGGGCATCCCAGGCGTTGAATATTTCGCCCACCCTTGGGTGATGAACCCCCGTGCGGCCAAGGAGTTCCTCTACACCGGCGATCGTTTCCCGGCCGCTCGAGCGCACGAGCTGGGGATGGTCAACCAGGTGGTGCCGCGAGTCGAGCTCCACGACACGGTGATGGCGATGGCCGAACGCATCGCCGGCATGCCCCGCCTAGGCCTCGCGCTCACCAAGAAGGCGGTCAACCAGGCGGAGGACCTCCAGGGCATGCGCGCCGGCATGGACTCGGTCTTCGGCCTGCACCACGCGGCCCACGCCCACAACGCAGAGGTCGGAAGCGACTCCCTGGGCGGCCTTGATGCCAAAGCCCTGGCTCGGCCGCGCGGCTCCGGCAGCTCCTGAGCCCAACACCGCGAGATCTCGCGTGTGACGGGAGGTGCCGCGCCGCCCGTCGCTGTAGCGGGACTGCGTGAAGTCACCTGGGTCCGTACCCGCACCTCCAAGCGCTCCGCGTCACCCGAACCGGACGGCGATGACCCCGGTCAGGCTCCGACGGTGGCGTGCCGTTCGCGGGTTCCCGCGATCCCTCCGCCCACCTCGACACAGGTCATTCCTCATGATAAAAAGCAGGTCAAGAGACTTGGGAGGGAACGTGGAGAAACTGATCGTCGTCGGAGTCGACGGAAGCCTCACGGCCGCGGCATCTGCCCGGCGGGGAGCCGAGCTGGCCCGGGCCACCGGCTGTGCGCTGCACGTGGTCTCGGCGTACGCCGCCGAGGCACCTGATGCCCTGCGCGATGGTGGCGACCACGCCCGCGGGGAGTCCGAGGCCGACGTCGCCCTGCGCATCGCGCGGGGGGCTGCCGAAGAGCTCGCCTCCCTCGTCCCCCAGATCACCTCCGCGGCGGTTCGAGGCACTCCCGCCGACGCCCTGGTGTCCGAGGCAGAGCGCCTCAACGCCTCGATCATCGTGGTGGGCAACCGCCGCGTCCAAGGGATCGCGCGTGTGCTCGGCAGTGTCGCCGGTGGGGTGGCGCATCACGCGCCCTGTGACGTCTTCGTCGTCCACACCCACTGAGCCCACACCGCTCCGTATTTCCGTATTCACGCTAGCACCGCACGAGAGAGGACCGCATGTCTGAACTGACCCACGCGGAGATCGCGGAGCTCGAGCACACGCGTTGGACCGCACTGATGCGCTCCGACCTGGAGCAGCTCGGACGGCTCTACTCCGACGACCTCGTCTACACCCACTCCAACGGTCAGCGGGACACCAAGGAGTCGTTCCTGGAGCTGCTGAGGAGCGGCGCGCTGCGCTATGTGCGGCTGGAGCCGACCGAGCAGCGAACCCGGATCTTCGGTGATCTCGCCGTGGTGTCCGGCGACGTCGCCATCGAGGCTCGCGTGGCGACGGGAAGCCACGAGAGCGTCGTGGGCTATACCGCGGTATGGGCCCGGCAGGGGGAGGACATCAGGCACGTCGCCTGGCACTCCTCCCCCAAGCAAGCCCCGATCGGCTCTTGAGGAAGGGCCGGCCCGTTCCGCGACGTTGCGGCGCCCCGCACACGGCTTGAAGCAAGCGAGAGGGTCCGGGCAACCGCTCAGGGTCCCGCTCATCTCGGCGACGACTGCACGTCGCACACGCTCACGTGCCCAGGGCCGTCACAACCACTCGACCGACCCCTGCAGCCTCACGCCGAACTCGGCACGGTTGATCTCCGCCACCGTGGTCAGGTGGTTCTCCATGATCGAGGCCGCGGCCTCGCTGTCGCCACTGACGATCGCCTGCGCCAGCTGGAGGTGATCGTCCACCAGTGCCTGATGGATGGTGCGGACGTCACCGATCGTGGCCAGGTGGTGCGCCACGAGCTGGCCGTAGGCACGGAACGTCAGCTGGAACACTCGGTTCCCGGCCAACGCGGAGACCGCGCCGTGGAAGCCCTCGTGACCCGAGATGTAGACCTCCAGGTCCGCGTGCTCGATATCCTCCACCTCGCCGGTGAGGTACGGCGTCATGGCACTCTGGCGTGCCTCCGCGTCCGGGTTCGCCGCCGCCATCCTGGCCAGCGTCGACTCGGCGAAGACCCAGGCGGCGAACAGCTCATCGTAGGTAGCGCCCGCCATGTGGAAGAAGAGCGCCTCCATCCGGCCCAGGTTCGCCGAGTCCACGGTGCCGACCACAGGCCCTCCCCCGGGGCCACGGCGGATGCTGATCATCCCTTGCACCTCGAGGAGCCGCAGCCCCTCGCGGAGCGACTCGCGGCTGACACCGTACTGCTTGAGCATCTCAGCCTCGGACGGCAGGTTGTCGCCGGGCTGCAGTCCATCGGCACGGATGCGGCGGACGACCTCACGGGCGACGACCTCGGCCGCCTTCAGCGGTCGCAGGACCGAGCCGCCCGCCGCGATCGGGATGCCGTCCGTGCGGGCCGGCTCCGACAACGCCTTCCCGCTCGTCGCGCCGTTCATCGGTGAAGCGTTGCTCACCATGTCCACCTCAGCATTCTGGGCCGGTCCCTGGGCCACCCCGTGTGGATGGTCCAGTCTCACACCGACCAGGTGTCGGTCTCTGGCAGTGGCGTCCCCGCTTCACCTTAATTCCTTCCGAGGAACCTGACTTCGAGACGGTGACGACCGTCTCGAAGCGACGGGGCCGGCATGTCCGTCAGCGACCCTTGATGGCGTCTTCGAGGATCGCCAGGGGCTGGGTCAGGTCCCGGCAGGTCTCGGGGTCGATGACCCGCCGCTCCGCCAGCGCCGCCCGCGCCTGCACCATCGACCGAGGAAACCCGATCGACAGGTGTGCGGTGATCCGCCCCTCCGTGTCCAGCCAGGCGGCTCCCCACTTCTCCGGGTCTGCATGCTCGCGCAGGACAACGGTGTCCTCCGGCCGGTGCTGCCCGACGTACTGGACCTTCCTGCCGAACTGGTCGGACCAGAAGTACGGCACCTCGTCGGCCCCGCGCGGGGTGCCCAGGATGGTCGCGGCGACCGCCGTGGGGCCGCTCGCGGCCTCGTCCCAGTGACCGCCGTGGACAGGCGCGCCCAGCCGGTCGGACCAGCGAGATGCGACGTCGCCGACCGCGTAGACGTTCGGGTCGCTGGTGCGGCGGTCGGCGTCCACGGGCACCCCAGCGGGGCCGATCACCAGCCCGGAGCCGGCCAGCCAGGCGGTCTCGGGACGCACCCCCACCGCTGTGAGCACCACGTCGGCGGGCACCAGCTCGCCGTCGTCGAGCAGGACGCCTTCGGCGACGACCTCGCGGACCCTGACTCCCAGACTCAGGTCGACGTCGTGCCACCACGGTAGGAACCGGGCCCCGACCTCAACGCCGAGCGGCCCCGCCAATGGCGTCTCCAAGCCCTCCAGACAGGTCACGTGGCACCCCAGGGCGAGCGCGGCCGTGGCGACCTCCGCCCCGATCCAGCCGGCTCCGATGAGCACCACCCGCGCGCCCGGCGCCAAGCGCTCGCGCAGACGGAGCGCATCCTCCACGGTGCGAAGCGACAGCTGAGGTCCGCCGCCGGGCAGCAGCACCGGCGCCGCACCGGTGGCCAGCACGAGCGCGTCGTACGGCTCGGGGCCTGCGTCGGTCAGCAGGGTCCGAGCGGCCAGATCGAGCCCGGTGGCGCGAACGCCGAGGCCGACCTTGACGCCGGACTGCTCCAGCCCAAGGGCGAGATCGGGGTCAGCGCCCTGGGTGAGCACCGTCTTGCTCAGGGGCGGCCGGTCGTACGGAAGGTGGTTCTCGGCGCCCAGCAGCACCAGCTCGCCCGCGAACCCGGCGGAGCGCAGGGCCATGCACGTCCGTCCACCGGCCAGGCCGGCACCGGCGACGACCACTCGCGCGGGCACGCTCACGGCCTGACTCCCTCGGCAGCCAGCACCCGGTCGGCCAGCTCGGCACGAGCCCCGAGCAGGACCTCGTTGCTGCGGGCCTTGCGGAAGTACAGGTGTGCCGGGTGCTCCCAGCTGAAGCCGATGCCGCCGTGCACCTGGACGCTCTCGGCGGTCGCGACGACCGCGGCCCGGGAGGCCGCGAGCATCGCCATCGCGGCCGCGCGGCCCTGCTCGTCCGGTTGGCAGCAGATGGCCCAGACCGCGTGCTCGACCAGCGAACGGGCCAGGTCGACCTCGCACGCCACATCGGCCAGGAGGTGCTTGAGGGCCTGGAACGAGCCGATCGTCCGACCGAACTGCCGGCGCACCCCGGCGTAGGCGACCGCGTCGGCGAGGGCCTGCTCGGCGACCCCCAGCTGCTCCACCGCCACGGCGGTGCGGGCCAGGTCGCCGAGCACGTCGCCCAACGTCTGGTCCCCGGCCTCCGTCAGCGTCAGCGCCGGCGCCGCGGCCAGCCGCAGCTCGGCCAGCTCGCGTGTCAGGTCGAGGCACTCGCGCCGGGTACGCCCGGCGCCGGCGAGGTCGACGGCGAACCAGCGCTCGCCGTCCGGGGTCCGGGCCGGGAGCACGAGGACATCGGCCCCATGCCCGTCGATGACCAGGTCGACGGTGCCAGTGACCTCCCAGGACCCGTCGTCCGACCGGGCCTCCAGGCCGGCGCCGGCCCAGGTGAGCGCGCCACGGGACTCCCCCGCCATCAGGCGCTCCAGCCATGCTTCACGGGCCGGGGTCGCGCCGGAGCGCACCAACGCCTCGATGGCCAGGAAGGTCCCCAGGTACGGCACTGCCGCGGCCCGTCGGCCGACGAGCTCGAGGATCACGGCGGCCTCGGCGAACGTGGCACCGCCACCGTCGAGCTCCTCGGGCACCGTGAGCCCGAGGACCCCGACCTCTCCGCTGAGCCGGTTCCACAGGTCCAGGTCCAGGTGGCCGGCCGCGGCCCGGTCGGCACGGGCCACCACCTCGGCTGGGGGGGAGACCCGGTCGAAGAGGCTGGTCACGATGTCGGCCAGCTCGTTGCGGGTCTCCGTGCCCTCGACGTCGTCCAGGATCATCGCGATCAGGCACCCATCAGCGCGGCGTGGTCAGCCTGCACGGCCGCGAGCACGTCGGCGTACTTGGCCCGCGCCTGCTCGTCGAGACGCAGCGCGTGCGCCGAGGGAAAGAGGTCGGGCGCCGGCTCGACGCCGCGCAACAGCTGCTTGGCCACCTGCTGCTTGTGCAGCTCGGTGGCGCCGTCCGCGATGGCCATGTGGAAGCTCTCCAGCACGAACTTGCCGAACGGCATCTCTGTGGAGATTCCCAGTGAGCCGTGGAGCTGCAGGGCCCGGCTGGCGACGTCGTGCAGCACCTTGGGCATCGCGACCTTCACACCCGCGATGTCCTTGATGACCAGCTTGTAGTCCTTGACCTGGTCGATCTTCCAGGCCGTGCGCAGCACGAAGAGCCGGAACTGCTCCAGCTGCACCCAGGACTCCGCAATCATGTCCTGCACCATCTGCAGGTCGCCGAGCCGCTTGCCACGGGTCTCACGGGACACGGCGCGCTCGAGCATCAGCTCCAGCGATCGGCGCACCAGCGCGACGGTCCGCATGGCGTGGTGGATCCGGCCACCGCCGAGGCGGACCTGCGCCACCTTGAAGCCGTCGCCCTCCTCACCGAGCAGGTGGTCCGCCGGGATCCGGACGTCCGTGTACCGGACGTAGGCGTGCGTCCCTTCGTGGCCCGCGTGGCCGGTGACCCCGACGTTGCGGACGATCTCGATGCCCGGGGTGTCCGCGGGCACGATGAACATCGAGGCCCGGCGGTGCCGCTCGGCGTCGGGATCGGTGACGGCCATGAGGACCAGGAAGGAGGCGAAGCGCGCGTTGGAGGAGAACCACTTCTCGCCGTTGATCACGTAGTGGTCGCCGTCGCGGACCGCGCGGCACTGGAACCCGGTCGGGTCGGAGCCGCCGGTGGGTTCGGTCATCGAGAAGCAGGAGGCGATCTCGCCCTCGAGCAGGGGCTTGAGGTAGCGCTCCTTGAGCTCGGGGCTGCCGAAGTGCGCCAGCGTCTCGGCGTTGCCCGAGTCCGGCGCCTGGGTGCCGAAGACCACCGGGCCGCTGAGCGTCGTGCCGATCAGCTCGTTGAGCAGCGCGAGCTTGAGCTGCCCGTAGCCGGGACCGCCCAGCTCCGGGCCCAGGTGGCAGGCCCACAGCTCCTTCTCGCGGACCTGGGCCTGCAACGGCCTGATGAGCGCGTTGCGGACCGGGTCGGTCATGTCGAGGGGGTGGGCGTACATCCGGTCGGCAGGCTCGACCTCCTCACGGACGAACTGCTCGACCCAGTCCAATTTCTCTTGGTACTCGGGGTCGGTCTGGAAGTCCCATGCCATGGTGCTGCTCCTTGATCACGTGCCGGTCAGTGGGTGCGAGGGGTCGCGTCGTCGCGGGCCGGCTCCCAGTTGGGAAGGATGGTGCCGTCGCCGAGATCGACGAAGGTCACCCGGACGGGGTCCCCCACCGCCAGCGGCGGCCGCCCGCCGAGGTGTCCGAGGAACCGGACGGGTGGTTCACCGGGTCGAGGTTCCACGTCGACGAGCACGGCCGTGTACGGGGTCGGGAAATGCGGGTTGATCTGGTGCTCGACCACGGTCCAGGTGTGCACGGTGCCCACGCCCGGGACGTCGGCCCAGCCGAGGTCGCCCCCTCGGCAGGTACGGCACCGCGGGCGGGGCGGCTGCTGCTGCTGGCCGCAGTCCCGACAGGTCTGCACGACCAGGCGGTGGTCGCGGGCGGCCGCGAAGAACCCGCGGGTGTCGGGGTCGTCGATGACCGGCCGCAGTCCGCCGCCGGTGCCGATGGGGCTGCTCATGACGCCACCAGGAGCAGGGCGCTCGCGCCCGGCGGGGGGGCGGAGGTGACCAGCGAGACCTCGGCTCCCGGCACCTGGGAGGTGGAGGTGCCGCGGATCTGCCGGACCCCTTCGACGATGTGGTTCATGCCGTGGATGTATCCCTCCGAGAGCTGGCCGCCGGCCGTGTTGACGGGGATGGGCCCACCGAGGTCGAGGGAACCGTTCTCAATGTAGTCCGAGACCTCGTCGCGCCCGCAGAAGCCGTAGTCGGCCAGCTGCAGGTAGACGGTGACGGTGAAGCAGTCGTAGATCTGCGCGACGTCGACGTCGGCGGGCGTCAGTCCGGCCCGCTCGTACAGCCGTTGGGCGGTCCGGCGCGAGGTCAGGTCGTTGAGCGACTCCCCCATCAGCACCGGGTACATCTGTCCGGGGCCGACCCGCAGCCCGGTGCCCTGGGCCACCGAGCGGATCAGGGCCGGCTTCTGCGGCAGGTCCCGGGCGCGCTCCGCGGTGGTCACCACCACCGCGGCGGCTCCATCGGTCTCGAGGCAGAAGTCGAAGAGCCGCAGAGGGTCGGAGATCATCCGGGCCGAGTGGTAGTCCTCCAGGGTGAGCGGACGCTCGTACATCTGCGCGGCCGGGTTGGCGTTGGCGCGCTTCCGACTCACCAGGGCGATCTCGGCCAGCGCCGCCTCGGTGAGGCCGTGCTCGCTCATGTGCCGGCGCGCGAGCATGGCGAAGAACTGCCCGGGCGAGGTCACGCCGTAGGGCGAGAAGAGCTCCAGGTAGGACGAGCTGCCGCCCACCCCGCCCTGGACGCTGACCCCCTTGCCGAGGCGCCGCCCGGAGCGCCCGTTCAGGGCGCGGTAGACCAGCACGTTCCTGGCCTGGCCGGACTGCACCGCGGCCACCGCGTGGCCGACCATGGCGGCGGGGCCAGAGCCGCCGGGGCCGTTCTGTCCCCAGTAGGCCAGGTCGTCGATGCCGAGGGCGTCGGCGAGGGCCACCTGCGACACCTCGTCGTAGTCGCTGCGGATCATCCCGTCGATGTCGCCCGGCTCCAGGCCGGCGTCAGCGATCGCGGCCAGCGCCGCCTCGGCGGCCAGCGCGGTCACGCTGACCCCCGACTGCTTGGTGTAGGCGGTGGTGCCGATCCCCACGATCGCGCAGCTGTCGGGCACCCACGTCGCGGTCATGTCCGGGCTCCGTCGAGCACGTCGAGCAGGAGCTCGGTGTGCTCGCCCAGGCGGGGCGGGCGGCCCGGCTGGCCCGTGCCGTAGGAGAACTTGTACGGCGACCCCGGGAACCGCGCCTCGCCACCCCCGGGCAGCTCCACGGGGACGAAGAAGCCGCGCGCGGCCAGGTGCTCGTCCTCCAACAGCTGCTCCGGGGCGAGCACGGGTCCGAGGGGAAGTCCCCGTTCCTGGGCCTCGCGGTAGACCGTCGCGGAGTCCTGCATCAGGAAGAACGACTCCATGATCGTCTGGATGTGGGAGAAGTGTTCCTGCCGGTACGCCAGGGACAGGTAACGCTCCTCACCCAGGTCCAGGTCGAGGCCCACCGTCGCGAGCCAGGCCACCAGGGTCTGCCACGTGCGCGCGTCGCTCAGGATGAGCGCGAAGTACACCTGCACGCCGTCGGCGCACTCGAAGAGCGCGGGCTGGGTCGGGGACGGTTGGGCGTGCCGGCAGGTCTGCCGGGACAACAGCACCTTCGGGTAGAACCAGTAGGGGTTGGCGAGCTCGCCGCTGACCGCGACCGCATCGTGCATCGATACGTCGACGACCTGGCCCAGCCCCGTGGCCTGGCGCTCCAGGAGGGCGAGCAGCACGCCGCTGTGGCCGAAGCTGGCGGCGATCTGGAAGCCCTGGTTGCCCCCCGGGCGGATCGGGGGGAGCGAGTGGTCGTCGTACCCGCAGCTCATGAGGATCCCCCCGGCGGCCAGCGCGACCAGGTCGCTCGAGCGCCAGTCGGCCCACGGCCCGGTCAGGCCGAACGGTGAGACGGAGAGGGCGATCAGGTGCGGGTGCTCGGCCACCAGCGCGTCGAGGTCGAGACCGTCTTCGGCCAGGCGGCGAGGGCCGTCGCTGGTGATCAGCACGTCGGCGTCGGCGATCAGCGCCGCCCGGCGGTCGCGCCCCTCGTTGGTGGAGGTGTCCAGCACGACGCTCTGCTTGCCGGTGTTGTAGGTCCAGAAGTGCAGGCTTGCGTCCGGGTCGCCGACGCGACCGGCGGCGTAAGGCCCGATGTGCCGGCCCCGGGCCCCGGTGGGCGGCTCGACCTTCACGACGTCGGCGCCCTGGTCGGCCAGCAGCTTGCCGACGATCTCCCCCTGCGGGTCCTGGGCCAGCTCCACCACGCGCAGCCCGCTGTAGGTCAGCTCACCGGTGGGTCCCTCCCACATCTCAGATCACCCCTTCGGCTTCAAGCTCGGCGATCTCCTCCTGGGGCAGCCCCAGGAGCTCGCCGAACACGTAGTGGTTGTCCTCCCCCAGCAACGGCGCCGAGCGCCACGTGTGCTGGACGGTGCGCGAGAACCGGATGGGGCTTCCCTCGAACCGGGCCGTCCCGATCACGGGGTGGTCCAGCTCGAAGAAGGTTCCCCGGGCGGCCAGCTGGGGGTCGTGCTCGTTGACGTCCTCCGCGTTCTGGGCGGCGCCGGCCGCGACACCGGCGGCCTGCAGGAGCTCCATCGCCGCGCGGGGGCTGCGATGCCGGGTCCACGTGCTGACGTGCTCGTCCAGCTCGTCCTGGTGCTGGTGGCGCAGCGCCTGGGTGGCGAAGCGGGGGTCACGGGCCCAGTCGGGTTCGCCGATCGCCTGGACGAACCGCTCCCAGTCGGCGTCGTCGAAGACGGCGATCGCGACCCACCGGTCCTCGCCGGCGCAGGGGTAGACGCCGTGCGGGGCGGCCTGTGGGTCGTCGAGTCGGTTGCCCCGCGGGAAGTCGGGACGGCGGGTGACGGCGTCGTTGACCGACACGTCGAGCATGTCGGGCCCGATCATCGAGATGCCCACCTCGGTGGCGGAGACATCGACCTCGGCACCCTGGCCCGTCTTGTGACGCCGCAGGATGGCCATCATCAGGGCGGCGGAGTTGTAGTAGGCGGCCTGGTTGTCCATGTAGGACAGCCCCCATCCGGACGGTTCACGTCCGGGAAGTCCGCTGATGAAGGACAGGCCGCTGACGGCCTGCACGATCGGCCCGTAGGACTTGAAGTGGGCGTGCGGCCCGGAGTGGCCGAAGCCGCTCATCCGGCCGTAGATGACCCCGGGCGAGAGCTCGTCCAGGCGCTCGTACGTCAGCCCCCAACGCTCCATCACGCCCGGCGCGAAGTTCTCCGTCACCACGCTGCTGGCGGCGATCAGCGCGTCCACCAGCTCCCGGCCCCGCCGGGTCTTCATGTCCACGGTGATGCCGAGCTTGTTGCGGCTGTAGTTGTTGTGCAGTCCGCCCCGGTTCGGGTCGGCGTCGGCGATCTCCTCGCCGTAGTTGCGAACCTCGCCCTTGTAGATCGGCAGCAGGCGGGGCCGGTCGATGCGGCGGCGGTTCTCGATCTTGATGACCTCGGCACCGAAGTCGCCCAGCATCCGGGTCGCGACCGACCCGACACCCATCCAGCAGAAGTCGGCCACGCGGATCCCGGCCAGTGGCCCCACACGGGGCACGGGACGACGCGCGGCGACGTGTGGCGCCTGGGAGTGGGCAGTCATCAATAGTCCTTGTCGGTCGTGAGTTCGTGAGGCGTGTTCCGTCAGCCGCCTCAGGGCATGGCGGAGCGACCGCCGTCCACGGGCAGCACCGTGCCCGTGGTGAAGCTGGAGAGGTCGGAGGCGAAGTAGAGGGCGGTCCCGACGATCTCTCCGGGCTGTCCGGCTCGCTGCAGGGGAAAGCCCTGCGCCCGTGCCCGCCACTCGTCGGTGTACCAGGCCTCGCTGATATCCGTGAGGAACGGACCCGCCATGATCGTGTTGCAGCGGACACGGGGTCCGTAGGCCTGAGCGAGGCCCTTGGTCAGGGTGTTCAGTCCGGACTTCGCGGCGGCGTAGATCAGGTCGCTGGCCTTCGGCCGCACCGACGCGATGGAGCTGACGTTGATGATCGAGCCCCCCTCGGCCATGCGGGGGGCGGCGAGCGTGCTCAGCCTGAACGGGCCCTTGAGGTTGACGTCGAGGGTCTTGTCGAAGAGCTGCTCCGTGGCGGACTCCAGGGTCTCGTAGAGCGGCGCGATCCCGGCATTGTTGACCAGCACGTCGAGGCGGCCGAACTCCCGCAGTGTCGTGTCGACAAGACTTTCGCAGCTGGCCCAGTCCCCGACGTGGGCGCCGACACCCAGTGCCCTGACCCCGGTGTCGCGGGTGAGCTCGGCCGCGACCTCCTCGCAGGCCTCCTTCTTGCGGCTGGACACGATCACGGTGGCTCCGGCCCGGGCAAAAGCCCGGGACATCTCCAGGCCGAGGCCGCGGCTGCCGCCAGTGACGACGACGACCCGACCGTCCAGGTCGATCGCGATGCTCATGAGGTCTCCCCACGTGGCTTGGCCGGACGCGGTTCGGGCGGCAGGCCCAGGTGGCGCTCGGCGACGATGTTGCGCTGGATCTGGTCGCTGCCGCCGGCGATCCGATACCCCGGCGCGCCCAGCACGTGCGCGTTCCAGGACCAGGTGCCCGGGTCGCCGAGGTCGGCGATCAGGCGGTCGCCGAGCATGGTGCGGGCGAGCTCGGAGACGAGCTGGAGCTTGGTGACCCACTGCAGCTTGCGCATGGAGCCCGACGCGCCCGGCGGCTGGCCGGTGTCACGGGACCGCTGCTCGCGGTGCAGCGACACCTCGGCCGCCACCTCGCGCATCCGCACCTCGGCCAGCTGCAGCCGGACGTCCCGGTGCTGCAGCGCGCCGGTCCGCCGCGCGAGGTCGACCAGCTGGTCGAACTGCCCCCCGACGCCAGCCTTGTTGGAGGCGTTGGCACGCTCGAAGCCGAGCGTCGCGCGGGTGACGGCCCAGCCGTCGCCCACCGCGCCCATCCGCATGCTGTCGGAGATCCGCACGTCCGTGAGGAAGACCTCGTTGAAGCTGGTGCCCCCGGACATCTGACGGATCTGCCGGACCTCGACCCCGGGCGTGTCCATCGGCACCATGAAGGTGGTCAGGCCACGGTTGCCGGACGAGCCCGGCTCGGTCCGGACGATGGCCTGCCCCCACTCGGCGAACTGCGCGCCGGAGGTCCAGACCTTCTGCCCGTCGAGCACCCACTCGTCGCCCTCTCGGACGCCTCGGGTGGCGACGTTGGCCAGGTCCGAGCCGGCCCCCGGCTCCGAGAAGAGCTGGCAGGCCAGCAGGGAGCCGTCGAGCAGCCCGGGCAGCAGCACGGCCTTGAGCTCCTCCGAGCCGTAGAGCCGCACGGTGGGGGCGATCAGGTTGATGGTCACGGAGAAGAGCTCGTGCCGGGTCAGCGAGACCGCTGCGGACTCCTCGGCCTTGAACGCGTCGGCGTACTCGGTGGGCAGCCCCGCCCCGTGCAGCTCGGCGGGCCAGCTGATGGCGGCGTACCCGGCCTCGAACTTCGCGCGCTGCCACTCTCGCAGCCGCTGCAGGACCTCCAGCTCCGCGTCCCGATCGAGGTGGTGGAACACCGAGACGTCGTACGGGTCGCGTCGGGCGCCTCCGGTCGGGGCGTGCTCAGCGAGCCAGGCGCGAGCCTGCTCCCGGTACTCCCCGAGGGAAGGCGACGAAGACGCAACACCGGTCATTTCTCAGGCCTCGTCCGTCACGGTGAGCGCACGCTCGGGACAGTTGTCGACGGCGGCCGCCAGCGCGGAGATGCCGTCCATGTCGTCGGCGACCACCGCGTTGCGGACCACCGGGAATCCCTCGTCGTCGGGCTCGAAGAGGTGCGGGGCGAGGGTGTAGCAGCGACCGTGGCCGCTGCACTTGCCCATGTCGATGTTGATGCGCTTCATGCTTCCTGCTCTCCTACGTTCTCTCGCACGGTCCGGCGCTGCTCAGCCCCAGGCGAGCTGGAGCTTCTCGATGCCGACCTGCGGGCCGCTCTCGATGAGGCCTTCGGTGTTGGTCACGCGATACTCCGGGATCCGCCTGTGCCACTCCTCGAGCACGATCTGGAGCTCGAGGCGGGCCAGGTGGGCACCCGCGCAGCGGTGGGGGCCACCGGCGAACGAGTAGTGCTTGTTGACCTTGCGGTCCAGCTGGATCTCGGTGGGGTTCTCGTACTCGGCCTCGTCGCGCGATGCGGACGGGTTGGCCACCATCACCATGTCGCCCTTCTTCATCGGGCAGCCGTGGAAATCGGTGTCCTGGGCGACCTGGCGGGCGGTCATCACGATGTTGTGCGCGCGGAGGAACTCCTCGACCGCGTTGGGGATGATCTCCGGCTCGCGCACGATCCACTCGCGGTCGCGCGGGGTGGTCGCGAGCCAGTAGAAGATGTAGCTGAGCTGGCTCTTCACCGTGTCCAGCCCGGCGAGCAGCAAGACCTCGGCGATGTTGAGGAACTCCTCGTCGGTGATCGGCCGGTCGTTGATCTGGGCGCTGGCGATGATGGAGAAGAAGTCGTCCTCCGGGTTCGCCGGGGGGTTCTCCCGGCGGTCCGCGAGCACCCCGGCGAAGTAGTTGCGGATCTCGCGCTGGGCGTTGAGCTGACGCTCGGCCCCCTCCCCGAAGTGGCCCAGGCCCTCGAAGATCGTCTCGACCCACCCCATGAACATGTCGGTGTGCTCCTGGGGCAGGCCGAGGATGCGGAGGAACACCTTCGTGGGGAACACCTTCGCGAAGTCGTCCAGGAAGTCGCACTCCCCCTTGGCGAGGAAGCTCTCGATCGTGTCGACGCAGTCCTGGCGGATCGTCGGCTCGAGCTCCCGGACGAAACGCGGCGAGAAGGCCATGTTGATCATCCGGCGGTACTCGCCGTGCAGCGGCGGGTCGATCATGGTCGGGATCCACGTCCAGTCCGGGTGCGGGACGGTCGGGATGGTCGCGCTGCTGCTGAACACCTCCGGGGTCTGGTACGCCTCGCGGACCAGGTCGGAGGTCAGCAGCATCCAGAAGCCGGGCCCGTAGGTGGAGTACGCCGTGGGCGCCTCATGGCGCAGCTTGTCGAACTCCTCGAAGTAGCTCAGGGCGGGCTTGGGCGTGGTGTAGTCGAAGTGCACCACCGGACAGCCGGCGGCCTTGGCCCGCTCGAGGCGGTCGGCCGCCTCCTGGGCGTCCTGGGGGCTGAGGGTCTCGGTCTGGGATTTCATGTTCGTTCCTGGTCTCTCGAGGTGTGGGCGGGTGCTTCAGTGCCGGACGGCCGGGGGCACATGGGCGCCGCCGGGCGGCGACGTGGTGATCGGGAGGTAGTTGGCGACCATGATCCGGTGGACCATGTGGGCTATCTGCCAGCCCTTGGGCCCGCGAGCCATCTCGAGGTCGTAGGTGGCGGCCATCATCAGCACGGTGCCCGGCTCGTCCGCGATCACCTGGTGCGAGACCAGGTACGCCTGGGCGGATGCCCGATCTCCGTCGATGTCGATGCCGTACGGCGAGACATTGTGGTGCTGCCAGGCCAGGTGAGCGGTGTTGGCGACGATGTAGTCGACGACGGCCTGCGCGCCGTGGACCTGGCTCCGGCCGTTGTGGTAGTCCACTCGCACGTCGTCGGCCAGCACCGCGCGCAGCCTCTCCCACTGCCGGGCGTCGACCAGGGCGGCGTAGTCGGTGATCGCCCGTCGGATCTCCAGCTCGTCGACGACACGCTGGAGCCGACCGGTGACCTCGGCGTCACTGCTGAGCACGACATCCCCCTTCGAGGCTAGACGATGTGCGTGCGATCACACTAATTCCTCATGAGGAAATCGTCAAGGGGCTGGCGTGTGTGACGCGCGCCGAGGCCGGCCTGGCGCCACCGCCACGCCTCGTCAGACGATCGTGGCGCCGCCGTCGACCGGGATGGTGACACCGGTGACGTAGCTGGCGTCATCGCTGTTGAGGAAGGCGATGACATCGCCGATCTCACGTGCCTGCGCGCCCCGGCCGAGCGGCACCGTGTCACGGAAGCCCTTCATCAGCTCGGAGGTGTCCTTGCCCTCCGCCCCGGGGAAGAAGGAGCTGAGCATCGGAGTCTCGACCATGCCCGGGGCGACCACGTTGACCCGGATGCCGCGCTTCCCACCGATCACGGCGAGCGAGCGGGCCAGCGGCAGCAGGGCCCCCTTCGTCATCGAGTAGAGCGGCGATCGGCCCGAGCCGATGATCGCCGCCGCGGTACTGGTGAGCGTGACGCTTCCCTTGCCGCGGGCCTTCTCCAGCAGGTCGAAGCCGAGCGTCGCGGAGTAGAAGGCGGACTTCATGTTGACGTCCATCGCGAGCTGCCAGTCGGCCTCGCCGACCTCCAGGCCCGCGGCCGCCGGGATACCCACCTGATAGTGCACGGCGTGCAGGACGCCGTGCTCGGCGTCGATCCGGCCGAAGAGGGCCTTGAGGGCGTCGACGTCGGTCGCGTCCACACCGACGCCGACCGCCGTGCCGCCGGCGGCGATGATCTCCTCGACCACCGCCTCGGCGCTCTCCTGGTTGCGGTCGGCCACCCACACGTGGCCGCCCTCCGAACCGATTCGCAACGCTGCCGCGCGCCCCATGCCAGAGCCGGCGCCGATGAGGAGGACGACTCGTCCCTCGTACCTGTTCACGTGTCCATTCCAGTCTGTGTATCTGTCCGCCCGCGGTGGACGGAGTGGTGGTGCGGGTCAGTAGTTGCGGGACCAGACGGCCTTGCGCCGCGTGTACTCCTCGAGGGCGGGCGCCCCGAGGCTCCGGCCGTAACCAGAGGCCTTGGCGCCGCCGTAGGAGACCGCCGCGTCGGTGACCTGGTAGCAGTTCAACCAGACGGTGCCGGCGTCCAGCGCGGCCGCCGCCCGGTTCGCCCGGGCGATGTCGGTGGTGAAGACACCGGCCGCGAGCCCGAACTCGGAGTCGTTGGCCAGGCGATACGCTTCGGCCTCGTCATCGAACGGGATGATCGACATCACGGGGCCGAAGATCTCCTCGCGCGCGATGGTCATGTCGTTGCGCACGTCCGCGAAGATGACCGGGGCCTGGTAGTTGCCTCCCGAGCAGCTCACGCTGCCTTCGAAGCGCATGGTCGCCCCCTCGGACTTGCCCAGCTCGACGTAGGAGCGAACCTTCGCCAGCTGAGCGGGGGTGATCAGCGGGCCGAGCTGGCTGGCGGGATCGAAGGCGTTGCCCACCGTGAGGTCCTGGGAGACGCGCACCGCCTCGTCGACGAACTCGTCGTAGATGCTGCGGTGGACCAGCGTCCGGGTGCCGGCCGTGCAGACCTGGCCGGAGTTGTTCCACACGGTGGTGGTCGCCGCGGCGACCGCCGTCTCGAGGTCGGCGTCCGGGAAGACCAGCACCGGGGACTTGCCGCCCAGCTCCAGGTTGACCTTCTTGAAGGTCTGCGCGGCGGCGGCGGCCAGCGCCCGACCGGTGCCCACCGAGCCGGTGAAGGAAAGTCTGTTGACCCCGCGATGGGCGACGAGGGCGCTGCCCACCACGCCGTCCCCGTGGACCACGTTGAACACACCCGGGGGGATGCCGGCCTCCAGGGCGAGGAGGGCCATGTACGTCGCACTGAGCGGGCTGTGCTCGGCCGGCTTGAGCACGACCGAGTTCCCCGCCGCGAGTGCAGGTGCGACCTGCGCGAAGATCGCGCCCGGCCCGTTCCACGGCTTGATGACACCCATGACGCCGATCGGCTCGACCCGCTCCTGCACGACGTAGTCCGGTCCGACCGGCGGGATCTGACCGACCATCTTGGTGGGCCAGCCGGCGTAGTAGCGCAGGGCGTTGGCGGAGTACTGCGAGATGTAGCTCGCGTAGCGGCGCAGGATGCCGGCGTCGAGGGCGTCCAGGTCGCCGGTCACCTCCTTGTGCTGCTCGAGCAGGTCGGCGAGACGGTGCAGCCGCGCCTCCTGCTCGCGCGGCGCCAAGTGGCGCCAGCGGCCGTCGTCGTAGGCCTGCCGTGCGGCCTGGACGGCCGCGTCCAGGTCCTCGGCCGTCCCGTCGGCGACGGCGCCGAAGGTGTTGCCGGTCGACGGGTTGACCAGCTCCCGCTGCCCGCCGGCGATCGACTCGCGTCGTTCGCCGCCGATCACGTGCGGGACCACCCCCGCGGAGATGAATCGAGCGGCCTCGTCGGCGACGGTCGCGCCGTCCACGATCGTGGTCGAGTCACCGGAACTGTGATCGATCACTCCTGCTTGCGTGGTCACGTCTCTCCTCGCTGGGTACTTAGGGGGTGGGACAGGTGCTGCGGGTCAGGCGGGACGGTGCTCGTCGAGCAGCGCCCGTACCTTCTCCATGTAGGGCTCGAGCTCGATCGGGTTGTCGGCGACCCATGCCGGGAACTCGGCATACTCGACAGAGGTGTCGTACCCCAGGTCGGCGACCTTCTCGCGCCACCGTGCCGAGGCCTCCTCGATCTTCGCGACCAGGTCGGGGGCGCCCTCGATCCGGTCGTTGTCGGCCACCGCCGCCAAGAAGGCGGCGTTGCCCCGGTCCAGGGCCTCCTGGGCCTGGTCATCCAGGCCGCCGATGGAGCCGCCCTTGCCGTCGACCGCGCCGAGCACGTCCTCGAACATGCCGAGCAGGCCCCGCATGTTCGACTCCACGAACACGTCGCCGCGGTCGTAGAGCAGCTGCTGCGCGACCAGCGGGAGGTCACCCCACACCGCCTCGCTCATCGCGAGCGCCGACGGCACCTGGCCGAGGCTGACCTGTTTGCCCAGGATCACGTGCGGTGCCACGGAGAGCAGGTCGCCGAGCTGCACGACGGTCGCGCCGGCGAACGCACAGTCCAGCACCCCGCGCTGCAGGGCCTCGTAGACCTCCTCGAAGGCCAGCGAGACCGGGGACATGCCCAGGGCCTGGGCCTCCGCGGCGTGGGCGCTGCCGGAGATGCGGACCTGCGCACCCTTCAGCTCGTCCAGCGAGCGACGCTCGTCGGAGCAGTAGATGCCGTTGATGCCCCCGGTGAAGACCGGGGCCAGGATCTTCAGCCCCTTCGCCTCGAACTCGGCGGTCACCTGCTCGTTCGCCAGCGCCAGCTCGGTCACGTAGCCGTGGGGCACCATCACCATCTCGAGCGGGTTGCCGTTGCCCATGTAAGAGGTGTCGGACAGCGCCGCGTACGCCGGGAAGTTGTCCGAGTCGTAACCGGCCATGACACTGCCGACGTCGAGCCGGCCGTCGGCCAGCGCCTCGTCGACCTCGGGCGCGGCGGCCACGGCGTTGGCCCACGAGACGTTGAACGTGATCTTGCCGTCCGACCACTCCTCGACGGCAGCGAAGTAGTCCTCGAAGTTCTTGCCCACCGGCGAGCCCTTGGGAGCGGGCGACTGGGTGTTGAGAGTGATGGGGTCGATCGACTCGAAGGCCGCTTGGTACTCCTCCATCGAAGCGCCGGCCGCCACCCCCTCCCCGCCGACGGACGCGCGGGAGCTAGCCTTCTCGGCGCAGGCGGTGAGGGTCAGGGCGCCCGCACTGACCAGCAGGGCGAGGGTGGCGCAGCGGACTCGGCCGCTGCGCGTGGGACGGAAGTCTCGCACTATTACCTCTCTCGGCTTAGTGGCGCCGCACAGGGCGAACCTGCCACGCCAGCATATTTCTCATGATGATTTAGTCAAGCGGCGGCGTGCCGTTCCGGTACGGGCGGAGCCCGCCATGACGGCGCTCGGCCTCGCAGTCGCCGGACCGCAGCTCGGCGGCCAGCAGCGGCGCTACTTGCTCGACATCAGGTCCGGAATGAAGGTCGCGACCTCCGGGAAGAAGATCAGCAGCAAGGAGACCAGGACCGCCATCGGCATGAACCAGGTGGCGGCAACGAAGACGTCGCCCATGGTGATCTTTTGGCCGCGGTTGACCTCGGGGTCCTTGACGATGCTGTAGATGATGAACGCGAGGATGCCCACTGGCGGCGAGATCACCGCCAGCTCGCCCATGAACACGGCGAAGACGCCGAACCACAGCAGCGAGATGTCGAGCGCCTGCAGCGTGGGGATGAGGATCGGCACGGTGAGCACGAGCATCGGCAGCGGCTCGAGGAATGTGCCCAGCACCAGGTACACCAGCAGCATCATCAGCAGGAAGCCGACCCGGCCCAGCGCCAACTCGTCGACGAGGTTGGAGAAGCCGGTCGTGATGCCGGTGAGCACCATCATCCGGGAGAGCATCTCCACGCCGACGAGCATGAAGAAGATGGCACCCACGCTGCTCACCGTCGCGACGGCCGCGTCGGCCACGGCTCGCCAGGACCCCGAGTGCCGGCGCCAGATCAGGGTGATGATCAGCGCGAGGAGCGCGGAGGCGGCACCGGCCTCACTGGCGGTGAAGACGCCCGAGAAGGTGCCCCAGACGATCACGGCGATGACCAGGGGCACCGGCCACACCGACAGCAGGGACCTGAAGCGCACGCCCCATGTGTGAGACTCGCGGAGCCCCTCGGGGCCGCGCCCACCCCACTCGGGGCGCAGGGTGGCGAAGGCGATGAGCATGCCGGTGAACATGATCGCGACAAGCACGCCCGGACCGATGCCGGCCATCAGCTGGGGACCCACCGGCACCTCGGCGATGCCGGCGTAGATCACCAGCATGATGCTGGGCGGGATGAGCTGGCCGGGCAGACCGGCGACGATGACGGCGCCGATCGCGAGCCGCTTGTCGTAACCCGCGCGGAGCATCTCCGGCACACCGACGCGGGCCAGGGCGTAGGTGGTGCCGACCGAGGAGCCGCTGACGGCAGCCAGCCCGGCGCCGGCGAGGTTGGTGCCCACGGCCAAGCCGCCCGGCATCCAGCCCAACCATCGCTGTGCCGCCACGTAGAGGGCCTCGGTCAGGCCGGCCTTCCAGAGCAGGAGCCCCATCAGGATGAACATCGGGATGACGCTGAGGCTCCATGTGGCGGTCTGCGCGTACGGCATCGTGGAGAGCGAGGACTCCACCAAGGACCAGCCGCGCATGGCGTACATGCCCAGCAGCGAGGGCAGCATCATCGCGAGCGAGACGGGCACCCGCAGGAAGATCAGCAACAGCATCAGGACGCACGCGATGACGCCCAGGGCCTCGGGCACCAGTGGCATGAACATCGCGGCGGTCAACACCACGAGGCCGCCGATCGACAGGACGAACAGCAGCCGGGAGCCGACGCGACGCCTGCGGGCCCTGCCCTCTTCGGGCACCTGGACCCGGCTGAGCTCGGTCGTCGTCATCAACGCTCCTCGTGCTGGGGTGTGTGCGGGACGCCGTCCTCCAGGTCGACCGACTGCAGCTCGGCCTCCTCGATGGAGAGGCCGACGCCGTGCCGGATGAAGCCGATCGCCGCAGCGACGAACTGGACCGTCATCACGCCGAAGGCCAGCGACGGCAGGAAGTACAGCGGCCATGCCGGCAGCGGGGAGATGCCCGCGTGCTTGCGGATCTCCCAGGCCTTGATCGCTTCGTGCCAGCCGTAGTAGGCCATGCCCGCCAGCGCGACGGCGGCCAGCAGGTACAGGGCGGCGAGCACGGCGCGCTTGGTGCCCCTCGGCAACGCCTGGAAGATCAGGTCCGCGGCGATGTGCTGGCCACGGCGCTGGGCGGCCATGAAGCCGAGGAAGGCCACGACCGGCATGTACCAGTACTGGGTGATCTCCAGCGTGTAGGGAAGGGGCTCCCTGAAGAGGGTCCGCATGAGGGCGTTCGCCGTGATCTGGACCATCATGACCATGGTGACGATCACGGCCGGGACCTCGATCAGTAGATCGACGGCCGAGGATCGTCGTGCCGTGTCCGTACCGGCACCTTGCTCAGACATGCTGTCTCGCCTTCCTGGAAATCGCGGCACTATGACGTGCGTCACGCCGAGTCGGAAGAATCGCAGCGTTCAGCCCGTTGTGTCAACAATTCATCATGAGATATACCGGCCCGGGCTTGACATCCCGCTCAAGCCTCGGCTCGGCGACGTCCTGCGCGCGGTCGCCGTCCGACGCCCGGATGCGGAGCCCTCGCTGGCCCCCTCCTGAGGGACCGCGGCGGCCAGCACGCCGGGGAAGTGCCTCCCGACGCTGAACGAGCCCCAGAAGGTCCGCCGGCCCGTGGGCGCGGTCGGCGTCGCCGCCGACCGCGCCCACGGGCGTCGTGCTGAGCTGCTGCGCAGCGGTGGAGACCTAAGCGGGGCGGGCCTGGTTCATGGCCTTCTCGTAGACCGCGTCGAGGTACGCGCTCAGGTCGTAGCCGTGCTGCTTGTGCCAGTCCGGGAAGTCCGCGAACGCGACGTCGCCGCCGAACCCGAGGTCGTCGGCCACCTTGCTGGCCCATTCCGTCGTGGCCGCGCGCATGTCGTCGACCAGCTTCTGCCCGTCGTCGAGGTTGCTGCTCTCGCGCATGGCCTCGAGGGCCTTGTCGTTGGCCGCCTTCACGGCCTGGCGGGCAGCATCGTCGAAGGTGCTGGTCTGACCGCCCTGCTCAAGAATGGTCGCCAGTCCGTCCACCTGGAACTTGGTGGACCCGGCGATGTTGTTGTCCAGGATGACCCGCGTCTTGTCGAAGAGGAGCTGCTGGGCAACCAGCGGGAGGCTGTCCCACTTGGACTTGCTCAGCGCCCATCCACCGGGGTTCTTGGCCAGGCCGACTTCGTCATCGATGGTGAAGTTGCGAGCCACCTCGTAGGTGCCCATCAGGGTGGCGACGCGCATGGAGTTCAGCGAGCAGTCGACCACGCCGCGCTGGAGCGCCTCGAACAGCTCGGTGTACGGCATCGAGACGGGGCTGGCCCCCAGCGCCTCGAGCTCGAGCGCGTTGACACGGCCGGCAGCCACGACCTGGCGGCCCTTGAAGTCCGCCAGGCTGGAGGTGGGCTCGACACACTGGATACCGTTCGAGTCGCCCGAGAACCAAGGCAGGACGGGAACCATGCCGTTCGACTCGTACTCCTCGCGGAACTGGGGCGTCGACCAAGCAACGTCGTTCATGGCTCCGTGCAACATCAAGGGATTGATGTTCGGGGCCTGGTCGCCGATGAACGAGGCGTCCGCGAGGGCAGCGTTCAGCGGGTACTGGTCCGGCTCGTAGACCGGCAGGACGTTGCCCATGTCGAGACGCCCGTCGCGGAGGGCGTCGTCGACCTCCAGGGTCGCGGCGATGGCGTTGGAGTAGGAGATGTCGAAGGTGATCTTCCCGTCCGACCACTCCTCCACCTCGGCCCAGTACTCCTCGTACATCTTGCCGACGGCCGACCCCTGCGGCGCCGAGCTCTGGGCGACGATGGTGATGGGCGCGACCTCCTTGAAGGCCTCCCGCCACGTCTCGATGGACGCGCCGTAGGCGATACCCTCACTGGCGGTCTGGGCCTGCGACTTCGCGTCCTGCGCGCACGCGGCCAACGCCAGGACGGCACCAATCGCGACGACGGTACCGGCGGCCACGCGGCCGGCTCGCTTCTTCCTGCTCATCTTCAGATTCCTCCTCGAACCCATGACGGCGTGCCCCTCATGGGGCCGTAGAGAGAGACCGTCCCCGGACGTTGCGGTGAACGGTCTGATGGAGTCTGGAACGGTCCGTAGTCGATGTCAAGTATTTCTCATGATCTTTAGCGGCGGAGTTGCGGAGGGACGGGCTCGCGCTTGAGGCCGTGCAGCGGGAGGTCGCCCAAAGCCAGCTCCGGGCGGCTATCCGGCCACCAAGAAACGGTGTCCTGCCGGCCCGCGCTGTTCGGCCACGCCCGAGCCGACGCGGGGGACCGCGGCCGTGCACACCGACATGCGCGGTGTCCGCCGGACGCGAAAGGTCCACCCCAGCGGCGCCGCAAACGGCCGCCGTGGCCCGCTGCGCCGTCGAGCGGCTCGTGCGCGCCCGCCTTCGTGAGATCGCCCGGGAGCGGGCCCAGCAGGGCGACCGCGAGCCAGGGCGCACCCGTCACCGTTGACGCGAGGGGCTGCTTCCAGCGTCTCTACCACGGCAAGGACGCGGTCTCGCCACGCCACCGAGTGCGGTACCGGTGGACGACAACGCCCTCGACCACCATCCGGCGGGCGCGGGGCGGTCGAGCTCGCCGACGACCCGAGAACGGCATCAGCGGCTCGCGCGGCGCTCAGGGCCGCGATCCGCGACGCGCTCGCAGCGTTCCAGCCAAAGAAGCCACTCCTCGGGACACGGGTTTCGATGACCGTTGGGAAGGCATGCCAGGGCTAGTGGACCGCGGCGAACATGATCTTCTCCTCCGTCGCCTCGTCCCCGGAGAACTCCGCGACCACGCGGCCGCCGCGCGCGACCAGCACGCGGTCCGCGAGCGAGAGCACCTCCGGCAGGTAGGAGGAGATCACGATGACCGCGACACCGTCCTCGGCGTACGCGCGGATGGCGGCGTGAATGTCCTCGATCGCTCCGACGTCGACCCCGCGGGTCGGCTCGTCGAAGATCACCACCTTGGGCTTCTTGGTCAGTCCCTTGGCCAGGAGCACCTTCTGCTGGTTCCCGCCGGACAGCTCGACCAGCCTCGCCTTTGCCGGGTTGAGGGTACGCACGTGGAACCGCTCGACCATCTTGGCGCCGAGGCGCTTGCGCCGCCTCGGGCTCATCCACGGCGGCATGGGGTGGGCGGTGCCCAGGTACCCGATGTCGATGTTCTCGTAGATGCTGAGGTCGGAGAAGATGCCGAGCACCTTGCGGTCCTCGGTGATGTAGGCGATGCCCCGCTCGATCGCCTCACGAGGCGTCCGAAACCGGACGGGCTCGCCCTCGAGGCGGATCTCACCGCCGCCGATCCGGCGACGCTTCATCGCTCCGGCCGCGATCATGGCGGCCTCGGTACGTCCTGCACCGACCAGGCCGGCGAGGACCACCACCTGTCCCGGGTACGCGGAGAAGGACATGTTCTGCACCACCCGGCCCATGGTGACGTTGTCGAACTCGAGCGCCGGCCTCACACCGGGAGCCACCGTTCCCGCGTGGCGCTCGTAGGCGACGTCGCGCCCGACCATGAGGCGGACGATCTTCTCCCGGGACATCTCCTCGACCGGGTGGGTCGCCTGCAGCACCCCGTCGCGCATGACGGTGATGCGGTCGGAGTGCCGGAGCGCCTCCTCGAGGTTGTGCGTGATGAAGATGATCCCGACGCCGCGCTGCTTGAGGCTGTGCATGGAGAGGAAGAGCTGTTGCGCCTCCTCCGGGGTCACCGAGGCCGTCGGCTCGTCGAAGATGATCACCTTGGCGTCGCGGTGGACCGCGCGCGCGATCTCCACCATCTGCTTCTGCGCGGCGCCCAGGTTGGCGACGGTGGCATTCGGCTCGATGTGGAAGTTGTGTGACTCGAGCAGATGCCGCGCCTTGCTGTTGAGCTGCGCCATGTTGTTGAGCACCGCGGCATTGGCCAGGAAGAGGTTCTGCGCCACGGTCATCGTGTCGACCAGCGATCCCTCCTGATAAACCATGGCGATGCCCGCGGCGGTTGCCTCGGCGGGGGCAGCGAACTTGACTGGTTCGCCGTCGATCACCAACCTGCCCTCGTCGGGAGGAGCCACCCCCGCAATGATCTTGGCCATGGTGGACTTGCCCGCACCGTTCTCGCCCAGGAGGGCATGAACCTCACCCGGCCGGACATCGAACGTCACCCGGTCCAGCGCGAGCGCCCCGCTGTACCGCTTGGTCACGCCCTCGAGCCGGAAGACGGCGGCATCGGTCGTGGTGCTCATCAGCGATCTTCTCCCAACATGAGGATGGTGCCCGCGCCACGGCAGGCGACCACGACGGATCCGGGTTCGCACTCCAGGACGCCGGTGACGCCGTGCATGCGGCCGTCGGCCCGGGAGTGCGCGCTGGCGACCACCCGGCCCTCGGCGGTCACGCGGAAGACCAGACCGTAGGTCCGCGACGGGGCCCAGGGCTTGATCTCACCCAGCACACGCACCGAGCCGGTCTGCAGCGGTGTGCGGTAGACGTTCTCGATGGCCAGGCTGGGCACCAGCCAGGCCTCCGGTTCCATGGACCCGACCATCTCGGCGAGCAGCTCGTCGTGCTCGAGGATGAGCTCGGTCGCGCGGTTCCGCAGGTAGGGCATAGCGACCCACCACTCCCCGGCTCGTGACGCCGGCGTGATCCGGCCCGGGTAGCCCGGCAGGTTGTCCAGGAGGGGAACTCCCGCCCGGTCGGGGGAGGCCAGCGACCGGCGTTCGATGCGGTGTCCCACGCTGGTCGACAGCAGGAACCCGCCCTCGCCGTCGTCGCACACACCCGACGGCCAGGCCAGCCCGCGATCCAGCTCCTCGACCTGGCCGTCGCTGATCCGCAAGAGCATGCCGGTCGCGGAGTCCCTGGCGACCAGGTTGCGGGCCCACTCGCCGGTCGCCGTGGAGCCGACACAGGCGAGCAGGGACCCGTCGCCCAGGGCGGTGAGCGCCGTGACGCAGGTGTGGAGGCGGGGGTCTGCGGTGATCACCGACACCGTCCCGTCGGGCATGACCGCGCTGAGCCCGTGGCCCTCGACCGCCACGGCCACGCCCTCAGCGGTGGTGGTGAGCGCGCCGGCCGCGGCTGGGAACTCGACGACCGTCGCGAGACCGTCCTCTCCGAGTCGAAGCAAGGACCGCCCAGCGGTCACGACCACGTCACCGCCGAGCAAGGCCACGTCGTCGAACGGGCGCACCTCCGCAAGGACTGTTGCGTCCTCGAGCAGCGTGTTGGGGCGCAAGCCCGCCTCGAGCGGAGGAATCGCCTTGCGCCGGACACGTCCCGGACTGATGAACTCCAGCAGGTCTCTGCGCCAGTGGCTCACACCGGCACCTCCTCGATGGTGGGCGACTGGGGAGCGGCCCCCGTGCCGGGAATCCGATAGGGATCGATCGGCCCCACGTCCTCGGGGTCGAGCTGGACCCGACCGATGCGGTTGTTCTCCAGGCCGCCGAGGTAGAGGAAACCGTTGTACTCGCTCATCGAGGTGACCATCGGGTGCCGCTTCCCGCCCCGGTCCCACAGGACCTTGAGGATCTCGCCGGACTCACTGAACTTCGCGACGCAGGAGACGTTCCACTGAGGCACCACCCAGTCGTCCACCGGCAGCTGCTTGGTCATCCTCAGTCGGAAGTCCGGATGGCGCAGGACCAGGTCGGAGAACGGGGTGCGCATTCCGACGAAGCTGAGCCAGTAGTTGCCGTCCGACGCGCGGTTGACGTTGTCGGGCGCACCGGGAAGGTTCTCCAGGACCGGTTCGAACTGCCCCTGTTTCGGGCCGCTGATCCACAGACGGTCCACGCGGAACATCGTGGTGCTGGCGATCAGGATCGACTGGCCGTCGTGGGCGGTCGCGATGCCGTTGGCTGCCGCGAGGTTGGTCACCACCGTCTCGATCGAACCGTCTGGATCGATCCGCAGCACGCGACCGTTCGGGCGGTACTCCGCGACCACCGCCTGATAGTTTGCGGTGCTCGCCCGGGTGGAGGCGTCGCTGACGTAGATCGAGCCGTCGGGTGCGATGTCCAGGTCGTCTGCGAAGCGCAGGGCGCTGTCGTCGAAGAGCTGCCACCTGGACCGCGGCGCCCGGGTGGCGAGCCACTCGACCTGCCGATCGCCGTCGATCCGGCACACGCCCATGCCACTCACGGCGACGACAAGGTTGCCATCGGTGTCCCACACATGACCGAGCGGGGTGCCTCCCGTGCGGGCATAGATCTCCCCGTGCTCGTAGTTCTCGCCTGAGAACTTCCACACCCACCCTCGGCGGTCCCCGCAGAAGACGCTGCCCTCGGCGTCCGCCACGCAGTCCTCGGCCCCTTCGATCTTGCCCAGGCCGATCGGGAGGGCGTTGGACAGCGCATCGTTGACCGCCCACTTGCTGCGGGGATCGGTGACGTCCTCGAGGGGCCCGGGCTCGTAGCGGAACGGCGAGATGGTCAGCTTCTGCGCGAGGTTGTTGCGGTGCTTGCCCCACTTCTGGTCCAGCACGGCGAACACGAGGAGCACCAGGGCCAGCACGACCGTCTCCATCGCGGTGTCCCACTGCCGCCGGAAGATGGCCTGCCCGATCGCGGCGACGATGAGCGCACCGGTCGTCGCACGGATGACCGAGCCGCGCCCCCCGCGCAGGCTCACGCCACCGAGCACCACGGCCGTCAGTGCGATGATCTCGTACCCCGCCCCGACGCTGGCCGCGGTGCTGCCCTGACGGGACGACATGAACAGACCGGCCAGGGCGCACAGCAGTCCGCTCGCCACGTAGCTGACGAACGACACGGCGTTGACCGGGATGCCGTTGCGCCGGGCCGAGCGGCGGTCGCTACCGACCGCCGTGAGCCACCAGCCCCACCGCGAGCGGGTGAGCGCGATATGGGTGCCGATGAGAATGACACCGAGGAAGAACAGCGCCGTGGGAATTCCGGCGACGGTTCCGTGCCCGATGAACAACCAGTCGATCTCGAAGCGGGGGTAGATCATCCGCTGGCTGTACGCGCCCTGGATCAGCTCGATCAACGCCCGGAAGGTCAGGGCTGTGACGAGCGTCGTGATGAACGGCCGGGTCTTCACGATCGCCACGAAGAACCCGTTCACCGCCCCGAGGAGCGCGCCGCCGACCAGGGTGAGCGTGACCACGACCTCGACCGGGAGCTCGTAGACCCGGAAGAGGATCAGGCTGCCGATGGCAGCCATGCCCATCATCGCGCCGATCGAGAGGTCGAAGCCGCCACCGACGAGCACCAGGGTCAGCGCGATGGCGAGAAGGCCCACCTCAGCGAACTGGGCCATGATGATCCCCCGGTCACCGCCCGAGAGGATCTGCGGCGTGGTGAGGACGGCGACCATCCCGAGGAGGACCGCCAGCCCGATCGGCACCGCCCCTTCCATCCAGGACTTGGACAACAGGTCGCCCAGCGCCCGGCGTGGCGCGAAGCGGGCAACCCACGGACGACCCGTCGTCCGGGTGAAGGCGTCCACTGTGCGGGTGCTCATCTGGCTGCGCCCTCCTGCGTAGCGGCGCGCGTCACGACATCAGTTGACGCCATAGCAGGCTCCCGGCACGTTCTCGTAGTTGTCCTTGTCCGCCAACTCGTGCGGCACGTAGCCCGCGACCCGCCGCGTGCCCGCGGGGGCACCGACCAGGAAGAGCTCCTGCGCGGCGTACGCGGCGGCCACGGCAATACCCGAGGCGTTGTACGCGGCGCCGGCGGTCACCCGGCCGTCGGCGAGCGCCTCGCACCAGACCCGCGAGGCGTCGAAGTTGTAGATCCCGACCTGCCCCTTGAGACCGGCGGCCTCGACGGCCTGGGCGGCACCCAGGGCGGTGATGTCGAAGATGACGGCAAATCCGCACAGGTCCGGGTGCTGCTGCAGGACCACCGTGGCGATCTCATTCGCTCGTGTGGCGTCGTAGTTGCTCTGCTGCTTCGAGACCACCTCGAGGCCGTGCTCCTCGAACACCGGCTCCCAGCCCTTGTCGGCCTCGATGCTGTTGGAGTCGGTGGCGAACCCACTGATGATGGCCACCTTGTCCTTGTTCGCCGCCTTGCAGTCGTCGGCCATGCGCTCGGCGAGGTCCTGGGCCATGGCCGTGTGGTCGGCACCGACGTAGGCGTCGGAGGACTGGGTGCCCTGCACGTTGACGCTGACGACGTAGATGCCCCGCTCGTGCGCGCGCTGCACCTGCTGGGAGAGCACACCGACGTCCGGGTTCTGGATGATGAGCAGGTCGACGCCGTCGTCGATGAGGGAGTCGATCATCCGGACCTGGGTGTCGACGTTGTTGGCCGGGTCGGACTCGGAGTAGTCGGCACCGAGGGACTCGAAGACGCTCCGGAACTGCTGGCCCCACAGCGCTGTCAGCTCGAACTGCAGGCTCATCGGAACGTAGGCGATCTTCTTGTCCGCCACGCTCGCGTGGACCATTGATCGCGCTTTCTCACCGTCGACCGCGACGGGGAGCCCGCCGTCGGACTCGGTGACGGCGGCGACGTCGGCGATCGAGCCTGCGCTCACCGCGCAGCCCGACGTGAACAGGGCCGCGGCCGCCAAGGAGGCGGCGGCCACAGTCTTGAGCTTGTGCTTGCGCATGGGTGCCTTTCCGGGAGATCAGGTCCTGCTGGGGGCTGGGGTCAGAGGTCGTCGGACTTCGCTGTCTCTTCATCGCGTGGATGGAGCCACGCATCGAGCGCCAGAGCGGCGAGGAGGATCGCGCCGCGGATGACCACGCTGGTGACGACGCTCACGTTGAGGAGCGTCATGAGGTTGACGAAGACCGTGATGAACGCGGTGCCGGCGAAGACACCGAAGATGGTGCCGCGGCCGCCGGTGAGGGAGACGCCGCCGATCACCGCCGCAGTGATCGCGTTGAACATCAGGTCTTCGCCAGAGCCGTAGGCCTTGCTGTAGCCCCCGTTGACACCGAGCTGGAGGAGCCCGACGAGGCATGCCAGCAACGCTGCGATCACGAAGGTCCCGACGACCAGCGGCCGCACAGGCACGCCGGTGAGGCGCGCGGCGGCGGGGCTGTCACCGGTGGCCCGGATGAGCTGGCCGTAGGTCGTGTACTTCATGAATGCCCACGCTCCGACCAGAACGGCTGCAGCGAGGAGCGTCGGTACCGACCCCCTGCCCAGTGCCGCGACGATCTCGGAGTCTCGCGGCAGCGGGTAGTTCTGGGTGTCGAGCAGGGTGACGTTGAACAGGCCCTCGAACAGCTTCCAGGTGCCCAGGGTGACGAAGAGCGCCGGGATCTCGACGTAGGCGACCAACCAGCCGTTCAGCAGGCCAATCACCAGCGCCACGCCGATCACCGCCAGGATCGCCTGCCACTCCCCAAACCCGTGCCGGGTCCAGAGCTGGACGGTCGCCATGCCGGCGATGCCGACGATGGCAACAACCGAGAGATCCACGTTCTTGCCCATGATGACGATGGACGACGCCACGGCCAGGATGGCCAACGGGGCGGACAGCCTCGCCATGGTCGTGAAGTTCTCCACCGTGAACATTCCGTCGACGAAGACGGCGCCGATCACCACCATCGCCAGCGTCAGCCCGGCAATGAGCAACCCCTGGTCGATCAGTGCCAGGCGCTGCCTCAGATCTGGCGTGGTCCCCGAGGGCTTCGGTCCGGCTGGTGCCGAACTGAGCGTGGGCGTTACGGAAGACATGGACATCCCTCTCCAGCTCGACGCATCGGCGCGACGAGCTCCACCGACGGCACGGTCGTGAGCAACGCTTCATTGCGACACCGGTCCCCGAAGTATTCATCATGACGATTCGTCTCGTCAACGGTCCTTCTGGGGAGAACTTCGCTGCCCCGCTCCCGAGGCATCACCGCTCCCGTCCCGCGCCGCAATGGCGGGCTCTTGCGGGGCAGCGCGGGCGACGAAGCTGCGTGCGCCGGCTCTCCCGCGACGCAACCGCGCACAGGAAACGACGTGCCCGCCGCCCACATCCGGGCGGCGGGCACGCAGTCCCTCGTGTGGGCCTACTCAACTCCCCCGGGGCCTCGTTTTCCCGGCCCCGGCGAAGGCAAACCTTCGCGGGGCGGCAGCCGACGCGCTCACCTGCCCTGCAGCTCCCGGGATGCTGCGTGCCGCCCGGCGAGGTAGCCGAACACCATCCCGAGCACGATCGTGCCCCCGGCGCCGCCGTAGAAGCCGTGCGTCGCCGCACCACCCACGTTCCCAGCGGCGTACAGACCAGGAATGACGACCCCCTCGGTGTCGAGGACTCGCCCGGTAGCGTCGGTGGCCGGACCACCGATCGTGCCGATCGCGCTCGCCTCGACCTTCACGGCGTAGTACGGCGGGGTGTCGACAGGGCCCAGAGCACCGGTCGGGGGATTGTCCAGGGCGGGTCGCATGATCTTCGCGAGCGAGGGAACGAGCATCTTGCGCATCCGCGCGGGGTTCCGGTCCTTCGCGATGCGGGCCATGACGCGGCCAGCGACTGGGGCGACCGCCGTTGCGGTCGCGAGCCTGGCGCGTTCGGTGGCCGACGGGGCCCACGCGTTCGGGGACCGGCTGCCGAGGAACGGGTTGTGATCGCCGAAGAACCGCTCGAACGTGCTGGTGCCGCGATTGAACCAAGGGTCCCGGCCCTGCGCCGCCAGGGGGTTGAACTCCTCGACGGTACGCACCAGCCCCTCGGGGTCGATCCCGCACTTGCGCGCGAGTTCTTCGAGCGTAGGCGCCTGGACGACGTTGGGCGGGTACATCCCCCCGGGCGGGGTGCTCAGAAAGCCGTAGTGCGAGTGGTAGTACTCGTCGAAGATCATCCACGCGGTGGCATTCGGCATCTCCCCCGTCACCGGGTCGGCCTGCCGCATGATCGCGCCGAGGTCGTTGTAGGACACCGCCTCGTTGGCGAACCGCTCACCGTGACTGTTCACCATGATGGTGTGCGGCAGCGCCCGCTCCCCCTGGACCAGACGACTGATCGGGGCACCGTCCATCTCTTCCCCGGGCACCTGGATTCCTGGCATCCACCACGCCTGGTCGATGGCGACGAGATCGGCGCCCGCCTCTTGCGCCATGCGGACCGCGTCGCCGTGGTGGCCACGCGGGCTGACCTGCACAGGGAAGGGGGCACCGAGGTATTTGGAAGTGAGCTCTTCGGAATCCTCGAACCCGCCGCTCGCGAGAACCACGCCCTGAGAGGCACGTACGGTCCGCTCCTCGCCGCCCGCCCGGACAACGACTCCGGTGACTCCGTGCTCGCCGGCAAGGAGGCGCACGGCACGGGCCTCCACCCGCACGTCCACCCCCCTGCGGAGGCACCCCTCGAGGAGGGCGCCGATCATGGCGTAGCCGGCCAGCCAGACTCCCTGGATCTTGTTGATGACCCAGAGCGGCAGCGGGTTGCGCGCCATGCCGGACTTCTTTGGCGGACGGACAAGCGCAGCAGCCTCGCCCAGGACGTCGGGCGAGAACGGCCCGGGGAACAGGGACCTGTAGTTCGAGGCACCCGGGATGTCGGAGGTGTAGTCCGGCCACACGACGGGGATCCAGCTGAGATACGTGTGCTTCTCGATGAACCGCGCCATCTGCGGGGCTGTGTCGATGAACGTGTCGACGACGTCAGGGTCGAGGACCTTGTCGCGCCCCTCGCCGAGCAGGTACGTGCGTGCCGCCTCGGGCGTGTCCCACGTCTTCAGGGCCTTGTACGAGTATCCATGGTTGGGCACCCAAACCGCACCGCCAGAGATCGCGGTCGTGCCACCCACCAGGGGTTCGGACTCGAGCACCAGGACGCGGGCACCGCCAGTGGCCGCGCTGAGCGCGGCCATGAGCCCCGACCCCCCCGACCCGATTACGACGACGTCGACCTCGTCCGGGAGACCAGCGTCTGCGGCCGAGCCGACGACGCCATTGCCAGCGCTCGTGCGCACGTTCATAGGAGCTTCCTCACTCGCCTTTGATGGTAATTCCTCACGATAAATACCCGGGCGACGGGCGTCAATCCTCAACACACCGCTCCAAGGGCAGCCGACGTCCGTGGGCTTCACGGCCGCTCCGCGCAGCGCGGCCGCCGCGGTGGAGGGCGCCTGGCTGAAGCCGCGCGCACCGGCGAGGTGTGAGGGGATCGGCCGTCACGCTCACCCCGGGCGGGGTTCCACAACGCCTTGGGTGAGCACCCGCGCAGGCCCCCGTCATTCGCCGACATCTTCTCGGGCGATGCCGGGAAGCCCCGCAACGCCTACCACCACTCCGGCCGTCATTCGGTACCAGGACCGCTAGAGGGCTTGAGTCGTCTGGGGATCGGGCTTCCGCGCTCGTGGCCCTGCTGAGCCGCTCGCACAGGGAGGAAGCGGGGACGCCCGCGACTCGTTCAGCGAGCAGCTCGCCGAGGTCAGAGAACCGGTGTTGCCGCCACGACAGAGGCGACGGTGTAACGCACCACGCCGTCCACCTCCGCACGGTCGAGCTCCCCGCGACGCGCGAGGACCTCGAGGTGCGCGGCGGTCTCGCCGACCGCGAGCGTCTGGGCCAGGCCGTCGAGCTCGCTGAGGTGGTGTCCGCGACGGGTCCAGCGCATCGCCTCCGCCGTCTCGAACGCCGTGCTCGCGCCTGCGCCCACTGACGCTGCGCACTCCACCAGCCGCTGCTCGTGGTGCGCGAGCAGCTGGCGGGACCTCTCGTGAAGGCTGTGCCCGACCGGGCCATGGGCGGGCAGGACTGCCAGGTCGGGCAGGTCGAGCATCAGGCGCAGCGACGCGAGGTATTCCTCGAGCGGGTACGGACTGCGGACGTTCTGCAGGCCGATCGAGGGCGTGATGTGGGGCAGCACGTGGTCGCCGGAGAAGAGCATCCCTCCGGCCACGTCGGCGAAGACGAGATGTCCGGTGGTGTGCCCGGGCGTGGGGATGGCGTGCAGCACGCGGTCGGCGAGCGTGACGTCGGTCGGTCCGTCGAGCCAGACATCGGGAGGCTCGTACCGACCTTCGTGCGGCGGGAAGCCGGCGCGCGCCGGCGGCTGCACCACGCCCCACGCCCGCAGGTCTCGCTCGTGCTGCGGCCGCTCGTCGGCGATGAGAGCGTCAACCGACGCCCGCTCGCCCTCCCCGAGCACGATCGGGGTGCCGTGCGACCGTCGCAGGGCCACGGCGAGCGTGTAGTGGTCGAGGTGCATGTGCGTGACCAGCACCCGGGTCACGGACCGGAGTGACTGGCCGATCGTGGCCAGACTCTCGGCGAGCTGGTCGATCGCTCCGTCGACGGCCCAACCGCCGTCGACGAGGCAGACCCCGTCGCCGTCCGCGATCGCATACACGTTAACCGCCCGGAGACGGTCACCCAGCAGCGGTTGGACGAGTCGGTGGACCCCAGGCGCGACCTGGTGTGCACCCGGCTCGTACCAGGGTGCGTCGTGTTCGTGTGTACTCACGCGGTGGCGTCGTCGCCCGCCATAGCGGCGGCCCGGCCGGCCTCGAGGCGGGCGATGGGCACCCGGAACGGGGAGCAGGAGACGTAGTCCAGGCCGGCGCCGTGGAAGAAGTGGATGGACTCGGGGTCCCCGCCGTGCTCGCCGCACACCCCCAGGTGCAGGCGGGGCTTGGTCTTGCGGCCGCCCTCGACGCCGGCGCGGACCAGGGCACCGACGCCGTCGGCGTCGAGGGTCTCGAACGGGGAGATGGTCAGCACCCCGTTCTCGAGATAGTCGGCGAAGAACGCGCCCTCGACGTCGTCGCGGGAGAAGCCCCAGGTGGTCTGGGTCAGGTCGTTGGTGCCGAAGGAGAAGAAGTCGGCCTCCTCGGCGATCCGGTGCGCGGTCAACGCCGCCCGGGGCAGCTCGATCATGCACCCGATCGGCAGGTCCAGGGCGGTGCCGGCCTCGCGGCCGACCTCCGCGAGGATGCCCTCGGCCTCCTCGCGCACGATCTGCAGCTCCCGGACCGAGCCGACCAGGGGCACCATGATCTCCGGGCGCGGGTCCTTGCCCGCCTCGCGCAGCTGCACGGTGGCCTCGGCGATCGCGCGGATCTGGAGGGCGAACAGGCCTGGCACCTTCAGGCCCAGGCGCACCCCGCGCAGGCCCAGCATGGGGTTCTGCTCGTGCATGCGCCGCACCGCGGCGAGCAGCTTGACGTCGCGCTCGTCCGCCTCGCCGTTGGCCTTGGCCAGGGCGACCTTGACCGACAGGTCGGTCAGGTCGGGAAGGAACTCGTGCAGCGGCGGGTCGATGAGCCGGATCGTGGTCGGCAGGCCGTCCATCGCCTCGAGCAGCTCGACGAAGTCGGCCCGCTGCAGCGGCAGCAGCTCGGCCAGCGCCGCCTGCCGGGCTTGCTCCCCCTCGGCCAAAACCACCCGCTCGATATAGGCGCGCCGGTCACCGAGGAACTGGTGCTCGGTGCGGCACAGCCCGATGCCCTCCGCGCCGCGCTCCCGGGCCCGGCGGGCGTCCTCGGCGGTGTCGGCGTTGGCCCGCACCCGCATCCGGCGCACGTCGTCGGCGTGGGTGAGCACCCGGTCCACGGCCTCGACCAGCTCGCGGGTGGCGTCGTCGTCGGCGGCCTCCAGCCCGGCCTGAAGCCCGTCGGAGATGTACCGCATGACCGGGGAGTCCACCACCGGGACCTCGCCGAGGAAGACCTCCCCGGTCGAGCCGTCGATGGCGATCGTGTCCCCGGCGCGGAGCACGGTGCCGTTGACCCGCACCTCCCCGGCCGCCCGGTCCACGTCGAGCTCCTCGGCGCCGACGACGGCGCACTTGCCCATCCCGCGGGCGACCACCGCGGCGTGGGAGGTCTTCCCGCCCCGGGCCGTCAGCACCCCGGCGGCGACGATCATGCCCTGCAGGTCGTCGGGGTTGGTCTCCCGCCGCACGAGGATGACTTGCGCCCCGGCGGCGGTGCGCTCGAGCGCCTGGGCGTTGTCGAGGACGATCTCGCCCACCGCCGCCCCCGGGGAGGCGGCCATGGCCTTGGTCAGCAGCGTGCGCTCGGCGCCGCCGTCGAACTGCGGGAAGAGCAGCTGGGTCAGCTGCGCCCCCGTGGTGCGCCCGATGGCCTCGTCCATGGTGATGAGGTTCTCGTCCACCAGCTGCGTCGCGATCCTGAACGCCGCCCCCGCGGTGCGCTTGCCCACCCGGGTCTGCAGCATCCACAGCTTGCCCCGCTCGATGGTGAACTCGATGTCGCACAGGTCCCGATAGTGCGTCTCCAGCCGGCGCATCGCCTGCATCAGCTCGCCGTAGGACTTCGCGTCCAGCTCCTCCAGGTCCGCCAGCGACAGGGTGTTCCGGATCCCGGCCACGACGTCCTCGCCCTGGGCGTTGGGCAGGTAGTCCCCGTACACCCCCGAATGCCCGGTCGACGGGTCGCGGGTGAACGCCACCCCGGTGCCCGAGGTCTCCCCCAGGTTCCCGAACACCATCGTCACCACGTTCACCGCGGTGCCCAGGTCATTCGGGATGCGCTCCCGGCGCCGGTACAACCGGGCCCGCTCGGTGTTCCACGACCCGAACACCGCCTGGATCGCCATGTCCAGCTGCTCGCGCGGGTGCTGGGGGAACTCCCGCCCGCACTGCTCCTTGACGATCTCCTTGAACGCGCCGACCAGGTCCTTGAGGTCCTCCGCGCCCAGCTCCACGTCCGTGGCCGCGCGCACCTCGGCCTTCTTCGCGTCCAGCGCCGCCGAGAACAGCTCGCCGTCGATGTCCAGCACCGTCTTGCCGAACATCTGGATCAGCCGCCGGTAGGAGTCCCACGCGAACCGCTCGTCCCCGGAGAACTCCGCCAGCCCCTTCACCGAGGCGTCGTTCAGCCCCACGTTCAGGACCGTCTCCATCATCCCCGGCATGGAGAACTTCGCCCCCGAGCGCACCGAAACCAACAACGGCTCGTGAAAGTCCCCCAGGCGGCGCCCGATGTTGTCCTCGATCTCGCGCAGCGCCATCGTGACCTCGACCCGCAGCTCCGCGGGCACCCGCCCGTCGCGCATGTACGCCCGGCAGGCCTCGGTGGTGATGGTGAACCCCGGCGGCACCGGCAGCCCGATCTTCGCCATCTCCGCCAGGTTGGCCCCCTTGCCCCCCAGCAGGTCCTTCTGGTCCTTGCCACCCTCGCTGAATCGGTACACGTACTTGGCCATGACCGCCCCTTCACGATTCGGCGCACCCCCGGCGCCCCTTTGGCGAACACACTAGACGTGGCGCTCGTCACTCCGCTCGGACCGCCGCGTGCGCTGAGTCACACCCGCGGTGCCGGTCGGGCGCGCGCGACGACGACGATCGCCCGCGCCTCCCGGTCACCCGCAGCGCGACATCACCGTAGCGGACCGGCTGGACTGTTGTATACAGGGACCCTCGATCCTCACGAGTGTTTCAGCGGTAAACCCAGCGCGATGCCACGAAGAAAATTGCGTTGCATACACGACGGCACCGCTCGGCGTGGCGAGGCAACCGGGATATAGCCCCTGGGCCTCGATATGCACTGCTGGACCGCGAGGAGGCCCAGCCCGCCCAGCTCGAGGACCCGCCCACGCGAAGAGGTACGCCGCGCCGCCCGGCTCGTGCAGGTCCCGCCAGGAGATGTGTGCTCCGTGACGGGCTGACAGGCCCACGCCGCTCTCCACACGACGGGGCCCCGCGGGAGGCGCTTCTCCCGCGGGGCCCGTCACCTGTGCGCCTACTTGGTGGCGTCCTTGATGTCCTCGCCGGCCTGCTTGAGGTTGGCCTTGGTCTTCTCGGCCTGCCCCTTGGCCTCGAGGCTCTCATTGTCGGTGACCTTGCCGGTGGCCTCCTTGGCCTTGCCCTTTGCTTCCTCGGCGGCGTTGCCGATCTTGTCGTCGAGACCCATGGCGGACTCCTTTCGTCGTCGACTGTTGAACCGTTTTCACGGTACGACCGCCGGTGACCGACCGCATCCGGAAGGCCAGCGAGAGCCCCACAGGGCGGGCGCAACGCTCCCGCGCCGTCGTCCCACTCTCTGAGCAAAGGCTCCGGGCGCCGTCCAGGCTGCGACAGCGCTCCCACGGCCGGGCGCCGAGGTGTTCACTGGTCCCGTGCCCACCAAGCCCTTCGCGCTACTGGCCTCGCGCAGCGAGGACGTCGCCGCGGACGAGGAGTACGCCAGCTTCCTGGCGCACTCCGGCCTGCGGCCGGACGAGCTGGTGCGCATCCGGATGGAGTCGGGCACCTTCACGCCGCTGGACCTCGGCCGTTACGCGGGGGTATTCCTCGGCGGCAGCCCGTTCACCGCGTCGGTGCCGGACGAGCACAAGACGGACGAGCAGCTGCGGGTGGAGACGGAGCTGGGCGCGGTGCTCGCCGAGGTCGTCGAGCGGGACTTCCCCTTCCTCGGGCTGTGCTACGGAGTCGGCGCGCTGGGCCGCCTCACCGGCGCGGTCATCGACGGCACCTACGCGGAGAGGACCGGGGCGGTGGAGATCGCGCTGACGGAGGACGGCGCCGCGGACCCGCTGCTCGCCGGCGTCCCGCGCGCCTTCCACGCCTACGTCGGGCACAAGGAGTCCTGCCGGGTGCTGCCGCCCGGCGCCACGCTGCTCGCCACGTCGGCCGCGTGCCCGGTGCAGATGTTCCGGCTGGGCCGTCACCAGTACGTCACCCAGTTCCACCCCGAGCTCGACCGGACCGCGATGGTGACGCGCATCGACGTCTACCGGAACTCGGGGTACTTCCCCGTCGAGGAGGCCGACGAGGTGATCGTGCGGATCTCGCGCGCGGACGTCAGCCGCTCGCACCGGATCCTGCGCAACTTCGTCGAGCGGTACGCAGCGTAGCGCCGATCAGCGGAGCAGGTCCGCGGGCGTGAACCTCACGGCTACCGGGGCGTCCGTCTCGAGGACCTCGTGCCCGATCGCGTGCGCCACCCCGAAGTAGCCTCCGTCGCGCAGCTCCCACGCGGTGAGCGACGGCTCGTCCGGGTCAACCACCCAGTACGACGGCGTCCCGGCCGCCTCGTAGCGGGCGCGCTTGAGGTGGAGGTCGATGAGGCGGGTGCTCGGGGAGAGCACCTCGACGGCCAGCACCGGCGCCGCGGCCAGGTCGCGCTCGGTGAGGTCTGCCCGCGGGGCGACGAGGACGTCGGGCTCGAGCACCGTGTCCTCGGCGAGCGCGACGTCCAGCGGCGCGACGAAGACCTGGAGGTCCTTGGGACAGGCGCGGTCGAGCAGGACCGCGAGCCGGAGCACGGCCGTCTGGTGCCGCGGCCGGGGCGCCGGGGTCACGACCAGCGCACCGTCGACGAGCTCGTGGCGGTGCCCGTCATCGGGCATCGCGTCGAGGTCGGCACGGGTCAGCGGTCGGCTCCGCGGCAGCGTCGTCACGGCGTCCATGGTGCCTCCCGGGGGTCACGGCCACACCATCGCCTGCCCCGGTGACCCCGTGCCCGGTTCATCCACAGGGCCGGGAGGGGACGCCGTCGTCCGCCGTGGCACCGGGAAAGGGCCCGCCGCGGCGCAGGGACGAGACGGTACGAATACCGCCGTGGCACGAAAGGGCCCGGCGACCGCGTGGTCGCCGGGCCCTTCACCCGTGGGAGTGCGCTGCGTGCTGGCGGCAGGCCGTCAGCTCTCGGGCTGGAGCTGGCCGCCCCCGCCCGCGCCGCCGCCCTCGGGCGCCGTCGGCATGTCCCGCTGCTCCACGGTGGCGCCGTGGCCCACCTTGACCGGCTCGGGCTTCTCGATCTCCCCGGCGGGCACGCCGGTGAAGATGAACTCGCCGAGCAGGCCCTCGCCCTGGGCGTCGACCATGATCTTCTGGCCGTGCTTGAGCTCGCCGAACAGGATCTTCTCGGACAGGACGTCCTCGATCTCCCGCTGGATCGCGCGGCGCAGCGGCCGGGCACCGAGGACGGGGTCGTACCCGCGCTCGGCCAGCAGCTCCTTGGCGGCCGGGGTGAGCTCGATCGTCATGTCCTGGTCCCGCAGGCGGGTGTCCAGGCGGGCGATCATGAGGTCGACGATCTGGACGATCTCGTCCTCGGACAGCTGCGGGAAGACGATGACGTCGTCCACGCGGTTGAGGAACTCGGGCCGGAAGTGCTGCTTGAGCTCCTCGTTGACCTTCGTCTTCATCCGCTCGTAGCTGTTGGACAGCTCGCCCTGCGCCTGGAAGCCGGTGAGCAGGCCCTTGGCGATGTCCCGCGTCCCCAGGTTGGTCGTCATGATGATGACGGTGTTCTTGAAGTCGACAACCCGGCCCTGGGAGTCGGTGAGGCGGCCGTCCTCGAGGATCTGCAGCAGCGAGTTGAAGATGTCCGCGTGGGCCTTCTCCACCTCGTCGAACAGGACCACGGAGAACGGGCGACGGCGCACCTTCTCGGTGAGCTGGCCACCCTCCTCGTAGCCGACGTACCCGGGCGGGGAGCCGAAGAGCCGGGAGACGGTGTGCTTCTCCGAGAACTCCGACATGTCGAGCTGGATGAGCGCGTCCTCGTCCCCGAAGAGGAACTCGGCCAGCGCCTTGGCCAGCTCGGTCTTCCCGACGCCGGTGGGGCCGGCGAAGATGAACGAGCCGCCGGGCCGCTTGGGGTCCTTCAGCCCCGCGCGGGTGCGCCGGATCGACTGGGACAGCGCCTTGATGGCGGCGTCCTGGCCGATGATGCGCTTGTGCAGCTCGTCCTCCATGTGCAGGAGCTTGGAGGACTCCTCCTCGGTGAGCTTGAACACCGGGATGCCGGTGCTCATGGCCAGCACCTCGGCGATGAGCTCCTCGTCCACCTCGGCGACGGCGTCCAGGTCGCCGTTCTTCCAGGACTGCTCGCGCTTGGCGCGGCGCTCGCCCAGGGTCTTCTCGTCGTCGCGCAGGCGCGCGGCGCGCTCGAAGTCCTGGTCGTCGATCGCCGACTCCTTCTCGCGGCGGACCTCGGCGATGCGCTCGTCGAGCTCGCGCAGCTCCGGCGGGGCGGTCATGCGCCGGATGCGGAGCCGCGCGCCGGCCTCGTCGATCAGGTCGATCGCCTTGTCCGGCAGGAACCGGTCGGAGATGTAGCGGTCGGCCAGGGTGGCGGCCGCCACCAGCGCCTCGTCCGTGATGGACACGCGGTGGTGCGCCTCGTACCGGTCGCGCAGGCCCTTGAGGATCTCGATGGTGTGCGCGAGCGTGGGCTCGGCCACCTGGATCGGCTGGAACCGGCGCTCCAGGGCGGCGTCCTTCTCGATGTGCTTGCGGTACTCGTCGAGGGTGGTGGCCCCGATGGTCTGCAGCTCGCCGCGGGCCAGCATCGGCTTGAGGATGCTCGCCGCGTCGATGGCGCCCTCGGCGGCCCCGGCCCCGACGAGGGTGTGGATCTCGTCGATGAACAGGATGATGTCGCCGCGGGTGCGGATCTCCTTGAGGACCTTCTTCAGCCGCTCCTCGAAGTCACCGCGGTAGCGCGAGCCGGCCACCAGGGAACCGAGGTCGAGGGTGTAGAGCTGCTTGTCCTTGAGGGTCTCGGGCACGTCGCCGCGCACGATGTTCTGCGCCAGCCCCTCGACGACGGCGGTCTTGCCGACGCCGGGCTCGCCGATCAGCACGGGGTTGTTCTTGGTGCGCCGGGACAGCACCTGCATGACCCGCTCGATCTCCTGGGTCCGGCCGATCACCGGGTCCAGCTTGCCCTCGCGGGCGGCCTGGGTGAGGTTGCGGCCGAACTGGTCGAGCACGGCGGAGCCGGAGGGCTGGCCCTCCTGCGGGCCGCCGGCGGCGACGGGCTCCTTGCCCTGGTAGCCGGACAGCAGCTGGATGACCTGCTGGCGCACCCGGTTGAGGTCCGCGCCGAGCTTGGTCAGGACCTGGGCGGCGACGCCCTCGCCCTCGCGGATGAGGCCGAGCAGGATGTGCTCGGTGCCGATGTAGTTGTGGCCGAGCTGCAGCGCCTCGCGCAGGGACAGCTCGAGGACCTTCTTGGCACGCGGGGTGAAGGGGATGTGGCCGGAGGGGGACTGCTGCCCCTCGCCGATGATCTCCGTCACCTGGGCGCGCACGGCCTCGAGCGAGATGTCCAGCGCCTCGAGCGCCTTGGCGGCAACCCCCTCACCCTCGTGGATCAGGCCGAGGAGGATGTGCTCGGTGCCGATGTAGTTGTGGTTGAGCATCCTCGCCTCTTCCTGGGCGAGGACGACCACGCGTCGGGCACGGTCGGTAAATCGTTCAAACATGTGCACTCCTCACGGGCGGCTGCCTCGGCCCGGGCCCGGCGGCGTCCAGGTCTGGGCAGCGTTCACCCAATCTAACGGCGGGGGTGGGCCCGAACTGCCCGTGTTCGCCACAGGCGTGATGCCCCGCGTCGGGGTGCGGGACGGACGCGACGGTGCTGCGCCCGGGGCGGGATGACGCTCAGCCCAGCGCCGCGGCGAAGGCGCGCAGCAGCCGGTCGTTGAACAGGACAAAGCGTACCTCGGCGACGGTGACGGGCCCGACGTCGGTGACGGTCAGGCCGCACACCTGCTGGCCGTCCCGGGCGTCCTGGCGGGCGGCGAAGGCGCGCACCGCCTCGACGCCGGTGCCCGCGACGGCGTCGGCGTCCCACCCGTAGGCGCCGGCGCTGATCGCGGGGAAGGCGACGGTGCGCGCGCCGATCTCCGCGGCCACCTCGAGCGAGCTGGTGAAGCACGCGGCGAGCAGGGCGGGGTCGGTCTCCCCACGGCGGGCGTCGGGCCCGACGGTGTGGATGACCCAGTCCGCGGGTAGGCGGTGCCCGCCGGTGGCGACGGCCCGGCCCACCGGCAGCCCGTCCGGCAGGGTGGTGCGCCGCAGCCGGCGGCACTCCTCGAGCAGGCCCGGCCCGGCGGCGCGGTGAAGGGCGCCGTCGACCCCGCCGCCGCCCAGCAGGGTGGAGTTCGCGGCGTTGACGACGGCGTCGACCGCCTGGGTGGTGAGGTCGCCGAGCAGGGCCTCGATCCGCACGTCTAGACCTCGACCAGCACGGTGACCGGGCCGTCGTTGACGAGCTCGACGGCCATGTCCGCGCCGAAACGGCCGGTGGCCACCTCGAGGCCGCGCCCGCGCAGCTCCTCGACGACGGCGTCGACGAGCGGCTCGGCGACCGGGCCGGGGGCGGCCTGGTTCCAGGTGGGCCGACGGCCCTTGCGCACGTCGGCGTAGAGGGTGAACTGGGAGACGACCAGGACCGGCGCGCCGGCGTCAAGGGCCGAGCGCTCCTCGCGCAGGATGCGCAGCTCGGCGATCTTGCGGGCGAGACGCTCGACCTGCTGGGGGCCGTCGTCGTGGGTCACGCCCACGAGGGCCACCAGGCCCGGTCGGGTGAGGGCGCCGACGACCTCGCCGTCGACCCGCACGCAGGCGGAGGTGACGCGCTGGAGAACCGCTCTCACGCCGTCGTCCTCACCAGCCGCCGGAGCGCGGGGGGCGGCGGCCGCCGCCGTAGCTGGAGACGGCGGGGCGGACGTCGGCGAGGTAGACGCCGGCGGGCACGACGGCGACGAACTGCAGGAAGCCGGTGAACAGGCCCAGGCCGAGCGGGGGCGGGATGGCGATGAACCCGACGGCCGCGGCGGCGCCGGTGAGGATCAGCCAGAACCTCTTCGTGCGCTTGCCGGCGGCGAGGAAGGCGTTGGCCGGACGGCGGGCGCAGTCGACCAGCGCCCAGACCTCCACCCCGAAGAGCACGAGGGCCAGGACGAGGAAGAGGAGCAGCTGGGCGTTGGCGAGCACGATGTGAGCGTAGGTGACGCGTCAAGCCTGGGGCGAGACGTGTCAGCCGAGGACCACCTCGCCGCCCTCGACCTTGACCGGCACCTCGGGCAGCGGCCGCGGGGCGGGTCCCTGGAGCACCTCGCCGCTGGCCGCGGCGAACCGCGAGCCGTGGCAGGGGCAGTCGAGCTCGCCGCCCTTCACCGCGACGGTGCAGCCCTGGTGCGTGCACACGGCGCTGAACGCCCGGACCGTGCCCTGCTGCGGCTGGACGACGACGACCGGCTCGCCCGCGGGGGTCTCGACCAGCACCCCGGAGCCGACCGGCACGTCGCTGACCGCCGTCAGCCGCCCGCCCGTCCCGCTCGAGGCGGACGTGCCCGACGTCGGCGCGGGCTGCTGGGGCGAGCCCGAGCCGCCGCACGCGGCGAGCAGCGGGAGCGCGACGGCTGCGCCGCCCGCGGTCAGCAGCTGGCGGCGGGAGGGCTGGGCGTCCTTGGTGGTCACGCGCCCATGCTGCACCAGTCGGCGCCCGGCGGCAGCCGAGAGGGAGCACGTTCGCCGGAAGCAGGGATCAGGCGAGCTGGTCGAGGGCCTCCCCGCGCGACATGCCGGAGACCTGGAGGGCGTCGACCGCCAGCGAGCGCAGCAGCGAGACCAGGGTCTGCTGGCGCCAGCCGGCGTCGGCGTAGCGCTCCGGGGCGAGCTCGCTGGCGACGGCGGCCAGGCGCCGGCGGGCGTCCTCGGGCGGGTCCCCGCGGCCCACCGCGGCGGCCAGCGAGCCGATCGCCCCGGCGAGGCTGTCGACGTGGACGGCGATCTCGGGCGCCGGCCCGCCCTCCTGGACCGCCGCCACCGACCGGCGGCTGACCACCCGCGCGTTGCGCATCGCCCGGTCCGTCAGGGTGCACGCCCGCGAGAGCTCCGCGACCGTCCCCCGCTCCCCGCGCAGGGAGGGGTTGACCCGCACCACCTCCCGCGCGCTGCGCGCCGCGGTGGCCCACGAGTCGAGGATCGGCTCGGACGCGCGCCCCTGGGCCAGGGCGTCGGCGGCCAGCTGCGGGTTGCCGGTGCGCAGCCCCGTGGCCAGGGTGCCGAGCAGCGCGGCGATCTCCCCCAGCGCTTCCCGGGCCAGCCCGCGCAGCCGCCGGGTGACGCTGATCGGCAGCGCCGCGGTGACGAGCAGCGCCAGCGCCGCGCCGACCAGGGCGTCGGACCAGCGCCCCAGCGCGCCGCCGGCGAGCATCGTCGCCGGCATCGCGACGATGACGATGCTCTGCACGCCCGCCTGGGTGGTCAGCAGCACGCCGCGGTCGAGGAACTTCGCCACCGAGGCCGACAGCAGGAGGACGAGGCCGATCTGCAGCACGCCGGTGCCGAAGACCTGGACGAAGACCTCGCCGAGGAGCACCCCGAGGCTCGCGCCGAAGCCCAGCTCGGCCACGCGCCGCAGCTGCCGGTCGGCGGTGTTGCCCAGCGCGACCCACGCGGCGATCGGCGCGAACATCGGCAGCGGGTGCCCCAGGAGGTGCCCGGACACCCAGTACGCCAGCGAGGCAGTCCCCGCGGCGATGAGGATCGGCACGAAGGAGTCGCGCAGGCGCCGGCCGCCGAGGCGGGCGCGGACCTCGACAAGCACCTTCCAGCGGCCCAGGACGGCCCCGCGCCGGTCCCCTCGGCGCACCGCCCGGTCGGTCATCTGCGTAGGTCGCGCCGGCGCAGCCCGGCGCCCGGCCGCTCGGCGGGGCGGGCGTCCGTGACGCCGTCGGGACGGACGACGACCTCCTGGGCGGCGGCGACCCCGTCGACGTCGAGCGCGGCGTCGGCGGGCACCGACCGCTTGACGACGGCCAGGGCCACCGGCCCGAGCTCCTCGTGCCGCACGGCCGAGGTGAGCCGTCCCACCGCCTTGTCCCCCAGGCGCACCTCGGCGCCCGGGTCGGGCAGGCGGTCGGCCGAGCCGTCGAGGTGGAGCATGACGAGCCGGCGCGGCGGACGGCCCAGGTTGACCACGCGGGCGATGGTCTCCTGACCTCGGTAGCACCCCTTGGACAGGTGGACGCCGGTGCGCAGCCAGTCCAGCTCGTGCGGGATGGTGCGCTCGTCGACCTCGCGGGCCAGGCGCGGGCGCCAGGCCTCCACCCGCAGCGCCTCCCAGGCCCAGGTGCCGGCGAGGCGGCGCCGGCGGGCCGGGGCAGCGGCGGCGGCACCGGCGCCCGCCGCGCCGGGCCCACCGGCGGCCCCGGGCCCATCGCCGGCGGGGGCGACGAAGGCGTCGACGACGTCGGCCAGGGCCTCGCGGCGCACGACGCTCAACGCCCGGTGGATGTCGATGCCCGGGTGGTCGGCGTCGGCGGGCCCGTAGGCGGTCGAGCCGGGGGCGGTGCGCGGCCAGGGGTCCTGCCAGGTGAGCACGTGCGCGGGGTGCTCCGCCAGCCGGGTCCACCCGCCCGCGGCGGTGCCCAGGACGGCGACGTCGTCGGGGCGGGCGACCTCGACGCGCAGCATGAACCGCATCGAGTCGAGGAACGCGGCGAGGGGCGCGGCGTCGGCGGCCTCGGTGAGCAGCCAGGTGCGCTCGCCGTCGTCCTGCACCGCCGCGGCGTGCTCGACGTGCCCGTTGACGTCGAGCAGCAGCAGCTCGGTGCTCGCGCCCGCCTCGAGGCCGAGGAGGAGCTGGGAGCCGAGCGTGTTGAGCCAGCTGATGCGGTCCGGGCCGGTGACGGTGACGACCCCCAGGTGGGAGAGGTCGACCAGGCCCTCCCCGCGGGCGAGCGCCCGCTGCTCGTGCACCGGGTCGCCGTAGTGCAGGGCCACGCCGGCGTCCGGGCCGGAGCCCTCCACCGCGCCCGGCCGGGCCAGCAGCGGGCTCCGGTACGCCGGGACGTCCGGCACGTGGGGTTCCTCGACGACGCTCATCTCACTCCTCCCGGCTCAGCCGGCCCGAGGCGTAGGACTGCAGCTCCCGGCCGAAGGCGGCCAGGTCCATCGCCCAGAGCAGATCGTGCTGGACCAGCCCGTACATCCGCGTGGCGCCCGACATCTCCGCGGCGGTGGCGGTGCGCACGACGGCGTCGGTGCTCAGGTCCACCCGCGGCCCGCGCACGTTGCCGACGTAGACGCTCAGGTGCCCGGACGGGTCGGCGACGATCACCTCGAGCTCGGTCGTGTCCCGCCGTGGGGTGGGCGCGGCGCTGGCCCCCGAGCCGTTGCCGCTGACCCCGGGCACCGGGGCGGCGACGGGGCGCCAGTAGGACGTCTCGGTGGACCACAGCTGGCCGGCGGTCAGCGTCGCGGCGCCCTGGGTGCCGGTCATCTCCTGGGAGATCTCCCCCGACTGGTCCTTGTCCGAGAGCCAGATGGTGGCGATGGAGCGGAGGTAGGGGCCGCCGTCGTGGTCGAAGACGATCTCCTGGACGAACGGGTGCTCGGGCACGCCCGGGTAGCCGAGCATGCCGAACCCGCGCCACCGGCCGAGCAGCCACGCCAGCGGGTAGCACTCGGGCGCGAGGTCCTCGGGGATGGTGAAGGTCATGGCCCCAGGCTAGCTCCCGGCCCGGGACCGGGCAGCGAGGCCTGCTCAGCCGCCGAGCAGGCGGGCGACGAGGTAGATCGCCATGCCGGGCACGAGCAGGGGCAGCGCCGCGGCGGCCAGCGCCGGGCGCACCCGCCGCGAGGCGGGGAAGCGGCCGAAGAGCACGTGCAGCGCCGCGGTGAGGATGCCGACCGCCAACCCGACCAGCAGCCCGGACAGCCCGCCGACGGCGGTGAGCGCCCACCCGGTGACGAGGCCGGCGACGCCGGCGACCACGGTCGCCAGGGCCGCGCCGAGCTCGGTGCGCACCGGCAGGGCGGTGCACACCGCCGCGGCCGCGATGCTGGCCGCCCCGGTGACGGTCAGCGACGCGAGGGTCAGCCCGCCGGCGGGCGCCGACCACCCGGTGGCGGAGACGACCACCGCGCAGCCGGTGACCACCCCGGAGACGGACTCCACCAGCCGGGGCCGGCCGTCGCGGCGGAGCATCTGGTGGACGAACGCGCCGATGACCGCCAGCCCGACGACGACGGCGAGTCCCGCCACCGAGCCCAGCCGCACCACGGCGGTGGCCGCCACCGCCACCACGGCGATGACCACGCCGGCCCCGCGGGTGGTGGGCAGGCCGATCAGCCGGGGCCAGCCGGCGGCGAAGACCAGGCAGAGCAGCAGGATCAGCGCGGTCAGCAGGTCCCGGGAGAGGTACCCGGCGAGCGCGAGGACGGCGGCGCCCAGGGCCGTCACGGCGGCCCGGCTGCCGGCCCCCATCACCGCACGCTCCGGCGGGCGCGCCCCTCGCCTCGCGCGCCCCGGGCCCGGTCGCGGGGCACGGAGAGTCCTCCCGCCCGACGGCAGGGGGCGGTGAAGGCGAGCACGGGCCGATTGTTGCAGATCGGTCGCGACCCGGGCGGACGGCGTCCGGCGCCCACCGCGGGCCGCCCCTCCCGTCCAGGGCCCCCGGCGACAGCGGGCTCCGCCCCGGCCCCAGCGCCCCGGGGCGGCGGGTCGCGCCCGTCCCAGGCACCCCGGACGCCGGCCCCGGTCCGGCGCCGGCGGCCACTACAGTGAGCGAATCGACGGGGGGAGGGAGGGACGATGGCCGAGCTCCTGCTGCTCACCGCGGACCCGGCGGGAGCGGCCCACGTGCTGCCCGCGCTGACCCTCCTCGGCCACCGCGTCACCGTCGCCCCGATGGCCCCGTCGGCGCTCGTCGACCACGCCGAGGCGGCCGCGGTCCTGCTCGACGCGCGCCGCGACCTCGTCGCCGCCCGGACCCTGTGCCGGATGCTCAGCGGCCCCCTCGCGGCGCCGCCGGTGCTGCTCGTGCTCGCCGAGGGCGGGTTCACCGCAGTCTCGACCACCTGGGGCGCCGCCGACGTCGTCCTGGAGTCCGCCGGGCCGGCCGAGGTCGAGGCCCGGCTGCGGATGGTGGCCGAACGCACCCAGGTGCCGCGGGCGCCGGAGGAGCCCGAGCGGGTGGAGGCGGGCGACCTGGTCATCGACGCCTCGGCCTACACCGCCCGCATCCGGGGCCGGGTGCTCGACCTCACCTACAAGGAGTTCGAGCTGCTCCGGCACCTCGCCCAGCACCCCGGCCGCGTGCTCAGCCGCGCCCAGCTGCTGCAGGAGGTCTGGGGCTACGACTACTACGGCGGCACCCGCACCGTCGACGTCCACGTCCGGCGGCTGCGCGCCAAGCTGGGCTCCGAGCACGACCAGATGATCGGCACCGTCCGCAACGTCGGCTACCGCTTCGACCCGCGCGGCCGCGACACCACCATCACCGGGACGGCGGAGCCCGTCGAGGAGCCGGCGGGGGTCGCAGAGTAGGCCCGCCTGGCCGCCGGCGGCGGGCTTTCCTCAGTGCGCGAACGCCCGCCGCCCAGGCCAGGGCCCTGCCGTACAGTGGAGCGCGACGCCGGGCCGCGAAAGCCCCGGGCTCCAACACAAGCCGCTACGAGCGGCCTTCGCGCCGACAGGCGCTCTCCGGTCCGGCGTCCTTCCTTGGCCGCCTCCGGCCGCCCGCGGCGCCGCGGCGGCCACAGCGGCGCCAGGCCGGACGGCGTGACCGGCGCCACGGCACCGGGCGTGAGCCGCGCCACCGTGCCCGCGTGGGGCGGCGCAACCGGGGCGGGGACCCGCGGGTTCTGCTCTAGCCTGAGGGGCGTTCACCCCCTCACCTCTCCAGGAGCAGCTGGTGCGATTCAGCCCGGTCCCCCGTGGCGCTCAGTTCTTCGAGCTCTTCACCGAGTCCGCGGCGCACCTGCTCACCGGCGCCGGGCTGCTCGCCCGCATCCTCGGCGCCGACCGGACCGAGCGGGCCGAGCTCGCCAGCCGGCTCGGCGACACCGAGCACGCCGCCGACGAGGTCGCCCACCAGGTCTTCACCGCCCTGGCCCAGACGTTCGTCACCCCGTTCGACCGCGAGGACATGTACCACCTGGCGACGGCGCTGGACGACTGCATGGACGCGATGGACGAGGCCGGCGAGCTCATCGTCCTGTACAGGCTCGGCGCCCTGCCCGACGGCGTCGGGGAGCTGGTGGCCCTGCTGCAGCGCTGCGCCGAGCTCACCCACGAGGCCATGCCGCACCTGCGCTCCTTCGACGGCCTGCCGGAGTACTGGATCGAGATCAACCGCCTCGAGAACCAGGCGGACCGGGTCTACCGCCGCCTGCTGGCCGGGCTCTTCGAGGACGGCGCCGACCCGCTCGCCGTCATCAAGGTCAAGGGCGTGGTCGACGCCCTCGAGTCGGCGGCGGACTCCTTCGAGAAGCTCGCCAACGGGGTCCAGACGATCGTCCTGAAGGAGTCCTGACCCGCGTGGACCTCGTCGTCGCCCTCGTCGTGGTCGTCGTGGCCGTGGCGCTGTTCTTCGACTTCACCAACGGCTTCCACGACGCCGCCAACGCCATCGCCACGTCGGTCTCCACCCGGGCGCTGACCCCGCGGCTCGCCGTGGCCATGGCGGCCGCGATGAACCTGCTCGGGGCGCTGCTGGGCACCGGCGTGGCGCAGACCATCGGCTCGGGCATCATCAGCCCGCCGTCGGGGGTTGCCGGCCTGGCCGTGGTGCTCGCCGGCCTCGGCGGTGCCATCGCGTGGAACCTCTTGACGTGGTGGTTCGGCCTGCCCTCGTCCTCGACGTACGCCCTCATCGGCGGCCTGGCCGGCGCCGGCATCGCCGCCGGCACCACCGTGCACTGGGACGTGCTGGCCGGGCTGGTCGCGCTGCCGATGGTCCTCTCGCTCGTGCTCGGCCTCGTCCTGGGCTACGTCGGCATGGTCGGCGTGCTGTGGGCGGTGCACCGCCGGGCGTTCGCGCCCACCATGCGCCGGTTCCGGATGGCGCAGAGCGTCTCCGCGGCGGCGATGGCGCTCGGGCACGGGCTGCAGGACGCCCAGAAGACGATGGGCGTGATCACCCTCGCGCTCGTCGCCGGCGGGCTGCACCAGGGCCCCTCCATCCCGCTGTGGGTCACGATCGTCGCGGCGATCGCCATCGCCGCGGGCACCTACGCCGGGGGCTGGCGCATCATGCGGACGCTGGGCCGCCGGGTCATCGAGCTCGACCCGGCCCGCGGGTTCGTCGCCGAGTCGGTCGCCGCGAGCCTGCTCTACGGCGCCGCGTACCTCTTCCACGCACCGGTCTCCACCACCCAGACCATCACCGCGGCCATCATGGGCGTGGGCGCCACCCGGCGCCTGTCGGCGGTGCGCTGGGGGGTGGCCGGCAAGATCGGCGTCGCCTGGGTCCTCACCATCCCCGGCGCCGGGCTGACCGCCGCCGCCCTCGCCGCGCTGTTCGGCCTGCTCGGCGCCTGACGACGACCGCGGTGGCCGCCGAGACCATCGCCGACTGGCCCGCGAGGTTGCCCGCCCGGGCGCGCCCGGCCGCCGTCCTCCACACGACGACGACGGCCCGGCCGGTCAGTGCTGACCGTCCGGGCCGTCGTCGTCGCGGGCACGACGAGCGCCGTCGGCGCGCCGCTCACCTGTGCTGGCGCACCCGCCGGCTCACCGCTGGCGCCCCCGGGGGCTCACCCGAAGCGGCCGGAGATGTAGTCCTCGGTCTCCTTCTTCGCCGGGGAGGAGAACATCTTGTCGGTGTCGTCGAACTCGATCAGGTGCCCCGGCTTGCCGGTGCCGGCGATGTTGAAGAAGCCGGTGCGGTCGGAGACGCGGGCCGCCTGCTGCATGTTGTGGGTGACGATGACGATCGTGTACTCGTCCTTCAGCCGGGACATGAGGTCCTCGATGGCCAGGGTGGAGATGGGGTCCAGGGCCGAGCAGGGCTCGTCCATGAGCAGCACCTCCGGCTCGACGGCGATCGCCCGGGCGATGCACAGGCGCTGCTGCTGGCCGCCGGAGAGGGAGGAGCCGGGCCGGTCGAGGCGGTCCTTGACCTCGTTCCACAGGTTGGCGCCGGTGAGCGCGCGCTCGACGAGCTCTTCGGCGTCGTGCTTGCGGATCTTGCGGTTGTTGAGCCGCACCCCGGCGAGCACGTTGTCCGCGATGGACATCGTGGGGAAGGGGTTGGGCCGCTGGAACACCATGCCGACCTGGCGGCGGACCATGACCGGGTCGACGTCGGGGGCGTAGAGGTTCTGCCCGTCCATGACGGCCTCGCCCTCGACGCGGGCGCCGGGGATGACCTCGTGCATGCGGTTGAGGGTGCGCAGGAAGGTGGACTTGCCGCAGCCGGACGGGCCGATGAGCGCGGTGATGGACTTCGGCTCGATCGTCATGTTGACGTCCTCGACGGCGAGAAAGTCCCCGTAGTAGACGTTGAGGTTCCGGACGTCGATGCGCTTAGACACGGGCGTTCCTTCCTAGAAGGGCGGCGGTGAGGCCGGCGAGGCAGGGGCGGGGGCGGGTGAGCGGCATCAGCGCTCACCCTTCGGGGCGAAGTACCGGCTCACGAGGCGCGCGGCGAGGTTGAGGAGCATGACGATCGCGACGAGGGTCAGCGCCGCGGCCCACGAGCGGTCGAGGCCGACGCCGCCCTGGGCGAACTGCCGGTAGGCGAACACCGGCAGGGTCGCCATCCGCCCCTCGAAGGGGTCGTTGTTGATGTTGGAGATGATGCCCACCGTCATCAGCAGCGGCGCGGTCTCCCCGATGACGCGGGCGATGGCGATCATCACGCCGGTGGTGATGCCGGCGATGGCGGTGCGCAGCACGACCTTGACGATGGTCAGCCACTTCGGCACGCCGAGCGCGTAGGCGGCCTCCCGCAGCTCGTTGGGCACCAGGCGGAGCATCTCCTCCACGGAGCGGATGACGACCGGCGTCATGAGCACGGCGAGCGCGACGGCGCCCATGAACGCCGAGCGGTACGCGGGGCCGACGAGGATGGTGAACAGCGCGAAGGCGAACAGGCCGGCGACGATCGAGGGGATGCCGGTCATGACGTCGACGAGCACGGTGATCGCCCGGGCCAGGCGGCCCTTGCCGTACTCCACGAGGTAGATCGCGGTGAAGATGCCCAGCGGGATCGAGATGACCGAGGCGATCCCGGTGACCCACAGCGTGCCGATGATCGCGTGCGCGGCACCGCCGGAGGTCATGTCACCGAAGACCCCGGTCATGTCGGTGGTGAGGAACTCCCAGCTGAACAGCTTCAGGCCGTTCCTGAGGACGATCCACACCAGGGAGACCAGCGGGACCATCGCCAGCACGAAGGCGCCGGTGACGAGGGACGTCGCCAGGCGGTCCTTGGCCGGCCGCTGGCCCTCGACGCGGCGGTACACCGCCCAGTTGACGACGATGAACAGCAGCGCGCCGAGGAAGGCCACGGAGGCCACGGTGGGCTGGCCGAACAGCACCATGAGGACGAGGACGAGGGCGAACGAGCCAGCGAGGACGGCCCACGGCGTCCAGCCCGGCAGCCGGCCGGCGCGCGTGGTGAGGGTGGAGGTGGTGGCGGTCATCAGTTCGCTCCCGAGAACTCGGCGCGGCGCGCGATGATCCAGCGCGCGACGAGGTTCACGCCGAAGGTGATGGCGAACAGGGCGAGCCCGGTCGCGATGAGGACGTCGGCGCCCAGCCCGGAGGCCTCCGGGAACTGGTTCGCGATGTTCGCCGCGATCGACTGGTGCTGCCCCGGCTTGAGCAGATAGAAGTTGATGAGGAACCCGGGCGACAGGATCATCAGCACGGCCATCGTCTCGCCCAGGGCGCGGCCGAGGCCGAGCATCGAGGCGCTGATGATGCCCGAGCGGCCGAACGGGAAGACGGCCATCCGGATCATCTCCCACCGCGTCGCGCCCAGCGCGAGGGAGGCCTCCTCGTGCAGGCGCGGGGTCTGGAGGAACACCTCGCGGATGGTCGCGGTGATGATCGGGAGAATCATCACCGCCAGCACGATGCCGGCGGTCATGATGTTCTTCGCCGGGGCCTGGAAGCCGCTGAGCGGGGGGATGAAGCCGAGGGTGTCGCTCACCCACGTGAAGGCGGGGTTGAGCACCGGCACGAGCCAGGCCATGCCCCACATGCCGTAGACCACCGAGGGGATCGCGGCGAGGAGGTCGACGAGGTAGCCCAGCCCCTGCGCGGCGCGGCGCGGGGCGTAGTGCGAGATGAACAGCGCGATGGCGATGCTCAGCGGCACGGCGATGAGGAGCGCCAGCGCGGAGGAGAGCAGCGTGCCGAAGATGAGCGGGGCGATGTACTGCCACAGGTTCTCGCCGCCCATGAAGCCGACCTCGGCGTACTCCGCCTGGGAGGCGCTGATCGCGGGCCAGGAGCGCACCAGCAGGAAGCCGGCCACCGCCGCCAGGATGACGAGGATGACGATCCCCGCGCCGGTCGAGATGCCGGCGAAGACCGGGTTGCCCAGGCGGCCCGGGGGACGGCTCAGCCGAAGGCTGGTCTGGTCCCGGGGCGGGGCCTCGGGTGTGCTGGCGGCTACCACGGATCCTCCGCGTTGTGTCGTAGTTCTGGTCGTTCGGTTCACGGGGCCGCGACGGCGATCTGGCCGATGGCGGCGTCCACCCGCTGGCGCAACGCCGCCGAGATCGGGGCGGACCCGGCGACGTCCGGGTCGGCCGCGCGCTGCTGCCCCGGCTCGGAGGCGATGTAGCTCAGCAGCGCCTTGACGTTGGCGACGTCGGGCTCGCTGTCGTAGCGCGAGCAGGCGAGGGTGTAGGAGATGAGCACCACCGGGTAGGTGCCGGCCTGCGTGGTGTCGCGGGCGAGGTCCACGGTCACGCGCAGGTCCGTGGCGTCCGGAGCCGGCGCCGAGACGTCGACGACGGCCGCGGCCGCCTCCGGCGAGACCGGCACGAAGTCCTCGCCCACCCCGACCGCGACGGTGCCGAGGGTGTCCGGGACCTGGGCGGCGTCGGCGTAGCCGATGGTGCCCTCGGCGCCCTGCAGGGTGCCGATCAGGCCCGAGGTCTGGGCGCCGGACTGGGTGCCCGAGCGCGGCCACGTCTGGCTCGGCTCGTGCGGCCAGGCGCCGCCGGCCGCGGCGGCGAGGTACTCGGTGAAGTTCTCGGTGGTGCCGGAGTTGTCCGAGCGGTTGACCGGCACGACCGGCAGGTCGGGCAGCGCCACGCCGGGGTTGGTCGCGGCGATGGCCGGGTCGTCCCACCGGGCGATGTCGCCGTTGAAGAGGGCGGCGATGGTCTCCGGGCGGAGCTTGAGGTGCTCGGTGCCCAGCCCGGGCAGGTTGTAGGCGACGGCGATCGGGGAGATGTACAGCGGCAGCTCGACGACCTCGCCGCCGAAGCACCGCTCCGCGACCCGGGCCAGCTCCTTCTCCTTCATGGCGGCGTCCGAGCCGGCGAAGAGCACGGCGCCGTTGAGGAACATCTCGCGGCCCGTGCCCGAGCCCACCGGGTCGTAGGACGTGACGACGTCCTTGTGGGCCTCCTGGAAGCCGGCGATCCAGGCGGTCATCGCGACCTCCTGGGACGACGCCCCGGCGCCGGGCAGCGTGCTGACGTCGCTGCACCCGGCGAGCCCGAGCGTGAGCGCGGCGGACACGACGAGGCCTGCTCGGCGACGTGTCGCACGCGTACCACCTTCTGTCCGGGATCCCCGGGAGCGACGCACCGCCCGGGCGAGACCGAGGCTAAGCACGCGCGGTGTCCGGAGGGCGGGCAGCAGGTGAACGCGCGGTGAACGAGCCTTGTCGGGTCCCTCACAGGTGTCGCGAAGCTCGGGGCAGGCACGCATTTGGACGGTTCTCCACTCCGACGGGGTGCGGGGCGTCATACCGGACGACATCGCGGTACACATCGGGAGTGAAGATACGGGATGCGGGTCCCGGATGCGCTGGTGGGCCGGTCCCGCAGGACCGGCCCACCAGGCGCTCTGATCAGGAGGATCAGCTCGCGCGGCGCTGATCGAGGATCAGCGCGCGAGAGTCAGCTCACGCGGCGGTGATCTTCTCGATCGCGGCCGTGACCTCCTCGCGGAGGGTGTCGGAGATCGGCGCGGAACCGGCGACGCTCGGGTCGGCGGCGCGCTGCTGGCCCTCCTCGGAGGCGATGTAGGTCAGCAGCGCCTTGACGTTCTCGGCGTCCTGCTCGCTGTCGTAGGTGGAGCACGCGAACGAGTAGGAGACCAGCACGATCGGGTAGGAGCCGGACTCCTGGGTGTCGCGGGCCAGGTCGATGGTCAGGCGCAGGTCCGTGGCGTCGTCGGTGGCCGGGGAGGCGTCGACGACGGCGGCCGCGGCCTCCGGGGAGAACGGCACGAACTCGTCACCCACGCCGACGGCGACGGTGCCGAACCCGTCCGGCACCTGAGAGGCGTCGAGGTAGGCGATGGTGCCCTCGGCCGACTGCAGGGTCTGCACGACGCCGGAGGTCTGCGCGCCGGACTGGCCCCCCTCGATCGGCCAGGTCTCCGCGGCGTCGTGGGCCCAGGCGCCGTTCCCGGCCTTCGCCAGGTAGTCGGTGAAGTTCTTCGTGGTGCCCGAGTCGTCGGAGCGGTGCACCGGGACGATGTTGGTGGCGGGCAGCTCGACGCCCTCGTTCGTCGCGGCGATGGCCGGGTCGTTCCACTTCGTGATCTCGCCGGCGAAGATCTTGGCGAGCGTCTCGGGCTGGAGGTTGATGTTCTTCGCGTCGACGCCGGGCAGGTTGTAGGCCACGGCGATCGGGGAGATGTACAGGGGCAGCTCGACGGCCTCGCCACCGAAGCAACGCTCCTTGGCGGACTCGATCTCCTCGGGCTTGAACGCCGAGTCGGAGCCACCGAAGAGCACGGCGCCGTTGAGGAACATCTCGCGGCCGGTGCCGGAGCCCGTGGGGTCGTAGGAGACCTGCACGTCGGGGTTGGCCTCCTGGAAACCGGCGAGCCAGCCGGTCATGGCCTTCTCCTGGGAGGAGGCGCCGGCGCCGGGCAGCGTGCCGGACAGCGCGGCGGCACCCTCGGAGGCCGAGGCGTCCGCGCTCGCGCCCTCCTCGGCCTTGGTGTCGCTGCTGCACGCGGCCAGGGTGATCGCCAGGGCGCTGATCGCGGCCATTCCCGCCACGCGGCGGCTACCTGCAAGCTTCACGGTCAATTCCATCCTCTGTGTCGGTGGGCCGGCGCGTAGGGGGGAAAGTGGCCGACCACGACGCGACGTTAGGGACCGAGGGTGACCGCATGGCTGTCGAACGGTGAACGCGGGGTGAACCGTGCGCGACGGTTGCGTCACATTTCCGCAACCCCGTCGCGCAGCCACCGTGCCAGCCTGGTCGCAGCCACCGTGGCGGGCTGGTCGCAGCCACAGTGGCGGGCTGGCCGCCGGGTCCGGGTCAGGCCGCGGGCCGGTGCTTCTCCAGCGCGACGACGGCGGCCCGCCGGCCCGGCCGCTGGGCCAGGTGCACCACGAGCATCTCGGCGGTCTTGAGCCAGGGGTCGGACTCGGGCACCTGACGCATGATCCGGTGCGGGGTGCGCCGGGCGATCTCCTCGACCACCGTGGGCAGCACGGGCCGGTGGGTGCACAGCGCCACGGGCACGTCCCGGCGGGTGAGCTCGCCCCGGAGCAGGGCCCGGACCGGCCGGGGGTCGCGGGCGTGGGCGTCCTCGGTCAGCTCGGGCCGCAGCTCCGCGCCGATGCCGGTGGCCTCGAGGTAGGGCCGCACGGTGGCGGCGCACCGCTCCCACGGGGAGGTCATGACGTCCTCGATGCCGTAGGCCGCGAGCAGCGGCACCAGGTGCTCCGCTTGGAGGGTGCCGGCCGGGGTGAGCGGGCGGGTCGCCTCCCCGCCGTTCCAGGCCGAGCGCTTGCGGGCCCGGGCGTGCCGGACCACCGCCATCGTCCAGGTGCGCAGCCGCTCGTCGTGCCACTGGTCCACCAGCGCGCCCAGCGGCTCGAGGTCGTGGGGGTAGGTGAGCAGGGCGGGGGCCTTGCGCACGTCCACCCACCGGGCGTCGTCGATCTCCGAGGCCGGCGCGGGGACGACGTCGTCGCGGCCCATGACGCTCTGGGCGCCGTCGCCGATCACCTGGGCGGCCCAGTAGTGGGCGGCCTTGGTGCGCCCGTCGCCGTTCTTGTACGTCACCACGGGCAGCGGCTGGCCCAGCGCCACGTGGACCCCGGTCTCCTCGGCCACCTCCCGCACCGCGCAGGCGACCAGGCTCTCGCCGTCCTCGACCTTGCCCTTGGGCCAGGACCAGTCGTCGTAGCGGGGCCGGTGGACGGCGAGGACCTCGAGCCGGCGCTTGTGCACGCGCCACACGAGCGCCCCGGCGGCCTGGACGGTGGTCCGGGCGGCCGTCGCCGCGCGCGGGCTCACCGGCGGGCGGCGACGCGGCTGCGGGCGCGCGCCATGAGCATCTCCTGCAGGTCGTCCAGGCGCTGCCCGTCCGGGCCCCGGTTGACCCGGTGCCACCCGTCGGTGCCGAGGTGCCAGGTGGACGTCGTGTCCGCCACCGACACGTCGAGCAGCTCGACGAGGAAGTCGATCTGTCCCGGGTCGACGATCCGGATCAGCGCCTCGACGCGGCGGTCGAGGTTGCGGTGCATGAGGTCCGCGGAGCCGATCCACACCTCGGGGTCGCCGTCGTTGCCGAACGCGTAGATGCGGGCGTGCTCGAGGAAGCGGCCCAGGATGGACCGCACCCGGATGTTCTCGCTCAGGCCCGGCACCCCGGCCCGCAGGGCGCAGATGCCGCGCACGACGACGTCGACCGGCACGCCGGCCTGGCTGGCCCGGTACAGCGCGTCGATGATCGCCTCGTCGACGATGGAGTTCGCCTTGAACTTCACCCACGCCGGCCGGCCGGCGCGCTTGTTCTCGATCTCCCGCTCGATCCGCTCGATGAGGCCGGGGCGGATGGAGCGCGGCGCGACGAGCAGCCGGTGGAACCGGGTGCGCGGGGCGTAGCCGGAGAGCTGGTTGAACAGGCGCGTGAGGTCCTGGCCGACGTCCCGGTCGCACGTGAGCAGCCCGAGGTCCTCGTAGCCGCGGGCGGTCTTAGGGTGGTAGTTGCCGGTGCCGACGTGGCAGTAGCGGCGGAGCCCGTCCGGCTCCTGGCGCACCACCAGGCACAGCTTGGCGTGCGTCTTGAGCCCGACGATGCCGTAGACGACGTGCACGCCGGCCTGCTCGAGCTTGCGCGCCCAGGTGATGTTCGCCTGCTCGTCGAAGCGGGCCTTGATCTCGACGATGGCGAGCACCTGCTTGCCGGCCTCGGCGGCGTCGATGAGGGCGTCGACGATCGGGGAGTCCCCGGAGGTGCGGTACAGCGTCTGCTTGATGGCCAGCACGTGCGGGTCCGCGGCGGCCTGGGCGATGAACTGCTGCACCGACGTCGAGAACGAGTCGTAGGGGTGGTGCAGGAGGATGTCCTGCTGGCGGATGGCGTTGAAGAAGTCCGTGGGGTTGGCCGACTCGACCTCCGCCAGCCCCTGGGCCGTCACCGGCACGAACTTGGGGTACTTCAGGCTCGGCCGGTCCAGGTCGTGCACGAGGTCCAGGCCGGTCAGGTCCAGCGGGGCGGGCAGGTGGAAGACGTCCTTCTCCCCCACCTGCAGCTCGCGCATGAGCAGGTCGAGCACGTGCGGGCTGATGCCCTCGGCGACCTCCAGCCGCACGGCGGGGCCGAAGCGGCGCCGCACGAGCTCCTTCTCGAGGGCCTTGAGGAGGTTCTCGGCGTCGTCCTCCTCGACCTCGAGGTCCTCGTTGCGGGTGACCCGGAAGGTGTGGTGCTCGATGATCTCCATGCCGGGGAAGAGCGCGTCGAGGTGGTGGCCGATGACCTCCTCCAGCGGCACGAAGGCGGTGCGGCCGCCGGCGTCGGCCGGGACGTCCTCGGGCCGGTAGGGGCGGCCCTCGGAGTCGACGGCGATGAACCGCGGCAGCAGCGGCGGCACCTTCACCCGGGCGAAGTGCTCCTTGCCCGAGGCGGGGTTGCGCACGAGCACGGCGAGGTTGAGCGAGAGGCCGGAGATGTACGGGAAGGGGTGCGCCGGGTCCACCGCCAGCGGCGTGAGCACCGGGAAGATCTGCTTGCGGAAGAACTTGTGCAGCCGGTCCTGCTCGCTCTGGCCGAGGTCGTCCCAGTGCAGCAGCTCGATGCCGACCTCGGCGAGCTTGGGCTGGACGTCGTCGGCGAAGACGTGCGCGTGCCGGACGGCGAGCTCCTTCGCCTTGGCGCTGATGGCGTCGAGCACCTGGCGCGGCGAGAGGCCGGACGCCGCGGTGACCGCCATGCCGGTGGCCATGCGCCGCTTGAGGCCGGCGACGCGGACCATGTAGAACTCGTCGAGGTTGGAGGCGAAGATCGCCAGGAACCAGGCGCGCTCGAGGAGCGGGAGGTCCTGGTCCTCGGCCTGCTCGAGCACCCGCTCGTTGAACGCCAGCCAGCTCAGCTCCCGGTCGGCGAAGCGGCCCTCCGGCAGCTCGGCCTCCGACGGCGGCAGGTGGTCCTCGAGCGCCTCGGCGCGGGCCTCCCGGACCTGCCGGGACAGGGAGGACGCCGACGTGGACACCCCGCCGAGCATGCGGGCCATCGCGCGGGCCTGGGCGGCCAGCTCGTCGTCGGCGTCGGTCTCGAGCTGGTCGGCGAGCTCGTCCTCGGCGTCGTCGACGAGCTGGGCCGGGTCCGGGGAGCGCGCGTCCGTGCCGCCGTCGGGCCGGACGTCGTCGACCGTCCCGCCCCCGGCCGGGGCCACGCCGTCCGCGGCCCGGGTCCCGGACTCCTCGGCGCGCGGCCCCACCGGGTCCGCAGCGCGGCTGATGGCGTCGGTGTGCTCGGAGCTCGTCATAGCCCCCATCGTCCCACCAGAAGGTGACGGGCGGGTGTCCGAGACGGCCCGCCGGCACGCCTCACCGGTACTGGACGTCGATGGCGACGCACCGGAAGCCCTCCTTCTGGTACGTGCGCAGGGCGGCGTCGTTGTCCCCCTCGACGTAGAGGGTGGCGCTGCGCAGCCCGCGCCGGGCGAGCTCGACCATGGCCCGGCGGGTGAGCATGCCGCCCAGGCCCTGCCCCTGGGCGCCCGGGTCGACGCCCAGGGCGTAGATCTCCCCCGAGCTCTCCCCGGGCACCACCTTGACCCACATGGACGCCGCCGGGGCGGCGTCCGGCGCGCCGGTGGGGTAGGCGAGCCAGAGCAGGGTCGGGTCGAACCAGTCCTCGGCCTCGCGCGCCTGCAGGTCCGCGACGCTCATCCGGCCCTGCTCGGGGTGGTGGGCGAAGGCGCGGGCGTTGAGGGTGACCCAGTCCTGCTCGTCCCGGCCCGGGGTGAAGGTCCGGACGGTCACGGCCGGGTGCCCGGGCAGCGCGGCGCCGTCGAGCGGGCCCAGCGGCGCCGACATCTGGAGCAGCTCGCGCACCACCCGCAGCCCGGCCGAGGCCGCGAGCGCCTGGGCGCCGGTGAGGTTGCCGTGGGCCCAGATCGCCGCCTGCGGCGCGGCGGCCCGGACCGCGTCGAGCAGGGCCCGGCCCACCCCCTGCCGGCGCGCGGCCGGGGCGACGGCGAGCTCGGCGCTGGCGCTCGGGCCGGGGTCGAGCTGGGCGTAGCCGGCCAGCCGGCCGTCGTCGTCGGCGACGAGGAAGTGGCGCACCGGGCGCACCGGGTGGCGCAGCTCGAGCAGGGTCTGCTCGGAGAGCGCGGGCACCCCGTCCTCGCGGGCGACGTCCTCGGCGAGGGTCAGGACGTCGCTGCACGCCTCGCCCGCCACCTGGTCCAGCTGCCTGATCATGCCGTGTCCTCCCGCTCCCGCGTCCGCGGGTCGGACCCATTTCACCCGGGGTGCGGGGGCGGCGGCAATTCGGACCCGCTACCGGCCCCGTGGGGAGATCATCCGGCGGGAGACGTCGGGGACGGCGGACGGGCCCGGGGCGCCGGGGGCGATCCACGGGCCGGTGCCCTCGGACGGGTCGAGGACGCCCGCCTCCGCCCACGCGTGGGTCCCGGCCAGCACCTCCGCCGCCAGCTGCTCGTCGACGTCGTCGGTGTTCTCCCACAGCTCGGCGAAGAGCCGGTCCACCCGCCGGCGGGAGCGGCGGCACCAGGCACCGGCCAGGCGCGCCGCGCCCTCGCCGGCCGCGCCGCCGTCGGCGCGCTGCATCTGCGCGCGCACGCACACCGCCGCCATGGAGAACAGCTCGGCGCCGATGTCCACGACCCGGCCCAGGAAGCCCTGCCGCTGCTCCAGGCCGCCCTGCCAGCGGACCATCCCGTAGAACGTCGCGCGGGCCAGGCGCCGCGAGGCGCGCTCGACGTAGCGCAGGTGGGTGGCGAGCGGGCCGTACTCGGCGAAGGCGGTGGGCAGCTGGCCGGGCCCGGCCAGCAGCGGCGGGAACCAGGCGGCGTAGAACGCGCCGGCGCGGGCGGCGGCCCGGGCCTTGACGGCGGCGGCCGCGTCGGGGTCGACCAGGTCGCCGGCGACGGCGAGGTGGGCGTCGACGGCCTCGCGGGCGATGAGCAGGTGCATGATCTCCGTCGAGCCCTCGAAGATCCGGTTGATGCGCAGGTCGCGCAGCACCTGCTCGACCGGGACGGCCCGCTCGCCGCGCGCGGCGAGGGAGTCGGCGGTCTCGTACCCGCGGCCCCCGCGCACCTGCACGAGCTCGTCGGCCACCTGCCACGCCGTCTCGGAGGTGAACAGCTTGGCGAGGGCGGCCTCGATGCGGATGTCCGTGCGGCCGGCGTCGGCCAGGTGCCCGGCGAGCTCGAGGACCGCCTCCTGGGCGTAGGTGGCGGTCGCCATGAAGGCGATCTTGTGGGCGACGGCGGCGTGCCGGCCCACCGGCTTGCCCCACTGGACCCGCTCGCGGGCCCACTCCCGGCCGATCTTCAGGCACCACTTGCTCGCCCCGACGCACAGCGCCGGGATGGACAGGCGGCCCGCGTTGAGGGTGGTCAGCGCGATCCTCAGGCCCGCGCCCTCCCGGCCGAGGACGTTCCCGGCGGGCACCCGCACCCGGTCGAAGCGGGTCACGCCGTTCTCCAGCCCGCGCAGCCCCATGAACGCGTTGCGCCGCTCGACGGTGATGCCCGGGGCGTCCCCCTCCACGACGAAGGCGGTGATGCCGCCGCGGTGGCCCTCCGAGGCCGGCACCCGGGCCATGACCACGAGGAGCTCGGCGACGACGCCGTTGGTCGACCACAGCTTCACGCCGTCGAGGAGGTAGTCGCCGTCGTCGGTGGGCGTGGCGGTGGCGTGCAGCCGGGCGGGGTCGGAGCCGACGTCGGGCTCGGTGAGCAGGAACGCGGAGATGGCGCCGGCGGCGCAGCGGGGCAGGAAGGCCCGCTTCTGCTCCTCGGTGCCGAACTGCTTGACCGGCTCGGGCACCCCGATGGACTGGTGCGCCGAGACGAGCGCGCCGATGCTGGCGCTGACCGAGCCCAGCAGCATCAGCGCCCGGTTGTAGTGCACCTGGCCCAGCTCGAGCCCGCCGTACTCCCGCGGGATCTTGATCCCGAAGGTGCCCAGCTCGGCGAGGCCGGTCACGACGTCGTCGGGGATGCGGGCGTCGCGCTCGATCTGCCGGCCGTCGACGTGCTCGGACAGGTACGCGGCCAGCCGCTCGAGGTAGGCGTCCCCGCGGGCCGCCGTCTCGGGGTCGGTGCGCGGGTGCGGGGCGATGAGGTCGGGCCGGAAACGGCCGAGGTAGAGCTCCTTGGCGAAGGACGGCAGCTCCCACTCCGTCTGCCGGGCCGCCTCGGCGACGCGCCGGGCCTCCCGTTCGCTCACCCGGGCGCGCCCCGCGCCCTCGTGCGCCTGCCTGACCTGCGTCGATGCCGCCATCGGGCCCCTCCCCCGCGTCGTTGCCGGTACGGGGAGTATCACCTATTCCGGTGCGGCGAGGAAGGGGAACGGGCGAGTCAGTCCAGCTTGCCCGCGCGGTAGAGCTCGGCCGCCTCCTCCAGCTCCTCGGCGGTGCTCAGCAGCCCGCCGGCCCGCCGGGTGACCCGGAAGGCAAGCTCGTCGTCGTCCTCCTGGATCCAGTCCGCGTCGATCGCGGAGCCGGTGGCGAGGACCCGCAGGAAGGCGGCCGCGCGCTCGAGGGCGACGGCGAGGTCGGCGTCGTAGAGGCCGGCGAGGACCTTGTCGACGAGCACCTTGACGTCCTCCGGTCCCGGCGGGCTCGCCACCCCGGCGACGGCGCCCGCCACCTCCGCGCGCTGCACGCCCAGCCGGTAGCGGTCGGCGACGGTCTGCGGGTCGCGGCGGACCCACTCGCGCAGCAGGTACAGCCGCCACAGCGTGCCGGGCAGGGTGGTGTGCGGGCTGCGCGCCCACAGGGCCGCGATCTCGTCGAGGCCCTCGGTGTCGACCAGGTGCACGAGGCGCTGGACGAGCTCGGGGTCCTCCTCGGCGCCCGCGCGCCCGCCGTGCACGAGGGCCTGGGCGGTGGTGTGGGCGATCTCCGACCGGGTGGCCGGGTCCTCGTCGCCCTGGATCTCCTCCGCCTGCGCGGGGTCGAGCATCGCCGGCCGGCGGAACCGTCGCTCGGTCATCACTGCCTCCCTCGGGCTGTGTCGGGGCCTGGTGGCCGCGGTGGGACGGCGCCGGAGGGGCACCGCCCCGCGATTGTCTCTCACCGCCTCCCCCGGCGCAGGGGGCGGCGGTCGTGCGGCCGCCGGCGGCGGCGGGGGCCACTGGGGCGCCCACGCTCCGGTTCGTCCCTCGCCGCTGCTTGCGGACGGGTTCCGTCAGCGCCGATGCTCGCCTCGTGCATATCGACGTGTGGGCCGCAGCAAGCGCCGATGGGCATGGCCTGAACCCCGGGCTCGTCCTCATCCCGGTCGCCACGGCGATCACCGTGGCAGCCAGGTGGGTCAAGCGCCGCGGCGACGTCGCGAGCAGCACCGCCCTGCAGGCGCTGGCGCACGGGCGCGGCTGGTCCTACCTGGCACAGGGCGACCGCGACTGGGACGACCGGTGGATCTTCGCGCCCTTCGGCACGGGGCAGCACCGCCGCGCCTACCACCTGATCCGCGGGCAGGTCCGGTGCGCCGGCGCCGCCCGCGAGTTCGTCGCCTACGACTACGGGTACTCCACCGGCGGCGGCCAGACCCGGATGCGGCGCCACGCCCGCGTGCTCGCCGTCCGCACGCCCGCCACCGTCCCGCCGGTGCTGCTGCGCCGCGAGGGCGCCGCCGACCGGCTCACCGCGGCGTTCGGGGCCGACGTCCAGGTCGGCGACGAGGCCTTCGACCGGCGCTTCTGGCTGACCGGCACCGACCTCGGCGTCGCCGCCGCCCTCTACCGGCCGGCGGTGGTGGAGGCGGTCAAGGCGGTCGACCCCGACGTCCTGGTCTTCGACCAGGGCTGGCTGGTCTGGGTCGCGGACGGAGCCACGTGGGACGCCGCCGCTCTGCCGGGCGTCCTCGACGGCGTGGCGGCGGTGCTCGACGCCGCCGGCCCGCGCGCGTGACGTCCCTGGCGCGGCCACGGCCGCGTCCGACCTGGATCTGAGGGTCAGGCGCCCTCACCGGGACGGACCAGCCCGGACTCGTAGCCGAGGACGACGGCTTGCACCCGGTCACGCAGGCCAAGCTTGGCGAGGATGCGGGTGATGTGCGTGCGGACGGTCGTGGCGGAGATGACCAGCCGGTCGGCGACCTCCTGGTTGTCCAGGCCCCGCGCCATCAGCGTGAACACCTCGAGCTCGCGCGCCGTCAGCCGGGAGAACGCCGCCGGAAGTCGGCCCGGCGGCGGACTGGCGAGGAACCGTTCGACAAGCCGCCGGGTGATGGCCGGAGCGAGCAACGCCTCGTCACGGACGACGGTCCGGCAGGCATGGACGAGGTCCGGAGGATCCACGTCCTTGAGGAGGAACCCGCTCGCTCCGGCGCGCAGCGCGTCGTGGACGAGGGCATCGTCGTCGAAGGTGGTGAGCACCAGCACCTTGGCCGTGGCGCCGGCCCTCGCCAGCTCACGGCTCGCGCCGATCCCGTCGAGCACCGGCATCCGGATGTCCATGAGCACGAGGTCCGGTCGGAGCTCACGGGTGGCGGCGACCGCCTGCCGCCCGTCGGCGCTCTCGCCCACGACCTCGAGATCTTCCTCGGTCTCGAGGATGAGCCGGAACCCGGCACGGACGAGCGACTGGTCGTCGGCCAGCAGGATCCGGATCACGCCACGCTCACGGCCCGCACCAGGGGCAGCCACGCCCGGACGGCGAAACCTCCGCCCGGCCGCGGCCCGGCCTCGAGGTCGCCTCCGCACAGCCGGGCCCGCTCCGTCATCCCGACCAGGCCGTAGCCGGCCCTCCCGGGCGCCCCGGGCGGATGCGCCGGAGCGGAACGGGTGGCCCCGTCGTCCTCGACCGTGAGGCGCACGGCGTCCGCGTCCACCATCACCAGGGCACGGGCGGATGCGCCGGTGGCGTGGCGCATGACGTTCGTGAGGGACTCCTGGACGATCCGGTAGACGGCCAGGTCGACCGCCGGCGGCAGCCCAGCGACCGCCCCGCTGACCGTCAGCTCGACCGGTACACCGGCGGCGCGCATGTCGTCGGCGAGGTCGCCGAGCCGGGCGAGGGAGGGACGAGGCCCGGCCGTGGAAGCGCCGTCGAGCCCCAGCAGGAACCGCAGCTCGGCGAGCGCGGACTTCGCGGTGGCGCGCACCGACGCGACCACCGAGCGCGCCGTGGCCGGGTCGGACTCCACGATGCGCTCGACGGCGCCGAGCTGGACCACCACGACGCTGACCGTGTGTGCGAGGACATCGTGCATCTCCCGGGCGATGCGGGAGCGCTCCGCATCCCTCGCCTCGTTGGCCCGCTCCTCCCGCTCGCACTCCAGCTCCCGGGCCAGGCGGCGCAGCTCGGCGATGCGCAGCTGCCGGTCCCGGATGGTGCGGCCCGCGAGCCAGGGCGCGAGCGTGATCAGAGCGGTGAACGCGAAGTCGGCCACCGTCTGCGACGCGGCGAACGGGATCGCACCCCACACCAGGGCCAGCGCCGCGACCAGGCCGGCCAGCGCCCGGCGGAGCGGGGCGTGTACGGCGACCGAGTAGACAGTGAGGACGAGCGCGATCACGGCCGCATAGCCCTGGCTCGTGACGTCCGCGCCCAGGCCCTCCGCGACGAAGAGCGCTGACCACCCGACCAGGACGGCCGCCAGGGGCCGTCGGCGCCGCCACACCACGGGCGCCGTCATGGCCACGGCGGCGATCAGCGCCGTCGCCCCGCCGCCCGCCGCCACGACCTGACCGGCACCGAGCGCGACGAGGACCGCACCCACGGTGGCGTCCACGAGCCGCGGCCGGGCCCGCAGCCACTGCCCCAGGGCGCCGGCAGCGTCGTCGGTCATGGCACGAACCGTAGCGGCGTGCCGTCCCGTGCGGCGTCGACCCGTGGTGGGAGGCGCATACGAGCAGGCTCGTATGCGGTTCGGCGTGATCTCCGACGATTCCGGCGCCGGCCGTCCCTAGCGTCGGCAGCACCAACCCCTGCTCCCTTGGAGGCCCAGATGTCGCGCCGAGGCACCGCCGTCGCACTGCTCACCGCCCCGCTTGCCGGCCTGGTCGGCACGGTCCTGCTCCCTGCGTCCGCCGACGCCGGCGCGCAGCTCGTCCTGATCCAGGCGGAGCCCTCGCGCTGGCTGGGTGCGAACGTGCTCCTGGTCGTCTCGTTCCTGTGCTTCGCCGGTGCCCTGCTCGGGCTCACCGAGTGGTTCTGCGCCCGGGGCTCACGCCTCGGCGTCGTGGCGACGGTCGTCGCGGCGTTGGGGTGGGCACTCCACATCGGTCCCGTGGCCTACGTGCTGGCCCAGTACCCGCTCGCCCACCAGCCGGACCGGGCGGGCGCGGCCGAGATCGCCGCGGCGATGTTCACGGCACCGTCCTTCGTGCTGCTCATCGTCCCCGTGCTGGTGGCGACGGTGGCGGGCACCCTCGCCCTCGCCGTCGCCCTCTGGCGGACGCGGCTGGCACCGCGGTGGGCGGCAGTGACGCTGGTGGCGGCGCTGGCCGCCGACTTCGCGGCGCCCGACGCCGTGTCCGGGATCCTGATGTTCGCTCTGACGTGCGTCGCGCTGGCCCCGCTGGCCGCTCGGCTGCTCGCGCCGGAGACGCCGGCCCGAGCCCGGGTGGCCGCCCGAGTCTGAGCGGGCCCGGGCGCCGCCGGACGGATCGGGCGCGTCGGGCGACCGCCGGACGCTGGCATACTTCCGGGGAGGGTTCCGCGGAGCGTTTCGTGGATCAAAGAGTGGAACCCCCGGGCCTCTAGCTCAATCGGCAGAGCAGCGGACTTTTAATCCGCGGGTTGTGGGTTCGATCCCCACGGGGCCCACCTTGTGACCTGCGGTTCGCGACGCAGCGCAGCACCTCAGCGACCCCGCCGCAGATGACCGAGCACCGCGGCGGCGAAGTCATCGGGCTTCGCGGCGTGCACCATGTGCCCACCGCCGATCTCCACGAAGCGAGCACCCGGGATCGTCGCCGCCATCCCGCGGACGTGCTCTTGGGGCAGGTGGCTCGACGGGCCCCCGCCGAGCACCAGGGTGTCAGCCTGGACCTTGGCCAGCAGCGAGGGCCACTCGGGAGTCGGGGTGTCCAGCTCCGCGCGGAGCTCGCCGACCATCTCCCAGTCGAAGTCGAGCTCGCCCTCGGGCCTGACCAACGACCCCGGCTCACGGGGGTAGGGCATGGGCACGTCCTCGAGCACCAGCTTCCGCACCCGGTCCGGTGCCGCCGACGCCGCCAGGCACGCCACCAACCCGCCGAGCGAGTGCCCGACCAGGTCCACGCGACCGAGACCAAGCGCATCCAGGAACGCGATCACGTCGGCGGCCATAACGCTGAGCGCATAGCGGCCGCTCCAGGCGCTCCGGCCATGCCCGCGCAGGTCGAGCGCGTAGACATCGGCCGCCTCGGCACACCGGGGCACGAAGTCGGCCCAGCTCGCCGACGTCTCGCCCAACGCGTGCAACAGGACGACCGGAACCGACGCCCGGGGCCCGTCCGCCAGGAGGTACCCGAACTGGTGGCCGCCGACGGCGAGGAAACGGGCGCTCGACATCTGCCCAGCCTTGCACGCCATCCCGCCCCTTCGTGACCGCCCTGCCGAGCCGACGCGGGGCGCCGCTAGCGGCCCTGGACCGCCCGCACCTGCTCGTTGATCCGCAGGGACGTCTGGTGCACGTGCGGGATGTCGACGAACGTGAGCGTGCCCTGCTCGCTGGCCGCGGAGATCTTCAACGTGCCGGCCCCGACCAGCCGGTCGACGATGCCTTGCTCGAAGGCCACATCGTTGATGCGCGTGAGCGGGATGTCCCGGCCCGACCGGCGCAGCACCCCGGCGCGGGTGGCGAGGCGCTCGGTGGTCAGCGTGTAGGTGCGCCTGCTCCAGGCGAGAAGCGGCCAGTCCCCGAAGACGGCGACGACGACGACGCACGCGGCCCAGGCGGCGGCGTCCAGCCAGGCGAGGAGCCCCTGCTGCGGGCGGCGGCGAGGACGACGACGAGCCCCACGACCGCCGCCAGGCAGATCAGCCCGGGCCCGACCAGGTGCCGCCGGTGCTCGTGCGTCTCCAGGACGATGCGCTCGCCCGCGGAGAGCTGGGCGGCGGGCAGACCCATGCGCCCCATGGTGGCACCGGGTCGCCCGGCGCGGGCCGGACCCGGCGACGCACCTCAGGCGGACGTCGGGGCCCCGGCGGGCCGGTTCGCCGGCAGCATGGCGCCGGCCACCGCGCCGATGATCCCCACCACCGCGAGCACGATCATGGCCAGTGCGTAGTTGCGACCCGGGGTCGCCGCGAGCCCGGCGACGAGCACCGTGCCGGCGATCGCCGTGCCCAGGGAAGACCCGAGGTTGGACACGCTGCGCGAGAGGCCGGAGATCTCTCCCTGCTGCGCCTCGGGGAAGGCGGACTGCACGACGTTGACGGACGGCGTGATCATGATGCCGACGCCGAGCCCGATGACGAAGAGCCCCGGGGCGAGGGCCCACGCGCTGGGCGAGACCCGGACGAGGGCGATGAGCAGCCCGATGCCGAAGCAGGTCACGACGAAGCCGGTGACGATGAGCGTCCGCTGCTCGTAGCGCTGGGCCAGCCGCTGCGCGGCGAACGACGCGAGCAGCACGCCGACGGTGGCCGCGGTGAAGATCACTCCCGTCTGGATCGGGTTGTACCCCCGGGCCACCTGGAGAAAGGCGGCGACGACGAACGAGGTGCCCATGAGCATGAGCCACTGGGCGTTCTGCGTGACGAGGCCGAGGTTCGACGTGCGGTTGCGGAACAGCCGTGTGGACAACAACGGCTCCTGCCCTGTCCGCTCCTCGGCGCGCACCCAGGCGAAGAACCACACCAGCACGAGGCCGCCGGCCACGATGAGAGCGAGCATGAGGAGCAGGTTCGTGCTGGCCGCCAGGATCCCCATGACGAGCAGGATGAGGCCGACGGCGGACAGGATCGCCCCGCGGACGTCGAAGTGCCGCGTCGGGTCGGCCGGGAGCGGATCCTCGAGGCTGCGCCGGCTGAGCAGCACGATCACGCCGATGACCAGCGCCTGGAAGACGAACGCCGCCCGCCAGCTGATGGCCGTGGCGATGAGCCCGCCGATGAGCGGCCCAGTGGCCGCGCCGATGCCGGCCGCGGCGTTGATGGCGCCGAACGCCCGCGCCCGGGAGGTGACCTGGGTGAAGAGCATCGTCGCGAGGATGTACACGGGCGGGATGAGCAGCGCGGTGCCGATGCCCTCGAGGAGGGAGTTCCCGAGGATGAGGATCCCAAGGCCGGGAGAGGCGGCACTGATGAGTGCGCCGACGGCGTACACGACGAGCCCGACGTTGAAGCACCGCTTGCGGCCGTAGCGGTCGGTGAGCTTGCCGCCGGGGATCATGAACGCCGCCATGACGAGCAGGAAGGCCGTGATCGCGACCTGGATGCCGTGGACCGTCGTGTTCAGGTCCCGGCTCATGTCGTTGATCATGACGTTCATGTTCGAGCCGGCGAAGCTGCAGATGAACTGCGCCAGCGCGAGCGGCAGCAGCACCCCGCGCGCGACGGACGCCCCGGTCACTGCTGGCTCGGCCATCCCCCCACGGTGCTGGCCACGTCTCGGGACTCGCATCATGCGCCGGGGATGAGAGCGCCACGCCGCCCCGCCGGCCGCCGGGGCGCCCCGGCGACGCAGGCGGCCGCCGTCACGCGGGCCGGGCCGCCGCCCAGGCCGCCGGGACGTCCCCGCCGCCCTCCTCGGAGACCCGCCGGCCCATCTGGACGTACGCCGCCTGCGGCAGCACCTTGCCCGCGACGAGCGCCTGCCCGAGCCCGAACGACGTCGCCCCGGCGAACAGGCCGGGCGGCACGAAGGAGAACAGCCGGCCCAGATCGGCGAGATCGGCGGCCGAGTTCATCCGCATGAGCACCAGGTTGTCGCACTGCGACACCACGTTCTGGTCGACCCTGTGCGGCCGCTGGGTGGCGGTCAGCAGGTACAGCCCGTACTTGCGGCCCTCGGCGGCGATCTGGACGGCCCGGTCGGTGGCCAGCCGGCTGACGTCGTCGGGCGGGTCGGCCGGGCAGATGTTGTGTGCCTCGTCGAGGACGACGAGGCAGGGCCGCCGGGCGAGCCGCGTCTCCCACAGCGTCGACAGGACGGCCTCGGCGACCAGGCGCTGCTCCTGAACCGTGTCGAGGGAGCCGAGGTCGACGACCGTGCACCGGGCGGCCGGCTCGCGCAGCTCCGCGACGAGCGAGGGCAGGTCCGGGCCCCACAGCCGCCACCCGAGGACACCGAGGTTGACCGCGCGCAGACCCAGCTCTCGCGCCCCTCGGGTCTCCGCCCGCAGCAGCTGCTCGGCGTCGGTGAGGAGCGGCCGGCCCGCCTCCTGGGAGCCCACGATGTCGCTGAGCACGGCGTACTCCTCGCGGTCGCGCACCGGGTCCAGGCCGAGGACGGCGGCCCGCACCGCGAGGTCGAGGTCGGCGAAGCGCAGCCGGAGCTGATGGTCGGCGGTGGGGTCGTTGCGCCACACCGCGACGTCGCCGAGCACGGGCGCGTAGCGGGCGGCCAGCGCCGGGTCGGCCCCCTCGCGCAGCCGGCCGAGGCCCACGTAGTCGGAGTTCGGGTCGAGGACGATCACCCGCAGGGTCGTCTCGGCCAGCAGCCGCTCGAGGAGCACCCCCAGGGAGTAGGTCTTGCCCGAGCCGGACTGCCCGCACAGGAAGGTGTGCCGGCCCAGCCCGCCGCTGTCGAGCGTCACCGGCACCCCCGGGGCCAGCAGGAGCTCACCGACGGTCAGGCCGGCGCGCCGCGCCGGGCCGTGGCCCAGCCGGTCCCCCACCTCCGCCGGCGCGGCGGGGCGCACCGCGGCGTCGTGGAAGGGGGTGCCGTCGCCGTCGAGGACGACGCCGGAGCCGGTGGCGAGCCGGACGGTGACGGCGTCCGCGCCCGGCAGCCCGGCCCCGCCCGCCGTCTGCGAGGCGACCGCCAGGTCCGTGACCTGCCCGAGCCAGGCGCGGCCGGCCTGCTCCAGCATGACGTACCCGCCGCGACGGAGCGTGAGGTCGTACAGGGAGGCCTGGACGTCGAACGCGTCACCGTCGATCGACGTCGCCAGCGGCAGGAGGTGGCGCTCGATCTCCGCCCGGGCGGTGCGGTACTCGGCCATCCGGGCGGCCATCCCCGCCGCGGCGGCGCGCGGCCCGTCCGGTGGGACCGGCGCGGGTGCCCTGCCGTCTCGGCCGTGTCGTGACGTCGCCGCGTCGTCGAGGGTCATGGCGATCTCCCTGGTTGCCGCTCGGGGATCCGGTCGGTGAAGAAGAGCGCGACGAGCGCAAGGAGGGCGAGCGTCGCGAGCGACCAGCGCAGGGCGTCGAGCCGGGCCCGGGTGTTCTCCTGCATGATCGCGGCCGCGGTCGGCCCGATCACCCCGGCGTCCGCGAGCCTCTGGCTCAGCTGTGCGTCGGAGATGAAGGGCGCCCCCGCGGCCAGGCGGACCTGCGCCTGTGCCGTCACCTGGGCGGGGACGGCCGGGTTGTTCTGGATGCCGGTGAGGAACGTGCTGGTCAGCGCGAAGATGAGCACCGCCCCGGCCAGGGCGGTGCCGATGGAGGCGCCGAGGTTGGTCAGCGTGTTCTGCAACCCGCCCACCTCGCCGGTCCGGGTGTCGGGCACCGCGGAGACGGTGACGGCACCCAGCTGGGAGGCCAGCGCGCCGATGCCTAGCCCGGCGAGCAGCAGCGGCCAGGTGACCACCTCGGCCCCCACCCCGACCTCGAGCAGGGCGAGCAGCACGACGATCCCGAGGAAGAGGCACGCGAAGCCGACCCGGACGACCCGCCGCGGCGAGGCGTGGGGGAACAACCGCGGCACCCCGATCGCGGCGAGCAGCAGGGTCAGCGACAGGGGCATGATCCGCAGCCCGGTGGCGATGGCGGAGAGCCCGAGAGACACGGACAGGAACAGCGGCACCACGAAGAAGAGGCCGGCCTGGAGCAGGTACTGGAAGAAGAACGCGGTCAGCCCGCCGCGCAGCACCTTGTTGGCCAGCATCCCGGGGTCGACCAGCGTCGCCCGCCCGGCGGCCAGCCGGCGGCGCTCCCAGGACAGGAACACCCGCAGGACGACCCCGCCGAGGACGACGAGCCAGATCGCGGGCGAGAGCCCCATGATCGCCGGCGCGCCGGGCTTGGGGGTGACGAACCCCCAGGAGCCGGCCTGGAGGATGCCGAGGACCGCGAGGCTCAGGCCCAGCGCCGACAGGATCGTCCCGCCCCCGTCCAGGCGTCCGGACCGCTCCCGCCCGACGTCGCTGACCCGGCGGGCCAGCACGAGGATGCCCGCGACGAGGACCACCTCGCCGGCGAAGACCCACCGCCACGAGGCGTAGGTCGTCAGCAGCCCGCCGATCAACGGCCCGACGGCCACGGCGATCGCCGCGGAGGCCGCGACCAGGCCGTAGGCGCGAGGCCGGTCCGGCTGGGCGAAGTTCGCGGCCACGAGCGCCACGATCGCCGGCAGGATGAGCGCCGCCCCGATCCCCTCGAGGAACGACCAGCCGACGATGAGCACCGGGAGGGTCGGAGCGAGCGACGTGGTGAGCGACCCGGCCCCGTAGATCACGCACCCGACGGCGAAGGCCCGCTTGCGGCCCACCAGCTCGCCCACCTTCCCGCCGGTGATCATGAGCGAGGCCATGACGAGGGTGTAGAGCGTGATCGCGGCCTGGATGCCGGTCACCGTGGTCCCGACGTCGTGCGCGACCGTGGCGATCGACACGTTCATGACCGAGGTGTCGAGCGTCATGAGGAACTGGGCCGACGCCAGGGTGAGCAGCACCGTCCCGGGGGTGGTCGCAGGCCGCGCGACGGGCACGGACACGGCGTCTCCCATGGCCACCCCCCGCGGATCGCTGGGGACGAGGGTGCCTGACCGGCCGGCCGGGCGGGTCATCCCGTCGGGGTGATGCCCCGGTCCCCCGGCTGGCCGACGGTGGACGGTGACCATCCCGGCGCGAGGACCGCGCACGGCGCGAAGGGGCGAGGACCATGGCCGACTACCCGCTGATCGCCGACCACGGGCTCATCGGTGACCTGCAGACGGCGGCACTGGTCGCCACCGACGGGTCCGTCGACTGGTTCTGCTCGCCGCGGTTCGACTCGCCGAGCATCTTCGGCGCCCTGCTCGACCACACCCGCGGCGGCCACTTCCGGATGCGCCCCACCGCGGACATCGTCACCAGCAAGCAGCTCTACTTCCCGGACACCGCGATCCTCGTCACGCGGTTCATGACCGAGGAGGGGGTCGGAGAGGTCGTGGACTTCATGCCGGTGTCGGCCTCCGCGGCACCCACAGGCCGGCACCGCCTGGTCAGGATTCTGCGATGCGTCCGTGGCCAGATCACCTTCGCGGTGGAGATCGCCCCCCGGTTCGACTACGGCCGCGAGAACCACGAGGCCCACCTGAGCGACGACGGCGTCGTGTTCCGCGGCCCGCGCACCTCCTTGGCCGTCCACCTCGTGCGCGAGCCCGGGGATGAGCGTCTGGCCGAGGGAGCGCTGGACGAGGAGGGCGACGTGCACGCCCGCGCCACGCTCACGGCGGGCATGGTCCGCGGCGCCGTCCTCGAGACGGGGGCCACCGAGGCGCGGGCGGTGCGCGCGGCCGAGGTCCAGCAGCTCTTCGACGAGACCGTCCGCTTCTGGAAGTCCTGGCTGAGGCAGTCGACCTACTCCGGCCGGTGGCGCGAGACGCTCCACCGGTCCGCCATCACCCTCAAGCTCATGACGTACGCCCCGACGGGCGGGCTCGTGGCCGCGCCCACGGCCGGGCTCCCCGAGCAGGTCGGCGGCGAGCGCAACTGGGACTACCGCTACACCTGGGTCCGGGACGCGTCCTTCTCCGTCTACTCGCTGCTCGGCCTGGGCTTCCGGGAGGAGGCCGCCGCCTTCGCCACCTGGTTGCGCGACCGGGTGCAGGACCAGCGCGCGGACGGGGCGGCGCCGCTGCAGATCATGTACCGGGTCGACGGCTCCAGCGACCTGTCCGAGGAGATCCTCGAGCACTGGGAGGGCTACCGCGGGTCCAGTCCCGTCCGCATCGGCAACGGCGCGGCGGACCAGCTCCAGCTCGACATCTACGGCGAGGCGATCGACAGCGTCTACTTCGCGGACCGGCACGGCATCCAGGCCGGCCACCCCGGCTGGCTCAAGCTGGTGGAGGTGCTCAACTGGCTCGCCGACAACTGGGACCAGCCCGAGGAGGGCATCTGGGAGACCCGCGGCGGGCGGCAGGACTTCACCTACGGCCGGCTGATGTGCTGGGTCGCCTTCGACCGCGGCATCCGGCTCGCGGCCAGCCTCGGCCGCCCCGCCCCCGTGGACCGCTGGCGCCAGGAGCGGGACGCGGTCTACAACCAGATCATGGAGAAGGGCTGGAGCCACGAACGCCAGGCGTTCGTCCAGCACTACCGCACCGACGTCCTCGATGCGTCGCTGCTGAGGATGTCCAACGTCGGCTTCGTCTCCCCCACCGACCCGATGTGGGACTCCACGCTCCGGGCGATGGACGGCGAGCTGGTCACCGACAGCCTGGTGTACCGCTACGACCCCGCGGCCTCGCCCGACGGCCTGCGGGGCTCGGAGGGGACCTTCTCCCTGTGCACGTTCTCGTACGTCGACGCCCTTGCCCGCGCCGGTCATCTGGACAAGGCACGAGTGACCTTCGAGAAGATGCTCACCTACGCGAACCACCTGGGGTTGTACTCCGAGGAGATCGCCCTGACCGGCGAGCAGATCGGCAACTTCCCCCAGGCCTTCACGCACCTCTCCCTCATCGACGCCGCGCTACGCCTCAACAAGATCCTCGACCAGGCCACCCCGACGTTGCGGGCGCAGCCGCTGAGCACGATCCCGGGGCGGCAGCCGGCGATGGCGGCGGCGACCGCCGCCGGCACCGCCGGGGAGGGGGCGGGCGCCGCCGCGACCAGCCGGCCGACCGCCGCGCCCGGCGACCCACCCGCCGGCTGAGGTGCCGGCGCCGCGACCATGCCGCAGGGCCGGCCGCACGAGGTGCGACCGGCCCTGCGGGCGTGGGCGGGATCAGTGCATGATCCCGCGCTTGCGTCCGCCGCCGCGGATGCCGATGTAGATGGAGATGAACACGACCGCCGCGATGACGGAGATGATCCAGCGGATCCAGTCGATCCCACCCGTCTGAGCCACCCCAAGGAGGCCAGCCAGCCAGTAGCCCACCAGCGCGCCGAGCGCACCCAGGATGATCGTCCAGATGATGCCGATGTTCTGGTTGCCCCTCATCACGAGTCGGGCGAGAGCGCCGATGACGGCGCCGAAGATGATGAGGCCGATGAGCTCACCCAACATGGGACTCCCTCTCTTTCCTCCGGGCCGGGCCGCCGCGGGGATCTTCCCGGGCCGTCCGGCGGTACGTAGGGAAGCGTGGCAGGTCGGGGAACGGCCCGCACGTCGAGGGGGGTTGTGCGCGGAGGCACAAGTGTGGTAGAGGCTCGCCGCCGGTCAGGCGTGCCGGCCGCTCGCCGTCGCCCGGCGCCGCCCGCGGGGACGCGACGCCGGCTCGGCGCCGCCCCGGAGACCACTACCCGCCGGCGCCTCCCCCGTCGTGGAGCTGTAGACCGGGCGGGAGCCGCCCCCGGCGCTGCCGGACCGGGCGGTCGCGCCGGCGCCGCGGCCGCGGCGCGACCGGGACGAACGGGCGGCGGGGGCCGCCGCGGCGACGTCACCCGTGCGGTGCCCGCCCGCCGCGCCTCCGCGCTGGCGGCCCGCCGCGGCGGACCGGGCGGCCTTCGGCTGCTGCGGCGCGGGCTTGCGCGAGGCGGCCACCGGGGCCCGGTCGGGGGCGACGGTCGGCGCGACGTCGCCGACCAGCGTGAGCACGCGCGGGTCGGTGGCCGTCACGCGCGCCGGGGTGGCGTGGATCTTCGCGGCCCGGGCCAGCTGGCGGAAGTCGCCGCGCTGCTCGGGCAGGACGACGGTGACGACGTCGCCGCCGTGCCCGGCGCGGGCGGTGCGCCCGGAGCGGTGCAGGTAGGCCTTGTGCTCGGCCGGCGGGTCGACGTGGACGACGAGCTCGACGTCGTCGACGTGGATGCCGCGGGCCGCGATGTCGGTGGCCACCATCACCCGGACCTCGCCGGAGGCGAAGGCGTCGAGGCTGCGCTCGCGGGCGTTCTGGGAGAGGTTGCCGTGCAGCTCGACGGCGGGAATCCCCGAAGCGGTGAGCTGGCGGGCGAGCTTCTTGGCCTGGTGCTTGGTGCGGGTGAACAGCATCCGGCGGGAGGTCCCCGAGGCGAGGGTGCGCACGAGCTCGTTCTTCTCCTCGGTGCCGGCCACCTCGAAGACGTGGTGCACCATCGCCGCCACGGGCGAGGCGGCGGAGTCCACGGAGTGGTGCAGCGGGTTGCGGAGGAACTGCCTGACGAGCTTGTCCACGCCGTTGTCGAGGGTGGCGGAGAACAGCAGCCGCTGGATGCCGGCCGGGGTGGCCTTGAGGATCCGGGTCACCCCGGGCAGGAAGCCGAGGTCGGCCATGTGGTCGGCCTCGTCGAGGACCGTGACGGCCACGGCGTCGAGGTGGACGAGCTTCTGGTGCATGAGGTCCTCGAGGCGCCCGGGGCACGCGACGACGATGTCGACACCGCGCTGGAGCGCCTCGACCTGCCGGCCCTGCTTGACCCCGCCGAAGATCGTGGTGACGCGCAGCCCGGCGGCCTCCGCGAGCGGGGTGACGGTCTCGGCGATCTGGGTGGCCAGCTCGCGGGTGGGCGCGAGGACGAGGCCGCGCGGGTGGGACGGCGCGCTGCGCCCGGGGATGGGCTCGCCCGAGGGCACCAACGCGGCCAGGCGGGCGACGAGCGGGAGCGCGAAGGCGAGCGTCTTGCCCGAGCCGGTGCGGCCGCGGCCGAGCACGTCGCGCCCGGCGAGGGTGTCCGGCAGGGTGGCGGACTGGATGGGGAACGGCGCGGTGATCCCGCGCGAGGACAGGGACCGGACCAACGGCGCGGGGACGCCGAGCGCCGCGAAGGAGGCGCCGTCGGTGGGCAGGGTCGTACGAGGTGTGGTGGTGTCGAGCACGAAGGGGCACTTCTCTCAGCAGGAGGTCACCGCAGGCATCTCCGCCGTCCGCGTCATCGGCGGCCGGGCCGCCGGCGCTGTAGCCGTGCTGTGCGATGTCGGGACGCCGGTCACGGCGCGCCCTGGGAGGAGTATCGCACGGGACGGGCGGTTGCGGGGCTGGCGCGTCCGGTGAGGAGGCGCACGCGGGACGCGGCCCGGCCCCGTTAAGGTCGGGGCGTGGCCGAGCAGTGGACGCAGCGGGACCGGGCCCTGTGGCTCACCTGCGAGCTGGCCCTGGCGGGGGCGCGCGGCCTGCCGGTGCGGCCCCCCGACCCGGTCGCGTCCGCGGTGCGCCCCCAGCTCGCCGACGGCGAGACCCTCCTCGCCGCCGGGCCGTTCACCCGGTACGTGCTCCGCGCGGGGGACGGCTCCTACCGGCGCAGCTCGGGCTTCTTCTTCGCCACCGGCGCGGTGGGCCTGGCGGCGACCGCCGCCGTCGCGGCCGGGCAGCTGGTGGGCAACGCCCGCCGCAAGCGCGCCGCCGAGCGCGACGCCGCGCCCCGCTGGGAGGCGGCCGGCACCGGCCTGCTCACCGTCTCCACCCACGGCTTCTACCTCTCCGCCCCGGGCGGGCTGGCGGCGTGGTCCTACGCCGCCGTCGGGGCGTGCGAGGTGGGCCGGCCCGGGCTGGTGGACCTGTCGGGGCAGTCCACCACGGGGCCGGTGCGCTGGCTGCTCGAGTCCGACTGGGCCGAGCTGCTCTTCGCGATGTGGGCCCTCGCCGCCCACCCCGGCCACCCGCAGCTCGCGTCCGGGGCCTGGCTGCCGCCGGGCTGGCTGGCGCGCGCCGCCTCGGTGCGCGCCGGAGGCGAGGGCGTCGCACCGGGGCTCCCGGGCGCGCCGTAGCCTGCCGGGCCGCGCGGGTCAGCGCCGCCCCGGCCCGCCCTCGCCCCGGGAGGCCAGGGCCACGGCGACGCTGACGAGCACGAGGCCGAGGAGCTCCCCCGGGCTCGGCACCTGCCGCAGCACGACGAGACCGACGAGCAGCGACGTCGTCGGCAGCAGGGCCGTCAGCAGTGCGAAGGTGGGCGCGCTCAGCCGGGTCAGCGCCACCTGGTCGACGGCGTAGGGCACCGCCGAGGAGAGCAGGCCCACCCCGACCACCGCCAGTGCCAGCCCCGGGGACGCCAGCGCCGCCCCGGCCGTGCCGGCCGCGAGCGGGGTGTAGACCAGCGCGCCGACGGCCATGCCCACCGCCAGCGAGTCCAGCCCGCTGCGCGCCGTGGCGATGCGCCGGCCCAGGACGATGTAGCCGGCCCACGCCGCCCCGGCCGCGAGCGCGAAGGCGACGCCCACCGCCGTCCCCGGCGCCGCCCAGTCCAGCCCCAGCCCGGAGATCGACACCACGCCGAGCAGGGCGAGGACCACGGCCACGCGCGCCCGGGCCCCGCGCCCGCCCAGGGCGGCCACCGCGACCGGCCCGAGGTACTCCAGCGACACGGCGGTGCCCAGCGGCAGGTGCGCGATCGCCCCGTAGAACAGCAGGTTCATCCCGGCGAGCACCACCCCGAACAGCCCGGAGGTGGCCAGGTCGCGCGGCGTCCAGCCGTGCCGCCACGGCCGCCGCCACAGCACCAGGAACACGGCCGCCACGACCACCCGCCACCACGCCACGGTGGCCGCCGGCATGAGGACGAAGAGCTCGACGGCGATGGCGGCGCCGAGGTACTGGCTCACCCCGGAGGCCATGAACAGGGCGGGGGCGGGCACCCGCGACGCGGGCTGGCGGCTCACGCGAGCACCCCGGCCAGGGCGACGACCACGGGGATGCACACCAGCGTGCTGAGCAGCACGGCGTCGCGTGCCAGCGGCACCGCCCGGCCGTAGCGCATGGCGTAGACGAAGACGTTCTGCGCCGTCGGCAGCGCGGCGACGATGACGGTGGCGAGCAGCTCGGTCCCGCTCAGCCCCAGCGCCTCGCGGGCGAGCAGGTACGCCACCGCGGGCGCCACGACGGTCTTGATCCCGACGGCGGCCCACAGCGGCCCCCGCTCGCGGCCGGTGCCGGGCAGCGGGGCGCCGTGCAACGACAGCCCGAAGGCGATGAGCATCGTCGGCACGGCCATGTGGCCGAGCATCTCGATCGGCGCGAGGACCGGGTCGGGCAGCCGCCAGCCGGTGACGGAGAACAGCAGCCCGAGCGCGACCCCGATGACCAGCGGGTTGCGCACCGGGGTGAGGAGGACCTGGCCGACGGAGATGCCGTGGCGCCCGGTCTGGACGTCCAGGACGGCGAACCCGATTGGCACCATGACGAGCAGCTGCAGGAGCAGGATCGGTGCGATGGCCGCGGCCGAGCCGGTCGCGAAGACGAGGATGGGGATGCCGAGGTTGCCGGCGTTGACGTAGCTCGCGCTCAGCGCCCCGAGCGTCACCTCGGCGCCGCGGCGGCGCAGCAGCACCCGGGCCACCAGCGCGTAGAGCAGCGCCGCCACAGCCACCGCGACGATGTTGGCCAGCGCGCCGGCGGAGAAGATGTCGCTCACCCGGGCGCCGGCGACGGTGAGGAACATCAGCGCCGGGGTGGCGGCGTAGAAGGTCAGGCGGGAGAGGACGTGGTCGGCGCCGGTGCCGAGGATGCCCAAGCGGCCGAGCCCGTAGCCCAGGGCCACGACGACGGCGAGGGACCCGAAGCCCGTGAGGACCGCTTCCACTCCTCACCTCCCTGTCCGGCGCCCCCGACATCCTCCCACCGGACGCTCACCGCCCTGAACCGGGGTCCAGGGCGAGGATCGGGCCGCAGACGGTCCCGGCGGGCGCGCCGGCCCCCGCCCGTCCCGGCCGGCGGGCGCTCAGCCGGCGGCGGCGACGTCGACGCTCAGGCCCGCGTGGTCGGAGACGGAGAAGTGGTGGGCCCGGCCCGCCCCGGCGGCCGCGACACCGGCGCCGAGCAGGTGGTCGAGCTGCATGCGCGGGCGGGCGTTGCTGAAGGTCCGTGCGCTCGCGAGCGCCGTCCAGCCGGGCAGGGCGACGGCGTCGGGCGGGAGGTTGAGGTCGCCGCCGAGCACGCGGGGGCCCGGCAGGGTGGCGACCGCGGCGGCGCTGCGCGCCAGCTGGGCGCGGGCGACCTCCGGGATCGTCGACAGGTGGGTCACGGCGACGGTGAGCGGGCCGTCGGGGGTGCGCAGCACCGCGGCCAGGCAGACCCGGCTCTCGTCGAAGGCGGGGAACCAGCCGCCCAGGGACCAGCCGAGCAGGTCCCCGCCGCGGCGCAGCCGCAGCCCGGTGCCGCGCAGGGGCAGCACGTGCCAGGAGCGGACCGGGAAGCGGCTGAGCAGGGCGACGCCGAACCCGCGGCCGGCGTCGCTGCGCCGGGCGCGCACGTGCAGGCCGGAGGCGGAGCCGGCGAGCGCGGCCGCGAAGCGGTGGGCGCGCAGGCCGAGCGCGTCGGCGAGCAGCGCGGCCTGGTCCACCCGCCCCGAGCGGGCCTGGTGCCGGTCGACCTCCTGGAGCAGGACGACGTCGGCGCCCACCGCCGCGATCTCCTCCGCCGCCGCGGCGAGGACCTCGGCGCTCGCGGGCCGGCCGTTGCGGGGCGAGCCCACGGCCGGCAGGCCGTGCTGGAGGTTGAGGGTGAGCAGGCGCAGCGCCGTCACGGCGCCTCGGCGCCGTCGGGCCGCTCCTCGAAGGTCAGCGAGACGGAGTTCATGCAGTAGCGGTCGCCGGTGGGCGTCTGCGGGGCGTCGTCGAAGACGTGGCCGAGGTGGGAGCCGCAGGCGGCGCACCGGACCTCGGTGCGCACCATGCCGAGGGTGCGGTCCTCGAGGAGCTCGACGGCGTCGGTGTCCTGCGGGGCGTAGAAGCTGGGCCAGCCGCAGTGGGACTCGAACTTCGTGGTGGACCGGAACAGCTCGGCGCCGCAGGCGCGGCAGCGGTAGACGCCCACCCGGTGCTCGCCCAGCAGCTCGCCGGTGTAGGGCCGCTCGGTGCCGGCCTCGCGGAGCACGTGGTACTCGACCGGGGTGAGCTCGGCGCGCCACTGCTCCTCGGACTTGGTGATCTTCATGGCTCCATCGTGCGCCAGATCCGGACGCCCGTCACGTGCGGCGGACCCGAGCCCGCCGGCGCGGAGGTCCCGCGCCCGGCCGGCGGTGCCGGTCAGTCGCCCTCGCCGCCGCCGCCGTCGCCGTCGCCGCCGTCGTCGGGCGCGGCGTCCCGACCGTAGAGCTGCTCGGCCCGCTGATTCTCCACGCGCTTGCGGTCGGCGGTCAGCTCGCGCTCGTCCAGCGCCTCCTGACCGGGCCCGGCGAAGGCCTGGGCGCGTTCCTCCGCCTCGGGCGAGCCGGAGAAGATGCTCGCCTCGTGGCCGGCCCGGGCGGTGGAGCCCTCGTGCGCGGCGGGCTCACCGGCGCCGGGCAGCACGGCCGTCCCGTGCGGGTCCGTGATCGGCAGGCGGCTCGCCCGCTCGCGCAGGGACGTGCGCGTCGGCCGGTTCTCGGTCTCGACGGGCGGGGTCCCAGACCGCCCGGTGTCGCCGCGGCGGGCGCCGTCCCCGGACGCACCGGCGCCCTCGGGGCCGGCCGCGCCGTCCCGCTCCGACGCGGGCTCGTCGGCCCGCTCGGACGCGGCCGCGGCGGCCCGCTCGGCCTCGAGGGCGAGCGCGCGCGGGTCCAGCCGCTGGGTCTCGTCCTGGGAGGGGTAGCGGTGGTGCAGGGCCTCCTCGCGGTGGTGCAGCCCCTCGAAGCGGGAGCGGCGCCGGTCCTCCTTCTCCGCGCGCCGGCGCGCGCGGCGGGCCGCCGCCTGCCGCTCCCGGCGCTCCTGGGGGCTCTCGTTCGCGGCGGGGACGACCAGGGTGTCGTCGGCGGGCCGGCGGGCGCCGTCGAGCTCGGCGAGCTCCTCCATCTCCTCGGCGGCCTCGGCGTAGCGCGGGTCGCGGCTGTCGTCGAAGAGCCGGGTGACCTCCTGCTGCTCGAACCGGCGGAACGGCAGGGCGTAGGGCACCTGGGTCTGCAGCCAGTCGACCAGGTTCTCCCGCAGGAAGTACTTCAGGTCGGTGAGCGTGGGGGCGTCCTTGCCCGAGACGAGGGCCCGCACGAGCAGCGACCCGCCGGTGGCGTTCTCCACCTGGAGGATGCCGACCCGGCCGTCCCACAGGTCCGTCAGGCGCAGGAGCCGCTCGAGCTCCAGGCGCATCCGCGGCACCGGCACGCGCCAGTCCACCTCGAACTCCACGGTGCCCAGCAGGGCCGGCGCCTGGCGGGTCCAGTTCTCGAAGGGCTGGGTGGTGAAGTACGTCGAGGGCATGATCATGCGGCGGTCGTCCCACAGCCGGACGACCACGTACGTCAGGGTGATCTCCTCGATGTGCCCGAACTGCTTCTCGACGATGACGACGTCGTCGACGCGGATGGCGTCGGTCATGGCCAGCTGGAAGCCGGCGAAGACGTTGCCGAGGGTGGTCTGGGCGGCGAGGCCGGCGACGACGGACAGCACGCCGGCCGAGGCGAGGATGCTGGCGCCGGCGGCCCGCATGCCGGGGAAGGTCAGCAGCACCCCGGCGATGCCCAGGACGACGATGATCGCCACGCCCACCCGGCGCAGCACCTGCGCCTGGGTCTGCACCCGGCGCGCCCGCGCCGTCGCCCCCACGCGCTGGATCCGCATGAGCGCGGCGTCCTCGATCACGCGGATCAGCGCGGCGAGGAACCAGGTGCAGGCGGCGATGAGGACGATCAGCAGGCCGTGCTGGGTCACGGCGAACCAACGGCTACGAGGTTCCGGGACGCCGAGCAGGAGACCGGTCCAGGCGCCGAGCACGACGAGGATGGCGCGCACCGGCCGGCGGGCGCGGTGGACGATCATCGCGGCGAAGGGCCGGCGGTGCCCGATGACCCGCAGGACGCCGGTGAGCAGGAAGCTGCCGACCAGACCGGCCAGGACGCCCCCGACGAACCAGAGGACCAGGGTCAGGATGTCGACGGACTTCTCGACGGTGTGGGCCAGCTCGGCGGGGGTCATGGCTCCAGGCTAAGGTGGCGTCCCCGGAAGGTTCCTGGGGATCGGCGGGACGAGCCGGGCGGGGACGAGCCGGGCGCGGTCAGAGGTCCTTGCCGAGGAACACCGTGACGTAGGGGTTGTCCTCGAACGGTTCGGTGGCGGCATAGCCCGCCGACTTGTACAGGGCGATGGCCTCGGTCAGCGACTCGTTGACGCTGAGCACCACCCGCCGGCCGCCCAGCGCGCGGGCCCGGTTCTCCAGGGTCCGCAGCAGGAACCGGCCCAGCCCCTTGCCGCGGGCGTCCGGCACCAGCCACATCCGGCGCAGCTCGACGTCCCCGCCGGGCAGCACCCGCACCCCGCCGCACCCGAGCACCTTCCCGGTGGTGAGCTCGGTGAGCAGGAGGAAGTCGCCCTGGGGCGGCGTGACGTCGTCGGGGTCGACCTGCTCGGTCAGCGCGGGGTCGAAGCCGCCGGCGATGCGCTCGTCGAGCTCGTCGAAGTAGGCCTCGAGCGCCCGGGCGGCGCGCTCGCTCGCCGCCTGGCCCTCGATGATGCGCACGGGGGGCGTGCTCGTCGCCGGCTTCGGGCTCGTCATCCCCATATGGTGCCCCGGGTCGAGGTGCCGTGCCTAGACGTGGCGGGCGGCGCCGCCGTCCGCCGCTCGCGGGCGCCGGACGGCGCACCTACGCTCCGCTCATGGACGGCGCCCCCACCGGCTTCTCCGGGCTGTTCCCGCGGGACGGCGAGCCCGGCGGCCGCCTGCCGGTCGCCCGGACGCCGGGCCCGTCCCCCGACGGCGCCCCGCGCCGGCCCCGCATCTGCGTGCTCGCGCCCACCCCGCTGCTCGTCGTCGAGATCGCCGACCACCAGGGCGTCGCGGGACGATCGGCGCAGCAGGCGGACGTGCACCTGCACCCCGGCGGCCAGGGCCTGTGGGTGGCCCGCATGGCGGTCTCCCTGGGGGCGGAGGTGACCGTGTGCGGCCCCTTCGGCGGGGAGATCGGCCCGCTGGTGGCCCAGATGCTCACCACGGACAAGCTGACGATCCACGGCGTGACCTACGGCGGGGGCAACGGCGCCTACGTGCACGACCTGCGCGGCGAGGACCGCGAGACCGTCGCCCACATGCCGCCCTTCGCGCTCAACCGGCACGAGCTGGACGACCTGTACGGCACCGTCCTGGTCGACGCCCTCGAGGCCGACGTCCTCGTCGTCACCGGCGCCGAGCCGGCCGGCGTCGTCCCCGCCACGTTCTTCGGGCGGATCGTGCGGGACCTGCGCCAGGCGGGGCGCACCGTGGTCGCGGACCTGTCCGGCGAGGCGGCGCTGTCGGCGGCCAAGGCCGGCCCGCACGTGCTGAAGCTGAGCCACGAGGAGGTCTGCGCCGCCGGGCTGGCACCCGACGCGGAGCCGGCGTCCCTGATCGCGGCGGGCCGGCGGCTGGTGCAGATGGGCGTGCGCGCCATGGTCATCTCACGGGCGCAGGACCCCTCGCTGCTCATCACCGCCGACGGCGTGCGTCAGGCCGAGGGGCCGGTGATCACGCCGCTGGAGCACCGCGGGGCGGGCGACTCGATGACGGCCGGCATCGCCGTCGGCCTCGGCCGCGGCCTCGACGTCGCCGACGCCGTCCGGCTCGGCGCCGCCGCCGGGGCGCTCAACGTCACCCGCCGCGGGCTGGGCACGGGCCGGCGCGACCAGATCGAGCGGTTCGCCCAGCGCATCACGGTCCGCGAGACCGGGTAGGGCCGCGAAGAAGGTGACGGGGGCGCCGTCGCCTCCGGCCGCCGGCGGGGAGGGCGACGGGTCGGGTCCACTCGTGCGCCGGGCGAGATCCGGGCCGGACGGGAAAGATGGGAACCGGCACTCGACACGAAGGAGATGATCCCGGTGCGGGTTCTCGTCACCAACGACGACGGCATCGCGTCCCCCGGTCTGACCGTCCTGGCCCAGACGGCCCTCGACGCCGGCCACGAGGTCGTCGTCGCCGCCCCGCACCGGCAGTACTCCGGCGCCAGCGCCTCGCTGACGGCCCAGGAGGAGGACGGGCACCTCGTGCTCGTCGACGAGCGGCCCCCGGGCCTGCCGGAGGAGGTGCAGTCCTTCGGGGTCAAGGCCGCCCCCGCGCTCATCGCGTTCGTGGCGGCCTTCGGCGCGTTCGGCCCCAAGCCCGACGTCGTGCTCAGCGGCGTCAACCTCGGCGCCAACACCGGCCGGGCCACGCTGCACTCCGGCACGGTCGGGGCGGCACTGTCCGCCTCCTCCCACGGCATCCGCGGGATGGCGGTCTCGATCGCCTCCGCCAAGCCCCAGCACTGGGCCACCGCCCAGCAGGTGGCCGCGCACGGGCTGCACTGGCTCGTGCAGGAGCCCTGGCACGACCGGGTGCTCAACATCAACGTCCCCGACGTCGCGCCCGACCGGCTCCGCGGGCTGCGCCCGGCGACGCTGGCCAGCTTCGGTGCCGTGCAGGCGCGGGTGCGGGAGATGGGCAGCGACTACGTCCAGCTGACCTACTCGGGCGTGGAGGCCGAGGAGGAGCCGGGCACCGACCACTACCTGCTCGCCCGCGGCTGGGCCACGGTGAGCATGGTCCGCGCGCCGGTCGACGACGAGAGCGGGATCGTGCTGCCCGCGTTCGACGGGGCGGTCGCCGCCGACACCGGCATGGTCGAGGTCAGCACCGGCACCGTCATGTCGAGCGGCGCCGACGGCGTGACCGGCGAGATCACCGAGGGCGAGGCCGGCTGAGCTCAGGCCCACCCGGCGGGGCGCCGGCCGGGCGTGCGGCCGCTCAGGCCCAGCCCAGCTCGTGCAGCCGGTGGTCGTCGATGCCGAAGTGGTGGGCGACCTCGTGGATGACCGTGACGGCGACCTCCTCGACCACCTCCTCGGCGGTCTCGCACATGCGCAGCGTGGGGCCGCGGAAGATGGTGATGCGGTCCGGCAGCGAACCCGCCCACCAGGAGTCGCGCTCGGTGAGCGGGGTGCCCTCGTAGATGCCGAGGAGATCCTCCTCGGCGTCCTGCAGCTGCTCGGGGGTGGGCTCGTCCTCGACGAGCACGACGACGTTGTCCATCTTGTCGGTCAGCTCGGCCGGGATGAGGTCCAGCGCGTCCGCGACGGCCTCCTCGAACGCCTCGCGCGTCATCTCCACCACGGGTCCATCCTGCCTGCTTCCCCCGGACACCGGCCTCCCCTCGCCCGTCGCGACCGATGCGCGAGCGCGCGCTCTCGCGACCGACCTCCGCCTGCAGCGGTCGCGGCCGGAGATCGGCGTGCGCGCCAGCCTCCGGGGTACGTGACGGGAAGCACACCCTCCCGACTTTGCTCCGGGCGCCTCCTTCCCCCTATGCTGTTCGAGGTCCAGGGGCGCCACGGCGTCACGGGAAGTCCAGAAGCAGTTCACGGGCCCCCATCGTCTAGCGGCCTAGGACCCCGCCCTTTCACGGCGGTAGCACGGGTTCGAATCCCGTTGGGGGTACGCACCGCCAGCAGGACGACAACTTCATAGAAGTACCAGGCTCCACAGCCTCACACGAGGCCCCGTAGCGCAGTTGGTTAGCGCGCCGCCCTGTCACGGCGGAGGTCGCGGGTTCAAGTCCCGTCGGGGTCGCCGGTACGGACGCCCAGTCCCTCGGACTGGGCGTTCGTGTCAAGGCTCTGTAGCTCAGTTGGTAGAGCGTTCGACTGAAAATCGAAAGGTCACCGGATCGACGCCGGTCGGAGCCACCGCCGCAAGGCCCCGCACGCGAGTGCGGGGCCTTGCTCGTTCCGCCAGCCGTTTGTCCTGGTCAGGCGCCGTTTCCGGAGTGGCCGCCGCCGGCTCGGAGCCTCGGCACCGTGGCGCTGACGGCGCTCACAGACCGGGCCCCGCGGGGCGCTGTGCCATATCCGTGCCATATCCGTCGCCGGTGAGGCGGTCGAACACCGCACCCGCTCGTCGGGCGACACCCTCGCGTGCCCGCGAGTAGCGCTCGGTGACCTGGAGGCTGGAGTGCCCGAGCACCGCTTGGACGTCCGGTGCCGACGCGCCGGCGTCGAACAGGATGGTGGCGAACGTGTGGCGCAGATCGTGCACGCGCAGGTCGGGGCGGGCGAGCGCCGTGCGGATCGTCGCCCAGTCCACCGCCCGGCGGAAGTTCGCCGCGACGAGCCGGCCGCCGCTCGGCCCGGAGAACAGCAGATCGTCGGGTCCCTTGCCCGTCATGGCCTCGTCCACATACGGCAGGAACGCCTGGACGATCGGCACCTGTCGTTCCTTGTGGCTCTTCGGGCTCTGCTCGATGAGTTCCCCGTTCAGGCCGGGCGAGAAGCTGCGGCTGACGCGCAGCACGCCTTGCGCCAGGTCGACGTCGCGCACCCGGATGGCGGTCGCCTCCCCCGCCCGCATGCCGGTGAAGACGAGCGCGGCGGCGTAGCGGCGATAGACCCCGGCCGGGATGAGCTCGAGCATCCTCGTCACCTGCGGCATGGTCAGCGCCCGCGAGGTGGGAGAGGTCGAGGCGTCCTGGGTCGGGCGCTTGATCTCGCGCGCCGGGTTGTAGTCGATGATCCGCGCGCGGCGCGCCGCGTCGAGCAGTCGGCTGATGAGGGCGAGCGCGTCAACCTTGGTCGAGGGCGAGCATTCCCACCCGACCATCGCCGTCTCGATGAGGGGTGAGGTGATCGCCTCGAGCTTCAGGTGTCCGAGCGTCGGCCGCACCCGCCTGCGCCACGCCACGGCGTAGGCGCGTGCCGTGCCCGGTCGCACCGACGCCTCGATCGCCGACCAGTGCCGCTCATGCCACTGCGCAAGCGTCATCGCGCCGTTCGGGTTCTTCCCGGCGACGGCCTTGGCGAGCTCCTTCTTCGCCTCGCTCAGCGTGCGGAAGGTGCGTGCGCGCTCGGCCCAGTTGCCGTACAGGTCGGGCACCAGCACGCGAATCTGATAGCGCTGCCGATCCTCGCGCCAGCGGATGCCCTCGGGCAGGGGCCTGCCGGTATGCGGGTCGAGACGCAGCGGGGAGTTCTTCGACGGTCGCCCAGCCATCAGCGCCTCGTCCCGCCGACTTCGAGGAACTCCTCGATCGTGTCCGCGCGCCACAGCTTGTGCTTGCCGACCTCCGCGTCCGGTTGGGGGATCAGCCCCTCGCGGCGCAGCTTGTCGAACGTTGGCAGAGGCACGCGGCAGCGGGCGGCGGCCTCGGCACGCGTGAGGTAGTCCGTCTTCGTCGCTTCCGTCATGCCCTTTCCCCTCCTCGGGTCCGGGGGAACGTCACCAGCAACTAGCGTTTGTGCCACTACCTGACATCTAACACCGGCACCCGCGTCCTTGCAACCACATGAGATGGGGGCCCGTTCCCGATAATCTCGTGCGCATGGCACTTCCGACGCCCCGCCCCTGGGATCAGGCCGCAGACGGCTTGCTCACCCAGGCCGACCTGCCTGCCGGTTGGCACCTCGCCACCCGCTTCCCTGGCGAGCGCGCCGACGATGCCAGCGACGAGATAGACCGTGTGCTCGGCTACGACGACCAGGCGCCGGGCGGCGGCGACGGCGCCTCCGAGCAGAACGAAACCGCCGAGGGGCGCTGGCGTTACATCGAGCACGAAGCGACCGCCACGCGCGTGATGATCCGCTTGCAGCGACAGCTCTACGCCACCCCGGAAGAAGTGCGCATCACCGGCGTGATCTACCTACCCTGGCGGCCAGGCGACCCCATCACCAGCCACCTCCTGCGAGAACTCCCGACCGCGAAGATCGAGGCAGCGATCAACAAGCGCCTCTTCGCCATGAAGCGCGTCACCACCGTCACCGGCAACCAGGTCGTCCTCCCGAGCGGCCGAAAGATCAGCGACCGCGAACTCTTGAAGCCGCTCGGCAACCCCAAGCAGGTGCCCGACTTCTACGAACTCGTCGCGCTCCAGCACGGCAAGCTCTCCGGCCAGGGTGACGACAATCCGTCAGCGACGATGGCACAAGTCAATGGCGTCGCCCTCAGCACCGCACAGGGTTGGGTCGCGAAGGCCCGCAGCCGTGGGTTGCTCCCGCCGGGACGCCGCGGTCGCGCTGGGTAGCAACGGATTCGAACTGTTCGCCAGCCCCTCGCCGGCAAGATCTGGGAACGTCGTCTTGGCGCATAAACGCTGGGATTTGGGCGGGTCGGTCGGGAGATGACAACGTCGTGATTCACCGATCTACAGGGCCGGTAGCACATGAGTTAGCACATGAAGGCCGCCGCCCAGGGCCGCGAACGCGCCGGCGGTCTCGCGGGCGACGCGTGCCGGGTGTCGCGCTCCTCGAATTGGCACAGTGCGGGAGCTGCGTGCGTAGTTGCGTGACCTCGGCGCCGTGGGCGGCGAAGTGTGACCGAGAAGCTCGGATGTAACGGACGGCGGTGTGCCGGCGATATAGAAGGTGACGGGGCTGGTTCGCCGAGCACGAGGTGGTGTGGGTTGTCCGACGCAGAGAAATTCACGCGCCTCTATCGCGAGCACCGCGCGGAGCTCGAGCGCTTCGTGCGCCGGCGACTGCCTCCCCCACAGGTAGAAGACGTCATCGCTGAGGCGTTCCTGGTGGCCTGGCGCCGCCTCGACGCGGCGCCGGCAGAGCTGCGCCCGTGGTTGTTCGGCATCGCCCGCAACCTCATGCTCACGGCGGCCCGCACGCACGGGCGCTGGCACGCACTCCACGTCCGCCTGGCGGCCGAACCGGAGCCGGCGGACCTCGAGCTCGCTGCCGACGTCGCCTCGCGCACCGACCTCGTCCGCGCCTGGGGCATGCTCACCCCCGGCGAGCGCGAGGTGCTCACCCTCGTCGCTTGGGACGGCCTGACCGCCCGGGAGGCCGCGACCGTGCTCGGCTGCGAGGCCGGAACGTTCCGGGTCCGGCTCCTGCGGGCCCGCCGCCATCTCCTGCGCATCCTCGACCGCCTGCCCCAGATCGACGCCTGGCCCGAACGCCCACTCACCGAGGAAGGAGCACGCCAATGACCGCCGAGCACACCGTCCTTGCCCAGCTCGCCGACCTCGACCCCACCCGCCACGAGCCGCTCGCTGGCCCAGAGCAGGCCGATGCCACGCTCAGCTGGGTGCTCGCCCACGACCGCGCCCAACCCGCTGAAGTGGCCCCTCCGCGCCGGCGGCGTGTGGCCCTGGTCAGTGCCGCCGCAGCCCTTGTCCTGGGCCTGGCCGGCGCGAGCACCCTGCCGGGCATCTTGTCCGGCAACGGCACCACCGCACCGGCCGCGGCGACCGTCCCGATGCTGACGTACAGCGAACCCGCCGGGACTACCGGCAATGCCGAGCTCGCCGAGCTCGCCGACAAGATCCGGTCGGCCGGTCTAGACCAACCGCCCCCCGCGACCGGCCCCTACCGGTACCTCCGCCACGAGTCGGAGCGGTGGTCTTTCACGCTCATGGCCGATGGGACGATGCGGCAGGACGCAATCTCGTCCCAGCTCGAGCGGTGGGTCGCCGCAGACGGGTCCGGACGCCAACTGCAGACCGACAACGGAGTCGCCCGCTACGGCTACTACGACTTCCAACCTGGCGAACCCGAACCGCCGTTGGACCTGACCGGCAGTGCTCAGGAGATCGTGCGACGGCTCGTCGGCGATGCACCCAAGGATGACGCCGCATCAACGATGCTTGGCGCGTACGTCCGCACCATCGGCCTCTACGGTCAGTACACCGCTGAGGAGCGGGCGGCCTTCCTCGACGCCTTGGCCACGTTGGACGTGACCAGCTACGGCGTCGTGGAGGACCGGGCCGGTCGCGTGGGAGTCGCTTTCGGCACTACCCACCACGTCGACGACCCCCGGCCATTCAACCCGGCACAATCCGGGCCGGCCCCCGTCGATCAGCCGCCTCTGGACCCCGACGGCCACACGGACGAGACGCGGGTCATCCTCGCCCCCGACACCGGCGAGCTGCTCGCCGTCGAGAACATCACCTCCGGCATCGACTACCTCCCCGCGGCGACGGTCACCGGGTACACCCTCCACCTCGACGACACCTACGTCGCGACCATGCCCGGCGAACCCACCCAGACGACAGGGCCCCCGCAGACGACCGCACCCGCGCCGACGGCGGAACCCATGCAGACGGTAGAGCCGCTCACTGCCCCGGAGGCGGCACCGTACAAGGCCCTCGTCGAGGGGACCGGCTTCGTCCCCGTCCGTATCGACCGAAACACCGTCGGAGGCACGCCCTTCATCGACGCCGCGTTCGAGGACCGCACCAACGGGACCCTCCTCACCTTCGCCCTCCACTTCGACGACGGAGCCCAACTACAACGCGACGCCATGAAGGACCCCACCTACCAGCCCTTCGCCGTCCCCGGCGGCGCCGGCGTAATCCGGGCCACCGAGTGGATGGTCGACATGCGGGTGCAGTCCAACGACGGAACCCGCATGGCGTACATCGGTATCAGCGAGTCGAGCCCCGCGGGATCTGTGCCTGCCGAAAGCGTCGAATTCGTCCGCGACGTCCTCGCGCCCAAGCTCCTCACCAGATGACCACCCACCCATGCGACGATCCGCGCCCATCGGCCCGCTGCACCGTCGGGCGACAAGCACACGAAAGACTAGGGGCGATATTGCAATCCTCCGATCGTGACTTGAGGTCGCAGTGCCAGGGCTCCGGCCCCTCTGACGGGTCTGGCTTCGCCGCCCACGGCATCCTTACCCTCCAGACATGAGGTGGCGGAGGTGGCTTATCGGCGGCATCGTCAGCGTCACAATTGGCACTGTCCTCGCCTTCTTCCTTGCCCATGGCGGGCCGATCCGCGCCTGCAGCACGGTCGCGCATCTCTACATCGGCCCGGTCGAGGTCCAGGCCGTGCCCGGCGTCGACTCCCTCGCAGCGTGCATGGGCCCGAATTGCACCCCGATGGACGTCCCCCACGAGAAGGACGGCGTCTGGCTCGTCCCTCAGGATGCCCCTTACCTGCAGGGCGATGACGAGCTTCGTGGAAATCTCCACGAGATCACCATCCGGGCACAGGCGCGAGGAACCGTTCTCGCGGACGGCAACTTTGAAGTCGAGCGCGTACGGCTGCCAGGTTCAGAGTGGCCCGAATGTCCCGGACGATACGGGTACAAGCCCATAACCATCAGATGACGTTTGTCGACGGTGCGGCTGTGGAACCTTCACCACTTCCTCACCCACCCGCGCACCTTTCCCCCGCTCGGCGCGCGTACGGTGCGTTCCGAGCCACTGTGTGGATGGGAAAGAAATGACCGATACCGCCGACAGTCCGGCCGTCACCTCTACCAACCGTTGGCTGGTTCGGGTGGCGGGCACTTTCGTCGCCCTCGGCGGGCTCGTCATTGCCGTCCTCCGTGTCCTCAGCGCCCGCGGGTGGACCGTCGTTGTCGGGCCCGTACCGCAGTTCGCCTTGGAGATCCTCGCGTGGGGGATCGTCGGTACCGGCACGTGCGGGCTCACTGCTGTCGCCGCCCGCAAGCTCTACGCCCAGAGCGACCGGCTCGCCCGGCTCACGGCCATCTTCCTCACGCTCGTCGCCGTTGTTGGTGGCATCCTCGCCGCCCTGGTCATCTTCGGCTCAATTACGTGGGTCGCCCTCGAGGGTGTTACCCGCCTGCACACCCCCGGCACCGATCGACACTGGGCCGTAGAGGCGACCTCGGGCCTCGGCGACACCAGCTACACCTTCTACGTCGCCACCAACCCCTTCCTCTTCCGTGAGGCGGGCCAGAGCCTCTCCGGCGAGATGTACAACCCCTTCGATGACGGTCAGTACCGGGTGCAGACCGACCCCGATGATCACCTCACGCTGCGCTACCCCACCCTCCCCGGCGGCCCTTATGACGCACCCCTCCAGCTGGAGCGATAAGGAGACGCACGTGCCCACATTCTCAGCGCGCCCCCTCGGGGACCGCACAGCCGGCCGCCTCCAAACACGGATGGCTCTAGCCGCCGTGGCACTGCTCTGGTTCACCGCAGCGTTCATCGGAGCTTGGATGATGCTGGCGGCAGCAGGGCCGTACGCTGCGTGCGCCGCTCACCCGGACGTAAGACCCGGAATCTGGGGCTCGATCTTCCTTGCCGCTGGTGTGGGGGTCACGTGTGCTGCGTTGATCGCGTATCTGGTGGCCGGAGATGATGAGCCACCGTGGGATCATTCGTCGTTGGCCGTGCTCGCCACGGGAATGGTGCTCCTAGCCACCTTGGCGTCGGTGATGGGGCTCTTCTTTGCGGCACTGGGCCCATTCGACGAGCCCGCGTCTGAAAGTGTCGGGCAGTTCTTGACGTTATCGTCAGCGACCATTCCAGCAGTCGCCGCGCTCGTCACCCTAGCGTTGCTGAAACGAACGACCCAAACAGCCACTACGCCCGGTCGTGCCGCACTGACCAGCGCCGGCATCTTCATCCTCACCCTGATCGTGCTGACAGCCTGCATCGCCTCAACAACGCTGAACCGCTGTTCGTGACCTCCGCCTGGTCAGCCTGGTGGAACCACACGGCCTGCGGCAGCGGTATCACTTCCTCAACAGCCGAGGCATCCGCAAACCAACTAGTCAAGGCGGACCTCAGCGACATCCTCCTGCTCTGGTCCTGTGCGGTAGCGCAGCAACACCTCCCCCTCTTCTTCGGTGACCTGGTAATCGCCCTGCGAGAACGGGTCCCACTCCGCGCGACTATGAGACATGGCGCGGCTGAATCGGTAACGGAGACCGTCAGGGGAAACGTAGAGGTTGTAACTGACGTCCCCGAGCGCGGGCCCTCGCTCGACGGCCCAGTGGTTGTTGTTCGCCGGCGTTTCGAGACGGTGGTAACCGCCGGCGTTCGTGATGAAAAGAGCCACCAAGCTCGCCGCAGCCGCAACGCACCACAAGATGATGACGAGCACCGTGAAAGCGACCCTGTCCGCGCGGCCGGTCGCAGACGCGCCGGTAGCGGCGATGCGGCCGGCGGCGAGGAACAGCCCGGAGATGGCCACCAGAAGGAGGGCCCAACCAGCAAGGTCGACGAGGTAGTCATACCCGCCGACGAGGATCTTCCAGCCGTCGGATCGAGACTTGATGAGAAGCCCGACTACAACCAAGCTCACCGCGGTGAAGGACGCCCACGATCCCAAAAGGAAGCGAATTCGTCGCCGTGGCCAGGTCGTCTCGGTGGTCATCTTGTCCCCAACTGGTCGTCGGGTCTCCAACCTAACGGGCATTTTGCACCCGGAGCTCCCGCTTCCTGCAGAACGACGACGGCAGGGCCCTTTTCGGTTACATCGACGAACCGCCCGGCTCCTCCGAGCCGCACCCGGACCTGTCACTCTCCCCTGGGACTACCTCCAGTTCGCCGAACGCGCACGAGCGAAAGGGCAGGCCCCCGACCCCGACGGCACGATCGAGGAGCTCCGCGTCACCCTCGACCCCGTCACCGGAGCGGTGCTCGCCTCCGAAAACATCTCGTCTAGCGGCCAAGCAGCTCTCCCGTTTGACACCGCCACGCTCCTACTCGACAGCGGCTACGCCGGCGCGCTGCTCGAGTGCGGCGACATCGGCTGCGGCCCCATCGGCAGGCTGGCGGAGGACGCCCCACTGCCCGCCACCGCCTTGGGCTGCCACCTCCGACAACGCCCAGTGACAGTCACCCACTACGCCGAGGCACGCGGAGAGCGATGGAGTCCACCGCGGAAGACCGCGCAGAAAGAGAGCACTTCCACAGAAGCGCTGCGACTTCACATTGAACCATCACAACCGAATCCCCCCTTGGCACGCATTGCACATTAAGGGCTCTTCAGAATTGAGGGTGTAGTCGGGGTCTGAATCCGCCGGCCTCTAGCAGGGATCTGGCGATGTAGTTGGTGAGGTTGCGGAAGCCGAGGGCGGAGCCTCGGAGGTGCTCGAGTCGGCCGTTC
>NZ_VUKE01000005.1 GCF_009193175.1 Georgenia ruanii | reverse complement strand
CCCCGACCCGCCCCACCCGAAACGGACCCGCCTCGAACAACCCCTCGCCGCTCACTCCCCGATTCTCCCGCCGACAAGCCCATCAATAGCGGACCACCCCTGGCGTGTTACTGACCCACGCTCCTAGGTGCGCCGTCGCACCTCATCGGGATCCTCGATCGCAACCTGGTCGAGCAGGGCCCTGTAGCGTCCGGCTTCCGCGTGGTCGATCGGGCCGATGGCGCTCTCCCAGGGGATCGGACATGGCGGCGCGTGGTCCGGATCGGGACACAGGAGCCGATGGACCCGCTCGAGCAGGGCATGGGCCTGCTGCTCAGTGGCCCAGATCCCGAACCGGAGCTCCCAGCCGCGTCGGTCACCTGCCATGCCGCCTCCCCGCGTCTCGACGTGATGGCCCTCGGCAAACGTGACAGGGCCATCCCTGGATCGCCAGAAGAATTCACGCCTGCTCGCTAAGGGGGCCGGCGGCAGGGGAGTGAAACCAGTCCGGGCCGACTTCCTGGTGGCCCCCCATCCTTGGCCGACGTCGCTCGGGCCGGAGGGGAGTCAGCGGAGGAAACCGGCTGCTGGGGGCAATCGCCACCTTCTCCATGGCAGCACCCGCAGCGCTTCAATCTCGCACTGCACGGGGCAAGACTCGGCACACACATCCCCGACCCACACCTCGACGCGGTCACCGGGCTCAAGATCTGACGCCTCGATCCGTGCATCGCGCTGACCTCGAACGATGGGTGGACGGCCGCTCAGCAGGATCACGCCCTCGAAGTAGCTGTCGCTCGACTCGATCAGGGCCGCGTCGCCCGGACGGCTCCCCAAGCGGACGACCCCGGTGGCATCCGGTTCCCGGGCCGGAACACCCCCGGGGATCGCGCAGCCCGGGAGCAGGATCAGGAACGCGAGTGCGACGGTGGAGGCGGCCAGGGTGCTTATACCTTGCATGATCCACGAGCGGCGAGCCGAAGAGGCGCGGTGCGGCGGGGTGAGCAGCACATGCAGCAGCGTCGTCGGCTCGGGCAGCATGGTCACGCGGTCGATCCCCGCGGGCGTCCCCGCGGCCGGGGTGCCCGCGCGCGTCGTCCGCCCCATCGCCGCCGCGGACGAGGACCCACACCCGTTCTCACAGGTCGGCGATGCGCAAATTGCTGCGCCACTATGCGCGCCTACGGGGGAGTACCGGCACCTACCGCGCGGCCCTACCTTGACTCCATGAGCACCTGCAGGCCTTCGAGCGTCGCGTTGGTGCTGCTCCTGTCTGCATGCAGCATGGCCCGACCCGCGGACACTGCTGGGGACCGGCGTGCGGCACCCACCATCGAGATATCGAACGGGGGATCCCGCTTCGGGCTCACAGCGTGGTCCGCCTGTATCAACGATGCGTTCGGAGGGTCCTGCTGGGACGGCGCCCCACCCGCCGATCCCGTTGACGTCGGCGTCGTCATGGACCAGATCCACGTGATGTCTGGAAAAGACGGCTGGCACTGGCAGGCAATGGCACGCCAGGCATCTGCCAACCCGGAAGCTGGGCTCGGAACGGGAGACGAATTACCAGTCGAGCACTCGAACGGCGGACTGCCACCTTCGGCATTCCGCCGGGAGGGCCATACTTTGTGGACCTGATGGGCCGGGGCCCGGGCGGTGATGCTTCCTATACTTTCGTCGCCAGCGGCCCATGACGGTCGTGCGGGCCGGGGCGTCTTGATTCTTTCCCATTGTCCGATCGGCGTATTCCCACTGAGGGCGCAGGAATAGGCATACCTATGTTTGTCGTGCATCCGGGTTTAGTTGAGCAAGCCGGAGCCGTCCGGCGCCTCCTCGAGCGGGGCAGGGGAGTGGTCGCCGTGAACACCGGCTTCAGCCACAGGGGCGCTCGAGCTCCCAGGCCCACAGCACCGTCGGGGTGGAGGGGGTGAGCCGGGAGCTGGCTGAGTAACCTCATGCCAATGGACGAGCCTCGCAAGATCCGCATGCGGCGTCGGGACGACGTCACCGCAACTGAACTCGTTGGCGGCGTGGAGAAGCGCGAGCTGTTCCTCGCCGAGTACGACCCGACATGGGCGAGCCAGTACGCCGTGCATGAGGCTCGTGTACGGGATGCGGTTGGGGGCGCCGCGGTCGCAGTCGAGCACATCGGATCTACGTCGGTCCCTGGTCTCGCTGCCAAGCCGATCATCGACATCCTGGTCACGGTGACCGACATCACCGCGGAAGAGGATTACCTCGAACCGTTGGTCGCATCAGGTTATGTGCTGCGCGTTCGCGAGCCGGGCCATCGAATGGTTCGTACCGAGCAGCGCGACGTGCACATCCACATCCTCGAGCTCGACGACCCAGCAGCTGGCGACTACCTACTCCTGCGAGACCACCTGCGGACCGACCGGGCAGACCGCAAGCTCTACGAGTCCACCAAGCGGGATCTGACGAGACGCGATTGGCCCGACATGAACGCCTACGCCGATGCGAAGACTGCGGTCATCGAAAAGATCAAGGGACACGCCCGTTCTCGGCTCGCCACGAGGTAGTTCGCTCAGGGCGCCAGGACGCTCGCCAGGACGCATCGCCGCCGATCAGGCGGGTCCTCGCTGAGTTCTCGCAGTTGGACGTGGCGAAACGGTGCTTGTCGTTTCGGGTGGGGCGGCGACAGTCCTCGCATCTGTTTCGCTCTCGTCGACTGGTAGAGCCGGATATCAACGAGGCGGGAGTCGACCTGCTGGCGCGCCCTGGTCATGAGCATCTCGTCATGGCGAGGAACGAGAAGCCTCGGAGGGCATGGGGGTGGCTCGCCGGAGGGCTGGTGACCGTCGTAGTCGTACCAGCCGCGGCCTTCGGCTATGAGGCTGCCGATTGCGTGGACTACGCGATCGACTTCCCAGCGGAGAGCTACTGCACCTCGGGACCGGCGGTCGGCGTCGCCGCTGCGCGGCTGCTCAGCGCGGGCGCGCTCGTCTTCGCCGTCTATTGTCAAGGGACAGTGAGAACTGCCCAGGGGCGGTCGTGAGACCTGCCCGGTGGCGGTCATGAGATCTGCCCGGTGATGGCCATGGGATCTGCCCAGTGTTGGCCATCACCGGCCTGGGGTGTCAGGCCAAGGGACTCACCCCGCGACCGGACAGGGCCTGGGACAGGCGGACGGACTCGCCGGTGGTCTGGCAGACGTGGGCGTGGTGCAGGAGCCGGTCGACGGTCGCGGTGGCGATGGTCTTGGGCATGAGCTCGTCGAAGGCGGCCGGGTGGAGGTTGGAGCTGATCGCGATGGCTCGTTTCTCGTACGCGGCGTCGACGAGGCGGTAGAGGCCCTCGGCGGCGTCGGTGGCGACCGGGAGCAGGCCGATGTCGTCGACGATGATCAGGTCGGCGCGTAGCACTCGGGCGATGGCCTTGGTGACGGTGTCGTCGGCGCGGTGGCGGCGCAGGAGGGCGCCGAGGTCTTCGAGGGTGAACCAGGAGACCTTCAGGCCTTGCTCGACGGCGTGGTGGCCGAGGGCCTCGAGCAGGAAGGTCTTGCCGGTGCCCGAGGGTCCGCAGAGGACGAGGTTCTCCTTGCGGGTTACCCACTCCAGGGTGCGCAGGGCCTGCTGGGTCGGGACCGGGATCGAGGACAAGGCCGGGTCCCAGGCCTCGAACGTCTTCCCGGTGGGGAACCCCGCCGCGGTGCGGCGGGTGGCCAGGGCGGCACGCTCGCGGCCGGCGGCCTCCTCGGTGAACAGGGCGCGGAGCACCTCGACGGGTTCCCAGCGTTGCGCCTTGGCGGTGGCCACGACCTCGGGGGCGTGGCGGCGGATGTGCGGCAGGCGCAGGCGCCGCAGGAGCGCTTCGAGGTCCTCGGGCAGCGGCGGGGCGGACGGGACGCCGAGGGCCGGGACGGTCTTCTCCGGCGTCGTGGTGGTGGTCATCGAGCCGTCTCCTTCTCCCCGGTACCGGCATCGGTGGCGGGTGGTGGTTGTTGGCCGAGGGCGGCCCAGGCCGAGGTGCCCTGCGTCAGGGAGCGGTCCTCTGCGGCTCGGTGAACCTTGCCGACCTCGCCGCCGGCGTGGTGGCCCAGGATGGAGGGCAGGTCGGCCTCGGCGAAGCGGCCGTGGACCGCGGCGTGGCCGAGGGCCCAGTCGACCTCGGTGGGCCCGAAGAGCTTGGCCAGGGACACCGCCTCGGCCATCTTCACCCGCATCTTGCCCGTGCCGGCCGCGGCAGCCTCGGTCAGCCACAGCCGCGCCCCGTCGCCCAGGGCGAGAAACTCCGCCTCCGCGGCGCTCTTCGCCCGCGGCTGCCGTGCCAGGGCGCCCGCCGGGGCGGGCGGGAAGTGGGCGTCATCGAGCCGTGGGGACCCCGGGGTGGCGCGCGGGTGGCGGGCGACCTCGACCGGGCCGGCGTCACCGAGGTGGACGATGACGACCCGCTCAGTCGGCGCCGGTCCCGTGGGTGCGGACCCAGACGGTTTCGCCCAGCAGGTGGTGTGGCACGGAGTACTGGCCCGACTCGAAGGAGACCATCGGGGTGTTGACGGGAATCTGCCGGGTGGTGCCGAAGGCGATGGTGTGCGGCGCCTGCGGCAGGGCGTGCAACCGCGCTTGCTCCTCGGCCAGCATCTCGGCCGGCGCCCGCCGGGTGACGCGGTGGACCCGGGCGTTGACCTGCTCGCCGAACGCCGCGCAGGCCGCCTCGAGCTCGGCGAAGGAGCCATAGCCAGGGAGCAGGTTGGTGTCCTTGGGCACCAGGTCGGCCTTGGCGAGCTTGACCGTGTTCTCCGTCCCGCCCTTGCTCGCCGGGTCGACCGGCTCACACGTGAGCACCGTGACCCCGTAGTGGCGGGCGAAGGCGACCATCTGCGGGTTACGCACCGCCATCCCGGCGACGTGCTCGACGGTGACGGTCTTCTCGTTGTCGGTCAGCACGTACGTCGGTGCCCCGCCCAGGCGGCGGAAGACCTGGTCCAGGGCGGCGAACACGCTCGGGGCGGTCCGGTCCCGGATCGCCAGCACGACCCGGAACCGCGACCAGGCCAGCCAGGCGCAGAACAGCACGGTCTTGGCCCCGTCGATCACCGGCCCGTCGCCGAAGTCGTACTGCAACCACAGGCCGGGCTCGGTGATCCAGGGCCGGTGGACCCTCGTGTGGCCGAGCCGGTAGGCCTTCTTCACCGCCGCGACCGCCCGGCGGGTCGTGCGCTCTGAGCCGGTGAAGCCCGCGGCGAGGAGCTTTTCGTGGGCGACGTCCGCGCGGACCTTCCCGCGAGACTTCTCCACCCACTCCTCGACCTTGGGCAAGAACTCATCGATCAGCTGCGGGCGCGCGGCGGGCTTGTCCGTCAGCCGCCCCGCGTCACGGGCGGCGACGTAGCGGGCGACGGTGTGGTGGGAGACCCCGGCGAGCTCGCCGGCGTCCCGATACGAACCTGTCAGATCGAACGCTTCGAGAATTTCCATGATCTCCTCGGCAGACTTCACGTTGTCCCTCCTCGGGGCGATGGGCGCTTCAGCACCGCCATCGCACCCGAGGAGGGGCCCACAACCGCGTCAGCGCGGCAGGGCAGGAATGTCGTGTCGGGCAGATCCCATGGCCGTCAGCGGGCAGTTTTCATGTCCGCCACCGGGCAGCTATCTGGCCGCCTCCGGGCAGTTTCTCGTGGCCGCCGACAGTCTATGCCGTCCGTCGCTGGCTGTGGCGCGGCCGCCACCGCACGCAGAGCAAGTGAGCATCGCTCGGCAGCGAGAGTTGTTGCATGTGCTGCTCCCGTACCTACCGATTACCTAGACTGGTAGAGCCGGATATTCGGGAGACGGGAGTTACCCCGTCTTCGAAACCCAACATGAACCAGGTAGAGCGGCCTTTCAACCCCTACGGTGCTCGCATGTCGATCATCGTCTCCGCTCCGGCCAATCTCATCGTCGCGACCAGCGATGGCATCGATGTGCGCTTCGCGGGTGTCGATCTCGACACTGACGTCATGCCGAGCCCGACCTACCGCGGTGGTGGCAAGGGCATACGGATCAGCTTCGAGGGCGTTCGCGGGCCGGAGACTCAGGAGCGCGACGTTGCCTTCCTCAGAGCCCGCGCCGCGTGGGTCGACCGGACGAAGGCGCATGGCGAGGAGGCGGCCGGCGACATGCCGACGATGCCGGGGGACTTGGCCCTTTCGCCCGTGAAGGCCATCGTCGTTGACGACATGGGCACTGAATACCGGCTGGAATCCGGTCGGGTTGCCGGGGACGGTACCGAATGGTCCGCGTCGTGGGTCTATGTGCCGGAACCGCCTGTCGGTGCTCAGAGGCTGCAGCTGCAGCACGCTCAATGACCAGCCGACCGGCAACGTGTGCGAGATACGGCTCGCCTAAGGCCAGGCGCCCTCGGATCTCACTCGCTCTGGTTGACGGCTAGGGCGGATATCAACTGAGCGGGAGTGACTTCAACGCGGCCCGAAGTGGCGCTGCGCTCGGCTTGGAGCCGGCCGAAAGGCCGGGCCCGCGGGGTGCGGCCTCCCGGCAGGAATTAGTCGGCTGATTTCCCCCTTAGCCACTCTGTGGCTTTTCGCATCTCGTCGCCTCTTAGGGTGGTCACGTCTGGGTTGATCGGTGCGTCGAGAGCGAGACCGTGTGGCGGGCGCATGTATCCGACCGAGATGACGATGAAGGCTTCGTCTGGAAGTGGCACGACGTCGTTGGCCGTGGTGAATCCGCCTGTGGGCTGGCCGAACGAGCGTGTGTTCGGCTGAGTCATCAGTGCGAACAGGGTCCCTTCCGCCGCGCTGGCTGTGAACCCTGACTGGAGGACAGTGATCGGTAGAGCCTGTTCGACGTGGAGGTCGAGAAGGCCTGACGTATAGGGGTCGCCATTCCAAACCAAGTAATCCCGCAGGCTGCTCTTGGTCACCGGATCGACCTTCCCGTCCGGGTAGGCCACCTCGAGCAGGTCCCCGGCGTTCAGCAGAGGCGACAGCGCGAGGAGCATGGGGGCAAAACCTCCGCCCGTATTCGCGGTGAGATCGATGATCCACCCACGCGTCACCTCATGCTGGTGCGACATGATCCCGGCGAGCGCGTCGTGCACGTAGATACTGAAAAGCCGTTGATCAAGGGCGGTTACGGCGGGGATGGTGATGATTCCTATGCCGTCTTCCACGCGAACCGTCGGTGCGATGAACTCGGACGTACTGGTGCCCAAGGCTGCGATGAAGCCGTCCTCTGTCGGCGGCTCGAAGCGGCTGTGGTTACCGCCGGCCGTCCTCGTCAGGATGGAGATGATCCGGTACAGGTCCTGCGGTTCGGCCGCATTGGCGGCCTCCCGCGACGCGGCACTTAGAACGTCCTGCCATTGCTCGCCCTCGGCGTAGATGCCTTGCTCGAGCACCGGCAGAACTTCGGCAAGATACTCGCGGGCATCCTGGCGGGGCGCGCTGTTAGTCGCTACCAATGCTGCTGACATGGCACATGCAGCGACCGCAATTGGAATCAGTCGTCTTTGCCCGCCAGTCATCAGTCTAATTCTACGGGCTTTTGGCGTCAGGTGCGGGAGTTGACGATGACGCTCAGATCGACGGGAGCCGGGAGTTCTTGCATCTGCTGCAACTCCCGTTGGTTACCGGTAAGGCGACGTATTCGAGGGTGACGAGTAGCCGGCCGGCCGCACGCGTGCCCGTGCAACTGAGGCTTCGGAGCGACCTGGCGTTGGACTACCAGGGGTTGAGGACGACGGAGCCGTACGGCGCTTCCTCGAGCGGGGGCAGGGGAGTTGATGACGCTCAGATGAATCTCCCCAGACCTGCTCACTGAAATTCCCCACCCGTGTGGCTCCGCCGACGACGGCGGGGCCCCCTCGACGATGGCGGTCTCTGACCACCAGCCATCACCTCGAGGGAGCCCCACGTCATGCTGACACGGGAGGACGACATCGACGCGCACGCGTTGCACCGCCAGGGCTGGACGATCTCCGCGATCGCCCGGCACCTGGGCCGTGACCGCAAGACCATCCGCGCCTACCTCGCCGGCGACCGCGAGCCGGGCGTGCGTAAGCGCACCACCGCGGACCCGTTCGAGCCGTTCGTGGAGTACTGCCGCCGGCGCCTGGCCGAGGACCCGCACCTGTGGGCGACAACGTTGTTCGATGAGGTGGTCGAGCTCGGCTACACCGGGTCGTATCCGACCTTCACCCGGCAGCTGCGCACGAGGGCGCTGCGCCCGAAGTGCGAGGCGTGCCGGCCCACGAAGGGTCGCCCGGTGGCGGTGATCGAGCACCCTGCCGGGGAGGAGACCCAGTGGGACTGGGTCGAGCTGCCCGACCCGCCGAAGTCGTGGGGATGGGGCAAGAACGCCCACCTCCTCGTCGGCGTGCTGGCCCACTCCGGCAGGTGGCGCGGGGTGCTGCTGGAGTCGGAGGAGCAGGCCCACCTGATCGCCGGGATCGACCGCATCACCCGCGCCCTGGGCGGGGTGAGCCGGTCCTGGCGGTTCGACCGGATGGCCACCGTGTGCCACCCCCCGACCGGGAGGGTCACCGCGACCTTTGCCGCCGTGGCGAAGCACTACGGGGTCCAGGTTTCGATCTGCCCGCCGCGGCGCGGGAACCGCAAGGGCGTGGTGGAGAAGGCCGTCCACGTCGCCGCGCAGCGGTTCTGGCGCACCCTGCCCGACGAGGTCACGATCGAGGATGCCCAGGCGCGGCTGGACAAGTGGTGCCAGGCCCGCGGCGACACCCGCCTGCGGGCCACCGCAGATGGGCGGTCCTCGGTGGCCACCGTCGCCGCCGCCGAGCCGCTCGCCCCGGTCCCCGCCGCGCCGTTCCCCGCGACGGTGACCGTGACGCGGAGGGTCTCTGCGCAGGCGCTGGTGGCCTACGCCGGGAACTTCTACTCCGTCCCGCCCGAGCTCGCCCGCACCACCGTGACCGTGTCCGTGCGGCTCGGCGCCGGACACCTCGACATCGCCCCCGCCGGCAAGGACGAGGGCGCCGCCGCGGTCGTGGTGGCGCGGCACCGCCTCGCCGCCCCCGGCGCCGGGGTGATGGTCCGCGACCACGGCCACGTCACCGCGCTGAACACCGAGGCGATGAAGGCCGCCACCTCCCAGGTCCCGCACCGGAGCAAGGTCCGCATCCCGCCCGGCCCGGCCGCCCTGGCCGCCGCCGAGAAGCTCCGCACCACCCAGACCACTGCCGCCGGTGCCGAGGCCGGCGCGGTGGTCATCGACCTGTCCCGCTACGCCCAAGCTGCCGAAGGAAGGAACACCCTGACATGACCACCACGACCACGACCGAGCCGATGAGCCCCTCCCAGGCCTCGCTCTACCAGCAGCTCCGCGGCCACCTCGCCGCCCTGAAGCTCACCGCCGCAGCCGAGCACCTGCCCGCCGTCCTGGACCAGGCCACCGCCGAGGGCCTCACGGTCACCGCCGCGCTCGAGCGCCTCCTCGCCCTCGAGGTCGAGGACACCGAGGCCCGCCGCCTCGCCGGCCGGCTCCGGTTCGCCTCCCTGCCCTCCCCGGCCACCCTCGAGAGCTTCGACCTCGACGCCGCCCCTGGCCTGGACCCGGCCCTGATCAACGAGCTCGCCACCTGCCGCTACCTCGAGACCGCCACCAACGTCCTGCTCGTCGGCCCGCCCGGGGTCGGCAAGACCCACCTCGCCGTCGGGCTCGCCCGCAAGGCCGCCGAGGCCGGCTACCGCACCTACTTCACCACCGCCGCGGACCTGGCCGCCCGATGCCACAAGGCCGCCATCGAGGGCCGCTGGGCCTACACCATGCGCTTCTTCGCCGGCCCCACCCTGCTCGTCATCGACGAGCTGGGCTACCTCCCGCTACCCGCCGAGGCCGCCTCCGCGCTCTTCCAGGTCGTCTCCCAGCGGTACCTGAAGACCTCGATCATCCTCACGACCAACCGGGGCGTCGCCTCCTGGGGCGAGGTCCTCGGCGACACCACCGTCGCCGCCGCCATGCTCGACCGGCTCCTGCACCGCTCCGTCGTGCTCAACCTCGACGGCGACTCCTACCGCCTCCGCGCCCACCACGCCGCCACCGACACCCTCCGCCGAGCCACCACCGGCACCGCACGACCGCTACAGTGACACCCGCCTCCGGGTGGGGAATTTCAACGAGCACCCCTGGGGAAGATCAGCGAGCGGCATCAGAGTGGCCGCGGTGAACACCGGCTTCAGCCACAGGGTGCGCTCGAACTCCCACGCCCACAGGGTCGTTGTGGTGCCAGCGGCGCCCACCGGCACGTAGATGCTGGTGAGCATGCCCGCCAACGTCAGATGCACGCCGTCCCAGTCTGCAGCGACGGCGCTCCAGGTCGGTGCGAGTCCGTGATCGACGCCCGCGGCATCCAGCAGCTGCTCGCTCGCCCCCCGGTATGAGTCCGGGTCCCCGTATCGCATCACGAGGCCGTGCCAGTCCTCCGGGCGGTTGATCTCGTAGACCCGCGCGTCGTCGGACACGCGCAGTCGCGTCTGCTTCACCGGGTAGTCGGGGAACCAGTCTCCAGGCCCATAGGCGAGCCCGGCATGGGCACCGGAGATGACGGTTTCGCCGGGAGCCACGGGTAGTTCGGTAGAGGTCTCAACTCGGTGTTCCGGCTTCTGCGCGTAGATCTCCCAACCAGTTACCGGCCCAGTCGGGGTGCCGACACGCATGGGATCGACTCGGTCGTCATCGGTGAGGTGGAGTTGGCGGGAGCGGCTCCCAGGAGCCGACCACCAAGCGTTCCGGGAATCGTTGATGACGGTGTCGACGAAGGGGCGCAGCGGCTTCACCAGCTCCAGCGCGCGGGCTCGACGCGCAGCCGGCCGATCATCGCTCCCGGACCACGGATTGAGCTCGTCGAACGCCGTGGACGCCAGGACCGACGCGGTGGCGGGATTGGCCAGGTCATTTGCACCGAGTCCGGCACGGTTGGCAAGGACGAACATCAGCGCGGCCACCGGGGCACGCAAGAAGTCGGCGACATCGGGCACGAAGACATACTGGCACCGCGCCAGCCCACCGACGCCAGTCATGAGCGCGCCGGGACCGACACTCTCATGTGTTCTGGCTCGTCCTGGTTCCGATCCGATAATGTGCATTATGTCAGACCATAGTCTGCGTATCTCATCCGATGCATCATTGCCGGGGCGGCTCGCCCTCCCCTCTGCCGCTCCCCTCGATGGTCGGCTGACGCCCCGCTGACCTGCGGTTTTGCTGTGGCGTGACCTCGTGTAGCCAGCCGGCGGCGTGGGCATGGCCCCACGTTGACGACGGTCATTGCGTGGCGTGGCGCAACGCGCTGACCTGCAGTGTTGCGGCAATGATGCATCTGATGAAGCATTGATGCATCTGCTGATACAGGAATCGGGGTTCGCGTGGCGGTCGATGAGGCGGGTCGGGTGCGGCTGGTGGGCTCGGTCCCCCTGCTCCATCCGGAGCAGCAGACGGTCGAGGAAATGCTCGACGGCTGGCGCAACCAGCAGCTGTCCCGGAACCTGCAGTTCGGCACCATCGACCAGCGCATCCGCTACGTCCGACGCTTCATCGACCACGTCAACGAGTTCCCTTGGAAGTGGACGCCGGCGATGGTCGAGGAGTACTTCGCCGACCTGCGCTCCGTCAGACGACTGAGCCACTCCACGCTGCGGGGCCAGCAGTCCGCGCTGCGCCACTTCACCTCCTACATCGCCAACCCGGACTACGGCTGGGACCGGGTCTGCGAGCAGCTCTTCGGCACCCACCCGGCCCAGGTCTTCTTCGAGTGGAACACCGCTCCCCACGTTCAGGAGTACGAGGGCCGGCCCAGCAAGCGGCCCTACACCCGACAGGAGCTGCAGCGGCTGTTCGACCACGCCGACGACGAGGTCGCGCGCATCGCCGCCTCCGGTCGGAAGGGCTGGCAGCCGGCCTACCGCGACTCCGTCATGCTCAAGGTCGCCTACTCTTATGGGCTGCGGTTCAACGAGCTGCGCCACCTGCAGACGGTCGACTTCGCCACCAACCCTCACGCCCGGCGCTTCGGGCGGTACGGGGTGTGCAAGGTGCGCTACGGCAAGTCCCGCCGCGCCTCCCCGCACAAGCCCCGCAGCGTCCTGACCGTCTTCTCCTGGACCCCCGGCATCCTCGAGGACTGGCTGGCCAACGGCCGCGGCGCGCTCGAGACGAACGACCTGTTCCCCAGCGAACGCGGCGGCCTGGTCTCGGAGTCGACGCTGATCCGGCGGCTGCGCCGCTACTGCGAGGAGCTCGACCTGCCGGACGGGCTCGACCTGCACTCCCTGCGGCGTTCCTACGCCACCCACCTGCTCGAGGACGGCTGGGACCCGATGTTCGTCCAGCACCAGATGGGCCACGAGCATGCCTCGACCACCGGGATCTACCAGTTCGTCAGCTCCGACTTCCGCAACGCCACCCTCAAGGCCGCGCTGGAGCGCACCGTCGGCGAGGCCGTCGGCACCCCGGGAGGATCCTCATGAGACGCACGGTCGACTACACCTGGCGCCTGGCCGAGCTGATGGCCGCTCGCGGCCTGCACAGCACCACCGACCTGATCCCCCTGCTCGCCGAACGCGGCGTCGAGCTCTCCCGCCCACAGGTCTACCGGCTGGTCAACCAACGTCCGGAACGCGTCTCCTTGCAGTTCATCGCCGCGATCTGCGACATCTTCGGCTGCGGCCCCGAGGACCTCATCACCGTCACCGCCGCCGACGCCCGGAAGAGGAAGACCGGCACCTCCCCGGCGCCGAACGTCGTCGACCTGGCCCGCGCGGCCAGGCCCCGCCGCGCCCGAGTGATCGACGATGACCATTGAGCAGCCGGCCGGGCTCACGCCCCGGTCAACCACCCGCGGCCGGCCCCGCACCACCGGCGCAGTCACCTGCGCCCGCTGCCACCGCGCCGCCGGCAAGGCCCGCACCCAGTGGCCCGAGGGACCCATCTGCGGGACCTGCTTCTACCGGGCCACCCGCACCCGCGGCACCTGCCCCACCTGCGGCGAGGACCGACTGCTCCCCGGTCCTCCCACCGACGGCGGCGCGCCGACGTGCGGACCCTGCGCCGGCATCGCCCAGGACTTCCACTGCACCCGGTGCGGGCACGAGGGCGAGTTCTACCGCCGCGGCGGTCTCTGCGCCCGCTGCGCCCTGCGCGAGGACCTCACCGCCGAACTCGTCACCCCAGCGGCGGAACCAGACCTCATGCGACGGCTGGTCGACGCACTCTGTGCCTCGGAGAGACCAGAGAGCATCTTCACCTGGAAGCGCTCGACCAAGGTCCACGCTCTCCTCCGCTCCCTCGCCACCGGCCAGACACCCATGACGCACGAGGGGCTCGACACACAGGGGCACGGCCACCACGTCGAGCACCTCCGCGCCCTGCTCGTCCACCACCGCCTGCTCCCCCACCGCGACCCCTACCTCGCGCGCTTCGAGACCTGGATCCGGGACAAGCTCGCCCCGCTGCCGCGCCACGTCGCCCAACCGGTCGAGCAGTTCGCCACCTGGCACCACCTCAACCGCATCCGCGACAAGGCCGCCGCCGGGGCTGCCACGCGGGGCCCGGTCCACGCGGCCAAGCAGCAGATCACCGAGACCATCAAGTTCCTCACCTGGCTCGACACCACCCACCAGCGCACCGCGGCGACCTGCACCCAGCAGGACGTCGACGCCTATCTCGCCCCCGGTCCCACGACCCGACACCTCATCCGCACCTTCTTCGTCTTCGCCAAGAAGACCCGCATCAATACGCGCATCGAGATCGGGCACCGCAAGGCGCGCACCAGCCCCTCACTGACCCAGGACCAGCGGCTGGCCTGGCTCGCTGAGCTGCTCACCGGAACGAGCGAGTCCCTCCCTTACCGCGCCGCCGGCATCCTCCTGCTGCTCTACGCCCAACCCCTCGTCCGGGTCGCCGCCCTCCGCGCCAGCGACCTCTCGGCCCGGGACAACCAGCTCTATGTCGCCCTGGGTAAGCACGCCACACCCGTGCCGGCTCCGTTCGCCGACCTGCTGCGCGACCACCTCAACAACCGGCCGAACCTCAACACAGCCGCCGGACCCGACAGCCCCTGGCTCTTCCCGAGCACACGTGCCGGCGGCCACCTCCACCCCGACACGCTCATGCACAGGCTCCGTGACCTCGGCGTCAACCTTCTCGGCGCCCGCAACCGCGCCCTCGCCGACCTGGTCACCGAGGTCCCACCGCCAGTCGTCGCCGACGCCCTCGGCTACAGCCACCAAGTCGCCTTCAAACACGCCCAAGAAGCGGCTGAGTCCTGGGCCCGTTACGCGGGACGCCGCGCGCCCAGTTACGAACCGCAGTAGCGGCGTCGGAATCAGAGACCAGGTCAACGCACGAAGCGCACCTCAACGAGGTTGTCGATGTCCTTGTCCACCTTCTCGGCACCATCCATGGTGAAACCGTTGCGGCGATAGAAGGCCTGCGCTCGAGGATTATCGCGGGCGACCCAAAGTTGGGCGCGTTCTTGGCCGATGGCAGCGTCGAGAAGCGCCTGCGCAACACCGCTGCCGTAGTAGGGCGAGATGACATAGAGCGTACGGAGCTCGAGGTCGCGAGCCGGGTTCTGCTCCCGGCTCTTGCCTGCGAGCCCCACCCCGACGATCCGTCCCTCAGCCTCGCCAACGAACAACCGCAGCGATGGTTCACCTTGGCCCAGCAGGCTGCGCCAAGACTTCTTGCGCCTCTGGAGCGCCGCATCGTCGTAGAACTCCTCGGGGAGAAGCTGTCCATAGGCTTCCCGCCACCCACGGTTATGTACCTCAGCCACGCCGTCCGCGTCATCGACACTCGGCTCACGGATAGCGAACGTGCCACTCATGGAGCCGACAGTACGGAAATCACCTCCGGCGAACTAGGAAGGCGGCATCCTCGGCTCTCCCCACTCATCGTCACACCTCGAATCCGACGAATGCTGATACGCAGGGGTGCCAGTAATGGCCGACCTCGGTTGGTTGAGTCGCTCGCGACCTCCGCCCCTCCTCCGCGGACCCGTGAGGCGGGAGGTCCGTCATGTCGCGCGGCCTGGCTTGCGCGGAACCGCGATATCGATCGCGCCGCCGTTACTACCCAGCCAGGGACGCAGCTCCCTGCGTAGCCACGCGTGGTTGACGCTCGACTAGGCCCGCTGCACCCGGAATAGCTAACTTCCGGGTTCCTGATGGCGGCGCTCACGTCACCCTGGATGACCCTCCCCGGGACGGCCGTGCGATGGCCCCGACCTGCAGGTTGCAGCCCGTAGTCGCGCCATGCGGTGCGCGGGTCTCGGTCAGCCCAGCTCGGCGTGGCGGCGAGGATCGGCCGCGTACTCTGACCAGCCACCCACATAGAGGCGGCCGAGACCGAGTCCTGCTTGCTCAAGAGTGAGGAGGTTGTGGCACGCCGTGACGCCGGAACCGCAGTAGGAGATGACGGTGGTGGCGTCCTCGACCCTTGCGTTCGCGAACGCTGCTCGAATCTCGGCGATCGGGCGCAGGCGTCCGTCAGGGCTGAGGTTCTGACGACACGGAACGTTCACGGCGCCGGGGATGTGGCCGGCTTGGGGGTCAGTGGGCAGCTGGTGCCTGCCGTCGAAGCGGTCGGCGTTGCGGGCGTCGATGACGATGCCGGCCCCTGCCGTGATGTCCTCGAGCTCGGCTATGCGGGCCCGGGGCCATGGAGACGGCGTGAAGGTCGCCGGCGTCGGCTCCGCGGGATTCGTTTCCAGCGGCCCCCTCCATGCGCCGAGGCCGCCGTCGAGAAGTGCCGCCCGGCGTCCGAGCGCTCGTAGCATCCACACGAGCCGCGCGGCGATGACTCCCCCGGCATCGTCGTAGGCGACGACGGTCGTGTCGTCGCCAATGCCCAGGGAGGACATTCCGTGTGCAAACACCTCTGGGTCAGGAAGCGGGTTCAGTCCGCGTGATCCGGAACTTGCCGACAGCGATGCGTCGAGGTCGGCGAACACTGCACCCGGAAGATGGCCATCGTCGTATGCGGCACGTCCTGACGCGCCGTCGAGATACCACCGAGCGTCCGCGGTGACAACGTCGCTCCCCCGCGCTTCGAGCCACTCCACATCAACGAAAGGCGGAAGGTCTTGGCACATTCGGCCGTCGTCCATACGGTGCACAATAGACCCGGTGTCCACATGGTGAGCAACACCATCGCACTATGTGAGACGCGGAGTTCGCTCAGCTAGCCCCGCCGGCCGCAGCTCGGGTCCGACCGCGGCCCCGCGATTTCGATGCTTGGCCGGTGCGGACACCGATCCCGAATCCGGCGCCCAGAGAAGCCCGCTGAAGCGCCCCGATCTCGACCGCATCAGGGCACTTCGACTGGTGGCGTCCTTGTGCTGGACGCCGATGGCCGTCCGGCCAGGCGCCTGCGGGTCCGCCGACGATGGTGATCGTCGGCGGGCCCGCAGGAAGGCGGCGATACCTGATCACAGAGCTGGCAGAACACGTCGGCTTCGCCTGGGTGCTGTGCCGCCCGCCCGCTTCCGAACGACGTACGAAGCCCGTTAACGGGACGAGTATGTCGCGGACCCTCCAGGCGTCGCCGGGACCGCCAGCGGACGCAGGCCACAGGCCGCGGCATACTCCTCCGAGCGGATACCGAGGGCGACGTTCGTCCGTGCGCTCAGGTTCATGAAACCGACCCTGGCGGTCAGTTCAACCAGCGCCGCCGCCCCGAGAGCTTCGAGCAACGCCGCCGACATCGCGTCCGTGACGGTCGGCGGCGTCTGGCACATCGCCGCGGCGTACTCCATGACCTGTCGCTCGAGCGGCGTGAAGACGTCGGACTCCCGCCACCGCGGGACCTCACGCGCCTTGACCTCGTCGAGGCCCTTGTTGTGGGTCATGAAGTATCCGAAGTCCAGGCAGAAGCTGCAGCCGATCTCGGATGCGGCCGCCATCGTCGCAAAGGACGCCAGGTTGCGGTCGAGACGGTCCCACTTCTCCGTCCGTCCGCCGACCCGCATCATGTCCTTGAAGACGGCGGGATGGTGCCACATCACCTCGGCGCCTGCCGGCACGTCGCCGAGCATCTTGCGCATCCCCAGCTTGAGCAGCAGGCCGTAGACGCCGGTGAGGTCGGTGCGTGGAACGCGGGTGTCGCTGGTCATGATCGCCTCCAGTTGTCGGTGGGTTCGACACCAAGACGAATCACGACGATGGATTGTGACAGTCCCGAGCCGGTCGAAGCGCCAGCTCACGCGATGCCGGCGCTGGGCCCGCTGCGGCCGCGGTCCCGGCGTGGTCACTGGCGGTCAGAATCGGCCCGTGGGAGCGCCACGCCCACACGTACGCGCAGAGGCACCGTCTGGACGAGATATGGGCGGCGGCGGAGGCAGTCAGTCCACGCCGTCTACGGTTCCTTCTCCCTGGAGCAGATGCGTGGCTCCCGCTGGCCGCGAGCGCGCGGACGCATCGCCGCCGGGAGATTCCCGGCTATCCGATGTCGAGAACCCGCGCCCCGCTCCGTCCCAGGGTGAACGCGGCCCACAATGGGCCGTACCGCACGAAGGAGTGAACACGATGGCCAAGTACCTACTGCTGAAGCACTACCGCGGCGCCCCGGCAGCGGTCAACGACGTGCCCATGGACCAGTGGACGCCGGAGGAGGTCGCCGCCCACATCCAGTACATGAACGACTTCGCGGCCCGGCTCGAGTCGACCGGCGAGTTCGTCGACGGACAGGCCCTCTCCCCCGAGGGCACGTTCGTCCGCTACGACGGCGAGGGCCGGCCGCCGGTCACCGACGGCCCGTTCCCGGAGACCAAGGATCTCATCGCCGGCTGGATGGTCATCGACGTCGACAGCTACGAGCGTGCGCTTGAGCTGGCGGGCGAGCTGTCCGCCGCCCCGGGCGCCGGTGGCAAGCCGATCCACGAGTGGCTCGAGCTGCGTCCCTTCCTCATGGCCCCGCCGACCGTCACGGAGTGACCTGAGTGGACGAGGCCCACCTGCGAACCCTCAGCCCCGAGGTGATCGCTGTCCTCGTCCGCCGCGGAGCCGACTTCGCGGCGGCCGAGGACGCCGTGCAGGACAGCCTCATCGAGGCCCTCCGCGTCTGGCCGGACGCCCCTCCCCGGGACCCCAAGGGCTGGCTCGTCGCCGTCGCCTGGCGCAAGTTCCTCGACGCGGCCCGCGCCGACGCCACCCGCCGTCGGCGCGAAGCGCGCGTCGAGGCCGAGCCTCTGCCGGGTCCCGCCGCGGAGATGGACGACACCCTGTGGCTGTACTTCCTGTGCGCCCACCCGGCCCTCACACCGGCCTCGGCCGTCGCCCTCACCCTGCGCGCCGTCGGCGGGCTCACCACCCGGCAGATCGCCCAGGCCTACCTCGTGCCCGAGGCGACCATGGCGCAGCGCATCAGCCGCGCCAAGCGGACCGTCGCCGGCGTCCGCCTCGGCCGGCCCGGTGACGTTGCCACGGTGCTGCGCGTGCTCTACCTCGTCTTCAACGAGGGGTACTCCGGCGACGTCGACCTCGCCGCCGAGGCCATCCGGCTCACCCGCCAGCTGGCCGCGCACATCGAGCACGAGGAGGTGGCCGGGCTGCTGGCCCTCATGCTGCTCCATCACGCGCGCCGCCCGGCCCGCACCCGCGCGGACGGCGGCCTGGTCCCCCTCGTCGAGCAGGACCGCAGCCTGTGGGACACCGGCTTGATCGCCGAGGGCGTCGACGTGCTCCAACGGGCCCTGGCCCGGGACCGGCTCGGTGAGTTCCAGGCCCAGGCCGCCGTCGCCGCGCTCCACGCCGACGCCCGGAGCGCGGAGGAGACCGACTGGGTGCAGATCGTCGAGTGGTACGACGAGCTGGTGCGGCTCACGGGCAGTCCCGTGGCGCGGCTCAACCGGGCGGTCGCCGTCGGCGAGGCCGACGGCCCGCAGGCCGGCCTGGCGGCCCTGGCGGGGCTGGACCCCGCCCTGCCCCGCCGAGCGGCCGCCGCGGCCTACCTGCACGAGCGTGCCGGCGACGCGGCGACGGCGGCGCGGCTCTACGCCGAGGCGGCCCGGCTCGCGCCGAACCTCCCCGAGCGCGACCACCTCACCCTCCAGGCCGCCCGGCTCAACGCGGTGCTCCGCGGCTGAGTGACACCTGCGCCCACGCCTGCCCAGGGCGGTCCCGGCGGGACGATCGAGCGCCCCGCCGGCCAGGCGACATCCCGCAGGCACACCCGATGTCACACCCGGGCCGGCTGTCTCGTCCTGATGGCGACCAGCGAGAAACGAGAAACGAGATCGGGAGGGTGACGAGATGCGAGTGTTCGTGGCAGGCGGGTCCGGGGTCCTCGGACGGCGGCTGGTGCCTCAGCTGGTGGCGCGGGGCCATGAGGTCACGGCGACGACGACGAGCCCGACCAAGCTGGGGCTGCTGCGGCAGCTGGGTGCGGAGGGTGTGGTGATGGACGGGCTGGACGCTGCCTCGGTCGGCGAGCTGGTGGCCGCGGCCCGGCCGGACGTGATCGTCAACCAGATGACGGCGCTGTCCGCGGCCCACGCGGGCAAGCCGAACCTGCGGAGGGCCGACCGCTTCTTCGCCCTCACCAACCGCCTCCGCACGGAGGGCATCGACAACCTCTTGGCGGCGGCGGAGGCGACCGGCGTCGCCCATGTCATCACGCATGGCCACGCCAGCATGAACGGGGTGCGCACCGGCGGATGGGTCAAGAGCGAGGAGGATCCGCTCGAGGTGGTGGAGGGCACGACGGCGATCAACCACCTCGAGGATGCGGTGGCGGGCGCCGGTGGCACGGTGCTGCGCTACGGCGGGTTCTACGGACCCGGCGCCAACGACGACCAGGTCGCCATGGTGCGCAAGGGGCTGTTGCCACTGGTCGGCGACGGCACCGGCTACTTTTCGTGGGTGCACCTCGACGACGCGGCGAGCGCGACCGCCCTGGCGGTGGAGAAGGAAGCGAGGGGCGTGTTCAACGTCGTCGACGACGACCCGGCCCCGGTCAGCGAATGGCTGCCCTACCTGGCGCAGTGCGCCGGGGCGCGGCCGCCGCGGCGGGTGCCGGCCTGGCTGGCCCGGTTGCTGGCCGGGAAGATGGCGGTCGAGATGATGACCGAGGGGCGCGCCTTCTCGAACGCCAAGGCCAAGCGGGAGCTGGGCTGGACGTTGCGCTACCCCTCGTGGCGGCAGGGTTTCCGGGCGGAGCTGGCGTGAGCCGCGCCGAGGAGTTCGAGGAGCTGCGGCCGCTGCTGTTCGCGATCGCTTATCGGATCCTCGGCAGCGTCAGCGAGGCTGAGGACGCGGTGCAGGAGACGTGGCTGCGCTACTACGCCGTCGTGACGCCGCCGATCTCGACCAAGGCCTACCTCTCGGCTGTCGTCACCCGGATCGCCATCGACGTGCTGCGCTCAGCCCGCCACCGGCGCGAGCACTACGTCGGCCGGTGGTTCCCCGAGCCGTTGCTGGCCGACCCGTACGAGGACCCCGCCCGGTCGGCCGAGCTGGCCGACTCGGTGTCGATGGCGGCGTTGTTGCTGCTCGAACGGCTGAGCCCGCTCGAGCGGGCGGTGTTCGTGCTGCGGGAGGTGTTCGGGTTCGGCTTTCCCGAGGTCGCCGCTGTGGTGGGCCGGTCCGAGACGGCGTGCCGCAAGCTCGCGGAGCGGGCCCGGCGACACATGGACGAGGGCCGCCCCCGGTTCGAGGCGGACCGCCGGGCACGTGAGGAGCTGGCGGCCCGGTTCTTCGACGCGTTGCGGGTGGGCGACGTCGACGGGCTGCGTGAGCTGCTCGCGGCCGACGTGCAGCTGGTCGGCGACGGCGGGGGCAAGGCCCCGATGTGGGGCAGCGGCATCTTCGGCGCCGAGAAGGTGGTCAGGGTGCTCGCCGGGACCGTCCCCGGCTTCCTCCGGATCGGCGGGGGGCTCCAGCCGCACACGATCAACGGCCAGCCGGGCGCCATCGTGCGCGACGGCGGCGGCAAGGTGGTCGCCACCTTGTCGCTCGAGGTGCTCGACGGACGCATCCAGGCGATCCGCGGGGTCGTCAATCCCGACAAGCTCGGGCACCTCGGCCCGGTGGCCGACGCCTGGGCCGTCAACCGCGAGGCGAACCGGGCGCGCCGGCTCACCGATTGAGCAGGCCCGTCGCTGCGGTGCCCACGCCGTGCTGTCGAGTGGGTGCGGCACCCCGGCCGGGTCCGCCTACCAGCGCCCGGACACCCCGCCGCGCGGCGCCCATAGCGTGCACGGCCGCGTCGACCCCCGCCGCACCCGGCGGCACCCCGTCACCTCGGGCGGCCAGCACTCCTGTCCGGTCCCCCGGTCCACCACCGTCGCGACCGTGACGTCCCAGCCGCGCGCGAAGATGTCGCAGTCGCAGCAGATGCCCTGGCTCAGGAGCCGGCGGCGCAGCCCGTACGCCTGCGGCGCCTGCAGCTGCTGGTACCGGCGCGACCACCGCAGCGTGTGGTCGCAGCCGAACTCGGCCACCATCCGGTTGGCGAAGCACATGAGGCACTCCCCCAGCCGCGGCGCGGTCAGTGACTCCGCCAGGCCCGCCAGCTCCAGCTCCAGCATGTGCACGCCCTCGTCGACCGACATGGCCGTCCCTCCCCGCGCCGCCGCCGAGCCCGTTGCTCGAACGCCTGTGTCAAGAGTGGCGCGGGGCACTGACATCGGGGCGCTCAGGCCAGCGCCCGCTCCACGATGGCGGCGTGGGTCGGGGCGAGGTTCCGCTTGGCGGCCAGGGTGATGCACCGCCGGTCGGCGAACGCCTCGGCGGTCACCTCGTCCCCGCGGTGCACGGGCATGGCGTGCATGAACAGCACGTCCGCGCCCGCGGCGTCGAGCACGTCGGTGGTGATGCGGTACGGCTCGAAGGTGGTGCGCCGCCGGCCGGGCTTGCGCGCCGCCCGCGGCCAGGCGTCGGTGTAGACGACGTCGGTGCCGGCCAGCCCCTCGGTCAGGTCGTGGGTGACGGTCACACTGCCGCGCGGGCGTCGCTCGTCGAGCGCGTCGAGGAAGTCCTCCGCCAGGGAGTGCCCGGGCGGGCACACCTGGCGCACCTGCAGCTCGAACCCGACGGTGAGCTCGCACCACGAGCGCAGCACGTTGGAGTCCTCGCCGACGAAGGTGAGCACGACGTCGTCGATCGGCCCGCGGCGCTCGAGGACGCTGAACGCCTCCGAGAAGACCTCGACCGGGTGTCCCCGGTCGGTCATCGCGTTGATGACGGGCACCTGGCACGCCTCCGCCAGGGCGAGGACGTCGGTGTGCTCCGGCGCGCGCACGACGACGGCGTCCACCGCGTCGGAGAGGATCGCCGCGGTGTCGGCGATGGGCTCGCGCTCGCCCAGCACCAGCGGCAGGTCGACGCGGTGGGCGCCCACCGCGTCGATGGCGGTGTCGTAGGCGAGGCGGGTGCGCAGGGCGGGACCGTCGAAGATGGTCGCCACCCTGCGGTCGGCGAAGCGCTCGCGGCGGCGGGAGCGCTGCTCCTTCCAGCCGGCAGACGCGAGCCACAGTCGCTCGATCTCGGTACGGGGGAGGTCGAGGAGCGAGAGCAGGGTCCGGGCGTGCGGCACCGGAGCAACCTACCGCAGCCCCCGTCCGGTTCTCAGGCCGGGGCGGGCCGGGCTCGACCGGGCCCAGCCCCGAGGGTCTGCACCCTGGCGCGCAGGGCCGGGGCTCAGGCCCGTTCGGCGCGCGCGACCACCCGCGCCGGGCTGGAGTGCCACAGCCACGCGATGCCGAGCAGCGGCAGCACGGCCGGCACGTAGCCGTAGCCGCTGCCGTAGCGCGACCACACGGTGTCGTGCGGGAACAGCTCCGGGTGCCACAGGCTCAGCGTGCCGACGGTGAGGACCCCGACGAGCTCGAAGACGACGGCGATCCAGCCCACCCGGCGCATGCGGCGGCCGTTGTGCGCCAGCGCGACGGTGGCGACGATGTAGACCACGCCGGCCAGGGCCGAGAGGGAGTAGGCCAGCGGCGCCTCGGCGGCGTTCCGCAGGAGCTGCACGCTGGCGCGGGCGGAGGCGGCCACGGCGAAGATGCCGTAGACCAGGATGAGGACCCGCCCCAGGCCGTACGCCGGCCGCCGGGTGTCCGTCGTCGGCGTCGTGACCAGCCGGTCGGTCGTCTGCTCGCCCATGTGCTCCCCGTCCTCGTCCTTCGCGCTCACGCCGTCCACACCTGCCAGACCCGGGCCTGCATGGCGAGCAACGCCACGCAGGCGACGAGCAGCACCACCGAGCTCCACCGCGTCCGGTCCGCGAACGCCCACGCCGCCGCCACCGGCAGCAGGAAGAGCGCGGTGACGACGTAGCCCCAGAACGTCCACGGGTCGGCCGCCTGGTGCCCCTGCGCGTGGCTGACCAGGCCGACCACGACCTGGGCGAGCAGCGCGAGCTCGACGACCGCGCCGGCGAGCAGCTGGCGCAGGATGACGGCGCGGTCGACGATCGTGAACCACAGGGCCCAGATGCCCAGGAGACCGACCAGGACCGCGGTGATGGTGACCGTCAGCTGCACCCCGGGAGATTACCGCCCGGACGGGCGCGGACTAGCATCCGGGGGGTGACCGACCTGAATCTGAGCCCCAAGAACCCCGCCCGCGCGCACGCCGACGCCCTGGTCCTCGCCGTCGCTGGCACCGACGACGGCGCCCGCATCCTCACCGCCGAGCCCATGCCGGCCAAGGCGGTCGCGGCGCTGGACACGCTGCTGCCTGCGCTCGGCGTCACCGGCAAGGCGGACGAGGTCGTGCGCGTGCCCGCCGGCGAGGACCTGGCGGCGACCGTCGTCGTGCTCACCGGCGTCGGCAAGGTGACGGACCGGCCCGGCCTCGAGGCGCTGCGCCGGGCGGCCGGGGCGGCGACCCGCAGCCTGGCTGGCACCGAGCACGCCGTCCTCGCGCTGCCCGCCGAGAACGCCGCCCAGGTGGGCGCCGTCGCCGAGGGCGCGCTGATGGGCGCCTACCGCTTCGACCACTACAAGACCAGCGACCCGGCCCCCGTGGCCCGCCTCGAGCTGGCCACCCCGGCCGCCAAGACCAAGGAGGCCCAGGCGGCGCTGGCCCGGGCCGTGGCCGTGGGCGACGGCGTGCGCGCCACCCGCGACCTGATCAACGCCTCCCCGCGGCACCTGTACCCCGAGACCTTCGCCGAGGCGGCGCGCGCGGCGGCCGCGGGCACCGACGTCACCGTGACCGTGCTCGACGAGCAGGAGCTGGTGGCCGGCGGATACGGCGGGATCCTCGCCGTCGGGATGGGATCCGCCCGCCCGCCGCGCCTCGTGAAGGTCGACTACGCCCCCGCCCGGGCGGCGGCGCACTACGCCCTGGTCGGCAAGGGCATCACGTTCGACTCCGGCGGCCTGTCGCTCAAGCCGGCCAAGAGCATGGAGACGATGAAGGACGACATGGCGGGCGCCGCCACCGTCCTGCACACCGTCCTGGCCGCCGCCGCGCTCGCCCTGCCCGTGCGGGTGACCGGCTGGCTCGCCCTCGCCGAGAACATGCCCGGCGGCGGCGCCCAGCGGCCCTCGGACGTCATCACCATGCTCGACGGCACCACCGTCGAGGTCCTCAACACCGACGCCGAGGGCCGCCTGGTCCTCGCCGACGCCCTCGTGGCCGCGCGCGAGGAGCGCCCTGACGCCATCGTCGACATCGCGACCCTCACCGGCGCCCAGGTCGCCGCGCTGGGCACCCGGATCGGCGCCGTCATGGGCACCGAGGACCTGCGCGGCGCCGTCGTCACGGCGGCCGAGGCGGTGGGCGAGGAGTTCTGGCCGATGCCGCTGCCCGAGGAGCTGCGCCCGTCGCTCAAGTCCTCGATCGCCGACATCGCCAACATGGGCGACCGGTTCGGCGGCATGCTCGTCGCGGGCCTGTTCCTCCAGGAGTTCGTCGGCGACACCCCATGGGCCCACCTCGACGTCGCCGGTCCCGCCTACAACGAGAAGGCGCCCTACGGCTACACGTCCAAGGGCGGCACCGGGATGGGCCTGCGGACCCTCCTGGGCCTGCTCGAGGCCGCCGCCGCCCGCTGACGGCGCGGCGGGTACGCCGCCGGCCCGGTTCGCCGAGCGTGCCCGGGCCACGCCCCGGCTCGGCGGCGCCGGTTCGCCGAGCGCGCCCGGGCCACCCGGCTGCTCAGCGGCGCCGGTTCGCCGAGCTCCACCGCCGCATGCTCGCGGGGTAGCCGGTGAGGTGGACGTCGTAGATGGGGATGCCCAGCTCGGCGGCGAGGGCGCGGGCGGACCGGACGTCGGGCACCCGCCGCCGCGTCCACTCCCCCGACCTGGCCACGAGCACCACGGTGTGCGGGTCGTGCGCGGTGGGCGGCTCGATGTACGCCTCCACGCCGATCCGGGTGGCGACGAACTCGTGAAAGTGCGCCATGGTCCGGGCGCGCGCCTCCCGACCCGCCGAGGGGTCCGGACGCCGGCGCCGCCGGGAGAACAACCGCATGGCCGCTCAGCCTACGAGCGAGACCTGGGGCACCGCTGGGAATCGCCCCACACCCCCGGCCCATTTGTGACCGGCCTGGCATGGAACGGTTCGTGCTTCCGGGGCGGGGGGTGGAACAATGACCGAGGCCCATGGCCCACGAGGGGTCTGCCTGGCTCGAAAGCGCTCAAGGAGAGGTACGTGGCAGAGACGCAGGAGTACGACATCGTCATCCTGGGAGCGGGAAGTGGTGGCTATGCGGCCGCCCTGCGCGGGGCGCAGCTGGGCCTGAAGGTGGCCCTGGTCGAGGGCGACAAGCTCGGCGGCACCTGCCTGCACCGCGGGTGCATCCCCACCAAGGCCCTGCTGCACTCGGCGGAGGTCGTCGACACCATCCGCGAGTCGAAGAACTTCGGCGTGCAGTCGACGTTCGACAGCATCGACATGTCCGGGGTCAACAGCTTCAAGGACGGCGTCGTCGCCCGCCTCTACAAGGGCCTGCAGGGCCTCGTGTCCTCGCGCAAGGTCGACCTCATCACCGGCTGGGGCCGGCTCGCGGCCCCCGACACCGTCGAGGTGGACGGCACCCGCTACCGCGGCAAGAACGTCATCCTGGCCTCGGGCTCGTACTCCAAGTCCCTGCCCGGCCTCGACCTCGGCGGCCGGGTCCTCACCTCCGAGCAGGCCCTCCAGCTCGACTTCGTGCCCAAGAGCGCGATCATCCTGGGCGGCGGGGTCATCGGCGTGGAGTTCGCCTCGGTGTGGAACTCCTTCGGCGCCGACGTGACGATCATCGAGGGCCTCCCCCACCTCGTGCCGAACGAGGACGAGGCGCTGTCGAAGGGCCTGGAGCGCGCCTTCCGCAAGCGCAAGATCGCCTTCCACACCAAGACGATGTTCGCCGGTGTCACGCAGAACGACGACGGCGTGGTCGTCACCACCCAGGACGGCAAGACCCTCGAGGCCGAGGTGCTCCTCGTCGCGGTCGGCCGCGGCCCGGCCACGGCCAACCTCGGCTACGAGGAGAACGGCATCCCGATGGAGCGCGGCTTCGTGCTCACCAACGAGCGCCTCCACACCGGCGTGGGCAACGTCTACGCCGTCGGCGACATCGTCCCCGGCCTGCAGCTCGCGCACCGCGGCTTCCAGCAGGGCATCTTCGTCGCCGAGGAGATCGCCGGGCTGAACCCGGCGCCGCTGGTGGAGACCGCCATCCCCCGCGTCACCTACTGCGAGCCGCAGGTCGGGTCGGTCGGCCTGACCGAGGCGCAGGCCAAGGACGCCTACGGCGCCGACGGCGTCGAGACGGTGGAGTACAACCTCGCCGGCAACGGCAAGAGCCAGATCCTCCAGACCGCCGGCTTCGTCAAGCTCGTCCGGCAGAAGGAGGGCCCGATCGTCGGCGTGCACCTGCTCGGTGCGCGGGTCGGCGAGCTGATCGGCGAGTCCCAGCTCATGGTGAGCTGGGAGGCCTACCCCGAGGACGTGGCCTCCCTCGTCCACGCCCACCCCACCCAGGACGAGGCGCTGGGCGAGGCCGCCCTTGCACTCGCCGGCAAGCCGCTGCACGCTCACAACTGACCCGATCGAAGGAGACCCCAGGACATGTCTGAGTCCGTGAAGATGCCCGCGCTGGGCGAGTCCGTCACCGAGGGCACCGTCACGCGGTGGCTCAAGGCGGTCGGCGAGTCGGTCGAGGTCGACGAGCCGCTGCTGGAGGTGTCCACCGACAAGGTGGACACCGAGGTGCCCTCGCCGGTCGCCGGCGTGGTCGAGAAGATCCTCGTGGAGGAGGACGAGACGGTCGAGGTCGGCGCCGAGCTGGCGATCATCGGCGACGGCTCCGGCGCCGGCGAAGCTGGCGGCGGAGAGCAGGGCGCGACGGTCACCTCCGGTGAGCCGGACACCGCCCCTTCCACCTCCACCGCCGCGCCGGCCTCCGAGGAGGTCGAGGCCGCCCAGCCCGCGGCCGCCGAGCCCAAGGAGCCCGAGGCGGCGAAGGCCGAGGCGACCGAGGCAGCCCCCTCCGGGGACGGCGGCGCGGCCTCCGGCGAGCCGGTGAAGATGCCCGCGCTGGGCGAGTCCGTCACCGAGGGCACCGTCACCCGCTGGCTCAAGGCCGAGGGTGACACCGTCGAGGTCGACGAACCGCTGCTGGAGGTGTCCACCGACAAGGTGGACACCGAGGTGCCCTCGCCGGTGGCCGGCACCGTGGTGAAGATCCTCGTCCAGGAGGACGAGACCGTCGAGGTCGGCACCGACCTGGCGATCGTCGGCCAGCCCGGTGCGGCGGCGCCCGCCGCGGAGGCTCCGAAGGCCGAGGAGAAGGCGGAGGCTCCGGCCGCACCGGCGGAGGCCCCCGCGCCCGCCCCGAAGGCCGAGGCTCCTGCCCCCGCCCCGAAGGCCGAGGCGCCGGCTGCGGCCCCCGCGGCGCCGAAGCCCGCCCCGCAGCCGCAGGCCCAGCCCGAGCCCACCCCGGCCGCGGCGGGCACCGCCTACATCACCCCGCTGGTGCGCAAGCTCGCCGCCGAGAAGGGCGTCGACCTCGCGACCGTCACCGGCACCGGCGTCGGCGGGCGCATCCGCAAGCAGGACGTGGAGGCGGCGGCGGAGAAGGCCGCGGCCGAGAAGGCCGCCGCCGCGCAGGCCACGCCCGCCGCGCCGACCGCCCCGGCCGCCCCGGCTCCGGTGGAGGTCTCCCCGTTGCGCGGCACGACCGAGAAGATGTCGCGCCTGCGCAAGGTCATCGCCAAGCGCATGCGCGAGTCGCTGGACACCTCCGCCCAGCTGACCTCGGTCGTCGAGGTCGACGTAACCCGGATCGCCGCCCTGCGCGCCCGTGCCAAGAACGCCTTCCAGGCGGCGGAGGGCACGAAGCTCACCTTCCTGCCCTTCTTCGTCAAGGCCGCGACCGAGGCGCTCAAGTCGCACCCGAAGCTCAACGCCACCATCGACGGCGAGCAGGTCGTCTACCACGGCGCCGAGCACATCGGCATCGCGGTCGACACCCCGCGCGGGCTGCTCGTCCCGGTCATCAAGGACGCCGGCGACCTCACCATCGGCGGCATCGCCAAGAAGATCAACGACCTCGCGGCCCGCACCCGCGACAGCAAGGTCACCCCGGACGAGCTGTCCGGCTCCACCTTCACGATCACGAACACCGGCTCGGCGGGCCTGCTCATGGACACGCCGATCATCAACCAGCCGGAGGTCGCGATCCTCGGGGTGGGCACGATCGTCAAGCGCCCGGCCGTGGTCAAGGACGCCGAGGGCAACGAGACCATCGGCATCCGGTCGATGATGTACCTCTCCCTCACCTACGACCACCGCCTGGTGGACGGCGCCGACGCCGGCCGGTACCTCACGGCCGTCAAGGCCCGCCTGGAGGAGGGCGCGTTCGAGGCCGAGCTCGGCCTCTGAGCCACACACCCCCGGAGCCCCGCACCCCACAGGTGCGGGGCTCCGCTCGTGCCCGCGACCTCAGCACCTGCCGACCTCTTCCACCCGCCACGGCGGGCCCAGCACGGTGAGGACGGCGCACCGGGGCGCCTGCGCGGGCACCTCGGAGCCGCCGCCGCCGGTCACCGGTACCGACCCGTCCGGCACGAGCGCGTAGCCGCCCTGGCGGGTGACCACCTGGACGTCGACCCGCACGCGCCCGGCACCGGCGCCGGCGCGCCCTCGCTCCTCCAGCGCCACCAGCGCGGTGCCCAGTCCCTCCACACGCACACCGGCGGCCCGCAACCGTGCCAGCAGGGCGGCGTCCTGCTGCGCGGCGGGCGACCCGGCGACCGTGAGCGCGGCGAGGGCGGCGCGATCCCCCGCCGCCAGGGCGCGGTCGCGCCGCTCGAGCAGCCCGGCGACGACCTGGCGCAGCTGCGTCTCGTCGGGGCCGCGGGACGCGTCGACGGCGCCGGCGTCGGTCCGCGCCCCGGTCCACCAGACGCCGCCCGCCACCGCGGCCAGCGCGGCGAGGGCCGCCACCATGACCCGCCCCCGGCGCCCGGCGGCATGACGCCGACGCGGCCGCCGCGGGGCGGTCAGCTGCGTGGGCACCTGGTGCGCGCCCGCCCGCAGCTGCGCCTGGGCGAGGTCGGCGTCGTCGGGCAGGCGCACGGACGCCGCCCGCGCCAGCGACGGTGCCCGGGCGGCCAGGTCACGGGCGCCGGGTCGCCGCGCGGGCTCCGCGGCGAGCGCTGGCGCCACCGCCGCGGCGACCGCGTCGTCGTCCCCGGCCACCCACAGCACCAGGCGCGCGAGGGCCCACACGTCCCCCGGTGCGCTCGGCGGCGCGCCGCCCGTCCGCTCGGGCGCGACGAAGCCCGCGGTTCCGCGCTCCACCACCCCCTCTCCGGCCAGGTCCACGAGCACGGGCACCCCGCCGGGGGCGAGGACGACGTTCGTCGGCGAGACGTCGCCGTGGATGAGGCCCCGTTCGTGCAGGTGCCCCAGCCCCGCCCCGAGCGCCGCGAGCAGCCCGGCCGCCTCGGCGACGGGCAGCGGCCCGCGTGCCGCCCGGACCGTGGCGAGCGTGGGGCCGGTGACGACCTCGGCGACCACCGCGCACCGGTCGGCGTCGAGCCCGACGACGTCGAGCACCCGGGCCAGGTGCGGGTGCCGTCCCTCCCGCAGCCGCCCGAGCCGGCGCAGCTGCGCCGCGCCGCGCGGCCCCGCCGGCAGCGGCAGCACCGACACCGCGACGGGCCGACCAGCCGCGTCGCGCCCGGACCACACCGCGCCGGTGGCGCCGAAGGCCAGCGGGGCCAGCAGGTCGTAGCCCGGCACGACCGGCGCCCGCGACGGGCCGGCGGGACGGCGGCGGAGGGTGCGCATGGCGCCAGCGAAGCACCGGCGGCGTTGGCGCCGCCGCCCCGGCCGCCGGACCTGTGGACAACGAGGTCCCGGGCGCGGGTCTAGCATCGACGGGTGCGATTCGAGCGGGTGCGACTGGGGTCCGAGCACGTCGACTACCACTGGGCCTGGGACCTGCAGCGGCGCGTCCACGCGGAGGTCGTCGCCGGGGAGCGCGAGGACACCGTGCTGCTGCTCGAGCACGCCGGCGTCTACACCGCCGGCAAGCGCACCGCATCCTGGGACCGGCCCACCGACGGCACGCCGGTCGTCGACGTCGACCGCGGCGGGCGCATCACCTGGCACGGCCCGGGCCAGCTGATCGCCTACCCCATCGTCCGGCTGCGCGAGCCGGTCGACGTCGTCGCCTACGTGCGGGCCCTCGAGCAGGCCGTGATCGACCTCGCGGCCGATTGCGACGTCGCCACCACCCGGGTGGCGGGCCGTTCGGGCGTCTGGGTCGCCGCCGACGCCCGGGGACGGGACCGCAAGCTGTGCGCGGTCGGGGTGCGGGTCGCCAAGGGCGTCACGATGCACGGCATCGCCATCAACGCCTGCCCCGACCTCAGCGCCTACGACCGGATCGTGCCGTGCGGGATCGACGACGCCGACGTGACCTCGCTGTCCGCCGAGACCGGCCGCACCATCACCCCGCTGGACATCGTCGACGCCACCGAGCACGAGCTGGCCCGGGCCCTGGGGGCCCGGACCCGCCCGGCCCGGCCGGCTGTCGCCGTCCGGCCCTGACCGGTCCGGCCCGCACCTGAACCGCCGGTGTGAGCCCCTGGCCAGGGACGTAGGATCGACCGGAACCGCCCCCGGGCAGCCGAACGAAGGACGAGGTAGCCGACCGTGACCATCGCACCAGAGGGCCGCCGCATGCTGCGGATCGAGGCGCGCAACGCCGAGACCCCCATCGAGCGCAAGCCCAGCTGGATCAAGACGAAGGCCGTCATGGGGCCGGAGTACAGCGAGCTCAAGCAGCTCGTGCACGGCAACGGGCTGCACACGGTGTGCGAGGAGGCCGGCTGCCCCAACATCTTCGAGTGCTGGGAGGACCGCGAGGCCACCTTCCTCATCGGCGGCTCGCAATGCACCCGTCGGTGCGACTTCTGCCAGATCGACACCGGCAAGCCCTCCGCGCTGGACCGCATGGAGCCGCGCAAGGTGGCCCTGTCGGTGCAGAAGATGGGCCTGAAGTACTCCACCATCACCGGCGTCGCCCGCGACGACCTTGCCGACGGCGGCGCCTGGCTCTACGCCGAGACCGTCCGCCAGATCCACGACCTCAACCCGGGCACCGGCGTCGAGCTGCTCATCCCCGACTTCGACGCCAAGCCGGACCAGCTCGCCGAGGTCTTCTCCTCCCGCCCGGAGGTCCTCGCGCACAACGTCGAGACGGTGCCGCGGATCTTCCGTCGCATCCGGCCGGGCTTCCGCTACGAGCGTTCGCTCAGCGTGCTGACCGCCGCGGCCGAGGACGGGTTCGTCACCAAGTCCAACCTCATGCTCGGCATGGGCGAGACCTTCGACGAGGTCGTCAGCGCGATGCAGCTGATCCGCGACGCCGGCTGCGACCTGCTGACGATCAACCAGTACCTGCGGCCCTCGGTGCGCCACCACCCGGTGGACCGCTGGGTCAAGCCGGAGGAGTTCGTCGAGCTCGCCGAGATCGGCGAGGAGATCGGCTTCCTCGGCGTCATGGCCGGCCCCATGGTCCGGTCGAGCTACCGCGCCGGCCGGCTGTGGGCCAAGGCGATGACCCGCAAGGGCCAGCCCATCCCCGCCGAGCTGGAGCACCTGACCGAGCCGCGCCCCTCCCGGCAGGAGGCCGCGTCGCTCGTCGCGTCCCGGCCGGAAGCGGTGTCCCTGGCCTGACGTGTCGGCGCTGCACGCCCTGGGCCGCTACCGGGACCTTCCCCGCCTGCTCGGCGCGCCCTTCCTCGTCGTCGGCTTCCTCGCCCGGCTGCCCGTGGCAATGGTCGTCCTCGGCGTGCTCACCCTGGTCACCAGCGCCACCGGGTCGGTCGGCGAGGCGGGGCTCGCCTCCGCCGCGCTGGCGGTGTCCACCGCCGTCGCCGGCCCGCTCGTCGGGCGGTGGACCGACCGGCGCGGCCAGCGGCTGCCGCTGCTGCTCCTGACCCCGGTCAACGCCGCGGCGCTGGTGGCCCTCGTGGTGGCGGCCCGGGCCGGCGCCGCCGCGGCGGGACTGTGCGCGCTCTGCGCGCTGGTCGGACTCACCAACGTGCCGGTCGGGTCCCTCGCGCGGGTGCGCTGGCTCGGCGCGACGAGCGAGCCCCGCGTGAGCGGCGCCGCGCTGAGCTACGAGTCCATGGCCGACGAGCTCAGCTTCGTCCTCGGTCCGGCGCTGGTGGGGGTGGCCGCCGCGGCCGGCAGCCCCGAGGCGCCGGTGCTGCTGGCCGCGGCGCTCGTGGCGATCTTCGTCACCGCCTTCGCCCTGCACCCTTCCGCCGGGGCCGCCGACCCGCGCATCCGGCCGCTGACCCCGGCCGCGGCCCCCGCCCTGCCGCGCGTGCTGCGCCGGGTAGGTCCCGCCGTCGCCGGCATGGCCTGCGTGGGGCTCTTCTTCGGCGCCAGCCAGACGGCGGTCACCGCCTTCGCAGCTGCCACCGGCGCACCGGGCCGGGCCGGGCTGATCTACGCCCTGATGGGCGTGGGCTCCGCCGCCATGGCCCTCGCCGTCGTCGCCCTGCCCGAGGGCGTGACCCTGCGGGCGCGGCTGGTGGTATGCGGCCTCGGCATGGCCGCGCTGTCGGCGGCCATGACCGCGGCCACGGCGCTCGGCGCCCTCGCCGGGCTCGTGCTGGCGGTCGGGTTGTTCGTGGGCCCGGCGCTGGTCACCCTGTTCACCGCCGCCGGGCGGCTCGCGCCGCCGGGCGCCACCGCGGTGGCGATGACCGCGCTGAGCTCGGCCAACGTCGTCGGTGTCGCCCTCGCGGCGGCGGTCGCGGGGCGCCTCGCCGACGCCGCCGGCCCGGACGCCGCGTTCGCCGTGGCGGCCGCCGCGTCCGCGGCCCTGGCGGTCCTCGCGCTGTCGCTGCGCACGCCGGCCCGGCACATCACTGCGGCGGACGGCTGAGACACGGCCGACGGCCGGTATCCTTGGGCATCATGGCCCGTAAGAGCACGCGCGACGTCGAGGGTTCCTCCGCCGCACCCCAGGAGAAGAAGCGGCGCTGGTATCACAACATCGCCGACGCGTACCGGATGACCCGGCAGGTCAACCCCAACATCACCTGGCTCCTCGTCGGGGTCTTCGTGGTGGTCATGGGTGTGGCGCTGGTGGTCGGGTTCGCCTGGGGCCACCCGTGGTACATGGGCTTCTTCGGCCTGCTCCTCGGGTCGATGGCGATGATGATCCTCCTGGCCCAGCAGACCCGGAAGGCCGGCTACTCCCAGATCGACGGCCAGCCCGGCGCGGCCGGCGCGGCGCTCGGGCAGATCCGCCGCGGCTGGAACATCGAGGAACAGCCGGTCGCGATGAACCCGCGCACCCAGGACCTCGTCTTCCGCATGGTGGGCCGGCCCGGCATCGTCCTGGTCTCCGAGGGGCCGAGCCACCGCGTCAAGCGCCTGCTCGAGGACGAGCGCCGCAAGGTCACCCGCGTGGCGCCGAACGTGCCGGTGCACCTCGTCGAGTACGGCAACGACGAGGGCCAGGTCCCCCTCGCCAAGCTCGTCCGGCACGTCCAGCGGCTCAAGGGAACGCTGACCCCGGCCGAGGTCGCCGCCGTCGCCAAGCGCCTGCAGGCCCTCGGCGCGGCCCGGATGCCGATCCCCAAGGGCGTGGACCCCATGAAGGCCCGGCCCGACCGCAAGGGCATGCGCGGGCGCTGACCCCCAGCACCAGGAACGACGCCCGGCACTGCGCGCGCAGTGCCGGGCGTCGGCGTCGTAGCGGCCCGGCCCGCGGTGAGTGCGGCTCGCGGTCCGGGGCCGCCGGACGCGGGCCGGTCGGCCGAGTGACGGGATCAGCGCACCCGAGTGACGACCGTGCCGGCGGCGATGTCGTGCAGGCCCCGGCCGTCGGCGCCCCACACGACGGCCGGGATGACCAGGCAGAGCAGGACCGTGCGGATGAGCGCGCGCCGGGGCCCGGGCAGGCCGCCGTCGAGCCGTCGCACCGCCAGCCCGGCCGCCACGTGCCCGATCGTCGCGCCCAGGGTGCTGAGCATGAGCCACGTCATGAGGGCGAAGATGCCGAGGGTGGCGAGGGGGTCGTTGCCGAGGAACCCGGCGCTGATCGCCGTCGCGATCGCCCAGTCCACGGCGAGGCCGATGATCCGGCGCCCCAGGCCGGCCACGGTGGGGGAAGCGGTTCTTGCGTCGGACACCAGACGAGCCTACCCAGCGCGCGGCACCGCCCCCGCCGGTGGCGGCCTCCGCCCGCGGGCGCACGCCTGCCCACGACCCGGCCACCGCGGTCCGCCCGCCGGGACGCCGCGTAACATCCCTGACACATTCGGGTGACACAGCAGAAACCGGCCGCCACTAGGTTCGAAGGCGGTTCCCATCCGGGTCACGAGAGTCCACGAGCCAAGGAGCATCGGATGTTTTCCAGCGCCGAGGAGGCCATCGCCTTCACCAAGGAGCAAGGCGTCAAATTCGTCGACGTCCGCTTCTGCGATCTGCCGGGCGTCATGCAGCACTTCAACATCCCGGTGGAGGCTTTCAACGAGGATGCCTTCACGGAAGGTCTGATGTTCGACGGGTCCTCCATCCGGGGCTTCCAGGCGATCCACGAGTCCGACATGAAGCTGGTGCCGGACGTCACCACCGCGTTCGTCGACCCGTTCCGCAAGCAGAAGACGCTCGTGGTCAACTTCTCCATCGTCGACCCGTTCACCGACGAGGCGTATTCGCGCGACCCCCGCAATATCGCCACCAAGGCCGAGGCCTACCTCAAGAGCACCGGCATCGCCGACACCGTCTACTTCGGCGCCGAGGCGGAGTTCTACATCTTCGACGCCGTGCGCTACGAGACCAACCAGCACTCGAGCTACTACTACCTCGACTCCAACGAGGCGGCCTGGAACACCGGCCGCGAGGAGGGCCCGAACCTCGGGTACAAGACCCGGTACAAGGGCGGCTACTTCCCCGTCTCCCCCAACGACCAGATGGCCGATCTGCGCGACCAGATGGTCACCTGCCTGCAGGAGGTCGGGCTCGACGTCGAGCGCGCGCACCACGAGGTGGGCACCGCCGGGCAGATGGAGATCAACTACCGGTTCGACACGCTGCGCGCGGCCGCCGACGACGTGATGAAGTTCAAGTACATCATCAAGAACGTCGCCTGGGAGGCCGGCAAGTCCGCCACCTTCATGCCCAAGCCGCTCTTTGGGGACAACGGCTCGGGCATGCACTCCCACCAGTCGTTGTGGAAGGACGGCAAGCCGCTGTTCTTCGACGAGCGCGGCTACGGCGGCCTGTCCGACATGGCCCGCTGGTACATCGGCGGCCTGCTGCACCACGCGCCGTCCCTGCTCGCCTTCACCAACCCGACCGTGAACTCCTACCACCGCCTGGTGCCCGGCTTCGAGGCCCCGGTCAACCTCGTGTACTCGGCGCGCAACCGCTCCGCGTGCATCCGGATCCCGGTCACCGGCACCTCCCCCAAGGCCAAGCGCATCGAGTTCCGGGTGCCGGACCCCTCGTCCAACCCCTACCTCGCGTTCTCGGCGATGCTCATGGCCGGGCTCGACGGCGTCCGCAACCGGATCGAGCCGCCCGAGCCGATCGACAAGGACCTCTACGAGCTGCCCCCCGAGGAGCACGCCAAGATCGCCCAGGTGCCGGACTCGCTGCCCGGCGTGCTCGAGGCCCTCGAGGCCGACCACGACTACCTCACCGAGGGCGACGTGTTCACCCCCGACCTCATCGAGACCTGGATCGACTACAAGCGCACGAACGAGATCGACCCGCTGCGCCTGCGTCCGCACCCGCACGAGTTCGAGATGTACTACGACCTGTGACCGGCACGGCCCAGGGCTGCGGCCCTGAGGCCTGACCCGCACGGCCGGCACCCCCCTCGCCCCCGTGGCGGCGGGGGTGCCGTCGTGGGTGCTCCGCCCACCCCGGCGGCGTCCGGGCTCAGGCCTCGGGGATCTCGAGCCCGAAGTTCTCCCGGGTGATGTGCTCCGGCTCCGGGCCGCCGCGCACGCCGGTGTCGAGCGCGTCGATCGCGCCGAGCTGGTCGGTCGTGAGCGCGAAGTCGAAGACGTCGAAGTTCTCCGCGATGCGCGACGGCGTGACGGACTTCGGGATGGCCTGGCGGCCCTGCTGCAGGTGCCAGCGCAGCATCACCTGGCCGGCGTCTTGCCGTGCGCCGCGGCGATCTCGCCGATCACCGGATCCTGCAGCGTGCTGCCCTGCGAGCCGTCGCGGTAGAAGGTGATCCCGCCGATCGGGAACCAGGCCTGGTTGAGGATGCCGCGGTCGTCGTCGTAGGCGAGCAGCTCGGACTGCCGGAAGTAGGGGTGTACCTCGATCTGGTTGACCGCCGGCACGACCTCCGTCTCCGCGAGCAGGCGATCGAGGTGGCGCGGCATGAAGTTCGAGACGCCGATGGCGCGGACGGCGCCGTCGGCCAGCAGCTTCTCCAGGGCGCGGTAGGCGTCGATGGTCCGCTCGAACTCCCCCGGCAGCGCCTGGTGCAGGATGAGCAGGTCGATCCGGTCGACACCGAGCTTGCCGGCGCTCTTGTCGAAGGCGTGCAGGGTGGGTTCGTACCCGTAGTCGGTGATCCAGACCTTGGTCTCGATGAAGACGTCGTCCCGGCCGAGCCCGGAGCGCCGGATCGCCTCGCCGACCTCGCGCTCGTTGCCGTAGGCGGCGGCGGTGTCCACGTGACGGTAGCCGGTCTCCAGCGCCGCGCCGACCGCGGCGACCGTCTCCTCCGGCGGGGTCTGGAAGACGCCGAACCCGAGGGCGGGCATGGCCAGGCCGGTGTTGAGCGTGAGCGTGGGAGTGCTCATGGGCGTCCACGCTAGGCGCGCCCCCGCCGCGGCGCGCGCTCGCCCCGAGCGTCACCGGGTCCGAGCGCCGCCGGTGCGTGAGGTCCGCGCCACATCCGTCGCGCGACATCCTGCCTGGGGCGTGATGTGCCTGAGTCCACACCGCCCCGTGCATAGTCATGCATGGATACGGATATACGATGGCACCGTTCGTTTACGTGAGCCGTCCTCGGAGAGTCTGTCATGCGTCGCTTGCCCGTCCTTGCCACCTCCGCCCTCGCGGGCGCCCTCAGCCTCACGGCATGCACCAACGCCGTCTCGGAGGGTGCCGGCGGCAACGGCGGCACGAGCGACGCGAGCGCCGCCGCGCCCAGCTACGACGTCTCGACGATCGGCAAGGTCGACGACATCGCGGCCAAGCTGCCCGCCGACTTCGACGGCACGCTGACCGTCGGGGCCAACCTCCAGTACGCGCCGGCGGAGTTCTTCGGCGGTGCCGACGGCCAGACCCCCACCGGCTACGACGTCGATCTGGCCAACGCGCTCGGCCGGGTGCTCGGGGCGAAGGTCGAGGTCGCGCACGCCGAGTTCGCCTCGATCATCCCCGGCATCGGCACCCAGTACGACGCCGGCATCTCGTCCTTCTCCATCAACCCCGAGCGGGTGGCGGAGGTCGACATGATCTCCTACATCTCCGCCGGCTCGACCTACTCGGTCCAGGCGGGCAACCCGAAGGGCCTGGACGCGGCGGACCTGTGCGGCACCACCATGGGCGTGCAGACCGGCACCGTCCAGGACGAGGTCGTCGACCGGCTCTCGGCGGACTGCCAGGCCAAGGGCGCCGAGCCGATCGAGGTGCTGCGCTACACCTCCCAGGCGGACGTCACGACGAATCTCGTCGGCGGCAAGATCGACGTCATGTACGCCGACTCCCAGGTCGGCCAGTACGCCGAGGTGCAGACCCAGGGCAAGGTCGAGCAGCTCGGCGAGGTCACCGACACCGCCCCGCAGGGCATCGTCGTGGCCAAGGACGACCCCGAGCTCACCGCCGCCCTGCAGGCCGCGATGCAGCACCTCATGGACGAGGGTGTCTGGCAGGACATCCTCGCCACGTGGGGCGTCTCCGGCGCGCTCGACAGCGCTGAGCTCAACCCGACGGTCTGATGTCCCACTCCCCCCGTCGCACGGACGTGCCCAAGCTCATCCGCGCCCACCCGGTGCGCCGGCCCGGGCGGCTCGTCTCCGCCGTCGTCGCCGCCGTGCTCGCGGCGATGGCCGTCAACGCCCTGGTCACCAACCCCAACTTCCGGTGGGACCTGGTCTGGCTGTACGCCCGCGACGTCACGGTGATCAAGGGCGTGGGGTGGACGCTGCTGCTGACAGCGGCGTCCATGGCCATCGCCGTCGTGCTGGCCCTGGCCCTGGCCATCATGCGCCGCTCGGACAACCCGGTCATGCGGGCGGTGGCGTGGTTCTACATCTGGTTCTTCCGCGGCACCCCGATCTACACCCAGCTGACCTTCTGGGGGCTGCTGGCCGTCCTCTACCCGCGGCTCAGCCTGGGCGTGCCGTTCGGGCCGGAGTTCGTCGTCTTCTCCACGAACGACGTGTTCAACGCCGCGTGGGCGGCCATCATCGGCCTGGCCCTCAACGAGGCCGCCTACCTCGCGGAGATCTTCCGCTCCGGCCTGGCCAGCGTGGACGCCGGGCAGGGCGAGGCGGCGCGGGCGCTGGGCATGAAGGAGTCGACCATCCTGCGCCGCATCGTCATCCCGCAGGCCATGCGCGTCATCGTCCCGCCCACGGGCAACGAGACGATCTCCATGCTCAAGACCACCTCCCTGGTGCTGGCCGTGCCCTTCACGCTCGACCTCACCTTCGTGACCAACTCCGTGGGCAACCGGCTGTTCCTGCCCATCCCGCTGCTCATGGTCGCCGCGATCTGGTACCTGCTCATCACCTCGGTGCTCATGGTCGGCCAGCACTACCTCGAGCGGTACTACGGGCGCGGGTTCGCCGGCGCCGGCCCCGCGCCGCGGGGCGGGAAGGGCCTGGGCAAGAAGCAGCAGGCCATCCTCGCGGCCGGCACCACGAAGGACGACCCGTTCCTGGAGAACACCCCATGACCGACATGATTCAGATCGACGGCGTGCACAAGCTCTTCGGCGAGCTGCACGTGCTGCGCGGGGTGGACCTGACGGTGCCCGCGGGGTCGGTGTGCGTGGTGCTCGGCCCGTCCGGGTCGGGCAAGTCCACCCTGCTGCGCTGCGTCAACCAGCTCGAGGAGATCGACGCCGGCCGCATCCGCGTCGACGGCGAGCTCGTGGGCTACCGCGAGGAGTCCCGCGGCGGGCGCAGCGAGCTCTACCGGCTCCCCCCGCGCAAGATCGCCCAGCAGCGCGCCCGCATCGGGATGGTGTTCCAGCGCTTCAACCTCTTCCCGCACATGACGGCGCTGGAGAACGTCATGGAGGCCCCGGTGCAGGTCAAGGGCCGGTCCAAGGCGGCCGCCCGGGCGCGGGCGGCCGAGCTGCTGGACCGGGTGGGCCTGGCGGACCGGGCCGGGCACTACCCCGCCCAGCTCTCCGGCGGCCAGCAGCAGCGCGTGGCGATCGCCCGGGCGCTGGCCATGGACCCCGAGCTCATGCTCTTCGACGAGCCGACCTCGGCGCTGGACCCCGAGCTGGTCGGCGAGGTGCTCGGGGTCATGCAGGACCTGGCCGCCGACGGGATGACGATGATGGTCGTCACCCACGAGATCGGCTTCGCCCGGGAGGTGGGCGACCAGGTGGTGTTCATGGACGACGGCGTCGTGGTCGAGCAGGGCCGCCCCGCCGACGTCCTGGACCACCCCACCCAGCAGCGCACCCGGGAGTTCCTCTCCAAGGTGCTCTGACCCCTCCCGCGACCAGCTCGCCATTGTGGTCGCAGCCAGATCGTCATGGTGGCTGCGACCGGAATGGCAGGTCGGTCGCTGGGTCAGCCGTAGAAGAGGTGCTCGACGACCGACCGGGCCCGCCTGGCGGCGCGCAGGTAGTCCTCCTCGAGGTCCAGCCGGCCGCCGGGCTCGTAGCCGAGGATCCGCGCGACCACCTCCAGGTCGCGCGACTCGTGCGGTAGCACGTCCAGCCGCCCGCCGGTGGTGCGCCCGGTGGCCAGGACGATGGCGTTGCGGATGCGCGAGGCCAGCTGCCACGCCTCGGCCAGCCGCGCGGCCGCGTCGGCCCCGACGAGCCCCGCCTCCCGCAGCGCGTGCAGCGCCGGCAGCGTCGAGGGCGTGCGCACCTCCGGCACCGCGCCGCCGTGGCGCAGCTGGAGCAGCTGGACGGTCCACTCCACGTCGCTCAGCCCGCCCCGGCCCAGCTTGAGGTGGCGGGTGGGCGGCACCCCGCGCGGCAGCCGCTCGGCCTCCACCCGGGCCTTGACGCGGCGCAGCTCGCGCTGGTCCGCCTCCCCCAGGCCCCCCGCGGGGTAGCGCACCCGGTCGATCAGCGCCCCGAACCGGGCCGCGAGCTCCTCGTCGCCGGCCACGGGGCGGGCGCGCAGCAGCGCCTGGCGCTCCCAGGGCTCGACCCACCGCTCGTAGTACTCGGCGTAGGAGGACAGCGAGCGGATTATCGGTCCGCTGCGGCCCTCCGGACGCAGGTCGGCGTCCACCGGCAGCGGCGGCTCGGCCCCGGTCTCGCCGAGCAGGGAGCGCACCGCCGAGGCCACCGCCACCGCGGTGCGCGCCGCCAGCTCCGGGTCCGCCCCCGGCACCGGGTCGTGGACGAAGAGCACGTCGGCGTCCGAGGCGTAGCTCATCTCCGCCCCGCCCAGGCGGCCCATGGCGACCACCAGGTAGCGCGAGGGTGGGGCGTCGAGCCCGGCCTCCGCCGTCGCCTGCGCCACGGCCACCTTCAGCGCGCCCTGCAGGGCCACGTCGGCGGCGGTGGAGATCATGTGCGCGGTGCGCGCGAAGGGGACGTCGCCGAGCACCTCGGCCAGGGCGGCGCGCAGCAGCTCACGCCGGCGCAGGTAGCGCGCGACCATGACGCCCGCCACGGGCTCGGTGCGCCGGGCCTGCAGCGCCGCGAGCTCGGCGGCCAGCGCCGCCTGCTCGCGCGGGACCAGCTCGGCGTCGTCGTCGAGCCAGGCCACCGCCTCGGGCAGGCGGGCCAGCGCGTCGGCCGCGTACCGGCTGGTGGAGAGCACCTGGGCCAGCCGTTCGGCCGCGGCGCCGGAGTCGCGCAACAGCTTGAGGTACCAGTGGGTGGTGCCCATGGTCTCGGAGAGCCTGCGGAAGGACAGCAGCCCGGAGTCCGGCTCCGGGCCCTGGGCGAACCAGCCGAGCATGACCGGCAACAGCTGGCGCTGGATCGCCGCGCGCCGCGACAGCCCGTCCGTCAGGGCGCCGATGTGCCGCAGGGCGCCGTCGGGGTCCAGGTAGCCGATGGCCCGCAGCCGGGCCCGGGCGGCCTCCGGCGCGAGCGCGACGTCCTCGGCGGAGAGCTGGGCCGTCAGCGGCAGCAGCGGGCGGTAGAAGATCTCCTCGTGCAGGTGGCGCACCTCGCGGCGGACCTGGCGCCAGCGGGTCTCGAGGGACTCGGCGGAGTCGACGCCGTCGGCGTGCATCGCCCGGCCCAGCCGGCGCAGGTCCGCCTCGTCCCGGGGCACCACGTGCGAGCGGCGCAGCCGGTGCAGCTGGATGCGGTGCTCGAGCACCCGCAGGAACCGGTAGTGGTGGGACAGCTCGGCGGCGTGGTCGCGCGAGACGTACCCGCCGCGGGTGAGCTGGTCCAGCGCCTCAAGCGTCGTCCCCGAGCGGATCGACGGGTCGGTGCGGCCGTGGACCAGCTGGAGCAGCTGGACGGTGAACTCCACGTCGCGCAGGCCGCCCTTGCCGAGCTTGAGCTGGCGGTCGGCGTCGGCGGCGGGGACGTGGTCCTCCACCCGCCGGCGCATCGCCTGGGCCTCCTCGACGAAGTTCTCGCGCTCGACGGCGGACCACACCATCGGCCCGAGCGCGGCCCGGTACGCCTCGCCCAGGGCCCGGTCGCCGGCGACGGGCCGGGCCTTGATGAGCGCCTGGAACTCCCAGCCCTTGGCCCACCGCTCGTAGTAGGCCACGTGCGAGGCGAGCGTGCGCACCAGCGGGCCGTCCTTGCCCTCCGGGCGCAGGTTGGCGTCGACCGGCCACAGCGCCAGCTCCGGGCCGGGCGCCTGGCACGCGCGGGCCAGCTGGGTGGCCAGCCGCGTCCCGACGGCGAGGGCCGCCGGCTCGGACAGGTCCGACCCGGGCGCGGGCTCGCAGACGTAGACGACGTCGACGTCGGAGATGTAGTTGAGCTCGCGCCCACCGGTCTTGCCCATCCCGATGACGGCGAGGCGCACGTCCCTGGCGCCGTCCGGCATCGCGGCCCGGGCCAGGGCCAGGGCCGCGTCGAGGGCGGCGCCGACGAGGTCGGCGATGGCCGCGGCGACCCGCGGGAAGTCGGCCACCGGGTCCGCGCTGACCAGGTCGGCCGCGGCGATCTGGAGCAGGCGGCGGCGGTAGGTGCGCCGCAGGGCGCCGACGCCGTCGTCCCCGGTCACGGCGGCGACCGGCACCGGGGCGTCCGGGTCCGCCCCCACCGCCCGCAGCGCCCGGGCCCGCTCGGCGGCCGGGTCGGAGTCCAGCGGCCCCGGCTCACCGGCCCGGTCGCGCAGCAGCGCGCCGTCCTCGGGATGAGCGACGAGCATGTCCCCCAGCGCCGAGGACGCCCCGAGCACCGCGAGCAGGCGGCCGCGCTGCCGGCCGTCCTCGGTCAGCACCGCCCGGACCCGGTCGCCCAGGCCGTGGTCGCCGGCCTGCTCGACGAGGCGCAGCAGCGCCAGCAGCGCCTGGTCGGGGTCCGCGCTCGCGCTCAGCGCCTCCGGCAGGGGCGCGTCCGCCGCCTGCGCGGCCTCGACCAGCGGCGCCAGCGCCGGGTCGGCGAGCAGGTGGTCGGCGCGCGGGGCGTCGGTGAAGCCGAGCCGGCGCAGCACGCTCGTGCGGGTCACCTGCCGTGCCATCACGCCTCCCCTCGGCCGTGCCGCGGCGCCGTCACAGCGCCGGGATGAACCGGCGCAGCTCGAACGGCGTGACCTGGCTGCGGTACTCCTCCCACTCGGTGAGCTTGTTGCGGACGAAGTACCCGAAGGTCTCCTCCCCCAGCGTGTCGGCCAGCAGCTCCGAGCGCTCCATGATCTGGATCGCCTCGTGAAGGGAGTTGGGCAGCTCCTGGATGCCCAGGGCGCGCCGCTCGGCCCTGCTCATGGCGAAGACGTCGTCGTCGGCGCCCTCGGGCAGCTCGTAGCCCTCCTGCACGCCCTTGAGGCCGGCGGCGAGGAGGACGGCGAAGGCGAGGTAGGGGTTGGCGGCGGAGTCCAGCGCGCGGTACTCGATCCGCGCCGAGCCGCCCTTCTCGGGCTTGTACAGCGGCACCCGCACGAGCGCCGAGCGGTTGTTGTGGCCCCAGCACACGTAGCTGGGCGCCTCCCCGCCGCCCCACAGCCGCTTGTAGGAGTTGACGTACTGGTTGGTCACCGCGGTGATCTCGCCGGCGTGGCGCAGCAGGCCGGCGATGAACGCCCGGGCGGTGTCGGAGAGCTGGTAGCGCCCCGAGGGGTCGTAGAAGGCGTTGCGGTCGCCCTCGAACAGCGACAGGTGCGTGTGCATTCCCGAGCCGGGGGCGTCGACCAGCGGCTTGGGCATGAAGGTGGCGAGCACGTCCTGCTGGAGCGCGACCTCCTTGACCACGGTGCGGAAGGTCTGGATGTTGTCGGCCATGCTCAGCGCGTCCGCATAGCGCAGGTCGATCTCGTTCTGGCCGGGGCCGGCCTCGTGGTGGGAGAACTCCACCGAGATGCCCATGGACTCCAGGGTGGTGATGGCGTCGCGGCGGAAGTCGTGCGCCGTCCCGCGCGCGACGTGGTCGAAGTAGCCGGCGGTGTCGATCGGCACCAGCGCGTCGTCGGGCCGCTGGGGGCGTTCGAACAGGTAGAACTCGATCTCGGGGTGGGTGTAGAAGGTGAACCCCGCGTCGGCGGCCTTGGCCAGCGCCCGCTTGAGGACGTTGCGCGGGTCGGAGCGGGCCGGCTCGCCCGTCGGGGTGAGCACGTCGCAGAACATCCGCGCCACGGAGTTCGCCTCCCCCCGCCAGGGCAGGATCTGGAACGTGCCGGGGTCCGGCTTGACCAGCATGTCCGCCTCGTACACGCGGGTGAGCCCCTCGATGGCCGACCCGTCGAACCCGATGCCCTCGGCGAAGGCCTGCTCGAGCTCGGCCGGGGCGATGGCGACGGACTTGAGAGTGCCCAGCACGTCGGTGAACCACAGCCGGATGAACCGGACGTCGCGCTCCTCGATCGTCCTGAGCACGTACTCCTGCTGCTTGTCCATCGGCCACTCCCTGGCTGCGCGCGTGCCGGCGGGTCCAGCGACCCGGAACGGCGGTCGGGTGCGGCCGGGGGTGCCGCACCGGACCATCATGGCGCACCCGACGCAGGTGGGAGCGTCGGCGCCCGGCGTGTGGTCCGCCGCGAAGGAAGTCAGCCGTCGGCAATAGGCTGGCGCCATGGCACCGCTCCGCATCGCCCTGGCCCAGGTCAACGCCACCGTCGGCGACCTCGACGGGAACGCCGCCCTCGTGCGCCGCGCCGTCGCCGACGCCGCGGCCGCCGGGGCGGACGTGGTGGTGCTGCCCGAGATGATGCTGACCGGCTACCCCATCGAGGACCTCGCGCTGCGCGGCTCCTTCCAGCGCGCGGCCGCGGCCCGCCTGGCCCGGCTCGCCGCGGAGCTGGCCGAGGACGGGCACGGCGACCGGCACGTCGTCGTGGGCTCCCTGGGCACCGCGGCCGACGGGCGCCCCACCAACACTGCCGCCGTGCTGCGCGGCGGGCAGGTCGAGCTGGTCTACACCAAGCACCACCTGCCCAACTACGGCGTCTTCGACGAGTACCGGATCTTCGCCGCCGGCTCCGACCCGGTGGTGCTCGAGGTCGCCGGGCAGCGGCTGGGCCTGGTCATCTGCGAGGACATCTGGCAGGAGGGCGGCCCGGTGGCCGCGATGGCCGGCATGGGCCTCGACGCCCTGCTGGTGCTCAACGGCTCCCCCTACGAGCACGGCAAGGGGGCGGTGCGCCGCCGCCTCGCGCGGGACCGCGCCGCCCAGCTCCGCTGCCCGCTGTTCTACGTCAACCTCGTCGGCGCCCAGGACGACCTCGTCTTCGACGGCCACTCCTTCGTCGTCGACGCCGCCGGCGAGCTGGTGGGGGCGGCCCGCGGCTTCGTCGAGGACCAGCTGGTCGTCGAGCTGCCCGGCGCCGGCGCCCCACCCCTCCTCCCGGCCGGGCACACCGTGCCCGCGCGGCAGGGCGACACCGAGCAGATGTACCGCGCCGTCGTGCTCGGGCTGCGCGACTACGTGGTCAAGAACGGCTTCCGTTCAGTCGTGCTCGGGCTGTCCGGGGGGATCGACTCGGCCCTGGTCGCCGCGGTCGCGGCCGACGCCGTCGGCCCCGAGCACGTCATCGGCGTCTCCATGCCCTCGCGGTACTCCTCCGAGCACTCCCGCGACGACGCCGCCGACCTCGCCGCCCGGATCGGGCTGGACTACCGCGTCCAGCCGATCGGTCCCATGGTCGACGCCTTCGAAGGCGAGCTGCACCTCAGCGGCGTCGCCGCGGAGAACCTCCAGGCCCGCATGCGCGGCGTGATCCTCATGGCGATCTCCAACGCCGAGGGCCCGCTCGTGCTCGCCACCGGCAACAAGAGCGAGCTCGCCGTGGGGTACTCGACCATCTACGGCGACGCCGTCGGCGGCTTCGCGCCGATCAAGGACGTGCTCAAGACCCACGTGTGGGAGCTGGCGCGCTGGCGCAACGAGGCCGCCCAGGCTGCCGGGCAGACCGAGCCGATCCCGTGGTCCTCGATCACCAAGGCGCCGTCGGCCGAGCTGCGACCGGGCCAGCAGGACTCCGACTCCCTGCCCGAGTACGAGCTGCTCGACGACGTCCTCCAGGGTTACGTCGAGCGCAGCCTGGGCCGGGCGGAGCTGCTGGCCTCCGGGTTCGACCCGGCCACGGTGGAGCTGGTGCTCACCCTGGTGGACCGGGCCGAGTGGAAGCGGCGCCAGTACCCGCTAGGGCCGAAGGTCACGGCGATGGCCTTCGGCCGCGACCGCCGCCTGCCGGTGACCAGCCGCTGGCGCGAGCAGCTCGCCGCGATGGCGCCGGGACCGGTGGACGTCGCCACGCCCGACGGCGTCCAGCCCCGTCCGGTGGACGCCCCCTGAGCGCCGAGCCCCCCATCCCCCACCGCGGACGCGCCGACGCGCCCGCACCACCGACCGGAGAGCGAGACATGACCGAGACCGACCGCCCGGACAGCGCCGGCGCGCCCATCTCCCCCGCCGCGCCGCCCGCCCCGGAGGGCGTCCCCGTGCCCAAGCGGGTGCGGGTGCACCACCTGCGCCAGGCCAAGGAGCGCGGCGAGGCGCTGACCATGCTGACCGCCTACGACGCCGTCACCGCGCGGATCTTCGACGAGGCCGGCATCGACATCCTGCTGGTGGGCGACTCCATCGGCGACAACATGCTCGGCCACCCCACGACCATCCCGGTCACGGTCGACGAGATGATCCCCGCGGTGCGCGCGGTCGCCCGCGCCAGCCGCCGCGCCCTGGTCGTGGCGGACCTGCCGTTCGGCTCCTACGAGGCCTCCCCGCAGCAGTGCCTGGCCACCGCCGTGCGGATGCTCAAGGAGGCCGGCGCCCACGCGGTGAAGTTCGAGGGCGGCGCCCACCTCGCCGAGCACGTCCGCCTGCTCACCCGCTCGGGCATCCCGGTGGTGGGTCACCTCGGCTTCACCCCGCAGGCGGAGAACCTGCTCGGCGGCAAGCGGGTGCAGGCCCGCGACAACGACGCCGCGGAGCAGCTGGTGGCCGACGCGCTGGCGCTGGCCGACGCCGGCGCCGTCGCCGTCGTCCTGGAGATGGTGCCCGCCCCGGTGGCCGAGCGGGTCACCGAGGTGCTGCCGGTGCCGACCATCGGCATCGGCGCCGGGCCCGGCTGCGACGGGCAGGTCCTCGTCTGGACCGACATGGCGGGGATGACCGGGTGGTCCCCCCGCTTCGCCCAGCGCTTCGGGGAGGTCGGCGCCGAGCTCTACCGGGCCACGCGGGCCTACGCCCGCGCCGTGCGGGAGCGGGCCTTCCCCGCCCCCGAGCACACCTACGAGCGCTGACCGCGGAGCGCCCCGACGCGCGCTGACGTCGACGCCGGCCTAGCCGGCGTCGACGTCGTCGTCCTCCTGCCACCGCGCGTCGGCGGCGTCCCACGCGGCGTTGCGCTCCTGGGCGTGGGCCAGGGCGGCCCGGGCGGCCTCCGCCGTCGGGTACGGGCCCATGCGCGTGGTGGCGCCGTGGACCTTGCCCTCCTCGATCTCGCCGGTGGCGAGGTTGTAGTAGAACTCGGCCATCGCGCGCTCCCTTCCGTCGTGCCCGCCCGATCGTCCCACGGCCGGGCCGGTCCGTAGACTCGGCCCATGCCCGACACCACCATGCTCGCCGACCGCGCCCCGCGCGGCACCCTCACCAAGGGCGTCGTCACCCCGATGCGCCCCGTCCCGGCCTCCATCCCCCGCCCGGAGTACGTCGGCCGCACGGGACCGGAGCGGGTGACCGCCTCCGAGGTGAAGACCCCGGAGACGATCGAGCGGATCCGGCGCGCCTCCCAGATCGCCGCGCAGGCGCTCGAGGAGGTCGGCCGGCACGTCCGGCCCGGGGTGACCACCGACGAGCTCGACGCCGTCGGGCACGAGTTCATGATCGACCACGGCGCCTACCCCTCGACGCTGGGCTACATGGGCTTCACCAAGTCGCTGTGCACCTCGGTCAACGAGGTCATCTGCCACGGCATCCCGGACTCGACGGTGCTCGCGGACGGCGACATCCTCAACGTCGACGTCACCGCGTACAAGGACGGCGTGCACGGGGACCTCAACGCGATGTTCCTCGTCGGCGAGGTCGACGAGGAGTCCCGCCTGCTGGTCGAGCGCACCAAGGAGGCCATGATGCGCGGGATCCGGGCGGTCAAGCCCGGCCGCGCCGTCAACGTCATCGGCCGGGTCATCGAGGCCTACGCGCGGCGGTTCGACTACGGCGTGGTCCGCGACTTCACCGGCCACGGCGTGGGCGAGGCCTTCCACTCGGGCCTGATCATCCCGCACTACGACTCCGCCCCCCGCTACGACGACGTCATCCGGCCGGGCATGGTGTTCACCATCGAGCCGATGCTCACCCTGGGCACCATCGAGTGGGAGCAGTGGGACGACGGCTGGACCGTGCTGACCAAGGACCGTTCGCGCACCGCCCAGTGGGAGCACACCATCGTGGTCACCGAGGACGGCGCCGAGATCCTCACGCTGCCGTGAGCACCGGGCAGCGCACGGAGCCGGCGCCGGCGGCGCGGCGACGCCGGAGCGTGCCGGTCGCCTTCGGCATCGACATCGGCGGTTCGGGCATCAAGGGCGCGCCGGTGGACCTGGCCACCGGCGAGCTCACCGCGGACCGGGTGCGCATCCCGACCCCCGACCCGTCCAAGCCGGCGGCCGTGGCCGCGACCGTGGCCGACCTCGTCGCCGGGTTCGACCTGCCGGCCGACGTGCCGCTCGGGCTGACCTTTCCCGCGCCCATCAAGCACGGGATCGTGGCGTTCATCGCCAACCTGCACAGGTCGTGGAAGGGCGTGGACGTCCCCGCGCTCATGACCGAGGCCACGGGCCGGCCGGTCAGCGCCGTCAACGACGCCGACGCCGCCGGCGTGGCCGAGGTCGCCTTCGGCGCCGCGCGGGACGTGCCCGGCGTGGTGCTGATGACCACGCTGGGCACCGGGATCGGCTCGGCCCTCGTCGTCGACGGCGTGCTCGTGCCCAACACCGAGCTCGGGCACCTGGAGATCGACGGCGACGACGCCGAGCACCGCGCCTCCTCGGCCGCCAAGGAGCGGGAGGGGCTGAGCTGGGAGCAGTGGGCCGAGCGGCTGCAGCGCTACTACGAGACCGTGGAGATGCTCTTCTCCCCCGACCTGATCGTCGTGGGCGGCGGCGTGAGCAAGAAGCACGAGAAGTTCCTGCCCCTGCTGCGCACGCGGGCGCCGATCGTCCCGGCCGCGCTGCGCAACAGCGCCGGGATCGTCGGCGCCGCCCGGCTCGCGGCGGCCGGGCACCGCTGAGACGCCGGGCACCGCTGAGACGCGCTCGCCGCGGGGACGCCGCGCGCCATCGCGGCGGACGCACCGGAGCCCGTGTGCCGGGGCGGCGCGGATGCCCCGACGATCGCGGATGCCCCGCACATCAGGGGGTGAACCAGGGGCGTCCCTGATGTGCGCGCGGCTCGGGTGCGGGACGGTGGTACCTCCAACACACCGACGCACCTGAGAGGGCCTCACCGTGGCCGACGTGCACACCACCTTCCGCCGTCAGGGACTCGTCCGTCCCCGCGACACCCGCATCATCGCCGGCGTCTGCGCCGGGCTGGGCCGCCGGTTCGGCCTCGGGCCCTGGGCCACGCGCCTGCTCTTCATCTTGTTGCTGATGATCCTGCCGGGCAGCCAGCTGATCGTGTACCCCATCCTGTGGATCCTCATGCCGAACGAGTACTGACGCGCCACCACGGCGGCGCCGCTAGCGCTGCTGGGCGCGGACGATCCGGGCGGCCTCGTGCCGGTCCGTCGCGCCGAGCTTGAGCAGCACCGAGGAGACGTAGTTGGCGACCGTCTTCTGGCTGACCCCGAGGCGTTCGGCGATCAACCGGTTGGGCAGGCCGCGGGCGACCAGGTCGGCGACCGTCCGCTCCCGCGGGGTCAGTCCATCGGCCGGCGGCTCCACCCGGGCCCCGGGCGACGTCCCGGTCCGTACCAGCCCCGCCCCAAGCACCGAGGCCCCGAGCTCGGCGGCCTTGATCGCGGCGATCACCTCGGCAGGCGGGGCGTCCTTGACGACGTAGCCCAGGGCGCCGGCGTCGAGGGCCTGCTGCACGGTGGCGGCGTCCTCGTACATGCTCAGCACGACCACCCGCAGCTCGGGAAGCTCCGCGCACATGCGGGCGATCGCCTGCTGGCCGGGCGCGTCGGGAAGCCCGAGATCGACGATGGCCATGTCGGGCCGGCAGCTGCCGGCGACGGCGATCGCCTCGGCCGCGCTGGCCGTCTCCGCGACCACGTCGTAGGACGAGGCCCGCAGCAACGTCACCAGCGCGGCGCGGAAGAGAGGGTGGTCGTCGACCACCATGACCCGGGTCGTCACGAGGCCTCCGTGGGGGCGGGCAGCGCCACGCTCACCCGCGTGCCGCCATGGGGCGGGGAGGTGATGGTCGTGCGCCCGCCGAGCTCGGCGGCGCGCTCGCGCATGGAGACCAGCCCGAGGCCGTGCGTCGCGCCGCCGTCGATGCCCACCCCGTCGTCGTCGATCGTGAGGTGCACTCCGGCCCGGTGCGAGACCAGCGCGATGCGGCAGTGCCGAGCCCGCGAGTGTCGAGCGACGTTGGCCAGCGCCTCCTGCGCGATGAGCAGCGCGGCCAGCTCGACCGCGGCCGGGACCGGGCTCAGGACCTCGTCGGTCAACCGGACCTCGATCCCTGCGGAGCCGAGCGAAGCGGCGCGTTGCCGGAGCGCCTCGACCAGCCCGTGATCGTCGAGGATGGCCGGGCGCAGACCGTGGGCGAGCCGGCGCGTCTGGTCGATCGCCTCGCGGATGCCGTGCTGGACCCGTTCGGCGACGCGCCGCAGCTCGGTGGCATCCGGCGGCGCCAGGGTCAGCATCGCGCTCACGCCCAGCCCCAGGCTGGCCAGCGTCGGTGCCAGGTCGTCGTGGAGGTCGCGACGGAGCCGCTTGCGCTCCTCCTCCCGTCCGCGCAGCACGTCGGCGCGCGCCTCGGCGAGCTCGACCAGCGCCTGGCTGCCCCGCAGCGCGGGCGCGGCACGGGCGAGCAGCGCCGCCACGGTGGCACGGTCGTGGTTCGTCAGCGCGGTCTCCGACCGCCGCGGAGCGACCCACAAGGTGGCGATCTGGGCACCGTGCCAGGTGACCGGGAAGGGCTCCGCCGACGCCACCACCTCCCCGCGGTCCGTCAGATGGACCGCCACGGCGCGGATCGAGTCGCGCACCTGATCGACGATCACCCCGGCGACGTCGTCCACCGGGGTGATCTGGTCCAGCCGGGCCTGGAGGTCGCGGGCGGCGTGCGTCGGACTGACCAGGCGCCCGTGCACCAGCCAGTGCGCCGTCCGGCGCGCGCCCAGCGCGACCGGAATGGTCGACCCCGCCAGCACCGCCGCTGCCGGCCACCCGCCCATCGCCGGCAGCGCCACCCCGAACACGATCGCCAGGACCACCCCGGCCACGACCACGGTCACCGTGCTGCGCAGGAGGGAGTCCACGTCGAGCGCCCGCGGGGTGAGCAGCCCCAGCACCAGGGCGACGGGGATGGGCAGCACCGCGATGTTCGCCGCGGCCAGCGCCAGCGGGTCTCCGTCGCCGGGGTCGCCGAACACCGCGAAGACCACGGCGAAGCCGGCGAACTCGGCGATCCCGCCCAGCACCACCCACCGGACCCGCTCGCGTTCGGCGGTGCTGAGCCGTCGGCGGTACCGGTAGACCTGGAACCCGAGCGTCGGGAACAGCGTCAGGAAGACCAGCCAGACCCACCAGGGCTCGTCCGCGACCCGGCTCCCGGTGGCGACGAACCACACGGTCAGGCCCGCCCAGAGCCCCGCCGGGGCGCCGCTCCAGCGCGGCACGAAGCTGCCGTCCGGGTAGGTGGCCATCAGGACGGGGTAGGCCGCGAACCACGGGGCGGCCGCCACGGTGGCCGGGCCGACCTCGAGGGCGGTCCCGGCGGTGCCGAGCAGCAGGAGCACGGTCGCCGCCCCGGTGAGCACGGGGACCCGTCCCCGACGCAGGCCGACGACGAGCGCGACGGCCAGCACCGCACAGACGAAGCCGGCGACCGTCATGCTCGCGATCAGCAACCCGCCGCTCACGCTGGCATCGTGCCATCAGGCGTGCCGCGCGGTGACGAGAAGCGCGACGCCGAGCACCAGGTAGAACGGGATGAGGACGAGGGCGCCCAACAGCGGGTGCACCAGGACCAGCGCCGCGGCCACGACGAGCACCCCACCCGCCACCGCGATCCAGCCGGTCCGCCGCCCCAGGGCACCGGTGCGCAGGATCGACAGGCCCACGGCGACCGCCCAGCCCGCGGCGCCGAACGCGGCCACCCCCACGCTCGCCCCGCCCACGGTGGCGATGGCCTGCATGGCCTCCCGCTGCACGTCGAGGGAGACGTCGATGTCTGCCAACGACCGCCCGATCAGGGACACCGAGGACAGGGAGATGCCGGCGATGCCCAGCCAGCCCGCGACGCCGACGACGCCCGACGCCGTCCCCACCGAGGCGGCCAGCGAACCCCGCGGCAGCAACCGAGCGAGGGCCGCGACCAGGACGAGGCTGCACACGGCGATCCCGCCGAAGGTGACCACCTCGTACGGCCCGGTCCATCGCTGCAGATCCCCGGGCGCGTCGTAATGGCCCGACTCGGTCGCTCCGGGAATCAAGAACAGGACCGCGACCGGCTGCAACAGGTAGAACAGTGCCGCCGCGACCGCGGCGCGGCCCGCCGCCCGCAGCAGCGACCGGTCGGTCTCGACCGTCGCCACATCCTCGGTGATCATCATGTCGCCTCCGCACCACGGGCGCCCCGTCGGCGCCGTCGCAGCAGAGCCAAGCAACCCGACGTCCCGGGAGAACAGGGCACCCGCTTCCCAGGCCGCGCGGGTGGCGAGCCCACGGGCCGAGGGGTGCGGCGCGTGACCCGGCCCGCGGGCGGGACGAGGCGGATGAGTCGGCCGATACGCCGGGTTCTGTCGCCGGGGCCCGTCGCCGGGCCCCGGGGGCGGCCATCCATCTAGGACGTGCGTTGCCGCACGCCTCCAGCGACCTACCCGCAGGCTCGGGCGGGCCGCCCTCGAACGCCTGCTGTCTGGTCTTGCTCCGGGTGGGGTTTACCGAGCCACGACGGTCACCCGCCGTGCTGGTGGTCTCTTACACCACCGTTTCACCCTTACCCTCCTGGCGGACCAGGAGGGCGGTCTGCTTTCTGTGGCACTGTCCCGCGGGTCACCCCGGGTGGGCGTTACCCACCACCCTGCCCTGCGGAGCCCGGACGTTCCTCGGCGCCCCGGCCAGGCCGGGACGACGCGACCGCCTGGCCGACTCATCCGCGCCGGACAGTCTACCGGGCCGACGGCGGTGCCCGGGAGACGCGACGGCGGACCGCCCCGGTCGTGGCGTCCCACCGGGCGGGCCACGTCCGTTTTCTGGTCGGATCGGGCGTTAGCATCCCTCGGTGCTCGTGCTGCTCCCACCCTCCGCGGGCAAGACCGCCCCCACCCGCGGCGCGCCGGTCGATCTCGCCGGCCTCACCGGCACCGTCCTCACCCCCGCCCGCCACCAGGTCCTGACGGCCCTCGAGCGGGCCTCCGCCCGCCCCGACGGCGCCGCGGTGCTCGGCGTGGGCGCGAAGGTCGCCGACGAGGTGGGGCGCAACCTCGCCCTCCGCACCGCCCCCGCCGCCCCGGCAGCCACCGTCTACACCGGGGTGCTCTACGCCGCGGCCGGCCTCGCCGCCCTGCGCGGCACGGCGGCGCGCCGGGCCCGGGACAGCGTGCGCATCTTCTCCGGCCTGTGGGGCGTGCTCAGCCCCGCCGACGCCGTCCCGGCCTACCGCCTGTCCATGGGCGTCGACCTGCCGGGCCCGGGCAAGCTCGGCACCTTCTGGCGCGCCCACCTGGGGGCGGTGCTCGACGAGCGCGCCGCCGGCGACGTCGTCGTCGACTGCCGGTCCGCCGCCTATGCCGCCGCCTGGCACCCGCCGACGCAGGCCGAGCACGTCGTCGTGCAGGTGGTCCGCGAGCACGGCGGGCGCCGCCAGGTGGTCTCGCACAACGCCAAGCACGCCCGCGGCGTCCTCACCCACCACCTGCTCACCCGGCCGGGCCGGCCGCCGCGCACCGCCGAGGACCTCGCCGCCGCGGCGGAGGAGCTCGCCCGCTCCCCCGAGCAGGGCGCGGGCGCGGTGCACGCGGTCGAGCTCGGTCCGGTGGCTCGCGGACGGCGCACCCTCACCCTCGTCGAGCGCGGCTGAGCCACCCCGCCCGTGCCCGACGGCGCGCGGCCGGAGCCGGCACGGGTGCGCCCCGGGTGTGAGTTTGCGCACGCGCCCGCGCGGGGGCCCTCCCCGGCCCGCGGTAGTGGACGCCTGTGCCATAAAATGGGCGCATCGGTCAAGGCAGGGCGGGCCTGCCGAGGCGGGTGGGGACGGGGAGAGACGATGTCGACGGTCGGGGTCCAGAGCGGCCCGGCGGTGAACGCGGACGTGGCGGGCGGCGCGAGGCCGCGGCGTCCGCGCAGGCGGGTGGCGGCGCTGGGCGCCGCCCTGGTGGGGCTCCTGGGCGTCGTCATCGTGGTCACCAGCTCGGTGGTGTCCGGGCACGAGACCCCGGGCGCGCTGACCGTGGCGATCACCGACGCCGGCTCTCCCACCGACGGGAGCTGCTCGGCCGAGGACTACGCCGGCTCCTTCTTCGACGGCGCCGAGGTCGCGCTCCTGGACGCCGAGGGCACGGTCGTCGACAGCCGCGTCATCACCGGCGCCGGGCAGCCGTCGAAGAACGGGTGCCTGTGGACCGTCGAGCTCGTCGACGTGCCGGGGTCGGACGCGTACACCCTGCGCCTGCGCGGCACCGGGGTGCCCCCGCGCGAGCACACCTTCCACTACACCCCCGAGGCGCTGGCCGAGCGCAGCTGGAACCTCTGGGTGACCGTCTTCGCCTGACCGTGGCCGGCGCGCCGCTCAGGCCAGCTCGGAGGGGCAGCCGACGACGGTGAGGTCGCCGACGAGGTGACCGTCGGCGTCGAGGTCCGGCCACAGCCGCACGATGGTCAGCGACGCCGGCGGGATCCGCACGGCCGACCAGTGCCCCGGCGCCATGCGGGCCACCAGCCCGACCGCGGCGCGGATGACGACGGTGTGAACGGCCAGGGCCACGGTGGCGCCCTGGTGACGGGCGAGGTCGCGCAGCCCGCGGCCCACCCGGGCGCCGACGTCGCGCAGCGACTCCCCGCCCGGCGGGCGCACGTCGGCCGTCGTCGCCCAGGCGAGCAGCTGGCCCGGCCAGCCGGCCTCGATCTCGGGCACGGTGAGCCCGTCCCAGTCCCCGAACCGGCACTCGGCGAACCGCTCGTCCGTCCCGACCGGCACGCCGAGGGCCGCTCCCACGGCGGCGCCGGTCTCCTGGGCGCGCGCCATCGGCGAGGCCAGGACGGCGCTCGGGGCCGGCAGGTCGGGCCAGACGTCGGTGCCCACCCGCCGCACGAGGGCGGCCGCGCGTCCGGCCTGCGCGCGTCCGCGGTCGCTCAGCGGCGGGCCGGCGGTGTCCCCGCCCGAGTAGCGCCCGGTCTCGGTCAGCGCGGTGACGCCGTGGCGCACGAGCACCAGGGTGGCCGGCGCGCCGGTCGCCCGGGGCAGCGGCGTGCCCGAGCTGCGCGGGGTGTTGGCGGCCGCGGCGACCCGCGCCTCGGCGCGGTCCGGCTCCCCGGGCACCGCCCGGCCGGGGGCGTGGTCGCGGGTGATCTGCCCGCGGGAGTCCATCACGGCGTTGGCGAGGGCGTCGGCGGTGGCGTTCCGGGCGCGCGGCACCCAGGTGTAGCGCACCCGGGCGGGCGCGAAGGCGCCCCGGGCCTCCTCGGCCAGGCGGCGCAGCGCGGCGTCCTTGATCTTCCACCGCCCGCTCATCTGCTCGACGACCAGCCGGGAGTCGGCGCGCACCTCCACCTCGGCGCCGGGGTCGATCTCGGCGGCCGCGCGCAGGCCGTTGACCAGGCCGGCGTACTCGGCGACGTTGTTGGACACCACGCCGAGGTAGGCGGCCCGCTCGGCCAGCAGCCGCCCGGTGGCGGCGTCGCGCACGACGGCGCCGTAGCCGGCCGGGCCCGGGTTGCCGCGCGAGCCGCCGTCGGTCTCGACGACGAGGCGGCGCGGCGCCCCGGAGGCGGGCGGCGGGGCGAACAGGTCGCCCTGCTCCCCCGCGGCGCTCACCTCGCGTCGTCCAGGCGCACGAGCACGTAGCCGTGCGCCTCGGAGGTGAGCACCTCCTCCGGGGCGGCGGCGTCGATGGCGGCCAGCTCGCTGAGCGAGAAGTCCGCCTGCGCGCCGTCGGTGCGGTGCCCGTGCAGCGCCACCGCGCCGAGGCCGCCGGTGCGGCGGCGGGCGTACTCGTACAGGTCGAGCAGCTCGTCGCCGATCTCGCCGGCCACCCGGGACCGCTCGGCGGCGACCTCGGCGAGCTCGCCGTCGATCGTCGCGAACGCGGCGTCCCGCTCCGCGGCGTGCCGCTCGACGTCGGCGGCGATGGCCTTCTCCTGGGTGTCCAGGTCGGCCACCCGCGCCTCGGCGGCCTCCAGCCGCTCCATGACCTCGAGCTGGGCCTCCTCGAGCACGGCCTGGCGCTTGGCGAGCTGGGCGACCTCGTCCTGCAGGGCCACCAGCTCGCGGGACAGCCCGGTGCCGGCGTCGAGCTTGGCCTGGTGGCGGGCGGCCCGGGAGCGTACCTGCTCGACGTCGGACTCGGCCTTGGCGAGCTCGCGGCGGGTGTCCGAGGCGAGGGTCTTGGCCTCCACCTGGGCGCGGTGGAGGTCCTCGGCGCGTCCCTCGAGCTCGGCGAGGGTGGCCAGCACGGGCAGCGTGCGGCGCTGGTGGGCGAGCTTGGCGGCGCGGGTGTCCAGCGCCTGGAGGTCGAGGAGCCGGCGTTGGTCCTTCACGGGGGCGGTGGTCACGGGCGTGCTCCTTCGTGCGTGTGCTCGCTGTGCTGTTGGGTCAGGTGCAGGGCCCACGGGTCGGTCACCCGGGTCGAGACCCGCAGGTCCAACCTAGCGCCGCGGGCCGCCGCGTCGGCGCGCAGGCCGTCCGCGGCGCGCGGCAGCCACGGCCACTCGCTGGCCCAGTGGGTGGCGTCGACGAGGTAGGGGCGCCCGTCGGCGAGATGCTCGGAGGCGGGGTGGTGGCGCAGGTCGGCGGTGAGGTAGACGTCCGCGCCGAGCCGGCGCACCTGGCCGAGCAGGGAGTCCCCGGCGCCCCCGCACACCGCCACCGTTCGCACCGGGGCATCGAGGTCGCCGCCCACGCGGATCCCCTGCGGGGTGGCCGGCAGGACGGCGGCCACCCGCTCGGCGAAGGCGCGCAGGGTCATCGCCTCGGGCAGGTCGCCGATGCGGCCGGTGCCGGTGGGGGCCTCCTCGGTGGCCTGGGCGACGAGGGTGTAGGCGGGCTGCTCGTAGGGGTGGGCGGCGCGCAGCGCGGCCAGCACCGCGGCGCGCCGCTCGCGCGGCAGCACGATCTCGAGCCGGTCCTCGGCGACCTCCTCCACCTGCCCGACCCGCCCGATCGCGGGCCGGGCGCCGTCGAGGGGGCGGAAGGTGCCGGTGCCCGGGGAGGTGAAGGCCGCCCGCTCGTAGTCGCCCAGGCGCCCGGCGCCGGCGTCGGCGACGGCGTCGAGCAGCGCCTGGGTGTGCGCGCGCGGCACGAACACCACGAGGGTGTCCAGGGCGTTGCCGGCGAGGGGCTGGATCGGCCGGGTGTCGCCCAGCCCGACGGCGTCGGCCAGGGCCTGGGCGACGCCGTCGGCGGCGGCGTCGGCGTTGGTGTGGGCGGTGTACAGGGCGCACCCGCCGGCGAGGAGGCGGTGGACCACCCGGCCCTTGGGCGTGGTGGCGGCGACGGTGGAGGTCCCCCGCAGGTACAGCGGGTGGTGGGTGAGCAGCAGGTCCGCGCCCCACGCGAGCGCCTCGTCCGCGACCTCCTCGGTGGGGTCGACGGCCAGCATGACCTTGCGGACCGGCGCGCCCGGGTCGCCGGCCACCAGGCCGACGGCGTCCCAGTCCTCGGCGGTGGCGGGCGGGTAGCGGCGCTCGAGGAGGCCGACGACGTCGGCGAGGGTGAGGGGCATGGCGGCGAGCCTACCGGCGCCCGAGGGGCCGGGGACCGGGGGCGCCGGGGCCCTGGAGCGACGCTGCGACAGCTCCCCGGTGCATCACAAACCTGACGAACCTGACCAGCACGTCTGCCGACCACGGCCGGCGGGAGAGATCGTCACCGCGACGGGGGAAGGGGGCGGCCCGGGACACATCCCGACCCGCGTGCCCTTCTGCGGTGGCAGCGTCCCCTACGGTATCGCTGTGATCGTGGCGAACCTCCGGACCCCCGCGCGGCCGCGCGCAGACCGCTGCCCGGCCATGCGTCGCGCCGGTGAGCCCACCCGGCTCGCCGCATCGGTGCAGTAGCCGGCCCGGAGAACGAGCAGAGCATGCACCGCCTCATCCTGTTCGCGGCACTGGCCGTCAGCCAGTGGGCGCCGTGGATTCTCACGGGCCTGGTCGGAGGACCGGTCCCAGCGGTCACCGGGGTCGCGGCCTTCGCCGCCGTGCTGTGGTGGGCGATCCGGCGCACCCCGCCTCAGATCCGGCCCACGTGGGGCCTGTCCTCAGCCCGCCCCGCCGGCCCGCTCCTCCTGACCGGCCTGGCCGTCGGCGCGCTGGTGTACCTGGCCGTCTTCAGCATCCGGTGGTGGGGCGGGGGCGGGCTGGTCGTCGAGGTGCACGGCGACGAGGTCTGGCTCGTCCTGGCCACCGGCCTGCTCGTGGCCGGCTACCAGGCCTTCTCCGAGGAGGTCGTCTTCCGCGGGGCGGTCTTCACGCTCCTGGTGCCGGACGCGCCCGTCCGGTCGGCGATCGCGGTCTCCACCGCGCTGTTCGTGCTGTTTCACGCCCCCCGGTGGCGGGAGCTGATGGCCGGGCCGTACGCGCTGCACCTTCTGCTGGCGGGGCTGGCCTTCGCCGTTGCCTACGTGCGCACCGGCTCCCTGTGGTTCGGCATGGGGCTGCACGCCGGCTGGAATGCCGGCGCCTACCTGCTCCGGGAGGGCGACCCGGCGTTGCTGCGGCTCGCCGGCTCGCTGCCCGAGGGCTGGGACGGATGGAGCAGCTGGGTCGGTGTCGCGGGCAACGCCCTCCTGCTGCTCGTGGTGCTCGCCCTGCCCGGCGGTCGGGTCGGCCCGGGTCGCGCCGGGCTCGGCCCGGCTCTGGCGCCCCGCCGGCGAGCTCCCGTGACAGGCGAACCCTGATGGCCGAGCGGCCGCATCTCGCCGGCATCGTCGGGGTCCGGCCAGGTGCGGGCTCGCGGCCGCCGACGGGAGCAGCGCACCCCTGCCGTCGGCGGGGTCCGATGCCCGCAGCCAGCCGATGGTGGGCCCGGCCGGTCTCGAACCGACGACCTCCGCGGTGTAAGCGCGGCGCTCTGACCAACTGAGCTACAGGCCCCTGGGCGCGTGCGCCCGTGGCGCACCGGCGCGGTCGCGCGCCGGGGTACGCCCCGGACAGCGTAGAGCACCCGGCGCGGCCCGCCCGCGCACCGCGCGGGGCTACAGGGCCGCCAGCGCCTCGCGGTAGGCCGCCAGGTCGCGGGCCTGCCCGCGCGGGTTGACCACGCTCCAGCGCACCACGCCGTCCGCGTCGATCAGGAAGCTGCCGCGCAGCGCGTGCCCGCTGTGCTCGTCGAGCACCCCGTAGGCGCGGGCCACCTGACCGTGCGGCCAGAAGTCGGAGAGCAGGTCGAAGCCGAACCCCTCCGCCTCGGCCCAGGCGCGCTGGGCGAACATCGCGTCGGTGGAGATCCCGAGCAGCCGCACACCGTGGGCGGTGAAGTCCCCGAGGTTGTCGCGCAGCTCGCACAGCTCGCTGGTGCAGATCCGGGAGAAGACGAACGGGAAGAACACCAGCGTCACCGGCGTGCCGCGCAGGGCGCTGAGGCGCACCGGCGTGCCGTGGATGTCGGGCAGCTCGAAGTCCGGCGCCGCGCGCCCGGGGACGATTGCGGCGGTCCGGTCCGCCGCGCCGTCCGGGGTCGTCGCCGCCACTCAGCGCACCCGGCTGCGCGAGGCGATGCGGATGCCCGACCACGCGTCGGCCACCGCCGCGGCCGAGGTCGCGTGCATCCCCGCGGTGCGGGCGGCCTCCTCGATGTCGGAGGGGCGCACGTGCCCAGGGCGGCCCGGCTTGGGCGTGAGGACCCAGATGAGGCCGCCGCCGTCCTCGAGGTTGGCCTGGGCGTCGACCAGCAGGTCGGTGAGGTCCTCCTGCTCGGCGTCGTCCTCGCGCCACCAGATCAGGGTGCCGTCGCAGACGTCCCCGTACTCCTCGTCCACGAGCTCGTTGCCGGTGACCTCCTCGATCTCCTCACGGACGCGGGGGTCGACGTCGTCGTCGTAGCCGAACTCCTGGATCACCTGCCCGGTGGCGAAGCCGAACTTGCTGCCGGCTCCCGCCGCGCTGACTGCCACGTGTGTCCTGCCTTTCCCTGGGGCCACGGCCCCGTCCCGGCGGTCCGGGCGGGCGCCCGGGACCGCGTGTGTGTGGTCTAGCCCACCGTAGCGGGGACAGGGCGCGCAAGCGCACATGTCCGTGCACCCACGCCGGCGTCGCGTCGGCGCCCCGGGGGCCGTGCGCCCGCGGCGACGGTGCGCCGGATCTCGGGCGGCCCGGGGCGACGGTGCCCGGCGGTGCAGGTCGGCGGTGCGCGCCCTCGGGGGTCCCGTGGCCGGCCGCCGGGTCCCGGCACCACCCGGTTCGGCAGGCGCACCGACGTACGGGCCTGATGTCGGCAGCCTCACACCCCCACGCCTGCCCAAGGTTGGCCTCTTGCGAGGTCAAGGGCGGACAATAGTCCTACCCTGAACGGCGGTGCGCCGCACCGTGCGCCACCGTCGCCGCCAGAAGTGAGAAGAGGGAACGCGTGAGTGCACGAACCGAGTCCTCGCCCCTGATCAACGGACTGCTCAGCCAGGTAGGGGACATCGACAGCGACGAGACCCGGGAGTGGCTCGAGTCGCTCGACGGTCTCATCGACGAGCGAGGCGGCCCGCGCGCGCGGTACATCCTGCTCAACCTGCTCAAGCGCGCCCGCGAGCGGTCCGTGGCCATCCCGAACCCCGTCACGACCCCGTACGTCAACACCATCGGCGTCCACGAGGAGCCGTACTTCCCGGGCGACGAGGCGGTCGAGCGCAAGTACCGCGGCTGGATCCGCTGGAACGCCGCCGTCATGGTGACGCGCGCCCAGCGGCCCGGCGTCGCCGTCGGCGGCCACATCTCCTCCTACGCCTCCCTGGCCACGCTCTACGAGGTCGGCTTCAACCACTTCTTCCGGGCCAAGGGCCACCCGGGCGGCGGGGACCAGGTCTTCTTCCAGGGGCACGCCTCCCCCGGCAACTACGCCCGGGCCTTCCTCGAGGGCCGCCTGACCGAGAAGGACCTCGACGGCTTCCGGCAGGAGTACTCCCACGACCCGGCCGGCCGCCCGCTGCCGTCCTACCCCCACCCGCGCCGGATGCCGGACTTCTGGGAGTTCCCGACCGTCTCCATGGGCCTGGGCCCGGCCGAGGCGATCTACCAGGCGTGGGTCAACCGCTACCTGCACGACCGCGGCATCACGGACACCTCCCAGCAGCGGGTGTGGGCGTTCCTCGGCGACGGCGAGATGGACGAGCCGGAGTCGCGGGGCATGCTGCAGCTCGCCTCGTGGCAGAACCTCGACAACCTCACCTTCGTCGTCAACTGCAACCTCCAGCGCCTCGACGGCCCCGTCCGCGGCAACGGCAAGATCATCCAGGAGCTCGAGGCGCAGTTCCGCGGCGCGGGCTGGAACGTCATCAAGGTCATCTGGGGCCGCGAGTGGGACGCCCTGCTCAACGCCGACAAGGACCGCGCGCTCGTCAACCTCATGAACGAGACGCCGGACGGGGACTACCAGACCTACAAGGCCAACGACGGCGCGTACGTCCGCGAGCACTTCTTCGGCCGTGACCCGCGCACCAAGGCGCTCGTGGCCAACATGAGCGACGACGAGATCTGGGCGCTCAAGCGCGGCGGGCACGACTACCGCAAGATCTACGCCGCCTACAAGGCCGCCACCGAGCACACCGGCGCCCCGACGGTGATCCTGGCGCACACCGTCAAGGGCTACGGCCTGGGCCCGAGCTTCGCGGGGCGCAACGCCACGCACCAGATGAAGAAGATGAAGACGACGGACCTCAAGATGCTCCGGGACTCCCTGGGCATCCCGATCTCCGACGAGCAGCTCGAGGACCCGTACAACGCGCCGTACTACCGGCCCGCCGAGGACGACCCGACGCTGCAGTATATGCTCGAGCGGCGCCGGGCGCTGGGCGGGTACCTCCCCGAGCGGCGCGACAACGGCAAGAAGCTCGCCCTGCCGGACGACAAGCCGTACGAGATCCTCGCCAAGGGCTCGGGCCACCAGGAGGTCGCCACCACCATGGCCTTCGTCCGGCTCCTCAAGGAGCTGATGAAGGACAAGGAGATCGGCAAGCGGATCGTGCCGATCATCCCGGACGAGGCGCGCACCTTCGGCCTGGACTCGATCTTCCCGACCGCGAAGATCTTCAACACCCACGGGCAGCACTACACCTCCGTGGACCACGACCTCATGCTCAGCTACAAGGAGTCCGAGCAGGGGCAGATCCTCCACACCGGCATCAACGAGGCCGGCTCGGCGGCCGCCATGCAGGTGGTCGGCACCGCCTACGCCACCCAGGGCGAGCCGATGATCCCGGTGTACATCTTCTACTCGATGTTCGGGTTCCAGCGGACCGGCGACCAGTTCTGGGCCGCGGCCGACCAGCTGGCCCGCGGGTTCATCATCGGCGCCACGGCGGGCAAGACCACCCTCGCCGGTGAGGGCACCCAGCACATGGACGGGCACTCCCCCGTCCTGGCCTCGACCAACCCCGCGATCGTCCACTACGACCCGGCGTACGCCTACGAGATCCGCCACATCGTCCGGGACGGCCTGCAGCGGATGTACGGCGAGGACCCGCGCGACCCGGACGTCATGTACTACCTCACGGTGTACAACGAGCCGATGCGCCAGCCGGCCGAGCCGGACGGCGTCGACGTCGAGGGCATCCTCAAGGGCATCTACCGCCTGGCCGAGCCCGAGGGCGACGGGCCGCGGGCCCAGCTCCTCGCCTCCGGCGTCGGGGTGCCGTGGGCGCTGCACGCCCGTGAGCTCCTCGCGAACGACTGGGGCGTCAGGGCCGGCGTGTGGTCGGTGACCAGCTGGTACGAGCTGCGTCGGGACGGGATCGAGGCCGAGCGGCACAACTTCCTCCACCCCGAGGAGGAGCGCCGTGAGGCCTACGTCACCGCCAAGCTGCGCGACGCCGGCGGCCCGTACGTGGCCACCAGCGACTTCGAGCACCAGGTGCAGGACTCGATCCGGCAGTGGGTCCCGGGCGACTACTACACGCTGGGCGCGGACGGCTTCGGCTTCTCCGACACCCGCCCGGCGGCCCGGCGCCACCTGCACATCGACGCCCACTCGATGGCGGTGCGGGCGCTGCAGGCCCTGGCCGACCGCGGGGAGATCGACCGCGACGTCCCGCGTCAGGCGATCGAGAAGTACGACCTGTTCAACGTCCACGCCGGCGAGTCCGGCACCGCGGGCGGCGACGCCTGACCGCGGCGCGCGGGTGACGGGGCAGCCCCGCCGGTCAAGGACCGGCGGGGCTGCCCCGTGCGCAGGATCGGTGGACGAGAAGTCACGCGGTGCGTGACAGGCCAACGCGTGACAGGCCAACCGTGCGGAGCGCGTTCAGCCCTGCGCTCGATGCGGGAGCTGACGCCTCACGCCCGAGGTGACGTCTCGCCCCCGGCGCGTGTGGGCGTGGTGGGGTCCTGGCCCTCGTAGTGGCGGCCGCGGTACTGCGGGCGCATGAGGTTGGCCGGCGCGAGGATCTCGTCGAGCTGGTCCTCGGTGAGCAGGCCCATGGCCAGCACCACCTCTCGCACCCCCTTGCCGGTGCGCGCGCACTCGCGCCCCACGAGGTCGCCGTTGTGGTGGCCGATGATGGGGTTGAGGAAGGTGACCAGACCGATCGAGTCGAGCACGTCGTGCCGGGTGACGTCCGCGTTGGCGGTGATCCCCACGACGCACTTCTCCCGCAGCGTCTCGCACGCGCGGCTGAGCAGCGCGATGCTCTCGAACAGGGCCTGGGCGATGACCGGCTCCATGACGTTGAGCTGCAGCTGCCCGGCCTCGGCGGCCATCGTCACCGTGACGTCGTTGCCGATGACCTTGAAGCAGACCTGGTTGACCACCTCGGGGATGACGGGGTTGACCTTCGCGGGCATGATCGAGGACCCGGCCTGCCGCTCGGGCAGGTTGATCTCCCCCAGCCCCGCCCGCGGCCCGGACGACAGCAACCGCAGGTCGTTGCAGATCTTCCCGAGCTTCACGGCCGTGCGCTTGGCCGCGGCGTGCATGGAGACGTACGCGCCGGCGTCGGACGTCGCCTCGATGAGGTTCTCGGCGGGCACCACCGGCAGCCCGGTGACCTCGGCGAGCCGGGTGACCGCCCGCTGCGCGTAGCCCTCGGGGGTGTTCAGCCCCGTCCCGATGGCGGTGGCGCCCAGGTTGACCTCGAGCAACAGCGCCCGCGCGTGACGCAGCTGGCGCAGCTCCTCGGCGAGGACGACGGCGAAGGCCGTGAACTCCTGCCCGAGCGTCATCGGCACGGCGTCCTGGAGCTGGGTGCGGCCCATCTTCAGCACGTCCGCAAACTCCTCGGCCTTGTCGCCCAGCGCCAGCACGAGCCGCTCGAGCTCGGCCATGAGCCCGTCGACGGCCCGGTAGAGGGCGATGCGCAGCCCGGTCGGGTAGGCGTCGTTGGTGGACTGGCTCTTGTTGACGTGGTCGTTGGGGTTGACGACGTCGTAGCGGCCCTTGGGCAGCCCGAGCTGCTCGAGCGCGAGGTTCGCGACGACCTCGTTGGTGTTCATGTTCACGCTCGTGCCCGCGCCGCCCTGGAAGACGTCCACCGGGAACTGGTCGAGGCAGCGGCCGCGCAGGAGGACGTCGTCGCAGGCCGCGCCGATCGCGTCGGCGATCTCCGGCGCGACGGTGCCCAGGTCCTTGTTGGCCAGCGCGGCGGCCTTCTTGACCTCCACCATGGCGCGCACGAGCTGGGGGATGTCGCTGATGCGCTCAGCGGAGAACTGGAAGTTCTCCAGGGCACGGACGGTGTGCACGCCGTAGTAGGCGTCGGCGGGGACCTCCCGCGGCCCGAGCAGGTCCTCCTCCACGCGGACGGCGCCACCGGTCGCGGGAGTGGCGGTGCGTGGCGCGGCGGGTCGCGTGCCGGTGGCGCCCGGTCTGGCGTCCATGACGCTCAGACCCCGTGGCCGACCTCGGCCTCCGCCACCAGCGGCTCGAGCTCCGTGATGGCGGCGGCGGCGCCGGCCTGGTCGCGCGAGGTGCTCAGCTCCTGCAGGTGGCGCCGGGCCTCCATCGGCCGGCCCGCCTCGATGGCGGCGAGCACCACCTGCCGGCCGGCCTCGACGATGTTGTCCTTCGGGGCCCAGTGCCCCACCCCGAGCCCGAGCGCCTCGCCGGGCTGTCCCGCCTCGCGCAGCATCTTGATGCTCTCGGCCAGGGCGCGGCCGGTGTTCTCCCGTTCGCACGCCCCGGCCAGGCGCCGCATCGCGCCCTCGTGGTCGTTCTCGAGCGAGAGCCGCCCGAGCTCGACCAGGGCGTACCAGGCGCGCGGGTTGCCGGCGATCTCTTCGGCCAGCGCCCAGACGGCGAGGTCGGACGCCCGCCGCAGGTCCGGCGGCAGCTGCTCGGCAGTGAGCGGGTCGGCGGGACCCACGCCGGCGGCGCGGCGGCGCACCAGCTCGGCCAGGGCCTTGAAGGCCTCGATGTCGTTGGGGTCCTCGATGAGGCGGGCCCGCAGGGCGTCCTCGCGCGGCGCGTCGGCCGGGCGCGACACCGCCGAAGGGCGCCGGGCACCGACCAGGTGCCCCGGCTTCTTTCTCGACAGCAAGGCACGGAGTCGGTCAAGGAGAGCCATGCCGACGACCATATCCGCTCCCTCCATGACGCGCCCCGCGATACCCCCGCTCGCCCCCGGAGGGCGGGGCGAGCGCCGGGCAACGCGGCGCGGCGGGTCCCGGGCAGGCGTCCCCGAGGCCTGCCCGGGACCACGTTTGTAGGCATCCCACAAGCACGCCCTATGCTCGCCCGCATGAGCAGTGGCGAACGCGCGGGGCGCGAGCAGGGCAGCTCCGACGTCGTGCGCCGGCTGCGCAGCGGCACCGACATGCTCACCGCCGCCGCCCTCAAGCGCCTGGACGCCGAGCTGGACTGGTACCGCACCCTCGCCGCCGAGGACCGCTCCTGGATCGGGCTGGTCGCGCAGGCCGGCATCGCCGCCTTCATCTCCTGGTACGAGACCCCCACCAACGGCACGTACAACGCCCAGGAGATCTTCCGTGCGGCGCCGCCCGAGCTCACCCGGTCGATCTCGCTGCAGCACACCCTCCAGCTGGTCCGCATCGTCGTCGAGGTCGTCGAGGACAACGCCGTCCAGCTCGCCGAGCGGGGCCAGCAGCGCGACCTGCGCGACGCCGTCCTGCTCTACTCCCGCGAGGTCGCCTTCTCCGCCGCGGAGGTCTACGCCCGCGCCGCCGAGACGCGCGGCGCCTGGGACGCCCGGCTCGAGGCCCTCGTCGTCGACTCCCTCGTGCGCGGCGTGTCCGACGAGTCCCTCCGCTCGCGCATCTCCGCCCTGGGCTGGTCGGGCCGCGGGGCGACCCTCGTCGTCGTCGGGCAGGCGCCCGGCGGGCTCGACGAGCGGCGCACCGCCGACGTGCGCCGGGCCTGCCGGCGCGCCGCGCAGGACGCGCTCGTGGGCATCCAGGGCGACCGGCTCGTCGTCGTCCTGGGCGGGGAGGGCGACCTGCGCGCCGCGGCCGACACCCTGCTGCCCCGCTTCGGCCCGGGGCCGGTCGTGCTCGGCCCGGTGGTCCGCGAGGTCGGCGACGCCGGCCGCTCCGCCCGCGCGGCCGTCGCCGGCCTCCTGGCCGTGCGCGCCTGGCCCGGGGCGCCCCGTCCGGTCAGCGCCGACGACCTGCTGCCCGAGCGGATGCTCAACGCCGACCCGCTGGCCCGCCGCACCCTCATCGAGGAGCTCTACCGGCCCCTGGTCGCCGGCGGCGCCACCCTGGTGCAGACCCTCGAGGAGTACCTCGCCCAGGGCCGCTCCCTCGAGGGCGCGGCCCGGGCGCTGTACGTCCACCCCAACACCGTGCGCTACCGGCTGCGGCGCATCGGCCAGGTCGTGGGCTGGGACCCCACCGACGCCCGGGAGGGCTTCGTGCTGCAGGTGGCGCTCGCCGTCGGCCGCCTGGCCGAGACCGCCGCCCGGCACACCGGGGTGTGAAGGCCTGCGGGTCCACCGGTGTGAACGCATCCCACAAGGTGCGGCGCAGCGCCCCGCAACGCGCTCCCGGCGCGCCGTGAGACCTCGCTCACGCGTTTGTCGGAATCCGACAAGGGGCCCGCGGACACTTCGTAGGCGTCGTAGGCGCGGACGAACCCGTTCCGGTTGGCACAGTGGACGGGTGCTTGCCCTACTGTGCCCTGGACAGGGTGCCCAGACCCCCGGCATGCTCGCCCCCTGGCTCGAGGAGCCGGTGCTGCGCGAGCGGCTGGAGTCCTACGCCGCCGTGACCGAGCTCGACCTCGTCGCCCTCGGCACCACCGCCGACGCGGAGACGATCAAGGACACCAAGGTCGCCCAGCCGCTGCTCACCGCGGCGTCCCTGCTGAGCTTCCAGGCGCTCGGCCTCGCCGACGTCCCCGCGCCCGACGTCGTCGCCGGCCACTCGGTCGGGGAGCTGGCCGCGGCCGCAGTCGCCGGGGTGCTGCGCGACGAGCAGGCCCTCGTCCTGGTCCGGGAGCGTGGCCGCGCGATGGCGGAGGCCGCCGCCGCCCGTCCCACCGGCATGACCGCCGTCGTCGGCGGCAAGCCGGAGGAGGTGGAGGCCGCCCTCGCCCGGCACGGTCTCACGCCCGCCAACGTCAACGGCGGCGGCCAGGTCGTCGCCGCCGGCACCCGCGAGCAGCTCGACGCCCTGGCCGCCGATCCGCCCGGGCGCGCCCGCGTCATCCCGCTGCAGGTGGCCGGCGCGTTCCACACCGAGCACATGGCTCCCGCCGTCGGTCGCGTCCGCGAGGTGGCCGGCACCCTCAGGGCCGCAGACCCGACGGTCATCCTGCTGTCCAACGCCGACGGCGCACCGGTCACCTCCGGCGCCGCGGCCCTGGACCGGCTGGTCACCCAGGTCGCCAACCCCGTGCGGTGGGACCTGTGCTGCGAGCAGATGCTGGCCCTCGGCGTCACCGGCGCGGTGGAGCTGTGCCCGGGCGGCGTCCTCACCGGGCTGGCGCGGCGTACGCTGCCCGGGGTCGAGACCGTGGCGATCAAGAGCCCCGACGACCTGCCCGCCGCCCGCGAGCTGATGACCCGCCATGGAGGAACCCGATGACCCGCACCCTGCTCGCCGCCCAGCCGATCCAGCACGCCCGCATCCTCGGCGTCGGCGGCGTGCGCGGGGAGGACGTGGTCGTCAACGACGAGGTCGTCGGGCCCATCAACTCCTCCGACGAGTGGATCCGTCAGCGCACCGGCATCATCTCCCGGCGCCGCGCCAAGGCCGAGACCACCGTCGCCGACATGGCCGAGGCCGCCGCCCGCGCCGCGATGGACCAGGCCGGCATCACCGGCGCGGACGTCGACGCCGTGATCATCAGCACGGTGACGTGGTTCGAGCAGACCCCATCCCTCGCCGCCGTCGTCGCCGACCGCCTCGGCGCCACCCCCGCCGCCGCCTACGACATCTCCGCCGCGTGCGCCGGCTACGCCTACGGCATCGCCCAGGCCGACGCCCTCGTGCGGGCCGGCACCGCCCGCCACGTGGTGGTCATCGGCGTGGAGAAGATGTCCGAGTTCATCGACCCCACCGACCGCTCCATCAGCTTCCTGCTCGGCGACGGCGCCGGCGCGGCCGTCGTCGGCCCCTCGGACACCCCCGGGATCGGGCGCACCGTGTGGGGCTCGGACGGCTCGTCGGCCGCGATGATCGGGCAGACCCACTCCTGGCTGGACTACCGCACCGGCGATGGCGAGGTCGCGTGGCCCACGCTGCGCCAGGAGGGCCCGTCCGTCTACAAGTGGGCGGTGTTCCAGATGACCCCCGTGGCCAAGCAGGCCATCGAGGCGGCCGGGCTGGAGCCGGAGGACATCGATGTGTTCCTCCCCCACCAGGCGAACATGCGGATCATCGACCACATGGTCAAGTACCTCGGCCTGCGCGAGGACGTCGTCGTCGGCCGGGACATCGCCGAGACCGGCAACACCTCCGCCGCCTCCATCCCGCTGGCCACCGAGCGGCTGCTGCGGGAAGGGCAGGCCAAGAGCGGCGACGTGGCGCTGCAGATCGGCTTCGGCGCGGGCCTCGTCTACGCTGCGCAGGTCGTGCTGCTGCCCTAGCCGCCGCGGGCGGCGCGGCGCCGGACCACCCCCGCGCGCCACCGTGGCGCCCACCCCGGGCGCCGACAAGACTGTCAACCGACACATCCACCAAGGAAACGGAGAACCCCCATGGCATTCAGCGAGCAGGAGATCCTTGCCGGCCTGGCCGAGATCGTCAACGAGGAGACGGGCCTGCCCACCGAGTCCGTCACCCCCGAGAAGTCCTTCACCGACGACCTCGACGTCGACTCCCTGTCGATGATGACGATCGCCACGCTCGCCGAGGAGAAGTTCGAGGTGCGCATCCCCGACGAGGAGGTCGGCAACCTCAAGACCGTCCAGGACGCCGTCAACTACATCAACGGCGCCCAGACCGCCTGACGCGCCCCGCGCCTCACCGTCCCGGGGGCTCCGGTCAGACCGGTCGTCCCCGGGGCACGGCGCACTCCCCCGCCGGGCCCGGCCCGGCACCCCTTCACAGCAACCAGGAGCAGCTCATGGCACGCCCGTCCGTCGTCATCACCGGCCTGGGCACCACCAACCCCCTCGGGGGCGACGTCGCCTCCACGTGGGAGGCGGCCCTCGCCGGACGGTCCGGCGTGCGGACCCTGGAGAACGACTGGGCCGAGACCTACGAGCTCCCCGTCAACTTCGCCGGCCAGGTCGCCGTCGCCCCCGACACCGTGCTCACCAGGCAGGAGACCCGGCGCCTCGACCCCTCCGCCCAGTACGCCATGGTCGCCGCCCGCGAGGCGTGGGCCGACGCCGGCAGCCCCGAGGTCGACGGCGAGCGGCTCGGCGTCGTCGTCGGCTCCGGGATCGGCGGGATCTGGACCACCCTGACCGCCTGGGACACCGTCAAGGAGAAGGGCGCGCGGCGCGTGCTCCCCCTGACCGTCCCCATGCTCATGGCGAACTCGCCGGCCGCCAACATCTCGGTGTACTTCGGCGCCAAGGCCGGCGCCCACGCCACCATCTCCGCCTGCGCCTCGGGCGCGGAGGCCATCGCGCACGCCGCGGACATGATCCGCTCCGGCCGCGCCGACGTCGTCATCGCCGGGGGCACCGAGGCGGCGATCCACCCGCTCCCGCTGGCCTCGTTCGCGAAGATGCAGGCGCTGTCCACCCGCACCGACGACCCCGCCGGGGCGTCGCGGCCCTACGACGTCTCCCGCGACGGGTTCGTCATGGGCGAGGGCGCCGGCATCGTCGTCCTCGAGTCCGCCGAGCACGCCGCCGCCCGCGGCGCGACCGTGCACGCCGTGCTCGCGGGCGTCGGCATGACCGCCGACGCCTACGACATCGCCCCGCCCGACCCCACCGGGTCCGGCCAGGAGCGCGCCATGCGCATCGCGCTGGCCGACTCGGGCCTGAGCACCGGCGACATCGTCCACGTCAACGCCCACGCCACCTCCACGCCGGCCGGCGACGGGGTCGAGGCGCTGGCCGTGCGCCGGGCGCTGGGCGACGACGCCGACGGCGCCACCATCTCCGCGACGAAGTCGATGACCGGGCACCTGCTCGGCGGCGCCGGCGCGCTGGAGACCGTGTTCACCGTGCTGGCCGTTCGGGAGCACCTCGCGCCCCCGACGATCAACGTCACCCAGATCGAGGACGGCCTGGACATCGACCTCGTCCGCGACACCCCCCGTCAGCTGCGCGCCGGCGACATCGCCGCCGTGAACAACGCCTTCGGGTTCGGGGGGCACAACGTGGCCCTGGTGGTCCGCTCCGCCTGACGCGTGGACGACGGCGCCGCCGCCTCGGTCCGTGAGGCGGCGGCGCCGTCGTCGTGCGTGAGGGGGCGGCGCCGCCGGTCCGGCACATCCTCGGTCCGCGCCGTTTCCCGGGGCGCTTCCAGGCCGCTCACAGCATCCCCACCGTCTCTCCACACAACCTCCGCGGGCCGCTCCCCGCCGGCGTCCCCGCCCGCTCCTACGCTCGCGGCATGACCGACGCCATGGCACCGCTGCCCCACGGCGGCACCGCCCTGCCCGCCCAGCCGTCCTTCGCCGAGCAGCTCTTCGCCGGCCTGTGGCCCGAGCGGGGCCCGGTCAGCGCGCCCCGGGCGGTCGCCGCCGCGCTCGGCGTCGGCGCGCTCGCCGCCGTCGTGCTGCCCGAGCGCGAGGTCGGCGCCGGCACGCTCGCCGTGCTGCTGCTCGGCGGCGCCGTGGTGTGGCGGCTGTCGGCGCTCCGGGCGCGGTGGTGGACGCTGCTCAGCCTCGTCCTGTGCCTCGGGCTCGGCTCGCTGCTCGTGGTGCGCGCGGCCGGCTGGCTCGCCGTCCTGGCGCTGGCCGTGGTCGCGGGGCTCGTGACCACGGCGCTGACGGACGCCCGGCGGCTGGGGCCCATGCTCGCCGCCCTCGCCGCCTGGCCGCTGTCGGCGGTGCGCGGCCTGCCCCTGCTCGGCCGGACCGTCGCGGCGGCGAGCGGGCACCGGCTGCTCTGGCCGGTGCTGCGCACGGCGGCGCTCTCGCTCGTCGCGCTGGTGGTCTTCGGCGGCCTGTTCGCCTCCGGCGACGCGGTCTTCCGGTCCTGGGTCACCGCCCTGGTCCCCGACCTGGCGTGGGACTCCCTCGTGCTGCGCATCTTCGTCCTCGGGGCCGTCGGCGCCGCGGTGCTGACCGGGTGCTACCTCGCGCTGAACCCGCCGCAGGTGGACCGGGTCCGGGCCCCCGCCGCCCGCCCGGTGCGGCGGGTGTGGGAGTGGCTCGTGCCGGTCGGGCTCGTCGTCGCGGTGTTCGCCGGCTTCGTGCTCGCGCAGGCCTCGGCGATGTGGGGCGGTCACGACTACGTGCGGCGGGTGACGGGCCTGAGCTACGGCGCCTACGTGCACGAGGGGTTCGGCCAGCTCACGGTGGCGACCACGCTGACCCTGGCGACGATCGCGCTCACCGTGCGCAAGGCGCCCCGGGCCACCGCGCGCGACCGGATGCTGCTCCGGGTGGTGCTCGGCGCGCTGTGCCTGCTGACCCTCGTGGTCGTCGCCTCGGCGCTGTTCCGCATGGCGGTGTACCAGCAGGCCTTCGGCTACACCGTGCTGCGGGTCCTCGTCGACGCCTTCGAGCTGTGGCTCGGCCTGGTGGTGGTGCTCGTCGTCGTCGCCGGCGTGCGCTGGTCCGGCGCGTGGCTGCCGCGCGCCGCGCTCGTCGCGGGGGCGGTGTTCGTGCTCGCCCTCGGGCTGGCCAACCCCGAGGGCTGGGTGGCCCGGCAGAACATCGACCGCTTCGCGGCGACCGGCAAGATCGATACCGCCTACCTCGCCACCCTCGGGGCGGACGCCGTCCCGGCCATCGCCGAGGGCCTGCCGGCCCCGCTCGCACGCTGCGTCCTGGCGGCGCAGCAGCGCGTGGACGACGACGCGCTGTCCTGGAACCTCGCCCGGGCCCGCGCCGTGGGCGTGCCCGAGTGGGGAACGGGCGGCGCCGGCTGCCCCTGAGCGGGGCGCCGGCGCCGGCAGGTCGGCGTCAGCCCACCCGGTGCCCGCAGGTCGGCGTCAGCCCACCCGGTGCCCGCAGGTCGGCGTCAGCCCACCCGGTGCAGCCACCGGATCGGGGCACCCGCGCCCGCGTACCGGAAGGGCTCCAGCTCGTCGTCCCACGCCTGGCCGAGCGCGAGGTCGAGCTCGTGGCGCATGCGGGTGGGGTCGGCGGCGTGCTCGAGCGCTGCGCGGATGCGGTCCTCCGGGACGACCACGTTGCCGTGGGCGTCCGTCTGCGCGTGGAAGATCCCGAGCTCGGGGGTGTGCGACCAGCGTCCGCCGTCGCAGCCCGGGCTCGCTTCCTCGGTGATCTCGTAGCGCAGGTGGGTCCACCCGCGCAGCGCCGACGCCAGACGCGCCCCGGTGCCCACAGCACCGATCCAGGAGTACTCGGCGCGGAACATCCCCGGCGCGGCCGGCTGCGCCGTCCACTCCATGCTCACGCGCGCATCGAGTACCGTGCCCGCCGCCCACTCGATGTGGGGGCACAGCGCACGGGGCGCAGAGTGCACGAAAATGACGCCGCGGGTGTAGGCACCACTCATGTCAACTCCTCCTGGTCTGTTTCGAGGTGCGTCTTCCCCAACGACCTCGCCCACGACCAGGCGGGCAACATGCCTGCGCGACGGAACGGGGCAATCATGCCCGAAAATGACCGGCCGGCGCCACCACCCGCCCTCACGGGCGGGCGTGTCGCGGCCGGCGTGTCGTCACAGCTGCTCGCGGATCGCCTTCATGGCCTTCTTGCGGACGTTCTTGTCCAGCCGGTCGAGGTACAGCATGCCGTCGAGGTGGTCGACCTCGTGCTGCAGGCAGCGTGCCATGAGCTCCTCGCCCTCGACGACGACCTTCTTGTGGTCGAGGTCGATGCCCTCGACGCGGGCGTACCAGGCGCGACGGGTGGGGAACCACAGGCCGGGCACGGACAGGCAGCCCTCGTCGCCGTCCTGGTACTCGTCCTCGGAGAGCTCCACGATCCGCGGGTTGATGACGTAGCCGATCTCGTCGTCGATGTTCCACGAGAAGGCGCGCAGGCCGACGCCGATCTGGTTCGCGGCCAGCCCCGCCCGCCCCTCGGCGTCGACCGTCTCGAGCAGGTCCTCCACGAGGGACCGGACCCGGCCATCGATCTCGGTGACCTCTTCGCACGGGGTGCGCAGCACGGGGTCGCCCACAACACGGATCTCACGGAAAGCCATAGGCGTATCGTCGCACGACCGCGCACCGGCCCTGGTCAGCGGGTAGGCCGCCGGCGGCCGCGGGGCGCGGGTAGACACTGAGGGCGTGATCGGCGACGAGTTCGAGGCCCCGGCGCTCGGGGTGCGCCCGGAGTCCGCGAGCGCCGCGGATCTGTTCGTGCCCGACGGCGCCACGCTCGTCGCCTCCGGCCGGCAGGCCCTCAGCCTGGTCGCCCAGGATCTCCGCGCCCGCGGGGTGCGCACCGTGCTGGTCCCGGCCCACCACTGCACGACGATGGTGCTCCCCTTCCAGCTGGAGGGCCTGCACGTCGAGACCGTCGCGACGGACCCACGCTGCCTGCTGGACGCCGACGCCCTGGCCGCGGCCCTGACCGACCGCGCCGCCGTGCTGCACTGCGAGACCTTCGGCAACCTCGCCGGGGCCGCGCTCGCCGGCGTCCTCGAGCGCGCCCGCCGCCACGGCGTGCCGGTCGTCGTCGACGAGACGCACTCCGTCCTCGGCCCGGAGCACACGGCGGGCGACTACCGCGTCGCGAGCCTGCGCAAGCTCCTGCCGGTGCCCGACGGCGCCTGGGTCACCGGGCTGGCCGGCCCGGCGGCGCTGACGCCCCACGCCGTCGACCGCGAGATCACCCGGCTGCGCCTCGACGCCGCGGCGCACAAGCGGGCCCAGCTGCACGGCGCGGCGCTCGGCGCGGAGGTCGAGGCGGAGTTCGACTACGCCGAGGACCTCATGGACGAGGCCCTGGAGCCCTCCCCCATGAGCCGTCGTGCCCGGCGGCTCCTGCACAACCTGGACGGCGGCGCCCTGTTGACGCGCCTGCGGGCGAATGCCGCCCGGCTGCGCAGCGCGCTGGGCGAGGCCGGCCTCGAGGCCGTCAATCCCGGCGCCTCCCCGTGCTTCGTCGTGGTGCGCCACGACCGCGCCGCCGCGATCATCCCGCGGCTCGCGCGGGCCGGGATCGCCGGCCCGGTGTACTGGCCCCGCCCGGCGGGCCTGCCGCGCGGGCGACCCTGGCGTACGGACCTGATCTCCCTGCCCGTCGACCACCGCTACGGCCCGGCGGAGATGGACGAGGTGGCCTGCGCCGTCGTCGCGGCCGTGGCTGCCGCGTAGGCCGCTCGCAGGCGCCCGCCGTGGCGGCGGCATAGTCCGCCACCAGGCGGCGACCGCGGCGGAGGCCGTACGGGGTGGTGGGCGACAATGGCGCACGTGCGTATGCCCCTCGCCCACGACGCCCGCTGCCCCTGCCTGTCCGCGGAACGCTACGGCGCCTGCTGCGGCCGCTACCACGCCGGGCTCGCCGGCGGTCCGCATGCCCCGACGGCGGAGGCGCTCATGCGCTCGCGCTACAGCGCCTTCGCGGTAGGCGACGCGGCGTACCTGCTCGGCACCTGGCACCCCACGACCCGCCCGCCGGTCCTGGAGCTCGACGACGACCTCACCTGGCGCCGCCTGGACATCCTCCGTGCAGCCGGCGGCCCGTTCGACACCGACGGCGTCGTCGAGTTCGTGGCGCACCACCGGTCGAGCGCCGGGCGCGGCACGCTGCACGAGGTGAGCCGGTTCGTCCGCGAGGACGGCCGGTGGTGGTACGTCGACGGCGACCAGCTGCCGTAGCCGGCCGTCAGGCCGTGTCAGGCCGTCGCCGTCCCCGCGCGCCTAGCAGTTCCGGTAGCGGACGCAGCACGCCGGAACCCGGCCGGGGTGGTTGGATCGAGGGGTGATCGACACCGCTGGGCACATCGCCGACTTCGCCGACTTCATCGCCGCTGCCCCGTCCTCGTACCACGCGGCGGCCGAGGTGGCCCGACGCCTGGACGCCGCCGGCTTCACCGAGCTGCGCGAGGCCGACGCCTGGGAGAACGCCGGGCGGCACTATGTCCGCCGGGACGGCGCCGTCATCGCCTGGGTGAAGCCCGCCGGGGCCACCGCGGTCACCCCGTTCCGCATCCTCGGCGCCCACACCGACTCCCCCGGCTTCAAGCTCAAGCCGCGGCCGACGATCGCCGCGCACGGGTGGCTGCAGGCCGGGGTCGAGGTCTACGGCGGGCCGCTGCTGAACTCCTGGCTCGACCGGGAGCTGGAGCTGGCCGGCCGGTTGGTCACCCGCGACGGTGCCGAGCACCTCGTGCGGACGGGGCCGTACCTGCGCATCCCCCAGCTCGCGATCCACCTGGACCGCGCCGTCAACGAGGGGCTCACGCTCGACAAGCAGCGCCACACCGTGCCGGTGTTCGGCGTCGGCTCCGTCGGCGACGTCCTCGACCGGCTCGCCGGCGCGGCCGGGGTCCGGGCGGCCGACGTCGTCGGCTACGACGTCCTCACCGCCGACACCCAGCCGCCCCGGCGTTTCGGGCAGGACGAGGAGCTGTTCGCGGCCGGGCGCATGGACAACCTCTCCTCCGTGCACGCCGGCCTCACCGCGCTGCTCGCCCCTCCGCAGGACGCCGGCCACATCAGCGTGCTCGCCGCGTTCGACCACGAGGAGCTCGGCTCGCAGTCCCGCTCCGGCGCGAGCGGGCCCTTCCTGGACGACGTGCTCACGCGACTGTCGGTCGGTTCGACCGAGGAGCGGTTGCGGGCCTACGCGGGCTCGTGGTGTGTCTCCGCCGACGCCGGCCACGGCGTCCACCCGAACTACCCGGAGCGGCATGACCCCGCGAACACGCCCATGCTCGGCGCCGGCCCGCTGCTGAAGATCAACGCCAACCAGCGCTACACCACCGACGCGCACGGCGCGGCGCTGTGGGCACGGGTGAGCGAGCAGGCCGGGGTGCCGTGGCAGCCGTTCGTGTCGAACAACGCCATCCCGTGCGGGTCGACGATCGGGCCGCTCACGGCCACCCGGCTGGGCATCCGCACGGTCGACGTCGGCGTGCCCCTGCTGTCGATGCACTCCGCGCGCGAGCTGGCGCACGTCGCCGATCCGGTGGCGCTTGCCGGCGCGGTCGCGGCGTTCTTCGCCGGGGTGTAGCCCGCGTCCTCATCGACGCCGGGCGTGCGGGCGGCCGTCTCCGCGATGGCGTCGTCGGACGGCCGGTTCCGCCAGCCGGCTCAGGCGGCCGGTGACGCCAGCGCCGCGCGGAGCTTCTGGAGGCTCTCCGTCCACCCGCCACGGTGCAGCTCGAGCCGCTCGGGCGTCGCGAAGGTCCCGTGCGACAGCGTGAGACGGGTCAAGCTGCCCCGGTCGTCGAGGTCGAGGGTGACGACGGTCTCCCGGTCGTCCGGCGCGGGCTCCTCCCACCGGAAGGTGGAGACGAGGCGCCGAGGCGCGTCGACCTCGAGGAACTCGCCGGCGAGGTGGAACGCCTCACCGGCGGGCGGCTGCATGGTGAACCGGTAGCCGCCGCCGGGCCGGAGGTCGAGCTCGATCACCGAGGTCGTGAACCCCGCCGGGCCCCACCACCGCGCCAGCCCGGCGGGTTCGGTGAGCATGCGGAACACGGCGTCGCGCGGTGCGTCGAGGACCTCGTCGATCTCGAGGCGCAGCCCCTGGGGCTCGGTCATGGTTCCTCCGGTCGCGCTCGGGGGGCCGAACCAAGCCACAGTGACAGGGCCGCTCCCCCATGTCGAGAATGCGGCCTCACATCGCACGGGTGGGGCGAGCGGTGACCGCTCGCCCCACCCAGGACCCGGTCGTCAGACCGCGCACCCGCCGAGGGCGATCTGCCCGTCGATCTGGCTGATCTCCTTCTGCACGCCGGCAAGCTGGGCCTGCAGGCCGGCCACGACCGCCTGCTGGGCGGCGACCTTGTCCTTGTTGTTGCCCTTCTGGCTCTGCAGCGTGCGCAGCACCGCCTGGGCGTCGACGATCTTGGCGTCCAGGGCGGTGAGCTGGGCCTGGAGGGCCGCGAGCTCGGCCTCCTTGGCGCTCGTCTGCTTGTCGAGGTCGGTCAGCTGCGCGAGCAGGGGCGCGACCCGCCCCTCGAGGCCGAGGATCTCCTTCTCGACCGCGGTGATGCGGCTGTTGAGGTCCGCCATCTCGCTGCTCAGCCTGTCGACCTCACGGCCGAGGGCCTCGACCGTGGCCTGCTTCTCGCCGGCCAGCTTGGCGGCGGTCCCCAGCGCGGTCTGCGCGTCGGCCAGGTCCTGCCGCGTCTGGTCGAGCCGCGCGGACTGGTCGGCGACCTCCTGGTTCGCCGCGTCCAGCGCCGCCTGGCGCGTCGCTAGCGTGGCCTGCAGGTCCTCCAGCGTGGCCTGCTGCGCCACGATGGCCGCGCGGGCGTCCGCGTCGGCACGAGCCAGGTCGGGCACCTCGGACTCGAGGGCCGCGACCCGTGCCTGCTGCTCCTGGACGGCCCGGTTGGCGTCCTCGACGGCCGCGGTGAGGCCTGGCACCGCGCCCTCGAGGTCCGTGACGTGAGCGGCCTGGGCGTCGACGGCGGAGCTGGCGTCGGTCACAGCCTTCTGCAGGCCCGGCATCTGGTCCTTGAGGCCGGCGAGCGCCGTGGCTGCGTCGGTGGCCGCCAGGTCGGCGGCGGCCAGCGCCTGCTGGTCGGCAGCCAGCTGGGTCTGCAGCCGGCTGCTCTCGGCCTGCTTCGCGCTGAGGTCGGCGTTGAGCGCGGCGATCTGGCCCTGGAGCGCCTGGAGGTCACCGTTGAGCCCGGCGATCTGGGCGTTCTTGTCCGTGATCTGGCTTGTGACACTGGCCAGCTCGGCCTTCTTCGCATCCCGTTGCGCCTCCAGCTGGCGCTTCGCGTTCGAGTTGCTGTTGGGCGGGAACTCGGTGTCGATCCGCCTCTGCAGGTCGGCGATCTCGGTCTCCAGCGTCGTCCTGCGGGTCTGGAGCGAACGGAGGTCGCTCTGGGCGGTCGTGAGCTGGGCCTGCTTCGCGTCGATCGACCTCTGAGTCGTGGCGATCTGTCCGTTCAGCGTCGCGATCTGGCCCGGGAGGGCGTCGAGCTGGGCCTGGGTGGTGGCAACCTGTTCGGCCGCGGCGGCCGCCGCCGCCTGCTTCTCGCTCAGCGTCTTGTGGGCAGCCGTGATCTCGGCCTGCTTGCCCTCGAGCGCATTGTTGGCGGCAGCAGCGTCGGCCTCGCGCCGGGCCAGCTCGTCCCGGGCGGCAGTGATCTCGGCCTGCCTGTCCTCGAGCGCCTTCTGCGCCGCAGCAGCGTCGGCCCGCTTGCCGACGAGGGCCTCCTGGGCGGCGGCGAGCTGGGCCTGCTTGGCGGCGAGAGCGTCGGCGGCGGTGTCGCCCGCGGCCTGCAGGCGCGCGAGCTCGTCCTGGGCGGAGGTGACATCCGCCTCGGCCTGGGTCACGGCATCGGAAGCCGCAGTGGCCCGGTCCTGCGCCGCCCCCAGGTCGACCTCGGCGGCCTGCAAGGCGGCCTGGTGGTCCGCCACCGCCCGCTCGGCGGTCGCGAAATCCGCCCGCAGGCCGTCCAGCTCGCTCTGCGCGGCGGCGAGCTCAGCCTGCTTGGCCGCGATCTGCGCGTCCAGTGCGCTCTTCTCATCCGTGAGGGACTGGAGGGTGGTGTGGGCGTCGTCAAGCTGGGCCTGCAGCCCGGCGAGCTCGTCCTGGGCGGTCTGCCGCTGGGCCGCGAGCGCGGCCAGGTCCGTCGTGGCCTGGTCGACGCTCTGGCTGGCCGCTGTCTGCTGGGTGGTGAGGTCATCGAGCTGCGCCTTCGTCGCGGCGATCTGCTCGTCGAGGGCCCGCTCCTCGGCATCAATGGCGTCGAGCTGCTTCTGGGCGGCGGCGAGGTCCGCCGTCAGGGTGGCCTGCTGGGTCTGCAGCGCGGTCTTCTCGGCCTGGAGGCGGGCGATGACGTCGGCGTTCTGCTTCGCCGCCGCCTTGAGCAGGTTCTGCTGGACGGCGCCGCGGTGGGCGAGCTGGTTCACCACCCCGTTGCAGCTCCCGCCCACGCCGGCGGGGGGCCCGGCATACGCGGGACCGCCCAGGGTCAGCAGTCCGAGGGCCATACCGGGGACCACCACTGTTCCGACAAAGCGACGCCCGGGGGACGGCTTCGCGCTGTTCTTCTTCACGTCACTCCTCGACATGCCGGCGCCCCGACGGGTGCCGGGGGGCGAGAGCCGCAGCGGCGCCCGCCCGCGGGGGTACGGGGGGCGCAGGAGCGACCCGCGGTCTCCCTGTGCGGCGCACGAGGAGACTGTTCGCGGCAACAAGCACACCGAAGCGGCCGAAACCGTGCGGGGTGTCCAGGGGTGACGAGAGGATGAAACGGAGACAGGTCACCCCCGCTCACCCAGGGGTGAGCGGGGGTGAGAGTCGGGTTGCGTCGCGCTCAGGTGCGAGCGCGGACCTGGATGCGGTCCGCGACCTGGCGCACGTCGAAGGCGAGCACCGGCGCCGTCGCCGGGCCGCGGGCCACCGCGGCGTCGCGCAGGCGGAAGTGGCTGCCGTGGAGCGGGCAGACGACGCAGCCGCCGCCGTCGTCGTCGTCGTCGACGATCTCGCCCTCGTCCAGGGCGCCGCCGAGGTGGCTGCACACCGCGCCCATGGCGAAGAGTGCGCCGCCGTGGCGGGCGATCAGCACGGGCTGGCCGGCCGCCGCCACGCGCAGCATCCCGCCGTCGAGGTCATCGGCGGCGGCGACGTCCTCCCAGTCCTCCGGGATCGGCGTGCGGTCGGCGTTGCGGTTGACGGCCACGGCCTCCGAGTAGGCGAGGTGGCCGCCGAGGTAGCCACCGACCGACAGGCCGGCCGAGCCGGCCAGGGCCAGCGCGGCGCCGGTCCCGTGGCGTCCCCGTCGTCGGGCCAGCCAGCTCGCCGCGAAGAACCCGGTGGCGACGACGTTCGAGGCGGCGTGGACGAGGCCCACCCTCTTGGGGCGTCGTTCGGAGCCGAGCTCCGACCAGTCGGCCAGGCCGGACGCCGCCGTCGGCGCGACGAGGAGCACGGCGGCACCGACCAGGCGTTGGGCGGCGGGCCGGGCCCGCTCCCCGCCGGTGAGGTCGAGGAGCAGCGCGCCGACGTTCATGCCGATCGGCAGGGCCACCAGGAGCGGGTGCAGGGCATGGCCGAGGAACTTGCCGTGCAGGACGTCCTTGACGTCGCCCGGAGGCAGCACCTGATTGACCACGCCGGCGACGGCGTCCACCGCCGGGTCGAGGAGCTCCACCTGCTCGAGCTTGCCCACGAGTCGCGCGAGGTGCATGACGGCCTCCGGTGTCGGGGATCGGTCGTGGGCGCGAGGCTATCGACCATCTTCCGGCGCCGCGCGCGCGGAGGCCTCCGCCCGATGCGCCCTCGGCGCTGTGGAGATGGACCCGCCTCAGCCCGCGTGGCCCTGATCAGGGCGTGGGCGCAGGAGCAGCCTCGCACCGGGCAGCAACCACCGGCGCCGTGCGCTCCGCGCGCCCGTCGCGGTGGACGACGACCACCTCGTACCCATCGCGCACGGCGCACCCGACCGCCGCCGGGCCCTCGACGAACACGGCGGTGGCGAGCACGTCCGCCCACAGCAGGGTCGGTCCGGCGACGGTGACGGACGCGAGCCGGTCGGCGGGGGCGCCCGTGCGCGGGTCCCAGATGTGGCCGTCGCGGGCGGCGGTGCCGGAGGTGGCCACGCCGCCGTCGCGCAGGGCGACGACGGCGAGCACCCTTCCGCGGTCGTGCGGGTCCTCGATGCCCACGCGCCACGGCGGCCGGTTCTCGGCCACGTGGGCGGCGATGTCGCCGCCGGCATTGACGTACCAGTCGACGCCGAGGTCGCGCAGCGGTGCCGCGGCCCGCTCCACCGCCCAGCCCTTGACCAGGCCGGTGGGGTCGAGGCGGTGGCCGCCGCCGGGCAGCGGGCGCAGGGCGGAGAAGGCGCCGGCGGTGTGGGCGGTGGCGAGCGTGCACAGCTCGAGCACCTCGGCAACCTCCGGGGCGCACTGGTCGAGGGTGAGGGCGCCGTCGGCGAGACGGGAGAGGTCCGAGTCGGGCTTGTAGGTGCTGAGGAGCGCCTCGAGTCGCCGCAGCTCGGCGTAGACGGCGGCGACGGCGGCGTCGACGTCGGGGCCTAGGTGGGGAGCGCGGAGGTGGACGCTGACGGGCATGCCCATGACGCTCTCGTGCCAGGCGCGCCGGTCGAGGAGGCGCGTCGGGCGTGAGGCGGGCGCCGGGGCACCGGGCGTGTGCGGCGCGGGCGTGGGTGTTGCGGTGCTCATCGCAGCCCCGCCTGGTCCAGGGCCGACTGCAGCGAGGAGATGTACCCGTCGCTCGTCACCGTGGCGCCGGAGACGGCGTCGATCTGGGAGCTGCCGGCCTGGACCGTTTCTTGCTGGAGGATGGGTACGGCGTAGGCGTTGATCTGCTGGTCGCGGGAGTTCTCGTCGGGCACCTGGACCGCCTGGGCGTCGACGAGCTGCCCGTCCTGGACCGTGACCTCCACCTGGACCACGCCCCATCGGGTGTTCACCTCGGCCCCCGTGTACGTGCTGCCGCCGCCGGAGGACTGGCCGGACGGCTGCCCGGACGACCCGCCGGCGGAGCCGCCGGAGGACGGGGGCGAGGGTCTCCCCGTCAGGGCGCCCGCGGACGGCGACGACCCACCCGAGGAGCCCCCCGAGGACAGACGCGAACCCGGCGCCCCGGCCGCCGTCGCCGCACCGTCGAGGGCGTGGTTCCTCGATGTCGGATACGAGAGCAGGAGGACCAGCCCGGTGACGGTGGTGGCACCGGCGAGGACGATCTTGCGCATCGGAGGCTCCTTCACATCGAGAACCGCTCGAGGTGGATCTGCTCGGCCGGCACGCCCGCCCTGAGGGCGGCGGTGCGGGCGGCGTCCATCCAGCGGTCGGGACCGCAGAGGTAGACGTCGCGGTCGGCGACGTCGGGGACGAGGCGCACCAGGGCGGCGGCGTCGTCCCACCGGGCCGCCCAGTCCGGCAGCCAGGAGGGTCGGCCTGGCACGCGGCGGCCCGGGAGCTCGACCACCGCGGCGCCGCGGCGGGTGGCGACGTCGTGGATCTCCTCGCGCAGCACGAGGTCGGCCTCGCTGCGCGCGCGGTAGATGAGCGTGGCCCGACCGGGTTCGTAGGCCAGCCCCTCGAGGAGCGCCCGCATCGGCGTGATCCCGATGCCGCAGCCCAGCAGGACGACGCCGGGGCGCGTGCGGGCGTCCTCGGTGAGCCGGCCGTAGGGGCCCTCGAAGGCGACCGGGGTGCCCGGACACAGCCGGGTCATCTGCGTGGTGCCGTCCCCGGCGACCTTGGCCGTGACGCGCAGCCGGTCGCCGTCCGGCGCGGCGGAGAGGGACAGCGGGTGCCCGCGGGTCCGGCCGGGCCCGGCGAAGCGCCAGACGAAGTACTGGCCGGCGGCCACCGGGAGGCGGGACAGCCCGTGGCCGCGCAGGTGGACGGAGAAGACGCCGGGGCCCTCCCACACGACCCGCTCGACCACCATCCGGTGCCGGCCGGTGCGCCACAGCGGCAGCGCCACGCGGAAGGCCAGCACGGCGAGCACCACGAGCGCCCAGGCCGTCCACCAGTAGGCCCGCGCGAGCGGGGCGGTGAGGAAGTCCTGCCCGGTCCACACCATGTGCGGGACCACGAGGAACGCGCCGAGGTACCCGTAGAGGTGGATGAGGTGCCAGGACTCGTACCGGGCGCGGCGCCGGGCCGCCCGGATGGACGTCACCACGACGAGGACGGTCAGGGCGGTGCCCGCCGCGGCGAGCAGCATGCCGGGATAGGTGCGCAGCATGTCCCACGCGGTGGCCCAGGCCCCGGCGCTTGCGGAGGCCGAGTACCCCAGCACGACGAGGACGATGTGGGCGAGCAGGAGCCAGAACGACGTGAAGCCGACCAGCCGGTGCCGCCGGGCCAGCTCGTCCTGGCCGTAGGAGCGCTCGACGAACGGCACCCGCGCCATGAGCGCGACCTGGACGAGCATGAGGTCCGCCGCCACGAGGCCGGTGAGCCGCCCGGCGGTGGTCAGCGCCGCGCCGGTGCCGGCGGCGAGGTCCTGCAAACCCCCGCCGCGCACCCAGAGCGCGACGACGACGAGCATCGAGCCCCAGGCGAGCAGCCCGGCGACGTCCCGCCACCACGGGGGCACGCGCCCGGCGGCCCAGGTGCCGGGGCGGGCGGGAGCGGTGACGGCGACCATGGGGACACGGTGCTCCGATTCCCTGGGAGTCGGCTGGGCCGTCGCTGGGGTGCTGGTGTGAGTTCCCGGCCCGGCCGGGGCGCGGCGTCGGTCCCTGACGAGGCCCGCGACGGCCTTCCGACGACGTGTCGATGCCGTCGTGGGCCCCAAGCCCTGGTCCGCTCGTCCGCGGATGGGTCAGGGTGAGAGCGGGCGCGCACGCGCCCCCGGCCCGCTCCGGGCCGGCCCAGCCGACGAGGGAGTCGCGACATGAAGGCGCTGGTGTACCACGGTCCGGGCGAGAAGGCCTGGGAGGACGTGCCGGACCCGACGATCCAGGCCCCGACGGACGTCATCGTAAGGATCGACACGACGACGATCTGCGGCACGGACCTGCACATCCTGAAGGGGGACGTCCCGGCGGTCACCGACGGACGGATCCTCGGCCACGAGGGCGTGGGCACCGTGACCGAGGTGGGCGACGCCGTCACCACGGTCGCGGTGGGCGACCGGGTGGTGCTGTCGTGCATCAGCGCCTGCGGGCGGTGCTCGTACTGCGCGCAGGGCCTGTACGCCCACTGCCTCGCCGAGGAGGGCGCGAGCGGCATCGGCTGGATCTTCGGCCACCTCATCGACGGCACCCAGGCCGAGTACGTGCGCGTGCCGTTCGCCGACACCTCCGTCTACAAGCTGCCCGAGGGCATCAGCGACGAGGCCGCCGTCATGCTCTCGGACATCCTGCCCACCGGGTTCGAGATCGGCGTGCGCAACGGGGCGGTCAAGCCCGGCGACGTCGTCGCCGTCGTCGGCTCGGGCCCGATCGGCCTGGCCGTGATGATGACCGCCGGGCTCTACGGGGCCTCCCGGGTGATCGCCATCGACCTCGACGACAACCGCATCGAGCAGGCGAAGTCCTTCGGGGCCACCGACGGGGTCAACAGCGGCCGCGACGGCTGGCAGGAGGACGTCCGCAAGCTCACCGACGACGGCCTCGGCGTCGACGTGGCCGTGGAAGCGGTTGGCATCCCGACCACGCTGCAGGCGTGCACCGAGCTCATCCGCCCCGGCGGGCACGTGGCCAACGTCGGCGTCCACGGCCACCCGGTGGAGCTGGCGATGCAGGACCTGTGGATCAAGGACGTCACGATCACCACCGGGCTGGTGAGTACGTCGACCACCCCGATGCTGCTCAAGCTCGTCGCCCAGCACAAGATCCCGGCGGAGAAATTCGCGACCCACCACTTCTCACTGGACCAGATGCTCGACGCCTACGACACGTTCGGCCGCGCCGCCGAGACCAAGGCCCTGAAAGTCGTCATCTCCCGGTGAACGCTTTCTTCTCGAGGACCACCCGTCGCCGTCGACGCTGACGAAACCGGGTTGCGCCCGGCCCCGGGCCGGGCGCAACCCCTGATTTCCTAGGCGACGGTGGAATAGTCGGCGTTGGCCTTGATCTGGGTGGCGACCTCCGTCAGCGCGGTGCCCGGGTCGGGCGAGAGGCTCGAGAACGCGTCGGTGCTCCACGCCGCAACGACCTTGGGCCACACCCCGCGCGTACGGAGCCGGAGGCTTACCGACTCGCCCCGACGGCGCAACGACCACGTCAACCCCTTCGGGGCATCAGGGAGAAATTGTTCTGCACTCATACGTTCCCTCCTCGAGCTGAACGCCAATTCGACTCGCTTTCCGGTCAGGGTCCTCACTGTCCCGGTGGAGGAAAGGTGAGCACTGCCACGCCGTCCGAACTACGTAATTGAGTCATCAACCATATGCGCCATGTGGAATTGCCGCAACCGGTGGGATATACGCGTTGATCATCGCCGCTCATGCGACGTTGGCCAGCGCCGATTCATCGCCATTTCCGCCCGCATCGAGCGGGCCGCGGAAAACTGCCGGAGGGTGGTTTTCCGAGTCGCTCGTGCACGTGACGGGAGGGTCGGCGCCGGGCCGGCGAGCGCCAGTGCCCGCACGGTCGGCCTCCGGGAGCCGTGACCCATGCCGTTCGCGGCCGGTCCGTCGACCGCGCACGTCTCGGGGCCGGGCCGGTGCCCCCGGCAGGACTTGAACCCGCGACCGACGAATTATGAGTTCGCTGCTCTAACCAGCTGAGCTACAGGGGCGTGCCGCGCCACGAGACCACGGTCACGGCGGCGTCCACCCTACCGGGACCCGCGCGGCTACCGTGTCACCCATGATCTTTCGCCGAGGCCGCCGACTGCCGCGCGAGGTCGCGGCGCGGCTCAAGCCGCACGACACGCTCGCCGTCGCGGAGCTCGCGGACGGGGCCTGGGCCGTGGTGTCGGCCGGTGCCCTGCTCGTCGTGGACCCGTCCGGCATCCGCGACCGCCACCCCTGGCACGCCGTCCAGCACGGCAGGTGGGACGGCGAGCTGCGCCAGTTCACCGTGTCCTGGGTCGACGGCGCCCGGCCTCCCCTCGTCCTGACCACGGCGACGGACGACGTGGAGACCTTCACGGCCGCGGTGCGCGAGCGCGTGCAGTCGTCGGTGGTCCACACCGAGACGGCGGAGACCCCGCACGGCACCCTGCTGCGGGCGCAGATCCGACGGGACGAGGAGGGCGCGTTGTTCTCCCAGCTCACCGCCCAGGGCCCGCTCCAGGGCGACGAGGAGGAGCGGCGGGTCATCGACGCCCTCGAGAGCCGGGCCCGCGCGGCTGTGGGACTCCCCACATAACGGCCCAGAGGCCGCCTCGCGGTCAAGGGGCGGTCGGATTGTTTGCTAGAGTCCTATCTCGCGATCCCGCGTAGCTCAATTGGCAGAGCATCCGACTGTTAATCGGACGGTTACTGGTTCGAGTCCAGTCGCGGGAGCCACGCGGACAAGGCCCCTCACCTGCGGAAACGCCGGGAGGGGCCTTCGCCGTTTCGGACTCGTGCAACATGCGTGCAACACCGAAACGGGCACTCCCTCGCGGCTGAGGGAGGCGGACCGCAGGGTCCGACCCGCAGGCCACGCGGAGGGGCCTTCAGCCGCCATGAGCGGGCGGGTAGTGTCGGCGCCATCGGACGGCTCAGGTGCTCGCCCGGACCCACCGGCGGCCGCCTTGCCGAGAATCGCCCACCCACCTGTCGACGATCGTCGGCAGCAGTAGGGAGCACCGGTGCAGGACAACGACGGCGCGATCGCACCCCCACTGACCGACGCGCAGTGGGAACGACTGACCGCCCGTGCCGAACCCCTGGAGATCCCCGCCGGGGAGTACCTGGTCCGCGCCGGTGACCTCTACCCGATGGCCCTCGTGGAGGAGGGCGAGCTCGAGCTAGTGCGTGACGCCATGTACTGGCTGAGCGAACAGGTCGTCGTGACGTTCGGCCCGCGCTCCTTCACCGGCGACCTCGGTCTGCTCAACGGTCAGCGCGCATTCCTGTCGGCCCGCGCGGCGGTGCCGAGCCGGGTCCGGGTCCTCTCACGGGCCGACCTGCGCCGCGTCCTCGCCGAGGACGACGAGCTCGGTGATCTCGTCCTGCACGCGCTCTGGGCACGGCGCGAGTGGATGCGCAGCGGGCCGGCGGCCCTCACCCTGAAGTTCGTCGGGACGGCGACCTCTCGGGAGTTTCTCGCGCTGCGCCGGTTCGCCGAGCGTTTCGATCTCGTGCACACCGCGGTGCCGCTCGAGCCGGGTCAGTCGCTGTCCCATCCCGCGCATGACTACGCCGTCACGGATCTGCCCGTCGCCTTCATCCAGGGCGAGCCCATCCTCCGCGCCACGCCCGGGGTCGTCGCCGAGCGCCTGGGACTGAGCTACGAGCCAGGCGACGAGGGGTTCGTCGACCTCATGGTGGTCGGCGGCGGGCCGGCAGGCCTCGCGGCGGCGATCTACGGGGCCTCCGAAGGGCTGAGCACGGTGTTGCTGGAGGCCGTGGCACCCGGCGGGCAGGCCGCGGCGACGTCACGCATCGAGAACTTCCTCGGGTTCCCCTTCGGGGTCAGCGGCGGAGACCTGATCGGACAGGCCACCCTGCAGGCCATCAAGTTCGGCGTGCGGGTGTATGCCCCGTGCGAGGCGGTGAGCCTGACGGCCGGGGAGACCGAGATCGAGGTCAGGCTGTCCGACGGCCGCGCGATCCGCGCCAGGTCCGCGATCGTCGCGTCCGGTGCCGCCTACCGTCGCCTCGGCCTCGAGCGGTGGGACGACTTCGAACGCACCTGCATCTACTACGCCGCCACCCCGCTCGAGCTGAAGCAGGTGCGCGGGTCCCCGGTCGTCGTGGTCGGTGGCGCGAACTCGGCAGGCCAGGCAGCGCTGTTCCTCTCGACGCACGGGTGCCCCGTGCACCTGGTCGTGCGTGGGACGGACCTGGGCGCTCGCATGTCCTCCTACCTGGTCGACCGCATCTCGGAGGAGCCCCGCATCCACCTGCATGCCGGGTCGAACATCACCGCACTCGACGGCGACCACGATCTCGAGGCCGTGCGCATCGACACGGCAGGCGATGTCGCGGCGCGGGCCCTGTTCTGTTTCATCGGCGTAGAGCCGGCGACCTCCTGGCTCGGTGGCATCGATCGCGACGAGTCGGGGTTCATCCGCACTGGTGCCGACGTAGCACTGGCGCTCGAGCGGTGGCAGCGTCTCGGCCGGGAGCCGTTGCCGTTCGAGACGTCGATCCCGCGGGTCTTCGCCGCCGGCGACGTGCGGCGCGGGTCGATGAAGCGCGTCGCCGCCGCGGTCGGTGAGGGGTCGAGTGCCGTTGCCTCGGTGCACCGCGTGCTCGCCTGATGAGGACGAGGCCGCGCGAGCAGCGATGCCGCCAACCCGGGGCTCGTTGGCCACCTGGGACGTTCAGCGCTTCCGGTAGAGCGCCTTGCGCTGGTACTTCGGCTCCGACGTCACCAGGATGCCGAGGTTGCGGAAGATGCCCTCGTCCACCGAGCCGAGGATCGTGGTGGTGTGGGCGTCGCAGCGCCGCAGGTTCTTCAGCTCCCGCAGCGCCGTGCGGGCATCCTGGCTGGAGGCACCGGAGACCGACAGGGCGATGAGCACCTCATCCGTATGCAGCCGCGGGTTCCGGGAACCCAGGTGCTCGGTCTTCAGGGTCTGGATCGGCTCGATCGAGGACGGCGAGAGCAGGTCGATCTCCCGGCCGATGCCCGCCAGGTGCTTGAGCGCGTTGAGCAGCATCGCGGCGGAGCAGCCCAGCAGCTCGGAGGTCTTGCCGGTGATGATGGTGCCGTCGGCGAGCTCCAGGGCGGAGGCCGGGGCGCCGGTCTCCGCCTCGACCTCGAGGGCGGCGGCGACCACGCGGCGTTCCGCGACGGTCGTGCCGGCCTTGCTCATCACCATGGCGACCCGCTGCGAGAGGGTGTCGTCGAGCTCGTCGCGACGCTCCTCCACCAGGGCCTTGTAGTAACGGCGGATGATCTCCTGGTAGGCAGCCTCCCTGCAGACCTCGTCGTCACTGATGCACGAGCCGACCATGTTCACGCCCATGTCGGTCGGGGACTTGTAGGGAGCGGTGCCATCGAGCTTCTCCAGCATGGTCTTCACCAGCGGGAAGACCTCGACGTCACGGTTGTAGCTGGTGGCCTGCTTGCCGTAGGCGGCGAGATGGAAGGGGTCGATGACGTTGATGTCGTCGAGGTCCACGGTGGCGGCCTCATAGGCCAGGTTCACCGGGTGCTCAAGCGAAAGGTCCCAGATGGGGAAGGTCTCGAACTTGGCGTAACCGGCTACCAGACCACGCTGGTGGTCGTGGTAGACCTGCGACAGGCACGTGGCAAGCTTGCCGGAGCCCGGGCCCGGTGCGGTGACCACGATCAGGTCACGGCTCGTCTCGGAATACTCGTTACGGCCGAAGCCCTCGTCGGAGAGGATCTGCCCGGTGTTGCTGGGGTAGCCCGGGATGACGTGGTGGCGGGCGACCTTGAGTCCCAACCGCTCCATGCGATCCTTGAGGGCCTGGGCCATGGTGTTGCCGTCCTCGAACTGGGTGAGGACGACGTGGTCCACCAGGAAGCCGCGCTCGCGGAAGATGTCGATCAGCCGGAGGGCGTCCTCCTCGTACGGGATGCCGAGGTCCGCGCGCACCTTCTGGCGCTCCAGATCCTTGGCGTTGATGCAGACCAGGATCTCCAGCTCGTCCTTGAGATTCTCGAGCATCGCGATCTTGTTGTCCGGGGTGAAACCGGGCAGGACGCGCGAGGCGTGCATGTCGTCGAAGAGCTTGCCCCCCATCTCGAGGTAGAGCTTGCCGCCGATAGAGGCGCGCCGCTCCTGGATCTGACGCGACTGCAGCGCGATATAGCGTTCACGATCGAATCCGGTGCGGTGCGGCATCAGGACGTGCACTTCTTCCCTCGGCATGGACGACGCCGCATAACTTTACCTGTGCACTGGCGGCTCGGCCGGGCAGGCCCCGCTGCGTCACCACCGCCGCCTCCCCCTCCCGGCTCACCGGCACGGCCTTGCCCCACGCCGGGGAGGACCTCCACCTGCGGAGGCCGCCGCACCTCGTCCCGATGCCCAGACTCATCTGACGCCCCCCGTACCTGGGGCACTTGGCAACGAATGGGACACTCGGCATACTTTTTCATGTGACCTTTCATGCCATCCGTCTCGGTGACGGCGCGCTCGGGATGCTCGAGCTCTCCGAGGGCTGGCCGCGGCGCGCCCACCTGTGCGCGGTGTGTGGGACGGACCACGGGCCGATGCGGCGGGTCGGTCGTGGCGCCGGCGACGACGTCGAGGTCCTCCTGTGCCCGTCCTGCGACGACGCCGGCGGGAGCAACTGAGCGGTACGCCCCTCGCGGGCACGGCCGTGCCGTCTCCGCCCGTGCGGCCCTGCTCCGCCATGCGTGCGCGCTATGGCATCAATCACGGCCGGCTCCGGAATCGCCAAGCCACGGTCGTGGCTGCACTAGGCGTGAGTACTTCAACTGAACCTCGGACCACCGACGCGCTCCTCCTCGACGAGGACGCCCAGGACCTGCTCTTCCGTGAGGCCCGCACGGCGAACGCGTTCACGGATGAGCCCGTCACGGACGAGCAGCTCGCCGCGATCTTCGAGCTCGTCAAGTGGGCGCCCACGGCGATGAACACCCAGCCGCTGCGCGTCGTCGTCGTCCGCTCCGCCGAGGCGAAGGACCGCCTCCTGCCCCACATGGCCGAGGGCAACCGGGCCAAGACGGCGGCCGCCCCCGCCACCGCCCTCCTCGCGGCCGACATCGACTTCCACGAGGAGCTGCCGCGCACCTTCCCGCACAACCCGGGCGCGCGCGACATGCTCGCCGGCGACGAGGCCTCCCGCGCCCGCATGGCAGAGCTCAACGCGGGCCTGCAGGTGGGCTACGCGATCATCGGGATCCGGGCCGCCGGCCTGGCGGCGGGCCCGATGACCGGCTTCGACGCCGCGGCGGTGTCCCGCGAGTTCTTCCCCGACGGGCGCCACCGCGTGCTGGTCGCCGTCAACATCGGCAAGCCGGCCGACAACGCCTTCCGCGACCGCCTGCCGCGCCTGCCCTTCGACGAGGTCGTCGCCGCCCTGTAGCCGCTCCTCGCCGCGTGACCGGGCGCGGGCCCACCGGGCCGTGGCCGGTCACGCGGCGACGCCACGTCGGGGCTGGCGCCGTCTACCGGGCGGCGAACACCATCGGCCGGGCGTACTCCGCCGGGGTCCGCAGCACCCACGCCCCGCCCTCGACGGCGCGGTCCGGTACGCCCAGGCAGACGGTGCCCCGCACGGTCTCCCCGGGCGGGATCCTGCCCCGGCCGAAGATCGCCTCCCGCGTGGGGCATGCACCGCCGGCGTCGCCGTTGTACTCCACTCCGTCCGGGCCGAGATACCCGACCAGGAGATCCAACCCCGGGTCCGTCGGCGTCGTGCCGTCGTTCGTGACGGTGACCTGGGCCTCGAGCACCCGCTCCCCCGGAGACGGCGTCGCGGCCTCCGCGGCGGCGGGAACCTGGCGTGCCTCCGTGCGCCGGACGGCCACTTCCCAGCTCCCGACGCGGGCGGGCTGACCCAGCCGGACCCGGCCGTCGGTCGTAGCACCGCCCGTGGCGCCCTGGGGCTGCAGGCGGCCGGTCAGCGGACCGGCCCCGGGTGCCATGACGTCCGGCCGGCCCTCGGCACCGAGCACGGCGCCCGTGGGCGGCCGGGTGGCCGACGCGCGCGGGTGCTGCCCATGGGACGGCCACACGGCGATCACCCCGACGACGAGCGCCGCGGTGGCGAGGATCGCCACGGCGCCGACGATGGTCATCGCCCCCAGCCCACCGACGGCGTCGCCGCCAGGGGTGCGGCGTCCGGGGTGCAGGCGAGCAAGGAAGCGGCGGAGGGAGTGGACAGGCGCTGTGCGAGGCAGCAGCTGCTCCCCCATAACCGTGCCCCTCCCGACGGCGGTCATGACCGGGCGTGCCCCGGGCTCTCCAGGTACAACACTGGCCGTGATGACGCGCTCGTGCACGCGCAACACGGCGCGGACCTGCCGTCAATCGCTCCGGAGCGCGCGGCGGCGGTTCTCCAGGGCCATGAGGGCGGCGAAGACGTCGGCGTAGCCCGGGTCGGCCGGGTCGGTGCGCTGCAGGCGTCCCTTGACGTCGGCGATCTCGCGGGTCAGGCCCATGCGGATGAGGGCCACGAGGACGCCGTGCGCGTACCCGGAGAGCGCCTCGGGCCGGTCCTCGGGCAGCGGGGCCACCGCCAGCTCGGTGATGACGCCGGCCACCGGGCCGACGGCGTTCTCGCGCACCTGCTCGGCCCACCAGCCCGCCGCGTGCCGGGCGGCGTCGGCGCCGGGGTGCTGGGCCGCGTACCGCTCGACCTCCTGGCCGTAGGCCAGCGTGCCACCCGCCGCCCGGATGGCGTCGTGCACCCCCCGGTAGGCCGGGACGGTGAAGGTGTCCGGGGCGAGGTCGTCGAAGCCGGCGCCCAGGGCGTGCTGGGGCAGCTGGAGGACCACCTCGAGCACCTGGCGCTCGAGGCGGGCCACCGGGTCCTCCCGCGGCGGGCGCTGACCGCCAGGCATCGCGCCGGGCGCGGTCGCCCGGTCCGGGTAGGGCGGGCGGCCGCCGTCGCGCCCGCCGGCGCCGTCGCGGAACCCGCCGTCGCGGCCGCGGAACCCCCCGTCGCGCCCCGACCGGCCCGGGGCCCCGCCGCGGGCCGCCTGCCGCCCGTCCCAGCGCCCCTCGGGCCGGCCCCCGGGCGCGCCCTGGCGGCGTCCGCCGAAGCCGCCGCCGGACCCGGGGTCGGGCGGCGGCGGGGTGAGGTCGTGGCGCCCCTGGGCCCGTTCGGCGGCGTGGACGGCACCGCGCACGGTCGGCTCGTCCATCCCCAGCCAGCCGGCGAGCTCGCGGGTGTACTCCCAGCGCAGCGCCTGGTCGCGGATGCCGGCGACCACCGGGGCGGCCGCCCGGAGGGCGGCGACCCGACCCTCCGCCGTCGCCAGGTCGAGCTGGTTGAGGACCGACCGGATGGCGAAGGCGAACAGCGGCTGCCGGCCGGCGATGAGCTCGCGCACCGCGGCGTCCCCGCGCTGCAGGCGCAGGTCGCAGGGGTCCAGCCCGTCGGGCCCGACGGCGACGAACGTCTGGGACGCGAAGCGCTGGTCCTCCTCGAAGGCGCGCAGGGCGGCCTTCTGGCCGGCGGCGTCGCCGTCGAACGTGAAGATCACCTCCCCGCCGCGGGTGGCGCCGGAGGCGAAGATGACCCCGGCGGCGGCGTCGGCGGTGTCGCCCAGCAGACGGCGGACGATCTTGACGTGGTCGGTCCCGAACGCCGTCCCGCAGGTGGCCACGGCGGTGCCCACGCCGGCCAGGTGGGCCGCCATGACATCGGTGTACCCCTCGACGACGACGACCCGGCGCTCCTTGGCGATGGTGCGCTTGGCGAGGTCGAGGCCGTAGAGGACGTGAGACTTCTTGTAGAGGGAGGTCTCGGGGGTGTTGAGGTACTTGGGCCCCTGGTCCTCCTCGTACAGCCGGCGCGCGCCGAAGCCGACCGTCTCGCCGGTGATGTCCCGGATCGGCCAGACCAGGCGGCCGCGGAAGCGGTCGTAGACGCCGCGGTTGCCCTGCGAGACGAGCCCGGAGGCGGTCAGCTCCGCCTCGGTGAAGCCCCGCCCGCGCAGGTGGCGCAGCAGGTGGTCCCAGCCCTTGGGGGCGTAGCCGACGCCGAAGGTGGCCGCGGCCTGCCGGTCGAAGCCGCGCTCGGCGAGGAACCGGCGCCCCGCCTCGCCCTCGGGGCCGTCCAGCTGGCCGGCGTAGAACTCCTCGGCGACGCGGTGGGCGTCCACGAGCCGCTGGCGCCGGCCGGGCTCCTCCCGGGGCCGGCCCGTGCCGCCGTCCTCGTAGCGCAGCTGGACGCCGACCTTGCCGGCCAGCAGCTCCACCGCCTCGGTGAAAGACAGGTGGTCGATCTTCTGGACGAAGGAGATGACGTCGCCGCCCTCGTCACAGCCGAAGCAGTGCCACAGGCCCAGCTGGGGGCGGACGTGGAAGGAGGCGGTGCGCTCGTCGTGGAAGGGGCACAGGCCCTTCATCGAGCCCACGCCGGCAGACTTGAGGGTGACGTACGTGCCGACGATCTCCTCGATCCGGGCGCGCTCGCGGACGGCGTCGATGTCCTCGCGTCGGATCAGGCCTGCCATGGCGTCAGTGTAGGTGCCGATACCGACGGGCCCGGGCGCCCGTCGCCCGGGCCGGCGCGGCACGGGAGGAGCTGCCGAGGACCCACATCTCGGCGCGAACTTCCCGGCTTACCGGCGGTGCGCGGGTCAGAAGACCTCGGAGAGCATCCCCCGCAGCCGGGCGTGCCACTGATTCGCCGAGGTGTCGGTGAGCGAGGCCACCTGGTCCACGACCACCCGCAGCCGCGCCGCGTCGTCGGCGGCGGCGTGGAAGTCCGCGACGAAGGGCGGCTCGAGGTGCCGGTCGCCGGTCTCCAGCAGGGCGTCGACCAGGTCGAAGATGATCGTGCGCTGGGACAGATAGAGGGGCTCGAGCTCGCGCGGGGCCATGACGTACAGGGCCGCGACGCCCTTGAGCACGACGATCTCGGCCAGCGTCTCCGGCGGCACCACCAGGTCGGCGGCGTAGCGGGTCAGCCGCCCCTCGCCGGAGGCCGCGCGGGTGGCGGCCTCGGCCGCGCCGCAGAACCGCCCGATGAGCTGGCTGGTCATGTTCTTGATGCCAGCGAGGTCGCGCCGGGAGCCGTCGAAGGCACGCATCCAGATCGGCAGCGCCACCAGCCGGTCGATGGCCGCGCCCAGCGCGTCGTCGTCCACCGGCGGGTCGTACCAGGCCCGCACCTGGCCGACCACGCGCTGCTGCTCCTCGGTCCGGCGCACCCGCTCCAGGTCCACCCGCCCGCCGACGATGGCGTCCTCGACGTCGTGCACGCTGTAGGCGATGTCGTCGGAGAGGTCCATGACCTGCGCCTCCAGGCAGCGTCGCCCGGGCGGGGCCCCCTCGCGCAGCCAGTCGAAGACGGGCAGGTCGTCCTCGTAGACCCCGAACTTGCGCGTCGGGGTGCCGTCCGGCCGGGCCGGCCCGTCGCCGCGGCGCCACGGATACTTCGTGGCCGCATCCAGGCTCGCGCGCGTGAGGTTGAGGCCGGCGCTGGCGCCGTCGTCGGCGAAGGTCTTCGGCTCCAGGCGGGTGAGCAGCCGCAGGGTCTGGGCGTTGCCCTCGAACCCGCCGATCCCCGCGGCGACCTCGTCCAGCGCCCGTTCGCCGTTGTGACCGAAGGGCGGGTGGCCCAGGTCGTGGGACAGGCACGCGGCGTCGACGACGTCGGGGTCGCAGCCCAGCGCCTTGCCCAGCTCCCGGCCCACCTGGGCCACCTCGAGGGAGTGGGTCAGCCGGGTGCGGACGAAGTCGTCGCTGGCCGGGCCGAGCACCTGCGTCTTGGCGCCCAGCCGGCGCAGCGCCGAAGAGTGGAGCACCCGCGCCCGGTCCCTCTCGAACGCGGTGCGCCGGGGGTTCTTCGCCGGCTCGGGCCACCGGCGCTCGCGGTCGCGGCGGGTGTAGGCCTCCGGGCGGCGGGCCTCGCCCGCGGCGTGAGCCCGGACGCCATGATCGAGGGCTGACGGCTCCTGGGGCACGCCAGGAGCCTACGGGATGGCGGGTGCCCCGACGGCGCGTGGTCCACAATGGCGCCGTGACGGACCACGAGACGACGGCGCAGGCGGCGCCCGGCGAGCAGCCGCGCGGCGACCAGCGGACCCCCGCCCTCGGCGACGTCACCACGACCACCGTCGTCCACCGCAGCACGAGGCGGCCCACCTCCTGGTGGCAGCACGCCGTCGTCCTCCAGGTCCGCGGGGAGACGGACCTTCCCGGCCTGGAGGCGCTCGCGGCGGAGATCTCCCACGTCGCGCGCCTGGGGGCGGACGCCATAGAGGTGCACTGCCCGGGCCTCGACCCCGGCGCGGAGCCGGCGCGCGGCGTCGTGGAGGAGTTCGTGCGCCGCGCCCACCAGCGCGGCATCAAGGTCCTCGTCGCCCTCGCCGGCACCGACGCCCCGCCACAGACCGACGCCGCCGCCTGGCACCTCGCCCGCTGCACCGCATGGCTGCACCGCGGCATCGACGGCATCGACCTCATCTCGGCGAGCCGCCCGGTGCCCCCGCTCGGCCCTCACGCCCACGCGGGCATCGAGCTCGGCGCGCTGCACGCACTGATCGCCGAGCACGGCGAGGACGTCATCCTCACCGGCGGCGGCACCGCCCGGGACCGGGCGGCCCTGGCCTCCCACCTGCACGAGGACTGGCTCCACATCACCCGCGACGACCGCCTCGTGGTCACCCCGTGGCGCCCCGAGCCGCTGCGCGCCACGATCACCGACGCCTACGCGCTGCGGGACCCGGTCGGGGCGCCCGCGGGGTGGACGCTGGCGACCGCGGCGCTGGCCGCCCCCGCCGAGTGGGGGGACCTCGCCCACGCGGCGCTCCGGCGCCGGCACGACGCCGCGGCCGCGCTCATGCTCGCCCTGCCCGGCACCGCCTACCTGCACCTGGGCGAGGCCGTGGGCGTGCGCCAGGACGGCGACGTCGCCGCCGCCGTGCGGGCGACCGCGGCGGCCGTCGCGGCGCAGAAGGGCCGGCCGGACACCGGCTTCGAGCGCTACCGCCGCGGGCTGCGCCTGCGCGACGAGCTGCGCCTGGGCACCGGACCGGTGGGTTGGGTCGACTCCCCCGCGGGCACGCTGGCCTTCCTCAACCGCGAGGTGCTCGTGCTGGTGAACCTCGGCCCCGGCACGGTGGTCGTTCCCGCCGAGCGGGAGATCCTCCACGCCAGCGCCGACCTGCCGGCGCCGGCGGGCGGCGAGGTGAGCGTGCCGGCGGACACCACGGTGTGGCTGGCCGTGTCCTGACGCGGCGGACCCGGCGCGGTCCCCGCGCCCGGCGCAGCATCGACCTCGCCGTGCGCCACCTGGCCTCCCAGGGCCACCGCAGGGTCGGGCTGGCCGTCGGACCGGACCGGTTCGTGCCGGCCCGGCGCAAGCGCGACGGCTTCCGCGAGGCCACGGCGATCGACCTCGACGTCGCCGGCCCTGTTCATGTCGCTCGGCGTGGTGCGGGCGGCCCGCTCGTGCGGGCTGCGGGTGCCGCAGGACCTGTCGGTGATCGGCTACGACGACTCGGCGCTCATCGCGTTCACGGACCCGCCGCTGACGACCATCTGCCAGGCGGTCGCCGCCATGTGCCAGGCGGCCGTGACCACGCTGGTCACCGAGATGGGCGGGGCCTCGGTGCCGCGCGGTGACCTGCTGTTCGTGCCCGAGCTCATCGTGCGCGGGTCGCCGGCGGCGGCGTCCGCACTGCGCGGCGCTGTGGCGGTCTGAGGGCCCGGTAGCCGCCTGGACACCCGGTCCCCGTCCGGCATAGCGTGGCCGGCCGACCCTCGAGCCCGTCCCCTCGCGCCCCGCGCGACCGACCTGCCTGGAGAACCGTGACCGTCGAGACCACCGCCGCCGCCAGCACGCTCGTCCACCCCGCCGGGGCCGCGGCGCAGTGGTGGCGCCAGGCGGTGATCTACCAGGTCTACCCGCGCTCCTTCGCCGACTCCGACGGCGACGGCATGGGCGACCTGCGCGGCATCACCGCCCGCCTGGAGCACCTGGCCCGTCTGGGCGTCGACGCCCTGTGGCTCTCCCCGTTCTACCGCTCGCCGCAGGCCGACGGCGGCTACGACGTGGCGGACTACCGCGACGTCGACCCGCGCTTCGGCACCCTGGCCGACGCCGACGCGCTGCTCGCCCGCGCCCACGAGCTCGGCCTGCGGGTGATCGTCGACCTCGTCCCCAACCACACCTCCGACCAGCACGCCTGGTTTCGCCAGGCCCTCGCCGCGGGCCCGGGCAGCCCCGAGCGGGCGCGTTACGTCTTCCGCGAGGGGCTCGGCGAGACGGGCGAGGAGCCGCCGAACAACTGGGAGTCGGTCTTCGGCGGACCGGCCTGGACGCGGGTGTGCGACCGCCCGGACGCGGCCGGCTCGGCCTGGGCCGGCGACGGGCAGTGGTACCTGCACCTCTTCGACGCCGCCCAGCCGGACCTCAGCTGGGAGAACACCGAGGTGCACGCCGAGTTCGAGGACGTGCTGCGGTTCTGGCTCGACCGGGGCGTCGACGGCTTCCGGGTCGACGTCGCCCACGGCCTGGTCAAGGCCCAGGGCCTGCCCGACTGGACCGGCCACGTCACGATGGTCGAGGGCACCGACGACGACGGCCCGGCCGCCTCCGCGCACCAGGGCGCCCGGCCGCCGATGTTCGACCAGGACGGGGTCCACGAGATCTACCGCGCCTGGCGCCGGGTGGTGGACGGCTACCCGGGCGAGCGCGTCCTCGTCGCCGAGGCGTGGGTGGACCCGCTCGAGCGGCTCGCCAGGTACGTCCGCTCGGACGAGATGCACCAGGCGTTCAACTTCGCCTTCCTCGTCTCGCGTTGGCACGCCCAGGAGCTGCGCGCGGTCGTCTCGGCCTCCCTCGCCGCTAACGACGCCGTCGGCGCCCCCACCACCTGGGTGGTGTCCAACCACGACGTCGTGCGCCACGCCTCCCGGCTCGGGCTCGAGGCCACCGGCAAGGGCCCCAACGGCATCGGGGCCGAGGACCCCCAGCCCGACGCCGCGCTCGGGCTGCGCCGCGCCCGCGCCGCCACCCTGCTCATGCTCGGCCTGCCCGGCTCGGCCTACCTCTACCAGGGCGAGGAGCTCGGTCTGCCCGAGCACACCGCGCTGCCCGACGACGCCCGCCAGGACCCGGCCTTCTTTCGCACCCGGGGCGCCGAGAAGGGCCGCGACGGGTGCCGGGTGCCGCTGCCGTGGGAGGCGGCCGCGCCGGCGTTCGGCTTCTCCCCTACCGGCGCCGCCTGGCTGCCGCAGCCGGCGGGCTGGGCGCGCTACGCCGTCGACGCCCAGACCGGCCAGGCGGGCTCGACCCTGGAGCTGTACCGCACGACGCTGCGCCTGCGCCGCGAGCTGGGCCTGGGGCTCGGCTCGCTCGCCTGGGCGCCGGGCTTCGGTCCCGACGTCGTCGCGTTCGTCAACGGCCCGGCCGACGGCGCGCGCGGGGACGTCGTCGTGGTCACCAACCTCGGCGCGACGCCGGCGCGGCTGCCGGCCGGCCACCGCGTGCTCGTGGCCAGCGGCGAGCTGATCGAGGCCGACGGCGCCACGCTCGTGCCCACGGACACCACGGTGTGGCTCGCGCGCTGAGCGCGCCGCCCGGCGGCTCAGCCGCCGGAGACCGACAGCTCGGCCTCGGCGAGCATGGCGCGTAGGTCGGCGTCGATGTCGCGGCTGGTGAGCCAGCCGTCGGGCAGGTGCGGCTGCTTCGCGCTGCCCGCCCGCCCGCGCGGGCCCTCGGCGCCCTCGCCGGGGTAGGGCTGGTCGAGGTCGAGGGCGGCGAGCCGCTCGTCGAGCTCGGCGAGGGAGGAGACCAGGCCGAGGTCGTGGCGGGTCGGGCCGCCGACGACGTAGCCCTTGAGGTACCAGGCCATGTGCTTGCGCATCTCGCGCAGCGCCCGGCCCTCCTCGCCGAAGTGCTCGACCATGAGCTCGGCGTGGCGGCGGATGACGGCCGCCACCTCCCGCAGCCCGGGCCGGACCCGGACGCCGGAGCCGTGCGCGGCGGCGACGAGGTCGGTGAACAGCCACGGCCGGCCCTGGCAGCCGCGCCCGACGACGACGCCGTCGCAGCCGGTGCGCGCCATCATCTCCTCGGCCTCCTCGGCGGACCAGACGTCGCCGTTGCCGAGCACCGGGATGGTGGTCACGGCCTCCTTGAGCCGGGCGATGTGCTCCCAGCGGGCCTGTCCGGAGTAGTGCTGGGCCACGGTGCGGGCGTGCAGGGCCACCGCAGCGATGCCGGCGCGCTCGGCCAGCCGGCCGGCGTCGAGGTAGGTGAGATGGTCGTCGTCGATGCCCATGCGCATCTTGACGGTCACCGGCACCTCGTGGTCACGGCCCGCGGAGGCCTCGCGCGCCGCCGCGACGGCGTCGGTGACGATGCCGTCGAACAGGTCCCGCTTCCACGGCAGGGCGCCGCCGCCGCCCTTGCGGGTGACCTTGGGCACCGGGCAGCCGAAGTTGAGGTCGACGTGGTCGGCGCGGTCCTCGGCCACCAGGATGCGGATGGCCGCGGCGATGGTGGCGGGGTCGACGCCGTAGAGCTGGACCGAGCGGACCGGCTCGGCGGGGTCGGGGGTGATCATCCGCATCGTCTCGGGAGTGCGCTCGACGAGTGCCCGGGAGGTAATCATCTCCGTGACGTACAGCCCGGCGGGCGCGTGGGTGCCGTTGGCCGGCGCGGCCGCGGGCGCGGTGCCGGTGGCCGCGCGCAGCCCGTCCACCCCCGCCGCCCGGCACAGCTGCCGGAACGGCGGGTTGGTCACCCCAGCCATCGGGGCGAGGACCACCGGGCTCCCCAGGCGCACGGCGCCGATCTGCAGCTCAGTCACCGGGTCATTGTCCCCGAGGGGTCCGGAGCGCCCAACCCGACCGCTCTGTGACCTGCGACCAATTCGTCCGTCCCGCGCGACTCCCCTGCCATTCCGGCTGCGACCAGGTCAGGGCTCGACGACCGGCGGCGGCGCGCCGGCGCAACTGACCTCGTGCGCGGCCGCGACCGCGGGGTCGTCCGGGGGCACGGCCGTGGCGACGGTCGTGGTCCGCCCGTTCGTCGCCTTCATCCCGTGCGCCGCGAGGGAGATGGCCGTGCGGGTCACGTCGAACCTCGCCCCGTCGGCGCTGGTGGCGTTCACCCCCACGAGCTGCACGCCCGCGCCGAGGTCCTCGCAGGCCACGCCCGTGCCGTACCCGGTGAAGCCGAGGTCGAAGGTGTACTGGTGGCCCTGGACGTTGCGGGTCGGGACGATCGCGCAGTCGACGACGGCGTAGAGCGGCACCGCGCGACCGGTGTCGAGCAGGATGATCGCCGAGCCGTCGGCGAGCCGCTGGCCCGTGGCCCGGGCCGCCTGGGGCGCCCCGCTGGAGAACTCGACCGAGAACACCGCGCCGGAGTGGGTGCGCACCCCCAGGATCCGTGGCACCCCGGCCGACAGCCACAGGGTGTCCGCCGCGCCGTCGCCGTCGAGGTCGACGGTCGGCTTCGACGCCGCCCCCTGGGGCACGGTCGCGCCGGTGGCCGGGCATCCGCCGGCGGTCGGGGGCCGGGTGCTGTCGTCCGGGCTCGCCGTCGGCTCCGCAGGCGGCGAGGGCGTCGCCGGTTGCGTCGCCGGTTGTGTGGTTGTCGGCTGCGTGGGCGCCGGCTGCGGCGGCGTGCTCCCGTCAGAGTTCGACGACGCCGTGCAGCCGGCCAGCGCGAGGGCGGCCAGCAGTCCAAGCCCCGCCCGGACCGCGGCCCGGCCACGGCCGGCTCCCGACACCGCCATCGTGCTCACCTCCGACGTCCCTTGCCGCACCGGCGCGGCCCCACGGCCGGTCTACCACCTCAGGGCCGCGCACGCGGGCCGATCGGCCCGTCCGGGCCGGCGCCGGTGCGAGGGCACCGCTGGCGCACCGGACTTGAGCGCGCAGGCGCCGGGCAGGACCACCGAGCGCGCCGCGACCAGATGCGCATCCGGTCGCGGCGCGGACGGTCAGCAGCCGGGCAGGCGCTCGGCGAGGTAACCGCGCACCTGGTCCAGGCCGATGCGCTCCTGGCTCATGCTGTCGCGCTCGCGCACCGTGACGGCCTGGTCCTCGAGGGAGTCGAAGTCGACGGTGATGCAGAACGGGGTGCCGACCTCGTCCTGGCGGCGGTAGCGCCGGCCGACCGCGCCGGCGTCGTCGAAATCGACGTTCCAGTACCGGCGCAGCTCCTGCGCGAGGTCCCGGGCCACCGGCGAGAGCCGCTCGTTGCGCGAGAGCGGCAGCACCGCGGCCTTGACCGGGGCCAGGCGCGGGTCCAGGCGCAGCACGGTGCGCTTGTCCACCCCGCCCTTGGTGTTGGGCGCCTCGTCCTCGGTGTAGGCGTCCACCAGGAAGGCCATGAGCGAGCGGGTCAGGCCTGCCGCCGGCTCGATGACGTAGGGCACCCAGCGCTCGTTCTTGGCCTGGTCGAAGTAGCTGAGGTCCTGCCCGGAGTGCTCCGAGTGGGTCGTGAGGTCGAAGTTGGTGCGGTTGGCGATGCCCTCGAGCTCGCCCCATTCGCTGCCCTGGAAGCCGAAGCGGTACTCGATGTCGACCGTGCGCGTGGAGTAGTGGGAGAGCTTCTCCTGCGGGTGCTCGTAGTGACGCAGGTTCGCGGCGTCGATGCCGAGCTCCGTGTACCACCGCGTGCGCGTGTCGATCCAGTACTGGTGCCACTCCGCGTCCGTGCCGGGCTCGACGAAGAACTCCATCTCCATCTGCTCGAACTCGCGCGTGCGGAAGATGAAGTTGCCGGGGGTGATCTCGTTGCGGAAGGACTTGCCGATCTGGCCGATGCCGAACGGCGGCTTCTTGCGGGCCGAGGTCATGACGTTCGCGAAGTTGACGAAGATGCCCTGCGCCGTCTCCGGGCGCAGGTAGTGCAGCCCGGTCTCGTCCTCGACGGGGCCGAGGTAGGTCTTGAGCATCATGTTGAAGTCGCGCGGCTCGGTCCACTGCCCGCGGGTGCCGCAGTTGGGGCAGGCGATGTCGGCGAGGCCGTTGGCCGGGGCGTGGCCCTTCTTCTCCTCGTACTCCTCTTCCATCTGGTCGGCGCGGAAGCGCTTGTGGCAGCTCAGGCACTCGGTGAGCGGGTCGGTGAACACCCCCACGTGCCCGGAGGCCACCCACACCTGGCGCGGCAGGATGACCGAGGAGTCCAGGCCCACGACGTCCTCGCGGGAGGTGACCATGGCACGCCACCACTGCTTCTTGATGTTCTCCTTGAGCTCGACGCCGAGCGGTCCGTAGTCCCAGGCGGAGCGGGTCCCGCCGTAGATCTCCCCCGCGGGGTAGACGAAGCCCCGCCGCTTGGCGAGGTTGATGACGTTGTCGAGTCGCGAGGGTGCGGCCACTGGTTTCACTCCGGTTCATCGTGCGGGCCCGCACCTGGCGGGTGCGGGCATCGGACCCGCGCCTGGGTGGCGTGGGCGACGGGCGGGACGGCGCATGGTTGCGGCCCGCCCACGGTGCCCCCACCTAACCATGCCGCCCCTGTCCGGGTCAGATCCGGCCCGCCGGCCCGCCGCCCGGGGTCACATCCGGCCCGCCGTGCCCGGCCGCCCGGGGTCACATCCGGCCCGCCGTGCCCGGCCGCCCCAGGGGCGGATCTGGCTGCCGACCGCGACCTCGGTGAGGGTGGGGCGCGCACCGCCCGGCCCATCCAGGGGCGGTGTCCCCGCGCCGCGCCAGCCCGGGCCGGGCCGAGCGCGATCGTGGCGGCGCCCACACCACGCAGAGTTGACCATGGTTCTCATCTCCGCTGAGAATGATCCTCATGACGACCTTCCGGCGCGCCGCGGCACTGCTCGTCGCCGTCGGCGCGCTGCTCGCCGGGTGCAGCCCGGCGCGGGAGGCCGGCCCCGACAACGGCCCGCTGCAGGTCATGGCCGCGATCTACCCGCTGCAGTACGTCACGGCCCAGGTGGGCGGGGACCACGTCGAGGTCCGCTCCGTCACCCCGCCGGGCGTGGATGCCCACGACCTCGAGCTCTCCCCGTACACCGTCGCCCGGCTCGACGCCGCGGACCTGGTCGTCTACCTCTCGGGGTTCCAGGCCGCCGTCGACGACGCCGTGACGCAGACGCGGCCGACGGCGCTGGACGTCGCCGGGCCCGCGCACCTGCTCACGCCCGCGGAGGAGGACGCCGCCGCGCACGCGGGCGACGACCACGCCGTCGCGCACGCGGCGGAGCAGGGCCCGCAATCCGGCCACGACGACGACCACGGGCACGACCACGGCACGGCCGACCCGCACTTCTGGCTCGACCCGCTCCGGCTGAGCGACGTCGGCCTCGCCGTCGCCGACGAGCTGGCGCGCCTCGACCCCGCCCACGCCGCCGACTACCACGCCAACGCCGCCAGGTTCACCGCGCAGCAGGAGGCGCTGGACGCGGAGCTCGCCGCCGGGCTGGCCCACTGCGCCAGCCGCACGATCGTCGTGTCCCACCAGGCGTACGGCTACCTCGCCGAGCGCTACGACCTCGCCCAGGTGCCCGTCACCGGGCTCGACCCCGAGTCCGAGCCCTCCCCCGCCCGCGTCGCCCAGATCGCCGCCGACGTCCGGGCGCACGGGGTGCGCACCATCTTCGCCGAACCGGGCTTCTCGGCCATCGCCACGACGCTCGCCGAGGATCTCGGCCTCCACGTCGCTCTGCTCGACCCCCTCGACGTCCAGCTCAACACCCAGGTGGACTATCGCGAGGCCATGCACCACAACCTCGAGGCACTCCAGGAGGCGCTGCGATGCGCATGACCCGCCACCGCGCCGGCGCCGACGGCACCCAGACCGACGGCGCCCGCCCGGACGCCCCGCCTCCCGACGGCGCCCCCGTGGCCGTCGAGGACCTTGGCGTGGTCCTCGGCGCCTCGACCATCCTGCGCGGGGTGTCCTTCACCGTCCGGCCCGGGGAGATCGTCGCGCTGCTCGGCGCCAACGGCTCGGGCAAGTCCACCCTCGTGAAGTCCCTCGTCGGCGTCGTGCCGATCGCCCACGGCCACGCCCGGCTGTTCGGGCAGGACGTCACCGCCCGTCACTCGGTGCCCTGGAACCGCATCGGGTACGTGCCCCAGCGGGTGACCTCCGGCGCGGGCGTGCCGGCCACCGCCCTCGAGGTGGTCGTCTCCGGGCTGATCGACAACCAGCGCCTGCGCCTGCCGCGCGGGGCGCGCCGGCGCGCCCTGGCCGCCCTCGACCAGGTCGGCCTCGCCGACCGGGCCGGCGACAGCGTGCAGGTGTTCTCCGGCGGGCAGCACCAGCGGGTGCTCATCGCCCGCGCGCTGGTGCGCGACCCCGACCTGCTCATCCTCGACGAGCCGCTGGCCGGCATCGACAAGCGCTCCAAGGACGCCCTCGCGGCCACCCTGGAGGCGCTGCACGCGCGCGGCACGACGATCCTCGTCGTCCTGCACGAGCTCGGCGAGCTCGGCCCGCTGCTCGAGCGGGCGATCGTTCTGCGCCATGGGCGCGTGGTCCACGACGGCGTCAGCCCCTCCCCCACGGCGGGCCACGACGCGCCCGGGCACGACCACGTCCACCCGCACGAGGACGCGGGCCACCGTCCCGCGCACGTGCCCAACCTCCACGTGGAGCTGTGATGGGATTCGTCGACACGCTCGTGCTCATGCTGTCCACGCCGCTGATGCAGCGCGCGCTGCTGGTGGCGGTGCTCGTCGGCGTCTCCGCCCCGGTGATGGGCACCTACCTCGTCCAGCGGCGCCTGGCCCTGCTCGGCGACGGCATCGGGCACGTGGCGCTCACCGGCGTCGCCGTCGGCTGGCTCGCCGGCAGTCTCGCCGGGCTGACCCCGCGCGACGTCCTCGCCGTCCCGGGGGCGATCGTCGCCGCCATCGCCGGTGCGGTGCTCATCGAGGTGGTCCGGGCCCGTGGCAAGACCACCGGCGACCTCGCCCTCGCGCTGCTCTTCTACGGCGGCATCGCCGGCGGCGTGCTGATCATCGGCATCGCCGGCGGGACGACGGCGAACCTCAACAGCTACCTGTTCGGGTCCATCTCCACGGTGTCGGTGACGGACGTGTGGCTCACCGTCGGGCTCGCCGTGCTCATCCTCGGCGCGGGTCTCGGGCTGCGCCCGGCGCTGTTCGCGCTGAGCCACGACGAGGAGTACGCCCGGGCCAGCGGGCTGCCCGTGCGCGGGCTGAACATCCTCGTCGCGGTCATGGCGGCGATGACCGTGTCGGTGTCGATGCGGGTGGTCGGGGTGCTGCTCGTCTCGGCCGTGATGATCGTGCCGGTGGCGATCTCTCAGCTCCTGGCCCGCTCCTTCCGGACCACGATGACGGTCGCGATGGTGATCGGGGCGGCCGTGAGCGTCGTCGGGCTGACCGTCACCTACTTCCTGCCGCTGTCCCCCGGCGCGACGATCGTCGTGCTGGCCGTGCTGACCTACGCCGTCGTCGCCGCGCTGCGCCCGGTCCTCGTGCGCGGGCCACGGGCCGGAGAGCCGCACGTGGACGTGGAGGACGACGTCGAGGTCAAGGAGGCCGTGTGATGTTGAGGATGACGCGCCAGCGCTCGGCGGTGAGCGACCTGCTCGCCCAGACGCAGGACTTCCGCAGCGCCCAGCAGTTGCACGAGATGCTGCGCGAGGGCGGGCAGACCGTGGGGCTGGCCACGGTCTACCGCACGCTGCAGTCCCTGGCCGAGGCCGGCGAGGTCGACGTGCTGCGGATGGACGACGGCGAGAGCCTGTACCGGCGCTGCGCCCGCCAGGAGCACCACCACCACCTGGTGTGCCGCTCGTGCGGTCGTACGGTGGAGGTGGGCGGCGAGCCGGTGGAACGCTGGGCGGCGCGGGTGGCGCGCGAGCACGGCTTCGTCGCCGTGGACCACACCGCCGAGCTGTTCGGCACCTGCGCGGCGTGCGCCGCGCAGGAGTACCAGAGCTGAGGGCGGGGCCCGGGAGGAGGAGCGAGTGCCGGAGTTCCTGGCGAGCTGGCCGTTCTGGCTGGTCTTCGTGTTCCTGTACCTCGGCGCCACGCTGCGCGGTCAGGGGACCTACTGGCTCGGGCGGCTGGTGACGGAGCAGGCGCTGCGCCACACCCACCCCAGCGGCGGGTGGCGGCTGCGCGCGCACGCGTGGCTGCAGGGCGAGGGCACCGCACGCGGCATCGCGGCCATCCGGCGCTGGGGGCTCGTGGTGGTCCCCTTCTCCTACCTCACCGTGGGGTTCCAGACCATGGTCAACGCCGCCGCGGGGGTGCTGCGCATCTCCTGGCCGCGCTACTCCCTGGCGCAGGTACCCGGCGCGCTGGCGTGGGCGGCCATCTACTCCACCATCGGCTTCGCCGTGTGGGACGCGGCCCTCGCGGCGGCCGCCGGCTCGCCGTGGGGCCTGGCGGGCATCGCGGCGGTGGCCGTGGTCATCGTCGCGAGCGTGCTGGTGCGACGCCGCCACCGCGCCCCCGGGGCGAGCCCCGCCCCCGCGGGTGGGCCCGCCGCCGACCTGTCTCCTGCCCGCGGGGACGCCGCCGGCTAGAGGCCGACCGGCTTGTCCACGGCGCCGCCGTAGCGGCGGTCGCGGCGGGCGTAGGTCTCCACGGCCCGCCACAGGGTGCGCCGGTCGACGTCGGGCCAGGCGTCGTCGATGAACACCATCTCGGCGTAGGCCGACTGCCACAGCATGAAGTTGCTGGTGCGCTGCTCCCCGCCGGTGCGCAGGAACATGTCGACGTCGGGCAGCTCCGGCTCGTCGAGGTAGCGCGCCACGGTCTTCTCGGTGACCTTCGCCGGGTCCAGCCGGCCGGCGGCGACGTCCTGCGCGATCGCCTTCGCGGCGTCGGCGATCTCCGCCCGCCCGCCGTAGTTCACGCACATCGTCAGCGTGCAGACCGTGTTGTCCTTGGTCTGCTCCTCGGCCCGCTCGAGCTCGCTGATGACCGAGCGCCACAGCCGCGGGCGCCGCCCGGCCCAGCGCACCCGGACGCCCCAGGCGTCCATCTGGTCCCGGCGCCGGTGCAGCACGTCGCGGTTGAAGCCCATGAGGAAGCGGACCTCCTCGGGCGAGCGCTTCCAGTTCTCGGTGGAGAAGGCGTAGGCGGAGACGTGGGTGACGCCCAGCTCGATCGCGCCGGCGACGACCTCCAGCAGCGCGGCCTCGCCGGCCTTGTGCCCCTCGGTGCGCGGCAGGCCGCGGGCGTTGGCCCACCGGCCGTTGCCGTCCATGACCACGGCGACGTGCTTGGGCACGAACCGCGGGTCCATCCGCGGCGCCCGCTCCCCCGACGGGTGCGGGGGCGGCGGGACCGGGCGGCGACGGCGTGTGCCGTCCGGCGGGGCGGAGGCGGCGCCGTCGTCCGGGACGCCGGCCGCCGGGAAGGTCCGCAGGGTGCTCTCGAACTCGCTCACGCGCGCTCCACCATCCGCAGGGAGCGCAGCTGGCGCTCCAGGTGCCACTGGAGATAGGCCGCCACCAGGCCGGAGGCCTCCTTGCGCCGGCGCGGGTCGGAGGCGTCGGCCGCCGCCCAGTCCCCCGAGAGCAGCGCGCCGAGCAGGGCGACCGTCTCCCGGTCGGGGGCGGCCGAGCCGGGCACGCGGCAGCTGTCGCACAGCGCCCCGCCCAGGGCCGGGTTGAACGCCCGGTGCGGGCCCTCCGCCCCGCACTGGGCGCAGTCGTAGCAGCTGGGCGCCCAGCCGGCGACGGCGAGCGCGCGCAGCAGGTAGGAGTCGAGCACCAGCGAGGCGGCGTGCCGGCGGGTGGCGAGGGCGTGCAGCGCCCCGACCAGCAGGAGGTACTGCTGCGGGGCGGGCTCGCGCTCGATCTCGGTGAGCCGGCCCGCCGTCTCCACCATCGCCGTCGCCGTGGTGTACAGCGAGTAGTCCGCGCAGATGGCCCGGCCGTAGGGGGCGAGCGTGTCCACCTGCGTGATGGTGTCCAGGCCACGGCCGAGGTGGAGCTGGACGTCGACGATGCCGAACGGCTCCAGGCGGGCGCCGAACTTGCTCGTCGTGCGCCGCACCCCCTTGGCCACCGCACGGACCTGGCCGTGCTCGCGGGTGAGCAGGGTGATGATGCGGTCGGCCTCCCCGAGCTTGTGGGTGCGCAGCACCACGGCCTCGTCCCGGTAGAGCTTCACGGCTCCATCATCCCAGGTGCGCGAGCAGGGCGCCCGCAGCCCGCGCCGTCGTCGCCGGTGCGGGACGACGGTGCGGGCCGGGTGGCGTGCGACGGCGTGGTCAGCGCTCGGCGCGGTTGACTGCGGAGACGATCGCCTTGAACGAGGCGGTCATCGTGGACGGGTCGATGCCCACCCCCCACAGCACCTGGCCGTCCACCTCGCACTCGAGGTAGGCGGCGGCGGTGGCGTCCCCGCCCTCGGACAGGGCGTGCTCGGCGTAGTCGAGCACGTGCACGTCCACCCCGACCTCGGTCAGGGCGTTGACGAAGGCGTCGATCGGGCCGTTGCCGGTGGCGGCGACGACCTTCTCCTCTCCGCCGTCGACCAGGGTGACGGTGAGCACCGCGTCGGTGCCCTCGCCGGCCGTGGTCACCGTGGTGCCCTTGAGCGCGAAGCGGCCCCAGGGCTTCAGACCCATGGCGGCGGTGTGCGGGAGGTACTCGTCGGCGAAGATCGACCACAGCTGCTCGGCGTCGATCTCGCCGCCGTAGGCGTCGGTGTGCTTCTGGACGATGCCGGACAGCTCGATCTGCAGCCGGCGCGGCAGGTCCAGGTGGCGGGTGGAGGACAGCAGGTAGGCGACCCCGCCCTTGCCGGACTGGGAGTTCACCCGGACCACGGCCTCGTAGCTGCGCCCGACGTCCTTGGGGTCGATCGGGAGGTAGGGCAGCTCCCAGACGACGGCGGTCTCCTCGCCGCCCGCGGCGACCACCTTCTCCTCGCGCACCGTGAAGCCCTTCTTGATGGCGTCCTGGTGGGAGCCGGAGAAGGAGGTGTAGACGAGGTCGCCGCCGTAGGGGTGGCGCGGGTGGACGTCCATCTGCGTGCACTGCTCGACGGTGCGGCGCACCTCGTCGATGTCGGAGAAGTCGATCATCGGGTCGATGCCCTGGCTGAACAGGTTCAGGCCCAGGGTGACGAGGTCGACGTTGCCGGTGCGCTCGCCCTGGCCGAACAGGCAGCCCTCCACCCGGTCGGCGCCCGCGAGCAGGCCCAGCTCGGCGGCGGCGACGCCGGTGCCGCGGTCGTTGTGCGGGTGCAGGGACACCGCGACGGCGTCCCGGCGCGACAGGTGCCGGCACATCCACTCGATCTGGTCGGCGTAGACGTTGGGCGTGGCCCGCTCCACGGTGGCGGGCAGGTTGAGGATGAGCTCACGGTCGCCGTCGGGCTGCCAGGTGGCGATGACCGCCTCGGAGACCTCGAGGGCGTACTCGATCTCGGTGTCGACGAAGATCTCCGGGGAGTACTGGTACCCGAAGACGGTGTCGTCGCCGAGGACCTTCTCTGCGTAGGCCATGACCTCGCGGGTGCCCGCGACGGCCAGCTCCTTGGTGGCCTCGCGGTCGTTGCGGAAGACGATCTCGCGGAAGACCGGCGCGGTGGCGTTGTACAGGTGCACGGTGGCCCGCGGGAAGCCGACGAGCGAGTCGATGGTGCGGTGGATGAGCTCGGGGCGGGACTGGGTGAGCACGGAGACGGTGACGTCCTCGGGGACGGCGTCGTCCTCGACGAGCGAGCGCACGAAGTCGAAGTCCGTCTGGGAGGCGGCCGGGAAGCCGATCTCGATCTCCTTGTAGCCCATCTTCACCAGGAGGTCGAACATCGCGCGCTTGCGCTCGGCGTTCATCGGCTCGATGAGCGCCTGGTTGCCGTCGCGCAGGTCGGTGGACAGCCACCGGGGGGCGTGCGTGGTGCGGCGGGCGGGCCACTGCCGGTCGGGCAGGTGGACCGGGTTGACCTCGTGGAACGGGCGGTACTTCGTCACCGGCATGCCGGAGGGCTGCTGTGCGTAGATGTGGCCTTGCGTCTTCATCGTGATGGGTTCCTCGTCGTCTGTGCGGGTGGCCAGGCACAACAACCGCCGCGACGAGGAGCCGGCCTCAGGAGGCCTCGTCGCGGCACGGAAGGAGCAGCTGGTGCTGCTCGGGGCGAGCCCTGCGCACGTCTGTGAGGTTAGCGCGCGAGGCGGGTCGCGTCACGTTCCGGTCCGGCCCGTCTCAGCATCCGGGGACGACGGCGTCCCAACCCGGCGCCGGAGACACAACGGCGGTGGGCACGTCGCTCCCCCTGCGGGCGACGTGACCACCGCCGTCGGGGACTCCCCCGGGCCCGTCGCTCCCCCTGCGGGCGGCGGACCCCCGGGCCGGAGCCCGCGGTGTCACTGCCCTCATTCCTACCTGGGCGACCCGGCCGTTGTCGCCCCTCGGTGATGGGGACAACTCCCCATCACCGCTCTGACCTGCGAAGACGTACGCGATGCGGCCGTCGGTCCCCCGGCCCGCGGTCGTGCGCCGGCGGGGCGGTCCGTGCTGGGCGCGGCGGCCGCAGCGAGCGGGGCGAGACCCGTGCGCGCCACCAGCGCCGCCGCCCCACCGTCTGCGCCAGGCCGGCGAGCACCGCCCCCACGTCGCGCCAGTAGCGCGCGACGGCCGGGTCGTCCGGCTGGGCCGGGGCGAACGTGCAGGCGTCGGCGCGGCCAGCCAGGTCCGCCGTCCGGGCGGCGACCTCGGGCGACACCGCCAGGACGCCGACCAGCTCCCGGGCGGCCTCCTGCCGCGTCGCGCCGCGGCGCACAACGACGCCGAGGTCGGCGGCGGCGTCGAGCAGCTCGGCCCAGCCGCCGGCGACCCGCTGGGAGGGGGTGGCGCCGTCTCGGCGGCGGGCGCGCCGGCGCCCCTTGATGGCCAGCACGAGCAGCAGCGGGGAGACGAGGACGAGGAGCCCGCCGGCAACCCCGGCGGCGACGAGCAGCGCCCGCGGCCAGGCGGCGTGGTCCGCCGGCTCGTCGTCGGTGTCGACCTCCCGGCGGTCCGCCGGCGGGGCGTCCGGGGGCTCTGGCGCCGGCGGCGGGGGCTGGAGCACCTGCGGCTGCGGGCGGTTCTGCGGCGTCGGGGACTCCTGCTGCCAGATGCGGTCCTCGTCCGGGGTGGGGAAGAACGGCACCCAGCCGTGCCCCTCGAAGGGCACCTCGACCCACGCGGTGACGTCGTCGCCGGTCAGCGCCACGGTCCCGGCCGCGCCGGCCGCCGGCGCGAAGCCCATGACCACGCGGGAGGGGATGCCGATCGCGCGGAGCATGAGCGCCATGGCGGCGGCGTACTGCTCCTCGTCGCCGACCATGGCCTCGCCCCCGAGCAGCGCGTCGATCCGGGCCGCGCCGTGGCCGGGCAGCGACGGCGTGTCGCCCTCGAGGCCGTGGGAGTAGTAGCCCTGCTGCAGGCCCGACTCGATCGCGCGGATCTGCGCGAGCGGGGTGCGGGCGTCGGCCAGCATGCGGGCGGCGGCGGTGCCGGCCACCTCGGGGTACCGCGCCGGGGGCAGGGGCACCTCGCCGAGGGGCGCCCCCTCGAGCTCGGAGTCGGTCGGCTCTCGCACCGGCGCGGCGAGCAGGTCGTAGGTGTCCCCCGGGCGCAACCCCGCCGCGGCCAGCCCGGTGCCGGTGCCGCGGTTGACGTAGAAGGACGCGCCGAGCCGGGGGTCGGCGAAGTCGACGTCGTAGGGCCGGCCCACCACGGGCACCCACACGCCGGCGTACTCCCCGACCGTCACCCGCAGCCGGTGGAGGCTGGCAGGCAGGTCCGGCTCGATGCGCTCGCCCACGCGCTGGAACGTGCCGGCGGCGGACCCGCCCGAGACGGCCCACGCGGTGCCGTCGTAGGCGTCGAGCACCGCCAGGCGCACCCGGGCCCCCTCACGCAGCCCCTCGACGGTGAGCACCGGCTCGTCGCGGTGGTCCTTGACGTAGCCGCGGAACCCCGCCAGCGGGCTGGGGTAGTCCCGCGGGTCCGGCGGCGGCTCGAGGAGGTCGCGCAGCACCAGCCGCGGCCCGGGCGACGCCACCGCCGCCACCCCGCCTCCGGCCACGGCCCCGACGAGCACCAGCACCGCCGCAGCGCGCAGCCGGCCGCCGTCCAGCCACCCGGTCCGCCACCGCGCCCACACCAGCCCCACCAGGGCCCCGCCGGTGCCCACGGCCGCGGCGCCGGCGGGGTCGGCGGTGCCGAGCAGGATGGCGGCGGGCAGCACGAGCCCGGGCGCGAGCAGCGCCCAGGCCGGCCGCGCGGTGCGCAGCGCCACCGTGAGGGCCACGAGGGTGCCCGCGAAGGCCAGCAGGTACGGCGCCGTGAGCATCGCCCCGCCGGCACCGAGCGGCGGCAGGACGGTAACGATTTCCTTCCAGGAGGTCACCACGCCCCGCCCGACGGCGCCCACGGTGTCCGGGGTGGGGAGCACCCCGCCCAGCGCCGTCGTCGGCGCCGCCAGCGCCGCGCCCAGCGTGAGGACGACGACCGCGGCCGCGAGCACCGTCCACGCGCCCCAGCGCAGCACCGCCCCGGCCACCGCGACGGCGGCGCCGAGGAGCACCCCGCCGACCGCCGCCGCGACGAGGTGGCCGCTGCCGAAGGCCGGACCGAGCGGGACAAGGGCGAGCAGGACCAGGAGCGGCAGCACGACCAGGTCGGCGCCGTGCCGGCGGAGCAGGTCGGGCAGGGGCGCACCGGTGCTCATCGCGCGGCCGCCCGCAGCGCGCGGGGCAGGTCGCCGAGGGCGGCGATGGTCGCCACGGTCATCGCCCCGACCCGGCGGACGTCGGCGCGCGCGGACGCCTCTCCCACGTCCCCGGCGACCCGCACCGCCACCGCCCGGACGCCGACCGGCAGCACCGCCCCGGCGGCGCGCAGGTCGCGCACCGGCACGGCCGCGCCGCACACCAGCACCACGAGCGAGGCCCGCTCGACCTGCGCGGCGGCGTGCGCCAGCGCCACGACGCCGCCCGCGCCCGGCGTCGGCTGCAGCCGGGTCAGGGCGTCGAGCAGGCGCCGGGGCGACCCGGCGGGCAGCGCCGCGCCGCTGGTGAGGGCGGTGAGGTCGGCGTCCTCGGCGAACGCCTGCAGGGCGAGGGAGGCCGCCGCCGAGACCGCCACCTCGACCTCCTCGGCGCCGGCGTAGTCCCGCGCGTCGCTGCCGAGCGCCACGACGAGGTGCGAGCGGCGGGCCTCCTCGTACTGGCGCACCATGAGCGTGCCGGTGCGCGCCGAGCTGCGCCAGTGCACGTGGCGGCGGTCGTCGCCGGGCAGGTACTCGCGCAGCGCGTGGAACGCCAGGTCCGCGGTGGTGACGTCGCGGGCGGGCCGGCCCTCGAGGTCGTGCAGCAGGCCGGCGGCGCGCGCGGCCAGACGCACGGTGCGCGGGTGGACGTAGAGCTCGTGGACGTCGGTCCACGTCATGGCCCGCCGCACGAGGCCGAGCGGATCGCCGCGCACCGAGCGGACCGGGCCGACGGCGATCACCGCCCGCCGGGCGGTGGGGATCGCGAGGACCTCCTCGTGCTCGCCGCCGCCCGGCAGGGCCGGGAGGACGAAGGCGGCCTCGGCGGCCCCGACGGGCAGCTCCAGCCGGGCCGGCAGCGCCGGCCCGGCCCCGGCGTTGCGGACGACGACGGCACCGAGCGCCCGTTCGCCCACGACCACCCGGCGGGCCGACAGGCGCAGGTCGACCGCGTAGGGCTGGCGCCCCAGCGTGAAGGCCAGCGCGGCGGCCAGCACGGCGAGCACGGCCGCCCCGAGCGCCACCAGCTCCAGCCAGCCCAGGGCCCATCCCGCCGACGTCGCCGTGACGCCGAGCGCGAGGACCACCCAGCCCGCGGGCCGGACCCCCAGAGCACGCCCGGCGGTGCCCAGCTCACGCGCCGCGGCGCCCGGCGCGCTCACCGCTCGGTGGGCACCGGGACCGCGGCGAGGACCGCGTCGAGGGCCTCGGCGGCGGTGGCGCCGTCGAACTCGGCCTCCGGGTCGAGCACCAGCCGGTGGGCGAGCACGGGGTGGGCGAGGTCCTTGACGTCGTCGGGCACCACGTAGCCGCGCCCGTGCGCCGCCGCCCAGGTCTTGGCCGCGCGGACCAGCGCGAGGGCCCCGCGCACGGACACCCCGAGCGCGACGCCGGGCGCGCGCCGGGTCTCCTCGGCCAGCGTCGCGACGTAGCCGAGCACGGCGGGCTCGACGTGCACGGTCCCGGCCAGGCGCACCAGCTCGGCGACCTCCTCGCCGGTGACCACCGGCTCGACGGCGGCGGCCCGGTCGCGCACGGCGGCGCCGGCGAGGATCTCGACGGCGGCGGCGTGGTCGGGGTAGCCGATCGAGGTCTTGACGAGGAACCGGTCCAGCTGGGCCTCGGGCAGGCGGTACGTGCCGGCCTGCTCCACCGGGTTCTGGGTGGCGAGGACGACGAACGGCTCGCCGACCGGGTGCGCCACGCCGTCGACCGTGACCCGTCCCTCCTCCATGACCTCCAGCAGCGCCGCCTGGGTCTTGGGCGAGGCGCGGTTGATCTCGTCGGCGAGGACGACGCCGGCGAAGACGGGCCCGCGGTGGAAGGCGAAGGTCTGGGTGCGCGGGTCGAAGATCGAGACCCCGGTGACGTCCGAGGGCAGCAGGTCGGGGGTGAACTGGATGCGGCTGGTGCTCGTGCGCAGGCTCTGGCCGAGCGCGCGGGCCAGCTGGGTCTTGCCGGTGCCGGGGTAGTCCTCGAGCAGCACGTGGCCGCCGGCGAGCAGCGCGGTGACCACGAGCCGGACGACGTCGGCCTTGCCGAGGACGGCACGGCCCACGTTGTCCACGATGCGCGCGAACGCCTCGCGGAACTCGGTGGCCTGGGCCGGGCTCATGACCGCTGCCGCGGTGGTCGTGGTCATCGGGTCCTTCCTGGAGGGTGGGTCGCGACCAGGCTGCCAATCTGGCTGCGACCGGACCGCCATCTTGGCTGTGACGTTACGACACCGGTCGGCCCGGCCAGGTGAGGCTGGCGGACTCGCGGACGCCCGGGCCGGTCAGCTCCACGCGCACCGTCTCGTTCGGGTAGCCGCGGTAGTGGCCGGACTGGAGGACGCCGTGGCCCTCGAGGCGCCCCGCGACGGTGGCAACTGGGCGCAGCCCCTCGCGCGAGGCGTAGAAGGTGGCGGTGTACTCCCCCGCCGGCAGGTGCCAGTACTCCGCGTCCAGGTAGGCGCACGAGGGGTGGGCGCAGCCCGGCTGACCGCTGGCCGTCCGGGTGCGGCTGACCGCGACCCGCGGGTCCCCGGCGCGCGCCTCCGCGGCGGCCGTGGTGCGGGCCCCGTCCTCGCGCGTCACCCGCACCTCGGCGCGCAGGGTCGCCGAGGGCGGGGCCGGCACCGCGCGCTCGCCGATGGCGCCGACCGCCTGCCAGGGGCCCCACCCGCCGTCGGCGCCGCGCACGCGGAGCTCGGTGGCGGTGAGCCGGCGCCCGTTGGGGTCCGGCGCGGCCCACCGGACGGTGACGGCGCCGGGGGTGCCGGCCGCGGTGAGCGTCGGGTCGGCGAGCGGCCCGAACGGCACCGCCGGGTTGGACGGGGCCGACTCGTCCCCGGGGAACAGGTTCACCGCGCGGACCCGGAAGGTGTAGCTCGCGCCGTCGACCAGGCCGCGGACCGTGCGGTCGGGGGCCAGCGGCTGCCACAGGCTCAGCGTGCCGCCGGAGACCTTGACCTGGTAGCCGAGGAGGGGCTCGCCGTGGTCCGCGGCGTCGGGGAAGCTCAGCCGGACCTCGCCGTCCTGGCCCGTGGGCGTCGCGGTCACCGCGCCGGGGGCGCCGGGCCTCAGGACGGTGCGCACCTTCTGGGACGGCTGCGACGCCGGCCCCCAGCCGGCCTTGTTCCGCGCGGCGACGGTCATCGTGTAGTGCGCGCCCGGCGGGGCGTCGGCGGTGACCGACGTCGTCGTGCCGGGCACGGTGAGCTCGCGGAACGGCGCGCCGTCGCGGTAGATCGTGGCCCGGTACTCCGAGACGGGGGCGCCGTGGGCGTCCGGCGCCCGCCAGCTGCCCTGGACCTGCGCCGCCGTCGGGTTGTCGACGCGGTCGAGGCGGGGCGGCTGGGGCGCGGCGGGCACGCCGGCGGGCACCACCCCGGCCGACCAGCCGGACCACTCGGATGGCTCGGGCGCGGCGTTGTGGGCGCGCAGCCGCACCCGGTACTCCTGCCCGTTGGTCAGTCCGGTCCAGGTGTGGGTGGTGCCGCTCACGCGCACCTGCCCCGCGCCGGCGGCCGGGGACATCTGCAGGTCGTAGCTCTCCACCGGCGAGCCGGCGTTGGCCGGGGCCCGCCAGGTCACCCGCAGCTCGCCGTCGCCGAAGGCCACGACGGGCGGCGCCGGCCGCTCGGGGCGCACGTCGGGCCGGGCAGGCGCGGAGGGGGCCGACGGGGCGGAGTCGCCCGCCTCGTTGGTCGCGCTGACCGTGAAGGTGTACGCCACGCCGTTGGTCAGCCCGGTGACCGTGCACGTGGTCGAGGCGCACCGGGTGGCGGTGCCGTTGGTGCGGACGGTGTAGGCGGTGACCGGGGCGCCGTTGTCGTTCGGGGCGGTCCACGAGAGCACCGCCGCGCCGTCGCGCACCTCCTCCACCCGCGGCGGGGCCGGCCGCTCCGGGACGCCGACGACCTGCATCGTCACCCGGCCCTCGGCCTGCCGCTGCGGGTCGCCCGTGGCGTCCTGGAGGGTGTAGCGGACCACCGCGCGGCCGACGAAGCCCGCGTCGGGGGTCACGCGCACCCCGGCGGCGGTGGTGGCCACCCCCGCGTCGCCGGCCTCCACGCGCGCGTCGACGACGCGCAGCGGCGTCTCCGGGAAGGGGTTGAACGCCCCGACGAGGACGTCGGCAGTGACCGTCTCGCCCTGGTCCACCGTGCCGAGGTCCACGTCCGGGGCCACGGGTAGGTCCCGCGTGGAGGCGACCACCTCGGCGCTGACGCGCCCGAGCACCGGGGCGTTGACCGGGTCGGCGACGGAGACGACGACGTCGCCCGTGGTGCCGACCGCGGCGCCGGCGGTCGCGGCGACGGTGAGGAACGGGCCCTCGAGACGCGCGTCGAAGCCCTCGGGCACAGACTCCAGCCGGTAGTCCAGGCGGCGGAAGTCGCCGGCGTCGGGGTCCTCGACGAGCTCGGCGAGGTTGACCGGCGTCGGCTCCTCCGCCGGGGCGACCTGCACGGCGGTGCCCCGGATGGTGGGCGGGGTGTTGCCGCCGTCGGGCATCACCGTGATCGGCAGGGTGAGCACCGAGGACAGGCCCTCCCCGCCCGCCGGGGCGTCGGTGACCTCGAAGGTGAGCGAGGCGGGCCCGGCGAACCCCGGCGCGGAGGTGAACTCCAGGGTGATGCCGTCCACCCGTGCCTCCTCGCCGTCGGAGCCGGTGGCGGTGACGGGGCCGGTCTCCGCGAGCCGGACCGGCCGGCCGCTGGGCGAGACGACGTGGTCGGCCAGCGACAGGCGGACCGTCTCCCCGGTGGTCACCTCGACCGGGTCGGCGTCGGTGCGCAGGATCGGCCCGGTGTCGGCGACGCCCGGGATGTCGACGAAGGCGTAGGCGGTGTTCCCGTCGACGTCGGTGACCTGGTAGGTGAGCAGCTGCCGGGCCGGCAGCACCGGGGCCTGGACCCGGTCGCCGACCACGCGCACGCCGGCGGGGGCGTCGGGGAGGCTGACATCCAGCGCCGCGGCGGTGCCGTCGGGGTCGTCGTCGTTGTCGAGGACCGGGACGGTGACGGTGTCGTGTTCGAGGATGTCGGCGGGCTCGACGAGGTCGTCGCGCGCCAGCGGCGGGCGCAGCGGCGCGTCGGGGGCGACGTGGACGATGAGCACCCCGGAGTCCCGGCCCCCGCGCCCGTCGGTGACGTGGTAGACCACGGGGAAGGTGCCCGGCCGGTCCGGCGCGGTCACCTGCACCTGCCCGTCGCGGGCGGTGACGTCCAGCCCCTCGACCGGCTCGACCGGGGCGTCCTCGGCGAGGGTGAGGGCGTCGCCGTCGGGGTCGGTGTCGTTGGCGAGGACGTCGACCTCGACCGCGCGGCCCGGGCGCACGTCCACCCGGTCGTCCGCCGCCTGGGGCGCGCCGTTGGTGTCCGGCGCGGGCACGACGCCCACCCGCACGTCCGCGGTGGCGACCAGGCCGAGACGGTCGCGCACGGTGTAGCTGAACGTGTCGGTGCCGGCCGCGTGCCCGTAGGCCTCGTAGTCCAGGTAGCTCGGCCCGACCTCGACGATGCGGCCGAGCTCGGGCGGGCGGTTGGTGCCGAGGAGCTGGACGGAGTCGCCGTCGGGGTCGACGCCGTACAGCGGGACCGGGATCCGGACCCGCTCGCCGGCGAAGGCGCGCGTCTCCACCGGCGCGGGCAGCGGCGCGGAGTTGGTCGCGGTGTCGGCCTGGACGTGGACGGTGATCCGCGCGGAGTCGGACACGCCGGCGGCGTCGGTGACGGTGTAGACCGCGCTGAGCGTTCCGGGCTGGGCGGGGGCGCGCACGCGCACGGTGTCGCCGGCGACGAAGAACAGGCCCTGCTCGGGGGTCTCGGTGAGCCCGGTGAGGGTCAGGTCGAGGCCGGCGGGGTGGGTGTCGTTCTGCAGCACCGGGATGGTGACGACGTCGCCGGCGCGCACATTGGCGACGTCTGGCTGGGCGTCCGGCGGCGCGGCGGGGTCCGGCGCGACCGGCAGGACGACCACCTCCCCCTGTGCCCGCCCGTTCTCCCCGGCGACGGTGTAGCGCACGGAGGTGGCGGCGGGCAGGGAATGGCGGGCGGTGATCTTGAGGAGGCGGTGCTCGAGGACGGCGACGGCGAGGCCCGAGTCCTCGGGGACCTCCACCTGCTGGACGGCGAGCAGGCCGCCGGCGGGGTCCTCGTCGTTGGCGAGGACGTCGACCAGGGCGGTGCCGCCCGCGGGCAGCAGGGCGGCGTCGCGCACCGCGACGGGGGCGCCCTGTCCGGCCTCGGTGACCTCCACCCGCACGAGCCCGGTCGCGCTCGCGCCGCCGTCGTCGACGACGACGTAGGTGAGGTAGTGCGCGCCGGGCGCGTCGCTGGTGAACTGGAAGGTACCCGCGTCGTAGTCCGGCACGACGCGCACGTCGCCGCCGCCGGTGACGTTCGCCAGCCGGAGACTCTCGCCGTCGGGGTCGGTGTCGTTGGCCACCGGCGCGACGACGACCGGCCGGCCCGCGGTCGCCGTGACGTAGTCGAAGACCGGCACCGGGGGCAGCCCGGCGTCGGCGCGCACGTCGACGCCGACGACGACGTCGGTGCTCGCCCGGCCGTCCGAGACCGTGACCACCACCTCCTTGCGGCCCGGCGCGGTGCCCGTGTCCTCGAAGGTGAGCACGCCATCGGGGCTGTGCCGCACGACGTCGTCAGAGGTCCAGGCGGCGCCGGTGACGACGAGCGGGTCGCCGTCGGGGTCGCGCATGTCGGCCAGGACGTTGAGGCTGCCGGTGGCGCCGGCGGTGAGGGTCAGCGTGGTGGGCCGGACCTGCTCCGGGGCGGTGTTGGCGCCCGGCGGGACGACCGTGACGGTGGCGACCGCCTGGGCCTGGCCGCCGCGGCCGTCGTCGACGGTGTACGCGAGGGTGGCGCCGCCGGCGGCATCCGCGGGCACCTCCACCTGCAGCGCCCGGCCGCCGAGCACGGAGCGCACGGTCCCGAGGGTCGCCGGGGCGTCGTCGAAGGCGGTGATGGTGAGCAGGTCGCCGTCGGGGTCGGTGTCGTTGGCGAGGAGCTCGAGGACGGTGGTGGAGCCGGGGCGCACGCCCAGGCGGTCGTCCTGGGCGACGGGCGGGCGGTTCTCCGCCTCGCGGTCCAGCGGGACCTCGGCGGTGAGGTTCTGCTGGGACTCCTGCTCCTGGGTGTCGTCGGCCTCGGGCGGGGTGACGTCCTCCCAGTTGTCCACGATGGTCATCGCGTCGTTGACGAGGTAGACGGACCCGCTGAGCGTGTCGTTGAGGACGACGAGGTCGCGGTTGGTGCGGAAGGACAGCTCCGCGGCGCTCGCCGCGGTGGGGATCTCCGCCTGGGTGGGCGCGGCGCCGTCGCACTGGCGCAGGTAGAGCGGGCGCCCGCCGGCCCAGGCGGCGTGGGCGCAGCCGCCCACGACCACCGGCGCGGCGGGCGGGCCGAGGACGCCGGCCGGCACGACCTCGGGCTGGCCGCGGTCGAGCGGCACGCGCACCAGGGCGTCGGCGGTGGCGAGGACGACGTCGTCACCGGGGCCGCTCGGCAGCTGCAGGGCGACGGCGGTGGTGTCGAGGCCGAGGCCGGTGAGGTCGACGGGCTTGCGGTCGGGCCGGAGGAGCAGGAGCGCCTTGTCGGTGTGCGCGAGCACGACCGGCTCGTCGCCGACGGCCGTGACCTGCGTGGCGGCGCGGTCGAGGGTGGCGGGGGCGACCCCGAGGCCCGCGGTCGGTGGTGCGGGCGGGTCCTCGTCGGCCGTCTGGGGCTCGCGCGGCTCGCTGCCCTTGGGCACGGTGACGAGGGTGGCCTCGGCGATGGAGACGCCGTACGCGGTGCCGTCCTTGCCGACCGTCATCACGGCGTCGGGGCCGAGGGAGGCCGGGGCGGGGGCGTCCGGCTCGGCGAGGGCGGCGACCGCGGCGGCCGGCGCGGTGCGGAGGGCACCCGTGCCGACGTCCAGCACGGCGACGACACCGCCGCCGAGGGCCACCACGCGGCGGGCGGGGAGGGTGATCTCGCCGGTGGTGGACACCGTGGTCGGGTCGAGCCGCTGGAGGACGCCGGCGCCGTGGTCGACGACGAACACGTCCTGCCCCTCCTGCAGGACGTCGAGGTCCGGGCTGGTGGCCGTCACGGCGCCGTCGAGCTGCTGGACGGGGTAGTTGACGCGGCCCACGCGCAGCTGGCTGGAGCTGGTCACCCAGACGCCGCCGTCGTTGAGGTCGACGTCGGCGGTGGCGACGCCGTCGTAGAGGACGCCGGCCACGACCACGCCGGAGAGCGCCAGCGACAGGGTGGCGATGCTCGCGGTGCGGCGGCGGGACGCGCGACGGCGGGCGGCGCGGCGGGAGCCCGCGGGCGCGGGGTGTCGCAGGCGCGCCCACAGTCCCACGTCATGCCCCCCACCGGCATCGGCCGCCTCCGCCGGCGGCATGGTTGCTGGCCCTCGAGCGCCGCTCGTGCCGTCTCGGCTCGTGGCGCCTGGGCGCGGGCGGACGCGCCCAGCAGGGCGGCGACGGCGCGCGCTGCGGCCACGGCGATGGTAGCGCACCGATATCGTCCGGATTGGGGGCTCGCCCGAGGGGCCGGGGGCGCGCGCGGCGCCTTCATGACGCGGCGGCCGTTCTTGCGCGGCCGATGCCCGACGCCTTCCGATTGGCCCCGTTGTCGGGCCCCGCCGCCTCGCGTGCTTATCCCCAGGCGCGCGGCGGATGTCGCACCCCGCGGGTAGTGTGCTACACGTGTTCGATAGGCGGGGTGGCCGGGACCGGGGTGCGGGGCAGCCCGGTCCGGACCCTGCCCCGCCGACCTCGGCCGACATCGGCGGCTGGCGCGAGGCGCTCGCCGGGATCGACCGGGATGTGTCGGATGTCGAGCGGGTCGACCAGCTGCGGGTGTTGGAGGAGCTGAAGGCGGCCGCGGCGGCGGCGCAGGCGCGGATCGCGGTGGACCTGGACCTCTCCCAGCGCCGCGAACAGGAGGCGGCCGGGGTACCGGCGGTCCGGCGGGGTCGGGGGGTGGGGGCGCAGGTGGCGCTGGCCCGGCGGGAGTCTCCGCACCAGGGCGGGCGGCTGCTGGGCCTGGCGAAGGCGCTGGTGCTGGAGATGCCCCACACGTACGCCGCGCTGGAGTCCGGGGCGTTGAGCGAGTGGCGGGCCACGGTGCTGGTGCGCGAGTCGATCTGCCTGGACGCCGCCGCCCGGGCCGCCTTCGACGCCGCGCTGTGGGCCGACCCGGTCGCGGTGGGGCGGCTGGGCACCAGGGCGCTGGTGGCCCGGGCCAGGCAGATCGCCTACCGCCTGGACGCCGCCTCCGTGGTGGCCCGGGCCCGGCGGGCGGAGCACGAGCGCGGGGTGAGCCTGCGCCCGGCCCCGGACACCATGACCTACCTGACCGGGCTGCTGCCGGTGGCCCAAGGCGTGGGGGTGTGGGCGGCCCTGACGAGGACGGCGGACGCGCTGCGCGCCCAGGGCGACGGCAGGAGCCGCGGGCAGATCATGGCCGACACCCTGGTCGAGCGCGTCACCGGCCAGGCGAGCGCGGAGCGGGTGCCGATCGAGGTCCAGCTGGTCATGACCGACAAGGCCCTGCTCGCCGCCGACACCGAGCCGGCCGTCATCCCCGGCTACGGGACCGTGCCCGCCCAGTTCGCCCGCGACCTGATCACCGACCGCCTCGACGCCTCAGCCGGCACCGGCGGCGAGACGAACGCCGACGCGGGGAAGGTGCTGGCGTGGTTGCGGCGGCTGTTCACCGCCCCGGGCACCGGCGAGCTGGTCGCGCTGGACTCCCGCCGCCGCATCGCCCCGCCCGGGCTGGCCCGGTTCATCGCCGTGCGGGACCAGGCGTGCCGGACGAACTGGTGCGACGCCCCGATCCGCCACCGCGACCACGTCGTCCCCGCCGCCGAGGGCGGGCCCACCACCGCGCACAACCTGCGCGGCGCCTGCGAGGGCTGCAACTACGCCAGGCAGGCCCCCGGCTGGACCGCCCGCACCCTCGACACCAGCAACGACGACAACACCGGCGGCAACACCGCAGGCCAGCGGGCCGGGCCCGGCGGGCACGTCGTCGAGCTCACCACCCCCACCGGACACCGCTACACCTCCGACGCCCCACCCCTGCCCGGCCGCCGGCCGCAACGAGCGACCGCACCACCAGGTCCACAGGCGGCCAGACCAGGTGCCCGCGCCACCGACAGCGCCCTCGAACACCGCATGCGAGCCGACTTCGCCTGGACCGCCTGAACCGTCCAGACCTCCTGACCTGGCGTGCTGCGCGCACTTAGTCGTCGGCGACGTCGCGTGCCGCGTCGAGTAGGGGCAGTTGCTCGGGGACGACGAGCCGGGAGGCGACGGCGTGCTCGACGAGGCGGGCGCGCCGGTTGACCGCCAGCTTGTTCGGTCCACCGCGCAGGCCCCGCACGCCGTAGCGGTGCAGCTTGTCGCAGACGTTGTCGAGCTTGCGATTGAAGCGGGTGAGCGCCCAGCCGAGCCGCCGCGCGGCCTCGGCGGAGGTGGGGATCGTCGCCGTCGAGCCGCGACCGCTGAGCACCGGCTCGGCCAGGGCCAGGATGAGCAGGCGCTGGCTCTCCGTCAGGGTGACCGGGCCGATGGTGGTCTCCCCCACCTCGACCTCCTCGGCCGGCTGGCTGGGCAGGTATGCGGGCTCGTCGTTGACGAGGGTGAGCTCGTAGGTCGTCGGGCCGGCGGTGAACAGCACGGTGGTCCGGGCGTACACGAGCGGGAGGCGCGCGCCAGGGGCGAGCCAGGCCTGGGTGTTGCCCTCCAGGTCCGCCACCGTCGCCGACAGCCGCGAGCCGACGTTCTCGAGCCACCACAGGTCGTCGTGCCGGGTCACGGTGAGGAAGCGTCGGTGCAGGTAGGGGTTGTCGTCGATCTCGAGGACGCCTTCGCGCCCGATGAGGAACGGTTCGTCCTCGGCGACGGGGAACCACTCACCGCAGAACTCCAGCTCCATGCCCATGCGCTCCTCCTCCCGACCAGACAACAGGACCTATCAGGCTCCGCACCTTCGCACCCGCCACCACACCGGCGTGTCCGCGCGCGGTGACCGACGCCACGCGGTTCCGTGCGGAGGCGCCTAGGGAACGCATGCCACGGCCGGCTCGGTGGAGGTCGTGCCGTTGGGGAGGCGCACCTTGACCGCGAGGCACACCTCGCCCGGGGCGTCGTCGAGCGTGACGCCCGGGTCCCGCACCAGGTGAACCTGCACGTCGGCGCCCGGCTCGGAGCGCTGCCAGGTGTAGCTGACCCCGGCCAGGCCGGCGTGCTCGGGGGGCGCCTCCCAGGTGAAGGTGACCGCGTCGCCGTCGCGGGCGCCGGTCAGTGCCACCGGGGCGGCCACGCGCTCCGGGATCGGGATGGCGGGGTCGGCGCGAGCCGTGGCTTCCGCCGGGGGATCTCCGCGCAGGGCATCGGTGCCCACGGCGACGCCGAGCAGCCCGACGGCCGCCAGGCCGGCCGCAACCACCCACCGGACCCGGCGTCGCGCCGGTTCGGCCGTGTGCCGACCGGCGATCGCCTCCGGCTCGGTCGTCGGACGGCGAACCGTGCGTCCCTCGTCGCCGGGCCGGAACGCGCCCCCGCCATGAGCCGGCGCCGGCCCTGCCGGCCGGCGCCGGTCGTGGTCGACGTCGTCCGTCCCCACCGCGCTGGTCCGCTTGACGCCGGCGGGATCCACCGTGACGACGCCGTGCACCACCGTGGGCGCGGCCGCGTCGGCCCGCGGAGCAGCTTCCATCCAGGAGGCGTCCGGCACCTCGACGTCCGTCATCGCCAGTCGCAGCTCCTGCTCGACTGCCTGGAGCGCCCGGGCCAACTCGAGGGCGGAGGCATGACGCCGGGCCGGCTGCTTGGCCATCGCGCGGGTGAGCACCGCCTCGAGGGAGCGGGGCACGTCGGGCCGGCCCAGGGGCGGCACGGGGTCGCGGCGGATCCGGGCGATGTGGTCAAGACGCGCGTTCGGCCCGTCGGCACGGTGGTACGGCGCGTGCCCCGCGAGCAGGGTGTAGAGCGTCGCCCCGAGGGAGTACACGTCCCCCGCCACCCCAACGGCCCCCTCGCCGTCGAGCGCCTCCGGCGGCGCCCACGGGACGGAGACGCCGGCGCCGTCCCCGACGGTCTGCTCCGCCGCTCCCGCGATGCCGAAGTCCGTGAGGGCGGGCCGGCCGTACTCGGTGGTGAGGACGTTGGCGGGCTTGATGTCCCGGTGGACGATGCCCGCCCGGTGGGCCGTCTCGACAGCGCTCGCCAGGCGCACCCCGATGCTGAGCGCCTCGGGCACGCCGAGCGGGCGAGACTTGATCCGCTCGGCCAGGCTCGGCAGCGGGCAGTACTGCATGACCAGGAAGGGCCGCCCGTCCGGGGCGCGACCAGCATCGTGGACGGCCACGATGCTGGGGTGGGAGGACAGCCGGGCCATGAGGTCGGCCTCGGCGAGGAGCTGCTCGGGCGAGTGGTCGTGCACCGTCTCGGTGGTGAGCACCTTGACCGCGACCGGACGCCGCGGCATGAGCTGGGTGTAGAGGTAGACATCGGCGAAGCCGCCGGAGCCGAGCACCCGCTCGAAGGCGTAGCCGGGCAGCGCCGGCGGCCGGCCGGGGGCTCGCTTCGGGCTCATGTCAGCCCCACGCGTTCGACGCCAATGGATACCTCGGCGCCGAGCTCGACCACTCCCCCGGGCGGGACGGGAACTCCGGTGCCGGGCCGCAGCCGTCGCGGCGGCCGGCCGGGCAGGTGGAGGACCGTGCCGTTGGTGGACCCGAGATCGGTGACGACGACGTAGTCGCCGGCCGGTCGGACCTCCGCATGTGTCGTCGAGACCCCGCGCTCCGGGTTGGGCACCGCCACCAGGCGGGGGACCTCGGCGCCGGGAACGCGCCCTGGCTCCGGGGCCCGGCCGAGGCGCACCGGGCCGGTGACCGGCACCCGGGCGCCCGTGGGAAGGACGAGCTCGAGAAGGGGCTCCGCCGCTCGGGCTCCGGGAGGCGTGTGCGGCGCCCCGGACGCTGCGGCATGCCTGGGCGCGGCGAGCACCTCCGAGACTGCGGAGGCCATGGATGCGGCCGGTGTGGCCAAGACCCCGGCCGCCGTGTCCCGACGAGGCTCGACCGGTCCGGGGGCGCCGTCCTCGACGGGCAGGTCGTGGGCAGCCGGCGGGTCCGGTTCGCTCGCCCAGGTGAGGTCAGCGTCGTCGTCGGCCATCTCGATGGCGGTGTCGTCGAGGTCGCTGCGGACGGGCGCGTGCATGATCCCGAGGTCGACGTCGGGGTCCCGATCGTGCCGGTGCAGCCCGAGTGGTCGCTCCTGGGCCGTGTCGAACGCGCGCACCTGGGCGGCGTGGACCATCCCGCCGACCAGGGGCAGCCAGGCGGTGTCCGGGCCGGCGTCCGGCATCGTCGAGGCGGCCGCCAGGACGAAGCGTGCCTCGCCCGGCAGCAAGGCCTCGCGCGTCGTGGCGGGCCCCGCGCCGGTCACCTGCGCGGACCCGGCAGTGACGACCACGTCGCCGCGCACGAGCACGCGCAAGCCGCGCGGGTCAGCCTCGACCACGGCGAAGGCCGGCAGCTCCGCGGCGGCGCGCGCCGCGAGGTGACCCACGCGGTCGCCCACGCGCGCGCCCCGGCGGGCGATCTCCCAGAGCTCGCGCGCCGCACGATCCCCGAGCATCGGGTGCAACAGCGCGACGGCGCCCTCGGCGACCAGGGCGATCCAGTTGCCCGGTCGGTACTCGTGACCGATCACGCCCGGGCTCCACCGCCCGGCGCGTCGTTGTCGCTGGTTTGGGAGGGCGCGGCGGACTCGGCAGGCTCGGCGGGCGCGGCGCTCTCGGTAGGCGCGTCGGCTCCCTCGGCGCTCGCCCCGGGTGCGGTCCCATCGGCGTCGTCGGCCACGGAGTCCACCACGACGACGGTGACGTTGTCGTTGGCGCCCCCGGTCACGGCGCGGCGCAGCAGCTCCTCGGCGGCCTGGGTGGGGTCCGGCGCGGTCCGGAGCACCTCGGCGATCTCGGCGTCCTCGAGCTCGCCGATCAGCCCGTCCGTGCACAGCAGGAGCCGTTCACCGGGCCGGATCGGCAGCACCCAGAAGTCGGCCTCGACCTCGTCGCTGGTGCCCACGGCGCGGGTGATGACGTTGCGTCGCGGGTGGGTCCGCGCGGCCGCCGGGGAGAGCGTGCCGGCGTCGACCATCTCCTGCACGAGGGAATGGTCGACGCTGACCTGGTGCAGCTCGCCGTCGGCGAAGCGGTACACCCGAGAGTCACCGACGTTGAGGACGAGCCAGTGCGCCGCGCCGTCGAGCTCGGTGCGCACGGCGCCGGCGACCGTGGTGCCGGCGACGGACTCGGGGCCGCCGAACGGCGTGGCGGTGTCGGCGGCCATCGTCGTGCGGATCTCGCGCGCGGCCCGTTCGAGGGCGGCCTCGATGTCGGACGCCCCGATCGGCCCGCCCCGCTCGGCGAGCTCACGGAGGGCCGCGACGACGGTCCGGCTCGCCATGTCCCCGCGGGCGTGGCCGCCCATGCCGTCGGCGACGACGAAGACGGGCGGCTGTGCCAGCGCCGCGTCCTCGTTGACGCTGCGGCGGCCGCCGGTGTCGGTGGCCACGCCCCACTGGGTCAACATCCGTTCCCTCTCGCTCGGTTGGGTCACAGCGTGCCACGCCTGGTCGCTCCGGTCCCCGGCCGTCCGTCCATGTGCGGGCGCAGGCCACGACGGTCGCGCGACGTGGCGAAACGGGCCGTGGGCCGACGACCTCAGAGCACCGCCGGGTAGACGCCCCAGTACGCGGCGGAGAGCAGCAGCACGACGCACCCGAGCACCGCGCACACGACGGCGAGCCAGCCGGCGCCGCCCATGACCACGCTGCCGCGCCGGGCGCGGCCCTGGCGCCACGCCGCCGTCACGGAGAGCACGAGCATCGCCGCGGCGAGGATGCCGACGGCCTGCACCGCGATCCACCCGCCCTGCACGAACAGGGCGTTGGTGCGATAGTTCAGGGCCAGGTCGGCGACCCCGGCGACGTAGGCCACGAAGATCACCCATGTGGCCACCGTGGCGAGGGCCAGGGCGAGGGTGTAACGCCCCACGGGCGGCGCCGTCGCCGAGGCGGGCCGGCCCCACAGGCGCGGCAGCTGGCCGCCCGCCCAGGCGACCAGCGCGAGCACGAGCAGTCCGAACCCGGCGACGAGGGTCAGCACGATCATGTCGCCGCTGGCGTACCACCGCGGGTTGGCGACCGGGCCGGCGCGGAACTGCTGGACCGGCTCCGCCCCGGCCACCCGGGGCTCGGCGGTCGCCGTGTCCGGCAGCCCCTGCACCCACCGGGCCAGGTCCTCGGTGAAGTGCGGGGCCAGCGCGCCGCCGACCCGGATGCCGTGGTTGGCCCCGTGGTAGTACCGGATCGTGTACCGGTCGTTCTGGGCGGCCGCGAGGTCGGCGAGGAGCCGCTCCGCGCCCTGGACGATCGGCATCGAGGCGTCCGCGGTGCCGTAGACCATGAGGACGGGCTGCCGCACGTGCTGCTGGTAGGGCGAGACGTCGAAGTCGAAGTACTCGAAGCCCCCGCCCGGGAACTGCCCGCCGACGAGCCGCGGGATGGCCCGCAGGAGCCGGTCGGGCACGCCGACCTCGCGCAGGTAGGTGTCGGCGGCGAAGGCGCCCTGCTCGCGGATGGGCAGCACCGGGGCGGAGACCAGGACCACGAAGGCGACGTCGGGGTTGTCGGCGGCCGCGATCGGGGCGGACATCGCGCCCTCGCTCTCGCCGTACACGCCGACCCGGCCGGGGTCGACGCCGGGCCACCGGCGCAGCACCTCGAGGGAGTCGAGGTAGTCCTCGGCCATGGCGACGTAGTTGCGGTCGCGGGTGGTGTAGGTGTCCGTGCGCTTGTCCGGCACCAGCGTGACGATGCCGGCGCTGGCCAGGTCCGTGGTGATGTCGCCGAAGTTCTCGTGGGTGGCGGTGCCCGCGCCGTGCATGAAGACCACGCCGGGGCGCAGGCCGCGCGCGCCGACCGGCGAGGCGATCGTGGCCTTGACCGTCACGCCGTCCTCGACCCGGACGTCGATGACCTCCCGGCGGACCTCGAACGTGCCCACCGGCGGGGTGAGCGCGTCGGAGCCGATGGCAGTGGCCGTGGTCTCCGGGACGATCGTGTGGCCCAGCGGGCGCGGGCTCCACCCGGGGCCGGCCACCGTGCCGACCAGCCCGAGGAGCAGGACGACGACGATCGTCGCCGCCAGCCGCCGGTATCTCACCCCCGCAAGGGTAGTTGGTCCCGCCACACCGTCCGAGCGCCCGGCCCGTGGCGCCGCGCACAACCCGCGCCGAGGCGCGCGACGCCCGGCTCGACGTCCTGCGAGGTCAGAACCCCAGGCGCTGCAGCAGCTTGGGGTCGCGCTGCCAGTCCTTCGCCACCCGCACGTGCAGGTCGAGGTACACCCGCGCGCCGAGCAGCGCCTCGATGCCGTGGCGGGCCCGGGTACCCACGTCGCGCAGGCGCGCGCCGCCCCGGCCGATGACGATGGCCTTCTGCGAGTCGCGCTCGACGTAGATGTTCACGTGCACGTCCAGCATCGGCGGGCGCTGGTCGCCCTTCTCCCGGGGCCGCTCGATGACCTCCTCGACCACCACCGCCAGGGAGTGCGGCAGCTCGTCGCGCACGCCCTCCAGCGCCGCCTCGCGGACGAGCTCGGCGATCATGACGTTCTCCGGCTCGTCGGTCAGCTCGCCCGAGGGGTACAGCGGCGGGGACAGCGGCATGCGGGCCAGTAGCAGGTCGGTGAGGACGTCCACCTGCTCGCCGCGCACCGCCGAGACCGGCACGATCTCGGTCCACTCCCCAAGCGCCTGGATGTCCAGCAGGTGCGCGGCCAGCGCCTCGCGGGAGACCTTGTCGGCCTTGGTCGCGACGGCGATCACCGGGGTGCGCTGCTGGCTCAGCTCGCGGGCGATGAACCGGTCGCCCGGGCCGATCTTCTCGTCCGCGGGCAGGCAGAAGACGATGACGTCGACCTCGGCCAGGGTCTCGCGCACGAGGTCGTTGAGCCGCTGGCCGAGCAGCGTGCGCGGCCGGTGCAGGCCGGGGGTGTCCACCAGCACCAGCTGGCCGTGCTCCCGGTGCACCACGCCGCGCACAGTGTGCCGGGTGGTCTGTGGGCGGCCGGAGGTGATCGCCACCTTCTGGCCGACCAGGGCGTTGGTGAGGGTGGACTTGCCGGCGTTGGGCCGGCCGACCAGGCAGGCGAAGCCCGCCCGGAAGTCCTCGGGCCAGTCGTGGTCGATGAGCTCGGGCTCGAGGGCGTTGGGCCCGGCCATGAGCTCGTCGTCGGAGGGGAAGCTCATCGGTGCACCTGTGCCTCGTCGTCGGAAAAGTCGGGGCCCTCCGCGGGCTCGGGCGCGCGGGAGGCCAGGATGGTGGAGATGCGGCGCCGGCGGCCCTCGGCCCGCTCGGCGACCAGGTGCAGGCCGAGCACGTCCACCTCGGCCCCCGGCAGCGGCACCTTGCCCAGGGCCTTGGCGAGCAGCCCGCCGGCGGAGTCCACGTCGTCGTCGTGGATCTCCAGGCCGAACAGCTCGCCGAGCTCGTCGACCGGCAGGCGCGCGGGCACCCGCACGACGCCGTCGTCGAGGCGCTCGACCTCGGGCTCGGCCCGGTCGTGCTCGTCGACCATCTCCCCGACCAGCTCCTCGAGCAGGTCCTCGATGGTGACCAGGCCGGCGATGCCGCCGTACTCGTCGACCACCATGGCGATGTGGACGCTGTCGGCCTGCATCTCGCGCAGCAGGTCGTCGATGAGCTTGGTCTCCGGCACGAACACCGGGTCCCGCATGACGTCGGCGACCGTGAGCCCGGCGGTGTCGTTGCGGTGGTGGACCCGCCGCATGACGTCCTTGAGGTAGAGCACGCCGCGCAGGTCGTCGGTGGAGTCGCCCACCACCGGCACCCGGGAGTATCCCGAGCGGGTGAACAGGGTGATGGCCCTGTCGAGCGGCTCGTCGGCGTCGATGGTGACCATGTCCGTGCGCGGGACCATGACCTCGCGGGTCAGGGTGCGGCCGAGCTCGAAGACGGACTGGAGGAGCTCGCGTTCCTCCTCCTCGATCTGGTCGGACTCGCTGACGCGGTCGACCATGTCGCGCAGGTCCTCCTGGTGCTCCTCGCGCTGCTCGCTGTCGGTGCGCGGGGAGCCGGGCGTGACGGCGGCGCCGAGTCGGCCCAGCGCCGTCCCGATCCCGGCGAGCACGTTCATCGCCGGCGCCAGCACGAGCAGCACCCGCCCCGGGTTGCGCCGGCCCAGCCGACGCGGGCTGACCCCGACGACGACGGCGAGCAGCAGGGCCGTCGCGGCGACCGCCACCAGCAGCACCTGCCACCAGCGCGGCAGCAGGTCGGCGACGAGGAGGGTGACCGCCGCCGCCGCGGTCATGTCCGCGAGCACCCGGACGAACGCCACCGCGCGCAGGGCGACCTCGCGCCGCGCCACGAGCGCGACGACGGCGTCGCCGTTGCGGTGCCCGGAGGCCTGCAGCTCCCCGGCGGCGGTGCGGGTGATGCGCACGAGCGCGCTCTCGCCGGCGCTGAGCGTGGCGCCCACCGCGACGCCGAGCAGCGCCAGCAGCGCCATCGCGCCCACCGGGACCTGGTCGATCAAGCCGTCCATGGCCGCCTCAGCGCTGGGCCAGGAAGGTCAGGAGCAGTCGGCGCTGGAGCGCGAACATCTCCTTCTCCTCCTCCGGCTCGGCGTGGTCGTAGCCCAGGAGGTGCAAGATCCCGTGCGTGGTGAGCAGCAACAGCTCCTCGACGGTGGAGTGGCCGGCGTCGCGCGCCTGCTTCACCGCCACCTCCGGGCAGAGCACGATGTCGCCCAGGGTGCCCGGCTGCGGCTCCTCCCCGGCGCGGCCCGGGCGCAGCTCGTCCATGGGGAAGGAGAGCACGTCGGTGGGGCCGGGCTCGTCCATCCACCGCTCGTGCAGCTCCGCCATGACGTCCGAGGCGACGAACAGGATGGACAGCTCCGCCTGCGGGTGCACCCGCATCTCCTCGAGCACGTAGCGCGCCAGGGCGGCGAACTCCTCGCCGTCGACGTCGTAGCCGGACTCGTTGTTGATCTCGATGCTCACCGCTGGCCTCCCCGGTGCTCGTAGCGCTCCCGCTCGCCGCCGGGTCGGCGTGAGCCCTCGGCCCGGGCGCGGGCGGTGACGTCCCAGCGCTCGTACGCGTCGATGATGTCGCCCACCAGGCGGTGGCGGACGACGTCGGCGCTGGTGAGCCGGCAGAAGGTGATGTCGTCGATGTCGGCGAGGATCTCCTGGACCACCCGCAGCCCGGACCGGGTGCCGGTGGGCAGGTCGACCTGGGTGACGTCGCCGGTGACCACGACGTGGGAGTTGAACCCCAGGCGGGTGAGGAACATCTTCATCTGCTCGGGCGAGGTGTTCTGGGCCTCGTCGAGGATGATGAAGGCGTCGTTGAGGGTCCGCCCCCGCATGTAGGCCAGCGGCGCGACCTCGATGGTGCCGGCGGCCATGAGCTTGGGGATGGACTCGGGGTCGATCATGTCGTACAGCGCGTCGTAGAGCGGGCGCAGGTACGGGTCGATCTTGTCGCTCAGGCTGCCCGGCAGGTAGCCGAGCCGCTCCCCCGCCTCCACGGCGGGCCGGGTCAGCACGATCCGGTTGACCTGCTTGGCCTGCAGGGCGCCGACCGCCTTGGCCATGGCCAGGTAGGTCTTGCCCGTCCCGGCCGGGCCGATGCCGAAGACGATGGTCGAGGAGTCGATGGCGTCGACGTACTTCTTCTGCCCGAGCGTCTTGGGCCGGATGGTGCGCCCGCGGGTGGACAGGATGTTCGTGGTGAGCACCTCGGCGGGCCGCTCGGCCGAGGGGGCGGTGAGCATGCCGATGGCGCGCTGGACGGCGTCGGCGCTGAGCGGCTGGCCGGCGGTGGCCACCTCGGCGAGCTCGTCGACGAGCCGCTCGGCGAGCGAGACGTCGCCGCCGGGGCCGGTCAGGGTGAGCACGTTGCCGCGCACGTGGACGTCCACCGCGGGGAAGCCGTGCTCGATGGCGCGGAGCACCTCGTCGCGCTGCCCGAGAAGGGCGACCATGGGGACGTCCTCGGGGACGGTGACCTGGTGCTGGACGTGGCCGGCGTGGAGGTCACCGGTCGGGGAGGGGTTCTGCGACATGGGTCGGGCGCGGGGGCCCTGCTTCTCTCCTTGGTCGGCGAGGCGGCGGACCGCCCCAGGATATCTGTCCGGGCGGCTCCGCCCCACCGGGGTGGTGGGACGGCGGCCCGGACGGTCGGTCAGCCCCAGCGGCCCAGCCGCTGGGCGAGCACCGCCAGGGCGGCGGGCCCGGCGGTGGAGGTGCGCAGCACGTGCGGGCCGAGGAGCACCGGCTGCGCGCCGGCGGTCTCGAGCGCGGCGACCTCGGCGTCGGTGATGCCGCCCTCCGGCCCGACCACCACGAGCACCTCGGGCGCGCCGCCGGCCTGGGCGCGGGCCTCGCCGTCCGACGCGGCAGCGGCAGCGCCGTCCGTGCCGGACGGCGGCGCGCCCGACACAACCGGCAGGCGCGCCGCGGCCAGCGGCGTGGTCGCCTGCTCGTGCAGCACGAGCACCGCCCCGCCGGCGGCGGCGGTCGCCCCCGCGGCCCGCACCAGCGCCGGGGTCGACGCCGGCTCGCGCACCGCGGGCACCCAGGCGCGGCGGGACTGCTTGGCGGCGGCCAGGACGACGGCGGCCCACCGCTCCCGGCCGCGGGCCACCTTCGCGCCGGTCCAGACGGAGACGGACCGGTCCGCCTGCCACGGCACGACGGCGTCGACGCCGAGCTCGGTGGCGGTCTCGACCGCCTGCTCGTCGCGCCCGCCCTTGGCCAGCGCCTGGGCGAGCACGAGCCGCACCGGCGGGGCGGGCTCGCGGGTGACCCGGTCGACCGCGACGCTCAGCGCGTCCTTGGCCGCCGCGGTGACGGTGCCGCCGGCGCGCAGCCCGGCCCCGTCGACGAGGTCGATCTCCTCGCCCGGGCGCAGGCGCCGCACCGTGGCGGCGTGCCGGGCCTCGGCGCCGGTGAGGGTGACGACGGCACCCGGGGTCACAGCGTCGAGCAGGCCGGCGGCGTGGAAGACGGCGGTGGTCATCGCGTCGCGGTCCCCGTCCGGCTCAGCGCCCGGCGAGCTTGTCGCGGAGCTTGGAGAACACCCCGCTGCCGGTGGCCGCCAGCCGGGGCTCGGGCTGCTCCTCCCCGCGCAGCGCGGCGAGCTCGGCGAGCAGCTCGCGCTGGCGGTCGTCGAGCCGGGTGGGCACCTGGACGTCGAGGTGGACGTGCAGGTCCCCGCGGCCGGCCCGGTTGAGGTGGCCCACGCCCAGGTCGCGCAGGGTGATCACCTGCTCGGGCTGGGTGCCGGGCTCGACGTCGACCTCGCGGGCGCCGTCGAGGGTGTCGAGCGGGAGCACGGTGCCCAGGGCGGCGGCGGTCATCGGGATGGCCATGGTGCAGTGCAGGTCGTCGCCGCGGCGGACGAACACCGGGTGCGGCCGCTCGCGGATCTCGACGTACAGGTCGCCGGCGGGCCCGCCGCCGGGGCCGACCTCGCCCTGGCCGGACATGCGGATGCGGGTGCCGGAGTCGACGCCCGCGGGCACCTCGACGCGCACGGTGCGGCGGGTGCGCACGCGGCCCTCGCCGGCGCAGTCCTGGCAGGGCTCGGGGATGATCGTGCCGTGGCCCTGGCAGGCCGAGCACGCCGTCGTCGACATGACCTGCCCGAGGAAGGAGCGGGTGACGCGCTGGACGGAGCCGCGCCCGTGGCACACCTCGCAGGTCTGCGGGTGGGTGCCGGGCCGGCAGCAGGTGCCGTTGCAGGTGGGGCAGATGACGGCGGTGTCCACCTGGAGCTCGCGGGTGGCGCCGAAGACGGCCTCGGACAGGTCGATGTCCAGGCGCACCAGGGCGTCCTGCCCGCGCCGGCCGCGGGGCACCGGGCCGCGCGGGGCGCCGGCGGCGGCGCCGAAGAACGTCTCGAAGATGTCCTGGAAGCCGAAGCCGGCCCCCGCGCCCCCGGCGCCGGAGAAGGCCTGCTCCCCGCCCAGGTCGTACATCTGGCGCTTCTCGGGGTTCGAGAGCACCTCGTAGGCGCGGGTGACGTCCTTGAACCGGTCCTCGGCGTCGGGGCCGGCGACGTCCGGGTGGAGCTTGCGGGCCAGCTTGCGGTAGGCCTTCTTGATCTCCTCCTGGCTCGCCTGGCGGGACACGCCGAGGATCTCGTAGTAGTCGTTCACCACGTCACTCTCTGCTGGGGGCTGAAGTCTTCAGGTCGGTGGGGCGGCGGGGCGGGGCGCCGGGGTGGCGGCCCGCCGGGCGCCGTCACCCGGCGAGGATCCGGGACAGGTACCGGGCCACGGCCCGCACGGCGGCCATGGTGCCGGGATAGTCCATCCGCGTGGGTCCGAGGATCCCGAGGCGGGCGACGCCCTCCTCGGGGCCGGTCCCACCGTAGGTGCTGGCGACGATCGACGCCTCGACGAGCCCCTCGTGGTGGTTCTCGGTCCCGATGCGGACGGCGACGGCGTCCTCCTCCATCTCGGAGAAGAGCTTGAGCAGCACCACCTGCTCCTCGAGCGCCTCGAGGACGGGGCCGATGGTGTGGGTGAAGTCGAGGTCGGCGCGCGCGAGGTTCGCGGTGCCGGCCATCACGAGGCGCTCCTCGGACTCCTCCCGGAGGGTGTCGAGCAGCTCCTGGCTCACGGACTCCACGAGGTGGCGGTGCTCGGGCGCGAACTGCTCGGGCAGGCCGGCGAGCGGGCCGACGATGGCCTTGAGGCGGCGCCCGGCGCTGACGACGTTGAGCCGGGCGCGCAGCTCGGCGATGATGCCGGGGTCGATCTCCGCGGCGGTGTCCACGGTGCGCTGCTCGACCCGGCCGGCGTCGGTGATGATGACGACGAGCAGGCGGTGCGGGCTGAGCGGCACGAGCTCGAGGTGGCGCAGCGCCGAGCGGCTCAGCGACGGGTACTGCACGACGGCGACCTGGTGGGTGAGCTGGGCGAGCAGGCGCACGGTGCGCTCGACGACGTCGTCGAGGTCGACGGCGTGGTCGAGCAGCTCCTGGATCGCGTGCCGCTCGGCGACCGAGAGCGGCTTGAGGGTGGAGATCTGGTCGACGAAGGCGCGGTAGCCCTTGTCGGTGGGCACCCGCCCGGCCGACGTGTGCGGCTGGGCGATGTAGCCGGCGTCCTCCAGCGCCGCCATGTCGTTGCGGATGGTGGCCGGGGAGACGCCGAGCGCGTGGCGCTCGACGAGCACGCGGGAACCGACCGGCTCACGCGTGCTGACGTAGTCCTGCACGATCGCCTGGAGGACCTCCAGGCGGCGCTCCTCGCTCATGTCTTCCTCCTCCCGCGGTCAGTGTGCGTCACCGCGCCGCGCGCGCGGGGCTCGGCACGCCCGGGTGCGGGCGCCGAGCCGCCGGTGGTCGGCACGTAGCACTCCGTGGTGCTGAGTGCTAATTCTACTCGCCGGGCGGCGGGGCGCGCCGTGGCGGTCCGCACACCGACCTAGCCTGCCTGGGTGAACGACCGTTACGGATCCGACGTCCTCGCCTCCGACCCGCACCGCGCCGGCGCCTTCGCCCACCGGCCGACCACCCGCGACCAGCCGGCCGACAAGGGGCTCGTGGTCGAGGAGGTCCAGACCGGCTGGGTCGGGGCGGTGGTCCGGGTGGAGAAGTCCGGCGGGATGCACGTCGTCGTCCTCGAGGACCGCCAGGGTCGCACCCGCACCTTCCCGCTGGGGCCTGGCTTCTGGGTGGACGGCAAGCCGGTGCGCCTGGTGCCGCCGGTCCGGGCGGCCGCGCCGCGCGGGCCGGCGACGGCCGGCGGGCGCCGGCTGACGGCGTCGGGCTCGATCGCGGTGGAGCAGCGCCGCGCCCGGGTGGCGCGCGCCTCGCGGATCTACGTCGAGGGCCGCCACGACGCCGAGCTGGTGGAGAAGGTCTGGGGCGACGACCTGCGCGTGGAGGGCGTCGTCGTCGAGCTGCTCGACGGCGTGGACAACCTCGAGGCGGTGCTGCGCGACTTCCGGCCCGGGCCGTCCCGGCGCGCCGGGGTGCTGGTGGACCACCTCGTGCCGGGCTCGAAGGAGTCGCGGATCGCGGCGAAGGTCACCGCCGGCGCGGCGGGCGCGCACGTGCTCGTGCTGGGCCACCCGTACGTGGACGTGTGGCAGGCGGTGCGCCCCGAGCGGCTGGGGCTGCGGGAGTGGCCGAAGATCCCCCGCGGCACGGACATCAAGGTCGGCACGCTCGCGGCCCTGGGGTGGCCCCACGCGGACCAGGCCGACATCGCCCAGGGATGGAAGCGCATCCTCGGCACGGTGCGCTCCTACAAGGACCTCTCCCCCGCGCTGCTGGGCCGGATGGAGGAGCTCATCGACTTCGTCACCGCGGTGCCCGAGTAGGGCGCGGTCGTCCAGCCAGGTTGTGGTCGGGCAATCCACAGATTCGTCACGCGGGGCGTGCGCCGGCCGTCGAGCCCGGCGCACCATCGGTCCATGGGAATCCGCTACTACGCCTATCCACTCGCCCCTGACGTCGTGGCCGACGCAGTTGACGAGCCTCGCTCCTTCCTCTCGGACGATCCGCTCGCCGACGCCTGGGGGCTTGGCCGACCCAGACGGGCGGACATGCTCTACCTCGACAAGTGCTGGCGCCAGTTGCAGCGGCTCACACACCCGCCAGATGGCGCGCCGCGCCCCGCGCATGCGCTGTTCGCGGGGAACGTGACGCACACGTCGGAGGGCTGGATGCCGTGGACGGCCGTCCTCACCCCCGCCGCCGTCGACGAGGTCGCGCGGGACCTGGCACTGCTCGACGCCAGTGATGTCGACGCGCTCCTCGCCCCGGACGGCGGCGGGACCGCCGGCGCCGACGACGAACGGCGATACGTCAACCATTTCCTCCACGAGGCACAGACGTTCACCGCCCGGCTGCAGCCACGTGGATGGGGGCTGGTCTACCTCATCGGCTGAATGCGTTACCGCGCGTCGTCGCCTTCGTCACGGTGTCAGCGCGCGCACGACGACGTCGGCGAGCAGCCGGCCGCGCAGCGTCAGCACGATGCGGCCGGTCCGGGCGGCGGCGAAGTCGACGAGCCCCTGGCCGATGAGGTCGGCGACGGCGGGACGCAGGTGCTCGGGCACCGCGCCCGTGCCGGGGGCCAGCTGGAGCCCCTCGGCGAGGCGCACGCCGAGCATGACGCGCTCCAGCTCACGGGTGGCGTCGTCGAGCACCTCCCGCCCGGCGGCCGGGCTCAGGCCCTGCTCGAGGCGGTGGGCGTAGGTGCGCGGGTGCTTGACGTTCCACCACCGCACGCCGCCGACGTGGCTGTGCGCGCCGGGGCCGACGCCCCACCAGTCCTGCCCGCGCCAGTAGGCGAGGTTGTGCCGGCTGGCGTGCCGCGGGGCGCTCGGGGCCGCGCCGTCCCCGCCGGGCTCCCCGGGCTCCCGGCGGGCGAAGTTGCTCACCTCGTACCAGCCCAGCCCCGCGGCCGAGAGCAGCTCCTCGGCCAGCTCGTACTTGCGGGCCTCGTCGTCGTCGTCCGGCAGCGGCAGCTCGCCCCGGCGCACCTGGGCGCCCATCTTCGTGCCCGGCTCGACGACGAGGGCGTAGGCCGAGACGTGGTCCGGCGCCAGCGCGACGGCGGCCTCCACGCTGGTGCGCCAGTCCTCCAGCGACTCCCCCGGGGTGCCGTAGATGAGGTCCACCGAGACGTCCAGCCCGGCCTCGCGGGCCCACCGGACGACGTCGGGAAGGCGCCGCGGGTCGTGGGTGCGGTCCAGGGTGGCGAGCACAGCCGGCACCGCGGACTGCATGCCGAAGGAGACCCGGGTGAAGCCGGCCGCGGCCAGCGCGGCGAGCGCGGCGGCGTCGACGGAGTCCGGGTTGGCCTCGGTGGTCACCTCGGCGCCGTCGGCCAGGCCCCAGGTGCGGCGCACGCCGTCGAGCATCCGGGCGAGGTCGGCGACGGGCAGCATGGTGGGCGTTCCGCCGCCGACGAAGACGGTGGACACCCGCCGCGCCGGCATCCCGGCGGCCGCCAGCGCCGGGTCGGCGAGGACGCCGGCGGCCAGGTCGATCTCGCGCAGCGCGGTGTCGGCGTAGCTGGCCGCGTCGGCCCCGCCGCCGAGCTCGGCGTTGGTGTAGGTGTTGAAGTCGCAGTACCCGCAGCGCACCCGGCAGAACGGCACGTGCAGGTAGACGCCGAGGTCGCGCGTGGCGGCGCCGGCCGCGACCGAGGGCGGGAGGGCGCCGTCGTCGGGCGGCGTCTCGCCGTCGGGAAGTGCGGGCATGCCCTCTATCCTCTCCCACCATGACCCTCACCGATCCGGCGGCCGAGCACGAGATGCGTCACGCCGGGGACGGCGCGGCGGCCCTGGCCCTGCACCGCCTCGACCGGCGCGACCTGGCCACGCTCGCGTGGCGCGCGGCGGCCGTGGCGCTGCGCCCGCTCGCCGCGCAGGAGCGCTTCAGCTCGCGGGCGGAGCTGACGCTGCCCGAGGCGGACCGCGAGCCGCACCGCACCGCGTTCGTCGTCGCCCGTGGCGCGGCGGCCGTGGGCTACGGCGTCCTCGACGCCGTGGGCTACCTCGACCAGCTGACCGACCGCCCCCGGGAGGCGGCGCTGCTGCGGGCGTTCTACATCGACCATGCCCAGCAGCGGCGCGGGTACGGGCGGGCGGCCGTCCGGCTGCTGCCCGACCTGGTGCGCGAGGTCGTCCCGGCCGCGCGGTGGCTGTACCTCACCGTGAACGAGAAGAACCCGGCGGCGGTGCGTGCCTACGCCGCCGCCGGACTGGAGGACGTCGGCCGGTACCTCGGCGGCTCCCACGGCCCGCAGCGGGTCATGCGCATGGCGGTGCGCTGAGGCCCCCACTTGTGGGCACCTGTCGTTGACCGCCCGCCCGGTCGGGGTCGAGAATTGCCGGTGTTTGACGGGCCGGCGGCGCAGCGCGGCGATTCGGATGCTGACCCCACACCGGTGCCGCGCCGTGCTCCCTGGCCCCCGGGGAGGCGAATGGTCATGGCCTGGGAGCTGTCCGGCACCTACTTCGAGCACTGCCCCTGCGGCATGGTCTGTCCGTGCACGACCTCGGGGCTGACCCTGCCCGCGACCGTGGAGCGGTGCACGGTGGTCCTGGCCTTCCACATCGACGCCGGCACCATCGACGGCGTGGACGTCGCGGGCCGCACCGCCGTGGTCGTGGCCGACGCGCCGCGGCTCATGAGCGAGGGCGGCTGGAAGGTCGGGCTGTACGTCGACGACGGCGCCACCGACGAGCAGTTCGCCGGGCTCGGCGCGGTGTTCTCCGGCCAGCGCGGGGGGCTGTGGGCGGCGGTGGCGGGCCTCGTCGGCGAGATGCTCGGCGCCGAGCGGGTGCCGATCACCTATGCGGACGAGGGGCGCACCCACCGGGTGCGCGTGGGCGACGCCATCGACATGGAGATCGAGGACTGGGTCCTCCCGAATGCCGACGAGGTGGCCACGCTGACGGGGATGACCTTCCCCGCGCCCGTGCTCACGATGGCCCGGTCCACCCGCTCGCACGTCGACGCCTTCGGCGTGCGCATGGACAGCCCGGGGACCAACGGGCACTCGGCGCCGTTCGCCTGGGCGGCCTGAGGCACCCGCCGCGATGGGCGCCGCGGCCGCGCTCGCCGGGTGGCTCGGCCGGCGCAGCACCGTCATCGCCGTCCTGCTCGCCGCCGCCGCCCTGGCGTGGGCGGTGACCGCCGCCCTGGCGCTCGGCGGCATGGGCGCTCCCGGCATGCCGGCGACCATGGGCCTTTCGGTCGTGCCCTTCCTCGGGGTGTGGGTGCTGATGATGGCGGCCATGATGTTGCCGGCCGTGGCGCCGGTCGCGGCCCTGTACCTGCGCTCCCTGGGGGCGTCTCGGCCCGGCCGCGTCGCCGGCTTCCTCGGCGGCTACCTCCTCGTGTGGGCCGCCGCGGGCGTGCCCGCCTACCTCCTGGCCGGGGCGGCCAGCCAGCTCGCCGCCGGCCAGCCGCGCACCGCCCAGGCGCTCGCCGTGGCGACGTTCGTCGCCGTCGCCGTCTATCAGGTCAGCCCGTTGAAACGGGTGTGCCTGCGCAACTGCCGGTCCCCGCTCGGGCAGTTCCTGCGGTACGCGCAGGTCACCGGCCCGGTGCGGGACCTCCGGGTCGGGGTGCACCACGGCCTGTACTGCCTCGGCTGCTGCTGGGCGCTGTTCGTGGCGCTCATGGCGGTCGGGCTCATGAACCTGGTGGCCATGGCGGCGCTCAGCGGGCTCGTCGCCCTGGAGAAGCTGTGGTCCCACGGTGTCGCCGCCTCGCGCCTCGTCGCCGTGGGCGCCCTCGCCGTGGCCGTGCTGCTGGCGGTGCGGCCCGAGCTGGCCCAGGCGCTGTGGACCGGCTCGATGACGTCGCCGATGCCGACCGACATGCCGTCGATGTGACCGGCCGCCGGCGCCGCCCCCGGGGCGAGCTGCCGGTCAGGCCGTCAGCGCGGCACCGCCTGCCGCAGCGCACGCTCGACGTGCTCGCGCAGGTACTCGGCCATGGCCCAGCCCGTCGCCGCCTCGTGGGCGAGCAGCGCCCGCGCGTCCTCGGGCCGCCGGCCGGTGAACCACCGGGTGACCGACACGCCGTGCCCGGGCCGGTGGGCGACCTCGACCCCGTCGCCGGCCCGGATCGCACCGGGGGTGAGCACGCGCAGGTAGACGCCGGTGCGGCCGTGGTCGGTGAAGCGGCGGACCCAGCGCTCCTGCCCCAGCCACCGGCCGAAGGTCGCGCACGGCGTGCGCGGTCCGGTCACCTCCACCTCGAGGGTCTCCCCGACGCGCCAGCGCTCGCCGATCTCGGCGTCGTCGACCGCCAGGCCCGCCACCCGCAGGTTCTCGCCGAACCGGCCCGGCGGCACCGGCTCGGCCAGCTCGCCGGCCCAGTGGTCCGCCTCGGCCTGGTCGACGGCGTAGAGCGCCTTCTCGCGGCCGCCGTGGTGCTGGCGGTCGGCCTGGACGTCCCCGCGCAGCCCGTAGGCGCCCACCCGGTGGGGGCCGTCCACCGGGTGCTTGTCGATGGCGGTGACGCCGACCGTGCCGTCGTCGGGCCGCAGCCGGGCGACCCGGCACACGTGCGTGACGGCGGCCGAACCGGGCGTCGTCACTTCTTCCCGGTCGGCGCGTCGGAGGTCAGCGCGGCGATGAAGGCCTCCTGGGGCACCTCGACCCGACCGATGTTCTTCATGCGCTTCTTGCCCTCCTTCTGCTTCTCGAGCAGCTTGCGCTTGCGGCTGATGTCGCCGCCGTAGCACTTGGCGAGCATGTCCTTGCGCAGCGCCCGGATGGTCTCGCGGGCGATGACCCGCGAGCCGATGGCGGCCTGGATCGGCACCTCGAACTGCTGGCGCGGGATGAGCTCCTTGAGCTTGGAGGCCATCGTCACGCCGTAGCTGTAGGCCTTGTCCTTGTGGACGATGGCGGAGAAGGCGTCGACCTTCTCGTGGTTGAGGAGGATGTCGACCTTGACCAGGTCGGCCTCCTGGTCGCCGTCGGCCTCGTAGTCCAGCGAGGCGTACCCGCGGGTGCGGGACTTCAGCTGGTCGAAGAAGTCCCCGACGATCTCGGCCAGGGGCAGGGTGTAGCGGATCTCGACGCGATCCTCGGAGAGGTAGTCCATGCCGCGCAGGGCGCCGCGCCGGCCCTGGCTCAGCTCCATGATCGCGCCGATGAACTCGCTCGGGGCCAGGATCGTCGCGCGCACCACCGGCTCGCGGATCGCGCTGATCTTGCCCTCGGGGAACTCGCTCGGGTTGGTCACGTGGACCTCCGTGCCGTCCTCGGTGACCACGTCGTAGGAGACGTTCGGCGCGGTGGAGATGAGGTCGAGGTTGAACTCGCGCTCGAGCCGCTCGCGGACGATCTCCAGGTGCAGCAGCCCGAGGAACCCGCAGCGGTAACCGAACCCGAGGGCCACGGAGGTCTCGGGCTCGTAGACGAGGGCGGCGTCGTTGAGCTTGAGCTTGTCCAGGGCGTCGCGCAGCAGCGGGTAGTCGGAGCCGTCGATGGGGTACAGGCCCGAGAAGACCATGGGCTTGGGCTCGCGGTACCCGCCGAGCGCCTCGGGGGCCGGCTTGGACATGTTGGTGACGGTGTCGCCGACCTTCGACTGGCGCACGTCCTTCACGCCGGTGATGAGGTAGCCCACCTCCCCCACCCCCAGGCCGTCGGAGGGGGTCGGCTCGGGCGAGATCACGCCGATCTCGAGCAGCTCGTGGGTGGCCCGGGTGCTCATCATCTCGATGCGCTCGCGCGGGCTGAGCTTGCCGTCGACGACGCGCACGTAGGTGACGACGCCGCGATAGGTGTCGTAGACCGAGTCGAAGATCATCGCCCGGGAGGGGGCGTCGGCGTCCCCGACGGGAGCCGGGATGTCCGCCACGATCCGGTCGAGCAGCTCGGTGACCCCCTCGCCGGTCTTGCCCGAGACCTTCAGGCAGTCCGCGGGGTCGCCCCCGATGAGCCCGGCGAGCTCCTCGGCGTACTTCTCCGGCTGCGCGGCGGGCAGGTCGATCTTGTTGAGGACGGGGATGATCGTGAGGTCGTTCTCCAGCGCCATGTACAGGTTCGCCAGGGTCTGCGCCTCGATCCCCTGGGCGGCGTCGACGAGGAGGATCGCGCCCTCGCAGGCGGCCAGGGACCGGTTGACCTCGTAGGAGAAGTCGACGTGGCCGGGGGTGTCGATCATGTTCAGCGCGTACGGCTGCTCGCCGACCTGCCAGGGCATGCGCACCGCCTGCGACTTGATGGTGATGCCGCGCTCGCGCTCGATGTCCATCCGGTCGAGATACTGCGCCCGCATGTCCCGCGGCTGGACCACCCCGGTCAGCTGCAGCATGCGGTCCGCCAACGTCGACTTGCCGTGGTCGATGTGGGCGATGATGCAGAAGTTGCGCAGCAGCGCGGGCGGGGTCGCCGCCGGGCGGATCTGCGCGGCCTGGGCCGGGCTGGGGATCGGTGACACAGCTACCTCTACGCGTGGTGCACGGGCGGCACGTCGGACAAGAACTCGCCCCATGGTCCCACGCCGGGCCGCCGGTCGACGACGGCGGCCGCCCCGGTCACGGGCGGGGGCCGGCCGCCGGGTCCGAACGTTGCTGTTCGCCCACGGATGACGCGTCCTCCCCCGGCGCCGTCCCCGTGCGAGCCTGGTGCCCATGACCGCGACCGGGGACTTCCTCAACCAGGTGGTGCCGACGCTGGTGCGCCTGGCCCGGCGCCCGGGCGGCCTCCTGCTCACCGCCGCCGGCCTGGGTGTGGGGGTCTTCGGCGCCCTCGGCGTGCTCGCCGGCCTGACCGGGACCGGCACCGGGGCGTGGGTGCCCCTGATCCTCGCGCTCGTGCTCGCCGTGCCGGTCCTCGTCCTCGCGGTGCGCCGCGAGCGGCTCCAGCGTCAGACCCGTGACCTGCACGTGCGCACCGTCCACCAGCCCACCCGCGACGTCGCGGTCGTCGAGCCGGGCGCTGTGCCGGACCCCGTGCAGGCCGAGATGGACGCGCTCAGCGCCGCGATGGCCGAGAACGCCGTGCGCACCGCGCGGTTCCTGCCCCGGGTCGAGGCGGCCCAGCGGGCGGCGCTGGCCGCCGCCGGCGGCCCGGTCCTCGCGCCCTACCTCAAGGACGACCTGCGGGTGACCTTGCTCGCGCTGCTCGGCACGCTGGCCGCGGTGCCGCTCTCCGCGCTCGGCGCCGTCGCGACCGCCGCGGCGCTGCTGGCCCGCTGATCGACTGCCGCGGCTAGCCTGCCCGGATGAGCAGCAGCATCTGGCGCCGCGCCCTGGGGGCGGCCGGCGCCGCGGCCGCGTCCGCCGTCACCGCCCGCCTGCGGGGCAACCGGTCGGCCACCCCACCGAGCCCGCGCCGTCAGCGGTCCGGCACCGCCCGCCGCGGCGCCGCCTCACCCGCGGCCAGCCCGGGCGAGCGCCAGGTCCAGGCCGCCTCGCGCGAGACGGTGGAGTACGACGTCGCCCGGCTGGGCCTGCCCGCGCTGGCCTACGCCGCCCGGCACGACGACCAGCCCGACCCCGGCGAGGTCGTGTGGACATGGGTGCCCTACGACGACGACCCCGACCAGGGCAAGGACCGGCCCGTGCTCGTCCTGGCCCGCGAGGGCGCCGGGCTGGTGGTCGCGCAGATGACCTCCCAGGACCACGACAAGGACGCCGCCGACGAGGCCCGGTGGGGCCGGCGGTGGATCGACGTCGGGTCCGGGGCCTGGGACGCCCGCGGCCGCCCGAGCGAGGTGCGCCTCGACCGGCTGCTGTGGGTGGACCCCGAGGCCGTGCGCCGCCAGGGCGCCGCCCTCGCGCCGGCCCGTTTCGCCGAGGTGACCCGGGCGCTGCGCGAGCTGCACGGCTGAGGACGAGACGCCGGACACACGGCGCGTGCTCGCGGCCCCACCGGCGCTCCTGCTAGGGTGCTTCCTTGGGTTTGCCGCCTGGTCGGCGGCTGCCCGGCCACCGACCAACCACGAGGTATCCCCACGCCCCAGTCCCGGTCGCGGCACATCCCTCACCGACCGTTGACAGATCGCTCAGGCGAACGCAGAGAGAGTCCAGACGTGGCGAACATCAAGTCCCAGATCAAGCGCATCCGCACCGCCGAGAAGGCGCGGCTGCGCAACAAGGCTGTGAAGTCGGAGCTCAAGACGTACGTGCGTCGGGTCCGCGAGGCCGTCACCACCGGTGACAAGGACGCGGCCAGCGAGGCGCTGAAGCTTGCCGGCCGCAAGCTCGACAAGGCGGCCAGCAAGGGCGTCATCCACGCCAACCAGGCCGCGAACCGCAAGTCCAAGCTGGCCAAGCAGGTCGCCGCAATCTGAGCCGGCTCCGGCCGGGCCGGATTCGCGCCCGCCGGCCGCATGACCGACACCGCACGGCGCCGCCCCCCAGGGGGCGGCGCCGTCGCCGTCTGCGCGCCCGGCTCACACCCGAGCCCGGCGCGACGCGCCGGCCACCGCCATCGCGTCGGCGTAGTGGCCGACGATCGCCTCGCCGAGCACGTCCCACGAGCGCGGCAGCACCCGGCGCCGGCCGGCCTCGCCCATCCGGGCCCGCATCGCCGGGTCGGCCACGAGGACGCGGACCGCCCGCTCCAGGGCGCCGTCGTCCTCGGGCGCGTAGAGGTAGCCCGTCTCCCCCTCGGCGACGACGTCGAGCGGGCCGCCGGCCGCCGGCGCCACCACGGGCAACCCGCTGGCCATGGCCTCCTGAAGGGTCTGCCCGAAGGTCTCGGTGGTGCCGGTGTGGACGAAGACGTCCAGCGCGGCGTAGGCGCGGGCGAGGTCCTCCCCGTCCAGCCGCCCGAGGAAGGCCGCGCCGCCGCCGAGGTCGCGCTCCAGCGCCGGCCGCGAGGGCCCGTCGCCCACGACGACCACCCGCGCCCCGGGCACCCCGGTGAGCCGGGCGAGCCGCTCGACCCGCTTCTCGGGGGCCAACCGCCCCACGTACCCGACCAGGACCGTCCCGGCCGGCGCGCCGGCGAGGAGCCGCGCCCGCAGCGCCGCCCCGGCCGGCGAGGTGCGGTGCCGAGGGTGGTAGGTGGCGGCGTCGACCCCGCGGCCCCACCATCGGGTCCGGCCGATGCCGTTGGCGGCCAGGTCGGCGAGGGACGCGGAGGACGGCGCCAGGGTGAGGTCGGCGTAGGAGTGCACGTGGCGCAGCCAGCGCCAGATGCTCGGCGCGGTCGCGGCGAGGCCGTGCTTGCGGGCGAACCCCGCGACGTCGGTCTGGAAGACCGCGACGGTGGCCACGCGCCGGCGCCGGGCGACGTACAGCGCCTGGGCGCCCAGGCCGAACGGCGAGGCGGCGTGGAGGACGTCGGGCCGGAAGTCGTCGAGCGCGCGCACGAGGGCCGGCGAGGGCACACCGGCGCGGAAGCCGCGATAGCTGAAGCCGGGCACCTGCACCACCGGGTACCCGGCGTAGGCGCCTGGCGCGGGGCCAGGACACACGACCAGTGCCTCGTGGCCGCGGCCCGCCAGGTGGTCGAGGACCCGCAGCACCGAGGTGGTGACCCCGTTCGCGGAGGGCAGGAAGGACTCGGTGACGACGGCGACGCGCACGAGCCCACCGTGGCGGCCCCGGGTGGCGTCCCGGGAACCGGAAGCCGTGTGTCCGGTGACGCGTCGGTGAACGCTCGGTCAGGCCTCGAGCGCCAGCCCGCGCTGCTCCTTGAGGAGCAGCGCACCCGCCGCGGCGAGCACGAACGCGACCGCGAAGACGGTGAAGACCAGCCACAGCTGCCCGGCCTGCAAGAGCACCGGGACGGCGAGCGGGGCGAAGATCGAGGCGAGGCGGCCGAAGCCGGCGGCCCAGCCGGCGCCGGTGCCCCGCACGGGGGTGGGATACATCTCCGGGGTGACGGCGTACAGGGCACCCCAGGCGCCCAGGGCGAAGAAGGACAGGAGGCAGCCGGCGGCGACGACGCCGGCGGGCGTGCTCGCGCCGGCGAAGAGGGCCGCGGCCGCCGCGGCGCCGAGGAGGAACGTGGCCAGGGTGGGGCGCCGCCCCCACCGCTCGATGAGGTAGGCCGCGGCGGCGTAGCCGGGCAGCTGGGCGGCGGTGATGATCACCGTGTAGGCGAAGGACCTGACCATGGTCATGCCGTCGGCGACGAGCAGCGTGGGCAGCCAGGTGAAGGCCCCGTAGTACGCGAAGTTGAGGAAGAACCACACCGCCCACAGGCCGGTCGTGCGGGTGCGCAGGTCCGGGCGCCACAGGGCACGGAACCCGCGGGTGGGCCCGGCGTGCTCGCCTGATGCGACGGACGCGTCCGCCGATGGGTGGCTCGCCGCCGGGCGGACCGCGTGAGCCGCGGCCGCGGCGCCCCCCGCGGAGGCCGCGGACGCGCTCTGGCCGAACAACGGAGCGGAGTCCTCGAACGTGCGGACGGCCGCCTCGGCCTCGGCCTGCCGACCGGCCGCCTCGAGGAACCGCACCGACTCGGGGATGGAGCGGCGCACGTACAGGGCGTACACCGCGGGCAGGGCGCCGATGGCCAGGGCCCAGCGCCAGCCGTCGTCGTGCGGGGCGACGACGAGATAGCCCACCAGCGCGGCGGCGAGCCAGCCCACCGCCCAGAACGCCTCGAGGATGACGACCAGGCGGCCGCGCACCCGGGTGGGCGCGTACTCGCTGACCAGGGTCGAGGCGACCGGCAGCTCGGAGCCCAGGCCCAGGCCGACGACGAAGCGCAGCACCAGCAGTGCCGCCACGGAGCTGACGAGCGCCGAGGCGCCCGTGGCGAGTCCATAGACCAACAGGGTCAGCGCGAAGACGTTGCGCCGGCCGAACCGGTCCGCGAGCAGCCCGCCCAGCGTCGCGCCGAGGGCCATGCCGACGAAGCCGATGGAGCCGATCCAGCCCAGCGTCGTCGGCTCGAGCTGCCACTGCTTGGACAGCGCCGCCATGACGAACGAGATGAGGCCGACATCCATGGCGTCGAGCGCCCAGCCGATGCCCGAGCCGCCGAGGAGGCGGCCGTGCGCGCGGGTGAGTGGCAGCCGGTCCAGCCGCTCGGCGCGGGTGAGGGCGGGCGCCGCGGGGCGCGCGTGGGGCTCGGTCACAGCACGACCGTAGCCACCTCACCGGCGTGGCGGACGAGCCGTCTCGTCCGGCGACTGCGGCGCCTCAGTGCCGGCGCCCGTGCGCCGCCGCGACCTTGAGCACGGCCCGCTCGACGGCGAAGACCGGGTCGCGGCCCTGCCCCTTGACCTCGGCGTCGGCCGCGGCGACGGCGGTGATGGCGGCGGCGAGCCCCTCGGGGGTCCAGCCGTCCAGCTCCTTGCGGGCCCGGTCGATCTGCCAGGGCGCCAGACCCAGCTCGCCGGCGGAGACCCCCGAGCGTCCCCGGGTGGCGGCGACCTTGGCGAGCGTGCGCAGCTTCATCGCCAGGGCGGCCACCAGCGGCACCGGCCCGGTGCCGGTGGCCACGGCGTGGCGCAGCAGCGTCACGGCGTCGCCGGCGTGGCCGGCGACGGCGGCGTCGGCCACCTTGAAGCCGGTGGCCTCCACGCGCCCGCCGTAGTAGCGCTGCACCACCTCCGCCGTGACGACCCCGGTGGTGTCGGCGAGGAGCTGAGTGGTGGCCGCGCCGAGCTCGCGCAGGTCCGCGCCCACCGCCTCCACCAGGGCCTGGACGGCGTCGGCGTCGATCCGGCGGCGGGCGCGCTTGAAGTCGGCGCGGACGAAGTCGGCCTTGTCGCCGTCGCGCTTGACCTGCTCGCAGGCCACCACCGGGTACCCGGCTGCCGCGACGGCGTCGAGCAGCTTCTTGCCCCGGGTGCCGCCGTTGTGCCGCACCACGAGCCAGACGTCGTCGGGCGCGGCGCGCAGGTAGACCAGCGCGTCGTCGAGGAGGGCGTCGGTCATGGCCTCGGCGCCCTCGACGACGACGCAGCGGCGCTCGCCGAAGAGGGACGGGCTGGCGACCATCTCGAGCTGGCCGTGCTCGTACGCGGCGGCCTCGAGCCGGGTGACCTCGACGTTTGCGTCGATCGCGCGGGCCTGGTCGAGCAGCCGGTCGACCGCGCGGTCGGCGAGCAGGCCCTCGGTGCCGCGAACGAGCACCACGGGGGCGAGGTCGACCTGGTCCCAGGTGAGGCCGGGGCTGGGGGTCTTGCGGCGGGAGGGAGGCACGCCCCAAGGGTGCCACGACCCGCCGACATCGCCGGGCACCGTCACCGCGGCGGGCACCTGGCTACGGCGCCCAGGCCGTCGCCCGCGGGGACCACGGCGATCGTGCCGCAGAGGTCGGTGCGCAGCACCGCGGCGCCGAGGCCGCCGTAGAGCTCGAGCGCCGCGGGGGCCGGGTGGCCGTAGTCGTTGCCAGCCCCGACGCTGACCACCGCGAGGCGCGGGTCGAGCATCGCCGCGAGGGTGCGGTCCTGGCGTGCCGACCCGTGGTGGGCCATGACGACGACGTCCACCGGCGCCGCCCCGGGCCCGGCGCCCCCGTGGCGCAGTGCGCGCAGCAGCCCGGCCTGTCCCGCCAGCTCCAGATCCCCGGGGGCCAGGACGTGCAGGCCGGGGGCGCGCAGGTCCAGCGCGAGGGAGAGGTCGTTGACGTCGTCGGGCCCCGAGAGCGCGGGCACCGCGCCCGCCGGCGGCCACAGCACCGCCCAGGTGACGTCCCCGGCCACGCCCTGGGTCCCGGCGCCGTCGGCGACCGGCCGGGCGACGGGCACGCCGTCGAGCTGACCGAGGACCGCGGCGACCGTGGCGGCCGGCTCCGGGCCGGGACCGAGCAGGACGCCGGCGACGTCGACGGTGTCGAGCACCTCGGCGAGGGCGCCGACGTGGTCGGCGTGCGCGTGGGTGAGCACGAGCAGGTCGAGGCGCCTGACCCCGGCTGCCCGCAGGCAGGTCACGGCCGCGCCGCCGGCCGGGCCGACGTCGACCATGACGGCGGCACCGGGGCCCGAGCGCAGCAGGAATGCCCCGCCCTGGCCGACGTCGCACTGGACCGCCAGCCAGCCCGGCGGCGGACCACGCCCGGGGAGCAGCCCGCTCGCCAGGTGCCGCGGCCCGGGCAGCAGGAGCGCCACCAGGGCCAGGAGCGCCGGGGCCGCGACCCACCGCGGGGCGCGCGGACCGGCCCGGGCGAGCAGCGCCACCGCCGCGGCGGTCAAGACCGCCAGGGCGACGAGGCCGGCCGGCCCGGGCAGCCAGGGCAGCTGGGCGGCCGGGGCCGCGGCGAGGGCACGGGCCACCGTCGCGATCCACCAGGTGCAGCCCGCGGCCACGTGCACGAGCGCGTGCGCCCCGCCCGGCCACAGCGGCGCCAGCAGCGTGGCAGCCACGCCCAGCACGGTCGCCGGCGGCACGGCCGGCGCGGCGAGCAGGTTCGCGGGCACGGCGTAGGTCGCCACGGCGGGTTGGAGGAGGACCACCACCGGCGCGCACGCCGCCTGCGCCGCGGCGGGCAGCGCCAGCGCGGCCGCCAGCCAGCGGGGCAGCCAGCGCGCGAGCCATCGCGTCCACGGGCGGGCGAGCAGCACGAGACCGGCGGTGGCGAGCACCGACAGCACGAACCCGTAGGCGCGCGCCAGCCACGGGTCGCCCAGGAGCAGGACGACGACGGCGGTGCACAGACCCGGCAGCGCCCGGGCCGGCCGGCCGAGCACCAGCGCGGCGACCACGACGGCGCCCATGACGGCGGCCCGCAGGACGCTGGCCTCGGGACGCACCAGGGTCACGAGCGCGACCAGCACGACGACGGCGCCCCCCGCCCGCCACCGCCGCGGCAGCCAGGCCAGGGCGGCGAGCACCACGCCCAGCACGATGGCGACGTGTGCGCCTGAGACGGCGGTGAGGTGGGTCAGCGAGGTCGCCCGCATCGCCGCGGCCAGGTCCGCGGGCAGCGCCCGGTCGTCCCCGACGGCGATGCCCGGCACCAGGCCCCGAGCGTGCGGGGGCAGGTCGGCGGTGAGCGCGCGCAGATCCTGGCGCAGGTGGTTGACCACCGCCAGGTGGCCACCGGGGCCGGCCAAGATGGTCGGCGCCGCGCGGGTGGTGGCCAGGGCGGCGGCCGCGTCGCCCGGTGGGGTGGCCCGCACCGTGGCGCGGACCCGGACCTGCTCCCCCAGCGCCACCTCGGCCCACTCCGGTGGGCCGACCAGCACGACCCGCGCCCGGCTGGGGCCGGCCTGCCCCCGGCCGGCGACCTCGGTGAGGCGCAGCTCGAGCCGCTGGCGCGGGACGCTCTCCCACTGCCGCTGCGCCACCGGCCGCGGCTCGGTGGCGACGTGGCCCACCAGCACAGCGCTGGCGCCGTCGCCCAGCTCGGCCAGCAGGCCGGTGCTCCGGGTGTGGACCTGCACCGCGGTGGAGGCGAGCCCGGCGCACAGCGTCGTCAGCACCAGCAGCACGGCGGCGGCCGGCCGCGCGGTCGGCGCGCCGTGGTGGCGGCCCCGTGCGCGGGCGCGGGCTTCTCGGGGTAGCCGCAGGGCGGCCGCGGTGGCGCCGGCGCCCGCCAGAGCCGCGGCCGCGCCGAGCAGTGCCGCGTCGGCCGCCACCCCGATCCCGGTGGCTGCCCACAGGGCCAGGGCAGCCGGGACGAGCCGGGCGTCGACGGGTGCGGGCGGCGGCCCGGCCGTCTCGGTGGGCGGGCGGTCGCGCGGACCCGCCGGGTCGTGTCGGCGTCCCGTGGCGTCCGCGGCCGCCGGCGGGCCGGTCACACCGTCACCAGCGGGCGCAGCCGCTCCATGGTCGTCGGGCCGATGCCCGGGACGGAATCGAGGTCGTCGACCGAGGTGAACTGCCCGTTGGCCTCGCGCCACTCGAGGATGCGCTGGGCGATCGCGGGCCCGACGCCCGGCAGGGCGTCGAGGTCGGCGGCGGTCGCCGTGTTGAGGTTGACGAGGCCGCCCGCCCCGGCGCCCGAGGTTCCCGGTCCGCCGTCTGGGCCGGTCGGGCCGGCCTGGCCCCCGGGGACGGCTGATCCCGCCTGCCCGCCGGGGACGGCCTCGCCGAGACGGGGCAGGTAGACCTGCTCGCCGTCCACCAGCAGGCGGGCGAGGTTCACCGCCGCGAGCTCCGCCTCCCCGGTGGCCCCGCCGGCCGCCTCCACCGCGTCCGCCACGCGGGCGCCGCCCGCCAGCTCGACGACGCCGGGACGCGCGACCGCGCCGGCCACGTGCACGACCACCCGCTGCGCGCCGGCGGTGGCGGCGGGGACAGGACCGGCGGACGCCGAACCGGCGCCGGGCCTTTCCGCGGGCGCGCCCGCCGGGCCGTCGGGCGCCTGCCCCGTCGCGCCGGGCGCCGGCTCGGCGCTGTCGGCCGTCGGCAGCGGCACCGGGGCTGCCGGCGCGTGCGCCCACGACAACGCCGCCCACCCCAGCCCCAGCAGGAGCAGCACCACCGCCGCCGCGGCCGCGGCCCGACCGCCCGGCAGCCAACGGCGGGCGGCCGGGACGTCGTCGTCCTCCGGCGTGACCTCGAGGTGCCCGGCCGCGGCCGAGTAGGCGGCGCGGGTCAGGGCGTGCAGTCGGGAGCTGTCCACGACCGGCACGTTATGCAGGCCGTCCCGCGCGGCCGGAGCCGCGGCGGCGCGGCTGTGGACGGGCTGGCAGGACCGCGCCGGGCCCAGCCGGCGCCGGCTGCTGCGGCGGCGGCGGCGGCGACTCAGCCCGCCGGAGCGACGACGACGCCGAGCGCGCCCGGCCCGGTGTGCGCGCCCACCACGGCGGTCAGCTCGCTCCGGAGGGTCTCGGCGACGAGTGCCCCCGTCTCCGCCAGGGCGGCGGCCAGCTGGTCCTGCAGCTCCCGGGCCTCGGCGGGGTCGCCGAAGTGGTGCAGGGCCAGCCGCACCCGCACCGCCGGCGGGTGCGGCACGCGGGCGCCGGGCCCGCCGGCCGCCTGGACCGCGCGGGCCACCAGCCGGCGCCGGGCGCGTGCGAGGCCGCGGACCGTCTCCACCACGGCGATCCGGCCGTCGGCGATGCCGAGGACGGGGCGGATGCCCAGGGCCGAGCCGACGAGGGCGGCGCCCGGGCCGATCCGCCCGCCGCGCTGGAGCCAGCCGAGCTCCGGCACGGCGAAGAGGACCTGTGCCTTGGCCGCTGTCTCGCGGGCCACGGCGACCACCTGGTCCGCCGGCCGGCCGGCGGCCGCCGCCTCGGCGGCCGCGAGGGCGGCCAGCCCGGTGCCGCCGGCGACCGTGCGGGTGTCGAGCACGTGGACCCGGCGGCCCTCGGCGGCAAGGAGCGCGGCGGCCCGCCGCGCCGTACCCACCGTCCCCGACAGCTCGCCCGACAGGTGCAGGCTGACCACTTCGCGATCGCCGTCCGCGGCCGCGCGGAACACCGCGACGAGCTCGCCGACCGACGGCTGGGAGGTGGTCACCGCCGCGCCGGCCCGCATCCGGTCGACCAGCTCCGCGCTCGAGGCGGCGTCGTCGAGCCGGTCGTCACCGGCGACCACGACGTGCAGCGGCGCCACGCCGATGCCGTACACCGCCGCCACCCGCGGCGGCAGGCTCGCCGTCGAGTCGGTGACGACGGCGACGGTCGGATTCATGACCCTCACCCTACGGTCGCCCGTCCCGGGCGCCCGCGTGGGACGCCGCACATAGGATCCCCGCCATGGCCGACGCACCCGACGCCGCCGAGATCGCCCGCCTGCGCGCCGCGGCCGCCCAGGCGGCCGCCGAGGCGGCCGAGGCCCGCGCGGCAGCCGCCCAGGCCGCACTCGACGCCGCGCTGGCCGCGAGCGGCGATCCTCCGGCTGCGGCGGGAGCGGCGGCGCCCGCGGCACCGGCACCGTCAACCGTGCCCGCGGCCCCTGCACCAGCACCGGGCGACGCACTGACGGGCTACGCCCAGGAGGTCGCACAGCGGTACGCCTTCACCGGGCCCAGCATCGCGCTGGGGGCGCTGCTCGACGGCGGCGCCCCGGTCCCCGGCGCCCCGGTCCGGCTCCCGCTCGCGATGCTCAACCGCCACGGTCTGGTGGCGGGCGCCACCGGTACCGGCAAGACCCGCACGCTCCAGCTGCTCGCCGAGGAGCTCTCGGACGCCGGCGTGCCGGTGTTCCTCACCGACATCAAGGGCGACCTCACCGGCCTCGCGCAGCCCGGCGCCCGTAGCGACAAGCTGCTCGCCCGCACGCGCGCGCTGGGCCAGGACTGGTCGCCGTCGTCCTTCCCGGTCGAGCTGCTCGCGCTGGGCGGCGCCGGCGCCGGCGTGCCGGTGCGCACCACCGTGACCGACTTCGGCCCCCTCCTGCTCAGCCGCGTCCTCGGGCTCAACGACACCCAGGAGTCCAGCCTGCAGCTGATCTTCCACTGGGCCGACGCCCAGGGGCTCGCCCTGCTCGACCTGAAGGACCTGCGCTCCACCGTCGCCTATCTCACGAGCGACGCGGGCAAGCCCGAGCTGCGGGACATCGGCGGCATCTCGACCGCCACCGCCGGGGTGATCCTGCGCGAGATCGCCGCCCTGCAGGCCCAGGGCGCCGACGCGTTCTTCGGCGAGCCGGCGTTCGAGACCACCGACCTGCTCCGCACCGCCGCGGACGGCCGCGGCGTCGTCACCGCGCTCGAGCTTCCCGACCTGCAGGACCGTCCCGCCTTGTTCTCCACGTTCGTGATGTGGCTGCTCGCGGACCTGTTCGGCTCCCTCCCGGAGGTCGGCGACGCGGACCGGCCCACGCTGGTGTTCTTCTTCGACGAGGCGCACCTGCTGTTCACCGGCGCCTCGAAGGAGTTCCTCACCCAGGTGGTGCAGACCGTCCGGCTCATCCGCTCGCGGGGCGTCGGGATCTTCTTCGTCACCCAGACCCCGCAGGACGTCCCGGCCGACGTGCTGGCCCAGCTCGGCGCCCGGGTCCAGCACGCCCTGCGCGCGTTCACCCCTGAGGACGCCGACGCGCTGCGCGCCACCGTGCGCACCTTCCCCACGTCGCCGCTGAACCTCGAGGAGGTGCTTACCTCCCTGGGCACGGGCGAGGCGGTCGTGACCGTCCTGTCGGAGTCGGGCGCGCCCACGCCGGTGGCCCCCACCCGCGTACGCGCCCCGCGCTCGGCCATGGGCCCGGCCGCGCCGGGCACCACCGAGCAGGTCGCCGCCGCCTCCCCGCTCGCCGCGCGCTACCGCGAGCCGGTGGACCGCGAGTCCGCCTACGAGCTGCTCACCGCGCGGGTGGCCCAGCAGCAGGCGGCCGCCCAGGCGGCGAGGGCGAAGGCGGAGGCCGACCGCGCGGCGCGGGCGCAGGCCGCGGAGGCGGAGAAGGCCGCGCGGGCGCACGACAGGGAGCGGCGAGAGCAGCTCGAGCGGGACGAGGCCCGCGTCCGGGCGGCATCCCGGCGGGCGCGGAGCGCCGGGTCGAGCGCGATCGACAGCCTGCTCCGCTCCGCCGGCACCCAGCTCGGCCGGGAGATCACCCGCTCCCTCTTCGGCACGAGGCGGCGCCGGTGACCCTCGCACCGGGGCGGCACGCCGCGCTCACGGTCATCGACGTCGCCACCGGCGCCTGCGAGGTGGTGCTCCGGACGGACCGGCACGTCGAGGCGCCGAACTGGAGCCGGGACGGGCACTGGCTCGTGGTGAACTGCGACGGCGAACTCTACCGTCTGCCCGCACCCGGGGCGGGCCCGGCCGTCCTCGAGCGGATCGTCACCACCGGGCTCCCGCCGGTCAACAACGACCACGTCCTCGCGCCCGACGGCACGACGATCTACGTCTCCGGTCGCGACGGCCACCTCTACGCCGTGCCGTGGACCGGCGGGACCGGCCGTCGCATCGGCAACGGCCAGCCGGAGGCGCGCCGGTTCAAGCACTACCTGCACGGCATCTCCGCCGACGGGCGCACCCTCAGCTACGTCGGCGGCGGCCTGGACGCCGCGGGCCGGTGGGTGACCAACGTCTACACCGTCCCCGCGGCCGGTGGCCCCGACCGGCAGCTGACCGACGACCCCTTCCCCGACGACGGCGCCGAGCTGGCCCCGGACGGGTCGGTGTGGTTCAACTCCGAGCGTGCCTCCCCGGGCCACGCCCAGCTGTTCCGCTGGGCGGGCGGCGCCGTCGAGCAGGTCACCGACGACGAGCGCGTCAACTGGTTCCCGCACGTCTCCCCGGACGGGCGGTGGGTGGTCTACCTCAGCTACCCGCCCGGGACCGCGGGGCACCCGGCCGACCTCGACGTCCTGCTCCGGCTGGTCCCCGCCGACCGGTCCGCTCCCCCGCGCGACCTGGTCGGGCTGCGCGGCGGCCAGGGCACCACCAACGTCAACGGGTGGGCGCCGGACTCGCGGCGGTTCGCCTTCGTCGCGTACCCGCTCTGACCTGGCGTGACCGACCGGGTCCGGGCGACCGCGAAGCGTCGCGGCGTCAGCCGCGGCGGTACACGATGCCGCTGACCAGCTGGCGGCGGGCGCCGGGCGCGAGGGCGATCGCCTTGGCGGTGTCGGCGCGGTTGAAGGCGTCGGCGAGCAGCTGGCACGGCTCGACGGCCACCGAGGTGCGTGGGTCCCGGTCGAGCGTGTCGCCGGTGAAGACGTGCACCACCCGGGCCTGATCGGGTTCCTGCTCGACGGTGAGGGTGGCGCCGGTGCGCGGGGAGCGCACCACGGTGGCGACCACGCCGTCCTCGTCGGGGACGAGGTGGGTGAAGGCGTCGTCGAGCACCGCCGTGCCGAGGGGGGCGTAGCGCGCGGGGGCGGCGACGCCCGCGTAGGCCTGCTCCCCGGCGAGCGGGATGAGGTCCTCGTCGGTGAGCACCCGGGCGCGGGCCGGGATGGTGACATCGAGGTCGTCGACGGCGGCGTGGCCGGGCAGGCGCAGGTACGGGTGCCAGCCGAGGGCCACCGGCGCCGGGTCGTCGCCGGTGTTGACCACGCTGATCTCGACGTCGAGACGGGCCTCGCCCTCCGAGCCCACGCCGAGGGAGTAGGTCACCGTGACGTCGAGCGCGAACGGGTAGCCCGGGTGGTCGCCGGGGGCGAGGGAGGTGCGCAGGCGCACCATGCGGTCGCTGTCGCTGGCGGCGACCTGCGCCCGGGTGAACCGGGTCCCGGCCACCAGGCCGTGCAGCGCCTCGCCGTCGGCGTCGGCCGCGAGCTCGTGCCGCTGCCCGGCGAAGGTGTACACCGCGCCGTGCACCCGGTTCGACCAGGGCACGAGGACCGCGTTGCGGTAGCCGTCCTGAGCCTCGAGCTCGGCGGCCGAGGCGTACCCGTCGAGCAGGTCCACCGGCCCGCCGTCAGGCCCGGGCACCTGCCACGCCAGGAGCGTCGCCCCGGTCTCCGCCACGACCAGACGGGCGCCGTCGGGGTGGGTGAGGATCCACGTCGGCTCGCCGTCGAAGGAGCCGCGCTCCACGGTCGCGCGGTTCTCGGGTGCCGCAGTCGCCATCAGTTCGCTCCAGGGTCGGAAGGTCTCTCCCCCAACTGTGGCCGATCGGCGCCCGCCGTGCCGAGATGTCCACGGACCGTCGCCCAGCCACCAGCCACGATGTCAGTCTGGCCGCGACCAGAGTGGCATCGTGGCTGGTGGCGGAGCGGGGCTACTTCGCCGGGACGATGTTGACCAGCTTGGGCGCCCGCACGATCACCGTGCGCACCGCCTTGTCGCCCAGGCTGCGCTTGACGGCGGCGGAGCCCAGGGCCAGGGCCTTGAGGTCGTCCTCGCCGATGGAGGCGGGCACCTCGAGGCGGTCGCGCACCTTGCCGGCCACCTGGACCACGCAGGTGACGGTGTCCTCGACGAGCAGGGCCGGGTCCGCCGTCGGGAACGGCTCCTTGGCCAGGGACTCGCGGTGCCCGAGGCGGGACCACAGCTCCTCGGCGATGTGCGGGGCGACCGGCGCGACCATGAGCACGAGCGGCTCGACGGCCTCGCGCGGCACCTGCGCCAGCGCCGTGAGGTGGTTGTTCAGCACGATCATGCGGGCGATGGCGGTGTTGACCCGCATCGCCGACATCTCGGTCTCCACCTCGGCCACCGTGCGGGCGACGAGCTTGCGGGTCTCGAGGTCGGCGGGCGCGTCCACCGCCGTCGTCTCCCCCGTGTGCTCGTCGACGACGTTGCGCCACAGCCGCTGGAGGAACCGCTGGGAGCCGACGACGGCGCGGGTGTCCCAGGGCCGGGAGACGTCCAGCGGCCCCATCGACATCTCGTAGACCCGGAAGGTGTCGGCGCCGTACGTCGCGTACATGTCGTCGGGGGTGACGATGTTCTTCAGCGACTTGCCCATCTTCCCGTACTCGCGGAAGACCTCCTGGCCCTGCCAGGTGTAGGTCGGCTCACCATCGGCCCCCGCCGGCCCCTCCACGACCTCCTCCGCCGGCACGTACTGCCCGCGGGCGTCGGCGAAGGCGTACGCCTGGATGTAGCCCTGGTTGAAGAGCTTGTGGAACGGCTCGGAGCTGGAGATGTACCCCAGGTCGTGGAGCACCTTGTGCCAGAAGCGGGCGTAGAGCAGGTGCAGGACGGCGTGCTCGACGCCGCCGACGTACAGGTCCGCGCCGCCGGAGACGTTCGCGGGCGCCGCGGTGCCGTCGGGCAGCGTCGTCGCCGGGCGCGGGCCCATCCAGTACCGCTCGTTCGCCGGGTCGACCGGCGCGGCGTCGTTGTGGGGGTCGAGGTAGCGCAGCTCGTACCAGGACGAGCCCGCCCAGTTCGGCATGGTGTTGGTGTCGCGGTGGTAGGTCTTGACCCCGTCGCCGAGGTCCAGCTGCACCTCGACCCACTCGGGCACCCGCCCCAGCGGCGGCTCCGGGGAGGACTCGGCGTCGTCGGCGTCGAAGGTGCGCGGGGAGTAGTCGGGCACCTCGGGCAGGTCCACCGGCAGCATGGACGCCGGCAGCGCGTGGACGCGGCCCTGCTCGTCGTAGACCACCGGGAACGGCTCGCCCCAGTAGCGCTGGCGGGAGAACAGCCAGTCGCGCAGCCGGTAGGTGGTCGCGCCGCGTCCGACGCCCTTCCGCTCGAGCCAGGCGGTGATGGTGGCCTTGGCCTCGTCCATGCCCATGCCGTCGAGGGAGATCTCCTCGTTGGCGGAGTTGATGGTCGGGCCCTCGCCGGTGAACGCCCCGCCCTCGAAGCCCTCCGGGGGCTGGACGGTGCGGATGACGGGCAGGTCGTAGACCTGGGCGAACTCGTAGTCGCGCTCGTCCTCGGCCGGCACGGCCATGATCGCGCCGGTGCCGTAGCCCATGAGGACGTAGTCGGCGGTGAACACCGGGACGGCACCGCCGTTGACCGGGTTGGTGGCGAACAGACCCGTGAACACGCCGGTCTTGGTGCGGCCCTCGTCCTGGCGCTCGGCGTCGGTCTTCGCCGCCGCGGCCGCCTGGTACGCGCGCACCGCCTCGGCCGGGGCGGCCGCCCCGCCGGTCCACGCCGCCTTGGTGCCCTCCGGCCAGGCGGCCGGGACGCCGTCGGCGAGCAGCGGGTGCTCCGGGGAGACCACCATGAACGTGGCGCCGAAGAGCGTGTCCGGCCGGGTGGTGAAGACGGTCAGCGGCTCGGTTGCGCCGGCGACGGCGAAGTCGACGTGCGCGCCGGTGGACCGGCCGATCCAGTTGCGCTGCATCGAGCGGACCTTCTCGGGCCAGTCGATGGTGTCGAGGTCGTCGACCAGGCGGTCGGCGTAGGCGGTGATGCGCAGCATCCACTGGCGCAGGTTCCGCTTGAAGACCGGGAAGTTCCCGCGCTCGGACCGGCCCTCGGAGGTGACCTCCTCGTTGGCCAGCACGGTGCCCAGGCCCGGGCACCAGTTCACGGGCGCCTCGGAGATGTACGCCAGGCGCTGGTCGTCGAGGACCTGGCGCCGCTCGTCGGCGCTCAGCTCGGCCCAGGCCCGCCCGTCGGGGGTGGGCCGGGTGCCGGCGGCCAGCTCGGCCTCCAGCTCGGCGATGGGGCGCGCGCGGCCGAGGCCGCCGTCGGGGCGCTCGGCGTCGGCGTCGTAGAAGGAGTTGAAGATCTGCAGGAAGATCCACTGGGTCCACTTCACGAACTCCGGGTCCGTGGTGGCAAAGGTGCGGCGCGAGTCGTGCGCCAGGCCCAGCCGGCGCAGCTGGGAGCGCATGTTGGCGATGTTCTCCTCGGTGGTGATCCGAGGGTGCTGGCCGGTCTGGACGGCGTACTGCTCGGCCGGCAGGCCGAAGGCGTCGTAACCGAGGGCGTGCAGGACGTTCTTGCCCTTCATCCGCTGGTAGCGGCCGACGACGTCGGTGGCGATGTACCCCAGCGGGTGGCCGACGTGCAGCCCCTTGCCGGAGGGGTAGGGGAACATGTCGAGCAGGTAGAACTTCTCGGTGGGGACCGGGGCGCCGGTGGCGAGGTCGCCGGTGGGGTTGTCGGCCCAGAAGGTGCCGCGCTCCTCCCAGCGGTCCTGCCAGGCCCGCTCGATCTCGTTCGCCAGGGCCGCCGTGTAGCGGTAGCCGGTCTCCTCGGCGGGGACGCGCTCTTCGGTGGTCGTGGCGTCGTCGTGCGTGCTCATGGCTGCTCTTCCTGCTCAGTGATGCTCGGGGCTCCGGACATGAGAAAACCTCCCGACAGGGAGGTGAGCCGCGCTGGCGCGGCGCCGAGGGCGCCCGCTGGTGTCAGCGCGGCTGCGTAAGGAGCACCGCGGCCGTCATGGTCCAAGGCTATCGCAGCGCTCCGGTGCCCCAGCGAACGGCTCGACGGGCGGCGCCGGGAGGGCGTACCTAGGGTGAGGGGCACCGCATCGTGGCCCCATTAGGGGCAGGAAGGAGCACGTATCCATGCCCACGACGACGCTGCCCGCCATCGTCGAGACGAGCCTGCAGCAGGCGCTCGTCGACCTGGTCGACCTCGCCCTCCAGGGCAAGCAGGCGCACTGGAACCTCCACGGCCCGCACTTCCGGTCGGTGCACCTGCAGCTCGACGAGATCATCGCCGAGGTCCGGGCGGGGTCCGACGAGGTCGCCGAGCGGCTCGTGGCCGTCGGCGGGACGCCGGACGCCCGCGCCGCGACCGTGGCGGAGGGCTCCGGGCTGCCCCGGCTCGACGGCGGCCCGCTGGCCACCGACAAGGTCATCCGGATGTTCGAGGAACGTCTGCAGGGCGTGGCCGACCGGATCAAGGAGCGCCTGGACGAGCTCGACGAGACCGACCACCTCAGCGCCGACCTGCTCATCGGCATCGCCCGCGGCCTGGAGAAGCAGGCCTGGATGCTGCGCGCCAGCACCAGCGACTGAGCGGACTCAGCGCCGGCCGGCCCGCACCCTCTCGGGGCGCGGGCCGGCCGCACCGCCGCCCGCCGGAGCGCGGCGGGCGCCGGCGCCCCGGACCCGCACCCGGGCGCGCAGCCGCAGGGTGAGCCCGCCGAGGACGGCGGAGAGCACCGAGCCGACGATCACGGCCAGCTTCGCCGAGCTGCCGAGGCCGGTGCCACCGAAGGACAGGTCCGCGATGAGCAAGGAGACGGTGAAGCCGATCCCGGCGAGCATCGCGACGCCGAGCAGGTCGGCCAGGTCCACCCCGTTGCCGAGCCGCAGGCGGGTGGTGCGCACCAGCACCGCGACGCCGCCCCAGATGCCCAGCGGCTTGCCGAGCACCAGGCCGGCCATCACGCCCAGCGCCACGGGGTCGGCGAGCACCTCGCCGAGCCCGCCGGAGTCGACCACGGCGACGCCCGCCGCGAAGAAGGCGAACACCGGGAGGACGAGCCCGGCGGACCAGGGCTGCACACGGGCGACGAACCGGTGGGTCATGGCCTCGCGCTCGCCCCGGCCGGCGCGGGCGGGCACGCTCAGGCCGAGCAGCACCCCGGCGACCGTGGCGTGCACGCCCGAGGCGTGCATGAGGCCCCACGCGAGGACCGCGAGCGGGACGAGCACCCACCAGGCGCCGACCCGTCGGCGCACCAGCACGGCGAAGAGCCCCACGACCGCCAGCGCGCCGAGCAGCGGCAGGAGGTGGATCTCCTCGGTGTAGAAGACGGCGATGACGGTGATGGCGAGCAGGTCGTCGACCACCGCGAGGGTCATGAGGAACACCCGCAGTGCGGGCGGCAGGCCCCGGCCGAAGATCCCCAGGAGCGCCAGCGCGAAGGCGATGTCCGTGGCCGTCGGGATCGCCCAGCCCGCGGTCGCCCCGGAGCCGGCGCCCAGCTGGACGAGGGTGTACAGGACGGCCGGGCCGATCATGCCGAGCACGGCGGCGAGCATGGGCAGCAGCGCCGCGCTGAGGCGACGCAGCGACCCGGTGACGAACTCGGTCTTGAGCTCGAGCCCGACGACGAAGAAGAAGACGGCCAGCAGCCCGTCCGCCGCCCACGCCGAGACCGGGAGGTCCAGGTGGAGGCCCGAGGGCCCCACCACCGTGCCGGCGAGGGCGAAGTAGCTCTCCCGCCACGGCGAGTTCGCCCACACCAGCGCCAGCACGGCGGCGACGAGCAGGAGCAGCCCCGAGGAGCGTTCGTCCTGCAGGCGCGCGGCGAGCCCGCGGCGGGGGCGGCTCGTGCGGACGTGGTGGTGCTCACGCGGCTGCGTCACGGAAGGCTCCTGGGGTCGGCGGCAGCAGTGCCGACCAGACTTCCCGGCTCACCTGCCACCCAGCATACGGGACGGCCTCGCCCTGATCGCAGGGCCTGCCCGCGAGGCCTCCGCCACAGCGGTGGCCGCCCGCGCACCCGGGCCGTCAGGCCGGGTCGGTGCAGTGCCTCACGGCCGGTAGGCGCGCAGCTTCGACGTCAGCGCCACGAGCGCGCGCAGCTCGTCCTCGTCGAGGGCCCCGCCCACGTAGCGGGCGATGCTGCGCACGTGCTGGCGACCCACCTGCTTCTGCAGGGCCAGCCCGTCCTCGGTGAGCGCCACGAGGACGCCCCGGGCGTCGTCGGGCGCCGGCTCGCGCGCCACGAGGCCCCGCAGCTCGAGCCGGTCGACCATCCGGCTGAGGCTGGGCTGGCTCATGAAGACCTGGTCGTTGAGGTCGCGCAGCCGCAGGCGCCGGTCCTCGGCGCGGCTGAGGGTGAAGAGCACGTCGTACTCGCGCGGGCGCAGCGGGGCGAAGTCGCCGTCGTTCTCGAACCGGCGCATGAGGGCGACCTGGGTGCGGAAGAGCGATTCCCAGGCCTCGGCGGCCAGGCGGCTACCGGCCGGGGCGTGCGCCGCGACCTGTGCCCTCTCCTCCATGGGGCTCACCTTACGGGCCCCGGCGCCGCGGGCGGCGGACCGCCGTCCGCGGCGCCGGCCGGGACCCGCCCGCGCCGGCCCCGGCCGGGCAGGCTCAGTCCTCCTCCCGGGTCTCCCGCACCCGCGCCACGAGCTGGGTGGGGTTGATGAAGCGCAGCGCGATGAGGAGGATCACCAGCATCGTCGCCGTGTAGAGGAACGCCATGGCGGAGACCAGCTGGCGCGCCTCGCCGCCGCCGGCGGAGGTCATGGCGCGGTAGATCGCCACCACGAGGGTGTCGCTCGGCGGCCCGGAGACGAGGAAGGTCAGCTCGAACATCCCCACCGTGCGGACGAGGACGAGGATGCCCGCGGCGAGAATGCCCGGCACCAGGAGCGGCCCGAGGATCCGCACGAACACGTCCGTCATCCGCGCCCCGGACATCCGCGCGGCGCTCTCGATCGCCGGGTTGATCTGCTCGATGAACGGCGTCATGGTCAGGATGACGAACGGCACCGAGGGCACCAGGTTGACGAGCACGACGGCGACCACGGTGCGGCCCAGGCCGACGTTGTACATCACCGTGGCCAGCGGGATGCCGTAGGTGATCGGCGGGATGATGATCGGCAGCAGGAACAGCAGCGTGACCAGCCGCTTGCCGGGGAAGTCGCGCCGGGCGAGCACGTACGACGCCGGCACGCCGATGAGGATGGAGATCACCACGACGGTCAGCGCGACGCCGACGGTGACGCCGACGACGTGGGTGAGGTCGAAACGCGCCCAGGCCCGGCTGTACCACTCGGTGGTGAACTCCGCGGGCAGCCAGCCGGTGAACCACTGCCGGCCGACGGAGTCGATGACCACCGAGACGAGGATCCCGACGAGGAAGACGAAGAACACGGCCGTCAGCGCCCACACGAGCCAGGTGCTCGGCGCGGCGACGAGGCGGCGGACCGGCGCCGCGGTGTCCGGCGCGTTCGCGGTGGTGGTGGCCATCAGCCCTTCCCTCCGGTCGTCCCCTTGTAGAGCGTGGCCCGCCACAGCAGCACCAGGGCGATGACGACGAGCTCGACGACGCCCATCATCACCGCGATGGTCGAGGCCATCGGGTAGTCGATCTGCTCCCCGAAGGCCCGGTACGCCATGAGCGCCATGACGCGGGTGGAGCCGCCGGCGTCGCCGACCAGGCGGGCGGAGGGGAAGACGGAGAACGCCAGCACGAAGGTGAGGATGAACGTGGTGGCGAGCCCGGGGGCGAGCAGCGGCAGGATCACCCGGCGGAAGCGCTGGAACCAGCTCGCCCCCAGCGTCGTCGCGGCCGCCTCGAGCGCGGGATCGATGCCCGAGAGGTAGGAGGAGATGAGCAGGAACGCGAACGGGAAGCCGGAGATCACCAGCGACAGGAAGACGCCGGTGTAGTTCATCACCAGCTGCACCGGCTCGCCGACGAGGCCCACGTCGACGAGGAAGCGGTTGAGCCATCCCTGCCGCCCGGCGAAGATGAGCAGCCCCTGCGCGGTGAGCACCGTGCCCAGCGCGATGGGCAGCACCAGCAGGGTCTGGAGGAAGCGCTTGCCGCGGAAGCGGTGACGCAGCTTGAACGCGACCGGCACCGCCGCCAGCACGTTGAACAGCGCCACCGGCAGGGCCAGCCGCATGGTGATCCACACGCTGTCGAAGATGAACGGGTCGCGGAAGAACGCCACGTAGTTGGCGAAGATCCCCCCGCCCCAGCGCTGCTGGGTCAGCGCGGTGGGCTGGACCGTCAGGCCCAGGCCGTAGAAGAACGGGTAGATGAAGAGCGCGACCGCGAACACGACCGCCGGGACGAGGAGCAGCAGCCCGGTGTCGATCCCCCGCTCGGCCAGCCGGTGGCGCAGGCTGGCCGAGCCGCGCTCCCGTCGTCTCCCGGGTGCGGCGCTCATCCCCGGGCCTCCTCGAGCTCGCGCGCCCGGGCGTCCAGGCCGTCCTCGATGGCCGCGCGGTACAGCCGCGCCCGCGCCGGGTCCACGGTCAGCGTGACCTCCTCCCCCACCTGGGGCGGGTAGTCGCTGCGCACGTGGAGGGTGGTGCCGTCGGCGGTGAGGGCGCCGACGGCGAACTCCCGCCCGTGGTACTCCACGACGGCGACCCGCGCCGGCACGGCGTTGCCGCCCATCGGCTGCGCGCCGGGCGCCACGATCCGCAGGTCCTCGGGGCGGATGGCCAGGCGCGCCGGCCCGCCGGCCCGCACCTCCTGCACCGCCGCGGCGGTCAGGCGACCCAGGCCGCCGTCGACGACGGCCTGCCCGCCGTCGACGGTGACCACGGTGACGTCGGTGAGGTTGCGGTACCCCATGAAGTCCGCGACGTGCCAGTTCACCGGGGCGTTGTGCAGCTCCTCGGGGGTGCCGACCTGCTGCACCCGCCCCTCGCGCAGGACCACGAGCCGGTCCGCCATGGACAGCGCCTCCTCCTGGTCGTGGGTGACGTAGACGGTGGTCAGCCCCAGGCTCTGGTGCAGCCGCCGGATCTCCATGCGCATCTCCAGGCGCAGCTTGGCGTCGAGGTTGGACAGCGGCTCGTCCATGAGCACCAGCCGGGGCTCGAGCACGACCGCCCGGGCGATGGCCACGCGCTGCTGCTGCCCGCCGGAGAGCTGCCCGGGGAGCTTCTTCTCGTGCCCGTCGAGCTTGACCAGGGCCACTGCCTCGGCCACCCGCCGCCGGATCTCGGCGCGGGGCACCTTGCGCATCTGCAGCCCGAAGGCGATGTTCTTCTCCACCGTCAGGTGTGGGAAGAGCGCGTAGTTCTGGAACACCATGCCGAAGCCGCGGCGCTCCGAGGGCACGGTGTCCACGCGCTCGTCGTCGATCGTGATCGTGCCGTGGGTGAGCGGCAGGAGACCGGCCAGGCAGTTGAGCGCGGTGGACTTCCCGCAACCCGACGGCCCGAGCAGGGCGATGAACTCCCCTGCCCGGATCGTCAGGTCGAGGTCGACCAGCGCGACCTGCCCGCCGAAGCTGCGCCCGACCCCGCGCAGCTCGAGGGTCTCGAAGACACCCGCTGAGATCGCCATGATGTGCCGTCCTCGGTGCTGTCCGTCGCCGCTGCGGTCACTTGCTCTCGTACTTGCCGGCGCCGATCTCGCGGTCCCAGATGTCGAACGCCTTGACCAGCTTGTCTGCCGGGAGCGGCGACTGGGTGGGCTTGGAGGCGATGAGGTCGTCGTACCAGTCACGACCGAACTTCTTGATGACGTCCTGGCTCTCCTGCGGGGCCTTGTCCAGGGTGGCGCCCTCGATGGACGGACCCGGGTAGAAGTAGCCGTTGTCGTAGGCCTTGGCGTTCTGCTCGGGGGTGAGCATGTCCTGCAGCAGCAGGAGGATGGCGGAGATCTTGTCCGGGCTCTGCCCCTTGGGCACGACGGCGTAGTGCGCGTCGGTCACCCAGGTGAAGTCGTCGAACGCGGCCGCCTGGATGTTCTCGGGCTCGCGGCCGTCCGCGCGCGGCTCGATGTCCCACCCGGTCGTCGTCGGGATCATCGCCCAGGTGCCGTCGGACATGTTGGTGATGACCTGCCCGGTGCCCGTCGGGTAGTTGTCGATGACCTGGTTGAGCTCCTTGAGGTACGCCCAGGTCTTCTCCCAGCCGTTCTCCGGGTCGGAGGGGTCCTTGTCGCCGAGCATGTAGGGCAGGCCCTGGAGGAAGGTGCGGCCGGGCCCGGAGTTGGCCGGGCGGGCGTAGCCGAACTTGCCGGGGTTCGCCTTGGCCCAGTCGAGCAGCTCCTGGGGGTCCTTCGGCACGTCGCCGTCCTTGACGACGTCCGGGTTGTACTGGAGCAGCGGGCCGGACGGGTAGTAGGTCGTCACGGCGCCGAAGCCCTGAGCCAGCTCCTGCATCTTCGCCGCCGGCTCGAGGTAGTTCTTCTGGTTGCTCAGCCGGTCGCCGTAGTCGGTGACCAGCGGGATCCACAGGTCCTGGTCGATGCCGGCGGAGAGGCCGTCGGTGCCGGTCATGACCAGGTCTACCTGCAGGCTGCCGGAGTCGACCTGCGGCTTGATGGTGCCCACCAGGTCCGGCGCGGCGCCGGTCTCCCACGTCACGGCCGAGACGACGTCGGGGTTCTTCTGGACGAACTCGTCGACCATCGTCGTGGTGAGCTTGCTGTTGCCCGCCACGTCGAGGATGTTGAGCGTGACCGGCGCGGACGGCTTGTCGGGGACGTCGCCGGCCGCGGTGCCGGTCGCGGTGCCGTCCCCGCTCGGGGCGGTGGTGGCCCCGCCGCCGGTCTCCGGCGGCGAGCACGCGGCGAGCAGCATGCCCAGGGCCACGGCGGCGGTGGCGACCTGCAGGGTGGTGCGTCTCATGGCGCTTCCTCTCTGTGTGCCGCCGGCGCCCTCGCCGGCGGGTGCTCAGCGACGGGGACCGGTGGTACCCCGGACCTTCAGCTCGACGGGTAGGTCGAGGCGGGAGCGGCGGGCGGGCGGCCCGACGGCACCGGTGCGCTCCTCGTCGATCATCTCCGTGAGGAGGTCGACGGCGGTGCGCGCGAGCATGCCGACGGGCACCGCCACGGTCGTCAGCGCCGGGGAGACGGCGACCGCCAGCGGGATGTCGTCGAAGGAGACGACGCTCAGCTCACCGGGGACCTCGACGCCGCGCTCGCGGGCGCGGGCCAGCAGTCCGATGGCCATGAGGTCGTTGTAGGCGAGCACCGCCGTGGCCCCGCTGGCCAGCACGAGGTCGGCGGCGGCCATGCCCCCGGAGAAGACCGGCGCGAAGGCGCCGAGGTCGTCGACGGTGACGTCGCCGAGCTCCTCGGCCGCGGTGGTGAGCCCGGCGCGGCGCTGCTGGTCGGCCCAGGACCTGCTCGGCCCGCCGGCGTAGGCGATGTGCCGGTGCCCCAGGGCGCGCAGGTGGCGCAGCGCCTGCCGGACGCCGTCGACGTGGTCGGCGGTGACCGACGGCATGTCCCCGCACGTGCGGTTGATGAGGATCATGCGTGTGTGGGCGGCCGCCTCCAGCGCGGCGAGCTCGGCGTCGGTGACACGCGGGGCGCACAGGATGACGCCGTCGACCTGGCGGGCCAGGCTGCGCACGAGCCGCGGCTCCTGGTGGGTGTCCTCGTCGGTGTCGGCCACGAAGACGGCGTGGCCCGCGGCCCGGGCCCGGGCCTGCACCGCCTTGGTGACCGAGGCGAAGAAGGGGTTCTCGAGGTCGGGGATGACCAGGCCGAGGTTGCCCGTGCGGCCGGTGGCCAGCTCGCGGGCCGCGAGGTTGGGGTCGTAGCCGAGGGTGCGGGCGGCCTGCTCGACCTTCTGCCGGGTGCCGGTGGCGACCTTCTGCGGGGCGGAGAGCGCGCGGGAGACCGTCGAGATGGACACGCCGGCCATCTTGGCGACGTCGCGTGCGGTCGAGCGCATAACCCCACCCCCTCGTGGAGGTGCCCTACTGTGCAAGCCCTTGCAGACCGCGTCAAGAGAGTTTACCGAGCTGTGATGCGGACGCCGTGGGGCCGGAGCTCTCCGGCGGACGCATGGTCGATCCCGGGCGCCCGTCCGCGGTGCAACGGGTTGCAGCACGTCGCGCAAGCCGGTGCTGGGAGCGCCACGACGAACGCCGGGCCGGCGCCGCGGGGAGCGGCGCCGGCCCGGCGCGGGTGGGAGGGGTCGGGCTAGGGCTTGATCAGCCCCATGAGCTCCGGCAGCCACAGGGACAGCTGCGGGACGAACGCGACGATGAACAGCGCCGCGGTCAGCGCCCAGAAGATCGGCATGACCCGGGAGATCATCGGCTCGATCCGCACCTTCGCCACGCGTGCGGCGACGAAGAGGTTGTTGCCCACCGGCGGGGAGATGTTCCCCAGGCACATGTTGAAGACCATCATCGTGCCGAAGTGGATCGGCGAGACGCCGAGCTCGGTGACGACCGGCAGGAAGATCGGCGTGAAGATGAGGATCGCCGGGGTCGGGTCCATGACGGTGCCCGCGATGAGCAGGATCACCATGATGATGATGAGGATGAGCACCTTGTTGTCGGTCAGGTCCAGGAGCGAGTCGGCGACCATCTCGGGCACCCGCGCGAAGGACAGGACCCACGCGAGGATGCCCGAGACCCCGATGAGCAGCATGACGATCGCCGTGGTCTTGGCCGCCTCGAGGATGATCGACGGCAGCTCCCGCACCGGCAGCGTCCGCTGGATGAGCCCGAGGACGAGGGCGTAGAGCACCGCGATGACGGCGGACTCGGTGGCCGTGAAGTACCCGGCCAGGATGCCGCCGATGACGACGACGATCATGAGCAGCGAGGGGATGGCGCGCAGGAACACGATGCCGGCCTGGCGCAGCGTGGGCCGCTGGGCACCCCCGAGCTCGGGGTGCTTGCGGGCGTAGAACGCCACCATGGCGATGCACACCAGCGCCCACAGCAGGCCCGGGCCGACGCCGGCCATGAACAGCGCGGCGATCGAGGTGCTCGACACGAGCGAGTAGACGATGAACGTGTTGCTCGGCGGGATGAGCATGCCGGCGGGCGAGGAGGTGGCGTTGACGGCGGCGGCGAACGCGGGGTCGTAGCCGGCCCGGCGCATCGGCGGCGAGAGCACCGAGCCGACGGCGGCGGCCGAGGCGACGGACGCGCCCGACACGGCGCCGAACATGGCGTTGGCGACCACGGTGGTCTGCGCCAGCGAGGCCGGCAGCCGCCCGGCGACCACCTGCGCCAGGTCGATGAGCCGTTGGGCGATGCCACCGGTGTTCATCAGCCCGCCCGCGAGGATGAAGAACGGGATGGCCAGCAGGGCGAAGGAGTTGCTGGCGGAGAACAGCCGCTGGGCGGAGGTCAGGGCCGCGCCGTCCCAGCCGAGCAGGACCACGATGGCCAGCGCGGAGGGCAGGCCCATCGAGATGGCCACCGGGACACCGATGAGGATGCCGATGACGATGCCGCCCAGGAGGACGATCGTTGCGAGAGTCACGGGTTCCATGGCGGCCTCAGATTCCTTGGTTGTTCTCGTCGACGGAGGGCACGAGCTCCTCCGTGCCGGCGAACGTCCCCACGACGTGGCAGAGCGAGAAGAACGTGATCAGGACGCCGGCGACCGGCAGGATCATGTAGATCTGCCCGACGGTCAGCGGCAGCGTCGAGACGTTCTGGCCCCAGGCGTTCTGCGCCACCTCGTAGCCGCCGAAGATCATGACGTACACGGCGAAGAACATGATGGTCGCCTCGACGACGACGGCGACGACCTTCTGCACCGGCTCGCGCAGCTTGTGGATCAGGACCTCGACGGCGATGTGCCCGCGCTCGGAGAACACCAGCGCCGCTCCGAGCAGGGCCAGGACGACGAACACGTACCGGGCCATCTCCTCGGTCCAGGTCGCCGGGGCGTCCAGCACCTGGCGGGAGAAGACCTGCCAGGACACGATCACCACGAGCGCGGCGAAGATGACGACGCAGACGGCGATGAGAATGCGGTCGATGACCTTCCGCACCGCCTCCAGCGCCGCGACGACCGGTCCGCCGGTGGGGCGCGTGCGGGCCGGACCGCTCCCCTGCTCCGGGACGACCGATGCGCCGTCGGCGCCGCCCACTGTGTTGCTACTCATGCTTTCCTCCCCTGTGGGGTGCAGCGTGCGCGCTGCTCACTGATGCCATGACGTGCCTCCTGAGCACGCGGCGGCGGGGAGGCGCACCGGGATGTCACGGTGCGCCTCCCCGCCTGAACCGCTCGCTACGCCGCGTCGCGGGCGGCGTCGTAGAGGGCGCGCTGGGCGTCGGTCTTGATGAACTGGTCCGCCAGCGGCGTGAGCACCTGGTCGAACGCGGCGGCGTCGACCTCGCTGAACTGGGCGCCGCCGGCCTTGGCGTCGGCGATGGCCTTCTCGGTGGACTCGGTCCAGAGCTGGGTGTGCTCCCCGTAGGCGGCGGTCCACTCCTTGTCGAAGGCGGCCCGGTCCTCCTCCGACATCTCGTTGAGCAGGTCGCTGTTGACGACGAGGTAGTCGAGCCCGACGAGGTGGTTGGTGTAAGAGAAGTAGGGGGCCACCTCGTAGTGCTTCTGGGTGAAGTAGGAGACCTCGTTGTTCTCGGCGGCGTCGACGACCCCGGACTGCAGGCCGGTGTAGAGCTCGCCGTAGGCCATCGGGGTGGCCGCGGCGCCCATGGCCTGGGCCATGGCGATGTGCAGGTCGGACTCCTGCACGCGCATCTTCTTGCCCTTGAGGTCCGCGGGCGTCTTCACGGGGGCGTCCTTGGTGTAGACGCTGCGCGCCCCCTGGGTGAAGCCGCCGACGACGGTGATGTGGTTGCTGTCCTCGAGGGAGCTGTACAGGTCGCCGGTGATCTCGGGGTCCTGGACGACCTTCATCTGGTGCTCGACGCTGTCGAAGACCTTCGGCAGGTTGAAGACCAGGAAGTCCTCGTTGAGGTTCTCCAGCTGCGTGCCGGACACGATGGCCATGTCGACGCTGCCGGAGGAGACGAGCTGCAGGGCCTCCTGCTGGGCGCCGAGGGTCTCGTTGGGGTAGACCTCGATGCCCCAGCGGCCGTCGGTGGCCTCGGAGAGCCGCTCGCCGAAGTGGTCGAGCGCGATGTAGGAGGGGTGCTCCTCGGTCTGGTTGAGCGCCAGCTTCATGGTCTTGCCGCCGGACGCGGCCGCGTCGCCGCCCTCGCCCTCCGCGTCGGCCCCGCCGCCGCACGCGGCCAGCACCAGCGCCGTCGCGCCGGCGAGGGCCATCACCGAGAGGGTCTTGTTGCGCTTCATGAGTTGTTCCTGTTCTGCTCAGCGATGAGCGGTAGGGGTCCGCGTCGCCCGCGCCGGTCGCCCGCCGCGGGACGGCGCCCGGAGCACCAGGCACGACTCGCGGCGTTGCGGCCGATTCGGCCCCGGCTCAGGGTCGGGCATCGCTTCACGGGGCGCGCCCGCCCGCCCGGGTGGGCGCTGAGGATCGGGGGGACGGCGGGCGTCCGTTGTGAAGCACGACACGCAGATTCAGTCACAATCCGTCCCCAAGCAGCAATCAGTTGCCACTCCTTGCCTCGGCGCCCGTGACCGGGCACGACGAACGAGGCCCTCCCCGGTCACGGGAAGGGCCTCGTCGGGCGGGCGGGCGCCGTCAGCGGCCGGCGGCACCCTCCTGGGCGCGGAGCTCCTCGGCCTTGGCGACGACGGCGGCGACCAGCTCGTCGTCGGGCAGCATGTCCGGCGCGAGCAGCCGCAGCAGGGCGGTGGTGGCCGCGGCGACGTCGCCCTGCGCGGCGGCCACGACGTCGTCCTGGCGGGCGTCCTTCACGGGCGCGCCGTGGCCCTGCAGGTGCAGCACCCAGGCGGCGAGCGGGCGGACGGCGCCGTCGGGCAGGCGGCCGGCCTGCCGCTCCAGGCGCAGCGCGGGCAGGATCCGCACGGGGATCTTCTGCGAGCCGTCGGCGGCGATCTGGGCGAGCAGGTGCCGCACGCGCGGGTTGGAGAAGCGGTCGAGCAGGGCCGCGCGGTAGCTCGTGACCTCCTCGGCGCTCAGCGGCAGGTTCGGGCCGGCGACGTCCCACCACTCCTCGACCCAGCCGCGCACGGTGGGGTCGGCGACGGCGTCGGCCACGGTCTCGTGGCCGAGGATGGTCGCGGCGTAGGCCATGAGCGAGTGCGAGCCGTTGAGCAGCCACAGCTTGCGCTGCTCGAAGGGGCGGACGTCGTCCACCAGGGTGACGCCCGCGGCGTCCCAGGCGGGCCGCCCGGCGGGGAACGCCCCGGCGACGACCCACTCGCTGAACGGCTCGGTGGGCACCGGTGAGGCGTCCTCGTAGCCCTCGCTGTCGGCGACCGCCTGGCGCTCGGCGTCGGTGGTGGCCGGGGTGATCCGGTCGACCATGGAGGTGGCCCAGGCGACGTTCTCGTCCATCCAGGCCTGCAGCGTCGGGTCCACCCGCGCGGCGAGGTCCTGCACCACGGTGCGGAAGGAGGGGCCGTTGTCGGGCAGGTTGTCGCACGGCAGCACGGTGAGCGCGCCGGCACCGGCCGCGCGGCGGGCGAGGAAGCCCCCGACCACCTTGGCCGGCGTGGTGCGGGTGGTCGCCGTCGGGTCGGCCTGGAGGGCCGCGATGTCGGCAGCGACGTCGGCGTTGTCCACGGCCAGGTGCCCGTCGGCGCCGCGCATGTACCCGGCCTCGGTCACCGTGGTGGTGAGGATCGCCGTCGTCGGGGCGCGCAGGTAGTCGAGGAACGCCGCGGTCTCGGCGGCCGCGTGGACGGCCGACAGGGAGCTGATGACCTCGAAGGCGTCGCCCTCGGCCCGGCGGGTGATGAGGGTGTAGAGCCCGTCCTGGGGGGCGAGGGCCTCGGCGGTGTCGGGGCGGCGCCCGGTGAAGGCCGCGATCCCCCACTCCCCCGCGTCCGGGGCGTGCTCGGTGTACCAGGCCTGGTGGGCCCGGGTGAAGTTGCCGATGCCCAGGTGCACGATGCGCACGGGGGCGGCGGGGCGGCCGTGGGCGGACCGCGAGAGGCGGGGCAGGGCGGTGGTCACAGCTTGAACGCCTTCCGGGGCTGGGTGACGACGAGGTCGTGAGCGGTGTCGAGTGCCTCGTCCATGGTCAGGCGGTGCTCGCCGACGAGCTCGGCGAGGTATCCGGAGTCGAGGCGGCGGCTCATGTCGTGGCGCGCCGGGATGGAGAGGAACGCCCGGGTGTCGTCGATGAAGCCCGACGTGCGCCCGAAGCCCGCGCCGGAGCCGGTGACGGCCCGGCGGAAGCGGCGGATCGCGTCCGGCTCGTCGATGAACCACCACGGCGCGCCGACGTACACCGACGGGTAGAAGCCGGCCAGCGGGGCCAGCTCGCGGGAGTACACCGTCTCGTCGATGGTGAACAGGATGAGCTGGAAGTTCGGGTTGGTGCCGAACGCCGACAGCATCGGCTGGAGGTTGTTCGTGAACTCGGCCCGCATGGGGATGTCACCGCCGACGTCGGCGCCGTACCGCTCGAAGCTGCCCGTGTCGTGGTTGCGGTAGACGGCCGGGTGCAGCGTCATGACGAGGCCGTCCTCGGAGGCCATCCGGGCCTGCTGGAACATGAAGTCCCGGCGCAGCACGTCGCCCTCCGCCGGGGTGATCTCACCGGCGCGGGCCTTGGCGTAGAGCCGCTCGGCCTCGGCGTCGTCGAGCTTGACGGCGCCCGGGTCGCGGTGGGAGTGGTCGGAGGAGACGGCGCCGTGGACCTTGAAGAACGCCCGGCGGTTCTCCATGGCGGCCACCCAGCCGGCGTAGGTGCCGGTGTCGACGCCGGCGACCTCGCCGAGCCGGTCGACCAGGCCGTTCCACGCCGGGGTGGCCGGCTCGAGGTACTTGTCCGGCCGGAACGTCGGGGCCACCGTGCCGTCCCAGGCGGGGTCGGCGGCGAGCTTCTCGTGGAAGCGCAGGTCGTCCGTGGGGTCGTCGGTGGTGGCGATGAACTCGATGTCGAAGGTCTTGTACAGCGCGCGGGGCCGGAACGCCGGCGTGGCGATGGCCGCGGCGATCTGGTCGTAGATGGCGTCCGCGTTGGCCTCGGTGGGCGCGAGCGTGATGCCGAAGATGTCGGCGAGCTCGGACTCGAACCAGAACTTCACCGGCGTGCCACGGTAGGCCTTCCAGTTGGCGCACAGCAGGCGGAAGGCGTTGCGCTTCTGCTCCTCGGTGAAGTGCGCCTGGTTGACGCCGAGGTCGGCGAGGGAGACGCCGTTGGCGTGCAGCAGCCGGTTGACGTAGTGGTCGGGCGTGATGAGCAGCGACGTCGGGTCCTCGAACGGGACGTCGTCGGCGAGCCACTGGGCCGGCACGTGCCCGTGCGGCGAGATGATCGGCAGGTCCTTGACCGAGTCGTAGAGCTCGCGCGCGATCTTGCGCAGGCCGGGCTCGGAGGGCAGCAGCCGGTCCGGGTGAACGTGGAGGACGTCGTCGTCAGAGGTCGTCATGCCGCCATCGTTCCGGCGGGGGCCACCACGCGCCAACGTGTTGCCGCCAGTTGCTTGGTCGGCGCCCCGCGGTCGGGGGCGACGGCGGTCAGCGCGCCGGCAGCCCGGACGACGACGCCGCGGCACCGGGCACCCGCACGGGGGCCGGGCCGGTGCTCTGGCGCTCCACGAGCTTGACCGGCACGATGACGGGCGGCCCCCCGCGCGGGTGGGCCCCCTTGATCTGGGCGAGCAGGTTGCGCACGGCGGCGGCGCCGAGCGCCCGCCGGGGCGTCGCGACGGTCGTCAGCGGCGGGGTGACGAGGTCCGCGGCGAAGATGTTGTCGTAGCCGACCACCGAGACGTCCTCGGGCACCCGCACGCCCCGGGAGGTGACGTAGCGGAGGAAGCCGATGGCGACGAGGTCGTTGTAGCCGATCACCCCGGTGGTGGGCGACTGCAGCCACGCCTTCGCCCCGGCCACGCCGCCGGCCACGGTGGGGGCCAGCGGGCCGAGCCGGCGCACGTGCACCGCCAGCTCGAGGGAGGCCTCGCGCAGCCCGCGCCAGCGCATCCCGTCCGCCCACGACGCCTCGGGGCCGGCGAGGTAGGTGACCGGGTCGTGCCCGAGCTCGCCGAGGTGCTCGAGCGCGCGGCGCACCCCCCGGGAGTTGTCGGGCACCACCGAGGGGATCTCCCGGACGGCCCGGTTGATCGCCACCATCGGCCGCTGCTTGGCGATCATCCGGATGGAGGCGTCCGACATGCGCGAGGTGCCCAGGACGATGCCCTCGACGATGGGCAGCGCCCGCTCGAGGGCCTCGCGCTCCTGCCGGTCCGACTCGCGCGAGTCCACGAGCACCACGGTGTAGCCGGCCTCGGCGGCCTCGTCCTGGACGCCGTTGATGATCTCGAAGAACACCGGGTTGGTGATGTCCGGGACGACGAGGGCGAGCAGGCTCGTGTGCGTCGTCGACAGGGCGCGCGCCATGGGATTGGTGCGGTAGCCGAGCTCGGCGGCGACCTGCCGGATCCGGGCGGCGGTCTCTGAGTTCACCCGGCCGGGCCGGGAGAAGGTCCGCGAGACCGTGGACGGCGCCACGCCGGCGGCCTGCGCGACGTCGTAGATCGTGGGCACCCCCCTGCGCCGCGGCCGCTCCGGGGCCACCGGGTGGGGGCCGGTCTCCGCCACCGGGTGAGCGCCGGTCTCCGGCACCGGGTGAGGGCCGGTCCGCGCTTCCGGGTGAGGGCCGGTCCGCGCTTCCGGGTGGGGGCCGGTCCGCGCTTCCGGATGGGGGCCGGCGGGGTCGGTCGCGCCGCCACCGGCCGTGGTGCCGCCGGTCATGCCGCCGTCGTCGTCCTGCGCCATGCGCCCGCCCCTCTTCGTCCCTGGCACCCACGGTACGTGCCTGACGGCAAGATATGGCAACCGCTTGCTCCGGAGGAGCTCCTCCCGGTGTCGCGTCGATCGCACACGCCGGGTGCGACCGTGGTCCTGCCGCCGGTATCGCGCCGCTCAGGCGGCGGTGGGCCCGGTCGTGGCCGCACGGTCACCACATCTTCGCGCACCGCGGCGCCGGTGCGGGTGCGATTGCCCTCCCCGGGGCCCGGTGGGTCAATGGTGCCGACCGGTCTCGCGGCCGTCGCCGACGCCCCCGCGGTGCCACGGGTGTGCCGGTCCCGGCCACCCGCTGACGGGAGCACCGCATGGCGACCATGACCAGCACTCTGGAGAACGCGGCGGTTCCCCACCTGCCGCCCAAGACGATCGTCGGCTACGGCGCCGGCGACGCCGGCTGCAACATCGCCTTCCAGATGACCGGGCTCTTCCTGCTCGTCTACTACACCAACGTCGAGGGCATCCACCCCGCCGACGCCGGGACCGTGTTCCTCGTGGTGAAGGTGTGGGACGCCTTCGCGGACATCTTCGCCGGCCGGATGGTGGACCGGACGATGACCCGGTGGGGCAAGTTCCGCCCCTTCATCCTGTGGTTCTCCCTCCCGCTGCTGGCGTCGAACGTGCTGGCTTTCTCGATGCCGAACTTCTCCACCTACGGCTACAAGCTCGCCTGGGCGTACGCCACCTACGCCCTGCTCGGGGTCCTGTACTCGCTCGTCAACATCCCCTACGGCTCCCTCGCGGGCGCGATGAGCCAGAACCCGGTGGACCGCTCCCGCCTCGCCGCCGCCCGGATGGTGGGGTCGGGCACGACGATCCTGCTCCTCGCCGTCGTCCTCGCCCCGCGGATCAAGTCCGCCCCGAACCTGCACCTGACGTTCATCGTCGTGTCCCTGGTGTTCCTCGTCGTCGGCATGGCGATGTTCCTCACCACCTTCTTCACGTCCCGGGAGACGGTCTTCCGGGAGGTGGAGCGGGTCAGCCTGCGCGAGACGTTCGCCACGCTGGGGAAGAACGGCCCGCTGGTGCGGCTGTGCCTGTCCTCGTTCTTCTACCTCACCGGCCAGAACGTGGTCTCGGCGCTGACGATCTACCTCGCCAACGACGTGCTCTCGCAGTACGTCAGCGGCACCGCCGGCTGGATCGCGACCGTGGCGACGATCATCACCACCGGCGCGGTGATCTACGTCGGCCCGTTCGGCCCGTCCGTGACGCGGCGCGTGGGGAAGAAGCGCGGGTTCATGATCGCCGCGGGCATCGCCGTCCTCGGCGGCCTGGTCTTCTGGGTGAGCAACAGCCTCGCCATCGCCCTGCTCGGGCTGTTCCTCATCGGGCTGGGCATGGCGCTGCTCAACACCATGACGTGGGCGCTGGAGGCCGACACGGTCGAGTACGGCGAGTACCAGACCGGCGTGCGCACCGAGGGCGCCACCTACGCGGCCTTCTCGTTCACCCGCAAGGTCGGCCAGGCGGTCGGCGCGGCCATCGCCTCCTACTCCCTCGCCTTCGTCGGCTTCCAGCCCTCGACGTCGGGCCACCCCGTGACCCAGACGCCGCAGGTGCTCGCGGGGATGCAGACGGCGGGCGCCGTCGTGCCGGCCGTGCTGTTCGTCGTGGCGCTGCTCATCATGGCCAGCTACCCGCTCACCGAGGAGCGGTTCAAGGAGATCGTGCACGGTATCGTCGAGAACCGGGCCAGGCGCCACGCCGAGCTCCACGGGGGCGAGCCCCTCACCGGCGCCGGCTGAACCGTCGCGCCCCGGCCGCACCGGCCCCGCTGCCCCTGTCGCCCGCCCCACGTCCGCGCACCGCGTGCCGGACGGGGCGGCGCGCCGCCGAGGCGCCGCACCAGGCTCGAGCACCCAGACGAGAGGAACCCGCATGCTCCGCCCACAGGACACCGCCACCCGCGAACGCCGGTCGCTCACCGGCCTCTGGAGGTTCCGGGCCGACGCCGACGGCGCCGGGCGGGACGCGCGGTGGTTCGCCGGCCCGCTGCCGGACGCCATCGACATGCCGGTCCCGGCCAGCTACAACGACATCGTCCCCGGGCGCGAGCTGCACGACCACGTCGGCGAGGTCTGGTACCAGACCACCGCGCGGGTCCCGCGCGGGTGGGCCGGGCAGCGGGTGGTCCTGCGCTTCGACGCCGCCACCCACGGCGCCACCGTGTGGGTCGGGGACACCGAGGTGATGTCCCACCAGGGCGGGTACACCCCGTTCGAGGCCGACGTGACCGACCTCGTCGCGCCCGGCGAGCCCGTCCGCGTCACCGCGGTGGTGGACAACCGGCTCACCTGGGCGACCATCCCGCCCGGCATCGTCGAGGACACCCCGCACGGCAAGCGGCAGAAGTACATGCACGACTTCTTCAACTACGCCGGGCTGCACCGGCCGGTGTGGCTCTACGCCACCCCCCGCACCCGCGTCCACGACGTCACGGTCGTCCCGGGCACCACCGGCGACCCCACGGCCGCCGACGTGACCGGCATGGTGACCTACGCCGTCGAGGTCGCCGGCCCGGACGCCGGCGCCGCGCAGGTGCGCGTGCGGCTGCTGGACGCCGACGGCGCCGAGGTGGCCCGCGGCACCGGCGCCGACGGCGTGCTCGAGGTGCCCGGGGTGCACCTGTGGCAGCCGGGCGAGGGCTACCAGTACGACCTCGTCGTCGAGGTGCTCGGCGCCGACGCGGCCGTGGTGGACAGCTACCTGCAGAAGGTGGGCGTGCGCACCGTGGAGGTGCGCGGCACCGAGTTCCTCATCAACGGCCGCCCCTTCTACTTCCGCGGCTTCGGCATGCACGAGGACCACCTCACCCGGGGCAAGGGCCACGACGACGCGGAGATGGTCCACGACTTCGAGCTGCTCCGGTGGATCGGTGCGAACTCCTTCCGCACCTCCCACTACCCCTACGCCGAGGAGGTCCTCGACTACGCCGACGCCCACGGCGTCGTCGTCATCGACGAGACGGCCGCGGTGGGGATGAACGCCTCCGTCGCCGCCGTCCTTGGCACGAAGATCGACAAGGTCTTCTCCGAGGACGCGGTGGGCGCCGCGGCCCAGGCCGCGCACGCGCAGGCCATCCGCGAGCTGGTCGCCCGCGACAAGAACCACCCCTCGGTCGTGCTGTGGTCCATCGCGAACGAGCCGGAGTCCCACACCCCGGAGTCCGAGGAGTACTTCAAGCCCCTCTTCGCCCTCGCCCGCGAGCTCGACCGGCACCGCCCCGTCGGCTTCGTCAACGTCATGTACTCCCAGGCCGACGTCGACCGGCTGGCGAAGTACTCCGACGTCATCATGATCAACCGCTACCACGGCTGGTACGCCAACACCGGCGACCTCGCCGCCGCCGAGGCCGACCTCGAGGCCGAGCTGCGGCTGTGGGAGGCCCACGGCAAGCCCGTCCTCATGACCGAGTACGGCGCCGACACCATCGCGGGCCTGCACGACCTCACCGGCGCCCTGTGGTCCGAGGAGTACCAGAGCGAGCTGCTGGAGATGTACCACCGGGTCTTCGACCGGGTCGACGCCCTCCAGGGCGAGCACGTGTGGAACTTCGCGGACTTCCAGACCTCCCGCGGCATCGTCCGGGTGGACGGCAACAAGAAGGGCGTGTTCACCCGCGACCGGCGCCCGAAGGCGGCCGCGCACCTGCTGCGCCGGCGGTGGACCGGACGCCACTGACCTTCCGCGGCGCCGCCCTGCGCCCGGTCACGGGTTCGACGGGCCCGGCTCCGCACGCGGAGCCGGGCCCGGCGCGCGGCACCGGCCGGTGCCGTCCACTGCCGGGCCCTGGGCGCGCCCGGGGCCCGGGCGCCCGCGCGCCGGCGCACGTGGCCCTCGTCACGTCGCCGCGCGGACCCTCGCGCCAGCGCGCGGTTCGGGCCGCCGCGGGCTCCGGCAACAACCGACAACCGCGGGGCAACCCATGGCAAGCAATGGAAGTCCCGGGGGCCGGGGACGGATAACAGTTCCAACGCGCTACGACCCTTCCGCCCGGTAACCGCAGGGGGCACCAGGGACGAGCACCCCTTTTCCGTCAAGGAGATTCCATGAGCACCGCACAGGCCACGGCTGTCCAGCGGTCGGCACCGAGTGCCCGGGCGCCCCACCTCAAGGCCCGGACCATCTTCGGGTACGGCGCCGGGGACGCCGGCTGCAACATCGCCTTCCAGATGACGGGCCTGTTCCTGCTCGTCTTCTACACCGACGTCGTCGGCATCAGCCCCGCGCACGCCGGGAGCATCTTCCTGTTCGTCAAGATCTGGGACGCCTTCGCCGACCTCTTCGCCGGCCGCATGGTCGACCGCACCATGACCCGCTTCGGCAAGTTCCGGCCCTTCATCCTGTGGTTCTCGCTGCCGCTGCTGGCCTCGAACCTCCTGGCCTTCTGGATCCCGGTGGAGAGCTACTCGCTCAAGCTGGTCTGGGCGGTGGCGTCCTACGCCCTGCTCGGCCTGCTCTACTCCCTGGTCAACATCCCCTACGGCTCCCTCGCCGGCGCGATGAGCCAGAATCCGGTCGACCGCTCCCGCCTGTCGGCGGCCCGCATGGTCGGCTCCGGCAGCACCATCCTGCTGCTCTCGGTCATCCTCGCCCCGCGGATCAAGGGCGCGGACAACCTCGCCTCGACCTTCCTCGTCACCGCCGTCATCTTCCTGGTGGTCGGCATGGTCATGTTCATGACCACCTTCGTCACCTCGAAGGAGACGGTCTACCGCGAGGTCGAGCGGGTCAGCTTCAAGGAGACCCTGCACACCCTGCGCCACAACGGCCCGCTGCTGCGGCTGTGCGGCTCCTCGCTCTTCTACCTCATCGGCCAGAACATCGTCTCGGCGCTCGGCATCTACATCGCCAACCACGCCCTGGCGCAGTACGCGGGCGCGGGCAACTGGCTGGCCGCGGTCGTCACCATCATCACCACCGGCGCGGTGCTCTACGTCGGACCGATCGGGCCCGGCGTCACCCGCAAGCTCGGCAAGAAGCACGGCTTCATGACCGCGGCCGGGATCGGCATCGCCGGTGGCATCGTCTTCGCCCTGGCGAACAACCTGCTGCTCAGCCTCGTCGGCCTGTTCCTCATCGGCTTCGGCATGGGCCTGCTCAACACCATGACGTGGGCGCTGGAGGCCGACACCGTCGAGTACGGCGAGTACCAGACCGGCATCCGCACCGAGGGCGCCACCTACGCCGCCTTCTCCTTCATCCGCAAGGTCGGCCAGGCGGTCGGCGCCGCCATCGGCGCCTACGTCCTCGGGTTCGTCGGCTACAACGCCACGCTGGAGGTCCAGCCGCAGTCGGTGCTCGACGGCATCCAGACCTGGGGCGCCCTGCTGCCCGCGGCCTTCTTCCTCGTCGCCTTCCTCATCATGTCCCGGTACCCGCTCACCGAGGCGAAGTTCCAGGAGATCATGGCGAGCATCCAGGAGAACCGCGCCAAGCGGCACGCCGAGCTCCACCCCGACGGCGTCGCCTGACCGTTCCCACCCGAAGGGCGCTGCACCGGCAGCGCCCTTCGGCGCGTCAGGCCCGGCCGGCCGCGCCGGGCTGCGCACGCCCCCGGCGGGGCACTGCCGCGCGACCGGACCGTACAGTGATTGAGCAGCAACATGGAGGAGGACGCCGTGCCGGCACGCTTCGAGAACCTGACCGCGGAGACGCTCGCCCTCGCCGACGCGGTCGGCGCGGAGCTCGCGGGCGCGGCGCCGCTGGGCGTCGCCTACTCCGGCGGCGTCGACTCCGCCCTCCTGCTCGCCCTGGCCGTGCGCAGCCTCGGCGCCGGCGACGTCGTCGCCCTCCTCGGCGTCTCCCCCTCCCTCGCCCGCAGCGAGCGGGCCCGCGCCCACGAGACCGCCGCGTTCATCGGCGCGCGCGTCGTGGAGATCGAGACCCACGAGGGCGAGAACCCCGACTACGTCAAGAACGGCGCCGACCGCTGCTTCTTCTGCAAGGACGAGCTCTTCCGCCGCATCTCCGACGAGGTCGTCGCGGCCCACGGCCTCGCCGCCGTCGCCTACGGCGAGAACGCCGACGACGCCCGCCGGCCCGACCGTCCCGGCGCCCAGGCCGCCACCAACCACCGCGTGCTGCGCCCGCTGTCCGTGGCCGGGCTGACCAAGCAGCAGGTGCGCGAGGTGGCCCGGGCCCTCGAGCTCCCGGTCGCGGACAAGCCCGCCGCCCCGTGCCTCGCCTCGCGCATCCCGCACGGCGAGCAGGTCACCCCCGAGAAGCTCCGCCAGGTCGAGCGGGCCGAGGAGGTGCTGCGCGCGCTCGGTTTCTCCGACGGGCGGGTGCGCCACCACGGCGACATCGCGCGCATCGAGCTGCCGACGGCGGAGCTGGCCCGGGCCACCGCGGACGGCGTGCGCGAGGAGCTCGTGCGCGGGGTCCGGGCGGTCGGCTTCCGGTTCGTCGTCGTGGACCTCAAGGGCATCCAGTCCGGCGCGTTCACCCTCCCGCTGGTGGAGGTGGGCCACCGTGGCTGACCCCCGCCTGCCCCTGGAGGCCCCGGCCGCGGCCGGTCCGGCCGCCCACCCGACGGCCGGACCGGTCCTCGATCCCGCCGCGGGCATCGCCGAGCTGGACCACGACCGGGCGCGCCGCCGGGGGTACGCCGAGGCCGTCTTCTGCGAGGGGAAGTCCCCCGCGCAGCTGCGCGCCATCGCCACCGCGCTGCGCGAGCGGCACGCCGACGGCGCCCCCGCCGGCGCCCGGACGCTGTTCACCCGGGCCGACGAGGAGCGGGCCGCGGCCATCCTCGACGTCCTGCCCGACGCCCGCCACGAGCCCGAGGCCCGCCTCCTCGCCTGGCCGCCCGCGCCGCCCGAGCCCATCGGCGGTCTCGTCGTCGTCGCCTGCGCCGGCACCTCGGACCTGCCGGTGGCCCGCGAGGCCGAGCTGACCGCCCGGTACCTGGGCCGGCGCACCGAGCTCGTCGTCGACGTCGGCATCGCCGGCCTGCACCGCATCCTCGCCCGCGTGGACACCCTGCGCCGGGCCGCCGCCATCGTCGTCGTCGCCGGCATGGACGGCGCGCTGCCGGGGGTCGTGGCCGGGCTGGTCGCCGCGCCGGTCGTGGCCGTGCCGACCTCGGTGGGCTACGGCGCGAGCTTCCAGGGCATGGCCGCGCTGCTCACCATGCTCAACTCCTGCGCGCCGGGGGTGGGCGTGGTCAACATCGACAACGGCTACGGGGGCGGGCACCTGGCCGCCCAGATCGCGGCCCCGCGGCCGGAGTAGCGTCCGGGCGGCGCAGCCGGAGCAGCGCCCGGGGCGGCCGCGGCCCGAGCAGCGCCCGGGGTGGCCACGGTCGAGGCGCCCGCGGCGGCCACGGTCGGCGGTGGCGCCCGCGCCGCGGCCCGCCTTGGCCGCATGCCAGGATGACCCCATGAGCACGGTCTTCAGCAAGATCATCGCCGGGGAGATCCCGGGCCGGTTCGTGTGGGCGGACGAGCGCTGCGTCGTCTTCTCCACCGTCGCGCCCATCACCGACGGGCACATGCTCGTGGTGCCGCGCGAGGAGATCGACCAGTACACCGACGCCCCCGACGACCTGCTCGGCCACCTCGCGGTGGTGGCGAAGACGGTCGGGCGGGCCCAGCAGGCCACCTTCGGCGCGCCGCGCGCCGCCGTGCTGGTGGCCGGGTTCGAGATCGACCACCTCCACCTGCACGTGCTGCCGGCGTGGGACGAGTCCTCGCTGCGGTTCGACAACGCCCGCCACGACGTGCCCGCCGAGGAGCTCGACGCCGCGGCCGAGCGGGTGCGCGAGGCGCTGCGGGCCGCCGGCCAGGGCGCCCACGTGCCCGCCGCACTCGGCGCGCCGGCGCTGGGCTGACCGTGCCCGGCCGCCGCACGGCACTCGGCTGACCGTCCCTGGCCCCCACAGCGCGAGCCGATCGCGCCCCGCCCACGCGGATCCTGCCGAGGTCAGAAGAGCAGGAGCCAGCGGTCCCAGAACACCACCACGACCGCCAGGACCACGAGCGCGTACCAGACGGCGACGATCACCCAGCGGTCGAGGACCAGCGCGCGCCGCAGCCGCTCCCCCGCGGGCACGTGCCCGGCCTGGACCGCGCGCGCCCACGTGTGGACGAACACCGGGATCACCACCGTCCACACAACCAGGCAGAACGGGCACAGCCCACGGATGACGAACAGCGCCTGGAACTGGAACCAGAGCACCCACACCATCCCCAGGCTCACCCCGGCGAGCAGCACCCGCCAGAACCAGCGCGCCACCCGACCCCGGGCGAGCAGCACCAGCCCCACGGCGGTCAGGGCACCGAAGGCCGCCGTGCCCACCACGGCGTTGGGCGGGCCGAGCACGTGCGCCTGCCAGGTGGTGATGAACGTGCCGCACCCGACGAGCGGGTTGAAGTCGCAGGCGAGGGAGGCGTGGGGGTTGCCGGCCACGGTGATCTCGGACAGCACCAGCTCGACGGCGGCCCACAGCCCCAGCAGGCCGCCGACGGTGAGCAGCCAGCCGAGCTCGCGCGGCGCGCCGCCCTCGCGCTGGTGCTCGCTCGGCCGGGACCGATCGAGGACGGCGAGCTCGCGGTCGAGCTCGTCGTCGCTGAGCCGCTCGAGCTCGGACCGGCCGCTCGGCCGCGACGGGGTGCGCCTGATGCTCACATGACCTCCCTGTTCCGGCCCCAGTATGCGCGGGAGCGGCGACATCGCGGCGCTTAGCGCGTGGGAGTGCCGCCGCCGGCGTCGGCGGGCGCCCCGGCCGGCGCCGGCGGCAGCGCAAGCCAGGGACCGACCGTCACCCGGGCGTCCTTGCCGACGGTGATGCGCCGCATGGCGTAGGGCACACCGGTGGCGCGGTCCGCCTGGACCACGGTGAGATCGGCCGGCACGGACAGCGGTCCGAGCGTGGCGCTGCCCGGGGCGGCACCGCCGGTGGAGTTGCTGACGTAGCGCACCCCCTGACCGTGGACCTCCGGGCCCACCGTGCGGTGCCAGTGGCCGGACAGCTGCAGGCGCGCGCACCCGCGGTTGAGGGTGGCGTTGCCGGCGCGCGGGTTGTGCACGAGCAGGATGTCGACCGGACGGCCCTCCCGCGCCGCCGCGCAGGCGGTGTCCGCGAGCCGCTGGCCCATCGCGGAGATCGTCTCGTCGCGCTCGGGCCGGGTGCCGCCGGCGCCCACCGCGGTGAGCGTGGGGTCGGTGTCGCCGAGGATCCGGACGCCCTCCACCTCGATGACCTCCCCGGCGAGCACCGTGCGTCCGGCCTCGCGCTCCTGCTTGGCCGTCGTGGCCGAGTCGTGGTTGCCGGTCGACACGACCACCGGCGTGCCGCGCGGCACGGCCCGGGCGAAGGCGTTGACGCAGTAGGACTCCACCGAGGTGCCGCTCATCACCGTGTCGCCGCCGTCGAGGAGCACCTGCGCGCCGGTCTGCTCCATCGCGGTGCCGATGACGCGCGCCATGCCGACGTTGCAGTGCAGATCGGAGACGAGCAGGAAGGTGACGGGGTCGGCGGGTGGGTCGGAGGCGCCGGGGCCCGAGCCGGTTCCGGTCGTGCCCTGGCCGGGGGTCGCCCCGGTGCCGGGGGACGCCGTCCTGGCCGGGGCGGGCTCCGCGGTGCCGGATGCCCCAGCGCCGGGGGACTGCACCAGTGCCGCCGGGGCGTGCGGCTCGGGGTCGGCGGCGTAGGCGGCCGCGAGGTTGCGGGACGCCTCGTCGTAGAACTTCTCGTTGCGTTCGTAGGCCTTCTTGACCGTCGGGCCGTAGGCGGCGACGACGTCGGCCAGCCGGCCGGTGATCCGTGCGCCCTCCAGCGGGGTGCCGTCGAGGACGGCCGGGCTGTACCCGGCCGCGCGGTGCGGCGTGGCGGCGGGCACCACGACGACGGCCACGGCGCTCAGTGCGGCGGCCCCGGCCAGCACGGCGACGCCCGGGCGGGCGAGCGCGGCCTTCAGCTCGTCCCGCAGCCGGCCCCCCGAGGCCAGCCGCCCAGCGGCGAGCAGGACGAGCATGACGGACCACGCCACGGCGGCGCGGCCCAGCGCGTCGCGGACCAACCCCGCGACGGCGTCGTCCAGGGCCGCCTCCGGCTCGCTGAAGAGCTGCCCGTAGGCCTTGGCGTCCCCCAGCAGGCCGGTGAGCGGGTTGCCGCCGGCGGGGCTGAGGGCCGACGGGATCTCCTCCACGACGACGTCGACGCCCAACGGCCACGGCAGCGGCGAGTCGATGATGAGGGCGCCCAGGGGGCCGAGCTGGACGGTGACCTGGCGGTCGAGCGTCACCTTGAGGTCGGCCTGGTGAGGGCCCAGCGAGGCGTGGGTGGAGGCGGTGGTGATGCCGAAGGTGGCCGCGAGCAGACCGGTGACCAGCAGAGTCAGCGCCGCGCGGATGGTGCGCCGGGTGGAGGGGGTCTGGCGGTGCCACCACTCCCAGCGCCGTCGGGGGCTCGTCGTGCTGTGCATCCCGTCCATTCCATCATCCCGGGCGCCCGTGTGAGAGGTCGGTACGCCCGCCGGGCCGAGACGCCAGCGGTCGGTCGCGTGCGTTCGGGGGCCGGTTGCGCGGGTCCGGCGGCCGGTCGCGCCACGCGCTCGGGGCGCCACCCGCGCCGACGTGCGACGGCGCCGCGGTCCCCGCATGCTGAGAACGACCGGGCCTCGGCCTGAGACCCGGCGTACGGGAGGTGAGCATGGGGCAGGACGTCCAGGCGAAGGTCTACTCGCGGCGGGACCACACCCGGCACCGGGAGGCCGTGCAGCGCTGCCTCGACGCCCTCGCGCGGATGCTCGAGGCGGGCTCGTTCGTGGAGGACGAGTGGCGCACCGGCCTGGAGATCGAGCTCAACCTCGTCGACGGGAACCTCGACCCGGCGATGAACAACGCCGACGTGCTCGCGCACATCGACGACATGCGCTTCCAGACCGAGCTCGGGCGGTTCAACATCGAGGTGAACATCGAGCCGCGCCGCATCGACGGCCAGTCCCTGCCCCAGCTCGAGAGCGCGCTGCGCAAGAACCTCAACCACGCCCGCGACCGGGCCGGCGACGTCGGCTCGGACATCTGCATGATCGGCATCCTGCCGACGCTGCCGCGCCCGGAACACGGCTTCTCGTGGTTCTCCGAGAACGCCCGCTACCGCATGCTCGACCAGGCGGTCATGGCCGCCCGGCGCGAGGACATCGCGCTGGACATCCCCGGGCCGGAGCGGCTGCAGATGACCAACGACACCGTCGCCGTCGAGGCCGCGTGCACCTCCGTGCAGCTGCACCTGCAGGTGCGCCCGGCCAGCTTCCCGCGGTACTGGAACGCCGCCCAGGTCCTCGCCGGGCCCCAGCTCGCCGTCGGGGCGAACTCGCCGTACCTGTTCGGTCACCGCCTCATGGCGGAGACCCGCACCGAGCTGTTCCTCCAGGCGACCGACACCCGGCCGCCCGAGCTGCGCAACCAGGGGGTGCGCCCGCTGGTGCCGTTCGGGGACCGGTGGATCAACTCCATCTTCGACCTGTTCGAGGAGAACGTGCGCTACTACCCGGCGCTGCTGCCGGAGGTCAGCGACGAGGACCCGCTCGCCGTCCTCGACGCCGGCGGCACGCCGCAGCTGTCCGAGCTGCGGCTGCACAACGGCACCATCTGGCGCTGGAACCGGCCGATCTACGACGTGTCGGACGGCCGGCCGCACCTGCGGGTCGAGAACCGGGTGCTGCCCTCGGGCCCGACCGTGGTCGACGTCGTCGCCAACGCGGCCTTCTTCTACGGCGCCGTCGTGGAGATGGTCGTGGACGAGCGGCCCGTGTGGTCCCGGATGAGCTTCGAGGCCGCCCGGCAGAACTTCCACGAGGCCGCGCGCGAGGGCGCCGCGGCGCGGCTGTACTGGCCCGGCGCGGGGCAGGTGGACTGGGACGAGCTGTTCCTGCGGGTGCTCCTCCCGCTGGCCCACCGCGGGCTCGAGCGGCTGGGGGTGGCCTCCGACGTGATCGACAAGTACCTCGGGATCATCGAGGCCCGCGCCAAGCTGCGGGTCAACGGCGCGACGTGGCAGGTCGCGGCGACGGAGGCGTTCGAGGCCCGCGGGATGGACCGGCCGGCCGCGCTGCGCGAGATGCTGCGCGAGTACATGCGCCACATGCACGCCAACGAGCCGGTGCACACCTGGCCCGTCCCGGACTGAGGCCCGCGTGAGGCCCTGACCGGCCACCTCGCCGCGACGGGGGTCGGCCGCGGTCCAGGTTGGTCAGCACATGCGGACGAGGTGAGGTCGGCCATGATGACGTCATGACGAACCTCGAGGCTCCGGCAGGCCCGCGCGGCGCCAGCATCGCCGTGGTGGGCGGGCGCGTGCTGCCGATCGTGGGCCCGCCGATCGACGGTGGCACGGTGGTGGTGGTCGACGGCGTCGTCCGGGAGGTGGGCCGCGACGTCGCCGTCCCGCCCGGGGTGCCGGTGGTCGACGCGGCCGGCCGGTGGGTGCTGCCCGGCTTCGTCGAGGCGCACGCCCACCTCGGCGTCGCCGAGGAGGGCGAGGGCTGGGCCGGCGACGACTCCAACGAGACGAGTGGCCCCGTGATGGCGGCCGTGCGGGCCCTCGATGCCATCAACATCGAGGACCTCGGCTTTCGCGACGCCCTCGAGGGAGGGGTCACCAGCGCCGTCGTGAAGCCGGGGTCGGGCAACCCGATCGGCGGGCAGAGCGTCGCCATCAAGACCTGGGGCGGGCGCACCGTCGACGAGCAGGTCATCAAGGCCGCCGTCTCGGTGAAGTCGGCGCTGGGCGAGAACCCCAAGCGCGTCTACCACGACCGCAAGGAGCTGCCCTCGACCCGCCTGGGCGTGGCCCGCGTCATCCGCGAGGCGTTCGTCAAGGCCCGCAACTACGCCGACGCGCGCGAGCACGCGGCCCGCGGGAGCCAGCCGTTCGAGCGCGACCTCACCCACGAGGTGCTCGCCCAGGTGCTCGCCGGCGAGCTCGTGTGGGACCAGCACACCCACCGCCACGACGACATCGCCACCGCGATCCGCCTGGCCGAGGAGTTCGGCTACCGGCTCGTGGTCAACCACGGCACGGACGGGGCCAAGCTCGCCGCCCTGCTGGCCGAGAAGCACATCCCGGTGATCTTCGGCCCGATGATCTCCAACCGGTCCAAGGTGGAGCTGCGCGACCGGGGCCTGGAGAAGATCGTGGACCTCGCCGCCGCGGGCGTGCAGGTCGCCATCACCACCGACCATCCCGTCGTCCCGATCCAGTTCCTGGTCCACCAGGCCTCGATCGCGGTGAAGGCGGGGCTGGACCGCGACGTGGCCCTCGCGGCGCTGACGGTCAACCCGGCGCGGATGCTCGGCCTGGACGACCGCGTCGGCGCCCTGGCGCCGGGCCTGGACGGCGACGTCGTCGTCTGGTCGGGCGACCCGCTCGACCTCTACGCCCGGGCCGAGCGGGTGTTCATCGCGGGACGGGAGGTCTACGCGCACGGGCAGGTGGTGGAGCGCTTCTGACCCGCACCGCCTAGGCTTATTGAAACTTTGACCACTCGGGAGGAGACCATGAGCACCGAGACCACCACCGAGGCCGAGCGCCCCGAGCACCACGAGGGCGGGCGCTACACGACGCCGGGCCAGGAGTACTCCCGCGACACCCGCTACATCACCACCCGCATCACGGCCGACGGCCGCGACGGCTACGCGGTCGAGCCGGGCCGGTACCGCCTCGTCGCCGCCCGAGCCTGCCCGTGGGCCAACCGCACCCTCATCGTCCGGCGCCTGCTGGGGCTCGAGGAGGCCATCTCGGTCGGGCTGCCCGGGCCGACGCACGACGCCCGGTCGTGGACCTTCGACCTCGACGCGGGCGGCAAGGACCCGGTCCTGGGCATCCACTGGCTGCAGGAGGCCTACTTCAGGCGCTTTCCCGACTACCCGCGCGGGATCACGGTCCCCGCCGTCGTCGACATCCCCACCGGCGCCGTCGTGACGAACGACTTCGCCCAGATCACCCTCGACTTCTCCACCGAATGGACGGCGTACCACCGCGACGGCGCGCCGGACCTCTACCCCGAGGCGCTGCGCGAGGAGATCGACGCCGTCAACCGGCGGGTCTTCACCGAGGTCAACAACGGCGTCTACCGCTGCGGGTTCGCCGGCTCCCAGGAGGCCTACGACGCCGCCTACGCCCGGCTCTGGACGGCGCTGGACTGGCTCGAGGAGCGCCTCACCGACCGGCGCTACCTGGTGGGCGACACCATCACCGAGGCGGACGTGCGGCTGTTCACCACGCTGGTGCGCTTCGACGCCGTCTACCACGGGCACTTCAAGTGCAACCGCAACAAGCTCACCGAGATGCCGGCGCTGTGGGCCTACGCCCGGGACCTGTTCCAGACCCCCGGGTTCGGCGACACCGTGGACTTCCAGCAGATCAAGGAGCACTACTACATCGTCCACACGGACATCAACCCCACCGGGATCGTCCCGGCGGGCCCGGACCTGTCCGGGTGGCTGACCCCGCACGGGCGCGAGGCGCTGGGGGGCCGGCCCTTCGGCGCCGGCACCGCGCCCGGCCCGGTGCGCCCGGGCGAGGAGGTCGACCCCGCGCACACCGCGGCGGCGATGCGCGGCTGAGGTCAGCGGCGGCGCGGGCCGGGTGCCGTGGCGGCGCCCGGCCCCGGTGCCGGCCCCCGGGCCCCCGGTGCCTGTCCCCCGGCGCCGGGCCCCGGGCGGGTCTACTGGTAGCTGATGAAGTTCGGCGTCGGCTGGACCTGCATGGTCTGCTCCGGGGTGAGCATCGGGCTGTCCTCGTCGTAGAAGTTCTTCCACCCCCACGAGCGGATGCTCGGCGCGTTGGCGTGCAGGGTGCCCCAGGTGCCCGCCTTCGCCGGCTGGGAGCCCTGCCCGTCGGCGTGGATGAGGATGGCCAGCTCCGAACGCGACTGGTCGACGCCGTCGACGCCCGGGATCATCCGGACCTGGAACTGGTGGAGCACGAGGAGCTTCTGCGGCAGACGGTGCTCGCGGGTGAGGTCGGCGAGCCAGGTGACCACCTGGTTCACCTCGGCGACGTCGACCTGGCCGATCTGCCGCAGGTGCACCTGGTCCGGGCGCAGCCGCCACTCGGGGTCGAGCGCGAGCCCGACGTTGGGCATCGTCAGCAGCTCCTCGTACCGCTTGGCCTGGGTGACGAAGTCGGTGCGCCCGGGCTGCAGGTCGAGCACCACGTACTGCCCGTGCTCGTGCGCCAGCTCCACGAGCGGGCGCAGCTGCTCCACGCTCGCCTCGGCGGAGTAGTTCCCGTCGTCGCCCGGGCCGCCCGAGGCGACCGTGGCGATGATCTCCAGCGCGGGCACGACCGTGGTGCCGGTCAGCGGACGGTAGGGCTCGGCGTGCGCCTGGGCGCGTTCGACGGTGGCCGGCGCGTCCTGCTCCCCCAGCACCCCCAGCGCGCCGCTGCCCGGGTGCCCGTAGAGGGCCACGTAGGTCTTGCCGGGCAGAGCGAGCTGGCCGCCGCCGGGCAGCTCGACGCCGGTCGCGGCGGTGGCGGCGCGCCAGGCGAGGGTGCCCGCGTCGCCGAAGGCGGTGCCGAGGCCGACGACGACGTCCGGGGCGTTGGCGGCGGTCGTCCTGACCGTCTCGCTCGTCGCCCGGGGGTCGCCGCCAGGGACCACCAGCACCCGCGCGCCCGCGCTGCGGGCGTTCGCCACGGCGGCGGCCTGCGCCGGGTCGCCGGTGCTCATGACGACGACGCCCTCGGCCGCCGGCTTCGGGCGGGAGGTCTGCGGCAGCGACGGCGCCGCCTGACCTGACGGCGCCGCCTGACCTGAGGGGGCCGCCGCACCGGACGTGGCCGGCTCGTCCGCCGATGCGGGCGTGCCCTCCTCCGCGGGCCTCAGGTACGCCGGGGCGTCGGGGTCGAGGCCGGCCACCGCGGCCACCTCGCCGCCCGCCGCCACCGGGTCGCCGGTCGCCAGGGTCGCGCCGAGCAGCTCGCCCAGCGCCGCCGGGTCGGCCGGTGCAGGCACGGCGGTGACGTCGGCGCCGTCGGGCACGTCCGCCGTCCCGACCGTGAGCACCGCCTCCGGGTGCAGGCGCTCGAGCTCGGCGCCCACGGTCGCGTCATCGCCGTCGAGGAGCACCGGAACGCCGAGCACGACTGCGGCCGAGGCGGCGGGCAGCAGCGCCTCCCCCGTCGTGAGGACGACCACCGGCGCGGCGGCGAAGAAGGTCAGGGCGCTCTGCCGGGCGAGCTCCGCCGGGTCGTCGGTGCCCAGGACGGCGGTCTCCCCGGGGGCGACCAGCTCGCTCGCGGCGGGCGGCGGGGACGTCGTCTCGGTGGTCCCGCCGTCGGCGGAGGTGCAGCCGGCCAGGACGAGCGCGGCGACGAGCGCGGCGACGGGCACGAGCAAGGCGCGACGGCGCACGGGACTCCTTCCGGACGGGACTGGGCCCTGACACCGTACGTGCCTGCGCGGGCAGGCCGCACCCGATTCCCGGCGGAGGTGGTCCGCCTCACTGCGCCGTGCGACCCGGACTCCGGACGGTCACCCCCAAAGAGCGCCGGCGCGGCGAGGACGGCGCCCGGCCGATCGGCCGAGGCCCACCCAGACAACGGCCGCAGCGAGTGACCGCGTCAGCGGATGACGGCGCGCAGGTTGCCCAGGGCGATGGGGTCGGGCGGCACGCCCCGCTCGGCCGAGGCCCCCAGCGCCCAGCAGGCCCACGTCGCCCCGCCCACGCCGTCGGCCGGGCCGCTGGCGCGGGCGCAGCGGGCGAGCACCGTCAGCCCCAGCCACGCCGTCGACTCGCGGGGCTCGGCCCAGGTGGCCATGCCCTCGGGATCGTCGGTGAGCGCGCGGCCGGCGACCAGGGACAGATCCTGCATGTCCAGCGCGAGCTCGAGCTGCGCGGCGGCCCCCGCCGAACCCGTGATGGTCCCGGCGCCGATGTGCTCCAGCGCGTTGCCGCACGAGGCGAGCACGCGCCCGACGTAGTTGCGCACCATCGGCATGGCGCTGCCGCGGGCCACGACCAGCAGCACCACCACCGCCACCGCCAGCCCCACGACCGTGTCGAGCAGGCGCTCGGTGACGACGGGGAAGACCCCGTTGCTGGCCCCGCCGGTGGCGATCGTCAACGCCAGCGGGGTGATCAACGAGACCGCGACCGCGTAGTTGCGCGGCACGGCCAGCTCGATCGAGCCCTGGAGCACGATGAGGATGGCGACCGTCACCCATTCGCTCGGTCCCGCGGCCGTGATGGCCGCGAAGATCCCCAGCCCCACCACCGTGCCGATGAACCGGTTGCGTGCCCGGATGAGCGAGCGGCGCCGGTCGAGCCCCTGGTGGAGGACGAGGGCGGAGACCATCATCGCCCAGTACATGTGGTCCGTGCCGAGGGTCAGCGCGATCAGCCCGGAGACGACGATGCCCAGCGCCACGCGCCCGGCGGCGTCGACCGGCACCGTCGGGGTGTGCAGCGCGCGCCGGAGCATCAGCCAGGTGGTCGGCAGCCCGAGCGGGGTCTCGGTGCGGTCGGCGGCGAGGTCGGGGTCCGGCGAGCTGCCCGGTAGCATGTGCGAGGCGTAGGCCTGGTGCAGGGTCGACAGCTCCGCGGCCCGGGCCAGCGCCTCGGGCCGGCGCGAGGTGGTGTCGCCGGCGTCCCACAGCACGCCCCAGGCGCGGTGCAGCGCTCCGGCGGCCTCGGCGGACAGCCGCGCCGCCTCGGCGCCGTACCGGTCGGAGGCGAGGTAGCGCTCGACGGCGGCCCGCGCCTGGCGCACCGCCTTGACCTGCGGGGCGGCCCGGTCGAGCAGCAGGTCGGCCATGGCGATGGGGACCGCGCACGCCGCGCCGATCGCGGTGGCGGCGATCATCAGGGTCGGCGGCACCGTGCCCTGCGCCGGGACGAACCCGGCCACGCCGGCCACCATGACGAAGAAGAACGCCCCGGGCGGGCCAGAGCGCAGTGCCAGCGTGGCGTACGTGGCCACCGCACCGATCACCGTCAGCAGCAGGATCGCCGCCCAGCCGATGCCCGCCGTCAGCGCCCCGAGGGCGGAGCAGAGGACGAAGCCGAGCGCGACGACGACCAGCATCCGCCAGCGGTAGCGCATGGGCCGGCCGGCGCCGTAGAGCACGGTGAAGGCCCCGGTGCTCGCCATGAGACCGACCTCGTGGTGCCCCAGGAGCGTCAGCGCGGTGAGCGGGACCCCGATCGCGGCGCTGGCGCGCGCCGCCGTCGGCCAGGCCAGCGTGCGGATCGAAGTGCGGGCGTCCGTCCACCGGTCTCCCACCCGCTCGGTCACCTGCACGCTCCTCGTCCTCGGGTGCTTGTACCCGTTCAGGGTAACGACGCCCCGTCCCCGCGGCGCTGTGGGCGCAGCGTGGTGCCTCCCACCCGGGGCGGGGCCTTCATGACGAAGCCCACACGGCCGGCCCGCGGCCGGCGCGCGACAATCGGACCATGTCCGTGCCCACGCCCGACGGCGCCCCGCTCACCGCGGCCGACCTCGGCCTGCCCGCCGACCGCCTCGGGCAGCGGGCGACGCTGCTGCAGGTGTCGAGCGCGTTCTGCGCCCCGTGCGCGGCCGCGCGGGTGGTGGCCGCGCGGGTCGCCGAGACGGCCGAAGGGGTGCGGCACGTCGACGTCGACGTTGCCGGTCACGAACGGCTCGCCGCGGCCCTGGCGATCCGCAGCACCCCGACCGTGCTGGTGCTCGACGGCGCGGGGCGGGTGCGTCACCGCGTCGAGGGCGTGCCGCGCCTGGCCTGGCTGCGCGAGGCGGTCGCGGCGCTCTGAGCGGCCCCCGGGTCAGGCCCGGGTGACCGCCAGCCCGGCGACGATCCGCTCGACCAGCGCGGCGGTGTCCTCCCAGTCGGCGACGGCGTGGGTCGGCATGCCCAGGCGCACCACGGGGTAGTCGTTGCCGCCCTCGTCGAGCCGGTCGCCCACGAAGAGCATGTCCGCGACGTCGATGCCGGTCTGCTCGCTCAGGCGCTCCATGCCGTAGGCCTTGTCCACGCCCTTGCGGGTGATGTCCACCGACGTCGACCCGCCCGAGCGGACCTCGAGCCCGGGCAGCAGGGCGGCGACGGCGTCGCGCAGGGCGCCCTTCTTCGCGCCGGTGGGGTCCCACGCCTTCTTGGCCGCGAGCGGGGCCTGCTGGCCGAGGGCGGAGAAGGTGATCTGCGAGCCGCGGTCCTCGAGGATGTCGCCCCAGGTCTGCGCCTCCCACAGGCCCAGGCGCCGGGCCTCGCCCTCGACGGCGGCCACCGCGCGGCCGCGCTCGTCGTCGGTGAGGTCGTGGGCGTAGACCTGGCGCCACTCCCCGGCCTCGAAGCGCAGGTAGCGGGTGCCGCAGGTGGGCATGAGGTGCAGGCGGGCCAGCTGCTCCGCCGTCGCCGGCAGGTGGGCGAGCACCTGGTCGCGGAACTGGCCGAAGTGGCCGCCGGAGATGATGCACACCGGCAGCGAGTCGAGCAGCGCGGCGAGGGCGGCCCCCATGCGGGCCGGCATCGGGGACTTCGACGGCGCCAGGGTGTCGTCGAGGTCGAAGGCGATCAGTCGCGGATCCGTCACGTCTCGGTCTCCTGCTCGGCGGCCGCACCCGGCGGTGCGGGCACGCCGGGGCGGCGTGCTGTTCGAGCGATTATGCCCGCCAGAGTCCCCGTCCACGGCGTTCCGGGGCGTGAGGACCGGCGAGTCCGCCGCCCCGCCGGGCACAATGTGGGCCATGACTGTGCCCCGGTTCACGCTCAACGACGGCTACGCCCTGCCCGCCATCGGCCTGGGCACCTGGGCCATGTCCGACGACGAGGCGGCCACCGCCGTCGCCGAGGGCATCAGGACGGGCTACCGGCTCATCGACACCGCCGCCTCGTACGGCAACGAGGCGGGCGTGGGTCGCGGCATCGCCGAGTCGGGGGTGCTGCGCGAGGAGAGATCATCGTCACGAGCAAGCTGCGCGGACGCGACCAGGGCTACGAGGAGACGCTGCGGGCGTTCGAGACCACCCGCCGCGACCTCGGCGTGGAGTACGTCAACCTCTACCTCATCCACTGGCCGCTGCCCCGCCAGGACACGTACGTGGAGACCTGGAGGGCGATGATCAAGCTGCGCGAGGACGGGCTCGTGCGCTCGATCGGCGTCTCCAACTTCACCGCCGAGCACCTCGACCGCATCATCGGCGAGACCGGGGTGGCGCCGTCGGTCAACCAGATCGAGCTGCACCCCGGCTTCCCGCAGGACGAGATGCGGCGGGTGGACGCCGAGCGCGGGATCGTCACCCAGTCCTGGCGGCCGCTGGGCAAGGGCCGCCTCCTCGACGCGCCTGCGGTGGTGGAGGCGGCGGGCTTCCACGGTGTCACGCCGGCGCAGGTGATCCTCCGCTGGCTCCACCAGCTCGGGACGGTGCCGATCCCGAAGTCCTCCGACCCGCGGCGGCAGCAGGAGAACTTCGACATCTTCAGGTTCAACCTGCGTGAGCCGGAGATGGAGCGCATCAGCGCCATGGCCGGCGGGCGCCTCGGCGGCGACCCCGACACCCACGAGGAGTTCTGACCCGCCGGGACGCCCGCACCACCGACGGCGTTTCGCCAGCGCCCGGCCGGTCAGCGTGTGCCGTAGTACTCCGCCAGCCGCGCGAACCCCTCGTCCAGGGGGACCGTGGGCCGCCAGCCCAGCGCCTCGCGGGTGCGGCGCAGATCGAACCAGTGCGCGGTGGAGAGCTGCTCGGCGAGGAAGCGGGTCATGGGCGGCTCGTCCCGGCCGGGCCGCACCGCCCACACCTTCTCGATGACGCCCCCCGCCGCCCGGGCCACTGCGCCGGGCACCGCCCAGCGCGGCGCCGGCACGCCGCCGGCTCGGCACATCGCCGCGACGAGCTCGAACACCGGCCGCGGCTCGCCGTTGGTCACGACGAACGCCTCCCCGTGCGCCACCTCCGCCCGGTCCAGCGCGGCGACGAGCGCGCCGACGGCGTTGTCGACGTAGGTGGTGTCGATGAGCGCCGCGCCGGCATCCAGCCGGGGCAGCCGGCCCGCGCGGGCCCGGTCGACCACCCGCTGGACCAGCTGGGTGTCCCCCGGCCCCCACACGATGTGCGGCCGGACGGCCACGACGGCGAAGCCGGGCGCGTCGGCACCGAGGGCGAGCAGCTCGGCGGCCGCCTTGGTGCGCGCATAGCTCCCCCGGGCGAGCCCGGGCTGGGCGGGCCCGGCACCCTCGCCCACGATCGAGGCGCCGGTGTGTGCGACCGAGGGCGAGGAGACGAACACGAACCGCCCGGCGCCGGCGGCCCGGGCGGCCTCGAGCAGCATCCGGGTGCCCTCGACGTTGGTGCGCTCGAACTCGGCGAACGGGCCGGCGAAGGACACCTTCGCGGCCAGGTGCACGACGGCGTCCTGACCGCGAACCGCCGCCGTCACCACGCCGGCGTCGTCGACGGCGCCGCACACGTCCCGCGCGCCGGCGACGCCGGAGGGGCGCCGCTGCAGGGTGGTCACCTCGTCGCCGCGGGCGAGCAGCGCCGTCGCCACCTCCCGGCCGAGCATGCCGCTCGCACCGGTCACGAGCACCCTCACGGCCGGCCCGCCCGCAGCCCGGCGAGGAAGCGCGCCGCCCAGGCGGCGATCCGCGCGCGCTCGACCTTGGAGTTGTGCCGCACGTCGGTGGGCACCTCGGGGAGGCGCAGCACCGCCGCGACGGGCACCGCCGCGACCGACCGCACGGCGCGGGCGAGCCCCGCGGGCGCCAGCGCCGGCCGGTGCCGGGCGCCCGGGTCCATCTCGGGGTCGGTCTCGACGACCACGACCACCTGCTGGGCGCCCACCGGACCGACGCCGACCACCGCCGCGCGCCGCACCGCGGGCAGGGCGAGCACGTCGTTCTCGAGCTGGACCGGGGTGACGACGCCGTCGGGGGTGACGATGACGTGCGAGACCCGCCCCTCGATCCACAGCCGGCCGGCCGCGTCGAGGTGGCCGACGTCGCCGGTGCGGTGCCAGCCGGGCCAGGTGGCCGAGGCGTCCTGGGTCGCCCAGAGCCGGTCGTAGCGGTCCTTCAGGTGCGGCGCGGTGACGAGCACCTCGCCGGTGATCCCGGCCTCGTCGGTGGGCCGGCCGGTCGCCTGCCCCTGGTCGTCGAGGGGCACGATGCGGACGCGGACGCCGGCCACCGGCGTGCCCACGCAGCTCCCGCCGCCCGCGCCGGCGACAGCGCCCGCCCGCGCGTCGGCCTCGGCCGCCTCCACCTGCTCCAGCGAGACGTCGGTCACCGGCAGCACCTCGGTCATCCCGTACGGGGTGTGCAGCTCGGCGGCCGGCATGACGGTGCGGGCCCGCGCCAGGCGTTCGGAGGCGATCGGCGCGCCGGCGGAGAGGAACAGACGCACCCGGGCCAGCGCCGCGCGCTGCGCCGGCGACAGCGCGTCGGCGGTGCGCACGACGTTGGCCAGCGCCGACGGGGAGGCGAAGACGGCGTAGGCGTCGATCGCGGCCGCCGCGTCGCCCAGGGCCGCCGCGGTGAGGGTGGCCGGGCTGGTGACGTCCATGTCCGGGGTGGCGCTCGTGGCGCCGGTGGCCGTGCCCAGCAGCGCGAACGGCGCGAAGCCGGCGACGAAGCTCCGCTCGGGCGACAGGCCGTAGGTGGCGGCGACGACGTCGCGCATGCCGGCGAGGCGGCGGTGGGTGTACACCACGCCCTTGGCCGGGCCGGTGGAGCCGGAGGTGAAGAGGATCGTCGCGTCGGCGTCCGGGTCCGGCTCGGGCGGCAGCTGGCCGCCGGCGTCGTCGAGGACCGCGCCGCGGGCGAGGAGCTCGCGGATGCTGCCGAAGATCCGGAAGGTGCGCCGGCGGGTGTGAGCGGTGCGCGGCGGGGTGTAGCCGACGTCGTGCCCGCCGGGCACCGCGATGAACTTCCGCCCCGGCCAGCCCAGCAGGCGGGCGGCGACGAGGGCCTTCTCGATCCCGATGATGTGGTCGGGGGCGGCGCCGCGCACCGCCCGGGTCAGCCCCTTCAGCCCGAGGCCGGCGTCGGCGAGGACGACGACGGCGCCGAGGCGCAGGCACGCGAACAGGGCCGTGGTGAGGTCCACGCCGGGCGGGACGAGCAGGCTGACCCGCTGCCCCGGGCGCACGCCGGCGTCGGCCAGGCCGAGGGCGAGGTGGCGGACGCGGGCGGCGAGCTCGGCCCAGCTCAGCTCCGAGCGCCCCGCGCCGGAGAGCGCGACGACGGCGGTGACGGGCGAGTCGGCCTGCTCCTCCAGGGCGGCGTACAGGGGGCGGTACTCCCCCGCCGGCGCGGCCGGGCGGGCAGGGTGGTCGCGCGGCTCCTCCGCGCCCCCATCCGGGCCCCCTACCGCTGCGCCGCCGGCCGGGCGGTCGCGCTCGGCCGCGGGCCGTCCCACCCTCCGCCGCTCCAGCCAGTGCACGAGGGTGCCGGCGACCGCGGCGTCCTCCACCACGAGGTGCCCGGCCCCCTCGAACCGGTGGACGTCGGCGTGCGGGAGCCGGTCGAGCAGATCGCGGAGGTAGCGCTCGTAGAAGACGGGGTCGCGCGGGCCCCACATGACCAGCGCGGGCACGCGCAGCCCCCGGGTGCCGGCGGCGATGCGCTCGAGCTCGGCGTGGCTGGGGTGGGCGGCGTCGACGGGGATGTCCTCGACGAACGCGGCGATGCCCGCCCGGCCGGCGGCGCTGCGGTAGGGGGCCCGGTAGGCGGCCTTGACCTCCGGGGCCAGCGCCGGGCGCGCCAGCGCGAGGGTCACCTCGAGGAAGGTGGGGGTCGCCTCGGTGGCCGGGCCGTGCACCCGGCGGCTGCGCGCCAGCCGCAGGAGGTAGGGCACCTTGGTGCGGGCCGCGTGGTGGACGGCGGTGTTGGTGAGCACCACCGCGGCCAGCTCGCGCGGATGGTCCACGGCCCAGCCGAGCGAGACGATGCCGCCCCAGTCGTGCCCCACGGTCACCACCGGCCGGCCGTCCCACAGCGGTCCGGACAGGCCGAGCACGTCGGTGAGCTCGCCCAGCTCGCGCACCCGGTCCGCGAGCCGGTGGGTGACGCCGGTGCGCTCGGAGTAGCCCATCTCGAGCTGGTCGACGGCGACCGCGCGCCACCCGGCGGCCGCGCCGGCCGCGAGCACCGAGCGCCACAGGTAGGCCCACGTGGGGTTGCCGTGGACGCACAGCAGCGTCCCGCGGGGCTCGGCGCCGCCCAGGGAGCTGAGGTTGTCGAGGTAGTGCCAGCGATGCCCGCCCGCCACCACCTCCCGGGACCAGGCCGGGTCCACGCCGGGCCAGGCCTCGGGCGCCGGCCGCCCCGTCATGGCGGTCACCAGGCGAGCTCCAGGATGGCGGTGTTGAGCCCGGAGCCCACGCCCAGGCACATCACCCGGTCCCCGGCGCTGAGGGACTCGGCCTGCTCGGACAGGGTCATCGCGATGGAGGCCGGGCCGACGTTGCCCCACCGGTCGAAGGTGATCGGCACCGCCGCGGGGTCCAGGTCCACGGCCTCGACGATGGCGTGGGTGTAGGGGGTGGAGATCTGGTGGGTGACGTAGCGGTCCATGCCGGCGAAGTTCCACCCGTCCGCCTCGGCCTCGTGCCAGGCGTCGGTGACGAGCGCGAGCCCGTGGCGCAGGAGGTTCTTGGTGTCGGTGGTCATCTTCCCGAAGCTGCCCACGCACAGGTCGTGGTGCTCCGTGCCGGCGCGGGAGACCGACCCGACGATGCGGTGGCCGTCCGGGCGGTGCGAGGCCCGGCCGACCACGGCGGCCGCGGCGCCGTCACCGAGGGTGAGGGAGGCGAACTGGTCGGCGTAGTCCCGGCGGGTCACTCCGTCGGCCAGGAGCCGGGCGAGGGTGTCCTCCTGGGTGGGCCGCACGTCCTCGCCGTTGACGATGACGGCGTAGGCGACCTGCCCGGCGTCGACCATGGCCGCGGCCATCTGCAGGCCGTTGACGAAGCCCACGCAGGCGTTGGTGATGTCGAAGTTCAGCGCCGACGACGGCAACCCCATCCGGTCGTGGATGCGCACCGCCACGGACGGCTCGAGGGTGCTGCGCGAGACCGAGGTGTTGATGAGCAGCCCGACCTCGCCCGGGTCCACCCCGGCCTCGGCCAGCGCCTTGCTGCCGGCCTCCGCGGCCATGTCCTCGAACGCGGTGCCCGGCCGCCACCAGCGCCGTTCCCGCACCCCGGAGACCCGCTCGAGGAGGTGGTCGGGCAGGCGCAGCTTCTTGCGGGTGGGGGCCAGCCGCTCCTCGAACTCGGCGGACGTCACGACCACCGGCGCCTCGATGTGGGCGAGCGCCACGATGGCGCTGTCGCGGTAGCGGAAGCTGGCGTTTCCCCGTAGATGCACCACCTAAGGTTACGGAACGCCCGCTCGGCCGCGCATGCGAAGCGAACGGCGACAGGTCCCGGGAACTTGTCCCCGCCGTCGTTCGTCCGCGCGCGACCGGTGGGCACCCGTCACGGACGGACGCACCCCGTCCGGTTGTGGGTCATCTCACCGCTCCGGCGCATCCTGGTGCTCGTGGCACCGGCGTCTCGGTCTCACCGCTGCGGCGCGTCCGCGCCCTCCTCGCCGAGGACGCGGTCGACGTCGTCGTCGGGCAGCGGGTGCCGCAGGAGGAAGCCGACGGCGGCGCCCAGCCCGCCCCAGACCACCAGCAGCGCGACGACCAGCATGACGAGGGCGGCCGCGCTCATCGGACCGCCTCCGCCGGCACCGGCTCGGGCGCGAAGTCGTCCACCGGGCGGCGCCAGCGCAGGGCGGCGAGGGCGAGCGCCGCGAGGAGCGCGCCGCCGGCCACGCCCCAGCCCACCGCGTTGACGAACGCCCACGGGTACCCGCCGTAGGGCTCGGTGACGAGGTCGGCGAGGCTGGTGACGAGCATCAGCGTGAGCGCGAGCGGGACGACGGCGCCGACGAGCACCCGCCACCAGCGCCCCACGCGGGCGGTGGAGACCCAGTTGAGGTGGGCCTGCAGCTCCGGCAGCCGGCGGGCCCCGTAGGCCACCACGAGGCACATGGTGATGGCCGAGCCGATGACGCCCACCTCGTTGGCGTACTTGTCCGCCGTGTCGAGCATCGCCAGGCCGGACGTCGTCGAGTACAGGGCCAGGGAGATCAGCGCGCACAGCCCGCCGACGACGCCGACCCCCCGCGCCCGACCGAGGTCGAACTTCTCCTGGAAGGCGGCCGAGACGACCTGCAGGATCGAGATGAGCGAGGTGAACCCGGCCAGCGTGAGGGAGACGAAGAAGAGGATCCCGAACACCGGGCCGGCCGGCATCATCGAGATGACCTGCGGGAAGGTGACGAAGCTGAGGATGACGCCGCTGATCCCCTCGAGCTCGCCCACCGCCACGCCCTGCTGGTGGGCCATGAACCCCAGCGTGGCGAAGACGCCGAGGCCCGCCAGGACCTCGAAGGAGGAGTTGGCGAACGCCGCGACGTACGACGTCGGCACGAGGTTCGCGCGGCGGCGCAGGTAGCTCGAGTAGGTGAGCATGATGCCGAAGCCGATGGACAGCGAGAAGAAGATCTGGCTGTAGGCCGCGATCCACACCCCCGGGTCGGCCAGGGCGCTCCAGCTGGGCGTGAAGAAGGCGTCCAGCCCGTCCACGGCGCCGGGCAGGAACAGGGCGCGCACGACCAGCAGGGTGAAGAGCACGACGAGCAGCGGCAGCATGACCTTGTTCGCCCGCTCCAGGCCGCGCTGGACCCCGAGGGCGAGCACGACGAGGGTGACCGCCCAGACGGCCACCATGGGCCAGAAGATCCCGCCGACGACGTCGGTGCTCAGCGTGGGCCCGGCGTCCTGGAGGAAGTCGCCGACGAAGAACCCCGCCGGGTCGCTCCCCCACGCCTGGGTCACCGAGAAGCCGACGTAGCGGATCGCCCACACGAGGATGACCGTGTAGTAGGTGGCGATGACGAACGCGATGGCCACCTGGAACCATCCGAGCGCCTCGAACCGCCGGCCCAGGCGCCGGAACGCGGCCGGGGCGGAGCCGCGGAAGCGGTGCCCGAGGGAGTAGTCGAGCAGCAGGATCGGGATGCCGGCGGTGAGCAGGGCGACGAGGTACGGGATGAGGAACGCCCCGCCGCCGTTCTCGTACGCCACGCCGGGGAACCGCCAGATGTTGCCGAGGCCGACGGCCGAGCCGATCGCCGAGAGGAGGAACCCGAGCTGGCCCGACCACTGCTCCCGCTCGGGGGCCTGGGTGGTTGTGGTCACCGGCACACTGTGAAGGCAGTCACGACCGTCCGCAATCGCGGGCCCGAGCCGGGGCGGCGTCCGCGAGCCCCTCGCCGCCGGGCACTGAGCCGCGCGCAGCACGCGCCGCCGGGCACTGAGCAGCGCGCCCGGCACGCGCCGCCGGGCACCGAGCAGTGCACCCCAGCACGCACCCGCCGGGCACCCGGCCAGGGGCCCCCGGAGCCGGGGGACATCGGACGGGTACGTCCCCGTTGCACGTTGCTGTGCCGCGGAACACACTTCCTGTACCCCTGATGGACCACCCTGCGAGTGAGGTCGACATGCGAAGCGACCAGACTGACTTCCTTCCCGTTCTCGGCCGGGGCAAGCACCGCAGCCCGCGCCGTGGCGCGTGCTTCATGGAGATGGCATCTGTGCTGGCCGGGGAGCGGTGGAGCGACCACCCGGCGTGCACGCATCCGCTGCTCGCGCACCTCGCGCGGCTGGTCAACGACTTCACCAGCGACGCCGGCCGGCAGCGGCTCGCCCCGCTGGTGCCCTCGGTGATCGGGCTCAGGAGCAGCGACCGGCGCTGGGACCACGAGATCGCCCTGCTCGTGGCCACCCGGGCCCTGCCGTACGCCTCCGCGCTGCGCCGGCCCACGGTGGCCGTCGGCATCCTCGCCTGCGAGCGACTCCTCGCCCTCAACGAGGGCCGGGCCGTGGGGACGCTGCGCCCCGGCAGCGAGAACGCGCTCGGCCACGACCCCGCCGCGGCCGGGTGGGCCCAGGAGTTCGCCCGGCAGATGGGTCCCGACCACGTCACCCGGCACCCCGGGCCGGCGATCCTCGAGTACGCCGTCCCGGCCATCGCCCACTCCCGCGGCGCCGACGCCGACCGGATCCTCTACGAGCTGCTCACCGACGCCATCACGCTGTGCCAGCACATGTCGGACGAGGAGTCCCGGGCGGCGGAGCCGGCACCGGCGACCGAGGAGCGCGCCCCCGTCACGCAGTAGCGACCCCGCGCGGCGCGGCGCCATCGACGGCCCGGCGGAGCCCCCGCTCCGCCGGGCCGTGGCGCGCCCGCGTCCGTCTGTCGGCCCGAGGCCGTGGTCCCGCCCGCGTCCGTTCCGACGTGGGACGATGGTCGGCGCCGCCCGAGCGGCACGCCCTCCGCGCGGTCCTCGCGGGCCGCCGGCGCACCCGACCGAAGGAGCCCCATGGCCACCCCGCACATCGCCGCCGAGAAGGGCGACTTCGCCCCCGCCGTCCTCATGCCCGGGGACCCGCGGCGCGCCGAGCGCATCGCGAGCCTGCTCATGCCCGACGCGCGGAAGGTCTCGGACGTGCGCGGGATCGGCGCCTACACCGGCACCGTGAACGGGAAGCCGCTGTCCGTCATGGCCTCGGGCATGGGGATGCCGTCCATCGGCATCTACGCCAACGAGCTCTTCGCCGAGTACGACGTCCGACGCATCATCCGCGTGGGCACCGCCGGCGGCCTGGCACCCAAGGTCACCGTGGGCGACGTCGTCATCGCCCTCGGCGCCCACACCGACTCGGCGATGAACACCAGCCGGATCCCCGGGATCCACTTCTCCGCGGTCGCGTCCTACCCGCTGGTCGCCGCCGCGGTCGCTGCCGCCGGGGACGCGACGAACGTCCACGTCGCCCCCGTCGTCTCCCGCGACCACTTCTACGGCAATCCGCCGGAGCAGATCCAGGCCCTCGCGGACTACGGCACGCTGGCGGTGGAGATGGAGGCTGCGGCGCTGTACGCCGTGGCCGCCCAGCACGACCGCGAGGCGCTGGCCGTCCTCACCATCTCCGACCACCTGCTCGACCACTCCCAGGACATGAGCGCCCAGGAGCGCGAGGAGAACTTCGCGCGGGCCCTGCTCCTCGCCGTCGCCGCCGCGCACTGCTGAGCAGCCGGCCGGCGGTCATGCCCTCGCCCCGCCCCGGTCAAGGCAACACCCCGGGTGACGCCCGATTTCGTCCGCCCAACTCGGCGTCACCCGTTGCACGGCCCCGGCGCCAGGCGCAGACTTGACGGGGTCAGGAGCGCATCACCCCCAGTGCCGAGGCCGGTGAGATCGTGATGATGAGGACCGATCAGCCAGACATGCTCCCGATGCTCTCCCGCGGGAAGCACCGGAACCCACGACGCGGCGCGTGCTTCATGGAGCTGGCGTCCTTCCTCGCCGGCGAGCGGTGGAGCGACCGCCCGGCGTGCACCCATCCCCTTCTGGCGCATCTCGCGCGGCTGGTCAACGACTGCACCTCCGACCGTTCGCGCCCGAAGCTCGCTCCGCTCATCCCCTCGGTGATCGGCCTGACGAGCAAGGACCCGCGCTGGAACCACGAGATCGCCCTGCTCACCGCGACCACGGCGCTGCCGGTGGTGGCCGAGGAGACCCAGCGGGCCCTGGCCGTGGGCATCCTCAGCGTCGACCGCATGCTCGCCGACGGCGACGGCCGGGAGCCCGGCACGCTGCGACCGGAGACGGAACGGGCGCTGGCCGATGTGCCGCTCGCGGCGCGGTGGGCCCGCGACTTCATCGCCCACGGCGTCATCGGTCCGGTGCGCTACCACCCCGGTCCGGTCATCCTCGACTTCGCGGTGCCGGGCATCGCCACGGCGTGCGTCGGCGATGCGGACGACCGCTTGCGCGAGCTGCTCACCTCGGCCATCGCCCTGTGCCAGGAGCTGGCGCGGGCGGAGCGGGGCGCGACGGCGGACACGACCGCCGAGCTGCGGCCCGAGCAGTGGCTGCTCGTGGTTTCTCCGGCGGCGCGCTGACGACTCCCGTCGGGAGGGCAGGCCTGGTGGCCTGCCCTCCCGTCTGCCGCTCGCCTGCCCGCCAGACGAGCCCGCTTCGTCGGCGGCGCCTTTTCATCTGCGAATGTCGTCGTGATGTCGCCCCGGGCCCCATGCCCCGCAGGTAGCCTCCTGGCAACCCGTCGAGGAAAGGGACCTGACTGATGTCGCAGCAGCAGACGCCCGCGCCTGAGCAGCCCCCCATGCGACGGGGGCCGGGGCGCCCGCGGCACGCGGACACAGAGGCCCGCGCGTACCGCGCCGTGCTCGAGCTGTTCGGCCAGAGGGGCTGGGCCGGGCTCAGCCTCGACGGTGTCGCCACCCACGCCGGCATCGGCAAGTCCTCGATCTACCTGCGGTGGAAGGACAAGCGGGACCTCCTCATGGACGCCCTGCACGACCTCGAGGAACACCTGGTCGTGCCGGACGAGAGCGAGAACCTCACCATCCGCGAGTACCTCGTCGGCCACGCGGTCGCGCGCGCCGAGCTGTACCTGGGCGAGCACGGACGCGCTCTCACCCATCTCTACTCCGCCGCCCAGGCCAACCCGGCCGAGTTCGACGAGATCCGTCAGCGAAGCATCAGCCGCGGGTTACTGAGCCTGCACGACCGGATCCAGCAGGCCTGCGGAAGCGGCGAGCTGCCCCCGCAGACCCCGGTGGACCAGCTGCTGGACGCCATCGAGGGTGCCGTGCTCGTCCACGTGCTCTTCAGCTCGCCGAGGAGCGCCGACGATCTGCGGGCCGGGATCCGGGACTACGTGGGCACGCTCGTCGACGTCCAGCTGCGTGGGGTGGGCGCCGCGGCCTGAGGCGGCGTCGGCTCCCGGCGAGCCCGCTCCCCCACACCGAGCCCGTCAGACGTAGGCGTGCGCCCCGTCACACGTAGGCGTGCGCCCCGTCACACGTAGGCGTGCGCCGTCCACAGGTGCGTGACGGCGTAGGCCCGCAGCGGCCGCCACGGCTCGGCCTGGGCGAGAGCGGCCGCCGGGGCGGGGTTCCCGAGCGCCCGCCGCAGGACGAGGTCGGTGGCGGGGAAGGCGTCCCGGTCCCCCAGCGCCCGCAGGGCGAGGTAGTCCGCGGTCCACGGGCCGATCCCCGGGAGGGCCAGCAACCGACGCCGCACGGAGGCCGGGTCCTGCCCGGGCCGGAGGTCCAGCCCGTCGGCGCACGCCTCGGCCAGGGCGATCAGCGTCCTGGCCCGAGCCCGGGTGATCCCGACCGCCGCGCGAAGCTCCTCCGGGGCGGCTCCCGCGATCACGGCCGGCCGCGGGAAGGCGCGCAGACCCAGCGGCGCGGCGCCGCCGTGGGCGGCCACGAGCCGGCCGGCGAAGGTCCGGGCGGCGGCGAGCGAGACCTGCTGGCCCAGGACGGTCACGGCGGCCGCCTCGAAGCCGTCCACGTGCCCCAGCACCCGCAGCCCCGGCCGGGCGGCGACGAGCGGGCCGAGCAGCGGGTCGGCGCCGAGGACGTCGGCGACCGCCGCCGGGTCGACCTCGAGGTCGAGCCAGCGGCGCACCAGGGCGACCACCTCGGCCTCGTCGCCGGGGTGCGCGTGGACGGTGGCCGCGACGTGGTCGTCGGCCAGGCGCACAGTGACGACGGCGGGGCCGTGCGGGGCCGGCACGGTGCGGGTGTGGCGCGCCGCCTCCGGCTCGGCCCGCTCCACGCCCGGCACGGCGTGGGCGGCCAGCGCCGCCAGCACCGGGGCGACGGCGAAGGGCGGGTGCAGAGCGATCCGGACGCTCACGCCGGCTCCGGTGGCCGCCCCGGCCCTGCCGCTCACCGGCGCGTGCCGTCGGCCGCCCACAGGCCCGAGCTGCCGCGCCGGTGGGAGCCGACCAGGTGGGTATCGACCATGCCGATCGCCTCCATCAGGGCGAACATCGTGGTCGGCCCGACGAAGGCGAAGCCGCGTCGGCGCAGCTCGCGGGAGAGCGCCACCGACTCCTCGCTCGTGGCCGCGATCTCGGCCGGCGTGCGCGGCGCCGGCGTGGTCGCCGGCTGGAAGGACCACACCAGCGCCGCGAGCCCGCCCTCGGCGCGCAGCGCGATCGTGGCGCGGGCGTTGGTGATGGTGGCGCGGATCTTGGCGCGGTTGCGGATGATGCGGGGGTCGGCGAGCAGCCGCGCGGCGTCGTCGTCGTCGAACCGGGCCACCTCGTCGGGATCGAAGCCGCGGAAGACCTCCCGCAGGGCCGGGCGCTTGCGCAGCACGGTCGCCCAGGACAGCCCGGCCTGGAAGCCCTCCAGGCAGACCCGCTCGTACACGCCCTGCTCGTCCCGGATCGGCAGGCCCCACTCGGTGTCGTAGTAGGTGCGCAGCAGCGGGTCGGTGGCCGCCCAGCCGGGCCGGGCCAGGCCGTCGGGCCCGACGACGACGCCGTCGCTCACCGGGGCGGCGCCCGCTCCCGGCGTCGAGGAGGCAACCGGTGCGGTAGGCGCGGCGGCGGCCGAGCCGGCGCCGGAGGTCTGCGTCATGCGCCCACCCTGCCAGGGACCCCCGACATGCTCATGCGGCGCCCTCGAGCTGCAGGAGGCGGCGCTTGACCTCCGGGCCGCCCAGGTACCCGCCGAGGGCGCCGTCCGAGCGGAGCACCCGGTGGCACGGCACCACCAGCGGCACCGGGTTCGTGGCGCAGGCGGTGCCCACGGCGCGCACCGCGCGGGGCCGGCCGGTGGCCGCGGCGACCTCGGCGTAGCTGGCGGTGCGCCCGAACGGGATGTGAGGCAGCTGGTCGAGGACCTCGCGGCGGAACCCGCCCGCCAGGCGCAGGTCGACCGGGAGGTCGAAGCTGCGGCGCCGACCCGCGAAGTACTCCGCGAGCTGGCGGGCGGCGTCGTCGAGCCGGGCGGGGGCGCGGAGGATCCGCGGGCTGATGCGCTCGGCGAGGCGGACCAGCACGGCGTCGTGGTCCTCGCTGGCGAAGGCGATCCGCACCAGCCCCCGGTCGGTGGCGGCCAGCAGGAGCGGGCCGACGGGGGTGTCGAGGGTGCGGTAGGCGACGTCGAGCACGCCGCCGGTGGCGGCGGCGTCGACGAGCCGAGCGCGGAGCCGGTCCAGGTCGGCACCGCTGACGGTGTCGAGCGGGCGCAGCGGGTCGGTGGTCATGGCCGCTCCTTGAGCAGGGTCCGCAGGGTCCGCATGCCGTCCGCGGCGGCGCGGCGGGCGGCGTCGGCCGACCCGCCGACCAGCGCGGCGACGTCGGCGTAGGGCAGGCCGACGAGGTGGTGGTAGGCGATGGCCTCGCGCTGGCGGGTGGTCAGCGCGCGCAGGGCCCGCCACAGGTCCTCGTCCGCGGGCTGGTGCCCGTCGACGGCGGTCTCCGGCAGCTCGGGCACCGGCACGGCGCGGCGGCGCCGGGCGCGAAGCTGGTCGAGGGCCTTGCGCCTGGCGATCGTCACGAGCCAGGCCTCGACGTTCGCGTCCGCGGGCAGCTCCGGGTAGGCGCGCAGCGCGGCCAGAAAGGTCTCCGACCACGCGTCGTCGGCGTCGGTGGGCCCGAGGAGCGCACGGCACACCCGCAGCACGGTGGGGCCGTGCTCGTCGACGACGCGCTCGAAGGGCTTCACGGTGGGCAGACGTCCCGGGAGGTGAGGTTGTGAGGTCTCGACCCTAAACCGCCGGCCAACCGCCGTCGGCCACGGTGTTGACCGCACCGCGAGCACGTCCGCACCCTAGACGTGGCGGGGCGAGCGCGGGGAGGCGGCACCGTGGACACCGTGGTCTCGAGGGACGGCACGGTCATCGCGTACGAGCGCACCGGCGAGGGGCCGGCGGTGGTCCTTGTCGGCGGGGCGCTGAGCAGCCGCGAGACCGCGGCGCCGCTGGCGTCGCAGCTGGCCGGGCCGGTCGCCGCGGTCAGCTACGACCGGCGCGGCCGCGGGGACAGCGGTGACACCGACCCCTATGCGGTCGCCCGCGAGGTGGAGGACCTCGCGGCGGTGGTGGAGGCGGTCGGCGGCAGCGCCCGGGTGCTCGGCTACTCCTCGGGCGCCGCTCTCGCGCTCGAGGCGGCCGCCGAGGGCGTCCCGATCACGCACCTGGCGCTGTACGAACCGCCGTACATCGTCGACGAGTCCCGCCCGCCGGTGCCGCCCGACTACCTCGACCGGCTGACCTCTCTGCTGCGGGCCGGTCGCCGCGGCGACGCCGTCGCCCTGTTCTTCACCGAGGCCGCCGCGATGCCCGCCGACGCGCTCGACCAGCTCCGCCGCTCGCCACTGTGGGAGGTTGGCGAGGCCCTGGCCCACACCCTGCCCTACGACGCGACGATCATGGCGGAGAGCACCCGCGGCGACACCTTCCCACCCCGGTTGTTCGGCGACGTGCACGTGCGCACGCTCGTGCTCGACGGCGGAGCGAGCCCGGCGTGGATGCATCGGGCGGCCCAGGCGGTCGCCGATGCGCTGCCGCTCGGGCAGCGCCGCACGCTCGAGGGCCAGACGCACCGCGTCGATCCCGAGGTGCTGGCGCCGGTCCTGCTGGACTTCTTCGCCGTCGAGGAGGCGTTCGGGGCCTGACCGCCCGTGCCGCGCGAGGCCCTTAGCTGACGCTCATCACGCCCCTGCGGCACCCGCGGCGTTGCTATCTTCCGCGCATGAGGGCAACACGGTGGTTGCCGCCGGCAATCGGCATCGCGGTGCTCGCGGTGGCTCTGGCTGTGGCCTTCCTCCCCGGCAAGGCGCCAGCGTCCGCCGGGGGCCGCCCGGCGAGCGTGCCGGCACGGTTGGCGGACTACTCGTACCTCACCGGTGACGTGTCGGCCTCGCCGCCCGGGCGCGCGGTGGCCCTCTACCAGCATGGCTTCGGCGTGGAGTTCATGGACTTCCCCCAGGCGGTCATGCTCGGCGCCGACGGCGACGTCTACCGCCGGGTGGGCGTGGCGGAGGCCCGGGGCGGTCCAGAGACCCAGGGTGACGCCGCTCCCATGCTGCTGTCCCCGGACGGGACCCGCATCGCCGTCGGGGACTACGCCAGCTCCGCACCGGACGTTGCCGTGCTGGACCCGACGTCTGGGCGCGTGAAGGTGCACCCGGTGCCCGGCGGGCGCAGCGCCATCCCGCTGGCCTGGTCGCCCGACTCGACGCTGCTCGCCTACCTGACCACGGCGGAACCGAGCAATCCGTACACGGGCACCGCAATCACCGGCGACGTCGGTGTGCTGGACGCACGCGCCGGCACGGCGAGCATCCTTCCTGGTCCGCCCGACGTCCGGGCCGTGGCGTTCTCGCCGGACGGCACACAGATGGCGATCCACCGCATCGAGCCCGACGGCACCGCGGAAGACTGGGGCATCCCGCGGCTGGGCGGCGGCACGGTCGACATCGTGGCCCTGGACGGCACGGTCCGCCGGCAGATCGAGCTGCCGTCCGACCGGTACCTGTCCGGCCCCGCCGCCTGGTCCCCCGACGGCACGTTGCTGGCGACCCGCAGGCAGTCGACGGAGTGCGACGACCAGATCAACGGGTGGGACGAGGTCCCCTGGCAGAGGTGCCTGGACCAGCAGGACGACACTGTGTTCGTCGATGTCGCGGGCGGCGGGGACGCGGTGCCACCCGCCCTCCCGACCGGGTTGGTCGGATCGCATGGCCTGCTGGGATGGACCGACACCGACGAGGTGATCGTCCTCGACAACTACCCGACGCCCGGGGATCCGGAGGCAGACACCGCGCTGTACTGGCTGACCGCCGTGCCTCTCGACGGCGGCGAGCCGCGCCGACTCAGCGCGGTACCGGGAGGCGGGAACTACGGGGTGGGCAACTTCCAGCTGGCGACTGCCCTGCTGCCGGACCTGCAGGTCCGCGAGGCCGGCGAGGTCGATCGCGGCCGGTGGCCGGCATGGCTGCGCCTCGGCACCGCTGCCCTGAGCGCCTGCGTCGCGCTGCTCGCGACCCGGATCATCATCCGACGCACCGAGAGGCCGGCAGTCCCACGAGGACCGCGCTGATGACCGAGGCTCCGCATCGAGCGCGAGGTGGCTTGCCCCGCGGACTCGCGGATCCAGGCGTTTGCGCAGGTAGGGCGACGGTTGACGCCGAGTGGCCAACGAGAAATTGCTCCGTGACGTCGCGCCTGACATGCTCAAAAGGAGCCGCATGAATTTCTGGAAAATCGGGCATCGCTCGCGACTGCCAAGGCCCCTCTGGAATTTACCAGCGTTATCTGAGAGCATGGCCCGACCGGCTCGCCAGGGTCGGACACTCCACCGGACGGCTTCGAGTCCATCTCCGCGCGCTGCACAGGCATCGCCCCTCCGGACTCCCCAGCACCTGGTACAAGCACTCGGCAGCCCGCCATGGCTGCCTCTCGCCGGTGGACGCCCACCCGAGCGCGACGCTCCCCTCTGGAGCGCGCAGCCGGCGGCGTTTCGTCGAAAGGTTTACGCGTTGCATTACTTTCCCGGTCAGGTTCTCGTACATCCCCACCACGGCCCGGCTACCGTCTCGCAGATCCTCGACCGCAAAATCGGCAAGGGCCGTCAGCGTTATCTGAAGCTGGACGTACACAACACCGACCTGTCGGTCGGAGTGCCGCTGGAGCAGGCCCGGGAGCTCGGTGTGCGACCGCTGCTCGATGCCGACGGTCTGCGCGAGGTCTTCGACCTCCTGCTTGCGCCGAGCGGAGAGAAGGACGGGGTGTGGTCCCGCCGCGTGAAGAAGAACGCCGAGCGCCTGCGCTCCGGCGACATCCGCGTCATCGCCGGCCTGATCCGGGACCTCACCCGGTGGAACCAGGAGAAGCGGCTCTCGTTCGGCGAGACGACGATGCTCCGGGACGCGCTCACCCCGTTCGTCGCCGAGCTCGCCCTCGTGCTGGGCATCGGCGCGCCCGAGGCCACCGCCGTCGTCGAGGCGGCGGTTCTCGAGGGCACCCGCCCCAGCGTCCCGCGGTCGGAGCTCGCAGCCGCGAGCTAGCCGCGCGCCCGCCGCGGCGCGGTGGCGCCGCCCGGGGCGGTGGCGACCTCGGCCGCGGTCCCGGTGGCGACCACACGTCCGACCGCGTCACCGCCGTCGGGGCCCCGGCCGATGACCCAGTCGTAGACCGCTGGACGAGCCCGCCCGACCTGCTTAGAGTCGCCGTACCGCGTATCCGTGCAGAGCGATGTCCGTCGACGGAGAGGACAGTCGTGGTGGTGGACCCGTCCGCCTCAGGCGCCCGGAGCCGCCCCCGCCTGCCCGGCGCGCCCGGCACCAGGGAGGGGCCACCATGATCACGTCCACGCTGGAGCTCACCCGCAAGGGGCAGGAGGGCGGCTACGCCATCCCCGCGGTGAACATCCTCGACGACCTGAGCCTGCGGGCGGTGATCGACGCCGCAGTCGAGAAGGCCTCCCCGGTGATCGTCCAGGTCTCGGTCAAGACGGTGCGGTCGATCGGCGTCGACCTGATGACCAAAACCTTTGCCGCCGCCGCGTCGTCGGTGCCCGTCCCAGTCGCGCTGCACCTGGACCACTGCCCCGACCGCAAGGTCATCGACGACGTCGTGGCGGCCGGCTGGTCCTCGGTCCTCTTCGACGCCTCGGACCGCGACCTCGCCCAGGCCGAGCAGGAGACCAGCGAGGTGGTCGTCCTCGCCCACGCGGCCGGCGTCGACGTGGAGTCGGAGATCGAGAACATCGTCGGCGTCGAGGACGGCGTCGGCTCCGACGTCGCCGTGCACGCGTACTCCGTGGACCAGCTCGCCGAGATCGCCGAGCGCACGGGCGCGGACCTGCTCGCCCCCCAGCTCGGTACGGCCCACGGACAGTACACGAAGGCCCCGGTACTGCTCCCGGAACGGGTCCGCGAGCTCGCCCGGCTCACCGACCGCCCGATCGTGCTGCACGGCGGCACGGGCCTGAGCGACGCGGACTTCCGGACGTTCATCGACGCCGGGGTCTCCAAGATCAACATCTCCACCGGGCTGAAGCGGGCGTACATGCACTCCGCCCTCGAGCACCTGCGCCGCGCGGAGGAGCGCAACAAGTGGGACCCGCCGTCGATGTTCAAGGACATCTCCGCGGCCGTGACGACCGAGGTGGCCCGGTACTTCGACGTGTTCGGCTCGACCGGGCACGCCGACGGCGCAGGGGCGAAGTGATGGCCCCCACCCTGATCTTCGACTGCGACGGCGTCCTGGCCGACACCGAGCGTTTCGGCCACCTGCCGGCCTTCAACGAGACCTTCGCCGAGGTGGGGCTGCCGGTGCGGTGGTCCGAGGAGGAGTACGCCGAGCGCGTCAAGATCGGCGGCGGCAAGGAGCGCATGGCGAGCCTGCTCACCCCCGAGCTCGTCGCGGCGGCGCACCTGCCCACCGACGCCGAGGCGCAGCGGACGATGATCGCCGACTGGCACAAGCGCAAGACGGCCCACTACACCGCCCGGGTCGGCGCCGGCATCATGCCGCCACGCCCCGGGATCGCCCGGATCACCGAGGAGGCGGCCGCCGCCGGCTGGGGCCTGGCGGTCGCCTCCACCTCCGCCGAGGTGTCCGTGCGCGCCGTGCTGGAGCACGCCGTCGGGGCCGCGCGGGCCGCGGACTTCGCCGTGTTCGCCGGTGACATCGTGCCCCGCAAGAAGCCCGCCCCGGACATCTACCTGCACGCGCTGCACGAGCTCGGCCTCGACCCCGCCGACGCCGTCGTCGTCGAGGACAGCGAGAACGGCCTCCGCGCCTCGCTGGACGCGGGGCTGGCCACCGTCGTGACGGTGAGCAGCTACACCGCCGAGGAGGACTTCGACGGCGCCGCGCTGGTCGTCACCTGCCTGGGCGACGACGTCGAGCCCGCCCGGGTGCTCGCCGACCCCCTCGGCCTGGGGGTGGGCGACCGCGTCCGCCTCAGCGACCTGAGCACGATCCTGGACCGGACAAGGAAGGCGCCCCGATGACCGCAGCCCTGCAGCGCACCGAGTTCGTCGTGCGGACCATCGCCGAGACGATCGTCGCGAACGAGAAGTACTTCGGCGATCTCGACTCCGTGGTCGGCGACGGCGACTTCGGCTACTCCCTCGCCCGCGGCTTCGAGAAGGTGCTCGAGCAGTGGGACACCCTGGACCGCACCGACGCCGGGGTGTTCCTGCAGAAGGTCGCGACGACCATCTCCAGCCGCATGGGCGGGACGTCGGGGCCGATCTGGGGCACGGCGTTCCTGCGCGCGGGCGCGGCGTCGAAGGGGAAGGCGGAGCTGGCCAGGTCCGACGTCGTCGAGATGCTCCGGGCCGCGATCACCGGCATCAAGGCGCGCGGCGGCGCGGACCTCGGTGAGAAGACCCTGCTCGACGCGCTCGTGCCGATGACCGACACCCTGGCCGACCTCTTCGAGCAGGGCACCCAGACGCAGGAGGCCCTCGACGCCGCAGCGGCCCGGGCGCGCGAGAGCGCCGAGGCCACCAGCACGCTGCAGGCCAGGCGCGGCCGGGCCTCCTACACCGGTGAGCGGAGCATCGGCTCGCCCGACCCCGGGGCCCTCGCGATCGCCGTGCTCGCGGAGGAGATCGCGAACCGGTGGCAGGACGGTTCCGCCCCCGCCGCCTCCTGAACCTGTCACCCTGGCACCGACGCCGGCCCCGGGCCGGACCTCACCTCACCGACCGTTCACAACGATGTGGAGGACGCCGTGAAGAAGTTCGTCAACGACCCCAAGGACTACGTCCCGCAGATGCTCAAGGGCATCGAGCTCGCCAACCCGGACACCCTGCGCTACGTGCCCGAGTACAACCTCATCATGCGGGCCGACGCCCCGCGCCACGACAAGGTCTCCATCGTTCAAGGCTCGGGGTCGGGCCACGAGCCCGCCCACGTGATGAGCGTGGGCAAAGGCATGCTCGACGGCGCCTGCCCCGGGGACGTCTTCGCCGCGCCGCCGTCGGACTACGTCTACGAGACCGCGAAGCTGCTCGCTTCCGACAAGGGCGTGCTGCTGCTGGTCAACAACTACACCGGCGACAAGATGGCCTTCGAGATGGCCCAGGAGCTGGCCGAGGCCGACGGGATCTCCGCGCGCACCCTCTTCATCGACGACGACGTCGCCGTGCAGGACTCCACCTACACCGTCGGACGCCGGGGGGTCGCCGGGAACTTCTTCGTGATGAAGGCCGTGGGCGCCGCCGCCGAGGCGGGGGCGGACCTGGACGAGGTCGTCCGCATCGGGGAGAAGGTCAACTCCGTCACCCGCACCCTCGGCATCGCCCTGACCGCCTGCACGCCGCCGGCGAAGGGGGCGCCGCTGTTCGAGCTCGGCGACGACGAGATCGAGATCGGCGTCGGAATCCACGGCGAGCCGGGGCGGCGCCGGGCGAAGATCATGTCGGCGGACGCGATCGTCGACGAGTTCCTCGGTGCCGTGGTCCCCGACCTGCCCTACAGCTCCGGCGACGACGTCGCCCTGATGATCAACGGGCTCGGCGGTACCCCCCTCAGCGAGCTGTACCTGCTCTACGGCATCGCCCACGAGAAGCTCGCGGCGCAGGGCATCAATGTCCGGCGCAGCTACGTCGGGGAGTACTGCACCTCCCTCGAGATGGCCGGCGCCTCGCTCACCCTGGTCAAGCTCGACGACGAGATCACGAAGCTCCTCGAGGCGCCGGCGGAGATCGCCATCCGGGTGTTCTGAGCAACCACTCCTGGCATTACTGGGCGCCGCCGCCCGCGCGGACGCACCGCGGACGACGCCGGACCCTGCCCGCCCGGGCCGGCGTCGACCGTGGTCCGTGCGCCTGCGCGCCGCCTGCGCTATGCGCCCGGTTCCTGACCGTCGACGGTGATGTGCAGCTCTGGGCTCTTCTCGGGCCAGAACGCGACCAGCCCGGCGACCTTGGCCGACTCGGGCAAGGGCGTGCGGTAGGACCACGCGCCGTCACGGATCGGGGCCCCCTCGACCGCCAGGTCCCAGTACGTCGCGGTCCCCTTGTAGGGGCAATGCGTGACGGTGGCGGTGGGGACCAGCAGGTCCATGCGGACGTCGACCTGCGGGAGGTAGTAGCGCGGCACGAGCCCGGTCTCGTACAGGACGACCGGGCGGTGCGAGTCGGCGATGACGACGCCGGCGACCGTCACCACGACGTGCCGGCTGCTGGACAGGGCGTCCACACGCACATAGGGGCTGCGGGGGTGGGTGAAGACGACCTCGTCCTCCTCCATCCAGGTGTCGAACGCCGACCAGGTCAGCCCGTACGCGTGGCGCAGGGCCGCGACGCCCGACTCAGCGTGGCGGCGGGCCGCCCGCGACACGACCCGGGCCCCGACCAGGACGTCGAAGAGCTCGCTGCTGCCGAAAACCTTGGACGCCGGCCCCTCGCCGGCCGGTCGGAGCTCGACCTTCAGGTCCGCCTCCGGGAAGAAGTACTCGGGGACAAACGGGCGCCCCCACACCAGCAGCGGCGCCCGGGAGTCCACCACGAGCTCGCCCAGGCTGAACGCGCGCACGCGCTTCAGGCCCTGCTGCACCGTTCCGGGTGGGATGACGAACGGGTTCTCAAGGATGTCGCTCACGACACCAGTGCACTCCTGGACGCTGGATGGCGCCCGGCAAGGTTCGCCGGCGACTTCCCCATGCCGACGGCCCTGGGGACCAGCGGGCGACTTGGGACCGTTGACCCGGGTCGTCCCACTCCTGATTCCACCAATTCTCGCCTGTGGTCCCAATGTTCGTGCCCTCTACGTGCCACGCCTGAACCGCTGAACTACCGGCGCGCCGTTGTCTGCGGCTCCCCCCGTCAGCAAGGATGCTTCCTCAACCGCCAAGCCGGCTGGTCTCCGACTGGAGACGCGCCCAGCCTGGGTCTTCACGTCCTCGCACCGGTGGACCGCCCCCTCGCCGCGAGATGAACACTGTCATCGCGGTTCAGTGGTCATGGAACGGTGGCAGCACCTTCCCCTCGACGAGGTGATCGAAGAGCTGGAGCAGTCGGGTCTCGGTGTCGAGGGCGTCGGCGAATCCCGCCTGACGGATCTTCACGGTCGAGGTGATGTTGTCCGCCTCGTGGTGGAACAGGAAGTCCCCGACCGGCCAGCCGACGAGGTTCTCGTACGGCGTGGGCACCAGTCCGTGACGCTCGACGAGCCGGTGCCACACGTCGGCGCGGGTGGGCATCGCCTCGGCGAGCGACATCGGCTGCGGCGGCGCGTAGTCCATGCCGAAGTGTGCGGCGAACCGTGGCCACAGGCCGGACCAGCGGAACTGGTCGCCGTTGGTGACGTTGAAGACCTGGTTCGCGGCGGTGTCGGCGGAGCCCGCCCACATGGTCGCCCGGGCGAGCAGCTCGGCGTCGGTGGTCTGGTAGAGCACGTCGTAGGCGGCGCGGGTGCCGGGGAAGCGCATCGGCAGGCCGAGCTCCTTGCAGATCGCGGCGTAGACGCCGATGACCAGCAGGAGGTTCATGGGGTTGCCGACGGCGTATCCGGTCACGCCCTCGGGGCGCAGCGCCGTGAAGGCGAAGCCCCGCTCGGCGGCGGCCTGACGCAGGAGATCTTCCTGCGTGTAGTAGAAGTGCGGCGCGACGAGGCGGGGGTCGCTCTCCTTCGCCGGCGTGGTGAAATAGCCGAGGTGGTGGCCGTACGCCTTCCCGCCCTGGTACAGGGTGACGTGCCGGAGCGGGGCGCCGGCGGCCTGCAGGGCGTCGAGGGTGTTGCGCAGGAGCGCGTCGTTCACCTCGATGAGCTCGGCGTCGGTCGGCCGCTCGATGTAGGCGGCGAAGACGAGGTGGGTGACGTCGGCCAGCCCGGCGAGCCCGGTCCGTGCCCTCTGCGGGTCGAGCAGGTCGACGCTGCGGTGCTGCCAGGGTGCCTCGATGGCCCGGTGGCTCACGCCGTGGACGGTCCACCCCAGCCGGGTGTACTCCCGGGCGGCGTAGCTGCCGATGAGGCCGGCGTCCCCGGCGACGAGGACGGTGCCGCCGTCCGCGGGCAGCTCGGTCAGCCCGAGTCCTGGCGTGCTGGGGATGATGGTCATGGAGGGATCCGTTCGAAGGGTGGGGCGAAGCGCGCCGCCGACCTGGTGGCCGAGGCCTTCCGGACCGTCGGCCCCCGGCGGGGCCGACGGTCCGGGATGGAGATTGAGCCGCTCAGGCGAAGGGCTGCGAGGCCGCGTCGAGGGCGGCGACGTCGACCGCCGTCAGCCGCAGCGACCTTGCGGCCAGGAGGGCCGGGAGCTGCTCGACGGTCCGGGCCGAGGCGATGGGGGCGGTGATGCCCTTGGCGAGCAGCCACGCCAGCGCGACCGTGGCCGGCTCGGCCTCGTGCGCCTCGGCCACGCGAACCAGCTCGGCCACCACCGTCAGGCCCTGCTCGGAGAAGTACCCCTGCGCGAAGCCTTCCCGGGCCGTGCCCGCCAGGTCGGCGACGGAGCGGTACTTCCCGGTCAGGAAGCCCGACGCCAGCGAGAAGTACGGGAAGACGGCGGCATCGAAGTGCTCGGCGACCGGGCGGTAGCCCTGCTCGTAGTCCTTCCGGAAGACGAGGTTGTACTGGGGCTGGATCGCCACCGGCACCGTGAGATCCTCGGCGGCCGCGTGCTCGAACCAGCGGCGCATCCGTTCGGGCGAGTAGTTGGAGATACCGACGTACCGGATCTTGCCGGCGCGGACGAGGGCGTCGTAGGTCTCCGCATGCTCCTCGATCGCGACGTTCTCGTCGTCCTGGTGGGCGTAGTAGAGGTCGACACGGTCCGTCCGCAGGCGGCTCAGGGAGCTGTCGAGCGCGGCGGTGACGGTGGCGCGGTCCTGCTTGTCGAACGGTGCGAGCATCCCGACCTTGGTGGCGATGACGACGTCGTCGCGGTTGCCGCGTGCGGCCATCCACTCCCCCAGGATCGCCTCGGACTCACCCCCGCCGTGGCCCTCCGCCCACGCGGAGTAGACGTCGGCCGTGTCGATCAGGGTGCCGCCCGCCTGGCGAAAGGCGTCGAGCACGCCGAAGGACTCCTCACGGTCGGAGGTCCAGCCGAAGGTGTTGCCGCCCAGAACCAGCGGAACGGCGGTGACGTCCGTGCGCGGAATGGCGACGAGGTTGTCCTGGAGGTTGACTGCCACGAAGGCTCCTAACTGTGGTGCACGAGGTACCCGCGACGCGGTGCGAGCCGGCCAGGCACATGACTTGCTGCGGAAAGTGACCGTACGAAGCGGTCACTTTCCGTGTCAAGTCATCGGTAGGCTGGCGGTCATGACGACGGACGACGACGTGCGCTGGCTCCTGCCGGAAGAATCCGAGGCGTGGCTCTCGGTCTGGACGATGATGGTGTGGCTGCCCACGCGCCTGGACGCCCAGCTTCGGGAGGACGTCGCGCTGACGCTCCCCGAGTACCACGCGCTCTCCCAGATCTCGATGGCGCCGGAGCGCACCCTCCGGCTCAGCGAGCTCGCGGCCGTCGCCAACATGACGCTCTCGCACCTGTCGCGCGTCGTCTCGCGCCTGGAGAAGGCCGGCCTGGTGCGCCGCACCCCGGACCCCACCGACGGCCGGTACACGCTCGCTGTGCTCACCGAGGCCGGGTGGCGCAAGGTCGTCGCGGCGGCTCCGGGGCACGTCGACGCCGTGCGCCGCTACGTCTTCGACAACCTCACGCCGGAGCAGAAGAAGGCACTCGGTGACGCGGCGGCGCGGATCGTCGAGACGCTGCGCCCGCCGCGACTAGCACGGGCCTGAAGAAGAACAAGTACGAGCACGGGGTGGCGCGGATCGCTCGGCACGTGCACCGGTTGTTCGACGAGAAGAATTCCCTGCCCGACGCACCGGCTGCACCTCGCGGTTCGTCGCACAGCAGTCCCGCCCCGTCCCGCCACGCGAGACCGATCTCGACCGACACCGGGGCCACGAAGAGGCAGCTGACCGGCTGGCCCGAAGGGCTCTGGATCGTGGGAACTACCTCCTGGTCCGCCTCCCGTCCGTGCCCCCTGCGTCCCCTTTGGATGCGCTTATCGGGTCACTCATGACTCCAGGTGTCGACGGCACCCCGAGACGCGAAGATGCGCGGACCCGCTAGATTCCACGGATTCGCGCCCCTGACAGGGTCGACGGCCGGTGACGGCCGAGGGACCAGCTAGAAACTATTCGTCTGGCCGAAGAGCTCGCAATCGTTGGAATCGTGCGGCTTCCGGTGCCAGCGGATGGCCCCAGTGGCCCCTGCGTGCTACTCCGGAAGACGAGCCCCTGCTACCACCAGCAATGTGATGGTCGAAGCCACAACTGCCAAGGCTACGCTCGCCCACCCACACGCGACCGGTGCAGGTAAGCACCCCGACTCCCCTTCAGCACGATGCCATAAGCGCCGGCACGAGCATCACGCACGCCCGAATGGTTGGCCGCTGCGCGCAGGCTGAGAACATGTCGACGTCCGCGGTGCTCTGGCCATTCGTCGTCGAGGTCACCTCCGAGATCCCCGCTGTCGCGCACCGCCTGTCGCCACCTGCCGCAACGGGGGTCGAGGTCGCACGGTGTGCCCTCGACGAGATCATCCTGACCGCCGTCGGCCGCGGCGCATGGTCACCGGTGAGGCCATACGACCTCCGTCCGTGTCCGCCCGCAAATCACCGGGATCCGGTGACGATTCTTCACCCACCAGGGCCGAGCCTGCATTCGTCGCGGGGCTCGCGCAGGTCACCGCGCATGCTCGATGGTCCAGGGGACGCCGTGACTTTCACCATCGCCACACCCGCCGGCAGCAAGCTCGCCCTGCCCGACGGCGCCCCGGTCTCCGCTTTCACGTTCGGCCCTCAGAACGTGGCCGAGCTCGGCCGCGTTCGGACTATTAGCCGAGCCGAAACCACCCCGCAGCGACGACGACAACACGAATCTCGGTATCCGCCTCGCTCCACACGGACGGCGAGCGTGGCCCGACACCAGCGATAGGAGGCCGTCCGACCATGAAGATCGCGCTGACCGGTGCCACGGGGTTTATCGGATCCCACGTCTTGGCGGCATTGGAGGAGCACGGACACGAGGTGATGGCGCTTGTCCGCGATGACGCCAGGGCAGACGTTGTCAAGGCTCGCGGCGCCAGCCCGATCGTGGTGGACCTCTACGACCGGCCGGCTGTCATGAGCCTGCTGAGCAATGCCGACGGGGCCATCCACACGGCGAGTCCTGGCGACGCCACCAGCGCCGACCTGGACGCCGCCGTGGTTGATGCGGCGATCGGCGCATTCGCCGGCACCGGCAAGCCCTACCTCCACATCAGCGGGACGTGGACCTACGGGGACAATCGCTCGATCACCGAGGAGTCCCCGTTCGACGCGCCTGCGCTGGTGGCCTGGAAGGAACCGATCGAACGCCGACTGCTCGGTACGGACGGCATGCGCGGAGTGGTTGTCGTGTCGAGTGTCGCCTACGGCTACGGCGGCGGTGGTGTGCCCGGGCTTCTTCTCGGCTCCCCCCGCGACGACGCGGACCGTCTGATCATGCTCGGCACCGGAGAACAGCACTGGTCCACGGTTCACGTCGCTGACCTGGCAGATGCCTTCCGGCGCGCGCTGGAAAACGACTCGGCCCACGGCATCTACCTCATCGGCGATGGGCGGAACTCCTCCGTCGCCGAACTGACCGAGGCCGCCGCCGTCGCGGTCGGCGCCCCGGGAGCGGTTCCCGGTTCCGGGGACGAAGCGCGGGCACGGGTGGGCGACCATCTCGCCGCAGCGTTGCTGCTCGATCAGGCCACCGTCGCAGCCAAGGCTCGTGCCGACCTCGGCTGGTCGCCGTCGCGTCCAGGACTCGTCGACGAGTTCCGCTCCGGGAGCTACCGCAAGTGACGAGAGGCCGGCCGCGTCCCCTGCCGATCATCACATTCCCGGGACTCGCTGACCACAGCCACCGATACGCGGGCCAGGCGAGCTGACCGCCGTGCCGGAAACCCCGGGAAACAACAGAGCGGCGTGGGCACCCGAAGAGTCGAAAGGATGCGGGAAGCGGCGTCCCGACGCGACCAGGGCGCGGACTCGCCCTCGGCGAGCTCCTCGCGCGCGGGTCGAGAGCTTCCCGACCCGTCATCGCGAGCACTCACGGACGTCTGGTGGCGATCGCAGCGTTGGCCTGCGGGGAGCTCGGGCGTGACATCCCTCAGCGACCGCGTCTTACGGGAGTTGGGACCGACCGCAGGAATGCGGCCCAGAGCGATGCGTGGCGGCATCGACCGGGAGGCGGATCATGCAGCGCCTTCGGGCAGGAGCAAAGTGCGCACCAGGCTCACGCGCCCGTCACGAATGGTGAGGATATCGATCCCACGGGCTACCGGGTTGCCAGGCGGTCCGAAACGCCACGCCAGCGCGCCGGTGTCGGTACCAACGTACCGGTGTCCGTCCTCCTCGAACACGAAGTTCGCCGGGGCGCCATCGAGAAGCTCCTGAGCCCGGTCGCTCAACGCCTGTCGTCCGACAAATTCTCCTTCTGGGTCGATAAACGTCACGTCGTCCGTATATGTTCGTTCGATGGCCGCCCGTCGGCGTTCAGGGTCTCGCTCGGCAAAGACTTCATGCAGGTTGCTGTGAAGCAACTCCATCACGTCTCGCATGTCATTGGTCCTCTCACGCGATCCCGTCGCGCTTGGAGTCGAGCGCCCATTGGTAAAGGTCCAGAGGCGTTGGCCCTCTGGCGCTGCCCCTCGACTTCGGCGAGTTGATCGAGGCGCTCTTCACCAACGAGCCCCTCGACATCACGTCCACCAGGGAGCCCCGCGCGCGTGCGTCATGCTCGATCGACTCTATCGATCGCAGGATCGGGAGCCTCGCCGAGGAACTCCACCCAGGCACGCTTGATGCACGGGTAGTGGATGGATGCCTCGACCAGGTCCATGAAGTCGGCGATCGTGGACTCAAACCGCACGCGCAAGTGGTCGTTGCCGAGACCTCCGTCGCCGTCGAAAGCACTGTGCGCCTGGGCAAGGGAGAACATGTCGGGGTAGACCCGGGCCCCGAGGTGCTCGAGCGGAACTCGCAGCGCCCACAAGCCGCGGTTCCCGCCGACCATCGAGGGCGAAGCCGACAGCAACAGGCAGTGCCGTTCGTTGAAGGGCTGGGGGCGATACCGGGACACCCAGTCGATCACGTTTTTCAGGCCACCCGGGACGGAGGCGTTGTACTCCGGCGACGCGATCACGAACGCATCGCACATCTCTAGCCGCTCGCGCAACGCCTGCGCGCCAGGTGGCAAGCCATCGGCTTGTTCCACGTCCGCGTCGTAGGACGGGGCGTCGAAGTCGGACAGCGACCCCAGATAGACATCGCCGCCGTTCGCCGTGATCACCTTGGCGGCGAGGCGGGCCAACGAACTGTTGAGCGAACCGGCTCGCAGCGAGCCGGAGAACACCAGAAACCGAAGTGTCGCATGGTCGGGCCGGCTCATCCCCGGGACACCACTCACGGTCGACTCCTTGTCGCGAGACGCGCCGAAGCCCACGCGTGCGCCGGACACTCCACGATGGACCTCGAGTTCCAGTCGAGCGTGTCTCTCATGGCGAACTCCTGTCGTTCGCGATGACCGGACATGTGTTGGCCACGGGTCCTGGAAAAGGGCCTTTCTCGCCGATCGGGCGTTTGACCTGCCGCCTCCTGGTGGGAGGCGGGCTTTCAGCCTCGGCCAGGGACTGTGAGGACCGCGTGATTCGGCACGGACCTTGACGGTCGCGCGGGTGCACGACCTCAGGTTGGTTGCCGGCCAGGTGAGCATGCGTCATTGGATCCTCGTGATGCGCCCGGTGGAGGTCACGGGCGAGCAGCTGCACAGGGCGACGGGAATCGCTTCGGAAGGCTGGCGCCGGGCCGGAGCGGCAGCTGGGGCGGCTGGGACGGCCGGGACGAGCACGCGCGGCGGGTCGCTTGCATCCGGGGTTGCGGCAGGCGCTTCGTTGACGTCGGCGAGCCGGCGCCGCGGCGGCAGCAGCACGATCGCGAGGACGAAACCGAGCCCGAAGAGCCCCGACGACACCCCGAAGGCGACCGTGTAGCCGTGGGTGGCCGCGATCGCCGGGGCCAGGGGGCTGGTGCGGTGCCCGATCAGGTAGGTGGCCGTGGCACCGAGCGCGATCGTGCTCAGCGCCGACGTCCCGATCGACCCGCCGACCTGTTGCATCGTGTTGACCAGGGCAGAGGCCACGCCGGAGTCCTCGGGTGCGACGCCGGCCGTGGCGGTGTTGATCGCCTGGGCGAAGATCAGGCCGAGGCCCAAGCCGAGGAGGACCAGGGCGGCCAGCACCGCGCCGACATAGCTGGACGTGACGGTGACCTGGGTCAGGACGGCCATGCCGCCGGCGCCGAGCAGCATGCCCGCCGCGATCAGGGCACGCGGTCCGAAGCCCATGATGCTGGAGAGGTTGGAGCTGAGCAGGATGCACCCCGTCATCGGCAGGAACAGCAGCCCGGTTGTCAGCGGGCCGTCTCCTTTGACCACCTGCAGGTAGAAGGTCAGGAACAAGAAGGTGCCGAAGATCGCCACTCCGGAGATGCCGACAGCGACATAGGAGCCGCCGCGGGCGCGGTCAAGAACGACGCGCAGGGGCAGCAACGGGTGGCGGACACGCCGCTCAGCAGCGACGAAGCCGGCGAGCAGCAGCACGCCGCCGACCAAGGAGCCGAGGGTCAGCGGAGCCGTCCAGCCGACGGTCGCGGCACGGGAGCAGCCAAGGACGACCGCGAACAACCCGGTGCAGACCAGCACGGCGCCGGGCCAGTCCATGCGCGGCCGGCTCGCTGGGCGGCCGCCGCGGATGTAGGCCAGCGCGCCCGCGACGGCCATCGCGGCGAACACCAGGTTGACGAACAGGCACCAGCGCCACGAGAGGTACTCGGTGAGCACCCCGCCCAGGATCAAACCGACGGCGCCGCCGCTGGCCGCGACCGAACCGAAGACACCGAAGGCCCTCCCCCGTTCGCGCGAGTCTTGGAACGTGCTCACCAAGGTGCCGAGCGCTGACGGCGCGAGGACAGCACCGAAAGCCCCCTGCAGCGCCCGAGCCGCCACCAGGACGGCGAACGAGCCTGCGGCGCCGCCGATCGCCGAGGCGACGGCGAATCCGAGCAGGCCGGTGATAAAGACCCACTTGCGACTGAACATGTCGCCCAGCCGTCCGCCCACCAGCAGCAGGCTGCCGAACGACAGCGCGTACGCGGTCACCACCCACTGCCGTCCGCTGTTGGAGAAGCCCAGCGCCTGCTGGGCGGACGGCAGTGCAATGTTCACGATCGTCGCATCCAGCACCACCATCAGCTGGGCGACAGCAACCCCGGCCAGGACCAGCCAGCGCCGGTCAGCCGACGCCTCCCGCCGGTTGAGGGTGGCCGACGATGCTGCAACCGAGGACATCCCGTACCACCTCTTCGCTCCGCGGAGCCTGCACTGGCCTGACTTGCTTGACGCAGGCGCCGTGGCCCGGCCCGATGAACCACGCTTGCACCCGACCGGGTGAAACGCCGTCACCCTGTCTTGGTGATCCGCGTACCGAAGGCCGAGCCCCGGCGGTCTGAGCGGCGCGGAGTCATCGCGGAGCGCAGCGCGGTCGGCACCAGTTACCGGCCGCGGCATCCCGCGACGATCCTCCCGAGGCCGACGGCGTGGTTGGCGCGTCCGCTGACCGCGAACACGGCATCACGCCCGAGCTCGTGGCGTTGAATCATCTATGGCGAGACGTGGCCATGTCCCACTCCCGGGCGTCGGTGCCCGCTCGCAGGGCGAACTGGCGGTAGGCGCGACGGCGCCGGGAAGAGACGCCGGCGACAGGGGCCTACGGCCCCACGACCACCGCAGGCTTCTGGGGGCGGGTGAAGTGAATCCCAGACTGATCGAGCGGGCCGCACTTCTTGCCGCGCTCGACGCGGCGGCGGCGGGAAAGGTCACGCTCATCTCGGCTCCGGCGGGCAGCGGGAAGACGTCGCTGATCCGCGCCTGGGCGAACCGCCCCGGGCAGCCCTATCGGCTTGCCATGGTTCAGGTGCCACGCGACCAACGGGACGCTCAGCTCTTCTGGCTCGCCCTGCTCACGGCCGCCCGAGAAGCCCGCGGCACCGTGAGCGACGCGGCTGAGCCGCCTGCTCCGACTCCCGACTTCGACGGGCAGGCGATGGTCGACAGGGTCCTGGCGGAACTCGCCGCACGGAGCGACCCCGCCATGCTGATCGTCGACGATCTGCACGAGCTGAACTCCCCGGAAGCTCTCGCCCGGCTGACGGACCTGCTGACGCGGCTGCCCGCACACGTGCACGCAATCCTTGCGATGCGCCACGACCTCCCGGTCCACCTGCACCAACTTCGCCTCGCCGGCGAGCTGGCCGAGATCCGAGCGACAGACCTGCGTTTCACCGAAGGAGAATCCCGCCGGCTTCTCGATGCCTCCGATATCGCCCTGTCCGATGCTGGTGTGGCGCTGCTGCACCAACGAACCGAAGGGTGGGCCGCCGGGCTGCGGCTGGCGGTGATCTCACTGACCGGCCACCCTGATCCGGAACGCTTCGTCGCCGAGTTCACCGGGAGCGATCGAACGGTCGCCGAGTACCTGATCGCGGAAATGCTGGACCGCCAGCCGGCCGACGTCCAGCGTCTCCTTCTGTGCACGTCCCTGGTCGAACGCTTCACCGGTGAGCTTGCCGATCAGCTGACGGGCGGCATCGGAGCGGAGCGGACCCTCCTGGCTCTCGAAGACGCGAACGCGTTCGTGGTGTCGCTGGACCCGGAGCGCACGTGGTTCCGCTACCACCACCTGTTCGGCGATCTGCTCCGACTGGAGCTACGCCGCGCGATGCCCGCGGAAGTGCCGGAACTGCATCGGCGGGCCGCCACGTGGTTTCTGGCGCACGGATGGGTCGTAGACGCCATTCGGCACACCCAAGCCGTGGGCGACTGGTCAGGTGCGGCCCGGCTCTTGACCGATCATTCGTTGAGCCTGATGCTCGACGGACAGACGCAGACCATGCGCAGGTTGCTGACGGCCTTCCCCTTACACGGAGCCGACGCTGACCTCCCTGAACTAGCGCTCGCGCGCGCCGCCGTCGAGGTTGTGGAGGGACGCCTGGACGAGGCAGCCGCCCACCTGGCGGTTGCCGAATCACAGATCCAGACAGCCTCACACGGTCGCCGGCACCGCCTCCAACTCGCCATCGTCGCGCTGAGACTGTCACTGGCGAGGCGCCGGGGTCACCTGTCCGACGTGGTGGACCGAGCGGCCGAGGTTCTCGCTCCCATGATCGATGCACGGACCGAAGAAGACATCGCGCTCTACGGCGATCTGCGCGCAGTTGCGCTGATGAATCTGGGGACCCTCGAAGCTTGGTCACTGGGAGCTCCGGACGGCGAACGCCACCTCCAGGAGGGCGCCGCCCTCGCTCGGAGGTTGGGCCGGCCCTACCTCGAGGTCGGTTGCCTCGCCCAGCTCGGATTCGCGGCAAAGATCCGCTCGGTGAGCGAGGCCCGACGTCGCTGCGAGGAGGCCATAGCGCTCGCCGAACAACACGGATGGGGCACGGAGTGGATCGTCGCACCCGCACTGGTCACGCTCGCCGAAACGATGATCTGGACCGGCGAGCTCGACGAAGGCCAACGATGGTTGCAGCGCACCACGCAGGCCCTGCAATCCGACACCGGGCCGGGCATCAGGCAGCTGCTTCACAGGGCTACCGGGATGCTGCATGCCGGCAGCGGCCGCTTCCGCGAGGCGCTCGAGGAGTTCAACGCTGCCGAACAGCTGCAATCGCAGTTGGCGTGCACGCCCGTCTTGGCCACCCAGGCGAGCGGCTGGCGGCTGGCCACGCAGGCGCGCCTCGGGAAGCCCGGACTGGCCCGCGCCACCCTCGCCACGCTCCCGCACTCGCAGGCGCAGACCGCGGAGATCTGCAACGCACGGGCGACGATCTCGCTCGCGGAAGGCGACCCCGCCGCAGCGCTCGCCGCGCTGCCTGACGGGCCCGACGAGCACGTGTCGCCGGCGAACGTCACCACGGCCGTCGAAGCACGCTTGCTTGCGGCGCGCGCACACGAGGAGCTCGGCGACCATCGCGCCGCCAAAGAGGCCACGGAAGGTGCGCTGGCCCTCGCCGAACCCGATCGCCTCGTGCTGCCGTTCGCGATGACAGGCTCACGCCAGCTGCTGGAGACCCTGCCGCGCCACGAAACAGCGCACGCCGCTCTGGTCATCGACATTCTCGATGTTCTGGGCGGGTCGTCCTTGCCTGTCGAAGACCGGTTCGCGGCACCGCCAACGGAGCGGCTGAGCCCGAGCGAGCTCAGGGTGCTTCGATACCTTCCGACGAACCTCTCCCGGCCCGAGATTGCACGCGAGCTGTCCGTCTCGGTGAACACCGTCAACACGCACGTGCGCAACATCTACGCCAAGCTTCAGGCTCGTGATCGCTCCTCGGCCGTGGATCGCGCACGAGAGTTGCGCCTGCTGTCGCCCGAGACGCATGTGCGACCGCGCCAGGTCACCAGATCATGATGAACCGGCCTCACCTGCCAGCCGGCCACCATGGCCTCATGGACGCGGCGCCGGCTCTGTACACCATCCGCCTCAAGGGCCGCCTCGGCATCGCAACGCTCGCTGCCTTCCCGGCGATACAGCCACGGCAGCTAGGCGCAGAAACCGTGCTGACCGGCCTCCTGGATCAGTCCGCGCTCTATGGCGTCCTGGCACAGGTCGAGGCGCTGGGCCTTGACCTGATCGAGGTTCGCCGCCACGAACGTGACGCCGGTACCGGCAGCCCACAGGGGAACGCATGAGATGAACGCCAGCAGGTCCGGTCGACGTCTGCCGCCGGCCCCTGGTCATGAAAGAGGGACCGCGATCCCGCCCGGCAAGGACCCAGACCGGTGATCGCAGATGCCGGGCGCGCCGAGCGGCTGCGGCAGGCGCGCAGCCACCTCCGCGGTGCCGATCCGGTGTTGGCGCGGCTCATCGACGGCCGGCCGGACTTCGATCCGCGCGCGTGGATCGCCCGCTTGCCGGCGATGGACCTGTACGGCGCCCTGCTGTTCCAGGTCGCCGGGCAGCAGCTCTCGGTCGCGGCGACGCGCCATACCCTGGCTCGCATCCAGGCGCTGTTCGACGGCCGTCTCCCGTCGCCGACCGAGCTCCTCGCAGCCGAGCCGGGCGCACTCCGCGAGGCTGGCCTGTCCTGGCGAAAGGTCAGTACCCTCCGCGACCTGGCCGAGCGGCTGTCGGACGGGCGGCTCGACACCACCGTCTTGAGTGGCCTGCCAGACGACGAGCTGATGGCCGAACTGACCGCCGTCCCCGGGATAGGTCCCTGGACCGCGCAGGGAGCCCTGATCCTCGCCCTGGGGCGAGAAGACGTCGTTCTTCCGGGCGACCTTGCGCTGCGCCGAGCCATCCAGGTCGCCTACCGGCTCGACCACCGTCCGAGCCAACAGGAGGTCCTCGCCATCTCCGAGAAGTGGCGCCCCTACCGCAGCCTCGCGACCAGCTACCTGTTCTCCGCCGAGTCGGAGCCGACCGTGATACCAGTGGCCGGGGCGAAGACGAGCATTGCCCCTGATCGAGCGCGCCATGACGACCGCAGCTAGTGCCGCACTCTCGTACTCCTCCACTCCGGGGCGGTGGGTGCTGGCGATCACCGTCCTCGGGTCGGGCATCGCCGCGGTGGACGCCACGGTCGTCAACATCGCGCTGCCGACCATCGGACGGGACTTCCACACCGGCGTCGCCGCTCTGCAATGGGTGGCGAACGGCTACACACTGACGCTCGCCGGCTTTCTACTCATCGGCGGCTCACTCGGGGACCGCTTCGGCAGGCGAAGGGTGTACCTGATCGGTGTTGTCTGGTTCGCGCTGGCCTCAGTCGCGTGCGGGCTCGCCCCGAGCGCCGTGCTGCTCGTGGCCGCCCGGATCCTCCAAGGGTTCGGGGCGGCGCTGCTCACGCCCGGAAGCCTGGCCATACTGGAGGCCTCGTTCGTGCCCGACGACCGGGCCCGGGCGATCGGCGCCTGGTCGGGCCTGGGAGGGCTGGCGATCGCCGCCGGTCCGGTGCTCGGGGGCTACCTGATCACGGCCGCGTCCTGGCGCTGGATCTTCTTCATCAATGTCCCGATCGCGGCCGCGGTCGTCGTCCTCGGCGCGCGGCACGTCCCCGAGTCCCGTGATGCGAGCGTGACGGGCAGGCTCGACTACGGCGGCGCCGTGGCCGCCGCCGTGTTCCTGTCCGGCCTCACGTACGCGTTCATCGAGGCGCCCACGCTCGGCTGGCTGTCCCCCGCCGTGCTCATGGCTACCCTGCTAGCCATAGGCGGGCTCACGGCCTTGCTGGTCCTCGAGCGCCGCGAGGCGGCGCCGATGCTGCCGCTCTCGATCTTCCGGGAGCGGCAGTTCACGGCCACCAACGCCGTGACCTTCATCGTGTATGCGGCGCTGACCGGGGCGACCTTCCTGCTTCCCTTGGTGCTGCAGGTGGTCTCGGGGTACTCACCGCTCGGCTCCGGGCTGGCGCTGCTACCGCTGACCGCAATCATGCTGACGTTGTCCGCACGCTCGGGCAGGGTCGCCACCCGGATCGGGCCGCGCCTCCAGCTGAGCATCGGGCCGGTGGTGGTGGGCGCGGGTGTAGCCGCGCTCGCGTTCACCACGGCCGGGTCCACCTACGTGATCTACACGCTGCCGGCGATCGTCATCCTCGGGCTCGGGCTCGCCATCACGGTCGCGCCGCTCACCGCCACCGCCATGAGTTCCGCACCAACCCAACACTCGGGCATCGCATCGGCGATCAACAACGACGTCGCGCGGGTCGGTGGCCTGCTGGCGGTCGCCGTGCTTCCGACGCTGGCAGGCATCACCGGTAAGGCCTATCTCGACCCGGAGACGCTCGCCGCCGGCTTCACGACCGCGGTGCTCATCTCCGGCGGGCTGTGCGTGGCAGCCGGTCTCCTCGCCGCTGCCACCATCACCAACCCCGGGCCCGCGCGCCGGCCAGCCGGCGCCCCCGCACCGGAGTACCGCCATTGCGGCCTCGAGGCGCCTCCGTTGACCACCGGCGTCAGCCAAGCGGTCACGCAAGGGCCGCGGTGACACGTTCCGCACCGACGTGGTAAATCGATCCCAGGAACCGTCCGTTGCCACGCTGGTCGAGGCTGCGCTAGTCCTTGGTGCGTTCGCCTTGGCGGCAGCCCAGACACCCCCCTACCGCGACGTTGGCGTCACCGTTCCCATCACGCTGCTCGGGTTCGGGATGGGCCTCCAGAACGCGACTGCACGCGCCCTCGCCGTGCCCGACCTCACCACGACTGTGCTCACGCTGACCATCACCGGGATCCCCGCCGACAGCACGCTTGCCGGCGGACAAGTCAGCAGGGTGGGGCGTCGCCTCGTCGGCGTCGTGAGCATGTTCCTGGGGGCGTTTGTCGGCGTGGTGCTCATCGAAGCCGGCCACGGCGCTTTGACTCTCCTCCTCGCCACGATGCTCCTCGTGGGGGTCACGGTCACCGCAGCCCGGAAGTCCGGCGCCAAGTTCTCATGAATTGCGCCATGACAGCCCCACGATCAGGTCCAGGGCACAAGTCCACCTCATCAGGCTGGACAGCGGGCTGGATATCGAGGGACGCGGCGCCCGGGGCCGTCGTCAAGCTCGTCGTCGAGGGCTCGTTGCGGCATGACTCTGCCCGGTCCACCCGCCCGGCCGCCTCGCGCTGGAGGCCAAAGGCACAGCAGGTGACCTCGCGTCGATCAGCGCAACGCCCCTCGAAGGCATCGCGTGCGATCGGCGTCTGCCGTGATGAGGTGCGTTCCCTCCCGGCGCGCACGCACGCTCGGGGCGCCTGGTCACAGAGAGCAACGGTCGACATGACATCGACGCTCAGCTTCGCCGTCTTCGACGCGCTGGACAAGCCCCTGGTGGGAGACCGGCCCCGCCCGTTCGGGCCACCGATGGCCTGGGACCCGATGACGTCGACCCTGATCTCCGGCGAGCACGATGCGGTCCTGGTGGACCCGCTCACCACCGTCGCC
>NZ_VUKE01000004.1 GCF_009193175.1 Georgenia ruanii | reverse complement strand
CCCCGACCCGCCCCACCCGAAACGGACCCGCCTCGAACAACCCCTCGCCGCTCACTCCCCGATTCTCCCGCCGACAAGCCCATCAATAGCGGACCACCCCTGGCGTGTTACTGACCCACGCTCCTAGGGTGCCGCCCGAGACGGGGCCGCCACCTCATGAGCCGGCGTGGAGGGTGCGGCCGCCGCCCGACCAGCCGGGCGTCCCGGCCGGACGCGCCCGCTCAGCCGCGCGGGCCAGGCGTGACCGGGCCCGGCGCGACGAAGCCGGACTCGTACGCCGCGATGACCGCCTGCGTGCGGTCGCGCGCGCCGACCTTGGCCAGCACGTTGGCCACGTGGGTGCGCACGGTCTCCACGCCCAGGAACAGCTCGGCGGCGATCTCGGCGTTGGACCGCCCGGCGCACACCAGCCGCAGCACCTCCTGCTCCCGGCCGGTCAGGCCGGCCCCGGCGAGCCCGTCGGCGCCCGGACGCACACGGCCCGCGGCCAGGCGACGCAGCGCCGCCGGGAAGAGCAGGCTGTCCCCGCGGGCCACCACCCGCACCGCCTCGATGACCTCCTCGGGCCGTGCCCGCTTGAGCAGGAAGCCGCTGGCGCCGGCGGCCAGCGCGTCGAAGACGTAGTCGTCGTTCTCGAACGTCGTCAGCACGAGCACCCGCGGGCCGGGTGCCGCGATCCGCTCGGCCCGCTCGACCAGCGCCCGGGTCGCCGCGAGGCCGTCCACGCGCGGCATCCGCACGTCCATGAGCACCACGTCCGGCGTCAGCCTGCCCACCGCGTCGGCGACGTCGGCGCCGTCGCCCACCTCGCCGACGACGTCGAGGTCGGCCTCGCCCTCGAGGATTACCCGGAGCCCGGCGCGCACCAGCGCCTCGTCGTCGACCAGCAGCACCCGCACGCTCACCGCGCCACCCCCTCGTCGGGCAGGTAGGCGCGCAGGCGCCACCCGCCGTCGGCCGGGCCCGACGTCACCGTCCCGCCGAGCAGGCCGACCCGCTCGCGCAGCCCGGCCAGGCCGCGCCCGGCGCCGCGGCGGCGCCACCGGCCGGCCGCGACGTCGTTGTCCACGCCCAGCTCCAGGCCGCCGTCGGCCACCCGGACGCCGACGGCCAGGCGCCGCCCGCCGTGGCGCAGCGCGTTGGTCACCGCCTCGCGCAGGACGGCGAACGCCTCCCGGGAGGTCACCGGCGCCAGGGCGGCGAGCGCCGCCGGCTCGGGCAGCTCGAGGCTCGCCTCGACGCCCGCCCGCCGCGCCTCGGCGAGCAGGGCCGGGACGTCGGCGAGGGTCCGGACGGGGGCGTCGCCGTGCCGGTCCTGCCCGTCCTCGCCGGCCCGCAGCAGGCCGAGGACCCGGTCGAGGTCGGCGACGGCGGCCCGGCCGGTCTCCTCGATGGCGGCCAGGGCGGCGCGGGCGAAGGCGGGGTCGCGGTCGAAGGCCCGGGCGGCGGCGGCGGCCTGCAGGGTGGTGACGGTCAGGGCGTGCCCGACCGTGTCGTGCAGCTCGCGGGCGAGCCGGTTGCGGGCGGCGAGGCTGCGCTGCCGGGCCTCGAGCGCGGCGATGCGCTCGGCGGCGGAGGGGCCGAGCAGCGCCCGGGCGGCCCGGCGCAGCAGCGCCCGCAACCCGGCGACGACGTAGGCCGGCACCGCGACCAGCACGAGCGCCAGCGGCACGGCGAGCCCCGGGTGCAGCTCGGCCAGGGCCCCGAGCGGGGCGCGGAGGAGCTCGCCCCGGTCCACCTGCCAGACCAGCAGCGCGACGCCGAGCGGCACGGCACTGAGGACGGCGAAGGTGGCGATCCCGCCCGTGGCCAGGTGCAGCAGGTACCAGACGGCGCCGCGCGCCCGCGAGCCCGGCGAGGGGGCGGCCTCGGGCGGGACGTCGGCGTCGAGCAGGGCCCGGGCGGCGTGGCGCTCCATGGCGTGCACGGGGCGCAGCGCGACCGGGGCGAGGGCGATGGCGGCGGTGACGGCGACCAGCGCCGCCACCGCGGCGATGGGGACGGCCGGGTCGGCGGCCATCTGGGCGAAGCCGACCGCGAGCAGCGCGTAGGCGCTCAGCAGGATGCCGCCGACGATGAGGAAGACGCCCGCGCGCAGCGTGGACCCGCTGGTGAGCGGGGCGAGCAGGGGCATGGCGGCAGTGTGGCAGGCCCCGGGGCCGCCGGTCCTCCCCCGCGCGGGGGACGCCGGGCCGCCCGGGGATGCCGAGGTCAGCGGCGCCGGCGGCGCCGCCCCACCGAGATCAGCGCCCCCTGGGGCAGCACGACGTCGGGGTCGAGGGACCTGGGCACGGCGTTGAGGAAGACCGTGAACACCGGCGGTCGACGCTGGCTCAGCTCGAGCCGGCCGCCGTCGGCGGCGACGAGGTCCTTGGCCAGCGCCAGGCCCAGCCCGGTGCCCGAGCCGCCGGAGACGTGCTTGGTGAAGATGTCGGGCGCGAGGTCGTCGTCCACGCCGGGGCCCTCGTCGGAGACGTCGATGAAGACCCCCTGGCCGGCGGAGGCCTCCCGGGTGACCACCCTGGTGGTGCCGGCGCCGTACTTCAGGGCGTTCTCCAGCAAGGTGGCGAGCACCTGGGCGAGCGCGCCGGGGGTGGCCAGCACCGCGAGGTGGGCGGCGTCGTCGAACACGAGCTGGCGCTTGGCGCGGCGGAAGGGCCGGCCCCACTCCTCCTGCTGCTGGGCGAAGACCTCGTCCAGGTGCACCGCCTCGGTGGTTCCACCGCCGGCGGAGCGGGAGGTCTTGAGCAGGTCGTCGACCACCCCGGTGAGCCGCTCGACCTGCTCGAGGGAGACGCGGGCCTCCTCGCGGACCTCCTCGCTGTCGCTCAGCGCGAGGATCTCCTCCAGCCGCATCGACAGCGCGGTCAGCGGCGTGCGCAGCTGGTGGGAGGCGTCGGCGGCGAACTGCCGCTCGGCGGCCAGGCGTCCGGCCATCCGGTCGGCGGTGCGCACCAGCTCGGCGGCCACCAGGTCGATCTCCTCGATGCCCGAGGGCTTGATCCGCGGGCGCACCTGCCCCGAGCCGATCTGCTCGGCGGAGGCAGCCAGGTAGATCAGCGGCGCGGAGAGGCGTCTGGCCTGGTGGCGGGCGAGCAGGATGCCCACGCCCAGGGCGACGGCGGCGCCGAAGATGACGAGCAGCACCACCTGGGCCGAGCGCCAGGTGATCTCCCCGGCGTCGACGTCCATCCGGACCGTCGCCCCGGAGGGTGTGATCTGCAGGGAGCGGACGACCGGGTCGGTGAACACCGGGCCGGCGCGGAACTGCTCGCCGGCGGGGCTCTGCACGAGGATGGAGGCCTCGAGGTTGTTCACCCCGCCGACCCACGGCTCGAGCATGTCCTGGTCCAGCTCCTCACCGGACACCAGCCGGCGTTCCACGGAGCGGCCGAGCTGGGAGACCCGCTGGTTGAGGCTGGCCTGCTCGCTGTCCCAGACGAAGAGAGCGCCCAGGACCGCCATCGGCACGCCCAGCAGCAGCACCGCCACCGTGACGGCCACGACGATCATCTGGACCGCGCGGCGGCGCACGGCGGACTAGCTCCCGGCTGTCTCGAACCGGAAGCCCATCCCGCGCACGGTGGTGATGTACTTCGGGTCGTTCGCGTCGTCGCCGAGCTTGCGCCGCAGCCAGGACACGTGCATGTCGAGGGTCTTCGTCGAGCCGGTCGGGTCGGTGCCCCACACCTCGCGCATGAGGGTCTCGCGTCCGACGACGGAGCCCGCCTCGCGCACGAGCACCCGCAGCAGCTCGAACTCCTTGGCGGTCAGGTGCAGCTCGCGCGCGCCGCGGAAGGCGCGGTGGGCGGCGACGTCGACGCGCACGTCCTGGGCGGCGAGCTCGTCGTCGTCGGTGACCTCACCGCCGGCGCGGCGCAGCAGGGCCCGGACGCGGGCGAGCAGCTCGGCGAGGCGGAAGGGCTTGGTGACGTAGTCGTCGGCGCCGGCGTCCAGGCCGACGACGAGGTCGACCTCGTCCGCGCGCGCGGTGAGCACGAGGATCGGCAGCGTCAGGCCCTGGTTGCGGATGTTGCGGGCGACGTCGAGGCCGTCCATGTCCGGCAGGCCCAGGTCGAGGACCACGAGGTCGGCGCCGTTGGACAGGTCGTCCAGCGCGGCCTGCCCGGTGCCGTGCGGCCGCACGTCGTAGCCTTCCCGGCCGAGGGCCCGGGCCAGCGGCTCCGAGATGGCCGGGTCGTCCTCAACGAGCAGCACGTTAGTCACGCGGCGATCATAAGCCAGAGCGTCAAGTTTCGGTCAAGTCGGTGTCACAGGTCGGCGTGCTTGCGGGTCAGAGCGGCGTGCTCGCGGGTGCTGACGCTGGATTGCGGTGTCCCGGACGCCGATTGCGGCACTGTTCGTGGGCCGTTCGCCGGGTGTTCGCGAGATGATTCGCGCTGCGCCGTCCGGCACAGCGCGATCCACCGCGCTACGCCGTCCGGCGCGTCGGTGTCCATGGCGACGGACGTTGTCTGCGCGCGCGGCCGGCGGGACGGTCCTACCGCCTACTCACTCGGGGATGCGGCGCAGCTCGATCGGGCGGACCTCGCCCAGCCCCTGCAGCTCCACGCCCTCGCGCGGGACCATCGTGTAGTGCCGCGCCACCGGGCTCGTCGCGAGCGCGTCGGCGGTGTCGCGGTCCATGAGGATGCCGCCGGGCGGGGCGACGTCGACGAGCCGGGAGGCGAGGTTGACGGTGGGGCCGAAGACGTCGCCGTTGCGCGAGAGCACCCCGCCCCACACCAGCGAGGCACGCACCGGCAGCATGTTCTCCTTGGCCTGCAGCGCCGCGATGAGCTCGACGGCCACCTCCGCGGCGGTGGCGAGGTCGTCGGCGATGTAGAGCACCGCGTCCCCGATCGTCTTGACCACCCGCGCCCCGTGCGTGGTGATCACATCGCGCGAGGTGTACTCGAAGGTCTGGACGAGGTCGGCCAGCGCCCGGCTGCCGAGCTCGGTGGAGCGGCGGGTGTAGGCGACCATGTCGAGGAAGCCCAGGGCGCGCTGCAGCGGCATGTGGAACGGGTCGGTGCTGGCGCGCCGGCTCTGGGAGACCTCGGCGTCGGTGCGGGCGATGAGCCCCGCCAGCTGGCGCCGCCAGGAGTAGTCCAGCTGGGCCTGCAGCACCTCGACCACGTCGGTGATCTTGTCGAGCACCACGAGGCGCGCGGAGACGTCGTCGAGGTGGCGGCGCCGGGCGACCCCCTCCACCAGCGCCTCGGTCTGCCACAGCGCCAGCCGGTCCGTCATGTGCGACTGGGCGCGCAGCAGCGAGATCGCCGTGGTGGTGTCGATGGTGTCGTCCTCGATGAGCTGGGCCATCGAGCGCAGCGCCCGCACGTCGTACTCGCCGAAGATGACGCTGGTGTCGCGCACGTTGGGAAAGCCCATCGCCTTCCAGAAGGTGCGCGCGAAGTCCACGTTCACGCCGGCCCGTTCGGCCAGCTCGACGATCGTCATGGTGCGGGGCCCGCCGAGCATCGCCTCGATCCGGGCGGTGACGGTGGACGACGGGGGCTCCTGGGTGTCCGGGACGTCGATGCCGTCGTCGAGCCCGCTGCTGCCGGGCGCCGGCGGGATCCCGGGCGGCGGCGGGCCCCCGGCCTCGACGTGCACGCCGTCCGGCAGGGCCTCGGTAGGGACGGGGGTGGCCGGGTTGTCGGAAGGAGTACCCGGTCGAGGATCGGGTGCGGTCCTGCCTGTATCCGTGCTCACAGAGGGAGCCTAACGCGCGTCCCTGGGAGCAATTCCGGACGTCGGTCACTGGCACGGCTGGCCAGCCGCCTCCCTCGTCCGGCGGCACGCCGCCGTGCTCGGGTGGCCCGGCTCGGTTTCACGCCCCGGCGGTACGCATGTGCAGCACGTCGCCGGCGCGCACGGTGGTCCGCGCGCCGTCGGGGGTGCGGACGACGAGGTGTCCGTCCGGGTCGAGCTCCACCGCCACGCCGATGACCGCCTGCCCACCGGGCAGCTCGGCGCGCACCCGCCGGCCCAGGGTCACGCACGCCCCGCGGACCTGCTCGGCCAGGCCGGCGGCGTGCGCATCGCCGTCGAACTCCTCCCAGCGCGCGACGAGGGCGGCGAGGTGACGCCCGCACGCGAGCAGCACCTCCGACACGGTGGGGCGAGCCGCCGCGCCGGCCCGTCCGGCGGCCAGGTGCAGCGAGGTGGCCCACGGCACCGGCAGCCCCGCCTCGCCCTGGGCGACATTGACGCCGATGCCGATGACGACCCCGGGCTCGGCCTCCGGGTGCGGCTCGGGCAGCACCTCGGCGAGGATGCCGGCGACCTTGCGGTCGGTGCCCCAGCCGTCGATCTCCTCGTCCCCCGCGCGCAGCACGAGGACGTCGTTGGGCCACTTCACCCCGGTGGGCAGCCCGGTCAGCTCGGCCGTCGCCCGCTTGACCGCCAGGCCGGCGAGCAGCGTGACCCAGGCGAGGCGCCCGGCGGGCACGCGCGGGCGCAGCAGCACCGAGGCGGTCAGCGCGGTGCCCGGCGCGGTGACCCACGACCGCCCCGCCCGGCCGCGACCGGCCTCCTGGGCGTCGGCGACCAGGACGGACAGGTGCGGCCAGGCGGCGGGGTCCGCGGTGGCGGCCTCGCGCAGGTCGGTGCTCGTCGAGCCCGTGCGGTCCACGTGCAGCACGTGGGTGAAGGGCCTCAGCTCGTGCGCGGTCATGGCACAAGGGTGGCATCCCGGCCGCCGCAGAGGGTGGCATCCCGGCCGGCGCAGGGGTGGCATCCGGCCCCCGCGCGGCCGGTGATGGTCGCTTGGGCCGTGTCTCCCGAGGGACGACGCTCGGAACGCCACAACCGGTGCTGGAGTGACTGGTGTGACACGAAGGTCGGCCCAGATCGCCTCACCAGCACCACTTGTGGTGTTTTGGCACCGCTGCCCGGCGATGCCAACGGAACCCCGGAACGTTCCGATGCGTAGCCCCGGCACGGGTGTCGACGCCGCGGCCCTGACGGTCGCGGCGCTGACGATGGGATGCGGGCCGCACGAGCGCGACCCGGATCCGTGGCGCCTGTCCATCCACAGCGGACGGCCGGGGCTGCCCGCGGCACAGCCCCGCTCCTCGATCGTCGACGGATGGACCCGTTTGAGCGGCTGCACCAGCACCGCGGGGTCGCCCGCCGTGCGGACCTCGCACGCACCGCCGCCGAACGCTGCGCCCTCGCCGGCGCCGTGCTCGCCGGTCATCTCCAGGACCTCGGCCAGGGCTGGGTGGCGCTGCCGGACGCGCACCCCGCGCTCGTCGCCGCCCGCCGGGTGCACGGTGCCATCAGCTGCGTCAGCGCCGCCGTCTTCTACGGCCTGGCGACCCTCGAGCCGGCGGACCGTGTCCATCTCGCGGTGCCCCGCGCCCGCGGGCTGGGCCGACGCCCGTCGCGACCGGCGCGCGAGGCGACGCTGCACCGCGAGTCCGGCTGGGTGACCCCGGCGAACCCGCTCCTGCCGATCGTCCCGATCGCCGACGCCCTGGCCCGGGCGTTGCGCTGTCAGCGCGCCGAGGCGGCAATCGTGATGGTCGACTCCGCGCTGAACCGCGGCCTCGTCACCGTCGAGGAGATCGACCGGCTCCTCAACGGCCCGGGCAGCGTACGGGCCCGGCTCGCGCTGGGCCGGTGCGACGGCCGCAGCCGATCGGTCACCGAGACCCGCGCCCGGCTGCACCTCAAGGCCGCCGGACTGGCGGTGCGGGCCGGCGTCGGGATCCCCGGCGTCGGAGAGGTCGACCTGGTCGTCGAGGAGGGGGTCGTCGTCGAGTGCGACGGGTTCGCCTACCACTCCGGCCGGCGCGAGTTCCAGGAGGATCGGCGCCGGGACCGCGAGCTGCTGGCGCGCGGGTTCGTCGTGCTGCGGTTCACCCGGGACGAGGTCATGACGGCCGTCGACCTGGTCGTGGAGGACATCAGGCAGGCCGTCGCGCGCGCGGCCGCCAGCCGGACCAGGTGACCGCCGACGCCGCCTTGCGTCGCGACACGACGCCGACTTGCGTCGCGACACGACGCCGCCTTCCGTCGCGACACCCGGACCGCACCCCGACGCGATTGTGGGAACCACACAAGCCCGCGGCGCCAGACCCGCGCATGTGTGCAACCGGGTGGTGGGGAAGCGACAAGTACGCTGTCGCAAGTGACCGATTCGACCTCCTCCGCGACCGCGGCTCCGCCGTCTCCCAGCACCGAGCACAAGCTCCAGGCCCTCGCCGAGCGCACCGCCCGGGACCTCACCGGCCCGGCCGAGGGGGCGGCGGAGAAGCAGCACAAGCGCGGCAAGAAGTCGGCCCGCGAGCGCATCGAGGCCCTGCTCGACCCGGGCTCGTTCACCGAGCTCGACGCCTTCGCCACGCACCACTCGACCAACTTCGGGCTGGAGAAGAAGCGCCTGGCCGGCGACGGCGTCGTCACCGGCTTCGGCACCGTCGACGGGCGCCAGGTGTGCGTCTACTCCCAGGACTTCACCGTCTTCGGCGGCTCGCTCGGCGAGATGCACGGGCAGAAGATCACCAAGGTCATGGACATGGCGCTGCGCACCGGGGTGCCGCTGATCGGCATCTCCGACGGCGGCGGCGCCCGCATCCAGGAGGGCGTGGCGGCGCTGACCCAGTTCGCCGAGATCTTCCGCCGCAACGTCGCCGCCTCCGGCGTCATCCCGCAGATCTCGCTCATCCTCGGCCCCTCGGCCGGCGGGGCCGTCTACTCCCCCGCCCTGACGGACTTCATCGTCATGGCCGAGGGCACCTCGAACATGTTCATCACCGGCCCGGACGTCATCAAGGCGGTCACCGGCGAGGAGGTCGGCTTCGAGGAGCTCGGCGGGGCGGCCACCCACGCCCAGCGCTCCGGCGTGGCCCACTACCGGGCCGCCGACGAGGACGACGCCCTGGACTACGTCCGCGCGCTGCTGTCCTACCTGCCCAGCAACAACCTCTCGGAGCCGCCGAGCTGGCCGGTCTCGCCGGCCGAGGCGGAGGCCGCGCTGGAGGTCACCGACGCCGACCGCGAGCTCGACACCCTCGTGCCGGACTCGGACAACCAGCCCTACGACATGCGCACCGTGATCGACCACGTGCTCGACGACGGCGAGATGCTCGAGGTCCAGCCCGGCTACGCCCCGAACATGATCACCGCGTTCGGGCACGTCGAGGGCCGCCCGGTGGGGATCGTCGCCAACCAGCCGCTGCAGATGGCCGGCACGCTGGACATCAACGCCTCGGAGAAGGCGGCGCGGTTCGTGCGCACCTGCGACGCGTTCAACATCCCGGTGCTGACGTTCGTGGACGTGCCCGGCTTCCTGCCGGGCACCGACCAGGAGTGGAACGGCATCATCCGCCGGGGCGCCAAGCTCATCTACGCCTACGCCGAGGCCACCGTCCCGCTGGTCACGCTCATCACCCGCAAGGCCTACGGCGGGGCGTACATCGTCATGGGCTCGAAGAAGCTCGGCGCGGACGTCAACCTCGCCTGGCCCACGGCGCAGATCGCCGTCATGGGCTCGGGCGGGGCGGTGAACATCCTGCAGCGGCGCGCCCTGCAGAAGGTCGCGGACGAGGGCGGCGACGTCGAGGCCGAGCGAGCCCGGCTCGTGGCCGACTACGAGGAGGCGCTGGTGAACCCCTGGGACGCCGCCGAGCGCGGCTTCATCGACGGCGTGATCGCGCCGGCCGACACCCGCGTGCACGTGGTCAAGGCGCTGCGGGCGCTGCGCACCAAGCGGGCCGCCGGGCCCGCCAAGAAGCACGGGAACATCCCGCTGTGAGCGCCGTGAGCCTGGTCCGCCGCGACCGCCACCGCGCCCCGGTCCCGCCCGCGCCGGTCGGGCCCGCGTCCCCCGCGGAGTGGTCCGCGGACGGGGAGGACGACGTCGTCGCCGTCGCCCTGGCGGCCCCGCCAGCGCCCCCCGCGGCACCGGCCGCCGCGCCCGCGCCGCCGGACGTGCGGGTGGTGCACGGGCGACCCGACGAGGTCGAGCTCGCCGCCCTGGTGGCGGGGATCGTCGCCGCCCGCGGCCGGGTGGACGAGCTCGGCGGCCTGCCGGACGAGGCGGCCGAGGCCGTGCGGACCCGCTGGACCGACCGCGGCCGCGTGATCGGCCGGCCGCCGGCCCCGGGCGTCGGGGCGTGGCGGTGGTCCCTCCACCCCTGACCGCGGCCGGGCCTACCCTCGTGCCGTGGCGGACGTGTGGGACGCCGGCAACGCCTACGAGGGGTACATGGGCCGCTGGAGTCGCCCGGTCGCCGTGCAGTTCGTCCGCTGGCTGGGCGCGGCCCCGGGCCTGACCTGGCTGGACGTGGGGTGCGGCACCGGCGCGCTCACCGCTGCCATCGCGGCCACCGAACCGACCTGCGTCACCGGCGTCGACTCCTCCCCGGCACTCGTCAGCGCCGCCCGCTCCCCCGGAACCGATCCCCGGGTCCGCTTCGCCGTGGCGGACGCCGCTGCCCTGCCGCTCGAGGACGGCAGCGTGGACCGGTGCGTGAGCGGGCTGGTGCTCAACTTCCTGCCCGATCCGGCCGCCGCCGTGGCGGAGATGACGCGGGTAACCCGGCCCGGCGGATGGGTGGCCGCGTACGTGTGGGACTACGCCGGCGGCATGGAGCTCCTGCGGGAGTTCTGGGCCGCGGCGGTCGCCGTCGACCCGGACGCCGACCGCGTCGACGAACGCCGCCGCTTCCCGCTCTGCGCCCCTCGTCCGCTGGCCGCGCTCTTCCGGTCCGCCGGGCTGGGTGACGTCGCGACCAGCGCGATCATCGTCTCCCGGCGCTTCGCCCGCTTCCAGGAGCTGTGGACGCCGTTCCTCGGCGGCCAGGGCCCGGCACCGGGCTACGTCGGCTCGCTCGGGCCGCGGCAGCGCACCACGCTCGCCCGGGCGTTCCGCGGTCGGCTGCCCGTCTCGGCCGACGGCGCCATCAGCCTGGCGGCGCGCGCCTGGGCCGTCCGGGGTCGCCGGCCCGGGGCTTGACCTCAACCGCGCTTTACCTTGTCCAATCGCCACCATGCGCGCGATACGCCTTCACGAGTTCGGTCCGCCCACCAACCTGGTCCTCGACGAGGTGCCCGACCTGACGCCCGCCGCGGGCCAGGCGCGGGTGGTGGTCGAGGCCAGCGGGGTGCACCTCCTGGACACCAGCCTGCGCCGCGGCGAGCCCGGGCCGATGCCCGCCCCCGAGCTGCCCACCATTCCCGGCCGCGAGGTGGCCGGCGTCGTCGACCGGGTCGGCCCCGGGGTCGGCGACTCCTGGCTGGGCCGCCGGGTCGTCGCCCATCTCGGCATGGTCCCGGGCGGGTACGCCGAGCAGGCGGTCACCGCCGTCGGGTCCCTGCTTCCGGTGCCGGACCACGTGCCGTTCCCCGCTGCGGTCGCCGCGGTCGGCACCGGCCGCACCGCCCAGGGCGTCCTCGAGCTCGAGCCGCCCACGCCCGACGACGTCGTGCTGGTCCCCTCCGCGGCCGGCGGGCTCGGCTGGCTGCTGGTCCAGGGCGCGCAGGCGGCGGGCGCGACCGTGGTCGCCGCGGCCGGCGGCCCGGACCGGGTGGCCGCGCTGACCCCGCTGGGCGCCGACCTCGTCGCCGACTACACCGAGCCCGGCTGGGCGGAGGCGGTCCGGGCGGGCACCGGCGGCGTGACGCTGGTGTACGACGGCGTCGGCGGCGACGTGGGCCGGCGTGCCCTGGAGCTCCTGCGCCCGGGCGGCCGCCTGGTGACGTTCGGCTACTCCGCCGGGGCGCCCACCCGCTTCGACACTTCCGACGTCGTCTCGCGCTCGATCAGCGTCGGCTGGAGCCTCGGGCCGCGGATGCAGGCGCTGCCCGGCGGGATCCGGGGGCTCGCCGCCCGCGCGCTGGACCGGGTCGGCGCCGGCGCGTGGCGCCCGCTCGTCACGACCTATCCCTTGGCCGAGGCCGCCTGCGCGCACGCGGACCTCGAGGCGCGCCGGGCGCTGGGCAAGGTCGTCCTGGTCCGCCAGCAGGCCGGGCAATCCCGGCGGGCGCTCGGGGGCCGGCCGCTAGGCTCGGCCGGGTGACCGAAACCCGCCAGCCCACCACCACCGTTCGCCGGCCCACGCCCACGGACGCCCTCGCGGACGCCTACGTCGAGCGCAGCGTCGCCCTCGACCCGCTCGAGGCCACCAACCTCGGCCTGCCCGGCCACGACACCGAGATGCCGGACCTCTCCCCCGCCGGCACCGCCGCCCGCGCCGACCTCGCCCGGGCCACGCTCGCCGAGCTCGCACGGCTCACCCCGGCCGACGAGATCGACCGCGTCACCCACGCCGCGATGGGCGAGCGCCTCGGCCTCGCCGTCGAGCTGGCCGACGCCGGCGAGCTGACCCGCGAGCTCAACGTCATCGCCTCGCCCGTCCAGGCCGTCCGGGACGTCTTCGACCTCATGCCGACGGCGACCACCGCCGACTGGGAGACCATCGCCCAGCGTCTCGGCGCCGTCCCCGCCGCCCTCGCCGGCTACGCGGAGTCGCTGCGCACCGCCCGGGACCGCGGCCAGGTCGCCGCCATCCGGCAGGTCGAGGCCTGCATCAAGCAGGCGGACGAGCTCGCCGAGGGCACGACCTCCTTCTTCACCACCTTCACCCGCACCGCCCTGCCCGACGACGCCGCGCCCTCCGGTCCCCTGGCCGCCGCGCTCGACGACGGCGCCCGCGCCGCCCGCCAGGCCTACGCCGAGCTCGCTGCGGTGCTGCGCGAGGAGATCGCCCCCGCCGCCCCGCAGGCGGACGCCGTCGGCCGCGAGCGCTACGCGCTGTGGTCGCGGTACTTCCTCGGCGCCGTCGTCGACCTGGACGAGACGTACGCGTGGGGGCTGGACGAGCTGGCCCGCGTGGTCGCCGAGCAGCAGGCCGTCGCCGACCAGCTCTATGGCCCCGGCACCGACATCCGCGAGGCCATGGACCGCCTCGACCGCGACCCCGCCCGGATGCTCAAGGGCACCGCGGCCCTCCGGGAGTGGATGCAGGCCACCTCCGACGCCGCCGTCGCCGCCCTGGCGGGCACCCAGTTCGACATCCCCGACCCGGTGCGGCGCCTGGAGTGCCGCATCGCCCCGACGCAGTCCGGCGGGATCTACTACACCGGCCCCTCCGCGGACTTCTCCCGCCCGGGCCGCATGTGGTGGTCCGTGCCGCCGGGCGTCACCGACTTCGCCACCTGGCGCGAGAAGACCACCGTCTACCACGAGGGCGTGCCGGGCCATCACCTGCAGATCGGGCAGACCGTCTACCGCGCCGACCTGCTGAACATGTGGCGCCGGATGGCCTCGTGGGTCAGCGGGCACGGCGAGGGCTGGGCCCTGTACGCCGAGCGGCTCATGGCCGACCTCGGCTTCCTCGACGACCCCGGCGACCGCATGGGCATGCTCGACGGGCAGCGTCTGCGCGCCGCCCGCGTGGTCCTCGACATCGGCGTCCACCTGGGCAAGCCCGCCCCCGAGCAGTGGGGCGGGGGCACCTGGGACGCCGCCAAAGCCTGGCCGTTCCTCACCGCCAACGCCAACATGGCCGAGGGCTTCCTGGCCTTCGAGCTCGACCGCTACCTCGGCTGGCCCGGCCAGGCGCCGAGCTACAAGATCGGCCAGCGGCTGTGGGAGGAGATCCGCGACGACGCCCGCGCCGCCGCCGAGCGCGACGGCGCAGTCTTCGACCTCAAGGCGTTCCACCGCCGCGCGCTCGACGTCGGCTCGGTGGGCCTGGACGTGCTGCGCGAGGCGTTGGTCTGAATCACGGGCGGCCGGCGCGATCCCGGGCTGGGCCGGCCGGGGCGATCCCGGCTGGACGACGCATCCCGATCCTGGGCTGGGCGGCCCGCCCCCGATCCTGGGGCGGTCCGCGCAGGCGGCGATTAGATTGCGATCATGTCGCAGGAGCGCACCCCTGACGAGGCCGCCGACGGCGTCACGCGGCGCCGGTCCGGGCGTCACCGGGCGCCGGGGCCAGCTCCCGGCCCCGCCGAGGAGACCCGTCCCGCGGCTGAGGAGGCTCGCCCGGCGCCCGCCACCCCGCCCGGCGGCACCCAGCGAGGGGCGACCACCCCGCCCGGGGGCACCCGCCGCGCGCCGGTCCGCCCGTCCGGGGTGCAGCCGCCGGGCTCGGCCCCCTCGGGACCGACGCCCGGGTTCGGTGTCCCGGTGACGCCGGCGACGAGCCCGGCGCCGACCGCGCCGTCCGGCGCCGCGACGACGCCGCCGGCCTCCACCGCACCGACGCCCCAGCCCGCTCCGACCACCCCGCCCGACACCGGCGGTGCGGCACCGACCGAGCCGCTCACCAAGCGCCCGGCCCAGCGCTCCGGCCCGCCGCCGCGTCCGCCGCTCTCGGCGGAGACCCCCGCCCCGGTGCGCCGACGGATCCCGCCGCCGCGCTCGATCCTCACCAGCCGCACCCTGTGGCTGCTGAGCTTCGTCGCCGGCCTGGTGGCGGTCGGCTTCGCCTGGGTGGACCGGACCGCCGGTCAGCAGCGGCTGACCGAGCTGGTGACCGAGCTCGACCCCACCCGGGACCCGGCCTCCCTCGAGTCGCTCGGGCGGCTGATCTTCTGGGGCTCCCTCGCGGCGGTGCTGCTGGTCATCGTCGTCGAGGCGCTGCTGCTGCGGACGATGATGGGCCGGCGCGCGTGGGCGCGCATCGCCCTGCTGGTCGTGCTCGTCGTCCACGCCGCCGTCATGGTCCTCGCCGACGCCTACCTCGCCGCGCCCGGAACGGCCGGTGCCGGGGTGCGCTGGCCGCTGGTCGCCCAGCTGCTGCTGGCCGCGGCGGCCTGGATCGTCAGCCTCGCGCCCTCGGCGACGCGCTGGTTCCGCGCGGAGCCGGCGTCCCGGGCGTGACCGGCCCCGCTGCCGTGTCCGCCGTCCGCGCGCCAGCGGGACGCCCCCTCCCCGCGGGCTCCGCCCGCAGCACCAGCCGCTGACGCTCCACCCCGCCGGCCGCGGCCACCAGACCCTCGCAGCTGCGCGCCACCACCTCACACACCGCGGCCGTTGCCCGGTCCGTCAGCGGGCTGGCAGCCAACGTCCGCCAGCGGCGCAGGGCGGCGAGCGCGTGCTCGCGCACGTCCGCCGGCGCGGCGTCGTCGGCAAGCCCCAGCCGGCGCGCGGCGCCGACCCCCGCCCCGCCCACCAGGCGCTCGGCCTCCGCCCCGAGCGCGGCCGGCACCGGCAGCCCGGACGTGCGGGCGGCCGCGAGCAGCCGCAGCTCGCGGAACTCGTGCGCCCCGGCCTGCACCCGCTCGACCTCGGCGGCGAGCCGTTCGGCGCCCGCCCGGGGCCGCTCGCGCAGCAGCGCCTCCAGGCCCACCAGCGTCGTCCGCGCCTTGAGCTGGGCCGCGCGGGCCTGGAACTGCCCGTCGAGCAGGCGCTGCAGCTCCCCGAGCCCGCTGCGGCGGGCCAGGTCGCGGGCGAGCTCGGTGGGGTCGTCGATGCCGCTGCGGATCAGCACCATGGCCAGGCGCAGCCCGAACATCCCGAAGCGCTCGAGCAGCGCCGCGCGCACCTCCGGGTCCACCGGGGCGCCGGCGGCGTGGGCGAACCGGTCGGCCGACAGGAGCAGCCGCTCGCGCTCCTCCCGCGGCAGGCCCGCGAGGGCGCGCAGCGCGCTGAACTCGGCCTGGCGCAGGGTCCGGGCGCTCTGGGCGAGCAGCCCCGCGACGGGCACCACCGCCAGCGCGAGCCGCCGCAGCACCGGGTCCTCCCGGTAGCGGGCGGCGACGTCCCAGGCGGAGACCATCGTGTCGAGCCGCCCGGCGCCCACCTCGTCCGCCCGGGAGAGCACCGCCAGGGCGTTGACCGTGCCCGAGCGGCCCGCCGCAGCGTCCCGGAAGGACTCGAGGAAGTGGATGTCCGAGCCGTGCAGGTGCCGCAGGAGGTAGACGACGGCGTCGGCCTCCGACGGCGCGTCGTCGGGGGTGAGGAACGCCGTCGCCCGGGCCGAGACGTCGGTCGAGAGCGAGGCGATGCCCGGGGTGTCGATGAGGGTCAGCTCGCGCAGGCTCGTCGTCGGCCAGTCCACGACGAGCCGGGCCACCGCCTCCGCCGGGAGGCCGCCGAGGTCCAGCCGGAGGCGCCCGTCCACCCGGCGCACCGGGAGCTGGCGCGGCTCGCCGGCGACGGGGTGCAGCGTGACCCGCGGGACGGGCCCGTGGCGGTACCACGTCACCACGCGCGTGCACTCGCCGGTGTCGGTGGGGGCGAGCTCCTCCCCGAGGACGGCGTTGAGAAGGGTGGACTTGCCCGCCTTGACCATGCCGGCGACGGCGACCCGCAACGGTCCGTCGAGCCGCTCGGTGTAGCCGCGCAGCAACGCGGCGGCCTCCGGGTCCTCGCCGTAGACCTCGAGGGCGTCGCGCAGCAGGCGGCGGACGGCGTCGTCCGTGCTCACGGCACCACCGCACCAGCGTCCGATGGTGCATCGCCCGCCGGCGCCGCCTCCCGGCCCAGCGTCTCGGCGCGCCGGCGCAGCCCCTCCACCCGCGCCAGCTCCGCCTGCCGCTTCTTCATCCGCTGCTCGCGCTCGGCGGTGAAGACCGTGGCGGCACGCTGGGCCACGAGCACCGAGTCGGTCAGGGAGCGGTGGTGCTCCTCGGCGATCTCGGTGAAGTGGTCGCGAATGGCCCGCTGGACCACCCGCAGCCGGTCCCGCAGCTGCTTGCCGACCTGGAAGGTCACGTCGTCGATCTGGCGGCGCACGATGCTCTTGGCCTCGGCCTGGCGCCGCTTCAGCCGGTTCTCCCTGTCGTCGCGGTAGACCTTCCCGCCCAGCAGCACCCCGGCGCCCACCGAGATGGGGTTGATCAGGGACAGCCCGGCGATCCCGGTGAGCAGGCCGAACATCAGCACCCCGCCGTAGGAGCCGCGCATGCCGATGAGGATCTTCTGCACCGCCGAGACGTGCCCGGGGTCGAGGTCGGGCACGGGGGCGACGGGCTCGAGGACGTCGTCGGTGTCCTCGACCTGCAGCCGCGGCAGGTTCACGTCGTCCTCCGCGAACAGGCCGCCGACCTGCTCGGCGAGCCACTGCGACCGCTCGGCGGTCCACACGAACGTCTCGGACACCGCCGAGGCCACCCGCTGGTCGAGCCAGTCGGCGAACTGGTCCCACACCGGCCCGGGGTCGCCGGCGTCGATGGCCTGCTCGGCCTCACGCTGAACGGCGCGCAGCCGGTCGCGCAGGTCGTAGTCCATGTCGGCGATGAGGTCGGCCATGCCGTCGTTGAGCGTCACCTGCCAGCGGGCCGAACGCTTGCGCTGCTCGTCGGCGCGGTCCTTGGCCACCTCGAGCTCGGCGAGCAGCTGCGGGGTGCGCTCGGGGTCCTGCAGGGCGGAGAGCTCGGCGCTCAGCGCCAGGCGCAGGTGCTCGGCGGTGGAGGCCAGGTCGTGCGCCACCGAGCGGCGCTGGAGCCGTTCGGCCTGGCCGACGATCTCCCGGCGCAGGTAGGCCACCAGCGCGGGGAAGCCCGACTCGGCGTTGAGCTCCTGGTCGCCGAGCTGGCCGGCGTGCAGCCGCAGCACCGAGGAGATCGGGAAGAGCGGGATGTCGGCCGCAACCCGGGCGAGGTGGCCGCGGTCGAGGTCCGCCACGCGCCGCCACTGCGGGTACAGGTCCGTCTTCGACAGCACCGCGGCGACGTTGGGGCACACCCGCATCGCCTGGCGCAGGAAATGCATCTCCGGCTCGGTGTACTCCTGGGAGGCGTCGGAGACGACCAGCACGGCGTCCGCCGCGGGCAGCGCGGTCAGGGTGGTCAGGGCGTGGGCCGAGTCCAGGCCGCCCACCCCCGGGGAGTCGACGAGGGCCAGCCCGCCGGCCAGCACCGCCCGCGGCAGCGTGACCTCGGCCCCGACCAGCCGCTTGGTGTTGCCCGGGTTGCCGGCCTCGGTGACGAACCGGGGCAGGTCCTCCAGCGGCACCGGCCGCCGCTCGGCGGCGGCGTCCTCTCCCCCGCCGGCGAGCAGCACCGCCGCGGTGGGCTGCTCGCCGTGCCGGACCACGGTGGGCACCGCCGTCGCGACGTCGTCGTCCACCGGGCACGCCGGCGCGCCGACGAGGGCGTTGATGAGCATGCTCTTGCCCTGCTTGAACTCGCCGACGACGAAGACGCGGATCGTCGGGTCGAGCAGCCGGCGCCGGGTCTGCTCCAGGCGGCGGCGTAGGTCCGCGCGTTCCCCGTCGCGCACCAGCGCGATCGACTGATCGACCAGCGTGACCAGATCTGCCACGGTCCCTCCCTCGGGCGTGAGGACCTATCGCACCACAGGGCCGATGCGCGGGGGCCGGAATCCCTCGCGAGGTGGCCCGGTGAGCGGTGGTCAGCCGGGAACGTCGCCCAGTCCGTCCGGGCCGAGGTCGTCGACGACGGTGTCCGGGCCGAGGTCGTGTCCGGCGACGTCGTCCGAGACGTGGCCGTCGAGGGAGTCGGGCATGTCGACCTCGTCCGGGAGGTCGGTGGTGCCCGCCTCGTTGGCCCTGATCGTCGCGGAGCCGTCATGGGTGGAGCTGTCCCAGGCGTCCCCGTCGGCGTCCTTGAGGTCCGCGCCGTCGTCCGGGGTGAAGGAGTCCTCGAGGTCGACATCGACGTCGGTCGCCTGGTCGGTGAACGCGTCCGTCAGGTCGAGGTCCGGAGAGTGGGTGGAGCCGGCGGTGAACGAGTCCTCCGTGAGGTCCGCCGAGTGGTCCGAGGCGTCGGTGGGGTGGTCGGCGTAGAACGAGTCCTCGAGGTCGAGGTCGGTGGTGCCGACCTCGGGGTCGTGAGCCCCGACGGTCGTCGCGCTGTCGGCGGAGCCGTGCGCGTCCACGTCACCTGGGGCGACGGCGCCGTCGCCCGAGGCGGCGAGCGCGTCGTCGTCGAACCACTGCAGGACGCCGCCGTCGGCCCAGACGTTGTGGTGTACCGCCTGGTCCGTGACGGTGTCCCCGTCGTCCACGGTGGCGGCGTGTGCGTAGCTGTTGACGAGGTGCGTCAGCTGCTGGACGGCGTAGTCGTGTTCGTCGTCGCGGCCGTGGGCCCAGTCGCCGCGGTCGTGGTCCTGGCCGCCGCCGTCGCGCCGACCCTCGCGGCCGGCCCCGGCCCGGCTGCCGCCGGCGTCGGGGCCGCGGTCGAACGAGGTGTCGACCCGGATCGGCGCGTAGTCCAGCACCACCGGCAGCACCGCGTCGACGTCGTCGGGCTGGACGTCGTCCAGTCCCGCCCGGTGCAGCTCGCCGTCGGGGTCCTCCCGGAACTTCTCCGCCGCGTCCGGGTCCCTGAGCAGGTGCATCAGGAATCCCAGCAACGCGTTGGCGATCGTGGTCATCGGGCCTCCTCGTCGTCATGGCCCCGGGCGACGGCGCGCTGCCTCGAACGTAGGGCGCGCCCGGCCGGGTGGCATCGGGGCCCTGCCCGTGCCTGTGCCGGCCCTCGTTAGGGGGTGGGGGGACCCCCGGGCTAGGGGTCGGGCGGCATCGCCCGGTAGCCACCCGAACCGGCCGGACCAGTGGCCGGCCCAGGGGGGCGGGCCGGCCACCGGCGCGAGGTCAGGCCGCGCCGTCGACGTCCAGGTCGTTGTCGGAGAAGTTGTCCGAGAAGTTGTCGTCGAAGGAGTCGTACGCGACGACGTTGTCCGAGACGTCGGTGTTTCCGACGTCGGAGACCGTCGTGGAGTGGTCCGAGGCGTCGACGTCGATGTCGGCGTCCTTGGCGTCGACGACGTCGTTGTCCTGGGTGAAGGAGTCCGTGATGTCGATGTCGGAGTGGGTGGACTGGTCGTTGAACGAGTCGGAGACGTCGAGGTCCAGGTCGGTGGAGTGGTCGGAGTTGTCGTTGTAGGAGTCCCGGGTCACGTCGACCGAGTGGTCCGAGTTGTCGGTGGAGTGGTCGTCGTTGAAGGAGTCGCGGACGTCGATGTCGGTGTTACCCACCTCGACGGTGGAGTCGTGGGCCTCGACGTTGGTGGAGTTGTCGGTGGACCTGTCGACGTGCGCGTCGCCGCCGGCCGCGACGGCGTCGTCGCCCGAGGCGATGATCGCGTCGTTGTCGAACCACTGCTTGACGTCGCCGTCGGCCCAGATGTTCTGGTGGATTGACTGGTCGGTGATGGTGTCCCGGTCGTCGATGTTCTTGGTGTACTCGAAGTTGTTGACGATGTGGGTCAGCTGGGTCACGGCGTGGTCGTGGTCGTGGTCACGGTCGTGGTCGCGCCCGTGGTCACGGTCATGGTCGCGCCCGTGGTCACGGTCATCGTCCCGGTCACGGTGGTGGCCGTGGTCGCGCTCGCCGCGCGCGGAGGCCTCCGCCCGGGCATAGGCCTCCGCGCGGGCCGACGCCTCGGCACGCGCCGACGCCTCGGTGCTGACCTCTCGCCGGACGGCGTGCTCGAGCACGACCGGCGCGACGGCCGCGACCTCGGCGCTGCAGACGTTGGCGAGGCCAGAGCTCGCGAGGTAGCCCTCGGGGTCGGCGTTGAACTCGGCCGCAGCCTGCGGGTCGCGCATGAGGTGCAGGAGGAACTCGAGCAGCTGGCTGGCGATGGTGGCCATCGGTGATCTCCTCGTCCGTGAAGCGTCAGGGGCCGAGCGGGTCCCGCCCGACTGGGCCGAACGTAGGACCGGACAGGTGTCGACCACATCGGGGCTCCCGCCCCTGCTTCGCGGGCCGGGCATGGGGCCTCCGCCCGGGCCCACGCGTTCCGGCGTCCGGGCGCACCAGGGGCCGCCACCCGGGGGTGAGGGGGCCGGGTGATCGGACGGGTGAATCCGGACCGCCGGGCTACGCGCCCCACTCCTCGCCAAGGGCGATGCGCAGCCGCGCGAGCAGCTCCGAGCGCGAGGCCGCACCCAGCCGGCGCCGGATGCGCGCCACGTGATGCTCCACGGTGCGTGGCGAGATGTAGATCGTGTCGCCGATCTCGCGGTAGGTCTTCCCCGCGAGCACGAGCCCGGCGATCTCCCGCTCGCGGGGGCTGAGGCCGCTGTCGTCGGCGAGCGGGCGACCCGCCGCGAGGGCCGCCTCCTGCGGGAGGCCCGGCGTCGTGCCGGGGTGGAGGTCCCGGGCGCGCGCGAGCAGCCGGGCCATGTCCTTGCGCTCCTCCGTGCGGGCGGCGGCGTGGCCCGCCAGGCGGGAGCCGTCCCAGGTCAGGCCGACGGAGGCGAGCCCGCGGGCGGCGTTCTCGACCACCGCCACGTCGACGTTCCCGGCGAGCACCGACACCCACGCCCGGCCGGCGGCGGCGAGGACCGCCGCGTAGTGGCTCTTCCCGGCCGCGCGCACCAGCGCCGCCGCGTGCGGACCGAGGTCGGCGGGCCGCTCGGCGAGGATGGCGGCGTGCACGTGGGCCCAGTGCAACGGCACCGCCCACAGCGGCGGGTCGCCCAGCCGGCTCAGCAGCGCCCACGCCTCCGCGACGTGGCCCTCGACGCGGGGGGCGTCCCGCAGCCGTGCCGCGGCGATGAGCAGCTCGCCGAGCGGGAGCAGGGTGAACAGGTCGACCGGGAAGTGCAGGATCGTCTCCCGGGCCCGGCCCCACGCCTGCACCAGCGCCGGCGCGTCGTCGGTCCGCCGGGCGAGCCCGACCTCGAGCGCCCGCAGGAAGAGCTCCTCGCGCGGCGCGAGGGCGTTCCCGGCGCCCGCCGCCTCGCCCACGGCGGCCTGGGCGCGGTCGGGGCGGTCGCGCAGCATCGCCGTCCACGCCCGGAGCAGCAGCAGGCCCGGGCGGGTGGCCGCGCTGCCCTGCCCGCCGGCCAGCGCGCCCTCGATGACCGACTCCGCCACGGACAGCTCCCCGACGTGCAGGGCGGCCAGCGCCGCCAGCTCCGCCGGGCCGATCGGCAGGGGGATGGCGCAGCCGCTGGCCGTGAGCATGTCCGAGGCGCGCACGAGCGAGGCCATCGCCGCGGTGGCGGAGCCGTCCAGGGTCTCCCCCAGCCCCTCGGACATCAGCGCCGGCACCGACGCCAGCACCGTGGGCGGTGCGGCCGCCGGACTGGCGCCCAGCATCTCCTCGGCCCCCTCGCGGTCCCCCGCCCCGAGCAGCGCCACGACCGCCAGCGGCGCGGACGCCCCCGCCCGGGCGGCCCCGAGCCAGCGGTACACCTGGGCGCTGCGGGCCAGCATGCCCCGCCGGGACCAGACCTCGGCGGCGACGTCGACGGCGCGGCCCAGGTCGGGCGGGTCCGGCCGGGTGAGCAGGTCGTCGACCATGCGGCCGGCCTCGTCGAGGTCGCCGGACAGCGCCGCCGCCTGGGCCCGCCGGGCCGCGAGCGCGCCGACGTCCGCCCCGGCGGCCACGGCCTGGGTGTACAGCGCCCGGGCGGCGGCGGGGTCCCGCGCCAGCGCGGCGTCGGCCTGGCTGGTAAGCGCGGCGGCCACGCGCGGATCGGCCAGGCCGGTCCGGGCGAGCTGGCGGGCGACGTCGTCCAGGGGTCGCCCGGCGGCGTCCACCGCCGCGAGCAGGGCGCGCTGCCGCGCGCGGACCCGGTGCGCGGGCGTCGCCACGACCAGCGCCTCGCCCACGAGCGGGACGATCGCCCCGCTGGCGGTGAGGAGCCCGGCGGCCTCGCCGTGGGCGACGAGGTCCTCCACGCCGTCCGGATCTTGCTCGAGGGCCGGGGGCGGGGTGTCGCCGGCGAGGTCGAAGCCGACGGCGAGGTCGAGCAGCAGCTTCCGCAGCCGGTCGTCGAGGTGCTCGAGCTCCCGGCCGAGCTGGGCGAGCACCCCGGCCGGCGCCACCTGGACGCCGTCGCGGGGCCAGGTGGCCACGACGCGATGGACGAGCCACGGCATGCCGGCGGTCAGGCGGGTCAGCGCGTCCACGACCGTGCCGGGGACCGGCTGCCCGCGCCGGTGGGCCGCGACGATGGCGACGTCCTCGCGGCCCATCGGGCCGAGCGCGACGGGCGGGCGGTGCAGGTCGAGGGTGGCGAGCAGGGCCCGCAGGGCCCGGCTGCGGGGCCAGGGCCGGTGGGCGACGACGAGGTGGCTCTCCCCCTTCTCGGCCAGCTCGCGCAGCCGCCCCACGGTGACGTCGTCGAGGTCGTGGGCGTCGTCGACGAGGACGGCGGTGTACGCCGCGTCGCCGCCGGGCACGTCGGGCGCGGGGGCCTGCCGGGTCTCGAAGCCGGCCGCCCGGTAGACGCCGGCGAGCTCGCCGAGCAGGACCGACTTGCCGGTGCCGGCCGGCCCGGTGACCCCCACAAGCAGGCGGCGCTGCGGGTCGGCGGCGACCTCGTCGAGCAGGACGGCCCCGGGACCGCGCAGGCTGCGCACCGGGACGGGGGTCGTCGTGCGGGCGTCCACGCTCACCCTCCCGTCCCTCCGGTGCCGGGAGCGCCGGCCGGGTTCTCGACGAGCTGGGCCTCCCCCGGCACGACCGTCGGGCTCCCCGCCGGGCTCGCCGGGTCGCTGGGAGCCGGTGAGGTCGAGGGGTCCTCCTGCCCGATGGCACCACCGGTGGGCGGCTCGGTGGCCGGAGACGGGGACGGGGTCGGCGAGGGCGACGGGGTCACCGGGGTCGGGCTGCCGGACGGCGACGGTGCGCGCGTCTCCGGGGCGGTGGGCGTGCCCGTCCCGCTCGGGCGGGACGTCGAGGGGCCCGCGGCGGGGGTCCCGATGCTTGGCTGCGCCGCCGTCGACGACGGCGCCCCGGTGGTCGGCGTGGGCGTCGCCTCCGGGGTGGCGCCGGGCGTCGTGCGCCGCGCCGACGACCGGGGCTCGGCGGAGGTCTGGCTGGCCGTCCCGTCCCCGGGCGTCGTCCCCTCCCGGGTGCCGACCGCGGACCCCCCGTCGGTGCCGCCTCCCGTAGGCGTGCCCGCCTGGGCCTCGGTCAACGCCGGGGCGAGCAGGTGGTTCACGACCTGCGGGGTCTGCCCCGCGACGGCGGTGAGCATCGTGATGCCGACCACGCCCGCGAGCGCGGCGGCCACCTTCACGCCGCGCCGGGTGCCGACCCGCCACGGGCCGCCGGCGACCGCGGCCACCGGGGCGGGGGGCCGGGGGGCGACGGCGGCGTCGGCGGCGGTCCGGGCGGCGCGCGGGGCGCCGGCGACCATGGCCGGCTCATCGTCGGGCACCGCGGCGCCATCGGACACCGGGGCGCCGTCGTCGACGACCACGGTGGTGCCCTCCGCCGCACCGGGGACGGCCGCGGCCAGGGCGGCCCCGAGGCAGATGCTGGCCTTGGGGTCGGCGTCGACGGCGACGGGCCGTCCCAGCTCGGCCGAGACGAGCTCGGCGACGAGCGGCACGCGGGAGGAGCCACCGACGAGCAACACGGCGGAGAGCTCGTCGGGCGCGACCTCGGCGAGGTCCAGGGCGTGCCGCAGGGTCGCGACGGTCTCGCGCACGTGGCTCTCGATGAGCTCTTCGAACTCGGCGCGGACGAGCCGGACCTGGGTGTGCACCCCGGGCAGCAGGACCGGGACGGTGGTCTCGGAGTCCCCCGAGAGCGCCTCCTTGGCCTCGGTGCACTCCCGGCGCAACCGCGAGAAGGCCAGCAGGACGTCCGCGTCGGTGGTGTCCGGCCCGGCGAGGTCGCCGCCGAGGCTGGTGGTGACGTGGCGGAAGACGGCCTCGTCGAAGTCGGCCCCGCCGAGTCGTTCGAGGCCCTCCGGCGTGCCGAGGACGTCGAAGGTGTCCGCGGCGACCTTGCGCAGGACGGCGACGTCGAACGTCCCGCCGCCGAGGTCGTAGACCGCGATCGTGCTGCCGACGTCGACCCGCTCGGAGGCGGCGTAGTGCAGCGCGGCGGCCTCCGGCTCGCTGATGAGGGCGGCGTCGCCGAGTCCGACGCCCGCGAGCGCCTCGCGGACCAGGCCGATCTTGTACCCGCCCCACCCGGCCGGGTGGGCGACGACGACCCGCTCGGGCCCCTCCCCCTCCTGCTCCGCCGCGCGGTCCACGACCCAGCGGGCGAGGGTGGCGAAGACGTCCTGGGGCGCGACCAGCAGGTCGCCGGCGACCACCGGGACGGGATCGCCCACCCGGCGCTTGAACTCGCGCACGACACGGTGCGGCTCCGCGAGGGCCCGGCGCTCGGCGGTCTCGCCGACCAGGACCAGGCCGTCCTCGCCGAGGTAGATCACCGACGGCGCGGCGGCGGAGCGCGTACCCAGGTGCAGCGGCTGCGGCGCCTGGTGGCGGGCACCGACGAGCCGGGTGATGGCGGCTGCGACAAAGCTGGTGCCGATGTCGATGCCGACCGCGTACGTCATGAACCCCCCTAGCCGCTTCACGGCGAGCCCCCGACGGCCCCGGCGATCCACGATGAGGCCGGGGCCGACGGTGACTCGCACCACAGGCTAACCCGACAGGTGTCGTCCTTCCAGGGGGCGAGGCGCCACCCCGGCGCGCCAGCCTCAGCGACAGAGATATCGGGAAAGTGGCTCTTTGATTTCTGCGCAGGTCGCCCCATGTCACACCGGTGTCACACCCCGGTCACGAAGCGATCACGGCGGACGAATTTTCAGGTGATGATCACCCCCGGGCGCGTCCCCTACCCTGGCCGGCGTGACCTCACTCCTCCTCGCCTCCGCCTCCCCCGCCCGACTGAGCACCCTGCGCGCGGCGGGCATCGACCCGCTGGTGGAGGTCTCGGGCGTCGACGAGGACGCCCTGCTGGCCGACGCCGCGGACGCGGCCGCCCGCGCGGGTACCCGACCGGTCCCGGCCGCCGAGCAGGTGCTCCTGCTGGCCCGGGCCAAGGCGCGCGACGTCCACGGCCGCTCCCGGGCCGCCGACCTCGTGCTCGGGTGCGACTCCATGCTCGAGCTCGACGGCGCGGTGCTGGGCAAGCCGGCCGACGCCGCGGACGCCGTCGCCCGCTGGCAGCGCATGCGCGGGCGCAGCGGGGTGCTGCACACCGGCCACTGGCTCATCGCCGGGCCGACCGAGGTGGGGGCGACGTCCTCCACCGTGGTGCGCTTCGCCGAGCTCACCGACGCCGAGATCGCCGCCTACGTCGCCACCGGGGAGCCGCTCGCGGTGGCCGGCGCGTTCACCGTCGACGGCCTCGGCGGCCCGTTCGTCACCGCGATCGAGGGCGACTACCACGGGGTGGTGGGGCTCAGCCTGCCCCTGCTGCGCGACCTGCTGCGGGACGTCGGCGTGGCCATCACCGACCTGTGGGCCCGGTCCGCGGACGCGCCGCCGGCCCGATAGGCCGAAGCCCGGGTGAGGCCGGGAGGGTCGGGCGTGGCCGCCGCCTGCCCGTGAGGTCGAAGCCACGCGGGCGCGGTCTCGCCGCGGACGGAATCGCCCGGCGCCGCCGCCCGCGGTTACCGTCGCTGGCACAGGGCGCGCGAGCCCCGCGGCCGGTGCCGCGGGAGCCACGCCGTCGACGAGCCGCCGGTCCGACGCATCGGCGACCCAGGGAACGGAGACGTGACACACATGGCAGCACGGCTGAGGATCGGGATCGCCGGGTACGGGAACCTCGGGCGCGGGGTCGTGGCCGCCGTCGACCGGTGCGCCGACATGGAGCTGGTGGGCATCTTCACCCGCCGCGACCCCGCCCAGGTCACCCCGCCGCGGGCCGACGTGCCGGTGCTGCCCTGGGACCAGCTGCTCGAGCACCGCGAGGACATCGACGTCCTCGTCCTGTGCGGCGGGTCGAAGGAGGACCTGCCCGAGCACGGCCCGGCCCTGGCCGCCCACTTCACGACCGTGGACAGCTTCGACACCCACGCGAAGATCCCCGCGTACTACGGCGCGGTCGACGACGCCGCCCGCGCGGGCGGCCACACCGCGATCATCTCGGTCGGCTGGGACCCGGGCATGTTCTCCCTCAACCGGCTCCTGGGCGAGGCCCTGCTGCCCGACGGGGAGACGTACACCTTCTGGGGCAAGGGCCTGAGCCAGGGCCACTCCGACGCCGTGCGGCGCGTGGCCGGCGTGGCCGGGGGCGTGCAGTACACCGTGCCGTCGGAGGAGGCGATCGACGCGGTGCGCAGCGGCCGGCGTCCGGAGCTGACCACCCGGCAGAAGCACCGGCGCGAGTGCTACGTCGTCCTCGAGGAGGGGGCGGACGCTGCCGCGGTGGAGCGGGCCATCGTCACGATGCCCGACTACTTCGCCGACTACGACACCACCGTGAGCTTCATCAGCGCCGAGGAGCTGGCTCGCGACCACGCCGCGATGCCGCACGGCGGGTTCGTCATCCGCAGCGGCAGCACCGGGGCGGGCAGCTCCCAGGTGGTGGAGTACCGCCTCGAGCTCGGCAGCAACCCCGAGTTCACCGCCAGCGTGCTGGTCGCGTACGCCCGGGCCGCCGCCCGCCTCCACGCCGCCGGGCAGGTCGGCGCCAAGACGGTGTTCGACGTCCCGCCCGGGCTGCTGTCGCCCAAGCCCGCCGACCAGCTGCGGGCCGAGCTGCTGTAGGCGCGGCCTCCCCGGCGCCGCAGCCACCCTGTCAGGTTGGTCACAGCGACTGACAGCTTGGTCGCAGCCTCACTGGCAGGTTGGTCACAGCCAGACTGACAGGTTGGTCGCTCGGCTCGGCGGCGCCCGTCACAGCCGGGCGAGCACCTCGTCGAGCATCTTCTCAGTCAACTTTCCGGTAAAGGTGTTCTGCTGGCTGACGTGGTAGCTGCCGAGCAGCCGGACCTCGTGCCCGGCGGGGGTGACGAGCACGGCCTCGGCGCCGTGGCCGAACCGCGGCCTGGGCCGGGGCACCGCCCAGCCCAGCCGCCGGGCGCTGGCCAGGGCGGCGTCCCAGCCGATCGCGCCCAGGGCGAGCATCGAGCGGAGCCCGGGGGCGACCAGCTCGAGGTCGCGGTCCAGCCACTGCCCGCACGTGGCGCGCTCTTCGGGGGTGGGCTTGTTGCCCGGCGGCGCGCAGCGCACCGCGGCCACGATCCGCGCGCCGCGCAGCTCGAGCCCGTCGGCGGCGGAGGTGCTGGTCGGCTGGCTGGCGTAGCCGGCGCGGTAGAGGGCGGCGTAGATCCAGTCACCGCTGCGGTCGCCGGTGAACATCCGGCCGGTGCGGTTCGTCCCGTTGGCCGCCGGCGCCAGCCCGACGACGAGCACCCGGGGCCGGGGGTCGCCGAAACCCGGGCCGGGGCGGCCCCAGTACGGCTGGTCGGCGAAGGCGGCCCGCCGCCCGGTCGTGGCGACGGCCTCGCGCCAGGCCACCAGGCGCGGGCAGGCGCGGCAGACGGACACCCGCGCGTCGAGCTCGGCCACGTCGTCCGCCCCGCGGGCGAGGCGCCCGACCTCGGCGGCGGAGCGGGCCACCGGGGTGGCGGGGTCCGCCGGGTCGCCCGGCCAGCCGGTGCCCGGGGGCACCGGGGAGGCGAAGAGCTCGCCGGTGACGGGATGGGGACGCAGGTCGTCGGGCACGCTCGCCATCCTGCCGCCGTCGCCGGCTTTTGTGCACCTGCTACCAAGACACCCGGGCGGGGCCGCGGCGCGGCCCGCACAACTTGTAGACACGCGACAACCACCGCCGCCGTGGCTTGGTCACATGGACAATCTTGGCGGCCGCGGCCATGCCGAAATAGGAGGGCCGCGCCGCCCCCGGCTAACGTAGCCCGGGCACGGTCCCACCGGGGTGCTCCTCACCCCGCTGCCACCGGTGCCCACGCGGCCCCCAGCCGCCCCCGATCGATCATCACCGGCGCCCGGATCCCGGGCCAGAACAGGAGTTGTCCATGACGAGCACCTCGAGCCAGCCGAGCCCGCGCAGGCTCACGAAGGTGCTCATCGCCAACCGCGGCGAGATCGCCGTCCGGGTGGCTCGGGCATGCGCCGACGCGGGGATCGCCACGGTCGCCGTCTACGCCGACTCCGACCGCAACGCCCTGCACGTCAAGCTCAGCGACGAGGCGTACGCCCTGCACGGCCAGCGGGCCGCCGAGACCTACCTCGACGCCGGCAAGCTGCTCGACGTCGCCCGCCGCTCCGGCGCCGACGCGGTGCACCCCGGCTACGGCTTCCTGTCCGAGAACGCCGAGTTCGCCCAGGCCGTGCTCGACGCCGGGCTCGTGTGGATCGGTCCGCCGCCGGCCGCCATCGCCGCCCTGGGCGACAAGGTCACCGCCCGGCACATCGCCCAGAGGGTCGGCGCGCCGCTGGTGCCCGGCACCGCCGACCCGGTCGCCGGGGCCGAGGAGGTGCTCGCCTTCGCCGACGCCCACGGCCTCCCGGTGGCCATCAAGGCCGCGTTCGGCGGCGGCGGGCGCGGCCTCAAGGTCGCCCGCACCCGCGAGGAGATCCCCCAGCTGTACGAGTCGGCCGTGCGCGAGGCGCTGGCCGCGTTCGGCCGCGGCGAGTGCTTCGTCGAGCGCTTCCTCGACCGCCCGCGCCACGTGGAGACCCAGTGCCTGGCCGACGCGGCCGGCACCGTCGTCGTCGTCTCCACCCGGGACTGCTCGCTGCAGCGGCGCCACCAGAAGCTCGTCGAGGAGGCGCCCGCGCCGTTCCTCAGCGCCGAGCAGGAGGCCACCCTCGTGCGCGCCTCGCAGGCCATCCTGCGCGAGGCCGGCTACGTCGGCGCCGGCACCTGCGAGTTCCTCGTGGGCCAGGACGGCACCATCTCCTTCCTCGAGGTCAACACCCGCCTGCAGGTCGAGCACCCGGTCAGCGAGGAGGTCGCCGGGCTGGACCTCGTGCGCGAGCAGCTGCGCGTGGCCGCCGGCGAGGAGCTCGGCTACACCGAGGTCGCCACCCGCGGGCACTCCATCGAGCTGCGCATCAACGGCGAGGACCCGGCGTCCAACTTCATGCCCGCCCCCGGGACCATCGCCTCCCTCACCTGGCCCGCCGGGCCGGGCGTGCGGGTGGACGCCGGGGTGGTCGCCGGCGACGCCGTCTCCGGCGCCTTCGACTCCCTGCTCGCCAAGCTGATCGTCACCGGCGCCACCCGCGCCGAGGCGCTCGAGCGCGCGCGCCGGGCGCTGCGCGAGACCGAGATCGTCGGCCTGCCCACCGTGCTGCCGTTCCACCGCAGCGTGCTGACCGAGCCGGACTTCACCGCCGAGCGGGCCGAGGACTTCCGGGTCCACACCACCTGGATCGAGACCGACTACGCGGAGAAGCTGCGCGAGCTGCCCAGGGCCGCCCCGGCGACGCCCGCCCCGGCCGAGGACGAGGGCGCGGCGGAGGCCACCGAGCGCGTCGTCGTCGAGGTGGGCGGCAAGCGGCTCGAGGTGGTCATCCCCGCCGGCCTGGGGATCTCCGCCGGGCCGCGCGGCGCCGCCCGCCGGCCGGCGCGTCGGGCGGCCCGGTCCGGTGGGGCCGCCGCCAACGGCGCCAACGGCGCCGCGCTGACCTCGCCCATGCAGGGCACGATCGTCAAGGTCGCGGTGGCCGACGGCGAGCTGGTCGCCGAGGGCGACCTCGTCGTCGTCCTCGAGGCGATGAAGATGGAGCAGCCGCTGGTGGCGCACCGCGCCGGGCGCGTGCACGGCATGGCGGCCGCCGTCGGGCAGAACGTCGCCACGGGCGCCGTCATCTGCCAGATCGACCCGCTGGACGACGTCTCCGCGAACTGACGGCGCGTGCCGACCGCCCGGCACGCCGGCAACGACGAACTGCCCGGGCGCCCCACTGGGGGCGCCCGGGCGGTTTCACGTGCGGGAATCGGCGAGCGACCGCCGCCGGCGGCAGCCCGCCGGCGGCAGCCCGCCGGCGGCGGTCAGCGCGGCCGGCGATCAGGCGGTCGCGGCGACCTCGACCGGCGCGGAGGCCCGGGCGGCCTTGACCATCTCGGCGCACTTCTCGCCGATCATCATCACGGTGATGTTGGGGTTGACCGTGGTGTGCTCGGGCATGATCGAGGCGTCGGCGACGCGCAGGCCGGTGACGCCCTTGACCCGCAGCTCGGGGTCGAGCGGGGACATCGGGTCCGCTGGGGCGCCCATGCGCACCGTCCCGACCGGGTGGTAGACGGTGTTGTGGGTGCGGCGGACGTAGTCCGCGAGCTGCTCGTCGGTCTGCACGTCCGCGCCGGGGTAGAGCTCCTCCCCCGCCCACTCCGCCATCGCGGGCTGCGCGACGATCTCGCGGGCCTTGCGGATGCCGGCGATCATCACGCGCATGTCGTGCGGGTCGGTGAAGTAGCGCGGGTCGACCATCGGCTTGTCGCGGAAGTCCTTGCTGCGCAGCCGCACCGTGCCGCGGGAGCGGGCGTGGGTGACGTTGGGGGTCAGGCAGAAGCCGTTCTCCGTCGTCGGGTAGCCCTGGCGCAGGGTGTGCATGTCGAACGGCACGGACCCGTAGTGCATCATCAGGTCCGGCCGGTCCAGGCCGTCCTCGGTGGTGGTGAAGATGCCGATCTCCCACCACTGGGTGGAGGTGGTCGGCATGGGCCGCTTGGCCTCCCACTGGATGACGCCCTCGGGGTGGTCCTGCAGGTTCGCGCCGACGCCGGGCGCGTCCACGACGACGTCGATGCCCACCTCGCGCAGGTGCTCGGCCGGGCCGATGCCGGAGAGCATGAGCAGCTTGGGGGTGTCGATGGCGCCGGTGGAGACGATGACCTCGCGCCGGGCGGAGACGACCTTGCTGCGCCCGAAGGCGTTGTCGGTGACCTCCACGCCGGTGCAGCGGTTGTCCGCGTCCAGCACGAGCTTCTTGGCCCAGGAGCCGGTGAGGACGTGGAGGTTCTCCCGGTCCAGGACCGGGTGGAGGTAGGACACCGAGGAGGAGGACCGGGTGCCGTCGGCGCGGCGGTTGATCTGGAAGAAGTTCGCGCCGTTGACCACGGTCTCGCCGGTGTTGAACCGTGCCCGCGGGATGCCCGCCTGCTCGCAGGCGTCCAGCAGCGCCACGCCGCAGGCATCCGCGGGCGGGACGTTCATCAGGTGCACCGGGCCGTCCTTGCCGTGCAGGGGGCCGTCGTCCTCGTTCGTCTCGAGCTTGGTGTACAGCGGGAAGGTGTGCTCCGCGCCCCACCCGGTGGCCCCGTGCGTGGCCTCCCACTCGTCCAGGTCCTCGCGCGGCGCCCAGAAGGCGATGCACGAGTTGTGCGAGGAGCACCCGCCCAGCACCTTGGCGCGGGCGTGCCGCATGAAGGAGTTGCCGCTGGCCTGCGGCTCGATCGGGTAGTCCCAGTCGTAGCCGGACTCGAGCAGCTCCATCCACCGGTCGAGCTGGAGGACGACGTCGAGGCCCACGTCGGTCGGGCCGGCCTCGAGGAGGGCGACCTGGACGTCGGGGTCCTCGCTCAGCCGGGCCGCGACGACGGCGCCGGCGGACCCGCCGCCGACCACCACGTAGTCGTAGGTGCTCTCGTTCACGCTGCTGTGCTCCTTCACTTGCGGTCCTCGAACCAGCCGGTGACCTGCGGCCGGGTGTTCTGGTAGATGTGCTTGGCCTCCTGGTACTCCGCCAGGCCGGTGGGACCGAGCTCGCGGCCCACCCCGGACTGGCCGAACCCGCCCCACTCGGCCTGGGGGAGGTACGGGTGGAAGTCGTTGATCCACACCGTCCCGTGGCGCAGGCGCCCGGCGACCCGCTGGGCGCGGCCGGCGTCCTGGGTCCACACCGCGCCGGCCAGCCCGTAGTGCGTGTCGTTGGCGGTGGCCACCGCCTCGTCCTCGTCGGCGAAGGTCTCCACCGTCACCACCGGGCCGAAGGCCTCGTCGCGCACCACGGACATGCCCCGGCGGACGTCGTCGATCACGGTGGGCAGGTAGTAGTAGCCCTTGGCGAGCTCGCCCTCGCCCCAGGCGCCGCCGCAGCGCACCCGGGCGCCCTCGGCGACGCCGCGCTCGACGTAGGCGGTGACCTTGTCGCGGTGGGCGGCGGAGATGAGCGGGCCGGTCTCGGCGGCCTCGTCGAAGGGCCCGCCGAGGCGGATGCCCTGGGCCCGGCGCACGAGCTCGTCGACGAACCGCTCGGCGATGGTGTCCTGGACGATGATCCGGGCGCCGGCGGAGCAGACCTGCCCGGAGTGGACGAAGGCGCCGTTGAGGGCGTTGTCCACGGCGGCGTCGAAGTCGGCGTCGGCGAAGATGACGTTGGGGTTCTTCCCGCCCAGCTCCAGCGCCACCTTCTTCACGGTGCCCGCCGCAGCGGCGGCGATCACCTTGCCGGTCTCCAGGCCGCCGGTGAAGGAGACCATGTCGACGTCGGGGTGGGACGACAGCGGCGCGCCGGCGGTGGCGCCGGCGCCCAGCACGAGGTTGGCGACGCCGGCGGGCAGGCCGAGCTCCTCGAGCACCTGCATCATGAGGATCGCGGTGTGCGGGGTGAGCTCGGAGGGCTTGAGGACGAAGGCGTTGCCGGCGGCCAGCGCGGGCGCGATCTTCCACGCCGCCTGCAGCAGCGGGTAGTTCCACGGGGTGATGAGCCCGCAGACGCCGACCGGCTCGTAGACGATCCGGGAGACGACGTCGGTGTTGCCGGCGTCGACCAGCCGGCCGGCCTCCAGCCCGGCGAGCTTGCCGAAGTAGGCGAAGCAGGCCGCGATGTCGTCCATGTCGATCTCGCTCTCGACCAGCCGCTTGCCGGTGTCGAGGGACTCGGCGCGGGCGAACTCGGCCTTGCGCTCGCGCAGCCGGTCGGCGACCTTGAGCAGGAAGTCGCCGCGCTCGGGGGCCGGGACGTCGCGCCAGGCGCCGCCGTCGAAGGCGGCCCGGGCGGCGGCGATCGCCGCCTCGGCGTCCTCGGCGCCGGCCTCGGCCACGATCCCGACGAGCTCGCCGTCGGCGGGGTTGCGGATCTCGCGGGTCTCGCCGCTGCGGGCGGGGACCCACCGGCCGTCGATGAACAGGGTGTTCGTCATCAGTTCTTGCTCTCCTCCATCGCGAAGTCGGCGTTCCAGTCCTCCGGCGCGTCGGCCTCGTCGGCCATGGCCGACCCGGTGAAGTCGCGCTGGAGGTGGAGAAACTCGAGGTGTCGCTCGTACTGGTCCAGGACGTCGGTGATGACCTGGTCCTTCGTGTACCCCATGAGGTCGTAGCCGTGGCTGCCGGTCATCGAGAAGACCTCGAGCCGGTAGTACGTCTCGTTCCGGCCCTGGGCGCGCGGGGCGTAGGTCGGCGTGACGTGCTCGACGGGGTAGATCTGGTAGCGGAAGTCGGGGTCGTCGGCCAGGACCACGGTGAGGGTGAGCTGGCTGCAGCCCGCCCCCTCGACCGCGCCGTCGGTCAGCTCGACGACGGCGCCCTGGGCCCTCAGCTCGGCCGCGACCTCCTGCACCGCGGGCAGCGCGACCTGCGTGATGTAGCGCTGGGCCTGCGCCGAACTCGGGTAGGCCATCGACCGGGCCACGCGCTGGCGCCAGCTGCGCTGCGGACCGGCGACGGCCCGCCCGGAGAGCGCGCCGGGCAGGGAGGTGCGCAGGCTCGCGGCCAGCGCCGCCTCGATCCGCAACGACTTGTAGAGGCCCGCCATGACCAGGTAGATCACCACGGAGAACGGCAGGCCCATGATGATCGTCGCCGACTGCAGCGTCGCCACGCCGCCGACCATGAGCATCCCGAGCGTGAGCGCACCGGTGGCGAGGGACCAGAAGATCCGCAGCCAGTTCGGCCCGTCCTTGCCCGGGTCCTTGATCCGGGAGGTGAAGGTCGACATCACGAGCGAGCCGGAGTCGGCGCTGGTGACATAGAAGAGCAGGCCGGTGAAGGTGGCCACGGCGATGAGCAGCGGGGCGCCGGGGTACTGCTCGAGCAGGGAGTAGAAGGCCCGCTCGGGCTGGTTCATCGCCACCTGCCCGAAGGCGTCGTTGCCGCCCAGCACCACGTCGAGGGCGCTGTTCCCGAAGATCGAGAGCCAGACCAGGATGAACAGGAAGGGCACGGTCAGCGTGGCGACGACGAACTGGCGGATGGTGCGCCCGCGGGAGATCCGGGCGAGGAACAGCCCCACGAAGGGCGCCCAGGCGATCCACCAGGCCCAGAAGAACAGCGTCCAGCCGTTCATCCACTCGTCCGGGCGGTCGAAGGCGAACGTGTTCAGCGTCATGTCGGCGAAGCCGGCGAGGTAGTCGCCGATGTTCAGCACCAGCGCGTCCAGCAGGAACGCGGTCTTGCCGGTGACGGTGATGTACAGCATGAGGCCGACGGCGAGGACGACGTTGAGCTCGGACAGCCGCCGGATGCCCTTGTCGATGCCGGCCACGGCGGACGCGGTGGCCATGAGGACGGCCAGCACGATGAGGGCGATCTGGGCGGCGAGCCCCTCCTCGACGCCGAAGAGGATCTTCAGGCCGAAGTTAAGCTGCACGACGCCGATGCCCAGCGACGTGGCGATGCCGAAGATGGTGCCGAGCATGGCGGCGGTGTCGACGGCGTCCCCGGCGGCGCCGTGCACGCGCCGGCCGATGATCGGGTACAGCGCGGAGCGGATGCTCAGCGGCATGTTGAAGCGGTAGGCGAAGTAGCCGAACGCCATGCCCATGAGGGCGTACATCGCCCAGCCGGTGATGCCGTAGTGGAACAGGGTCCAGACCACGGCCTGCCGGGCCGATTCGAGGGTTTCCCCCGCGCCGGCCGGCGGCCCGTAGTACTGGGTCACGGGCTCGGCCACGGAGAAGAACATCAGGTCGATGCCGATGCCCGCCGCGAAGAGCATCGCGGTCCAGGAGAACATCGAGTACTGGGGCTTGGAGTGGTCCGGACCCAGCTTCGTGCGTCCCACGCGCGAGGCCGCGACGAAGACGACGAAGATCACCACCACCGTGGCGGTGAGGATGTAGTACCAGCCGAGGTTCTTGGACACCCAGGCCACCATCGCGCCGATGACCGTGGCGGCGTGGTCCGGGGCGAGAATCGCCCACAGGGCGATGGCGAGGATGCCGATGGCGGAGGGGACGAACACGCGCATGTTCGTCGTCGGCGGCTCCGTTGCCGTCTCCGCGGGGGTCTGCGGCGGGCCCTCCGGGCGTGGGGGCCGCGGCGCCGTCTTCCGGGCCGTTGCCGGGCGGGCCGACGGCGGGTCGTGCGCGGGGCGCGGCGGCTGCGGGGCCGTCGTCGCGCCCACGGGCGGCGGGGTGTGCAGGGCTCGCGGGGGCTGCGCCGTCATCCCCGGGCCCGCCGGTGCCGCACCCGTGACGGGTTCCGGCGGCACCGCCCGCGCGGTGGGCGGCCCCGTCTCGGCGTCTGTGGAGGGCGCGGCCCGTTCTGGGACGGGAGGTCTGGTCTGGGTCATCGTCCTTGGTTCCGTGTGCTCTCGGTTGCGTGCGTGTTCTCGGTCTGGTGCGCTGGGTGTCGCGCAGGGCGCGGCGACCTCGCGCTCGGTGGTCGCGCCGCTCCAGGGCCCGCGCAGGGTGCGCGGCAGGCCCGCGGGCTGGGCGCGGCGGGCCTTGGGCGCGTCGTCCTGCCCTGGGCCCGCTCAACGGCCCACGACTTTACCCATACCGGACTCTTTTCCCTAAAGTCCCTGACGGAAGCGCCGCGCACCTATGGGTCCGGTCGCGACGAACCCACGAACCGCCATGGAGACCCATCGGCGCATGGCCGCTGGTCGCAGGCGCATCCGCATGCCGCCGGCCTGGCGACCCGGTCGGATGCCACCTGCTCCACGATCCGTGCAGATGCGACCAGCCTCACGACCCGTCCGGACCGGCCCGCCTCCCGATCCGTCCGGACGCCGCCCGCTGCGCGATCCGTCCGGACGCCGCCCGCTGCGCGATCCGTCCGGACGCCGCCCGCTTCCCGATCCGTCCAGGCCGCCTGCTCCGCGGGCTGTGCGAGGCTGTGCCGGTGACCATCCACCGCCCGCCCGATTCCCGGGTGCACCGCCAGCCCGGCGACGGCTGGGTGGAGTGCGCCTGCGGGTACCAGCACTGGGGCCTCAACGGGGCCGCCGGGCTGCTGCTGTGGCGCGCCGGGTCCAGCGGCCCCCAGCTCGTGCTCCAGCACCGCGCGCTGTGGTCGCACCACGGCGGCACCTGGGGCCTGCCCGGTGGGGCGATCCGCGACGGCGAGACGGCGCTGCACGGCGCGGTGCGCGAGGCCGGCGAGGAGGCCGGGGTCGACCCCGGGCTGCTGCGCGTGCGCGCCACCCGCGCCCTGCTTCACCCCGACTGGGCGTACACGACCGTGCTCGCGGAGGCGACCGGCCCGTTCGAGCCGCGGGTCGGCGACCCGGAGAGCCTCGAGATGCGCTGGGTGGACCTCGCCGCCCTCGAGGACCACCCGCTGCTGCCCGCGTTCGCCGACGCCCTGCCCGAGCTGCGGACCATGCTGCGCCGCCTGGTGCTGGTCGTCGACGCCGCCAACGTCGTCGGCTCCCGCCCCGACGGCTGGTGGGCGGACCGACGCGGCGCCACCGTCCGCCTGCGCGACCACCTCGCCGGCCTCGCCCACCACGGGCTGGACGCCTACGCCGTCGAGCTGCCCGGTGACCGGTGGTACCCGGAGGTCGTCCTCGTCACCGAGGGCGCGGCGCGCGGCGTCGCGGCGGTCGACGGCGTGCGGGTCGTGACGGCCGAGGGCAGCGGGGACGACGCCGTCGTCGCCGCGGTGGCCGAGGCCCAGCACGCCCACGCCGACCCCGCCACGGACGTGGCCGTGACCACCGCCGACCGTGAGCTGGGCGCGCGGGTGCGAGAGCTGGGCGCCCGGACGCTCGGGCCACGGGTCGTGCGGAACTGACCTGTCGCGCCGCGCGGACGGGCACTGGCATACCGCGAGCCCGCTCACAGCGACGAGACGCCCCGCGGGCACGTCCGTGGTCCCACGTAACCTGGGGGCCATGACCGAGCGCACTGCCTGGGCCTTTGGACTGGCCACCATCACCGACTCCGGCGACACCCTCGACGTGTGGTACCCCACCCCCGCGCTCGGCACCGCCCCGCAGGACGCGGCGGCGCCCGCGGAGCTGGCCGCCGCCGTGCGCGCGGACGAGGCCCGGTCCGTGCGCACCGAGGTGGTGCGCACCGAGATCGACCTCGACGCCGCCCCCGCCACCGTGGCCGACGCCTACCTGCGCCTGCACCTGCTCTCGCACACCCTGGTCCGCCCGAACACCCTCAGCCTCGACGGCATCTTCGGGGTGCTGCCGAACGTCGTGTGGACCTCCCAGGGGCCGTGCGCCGTCGACGGCTTCGAGGCCACCCGCGCCCGGCTGCGCGCCCGCGGCGGCGTGACCGTCTACGGCGTGGACAAGTTCCCCCGCATGGTCGACTACGTCCTCCCCGCCGGCGTGCGCATCGCCGACGGCGACCGGGTGCGCCTGGGCGCCCACCTCGCCCCGGGCACGACCGTGATGCACGAGGGCTTCGTGAACTTCAACGCCGGCACGCTGGGCCGGTCCATGGTCGAGGGCCGCATCTCCCAGGGCGTCGTCGTCGGCGACGGCGCCGACATCGGCGGCGGCGCGTCGATCATGGGCACCCTGTCCGGCGGCGGGAAGCAGGTCATCTCCGTCGGCGAGCGGTCCCTGCTCGGCGCCAACGCCGGGGTGGGCATCTCCCTCGGCGCCGACTGCGTCGTCGAGGCCGGGCTCTACCTCACCGCGGGCACCAAGGTCTCCGTGCTCACCGGCGGCGGCACCCGCCCGGACCAGGGCCAGCTCGCCGAGCCGCCCGTGGTCGCCGCCCGCGACCTGTCCGGGCAGGACAACCTGCTCTTCCGCCGCAACTCCCTCTCCGGGGCCGTCGAGGCCATCCCGCGCCAGGGCACCGGGGTGGAGCTCAACGCCGCCCTGCATGCCTAGAGGCAGGCCCGGGGGCGCGGCGCGCGGCCGCGTGCGCACCTCCCGGCGCGCCCGCGGCTGCGCCGGCGGCGCCGTGCTCGTCCTCGCCGCGCTGGCGGTGGCGATCACCGGCGTGGTGCTCGCCCTCAACGCCCTGGTCCCCCGCTCGGCGTCGGGCACCTGCCTGGTGGCCCTTCCCGACGCCGGCAGCGTGCGCCTGGACGCCGACCAGGCGGACAACGCCGCGCTGTTCGCCGCCGTGGCGGCCCACCGCGAGCTGCCGGCGCGGGCGGTGACCATCGCGATCGCCACCGCGCTGCAGGAGTCGAAGATGCGCAACATCGACTACGGCGACCGCGACTCCGTCGGCCTGTTCCAGCAGCGCCCCTCGCAGGGGTGGGGCACGGTCGCCCAGATCATGGACCCGGTGTACTCCACCAACGCCTTCTACGACGTGCTCGTCACCGTCCAGGGCTGGGAGGGCCAGGAGATCACCGACGCCGCCCAGCGCGTGCAGCGCTCGGCCTTCCCCAACGCCTACGCCCAGCACGAGAGCCGCGGCCGCGCCTTCGCCTCGGCGCTGTCGGGCTACTCCACCGGCGCGCTGACCTGCCACCTGGACCCGGTGTCCGACGACGCCTCCGCGGCCGGCGGCGGGGCGTCCGGCGGCGCGGCGTCCGGCGCGGTCCCCGCGGGGGCCGCCGCGGCATCGAGCGCCGGACCCATCGCCGGCGCCACCCCGCCGGCCCGGCTCGCCGTCATCCAGCAGCGCCTGGACCGCGACTTCGTCCAGATCGGCGCCGCGGTGGTCCCGCCCGGGGTGCTGCAGGTGGACGCCGCCTCGCTGCCGGCCGGACTGGACCCGGAGCCGCAGCGGCGCGCCTGGGCGGTGGCGCAGTGGGCGGTCGCGACCGCGAGCGCCACCGGCGCCCGGGTGGTCGGCGCCGACGGGCAGGTGTGGGTGCGCGACGACGGCGACGACGCCGCCTGGCTGCCGGTGGAGCGGGCGGGACTGCCGGCCGGGCTGCACGACGCCATCGCCGGTGCGGCGCCGGGGATCGTCATCATCGGCTGACTGGCTCGGGCCACGGCCGCCAGGCCGCGGCCCTCGGCAGCGGTGCGGCGGCCACGCCCCTCCGGCAGCGGCCCGGCGGCCGCCCGGTTAGGGTGCCACTGGCGCGCACGCGGCGCTCGGTGCGCGCCCGGCGGATCCTCCGGGGGTGGATGTGAGCACCGAGGCGCCGAGCCGTCCGCGCGACCTGACCGTCCGCGACTACCTCGGCTACGCCGGCGGGGACGCGGCGAACAACCTGACGTTCATGATGGCGTCGTTGTTCCTGCTGCTGTACTACACCGACGTCGTCGGCCTCAGCGCCGCGGTCGCGGGCGCGATCCTGCTGGTGGTCCGGGTGTGGCAGGCGGTCACCGACCTCGTCGCGGGCCGGGTCGTCGACCTCACCACCACCCGCTGGGGACGCTTCCGCCCGTACTTCCTCTTCTGCGGGGCGCCGCTGATGCTGCTCGGCGTCGCGCTGTTCTCCGTGCCCGGCCGGCTCTCGGACGGCGGCGCGGCGCTGTACGCCATGGTGAGCTACGCCGTCTTCGGTCTCGCCTACAGCTTCGTGAACATCCCGTACGGGTCCGTGGCGTCCGCGATGACGGAGCTGCCCCAGGAGCGGGCGCGGTTGAGCAGCTACCGGGCGGTCGGCCAGGCGCTGGCCACCGTGATCCTCGCGTTCGTCGTCGCCCCGCAGATCCAGAGCTCGCCGGACCTGCAGCGCTCCTTCACCACGGTGATGATCGCCTTCGGCGTGGTCGGCCTGCTGCTGTACGTGACGCTGTTCCGCACAGTGCGCGAGACCGTGCCGCGCGACACCACGCCCGTGACGCTGCGCCAGACCCTCGCGGCGATCGGCCGCAACCGCCCGCTGTTGATGCTGTGCCTCAGCGCGATATTCGTGCTCACCGGGATGTTCGTGCTCCAGACCACCCAGGTGTACTACGCCCGCGACGTGCTCGGGAACGCGAACTTCACCATCGCCCTGACGGTGATGACCGTGCTCGGCCAGTTCGCCATGGTGCCGGTGGTGCCTCGGCTGGTGGCCCGCTCCGGCAAGAAGGCGGCGTACATCGCGGCGGGGGTGCTCACCGCCCTCGGCGGCGTCGGCATCGCGCTCAGCCCGCCGGCCGCGCCCGTGGCGGCGATCGTCTCCTTCGGGGTCTACGGGCTGGGCATCGCGGCGATCCAGGCGCTCATGTGGGCGCTGGAGGCGGACACCGTCGAGTACGGCGAGTGGGACGCCGGCGTGCGCACCGAGGGCAGCAACTACGCCGCGCTCTCGTTCACGCGCAAGGTCGGCCAGGGCATCGGCGGCGGCCTGGCCGCCTGGGGGCTCGGGGTCAGCGGCTACGTGGCCGGCGCCGCGACGCAGCGGCAGGAGTCGCTCATCGCCATCCGGTACCTCACCGGCTTCGCCCCGACGATCTTCGTCGGGCTCGGCGCCGTGGTGATGCTCGCCTACCCGCTCTCGGAGGCGCGGTTCCAGCAGATGCTCGACGACGTCGTCGCCCGGCGGGCCGCGCGCACCCGGGGCGCCGCACCGGGCGACGCGGCCGGGGAGGCGCCGGTGGGCTGACCGCCCGCGAGCGGTCGCTGAGCGGGACAGCGGACGGGACGGCGCCGCCTCAGCGCACGAACGCGCTCAGTCCGGTGATCGCCCGGCCCACGACGAGCTGGTTGATCTCGTTGGTGCCCTCGAAGGTGTAGATCGCCTCGGCGTCGGCGAAGAACCGGGCCACGTCGGTGTCCAGGGTGATGCCGTTGCCGCCGCACACCTCCCGCGCCAGCGCGACCGTCTCGCGGGTGTGGCGGGCGATCCAGCCCTTGGCCAGCGCCGCGTCGGCGTCGCTGTAGCCGCCAGCGTCCTCGAGCTGGCTCAGCCGCACCGCCATCCCGAGGGAGGCGGTGAGGTTGCCGAGCATGGTGGCGAGCTTGTCCTGGACCAGCTGGTAGCCGGCGATGGGCCGGCCGAACTGCTCGCGCCCGAGGGTGTAGCGCACCGCCGCCTCGTAGGCGCCGGCCTGGGCGCCGGTGGCGAGCCAGGACACGTCGGCCCGCATGGACCGCAGCAGCCGGTTGACGTCGCGGAAGGAGTTCACCCGCTGCAGCCGCCGGGTCTCGGGCACCCGGACGCCGTCGAGGGTGATGTGGCCGTTGTTGACGATCCGCAGGGCCATCTTCCGGGGGATCTGCTCCACGGTGACCCCGGGCGCGTGGCGGTCGACGAGGAAGGCCTTGACCTCGCCGTCGGCCTCGTCGCGGGCGACGACGGTGATGAGGTCGGCGTACTCCGCGCCCCCGATCCACCGCTTGGCGCCGCTGATCACCCAGCCGTCGCCGTCGCGGCGGGCGGTGGTGGCCAGCCCGCGGGCGACGTCGCTGCCGTGGTCGGGCTCGGTGAGGGCGAAGACGCCCTTGATCGCCCAGCCGCGCACGCCGGCGTCGAGCTCGGCCACCTGCCCGGGCGACCCGCCGAGCAGGATGCTGTTGCGGAACAGCGTCGCCTGGGCGCCGTAGAAGACCGCGACCGAGACATCGGTGCGGGCCAGCTCGAGCATGCGGAAGCCGCGGTACAGCGCGCTCGGGGCGGCGCCCAACTCGGGCGGGGCCATGAGGTCCAGCGCCTCGAGCGGCCCGCGGATCGCGTGCGGGAACTCCGCCCGGTCCCAGTAGTCGTTGACCAGCGGCTTCACGTCGCGCTCGAGCACCTCGCGCAGCCGGCCAAGCACGGCCCGCTCGGCCGCGCTGAGCAGGGACTCGTAGCCGTAGGGGTCGATGGCCTCGTAGAGCCGGGCCGGCGCCGTCACCGTCACAGCGCGCTCACGCGTAGAAGCGGAACAGGGTGGTTGCGGCCACCGCCGGCTTGGTCGCGCCCTCGACCTCGATCACGTTGTCGAGGGTGAGCTGGTACCCGCCGGGGACCTCGGTGACCTCCCGGACGGTCGTGCCCATCCGCACCCGGGAGCCGACCTTGACCGGGGAGGGGAAGCGCACCTTGTCCAGGCCGTAGTTGACCTTGGTGGTGACCCCGTCGACGTCGAGCAGCTCCTCGGAGAAGGGGATGATCAGCGCCAGGCTGAGGTAGCCGTGGGCGATGGGCGCCCCGAACGGGCCGTCCTTGGCGCGCTCGGGGTCGACGTGGATCCACTGGTGGTCGTCGGCGGCGTCAGCGAAGAGGTTGACCTGCTCCTGGGTGATCTCCCGGTAGCCGGAGAACCCCAGGTTGGTGCCGGCGAGGCCGGGCAGGTCCTGGAACGTCACGGTGGTGGTCATGCGGACTCCTCGAGTCGGGTGCGGATGAGGTGCTTCTGGAGCTTGCCCGTCGCGGTGCGCGGGAGCTGGTCGACGAAGACGACGTCCTTGGGGATCTTGTAGCGGGCCAGGCGGCCCTCCAGCGCGGCGACGACGTCGTCGGGGGTGAGGAGGGCGGCGCCCTCGGCGAGGACGACGTAGGCGTGCCCGACCTCGCCCCACTTCGGGTGCGCCACCCCGATGACGGCGGCCTCGGCCACGCCGGGGATGTCGAGCAGGGCATTCTCCACCTCGGCCGGGTACACATTCTCCCCGCCGGAGATGAACATGTCCTTGAGCCGGTCCTTGATGTAGACGTAGCCGTCCTCGTCGACGGTGGCCAGGTCGCCGGTGTGGTACCAGCCGTCGCGGATCGCCTCGGCGGTGGCCTCGGGCTTGTTCCAGTACCCGCGCATGACATTGGGGCCCTGGGCGACGACCTCGCCGATCTCCCCCGGCGCGACGTCGCGGCCGTCGGGGCCGACCACGCGGCCCTCCACCCAGAAGTGCGGGCGGCCGGCCGAGCCGGACTTGCGGAAGGCGTCCTCGTTGAGCAGCAGGTAGATCCCGGGCGCGGTCTCGGTCATGCCGAAGCCCTGCTGGACGGCGACGCCGCGGTCGGCCCAGGTGCGCAGCATCCGGTCCGGCAGCGGGGAGCCGCCGACGAGGACGTTGCGCAGGCTGGACAGGTCCGTGCCGGCGAAGGCCGGGTCGAGGGCGAGGGCGTCCATCATCGCCGGGACGGCGAACATCGAGGTCACCCGCTCGGCTTCGATGGTCTCCAGCACGCTCGTGGGGCTGAAGCCGTGCTGGATGATGACCTTCCCGCCCTTGAGGAAGGTCGGCATGGTCATCGTGTTCAGCCCGGCCACGTGGAACAGCGGGGCGACGGCGAGCATGACCTCGTCACGGACGAAGTCGGTGTCCACCAGCGCGGTGAAGTACTGGAAGCTCAGGCTGCCGTGGGTGTGCGTGGCGCCCTTGGGCCGTCCGGTGGTGCCCGAGGTGTACATGATCATCGCCGGGTCGTCCCAGCCGACCGGCTCGTCGATGACGTCGGTGCCGCCGGCGGCGAGGAACTCCTCGAACCCGACGGCGCCGGGCGCGGCCGCGGCGGTGCCCGGCGCGCCGCCGGGCGCCCCTGACGCGGCCGCGGCGGCGCCGTCGACGGCGATCCACCGCACGCCCGCGAGGTGGGCGAGGCGGGCCGCGTGCTCGGCGTGCTCGGCGCCGTGGACCACCACCGAGGCGCCGGAGTCGGTCAGGATGTACTCGACCTCGGCGGGGGCGAGCCGGGCGTTGATGATCACCCAGATGGCGCCGAGCTGCGCGGTGGCGAAGAACGTCTCCAGCAGCGAGGGGTGGTTGAACCCCACGTAGGCGACCCGGTCCCCGCGCCGCACCCCGGCGGCGCGCAGCGCGTTGGCGAGCTGACGGGTCCGCCGCTCCACGTCGGCGTAGGTGTCCACGCGGTCCCCGTAGACCAGCGCCGGCCGGTCCGCGCCGTTCTTGACCCGCCGCGCCGGCCAGGAGCCGATGCCGAGGTCACGCACCGGTCTCACCCCGGGCCGCGGCGGCGGCCGGCGCGGCCGGGTCCGCCGCGGCGGTGCCCAGCCCGAGCAGCCGCACGGCGTTGTCCTTGAGGATCTTCGGGCGCACCTCGTCCTTGAGGTCGAGGGCGGCGAAGTCCTTGAGCCAGCGCTCGGGGGTCAGCAGCGGGAAGTCGGAGGCGAACAGGACCTTGTCCTGCAGCAGGGAGTTGGCCTGCTTGACCAGGGCGGGCGGGAAGTACTTCGGCGACCAGCCCGACAGGTCGATGTAGACGTTGCCCTTGTGCGTGGCCACCGCGATCGCCTCGTCCTGCCAGGGCACCGAGGGGTGGGCCATGATGATGCCCATCCGCGGGAAGGTGGCCGCGACGACGTCGAGCAGCATGGGGTTGGACAGCCCCAGCTTGATCCCGAACCCGCCGGGCATGCGCGCGCCGATGCCGGTCTGACCGGTGTGGAAGATCGCCGGGAGCCGGTACTCCTCGATGGCGGCGTAGAGGGGGAACCAGCGCTCCTCGGAGGGGTCGAAGTCCTGCAGCGAGGGGTGGAACTTGAACCCGCGCACCCCCAGCTCCTCCACCTGCCGGCGCGCCTTGTCGACGGCGTCGGCGGCGTGCGGGTCGACCGAGCCGAACGGGATGAGGACGTCGTTGTTGCGGGCGGCGCCCGCGGCGATCTCCTCGGTGCTGTTCGGCGCGTGGCCGAGCTTGGTGGTGGCGTCGACCGTGAAGACGACGGCGGCCATCTGCCGCTCGCGGTAGTACTGCGCCGTCTCGTCGATGGTCATCCGGTCCGTGGGCGCCTTGAAGTACTTCGCGGCGGCGTCGAGCACCTCCCCGGGCAGGGAGAGGTGGCCGTGGTGGTCCTTCTCCACGTGCACGTGCGTGTCGACGGCGACGACGGCGGCCGGGTCGACCGCGCACTCGTAGCGGGTCATCGCTGCTCGACCTTCTGCGCGGCGGGGGCGTCGGCGGGCTTCTCGGCCGGCGGCTGCGGCATGGGCTGGCCGACGCTCTGGAGCACCTGGCCGAAGAGGGAGTCGAAGTCCTCGGTGAGCTGGTCGACGGACCAGCCGCCGTCCTGGAACGCGGTGGCCACCTCCTGCGGGTGCGACCACAGGGCCAGGCGGTCCCCGCCCACGCCCACGGCCTGGCCGGTGACACCGGCCGCGGCGTCGGAGGCGAGGAAGGCGATGACGCCGGCGACGTCGTCCGGGGTGCCGAAGCCGAGGACGCGGCGGGCGAAGGGCGGCATCTGCTCCCCGCGGGCGGCGGCGTCGACGAACTGCTTGAAGAACGGCACCGTCTCGGTCATGGCGGTGGCCGCGACCGGGATGACGGCGTTGGCGGTGATGTTGGCCCGGGCCAGCTCCATCGCCCAGGTGCGCACCATGCCGACGATGCCGGCCTTGGCGGCGGCGTAGTTGGTCTGGCCAAAGTTGCCGCGCTGGCCGGTCGGGGAGCCGATGCAGATGATCCGGCCGCCCTCGCCCTGCTCGCGCAGGTAGGTCGCGGCCTCGCGCACGCAGGTGAAGGTGCCGCGTAGGTGGACGTTGATGACGGTGTCGAAGTCGTCGTCGGACATCTTCCACAGCACGGTGTCGCGCAGCACCCCGGCGTTGGTCACCAGGATGTCCAGGCGGCCGAAGCTCTCCACGGCGGCGGCCACCAGCGCCTTGGCGGTCTCGGTGGACCCGACCGGGGCGACCACCGCCACGGCCTCCCCGCCGGCGCCCGTGATGGCGGCGACGGCGTCGTCGGCGACCTGCTGGTCGACGTCGTTGACGACGACGCGCGCGCCCTGGCGCGCCAGCTCCGTGGCGTAGGCCAGGCCCAGGCCCCGGCCGCTGCCGGTGACGATGGCGACTTTTCCGGTCAGGCTCATGTCCGCTCCTTGATGTCCTCGTTGACCGCGGTGCTCGCGCGGGCGGCGCCCGCGACGTCACCTGCGACGTCCCTCACAGTGTGACCACACATCATGGACGCCGTCAATCATTGACGTTCTTAATCGTTGCCTCTAGGCTCCCGGACATGCGACGACGCCAGGAGCTGCGATGACCGCGCCCGAGAACATCGGCCTGCTGCTGTCCCTGGCGAGCGGGCAGGGCGTCGCGACCGCGAACGCGGCGCTGGCGCCGCTGGACCTCAACAGCCGGTCGTACTCCCTGCTCGAGCTGCTCGCCACCACCGACGGCGTGAGCCAGCGCGAGCTCGCCGACGCCCTGCGGCTCGACCCCAGCCAGATCGTCGCCCTCGTCGACGGGCTCGAGCGGCGCACCCTCGCCGAGCGGCGGCCGCACCCCTCGGACCGGCGGCAGAAGTCCGTCGTCATCACCGGACCCGGGCGCGACCTCTACGCCCAGGCCCGCGAGCGCGTCGAGGGGTCGATCGACCAGTTGCTCGGCGACCTGGACGACGCCGAGCGTCAGACCCTGCGCCGGCTGCTGCAGCGCATCGTCAGCCCCGCCAGCGCCGAGGCCGCCCGGCTCGGCCGGGCCAGCTGAGGGCAACGAGACCCGACCTACCACCGAGGCCGTCCGGCCGCACCTGCGACCGGCGCCCCGGCCGCGACCGAGCTTGCACGCACACCGACACCGCATCCGCGACCGACACCAGATCCCGACACCGAGACCACGACCGCAGAACCCGACTCACCGAAAAGAACCAGCACCTCCCTTCACACAGCTAGGAAAGGAACAGCATGCGCACAAGGATGTGTGTCCTGACGGCGGGGATCCTCCTCGCGCTGACGGCCTGCTCCGGCGGCGGCAACGACGACGCCACCACCCCCGCGGCCGGCTCCGAGAGCAGCGCGGCCGGCGGGTCCGAGACCACCGAGGTCAAGATGGGCGTGCTGCCCATCGTGCCCAGCGCGGCCCTCCAGCTCGGCGTCGACAAGGGCATCTTCAAGGAGCACGGCTTCGACGTGTCCCTCGAGACCGGCCAGGGCGGGGCGGCACTGCTGCCCGCCGTCGTCTCCGGCCAGATGCAGTTCGCGATCTCCAACCCGCTCAGCCTCATGCTGGCCCAGGACCAGGGGCTCGACGTCCGGATGGTCACCGGCTACTCGCACGCCCTCAAGGAGGGCGACGACATCACCTCCGTGTGGGCCAAGCCGGACTCGGGTATCGAGTCCCCGGCCGACCTCGCCGGCAAGACCGTCGCCGTCAACAACCTCAAGACCCAGGGCGAGGTCACCATCCGCGAGGTGGTCAAGAAGGCCGGCGGCGACCCCGACAGCATCAACTTCGTCGAGCTCGGCTTCCCCGACATGCCCGCCGCGCTGAACGCCGGCAACATCGACGCCGCCTGGGTCCCCGAGCCGTTCCAGACCGTGTTCAAGGACGCCGGCGACACGCGCGTCACGTACAACTACCAGGAGACCATGCCGGGCGTGCCGACCATGTCCGTCTTCACCTCCGGCAAGCTGGCCCAGCAGGACCCCGAGCTGGTCGACAACTTCGCCGCGGCCGTCGACGACGTCACCGCGTACGCCCAGGAGCACCCGGACGAGGTCCGGCAGACCCTGACGACGTTCCTCGACATGAAGCCCGAGCTGGCGCAGAAGGTGCTCATCGAGGACTTCCGCGGGCAGATGGACCGCGACGCGCTGCAGACCCTCGCCGACCTCGCGCTGCAGGACGGCATCCTCAAGAAGAAGGTCGCCATGGACACGTTCGTGCCGAAGTCCTGACGACCACGGCATGCCCGGTGCCGCCGCTGCCCGCGTGGCGCGGCGGCACCGGCACGAGCGGGCGCCTTCGGCGCAGCCAGGGCCTCCGGCGACCGACGGCGAGGGCCCCCGACCACAGGAACCTGCCTGTGGTCGGGGGCCCTCGCCGTCGTCGGCGCCGGGGCATCGCCGCCCGGACGCGACGTCAGCGCTGGTCGATCGGCACGTACTGCCGCTCGGCGGAGCCGGTGTAGACCTGGCGCGGGCGGCCGATCTTCGTGGTCGGGTCCTCGATCATCTCGCGGTACTGGGCGATCCAGCCGGGCAGGCGGCCCAGGGCGAACAGCGGGGTGAACATCTGGGTCGGGAAGCCCATGGCCTTGTAGATCAGCCCGGTGTAGAAGTCGACGTTCGGGTAGAGCTTGCGCTCGATGAAGTACTCGTCGTGGAGGGCGATCTCCTCCAGGCCCATGGCGATGTCGAGCAGCTCGTCGTTCTTGCCCAGGCGCTGCAGCACGTCGTGCGCGGCCTCCTTGACGATGGCGGCGCGCGGGTCGTAGTTCTTGTAGACCCGGTGGCCGAAGCCCATGAGGCGGACGCCGTCCTCCTTGTTCTTGACCTTGGTCATGAACCCCTCGACCGAGTGCCCGCCGGACTGGATGCGGCTGAGCATCTCCAGCACGGCCTCGTTGGCCCCGCCGTGCAGCGGGCCGGACAGCGCACCGACGCCGGCGGCGACCGAGGCGTAGATGTTCGCGTGCGAGGAGCCCACCATGCGCACGGTCGACGTCGAGCAGTTCTGCTCGTGGTCGGCGTGCAGGATGAGCAGCATGTCGAGGGCCTTGACGATGGCCGGGTCGACGTCGTGGCGCTGGTAGGGCAGCCCGAAGGTCATGCGGATGAAGTCCTCGATGTAGGACTTCGACGCGTCGGGGTAGAGCAGCGGCAGCCCGGTGGCCCGCTTGGCGATCGAGGCGATCATCGTGGGGACCTTCGCCATGAGGAGCACCGTGGAGAGCTCCATCTGGTAGTGGTCCTTGGGGTCCAGCGTGTGCTGGTAGTACGTGCCCAGCGCGGCGATGCCCGCCTGCAGGATGGCCATCGGGTGGCCGTTGGCGGGGAAGGCGGTGAAGAACGCCTTGAAGTCCTCGTGGAGGATGGTGTGCCGCTTGATGCGGCGGGTGACCGCCTCGAGGGTCTCGGCGTCGGGCAGCTCGCCGTAGATGAGCAGGTAGGCCACCTCGAGGAAGGTGGAGTCCTTGGCCAGCTGGTCGATCGGGTAGCCGCGGTAGCGCAGGATGCCCTTGTCGCCGTCGATGTAGGTGATCGCCGAGGTCGTCGACGCGGTGTTCATGAAGCCCGGGTCGAGGGTGACCAGGCCGGTCTGCTTGAGCAGGGAGGAGATGTTGACGCCGTCGTTGCCCTCGACCGCGTGCACGCGTTCGAACTGGAGCGCCTTGCCGTCTACCTCGAATGTTGCTGCCGCGCTCTGCTCGGCAATCGACATGTGGTCCCCTCCTCGGGATGTGGCCCTCTGTTGAGCGCCTCGTTGCGAACCCTCGGGCTCCGGTGGCGCCCGAGGGGGGCGTGATCCGACACACAACGATAGGCCATTGCGAGCGTCACGTTCGAATTCGCCCGCACTGTGACCCGCGGCACAAACGGCGTCAGAACAGCCGTCCGCCCCCGCCCAGCCGGTCCGCGGCGGCGGCCACCCGCTCGTCCGTGGCCGTCAGCGCCACCCGGACGTACCCCTCGCCGCGGGGGCCGTAGAACGTCCCCGGCGCCACGAGGATGCCGCGGTGGGCCAGGGCGTCGACGAGCTCCCAGGAGCCGACGTCCGTGCGCCCGGCGGCGCGCACCCACAGGTAGAGGCCGGCGGCGGTGGCGGGGTCCAGCTCCAGCCCGGCGGCCTCGACGGCGCCGAGCAGCACCTCGCGCCGGGCGCGGTAGCGCTCGCGCTGGGCCTCGACGTGCGCGTCGTCGGCCAGGACGGCGGTCATCGCTTCCTGGACGGGGAAGGGCACGATCATCCCGGCGTGCTTGCGCACCTCCGTCAGCGGCCGCACCAGCGCCGGGTCCCCGGCCACGAACGCCGCGCGGTACCCGGCCAGGTTGGACTGCTTGCTCAGCGAGTACAGCACCAGCAGGCCGCTGTGGTCCCCGCCGGTCACCCGGGGGTCGAGCAGGGAGGGCACGCCCTCGCTCGTCCACGGCGCACGCCAGGGCAGCTCGGCGTAGCACTCGTCGGAGGCGACGACGGCGCCGCGCTCGCGCGCCCAGGCCACCACCGCGGCGAGCTGGTCGGCGCCGAGCACGTGCCCGTCGGGGTTGCCCGGGGAGTTCAGCCAGACGAGCCGCGCGTGCTCGGGCCAGGCGGCGAGGTCCTCGCCCACCGGCACGGGGGTCGCCCCGGCCAGCCGGGCGCCGACGTCGTAGGTGGGGTAGGCCGCCTGCGGGTGGACGACGACGTCGCCCTCGCCCAGCCCGAGCAGGGCGGGCAGCAGGGCGACCATCTCCTTCGACCCCAGGGTGGGCAGCACGCCGTCGACGCCGAGGTCGGGCACGCCGCGCCGCCGCGCGAACCAGGCGACCACCGCCTCGCGCAGCGCCAGCGTGCCGACGGTCTGCGGGTAGCCCGGGGCGTTCGCCGCCGCCCGCAGCGCCTCCTGGGCGACGGCGGGGGTGGGGTCGACGGGCGTGCCGACGGAGAGGTCGACGATGCCGCCCGGGTGCGCCGCGGCACGGGTCTTCGCCGGCGCGAGGGAGTCCCAGGGGAAGTCGGGCAGGGCTCGGCCGTAGAGCGGCACGCTCAGGCCTGCGGGGGCAGGGCGGCGATCATCGGGTCGTCCTTGTCGATGACGCCCATCTTCGCCGCGCCGCCGGGCGAGCCGAGGTCGTTGAAGAACTCGACGTTGGCGCGGTAGTAGTCCGACCAGATCTGCGGGACGTCGTCCTCGTAGAAGATCGCCTCGACCGGGCACACCGGCTCGCAGGCGCCGCAGTCCACGCACTCGTCGGGGTGGATGTACAGCGAGCGGGCGCCCTCGTAGATGCAGTCGACGGGACACTCGTCCACGCAGGCCCGGTCCTTGACGTCCACGCACGGCTGGGCGATCACGTAGGTCACGGAAACATCCTTTCCTCGCTGGCCACGGCGCGGTGGCGCCCATGGCGACGTCGGCCCCCAGTATCCCGCAGTCCGGGGCGCTACACGAACCTGCGCGCCCGCCGCGCCGTCGCCCGGGCGCCGGCGATGGCCCGGGCGCACCGGGGACGGTGCCGGGCGCGGCGTCCGGCACGTCGGGTGGGGTCGGCTCACCGGCCGTCCGGCACGTCGGGTGGGGTCGGCTCGCCGGCCGTCCGGCGGATTTCCGGTGCCAGGCGCTGAGGGGCAGGCTGGGCCCATGACGCCCGCCCCCGACGCCCCACCCCCGCTTCCCTGGCTGCGCTGGCGCGTGGGTGAACGTGTCGTCGTGCGCTATCGGGTCGAGGGCGGCTACTCCGACGCGCTGGGCGACCTGCTCGAGGTGCGGCCCGACGGCGTCGTCGTGCGCACCCGGCGCGGGGACGTGGCGGTCCCGGCGGCCGTGATGGTCACGGGCAAGCGCGTCCCGCCCCCGCCGGCGGCGGACCCGCGGCCGCGCTGACCCCGTGGCGTGGGGGCCGGCGGCGGTCAGGCGCGCACGTCGGCGCCCTCGGCGGCGAGCTCGGCCAGCGCGGCACCGGTGAGCCGGAAGGTGGTCCACTCGTCCTGCGGCCGGGCGCCCAGGCTGCGGTAGAACCCGATGGACGGGGCGTTCCAGTTCAGCACCGCCCACTCCACCCGGGCGTAGCCGCGCTCGTCCGCGATCTGCGCGAGGGTCCGCAGCAGCGCCGAGCCGTGCCCGCGCCCGCGCGCCTCGGGGCGCACGTAGAGGTCCTCCAGGTAGATCCCGTGCACGCCCTCCCAGGTGGAGAAGTTCCGGAACCACAGCGCGAAGCCCTGGACCTCGCCGTCCTCCTCGGCCACGTGGGCGAAGACCGCGGGCGCCGGCCCGAACAGCGCGTCTCGCAGGCCCTCCGCGGTGGCCTTGACGGCGTCGGGCTCACGCTCGTAGACGGCGAGGTCGTGGACGAGCTGGAGGATGACCGGCACGTCCTCCGGCCGGGCGGGGCGGATGTGGCTCATGAGCCCGCACCCTACGCACCGCGCCGGCGCCCGCGCGGCGCCGTGTCGGCCCTCGGGAACCGCCGCGTCAGCCGGCCGCCGACGGAGACGGGCTCGGGCTCGGCCCCGACTGCGGTGACGGCTTCTCGCCGCAGACGATCTTGTTCCACGGCTGGTACGTCCACGTCCACTTCTGGCTCTCGGGCGCCTGCCCGGCGCGCGAGCGCTCGCGGGTGACCGTGACGGTGAAGCCGTACTGCCCGCCGGACTCGGCGATGCACTTCTCCGCGGGGTTGTAGACGGTGGTCGGCCGGGTGATGTTGTAGTGGTCCGAAGACGTGATCTTCACGTCCCAGACCTTGGTGCTCCACAGCCGGGTGTGCACCCGGCCGTTCCCCACCCAGGCGTGGACGAGGACCCCGTAGTCGGTGTTGTTGCGCCAGACCAGGTCGGTCTGCCCCTCCCACAAGGTGGCCTCCCGACCGGCCGGGTAGCGGTCGAACCAGCGCGAGTGGGGCTTGTGGTCAATGTCGTCCATCCCGGAGATGAGCCCGACGTTGAACATGTTGGTGGACAGCTGCGAGAGGCCACCGCCGAGCGCGGTGGTGGAGAAGCCGTCCTCGACGACGCCGGAGGAGACGTACCCGTTGGCCGCGGTGATCGGGCCGAGCGCCTTGAGGAGGGAGAACTCCTCCCCCGGCTTGACGAGCATGCCGGTCACCTTGGCCGTGCCGACCTCGAGGTTCTTGGTGCGCACGGGGTCGTACGGCATGGGCGTGGAGAAGTCGGCGATGATCTCCTTGACGCCGAGGGCCTGGGCGTCCTCGGTGGTGAACTCCGGCTCGGCGTCCACGAGCTGCACGGTCGCGGTGCGGTCGGTGGAGGTGCCGGCGGTGGCCACCGCCTGGCCGAGCTCCTTCGGGTCCAGGCCGCGACCGGAGGTCGAGGGCACGATCTGCGGCTCCGCGTTGGCGTTGAGGATGATCTTCGCGTCCTCGCCGGCCACGCCGATCTCCGGGTTGGCCTCCTGGACGGCCTCCGCCAGGCCCTCGCCGTCCATCTCCAGCTGGAGGGCGCCGTCGTGACCGACGAAGCTGGCGTGCGCCGCGAGCGTCTGCGGGCTCAGCTGCGCGAGCTTGTCCTCCACGCTCACCGCGACCGGTCCGGACACGAGCGGCTCGGCCAGCTCGGTCATGGCCTTGTCCACCGCGGCGGCGTCGACCGTCGGCTGGACCTCCTTGGTCGGCAGCTCCAGCGGACGCTCGGACGAGAGCCACTCGCGCAGCACGAGCTGCGCGGCGGCGTCGACGTCGACCGATCGGCCCGCGACGGGCTCGGTGGGCTCCGGCGTGGCCCCCGTGAAGGCGATCGCGCCCTCGACCGGGGCGACGTCGAGCTCGCTGGCCGCCGTCTCCAGGGCCGTGTGCAGGGCGTCCTCGTTAGCGCGGGACACGGCCGGGGCCTCGCCGCGACCGAAGAGGTGGCCCCACAGGACGCGCGGGTCGAGGGAGAAGCCGACCAGCGGGTCGAGCGTGGCGTTGGCGTCGAGCGTGAGGTCGACGGCGGCCGGGTCGATGCTGGAGACGTTCTCGCCGCCGATCGACACGGGCACGACCTCGCCCTGGACGTCTTCCAGCCCGCTGGTGAGCCGCTGGCGGGCCTCGTCCTCGGGCAGGCCGCCGATCGACACGCCGGCCACGACGGTGCCGTTGGGCACCCTGTCCCCGACGAACCACGCGCCCACCCCGTAGGCGACGGCGGCGACCGCCACGATGATCGCGGCGACGGTCAGGCCGCGCTTGCGGCTGGTGCGGGGCGCCTGGGCCGGCGCGGCCGGGAACTGCAGCAGCGGTGAGGCAGACGGCATGGGGTCGTCCTCCACGGGGTTGAGCCGCTCCGTCGGCGTCGCGGCGGCGGGGGCCGGCGGCTCCGGAGCCGGGTTCGCGACGGTCTCGTCCGGTGCGGCGGTCGGCGGCACGACGGCGGTCTCGTGCTGCGCGGCGGCGGCCGACACCGCCGTCGTGTCGTCCGCGGCAGCGGCAGCCGCCGCGGTCTCGGTGGCGACGGGAAGAACCTGCGTCTCGTCCCCCGACGACGCGGAATCCTCGGCGCCGGCGCGCTCGAGGGGCTCGGCGACCGCTGGTTCGGCCACGGCCTCCGGCTCGGCGACCGCTGGTTCGGCCACGGCCTCCGGCTCGACAGCCGGGGACTCGGCGGCAGGCTCGGGGCGCTCAGGGGCCACGGCCTCATCGAGAGGCTCGGCGGGCTCGGCCGCGACCTCATCGGCGTGCTCGGCCGCGACCTCATCGACAGATTCGACGGGCTCGGCCGCGACCTCATCGGCGTGCTCGGCCGCCGCCGACTCGGCGACAGGCTCGGCGCGCTCGAAGGTCACGACCTCATCGACAGGTTCGCCGTGCTCGGCTACGACCTCATCGACAGATTCGACGGGCTCGGCCACAGCCTCATCGACGGGATCGACCCGCTCGGCCACAGCCTCCTCGACGGGATCGGCATGCTCGGCAGGCTCAGTCACGACCTCATCGAGAGGATCGGAGGCCGAGGGCCCGTCCTCCGGCTGGCCGATGCGGTCGTCGGAGGTGCCGCCGGCGTCCTCGGAGGTGTGGGCCACGTCGCCGTCGGTTTCGCCGGTCGGGTCGCCGTTGGCATTCCCCGGACGGTCCACGTCCGCTGTATCGTGTGAACGGCGAGCGGACAGCACCGCGTCGAGATCGTTCAGTCCAGGACCGGCGGGCTGGTCAGGGACGGTGCCGTTCTCTCCGTCGAACGGTTCCTCTGAAGGCGTGCCGTGTCGGCCGGGCATTGAATCCTGTGCCACGAGCTGATGTTCCTCTTCCCCGTCGCGCCGGGCGCACGACTTCAGCATGGTAAGCAACGCTTCGCCCGCCTTACCCGTGCGGACGGGCTTTTTCACCAATCTGTGACCAACTGATCGCTCAGCGCGGAACCGGGCGTGTCTGCGTCCGGGGCGGCCGACGGTGACGCTCGCCACACGAGGCCGCACGGGTCGTGGCCGTCGATCGACGCGGCGCGCCGACGCCGCGAACGTACGGCTCGGGTCGATGGGTAAACCTCGGCAGGCAATGCCTGTCGTTCTCTACCCATCGATCGCGGGGCGCCCACTCCCGGTCTGGGTGCACGGGCGGCGCCACGTGGGCCGTCCGCATGGCACGGCCCGGCTGCTCGGGCGCCCGGACCTCACGGGCGGGGCCCAGCGCCATCGCGCGGGCAGCACCGATCCCGGGTGCCACACCGCCAGCCCCACAGCTCAGGACAGTGGCCGGATCCGTCCCAGGTAGTGCACCAGCGCCCCGGTCCCGGTGGCACCGAGGGTGGCGTCCAGGACCTCGCCGACGACGACGTCATGGTCGCCGGCGGTCTTGATCCAGGCGGTCCGGCACTCGAGCCACCCCTGCGCGCCGTCGACGAGGGCGGCGCCGGACAGCGCTCCGCGGTGGTGCTGCACCCCGATGAGCTGGCCCATGGTGGGCCGCCCCGGCATCGCCAGGCGCTCCGCGGCCACCCGGGCGTCCGCGTCGACGAGGCTGATGGCCCACGTGTCGACCTCGTCGAGCGCCTCGCGCAGCCGCGCGTCGGAGTACACGCAGAACAGCACCATCGGCGGGCGCAGCGAGACCGACGCAACCGCCGTCGCGGTCATGGCGAGATCCACCTGTCCGGCGCGCACGGACACGACGGTCACTCCCCCGGCGAGCCGGCCCATCGCCGCCCGGTAGCGCTCCACCAGCTCCTCGGGATCGGGGGCGACCGCCGCGCCCTCACTCATGGGTGCCACGGCGCCGGCGATGGTGGCGCACGCCCGCCGGGAGGTCGGCATACCAGGCCCGCGGTGTCGCGGCCGCCAGGGCCACCGCGACCGGCAGCCCGAGGAGCCACACGGGGCTCGGCGCCCCGGAGGGCACAAGCACGTCGCCGCCGGGACCGAAGAACGTCATCACCTGGCTGGTGACGATGGCCGCGAGGCCGTAGAGGACCACTCCGCCCATGTCCATCAGCGCGCGGGCCACGACGCCGCCCACCAGCACCATGAGCAGGGCCAGCACCACCCCGAGCGGCACGCCGCCAAGCTCCCAGCGGTGCAGCATCGTCCCGCAGCCGGCGACGACGACGCCGAGCAGCACCACCGCCGCGACGCCGACTGCGACGCCCGAGCGGTCCCGACTCCTCATGGAACGATCTTCACCCCGAGGAAGGCGGCGAGGCGGTCGGTGCCCCGCGTGTCGCCGAGCCGGTCCCGCACGTCGAGACGGGCCAGGCCGAACGTGCCCGCCAGGCTGTAGCGCTCCAGCACGGGAATCTTCTCGGTGACGCTGTGGTGCACGGGGGCGACGTAGAGGTCGCCGACCCGGTCGAACCCCGGCACCAGGTACAGGCCGGTGGAGCCGAGCAGGGGCAGCAGCAGCCCGTTGGCGACGGCGAACCAGCCGCGGGCGGGCTGGTCGCGCCGCGCCACCTCCTCGTGCTGGACGTCCTGGAGCTGACTGCGGTGCGCGCGCAGCGCCGAGACCACGGCCGGCAGCACGGCGGCGAAGTCCACCACGACGTCGACCTTCTCGGGCGGGAAGACGAACGTCGGCAGCTCGGTGGTGGGGGGCAAGGTGGCCAGGACGTCACCACGGGTACCGAACTGCGGCGCGTGAGTGAGCTTGTCCGCCAGCCACCGCAACGACTCCCGGTAGCGGTCCTCGCGGGCGACGACCCAGACCACCACCGGCACGCGCCAGGGCTCGAGCCCGGCCAGCGGGTCGTCGGCGTCATCGACCTCGCCGGCCTCGTTGGCCAGCTCGACGGCCCGCATGGCGATCTGGTGCATGTGGACGTGGTCGGGGTGGCCGTACCCGCCTCGCGGGTCCTCGGTGATGACCACCTGGGGCCGCTCCACGCGCAGGCGGGCGGCGAGCAGGCGGGCGGGGACCTCGACCGGGACGGCGCTCAGGGCGTCCGGGCCGGCCTCGGGCACCGGGCCGGCGACGCCCGGGCGCACCCAGACCATGCCGGAGTCGGTGAACCGGGCCGGCCGGCGGGCGGCGAGGCCCGGCACCTCGTCGAGGAAGTAGTGGCTGCGGACCCCCAGCGCCGAGCAGGCGCGGGCGAGCTCGCGGGCGCGCTGGTGGGCCAGGCCCGCGGGGTCGCCGTCGAGGTGGACGAGGTCCAGCGGGATGACCTGGCCCCGCTCCCCCCGCGTGCCGACGACAACCGTGGTCGGCAGGCCGACCCGGGCGGCGGAGGCGAGGAGGCCGCCGGCGGTGATCGTCTCGTCGTCGGGGTGCGCGAACGCCCCCAGCACCCCGCCGGTCGGCGGCTCAGCCTCTTTGGTGCTCAGTGTCGACGCCATGGCTCCATGATGACCGCTTCCCCCGACCCCGCCAGCGAAACGCGCGTCGTCGTCCCCCGAGGCCGAGAGGCCAGGCCCACGGGTGTGGGACCTGGCCTCTCGGGACGTGTCGGCCGCCCTCGCGGTGGTCGCGGTCGACGCCGTCAGACGGCGGCGGCGCGCACGGCGTCAGACCGTGGACGGCACGCGCGGCGTCACACCGCGGCGGCGGCCCGGCGGTTGCGGGACGCGGCCTTGTAGCGCTCGTTGGCGTCGAGGATGACCTTGCGGATCCGCACGGTCTCGGGGGTGACCTCGACGCACTCGTCCTCGGCGGCGAACTCCAGGGACTCCTCGAGGGTGAGCTTGCGCGGCGGCACGAGGCTCTCGAAGTTGTCCGCGGTGGAGGAGCGCATGTTGGTGAGCTGCTTCTCCTTGGTGATGTTGACGTCCATGTCCTCGTTGCGCGGGTTCTCGCCGACGACCTGGCCCTCGTACACCTCGGAGGTGGGCTCGACGAAGAACGAGCCGCGCTCCTGGAGCTTGATCATGGCGAAGGGGGTCACGGCCCCCGCCCGGTCGGCGACCATCGAGCCGGTCGCGCGCATGTCGATCGGGCCCTGCCACGGCTCGTAGCCCTCGTGGATCGAGGAGGCGATACCGGTGCCGCGGGTCTCGGTGAGGAACCGCGTGCGGAAGCCGATGAGGCCGCGGGAGGGGACGACGAACTCCATGCGCACCCACCCGGTGCCGTGGTTGGACATCGTCTCCATGCGGCCCTTGCGCTGGGCCATGAGCTGGGTGACCGTGCCGAGGTACTCCTCGGGCACGTCGATGGTCATGCGCTCCATCGGCTCGTGCTTCTTGCCGTCGATGGTGCGGGTGACCACCTGCGGCTTGCCGACCGTGAGCTCGAAGCCCTCGCGGCGCATCTGCTCGACGAGGATGGCCAGCGCCAGCTCGCCACGCCCCTGGACCTCCCAGGCGTCCGGGCGGTCGGTGGGCAGCACCTTGAGGGAGACGTTGCCGATGAGCTCGCGGTCGAGGCGGTCCTTGACCTGGCGGGCGGTGAGCTTGTGGCCCTTGACCCGGCCGGCCAGCGGGGAGGTGTTGATTCCGATGGTCATGGAGATCGCCGGGTCGTCGACCGTGATGAGCGGCAGCGGGCGGGGGTCCTCGGGGTCGACCAGCGACTCGCCGATGGTGATGTCCTCGATGCCGGCGACGGCGACGATGTCGCCCGCGGCCGCGCTCTCGGCGGGCACCCGGTCCAGCGCCTCGGTGCGCAGCAGCTCGGAGATGCGCACGTTCTTCATGGTGCCGTCGTGCCGGGCCCAGGCCACGGTCTGGCCCTTGTGCAGCTCGCCGTTGTGGATGCGCAGCAGCGCGAGGCGCCCCAGGAACGGGGAGGCGTCGAGGTTGGTCACGTGCGCCTGCAGCGGCGCGCCCTCGTCGTAGGACGGCGCGGGGATCTTCTCGATGATCGTCTCGAACAGCGGCTCGAGGTCCTCGCTGTCCGGCAGCGTGCCGTCGGCGGGCTGGGTGAGGCTGGCGCGGCGGGCCTTGGCGGAGGCGTAGACGACCAGGACGTCGAGGATGGCGTCGAGGTCGAGGTCGGGCACCTCGTCGGCGAGATCGGAGGCCAGGCCCAGGAGCAGGTCCTGGGCCTCGGAGACGACCTCGGTGATGCGCGAGTCGGGCCGGTCGACCTTGTTGACGACGAGCACGACGGGCAGCTTGGCGGCCAGCGCCTTGCGCAGCACGAACCGGGTCTGCGGCAGCGGGCCCTCGGAGGCGTCCACGAGCAGCACGACGCCGTCAACCATGCTCAGCGCCCGCTCGACCTCGCCGCCGAAGTCGGCGTGGCCGGGGGTGTCGACGACGTTGATGACCAGCCCATCCTCGAGGCCGGCGCGCTGGGCGGCCGGGCCGCGGTAGTGCACCGCGGTGTTCTTCGCGAGGATGGTGATGCCCTTCTCGCGCTCGAGGTCGCCGGAGTCCATGGCCCGCTCGTCGACGTGCTGGTGCTCGCCAAAGGCGCCGGACTGCCACAGCATGGCGTCCACCAGGGTGGTCTTGCCGTGGTCGACGTGGGCGACGATCGCGACGTTGCGCAGATCAGAGCGCACAGGCATACGCAGAGCTCATTTCATCGAAGATGAGGGGCCGACCGCCGACGGCAGGAGGTTCGCTGCCCGCGGGCCCGGTGCCGGATAGTCCGGCGCCAAACCGCAATTCTACCGGTCGACCCCCGCATTGCGTCACCCCTAGCCGGTGTGCGTGGGCTCACGCGCGGGAGGGGCGGCGCGCGGGGCGATTCCGGCGCGGCCCGGCGAGATCGGCGAGGATGGGCCGGTGGGCCCGACCATCGTCTTCCGAACGACCTCCGCGCGCGTGTACGCGGTCATCACCTGGGCGGTGGCCGCCGTCGTGCTGGCCGCCCTCGGCGCCAACGGCGGGATCGGCGAGGTGGTGCGCTACGGCGCGATCCCGCTGGCGATGGCGGTCTTCGGCTGGGCGGTGTTCTGGCGGCCCTCGGTCGAGGTGGGCGACGACGGCGTGGTGCTCACCAACGTCCTGCGCACCGTCGAGGTGCCGTGGGGCGCGATCGACCGGGTCGAGACCCGCTGGGGGTTGCGGCTGGTCACTTCGCGGGGCGCGGTGAACGGATGGGCGGCGCCCGCGCGGGCGGGCGTCGGGCGTGCGCGCAGCCAGCGGCGGGCCGAGCACCTCCCCGACCGGCTCTTCGAGGGCACCGGCCGGGTGCGGCACCCCGGGGACGCGGCGGCCGTCGGCGCCGTCGTCGAGGACCGGCGGGCCCGTCGGGCGGCGAGGGCCTCCGCCGGGGCGCCACCGCACGCTGCGGAACGCGCCGTCGGGGCGCCCGACGCCGGGGCGCGCGGGGCCGACGCGCCGCAGGCCCGGGTCAACACCGTGGTCGTCGTGCTGCTCGGCGGCACGATTGCCCTCGCCGTCCTCGCGGTCGCGCTCTAATCGCGCTGGCGCCGCTCAGCCGACGTAGCCCCAGTCCTCTGCCCGGGTGGAGCCGAGCCCGGACGCGCCGACGTTGGCCAGGTCGCGCGCCGTGGCCACCAGCTGCGGGCGCTGGTAGAGCGGCAGGATGGGCATGGCGTCCCAGAGCAGCTCGTCGGCCCGGTCGGCCAGGCCGAGGCGGGTGGCGTGGTCGGTCTCGGTCATGAGCTGGCCGAGGAGGTCGTCGAGGCCGGGGACGGCCAGGCGGGCGTAGTTCGTCGGCGTCGTCGCCGGGTCGCCATAGAGGTTCGCGACGGCCAGCAGCGGGTACGGCGAGCCGTACCAGGAGAAGCCGATCAGCTCGAAGTCGCCCTCGCCGAGCACTGGGCCGAGGGCGGTCTCGGGCACCGCGTCGAGCTCGACGGCGATGCCCACCTCCTTGAGCTGGGCCTGGACCAGCTGACCCTCGTTGGCGGAGGCCGGCACCCCGCTGAAGACCGTGTAGCGGAGCGTGAGCGGCTCGCCGTCGCGCTCGCGAACACCGGTGTCGGGGTTGAGCACCCAGCCGGCGGCGTCGAGCTGGGCGGCCGCGGCGCCCGGGTCGTAGGCGTACGCCCCGGCGTTGTCCTCGTAGCCCTCCTGGCCCTGCATGAAGATGTGGTTGTCCAGCGGGCGCTGGAGCTCCTCGGGCAGGCCCGCCAGGCTGGAGGCGGCGACGGCGTCGCGGTCGATCGCCCGCGCGACCGCCTGGCGCACGTCCGGGTCGGTCAGCGGGCCCGCGGTGGCGTTGAAGGTGATCTGGCGCCAGTCGGGCCCGGCGGCGCGGCGCACCTCGGCGTCGGGCACCGCGAGGGCGCGCTGGTAGGCGTTGGCGTCGGCGCCGACGTCGAGGACGTCGAGCTCGTGGTTGGCGAAGGCGCTGGCGGCGGCGTCCGGGGAGACGGCGCGGTACTGGATCTCGTCGAGCTTCGGCGCCGGGCCCCACCACCGCTCGTTCGGCACGAGCTTGACGACCTGCTGGGCCGCGTCGACCTCGTCCAGGCGGAACGGGCCGGTGAACCACTCCTCGGGGTGGTCGAGCCAACCGGCGTTGAACGTCTCGGCGTCGGCCACGCCCGCGGCCGGCAGCACGGTGCCCAGCAGCGCGGGCCAGTCGGGGAACGTGCCGGCGAAGGTGACGACGACGTCGAACTCGCTCTCGCCGTGCGTCACGGACTCGATGGCCCCGAAGGCGTGGGTGGCGCACTCGAAGTCGGGCCGCGTGCCGGAGCACGCGGCGACCGTAGCGGCGTAGTCCGCCCAGGTGATGGGCTCGCCGCTGTTCCACACGGCGTCGGGGTTGAGGTGGAGGGTGACGACCTCGCGCCCGTCGGCGACGGTGTCCTCGACGTCGGTGACGAAGTTCTCGTTAGGGGTGGTGACGCCGCGGGCGTCGGTGTCCCAGTTGGTGACGCTGAGCGGGCCGCGGATCTCCGACGCCGACACGTCGCCGCCGGCCAGGTGCAGCGGGTTCCACTGGCTGGGCAACCGCTCGACGGCGCGCCGCAGCGTGCCGCCCTCGGCGAGCCGCTCCCGGGGGGTGGCGTTGACGTCGGCCAGCTCCCCGGCGACGGTGGTGGGGGCCGGCCCGGGGCCGGCGCCGTCGTCGGCGGCGCAGCCCACGAGCGCGAGCGCCAGCGCCGCGCCGGTGAGCAGTGCTGTCGCACGCCTTCTCATCGGTGGGTGTCCTCCTCCAGGCACACGGCTGACCGACGGAGGGGGTTCCGGCCGTGCAGCGTCCTGACAGTACTGAACCACGTTCTGGGGGCACGCTACCGGCGCGTCTCACCCCACCGCGTGTCGCCGCACCGCGTGGCAGGCCGCCTCGTGGTCGCCGGCCAGGGCGGTGAGCCGCTGGTCCTCCTCGCGGCAGCGGGCCCGGGCGGCGTCGTCGAGGGTGGGTCGGAGCGGGCAGCGGGTGCGGAAGCGACACCCCGAGGGCGGGTCCGCCGGCGAGGGCACCTCCCCCACGAGCAGGGTGCGGGGCCGGCGCCGCTCGGCGGCGGGGTCGGCCAGCGGCACCGCGGACAGCAGCGCGCGGGTGTAGGGGTGCGCGGGCCGGGCGAGCACCTCGGCGGCGTCGCCGGCCTCGACGATCCGGCCCAGGTGCATGACGGCGACCCGGTCGGCCAGGCGCCGCACGGCGGTGAGGTCGTGGGTGACGAGGAGATAGCTCAGGGCCAGCCGGGCGCGCAGGTCGGCGAGCAGGTCGAGGATGTCGGCCTGGACGGGGGCGTCGAGGGCGGAGACGGGCTCGTCGAGGACGAGCAGGCGCGGCTGCAGTGCGAGCGCCCGGGCGATGGCCACCCGTTGGCGCTGCCCGCCGGAGAGGTGGCGCGGGAAGCGGTGGGCCAGGGCGGGCTCGAGCCGGACGAGGTCGAGGACCTCCGCCACCCGCCGGGCCACGGCCTCTCCGCGGCGCCCGTCCGCGAGCAGCGGCTCGGCGACGAGGTCGGCGACGGGCAGGCGCGGGTCGAGCGCGGCGTCGGGGTCCTGGAAGACCACCTGGACGTCACGGCGCAGCGCCCGCCGGGCCGCCCGGTCGAGGCTGGCCACGTCCCGGCCGAGCACCTCCACCGTGCCGGCCTGCGGCGCCGCGAGCTCGAGGATGGCGCGCACGGTGGTGGACTTCCCGCTGCCGGTCTCGCCGACCAGGGCGAGGACCTCCCCCGCGCGCACCTCCAGGCCCACGCCGTCGACGGCGCGGATCGTGCCCACGCGCCGGCGCAGCGGGCCCGGCCGGGTCAGCGGGAAGTGGCGGTGCAGGCCGCGCACGCGCAGCACCACCGGGTCCTCGCGCTGAACGGCGGCCTCGCGGGGCGCCGTGGCGGGCGCGGCCGGGACCCCGCCGTCCGTGCCGGTCGCGGACGCCGTCGGGACGCCGGTCCCGGCTGCCGTCGGCACGCCGGTCCCGGCTGCTGTCGGCACGCCGTCGCCGGCCGCTCCCCCAGCACCCGCCGGGCACACCCCGGCCAACAGCGCGACCGTCTCGGCGGCGCGCGGGCGGGCGAAGACCCGCTCGACGTCGCCGTCCTCCACCACCCGCCCGGCGTCCATGACCGCGACCCGGTCCGCCAGGCCCGCCACCACGCCCAGGTCGTGCGTGATGAGCACGAGCGCGGCGCCGGTCTCCTCCCGCGCCGTGCGCAGCACGTCGAGGATCTGCGCCTGGACGGTGACGTCGAGGGCGGAGGTCGGCTCGTCGGCGATGAGCACCTCCGGGTCGTTGGCGATGGCCAGGGCGATCGCCACCCGCTGGCGCATGCCGCCGGAGAGCTCGTGGGGGTAGGCGCCGAACCGCGCCGCCGGCCGGTCCAGGCCCACGAGCCCGAGCAGCTCGACCGCCCTGGCCCGGGCTGCGGCGCGGGTGACCCGGCGGTGGGCCTGGAGGGCCTCGACGAGCAGCTCGCCCACCGGGTACACCGGGGTCAGCGCCGCCTGGGCGTCCTGCTCGACCAGCCCGATGCGGGCGCCGCGCACGCGGGACAGCTCGGCGTCGCTGCGGCCGAGGAGCTCCTCCCCGCCGAGTCGCACCGAGCCCGTCACGCGGGCCGACGAGGGGAGCAGCCCCAGCACGGCGAGGGCGGTGACGGACTTGCCGGAGCCGGACCGGCCCACCACGGCGAGCACCTCCCCCGGCGCCACCGCCACGTCCACGCCCCGCACGGCGTGCACGACGCCGTCGGCCGACCGCAACCGCACGTCCAGCCCGGTGATCTCCAGGGCGCGCCGGGGGCTCATGCGCGCCCGCCGTCGGAGGGGTCCAGCGCGTCGCGCAGGCCGTCCCCGAGGAGGTTGACGCAGGTCAGCAGCGCCACCAGCGCCCCGGCCGGGGCGAGGAAGACCCACGGGAAGGTCGTGGCGGTGCGCTGGCCCTCGGCGATGAGGGTGCCCAGCGACGTCGCCGGCGGCTGCACGCCGAAGCCGAAGAAGGACAGCGAGGACTCGGCCAGCACCGCGCCGGCGACGGCGAGGGTGGCGTCGACCACCAGGAGCGAGGAGAGGTTGGGCAGGATGTGCCGGGTGATGATCCGCCGCGCCGGCACGTTCATGTACCGGGCGGCGGTGACGTAGTCCAGCCCGGTCAGGGTCAGCGTGGCCGCCCGGACCACCCGCGCCGAGAGCATCCAGCCCAGCCCGGCGAGCACCAGCACCAGCAGCAGCACCGAGCCCGCCCGGCCGCCCCCGTTCACCGAGACGATCGCGACGAGGAAGAAGGCCGGCACGACGAGCAGCAGGTCGACGACCCAGCGCAGCGCCCGGTCCGGCCAGCCGCCGTGGTAGGCGGCCAGGGTGCCGACGACGGCGGCGATCGCCGTCTGCAGCAGCCCCGCGCCCAGCCCGACGAGCAGCGAGGTGCGCAGGCCGTCGACGGTCAGCGCGAAAACGTCCCGCCCGGCCTGGGTGGTGCCGAACCAGTGCGCGCCGCTCGGGGCCTGGAGGAACGCGCGGGCGTCGACCTCGCCGGCCCCCCAGCGGGCCAGCGCCGGGCCGGCCGACGCGAGGGCCACGAGCGCGGCCAGGCCCACCAGGCCGGCCAGCGCCGGGCGGTCGCGGCGCAGCCGCCGCAGCGTGAGCCGGCCCCGGGCCGGCCGGGTGGGGGCGAGCGGGGGCGGCGGCGTCATGACAGCCGCACCCGCAGGTCGAGGGCGACGGTGAACAGGTCGGCGAGCAGCGCGCCGGCCAGCACGCACGCGCCGCCGAACGCGGCCACGGCGACGGTGCCGTTGACGTCCTGGCCGGCGATGGCCTGCACGCCGTAGACGCCCATCCCGTGCCAGCCGTACACGGACTCGACGAAGGCCGCGCCGAGCACGAGCGTGGTGACGGTGTAGGCCAGGTAGGTCCCGGTGGGCACGAGCGCGGTGCGCAGGGCGTGCCGGCGCACCGCGGTCGAGCGGCGCAGGCCCCGCGCCCGGGCGGCGCGCACGTAGGCCGCGCCGAGGGTGTCGAGGAGCAGCCCGCGCTGGATACGGCTGAAGAACGCCGCCTGCCCCGCCGCGAGGGTCAGGGTGGGGAGCACGAGGTGCTGGAGGCGGTCCCCCGCCGCCGCGAGCCAGCCCGGGCCGTGGGCGCCGCTCTCGCCGAGAAACTCGAACACCTGGGTGCCCGCCGCGGCGTTGACCCGCACCGCCAGGATCTGCAGCACGACGGCGAGCACCAGGGTGGGCGTGGAGATGACGACCAGGGCGGCGAGGGTGACCAGGCGGTCGCCGGCCCTGTGGTGGCGCACGGCGGCCCAGGCGCCGACCGCGACGCCGGCCACGGTGCCCAGCAGCGTGCCGAGCGTGACCAGGCGCAGCGAGACCCAGAGCCGCGCGCCGACCTCGGCGTTCACGCTGGCCCCGGCGGGGGTCCGGCCCCAGTCCCAGGCGGTGACCACGCCGCGCAGCCAGGTCAGGTACCGCTCGGCGAGCGGGACGGCGTCGCTGAGGTTGGCCGCCCGCAGCGCGGCCTCGACGGCGTCGGGCGGCAGCGGGGGGTTGCGCAGCTCGTAGAGCGAGCGGGGGTCCAGCGCGCTGGCGGCGAGGAGGTAGGTGAGGCTGACGGCGAGGACGAGCAGCAGCGCGTACCCCGCCGACCTGCGGGCGAGGTAGCGGAGCATCGGCCAGCCTTCGTGGGTCGCGCCAGGACGCGGCCCACGTTACATGCCGGTCGGTGTCCGGAAGCGGCGGCGGCGCGCAGCCACGACCAGACCGCCCTTCTGGCTGCGGCCAGAGTGTCAATCTGGCTGCGACGAAAGCGGAGAGCCCCGGCCCCCTCGCGGGGACCGGGGCTCGCTGGTGCAGCTTCGTCGGCTCAGACGTCCGTCGGGCCGGCCAGCTCCATCTGCAGGCTCGCACCGGGGATCGCCGCGAGCAGCTCGCGCGTGTAGGGCTGGGAGGGGCTGTCGAAGACCTCGTCCGTCGTCGCCTGCTCGACGATCCGCCCCTTCTCCATGACCGCCACGAAGTCGGCGATCTGCCGGACCACCGCCAGGTCGTGGGTGATGAACAGGTACGTCAGGCCGAGCTCGGCCTGCAGGTCGTTGAGCAGGGTCAGCACCTGGGCCTGCACGAGGACGTCGAGCGCGGAGACCGCCTCGTCGCACACGAGCAGCTTGGGCTGCAGGGCCAGCGCCCGGGCGATGGCGACGCGCTGGCGCTGCCCGCCGGAGAGCTCGTTCGGGTACCGGCGCATCGTCGATTTGGGCAGGGCGACCATGTCCAGCAGCTCGGCCACCTTCGCGGCCCGCGACTTCTTGTCGCCCACCTTGTGCACCCGCAACGGCTCCTCGATCGTGCGGAAGATCGAGTACATCGGGTCCAGCGAGCCGTAGGGGTTCTGGAAGATCGGCTGGACCTGCCGGCGGAAGTTGAACAGCTCGCGCTTGCCGAGCTTGCCCACCTCGGTGCCCTCGAACACCACCCGACCCTCGGTGGGCTCGAGCAGGTTGAGCATGATGTTCGCGACCGTGGACTTGCCCGACCCGGACTCGCCGACCAGGGCCATCGTCGCCCCGCGCGGGATCGCGAAGGAGACGTCGTCGACGGCCTTGAAGGTCCGGCCCGCGCCCGGCACGCCCCCGCGCAGGTGGAACTCCTTGGTGAGGTGCTCGACCTCGACGATGTGCGGCGCCTTGACGGCGGCCTCGACGTCGGCGAGCAGCTCCTCCGACTCCTCGCCGCGCTCCTTGGCGCTCTGGATGCGCCGGGAGGTCAGCGACGGCGCCGAGGAGACGAGCCGCTGGGTGTACGGGTGGCGCGGGTTGCTGAGGATCTGCCGGGAGGGGCCGGACTCGACCACGCGGCCGCGGTGCATGACCACGAGGTGCTCGGCGCGCTCGGCCGCCAGGCCCAGGTCGTGGGTGATGAACAGCACCGCCGCGCCGAGCTCCTTGGTGAGGTGCTCGAGGTGGTCGAGGATCTGGCGCTGGACGGTGACGTCGAGCGCCGAGGTGGGCTCGTCGGCGATGAGCAGCTTGGGCCGGGAGGCGAGCCCGATGGCGATGAGCGCGCGCTGGCGCATGCCGCCGGAGAACTCGTGCGGGTACTGCTTGGCGCGGTGCTCGGCGTCGGGCAGGCCGGCCTGGGCGAGGACTTCGTTGACGCGCTCCTTGGCGTCGGCGCGGTCCATGCCGTTGGCGGTGAGCGCTTCCTTGACCTGGTAGCCGATCTTCCACACGGGGTTGAGGTTGGACATCGGGTCCTGGGGCACCAGGCCGATCTCCTTGCCGCGCAGTGCCTCCATGTCCTTGCGGGAGGCCCTGGCCAGGTCGCGGCCGAGGAACTTGATCGACCCGCCGGTCACCTTGCCGGTGCCGGGGAGCAGGTCGATGATCGCGTGCGCGGTCGTCGACTTGCCCGAGCCGGACTCCCCCACGATGGCCACGGCCTGGCCGGGGTAGATCGTCAGGTTCGCGCCCCGCACGGCCGGCACCAGGCCGGTGGAGGACCGGAAGGCGACCTCGAGGTCGCGGATCTCCAGCAGCGGCTCGTGCGGGTCCAGCCCGGTGGTCACCGGGGCCGCATTCTGCTTCGTCGTGGTCATCGCTGCCGCACCTTCGGGTCGAGGGCGTCGCGCACGGCGTCGCCCATCATGATGAAGCCGAGCACCGTCAGGGCCAGGGCACCGGCCGGGTAGAAGAGCACCGACGGCTGGGACCGCAGCGCGGTCTGCGCCTGCTGGATGTCACCGCCCCACGACACGACCGACGGCGGCAGGCCGATGCCGAGGAAGCTCAGCGTCGCCTCGGCCACGATGAACGTGCCGAGCGCGACGGTGGTGTAGACGATGATCGGCGCGGCGGCGTTCGGCAGGATGTGCCGCGCGAGCGCCGCGGTGCGGCTCACGCCGAGCGACTTCGCGGCGGTGACGTAGTCGTTGTTCTTCACGCTCATCACCGACCCGCGCGTGATGCGGGCGATCTGCGTCCACCCGAAGGAGGCGAGGACCGCCGCGACGGTCACCGAGGTGCGGCTGCCGCTGAAGATCTGCATGACGACGATGGCGGCGAGCACCAGCGGGATGGCGAAGAAGATGTCCGTGATGCGCGAGAGGATCGTGTCGAACCAGCCGCCGAAGAAGCCGGCGATGGCGCCGATGATCGTGCCGATGATGAGCACGGCGAGGGTCGCGAGCACGCCGACGGTCACCGAGGCGCGCGCGCCGTAGATCGTGCGGGCGTAGATGTCGCAGCCCTGGCGGGTGTAGCCGAACGGGTGACCCGCCGTCGGCTCGCCGTAGCTGTTGGCAAGCTGGCAGAACTTGGGGTCCTGCGAGGTGAACAGCTGCGGGAACGCCGCGAGGGCGAGGACCAGGACGATGATCGCGGCAGAGACCCAGAACAGCGGCCGACGGCGGAGCTTGGCCCAGGCCTCGCTCCACATGCTGGAGGGGGCACCGGACTCCGCGACGGCGTCGACGGCGCCGAGGCCGGTCTCGTCGAGCTCGGCGAAGAAGTGCTCCTGGTGACGGCGGGCCGTCACGGGGGCCGGGCCCGCCCCGGGGCCGGTGTGAACGATGTCAGGCATAACGGATCCTCGGGTCCAGGGCCGCGTACAAGAGGTCGACCAGCAGGTTCGCCGCGATGTAGACGAGCACGAGCACGGTGGTGAGCGACACGACGGTGGCGGACTCGCCCTGGCTGATGGCCCGGTACAGCGTGCCGCCCACGCCGTTGATGTTGAAGATGCCCTCGGTGACGATGGCGCCGCCCATGAGCGCGCCGAGGTCGGCGCCGAGGAAGGTCACCACGGGAATGAGCGAGTTGCGCAGCACGTGCACGGTGACGACCCGGCTGCGGGACAGGCCCTTGGCGGTCGCGGTGCGCACGTAGTCGGCGGTGAGGTTCTCGGCCACGGAGGTGCGGGTCAGGCGCAGCACGTAGGCGAGGGAGACGGCCCCGAGCACGATGGCCGGCATGAGGAGGCTGATGAACGTCGGTTTGGACCCGACCGTGGTGGGTAGCCATCCGAGCTGGACGCCGACGACGAACTGGAGCACGAAGCCGATGACGAAGGTCGGCACCGCGATGACGAAGAGGCTGACGACGAGCACCGTGGCGTCGAAGAAGCCGCCCTTGCGGAGGCCGGCGATGAGACCGAAGACCACACCGAACACGGCCTCGAAGACCAGGGCCATGACGGAGAGCTTGAAGGTCACCGGGAGCGTGTCCTTGATGACGTCCATGACGTCGCGGCCGGAGAAGGTGATTCCGAAGTCCAGCGTCAGGATGCCCTTGAGGTAGAGCAGGTACTGGACGATGAACGGCTGGTCCAGGTTGTATTTCTGACGGAGCTGCTCCTGGACCGCCTCAGGGAGCCCCCGCTCGCCACCGAGGGCGGCGATCGGATCGCCGGGCATGGCGAAGACCATGAAATAGATCAGCAGTGTGGCCCCCAGGAACACAGGGATCACCTGCAGGACCCTGCGCCCGATGTACGAGAGCATCGAGTCGCCTCCTCGTTGATGTCGTGGCTGCACCCAGGCAGCCGCCAGGCACGCCGTCCGACGATACGCCCCGTCGTCGTCCGAGACGGAATCCGTGTGGCTGTTCTTGGCGTGAGGTTTGCCGCAGAGAGCGTTGGGGGCGGGACCGAAAGGTCCCGCCCCCAACGGGGTTGCCGACGCCGGCGGTTCCCGAGGGAACCGGGGGTCACTCGGCCTTGGTGATCTCCTCGTAGATCGGCACGCTGTTCCAGCCGAACTTGACGTTGCTCACCGTGTCGGCCGAGCCGCCGGTGACGTTGGAGTACCACAGCGGGATGGCCGGGAGGTCCTTGAAGAGGATCTCCTGCACCTTCTGGTACAGCGCGTTCGACTCGTCGATCGAGCCCGCCGCGGCTGCCTGCTTCAGCAGGTCGTCGACCTCCGCGCTGGAGTAGTCACCGTCGTTCGAGCCGGCGCCGGTGCCGTACAACGGGCCGAGGAAGTTGCCGAGACCCGGGTAGTCGGCCTGCCAGCCGCTACGGAAGGCGCCGGTCATCTTGCGGTCGGTGACGTCGGTGCGCAGTTCCTTGAAGGTGGGGTAGGGCTGCCCCTCCGCGTCGATGCCCAGGGTGTTCTTGATGGAGTTCACCGTGGCGTCGACCCAGGCCTGGTGACCACCGTCGGAGTTGTACGCGAGGGTGAACTTGCCGTCCCAGGGAGAGATCTTGTCGGCCTCGGCCCACAGCTCCTTGGCCTTGCTCTCGTCGAACTCCAGCACGTCGGAGCCCGGCACCTTGTCGGACCAGCCGTCGATCACCGGGGAGGTGAAGTCGGAGGCCGGGGTGCGGGTGCCCTGGAAGATCGTGTCGGTGATCTCCTTGCGGTTGATCGAGTGGGAGATGGCCGCGCGGCGCAGCTTGCCCTCTTCGCCCGCGAAGTGCGGAAGCTCCTGCGCGATGGTGAAGGACTGGAAGATGGCGGCCGGCTGGTTGACGGCCCGGTCGCCCAGCTCGTCCGCGAAGGTGCCGAACGCCGAGTCGGGCACCGCGTCGAGCACGTCGAGGTTGCCGGCCAGCAGGTCGTTGTAGGCGGCGTCCTGCGTGTCGTAGAACTTGATCGTCACGCCGCCGTTCTGGGCCTTGCGGTCGCCGGTGTAGTCCGCGTTCGGGACGAGCTCGATCTGCACGTTGTGCTGCCAGGCGCCATCGCCGCCCAGCTTGTACGGGCCGTTGCCGATCGGGTTCTCGCCGAAGGCGGCGGCGTCGTCGAACGCGGCCTGGGGCAGCGGGAAGAACGCCGAGTAGCCCAGCCGCAGCGGGAAGTCCGCCTCCGGCTGCTTGAGCTTGACCGTGAAGGTCTGGTCGTCGACGACCTTGAGCCCGGTGAGCTCGGAGTCCTCGGAGTCGGAGTAGCCCTCGATCGGCTCGAAGAAGTAGCTCGACAGGTGGCCGTTGCTGAGCAGGGCGCCCTGGTTCCACGCGTCGACGAAGGACTTGGAGGTCACCGGCGTCCCGTCGGTGAACTTCCATCCCTCCTTCAGCTTGATCGTGTAGGTCTGGTTGTCCTCGGTCTCGATCGAGTCGGCCACCTCGTTGTGCACGGCACCGTCGGCGTCGTAGTACACAAGGCCCGCGAAGATGAGGTCGAGGATCTTCCCGCCGCCAACCTCGTTGGTGTTGGTCGGGATCAGCGGGTTCTGCGGCTCGCTGCCGTTCGCGGTGATGACGCCGGTGCTGGTGCCACCCCCGGAGGCAGCGTCCCCCGACGCCTTGTCGTCAGGGCTGCTGGAGCTGCACGCAGCGAGCACGAGCGATCCGGCGAGGATCGACGCGGCCACGCCAGCCATACGCCTGGTCTTCAATGTTCCTCCTGATGAATGAGCTGTCGCTCTGGCCCGGCACAGGGCCGCAGTGCACCACGGCACGGCCGCCTCGCTGGCGCGGGATGCCGAAACAATAGGCGGCGGTACGGCCCGGAACGAAATGTCCGGGGACATCGTTACGGGATCGTGACCGCCATGTGAGACGGCGGAAACATGCGGTCACAATGCTGCTCAACGGGCGACGGCGCTGGGGCCTGCAGTGATGTCCGCTACAGGTGACACCAGGTCGCCCTGACACGCCGTGGGCCCCCGGCCAGCGCAACGGACGCCGACCCGCACAAAGTGGGGGCGCTGCAGAGACGCCCCGGCTCTGTCCTCGGCTCGACCGCGGGCAACCGACGCTCGGCGCCGGCTGAGCAGACGCGGCATCAGCGCCCGGCAGTCAGCGCGGCCGTCGGCCTCAGCGCCGGTGCACCGGCGCGGCCGCGCACGTCAGCGTCGGGTGAACCGGCGCCGGCTGCGCACGTCAGCGGCGGGTGAACCGGCGACGGCGCAACGCCCGGGACAGGGCCAGGACCGCGACGGTGGCGAAGATCTGGCCGCCCAGGATCACCCGGTTGAGGTCGAGCGCCGGCTGCCAGGACACCTTCCCGTCCTTGACGATGTAGACGCCCACCGGCCGGGCCCGGACGCCGAACCCACCGCCACCGCCGGAGCCCTCACCGGCCCCTGGCCGCTTGTGCCCGGCGTGCTCGCCTCCCGCGGGCTGCTCCTCCCCTGCGCCGGGCCGACCCTTTCCCATGGCGCCGCTGCCGAAGCCCATGCCGCTGCCGCCCATGACCTTGGCGACGGGGATCACGGTGACCCCGTCGCGCTCGTAGGCCTCGCCGAAGACGCGGCGCACGGTGAGCACCTCGCGCGCGGTCTCGGTCGGCAGGTTGACGTTGCCTTGCGTGGGCTGGGACATGCCGCCTCCGGGTCGATCGGGCGAGTACTCCTGCCAGCGTAGGAGCCGCCGTCGGCGCGGGGGCACGGATCGGGCCGCCGATCCGCCGTGCCGGTGTCGGGTTGCGGGCCCCGCCCGTGACCCCCGAGGGTGGAGGGGTCCGAGGCGCAGGCGGTCGCACCCAGCGGTGGTCGTCAGCGTCGCGCCGGCTGTACGGCCGGCTCCTGCACCGACGACACATCGGGAGAACCACATGCTCACCCTGACCCCGAACGCCCAGGCCGCCGTGCGCGACCTGTCCACCCAGGCCGGCCTGCCCGAGACGGGCGGGATGCGCATCGCGCTCACCGAGCCCGGCGACGGCGTCGAGCTCAGCCTCGTCCCGGCGCCCGACCCGGCCGACGACGTGATCGAGGGCGACGACGGCGCCCGGGTCTTCGTCGAGGAGGCCACCACCGAGCTTCTCACCGCGCACGAGCTCGATGCCGCCCAGACGCCCGAGGGCACTGGCTTCACGTTGCGCGCCCAGGCCTAGCCCAGCTCTTGTGTGATGCCCCGGTCTCCCCGCGGGAGGCCGGGGCATCGCCGTGTCACCGGGGCCGCACCTCGAAGCGCCGGTTCGCCAGGCTGGGGTTCCGCTCGCGCACCGCCTGGACCTGCGCCCCGGTGACCTCCGCGACGGCGACGCCCGGCTCCTCCCCCGCCTCAGCGAGCACCTCCCCGGACGGGCCGACGACGACGCTGTGGCCGGTGCGATACCGGCCGGTCTGCCCGGCGGCCAGCATGTACACGGTGTTCTCGATGGCACGGGCCTTGGCCAGGGTGCGCCAGTGGTCGAGCTTGCCCGGCCCGGAGATCCAGGTCGCGGGGAGGGCGAGCACGTTCGCGCCGGCGTCGACGAGGAAGCGGGCCATCTCGGGGAAGCGGAGGTCGTAGCACGTCATGACCCCCACCCGCAGGTCGCCGAGCGCGAGGACCAGCGCCTCCGGCGCGCGCGGGGCCAGGCGGTCGGACTCGCGGTCGCCGAAGGCGTCGTAGAGGTGGACCTTGCGGTAGGCGCCGATGAGCTCGCCGCCGGCGTTGACGGCGACGACAGTGTTGTATGGCCGCGCGCCGCCGTCGCCGGGGCGTTCGGTCATGCCGGCGACGACGGTGACGCGGTGCCCGTGGGCCGCGCGGGCCAGGGCGGCGACGAAGGGCCCGTCCAGCCCCTCCGCCTCAGCGGCCAGCGCCTCCGCGGTGGGCCGGGGGTCCCAGGCCATCGCGTACTCGGGCAGCACGACCAGCCGGGCCCCGGCGCGGGCCGCGCGGGCGACCAGCTCGGTCGCGGCCGCAAGATTGGCCGCCTTGTCCGTCGTCGCGCCCATCTGCGCCACCGCGACCTGCATGTCTCCTCCTCGGCTCGCCCCCGGCGGTCGCGACCGACTCTGCCACGTGCGCGGCGCCGTCGGGTCGACGTCCCACTTGCCGCGCCGGTCGGCGGGCCGGACGGTAGCGTGCCGTCATGCGCCCCGCGACCCGCGCGGCCGACGCCGCGATCCGCCTCTACCAGGCACGGATCTCTCCGCGGAAGGGCTGGACGTGCGCCCACCTCGTCGCGCACGGCGGCCAGTCATGCTCCGCCGCCGTGCGCGACGTCGTCCTCCGCGAGGGGGTGGTGCGAGCCGTGGTCCCGGCGGCGGTGCGCTTCCTCGCGTGCTACCGGGCGGCGGCGGTGCTGGCCTCGACCGATGTCGAGGGCGTGTGCTGCTGCGGCGGGATCCCGATCCCGTTCCGCTTCCGGCGGCGGTGACTTCGGGGGCGTTTCCTCACCGGACCCGGAACTGAGCTGCCGGACCGGCCTGCTCCGGGTTGCCTGAAGCGTCACGGCGACCGGGGATCGCGCGTACGCCACACTTGGCCGCATGTCGCAACAGCCCGGTGCCGTCCCCGCCACCCACCGGCTTCGCACGGCTCGCGTGGTGCGGGTCGCGGAACACACCTGCGAGGTGTGGAGCCAGGACGAGTTCCGCACCGTCGGGTTCGCCCCGATGTTCCCCTCCCCGCGCGTCGAGCGGGTGTCTCCGGGCCATCTGGTCGCCGTGGCCACCGGGCCGAACGGCGCCGACGTCGTGGTGTGGCGGTGGTTCGATGCGGTGGTGCTGGACTCCGACGGCGGGTCGGTCCGCCTGTGGGAACCGGCGCACGGCGAGGTCGTCGCCCAGCCACGACCGTCGTACGCGCGACAGGTACCGGGCTCGCGCGCCTACGCCTCCGCCGGCCTTCCGGGAGCGGAGTGGTGGGTGGCCGACAGGGTCGACGGCGCCCCCCACCGGGCCGGCGTCGAGCTCGCCCAGGTCGACGCCCTCTACGCCGAGAACGACCTGTGGGCAGCGGTGTTCGGGCGAGCACCTGATCGGGTCGCGACGTCGCGGCCGCCCCCTGGCCATCACTTCTCCGCTCAGTCCAACACTCCTCCGCACAATGAGGTGCGCGCCGCCACCAGGGCGCCTCTAGGGTGTGCCAATGGCGTCTGTGAGACAGGTCCAGGTCACCTTCGACTGCGCGGAACCTGAGCGCGTCGCTCGTTTCTGGTGCGAGGTGTTGGGGTACGTCGTCCCGCCGCCACCGGAGGGGTTTGCCACGTGGGACGATTTCGATCGCGCGTTGCCGCCCGAGCACCAGGGGTCAGCATTCGCGTGCGTCGATCCCTCGGGGGTGGGCCCGCGACTGTTCTTCCAGCGGGTGCCAGAAGGCAAGGTCGTCAAGAATCGGGTGCACCTCGACGTGCGGGTCGGCCGCGGGCTCGTGGGTGACGAGCGCCTGGCCGCCCTCGAGGCCGAGTGCGCCCGGCTGGTCGGGCTCGGCGCGGCGCGCGTGCGCCTGCTGCGCGCCGACGGCGTCAACGAGTCGTGCCTCGTGATGCAGGACATCGAGGGCAACGAGTTCTGTCTCGACTGAGCAGCCCCGACGCTTCGTCGCGGTGACCGGGCGCGTCAGCCTCGCCTCGGCCTGCGTGCCGAGGGCGAGGATGCGGCCGGGGCGTCGAGCTCAGCCGCCGTCACGAGCCTCGGTCCCCAGGGGATCCGTCGAATCAGACGTCAAGCGGAACAATCAGGCCGGGTTTCGGGTGGTTGCGGGCATCGTTGGTCCGTGACAGCAATCGTGGTTCGACCTGCGCGAACACGGCCACGTGACCGCTGAGCGTCGTCGACGATCGTCTGCCTCCGCTGGACTGGATGGACTCCGGGTAGCGGGTGAGCTGGATGCGCCAGCGATGCAAGGAGCGACCGCGCCGAACGAGGTGTGGTCTCGTGGGCGCACGCACGGGGCTCATGCTTGCGGACTACCGCATGTGCAGGCCGCTCAGCCGGGCGAGGGCAGCGCGGAGGCTGGTCTCCCCTGTACCACGCGCGCTGAGATAGCCGTCGGGACGTACAAGGATCCAGTCCCCATCGGTCGCGGCCAGCGTGTGCCGGACCCGGCCGTCGGCATCCCACAACCCCTGGAGATCATCCAGCCGAGACCCGATGATCGTCACCTTCTCCAGCCAGGCCGGTAGTGACGTCGTCTCTGCGGTGATCTGATCCTGACTGATCGCGTGCGTGCTCCCAGCGAAGACGAGCAGGTGCCAGGCCGAGGTCCTGAGCAACGCGCGCAGTGCCACCCAGCCGGCCTCGTCCTTGGCGGCGGCGTCCGCCCCGGCGTCGGCGTCGGCGTCGGCGTCGGCGTCGGCGTCGGGGCCATTGCACCGCCCCTGGTCGGCCTCAGAGTCAACGTCTTCATCTTTGTCTTCGTCATCGTCTTGTTCGTCGTGACACTTCCCTAGTCGAACGACTAGAGTTGTGTCATGGCTTCACGAGTGGTGTCCGTTCGGGAGGCGGCGCAGCTGCTCGGCGTGAACCGGCAGCGGGTGTTGCAGCGCATCGCCGAGGGGTCGCTGCAGGCCGAGAAGGTCGGCGGCCGGTGGCTGGTCGACGCCGCGACGCTCCGTCCTGCCCGGCGGTCGCGGCCGCTGTCCCCGCGGATGGGGTGGGCGTTGGCGCAGGCGGTGGAAGGCCGCCCCGCCCAGGTGCGGCGTGACGAGGTCAGACGCTTGGACGAGCGACTGCACCGGCTCCGCGGCTCCGACGCACAGGCCGTCCCCGCACTGGTCCGCTCCTGGCTCGGGGAGCGTGCCCGACGGGTCGAGCTTGAGATGCACCCCGACGACCTCACCGAGGTCCGGGAGGACCCGCGGCTGCGCCTCTCCGGCGTCTCCGACCCCCGCGCCGGGCTCGCCTCCGGCGCCGACCTCGAGGCCTACATCGAGGAGGGACAGCTCGACGGGTTCGCCGACGACTACTTCCTCGACCTGGCCGCGGCCGTGGAGAGCCCCAACATCGTGCTGCACGTCAGCGCCGTCCCCATGGACGAGGTGCCCCGTCTGTTCAGCGCCGCCGACCTGTTCGAGCGGGGCGGGCCGCGCGAGACGCGCGCCGCGCTGGAGCTGCTGGGACTGGGGGTCGCCGCATGACCGTGACCATGCCGGCGATGGTGCGGCAGCAGGAAGCCGGTTGGATAGCGCTGCTCGACGTCGCCGAGCGCGTGCCGAACGGGTGGTCGCTGGTCGGGGGACAGCTGGTGCACCTGCACTGCGTCGAGCGCGGTGAGTCCCCACCGCGTCCAACCACCGACCTTGACACCGTCCTCGACGTGCGTGCGTACCCGGCGATGCTCAGGCGGTTCACGGCGGTTCTGGTCGACCTCGGGTTTCATAGCGACGGGCAGAGCTCCCAGGGGCACCAACACCGCTGGAAGCGCGGCGACGGCGCCCAGTTCGACGTGCTTATACCGCGCCACCTCGGCGAGGTCGCAGCCAACCGCAGGGGCGTGACCGGCGCCACCACCATCGCGGCCCCCGGTTCACAGCAGGCGCTGGACCGTACCGAGACGGTCGAGGTGGGGGTCGCCGGCCGCCTCGGCGCCGTGCGGCGCCCCAACCTCATCGGCGCGCTCGTCGGCAAGGCAGCCACCACCCAGATCCTCATCGACCCGGCCCGGGAGCGTCACCAGATCGACTTCGCCACGCTCGCCTCATTGCTGCAGATCGCCGATCTGCGCGGCGCAGAGTTCTCCAAGTTGGATCGGCAGTACCTGGGCAACATGATCTTCCGGGTCACCGACGCGAAGGTCGACGAGACCGTCACCGGCGCGACGCGCGGCATCCGGATGCTGCGTCGGGCGCTGGAGCCGCGCGGCTGAGCGGTTCAGTCCGCGGGTTCGTCGGGCTCGATGAGCTGCGGGCCGTTGTTGCGGACAGAGCCGACGACCCTGCCGACGAGGGGGACCAAGCGCGGCTCCGGCATCGCCTCGACGGGCGCGCACGTCGGCCCAGTCGGTGATCGACGGGTGCACGAACCGAGCCGCGATTCTCGACCGCGCCAGCGCCGCCACCGTCATCGCGGCGTTGTACGGCATTACGGACGAGGGTCATCCCGGACGGTTCCTCAGCGGCATCCTTCAAGACGGGTTCTCGTGCCGTCACATCACCAGTCCGGGGCTTAGCGATGCGACCGCCCGACGGTGATCAGCCCAGTACCTCGAGCACCCTTTGGTTGAAGTTCTTCCGGACTGTGTGCGGACCGAGGGGGGGCGCACCCCCTCCCCTGCGGAAACGTGCCGGCTCACACGTTGAAGCGGAACTCGACCACGTCGCCGTCCTGCATGACATAGTCCTTGCCCTCCATGCGCACCTTGCCGTGCGACCGGGCCTCGGCCACCGAGCCCAGCTCGACGAGGTCGTCGAAGGAGATGACCTCGGCCTTGATGAAGCCGCGCTCGAAATCGGTGTGGATGACGCCGGCCGCCTGGGGGGCGGTCCAGCCCTTGTGGATCGTCCACGCGCGGGCCTCCTTCGGCCCGGCGGTGAGGTAGGTCTGCAGGCCCAGGGTCTCGAAGCCCACGCGGGCGAGCTTGTCCAGGCCGGCCTCGTCCTGGCCCGTCTCGGCGAGCATCTCGGCGGCCTCGTCGGGCTCGAGCTCGACGAGCTCGGACTCGAACTTGGCGTCGAGGAAGATCGCCTCGGCCGGTGCGACGAGCTCGCGCAGCTCGGCCTGCATCGCCTCGTCGGCCAGCCCGGCGTCGTCGGTGTTGAAGACGTAGATGAACGGCTTGGACGTCATGAGCTGGAAGGTCGCCAGGATCTCGGGGTCGAGCCCGGCCTCCTGCGCCCCGGCGGACAGCAGCGTGCCGGCCTCGAGCACCTTCATGGCGCCCTTGGCGGTCTCGAGGACCTCCGGCTCGGCCTTCTTCCCGCGCACCTCCTTCTCCAGGCGCGGCAGGGCCTTCTCGAGGGTCTGCATGTCGGCGAGGATCAGCTCGGTGGAGATGGTCTCGATGTCGTCCCGGGGGTCCACCCTCCCCTCGACGTGGACGACGTCGGCGTCTTGGAACGCGCGGGTGACCTGGCAGATCGCGTCCGCCTCGCGGATGTTCGCCAGGAACTGGTTGCCCAGGCCCTCGCCCTCGGAGGCGCCCTTGACGATGCCGGCGATGTCGACGAAGGACACGGTGGCGGGCACGATCCGCTCCGAGCCGAACACCTCGGCGAGCCTGTCGAGGCGCTTGTCGGGCAGCGGTACGACGCCCACGTTGGGCTCGATGGTCGCGAACGGGTAGTTCGCCGCCACGACGCTGGCTCGGGTCAGGGCGTTGAACAGGGTCGACTTGCCGACGTTGGGCAGTCCCGCGATTCCGATGGTGAGGGCCACGTGGGCCGAGTCTACGGCCTGACCGCGCCACCCCCGGCGTGAGGTTGACCGCCCCGGGCGCCACGCGGCGTCTCCACGGACTCCCGTGGTCGGCCTCACGGCGCCATCGCCGGGCCCCGGCCGCGACTGCGCCGGGCCCAGGGGGCGCGCCCGGAACATCGATGTCGGTGGGTCCTGAGAGGGTGCGAGGCATGGACATGACGACGGTGGTGCTGGTGGTGCTCGCGCTCGCCGTGGGCGCGGCGCTGGGGTTCGCGGTGGCCACGGCCCGGGCGGCGACGCGCGGGGGCGTGGGCGCCGGCTCCGCCGCGGAGACGGCGGAGCTGCGTGCCCGCGCGGCCGCGGCGCAGGCGCGGGCGGAGCGGCTCGCCGAGGAGGTGGAGTCCCTCCAGGAGCGGGCGCGCCGCGACCACGACGTGCTGCGCGCCCTCGCGCCTGTGCAGGCGACGCTCACCCAGGTCGGCGAGCACGTCGCGCTGCTCGAGCGCGAGCGCACCGAGCAGTACACCGTCCTCACCGAGCAGCTCCACCACGCCCGCCGCTCCGGCGTCGAGCTCCAGCGCACGACGGCGCAGCTGGAGTCCGCGCTGCGGTCCACCTCGGCCCGGGGCCAGTGGGGCGAGGTCGAGTTGCGGCGGGTGTTGGAGGCCTCAGGCATGATGCGCCACGTCGACTTCGTCGAGCAGCGCTCGCTGGGCGCCGCCGGCGCGCCGGGCGGGCGGCGGGAGGCCAGCGCGGGCCGCCCCGACGTCGTGGTGCACCTGCCCGGGGAGAAGTACCTCGCGGTGGACGCCAAGGTGCCGATGGACGCCTACCTCGAGGCCAGCGCCATCGGCGACCGGGCCACCGGCGAGGACGCCGAGCGGCGCGAGCGGCTGCTGGCCGCGCACGCCCGGGCGCTGCGCGGGCACGTGGACGCGCTCGCCAAGCGCCGCTACCACGACCAGCTGCCCGGCTCCCCGGAGCTGGTCATCATGTTCGTGCCGTCCGAGGGGCTGCTGGCCGCCGCGCTGGAGGCCGACCCCGCCCTCCTCGAGCACGCCCTGCGCCAGGGCGTGGCGCCGACCTCACCCGCCTCGCTGCTCGCGCTGCTGCGCACGACGGCGTCGATCTGGTCGGCCGAGCAGGTCACCGCCGAGGCGCGCGAGCTCCTGGCTCTGGGGCGCACGCTCTACGAGCGCCTCGGCGTGGTCGCCGGGCACCTCACGAGCCTGGGCCGGTCGCTGCGCTCGAGTGTGCAGCACTACAACAAGGTCGTCGGGTCCGTGGAGCAGCGCCTGCTCGTCACCGCCCGGGACTTCGAGTCCCTGGCCACCAAGGACCTCGACGTCGAGCCGATCGCTACCGACGACGCGCAGGTGCGCACGTTCACCGCGCCGGAGCTGGCGCTGGCGGAGGTGGAGGGCCGCTCGGCCTGACCGCCCGGCACCGCCAGGCGGCGCCGGCTCAGCCCTCGGCGGGGACGCGCTCCCGGCGGACGCGGTGGGGCCGGTCCGGCTGCTCGCCGACGGCCTTGAGGTCCGCGCGCAGGTTCTTCGGCAGCGAGAACATGATGTCCTCGGTGGCGGTGCGCACCTCCTCGACCCCGGTGTAGCCGAGGCCCTTGAGCCGGTCGACCACCGTGCGCACGAGGATCTCCGGCACCGACGCCCCGGAGGTCAGGCCCACCGTGGTGGCGCCCTCCAGCCAGGCGGGGTCGATCTCGTCGGCCTTGTCCACGCGGTAGGCCGCGCCGGCGCCGGCCTCCAGCGCCACCTCGACGAGCCGCACGGAGTTGGAGGAGTTCGCGGACCCCACGACGATGACGACGTCCGCCTCCGGCGCCAGCTTCTTCACCGCCACCTGGCGGTTCTGGGTGGCGTAGCAGATGTCGTCGCTGGGCGGGTCCTGCAGGTGGGGGAACCGCTCGCGCAGCAGGTTGACCGTCTGCATGGTCTCGTCCACCGACAAGGTGGTCTGGGAGAGCCAGATGACCTTCTCGGGGTCGCGGACCTGGACCTTGTCGACCTCGTGCGGGCCGTTGACCACCTGGATGTGCTCGGGCGCCTCACCCTGGGTGCCCTCGACCTCCTCGTGGCCGTCGTGCCCGATCAGGAGGATGTCGTAGTCGTCGCCGGCGAAGCGCACCGCCTCCTTGTGCACCTTCGTCACCAGCGGGCAGGTGGCGTCGATGGTCGCCAGCCGGCGGGCCGCGGCGGCCGCGTGCACGGCCGGGGAGACGCCGTGGGCGGAGAAGACCACCCGCGCCCCCTCGGGCACCTCGTCGGTCTCGTTGACGAAGATCGCGCCGCGCTCGGAGAGCGTCTCGACGACGAACTTGTTGTGCACGATCTCCTTTCGCACGTACACCGGCGCGCCGTAGAGCGCGAGGGCCTTCTCAACGGCGTCGACCGCGCGGTCCACGCCGGCGCAGTAGCCGCGCGGGGCGGCGAGGAGGATCCGCTTGCCGTCGGGCGCCGGCTCGGAGGGGACCGAGGCGGGGAAGGCCGAGGCGCCCGCGAGCGAGGAGCCGGCCGGGACCGCGGCGGGCGCGGCGGGGCTGGTGGCATGAGGTGCGGAGGTCACGGGGCCAGGGTACGTGGGCCCCGCCGGACGGGCCATGTCCCGTGGCCGACCCCACACCGGGGGCCGTGGCAGCATGGCGCCATGCCCACGAACCTGCTCGGCGAGCCCGCGCCGATCCTGCTGCCCGAGGACCACCCCGACGTGCCGGCCCGCGCCGCCCTGGAGGCCGGCGAGGACCCGCGGGCGGTCGCCGCCCGCTTCCCCGCGGCCAGCCTCGCCTGGGCCACGCTCGCCCGCGCGGCGCTGGAGGCCGCCGACCCGGTCGCCGCCTACGCGTACGCGCGCACCGGCTACCACCGCGGCCTGGACGCGCTGCGCCGCGCCGGGTGGCGCGGCGCCGGCCCGGTACCGGCCGCCCACGTGCCCAACCGGGGCTTCCTGCTCGCCCTGCTGGCCCTGGCCGACGCCGCCGAGGCGATCGGCGAGGACGACGAGGCGGCCCGCTGCCGCACGCTGCTCGACGACTCCGACCCCACCGCCCGCGAGGTCCTCGCCGCCCAGCCCTGACCGGCCCGGCCGTCCACCGCCGACCCGGGCGGCTCGTGCCCGGCGTCGGCGGGCGGTGAGAGGGTGGGGACGTGAGCAGCACCGAAGGCACCCCCGCCCCGCGCCGCCTGGCCGCGCGCGCCCTGGAGACCACGGCGGAGAACCCGTGGCCGGTGCGGCTGCTGTCGTCGAAGATCAACGACTACGTCGCGCGCATGGCGCCGCTGTGGGTCGAGGGACAGGTCGTCCAGCTCAACCGCCGCCCGGGCGCCACGCTGGCCTTCCTCACGCTGCGCGACACCGACGCCGACATGTCCCTCCCGGTCGCCGTCCAGGCCCGGGTGCTCGCCGCGATGCCCACGCGGCTGGAGGAGGGCGCGCACGTCGTCGTCCACGCCAAGCCCACGTTCTGGCCCAAGCGCGGCTCGCTGCAGCTGCAGGCCGACGAGCTCCGCCCGGTGGGCGTGGGCGAGCTGCTCGCCCGGATCGAGCACCTCAAGCGCGTCCTGGCCGCCGAGGGGCTGTTCGACGCCGACCGCAAGGTGCCGCTGCCCTTCCTCCCCCGCTGTGTGGGACTGGTGTGCGGCCGGGAGTCCAAGGCCGAGCACGACGTCGTCGTCAACGCCCACGCCCGCTGGCCCGCGCTGCGCTTCGAGATCCGCGAGGTCGCCGTCCAGGGCGCCCGGGCCGTGCCCGAGGTGGTCGCCGCGCTGCGCGAGCTCGACGCCGACCCGGCTGTGGAGGTCATCGTCCTCGCCCGCGGCGGCGGGGCGGTGGAGGACCTGCTCCCCTTCTCCAACGAGGCCCTGGTGCGGGCCGCGGCGGCGTGCCGCACCCCACTGGTCTCTGCCATCGGGCACGAGACGGACAGCCCGCTGCTGGACCTGGTGGCGGACTACCGCGCGTCGACCCCCACCGACGCCGCCAAGCGCATCGTCCCCGACGTCACCGAGGAGCGCCGCGGCCTGGCCCAGGCGCGCCAGCGCATCCGGCTGGCCGTCACCGGGCGGCTGGCCGCCGAGCAGCGCGGCCTCGACCACCTGCGCACCCGGCCGGTCGTGGCCAACCCGCACGCGCTGGTCACCGCCCGGGCGGAGGAGGTCGGGCGGCTGCGCGCCACCGCGCTGCGGGCGGTCACCTGGCGCACCGACCGGGCGGCGGACGAGCTGCGCGGCGCCCGGTCGCAGCTGCGGGCCCTCTCCCCCGCCGCCACGCTCGCCCGCGGCTACGCCGTCCTGCGCGACGACGCCGGCCGGGTGGTCCGCTCCGCCGACGACGTCGAGACCGGCCAGCGCCTCGAGGCGCTGCTCGCGTCCGGCCGGCTCGGCGTCGAGGTCGTGGGCCAGACGGCGGCGACCGACCCGGGCGCGGCGGGCCGCCCCGCGCCGGTCGACTCGGCTACGGAAGACCGCCCCGCGCCGGTCGAGCCGGCTGCGGAAAACCGGACCGCGCCGTCCACCCCCACCACAGACGGCCAGACCGAGCCGTCTGCGGACGCCCGAGCCCTGTAGGAGACTGAACTAGTGAGCCAGACAGACGCGACCGAGCGGCCGGAGGTGTCCAGCCTGTCCTACGAGCAGGCCCGCGACGAGCTGATCGAGGTGGTCCACCGCCTCGAGGCCGGCTCGACCACGCTGGAGGACGCCCTGGCCCTGTGGGAGCGCGGCGAGGCGCTGGCGGCCCGCTGCCAGGCCTGGCTCGACGGCGCCCGCGAGCGCCTGGACGCCGCGCGCGCCGGGGACGGCGAGCGCCGCGCGCCCTCGGCCCAGAACGCCGAGGCCGAGCGCGAGGCCCGCCTCGAGGACGCCGCCGCCGGTCTCGGCGAGGAGGACGCATGAGCCAGGGCCCCCGGTCCGCCGGACCCGACGACGCCGCGCCGGCGCCGAGCGCGGGCACGACCCCGGGCGGCGGCGCCCAGGACGTGCCCAGCCGGTCGCCCAAGGCGCCGGCCGCGCACGACCCCTTCCGGCCCACGGACGACCCGGAGCTCACCGCCCGCCCGCCGGCCACCTCCCTGGCCTACCGGCCCGGGGACCACACGCTGCCCGGCGAGCACGACGACGGCGCGGCGCTCGTCGTCGGCGAGGCGCTCATCGACATCGTCGAACGCCCCGGCGAGGAGCCCTCCGGGCACCCCGGCGGCTCCCCGGCGAACGTCGCCGTAGGCCTCGCCCGGCTCGGCCGCGACGTCGAGCTGGTCAGCTGGTTCGCCGCCGACCCGCACGGCAGCGTCCTGCGCTCGCACCTGGAGCTGGAGAACGTCCGGCTCTCGGCGGCGTCGGCCCGGGCCGGCCGGACCTCGACCGCCCGCGCCCGGCTGGACGCCGCCGGGAGCGCGACGTACGAGTTCGACCTCGAGTGGGCCCCGCCGGTCCCCGAGCCGCTCGTCGCGCCGGTCGTGCTGCACACCGGGTCCATCGCGGCGGTGCTCGAGCCCGGCGCCGCCACGGTTGCCCAGACGGTGGCCCGCTACCGCGCCGTCGCCACGATCAGCTACGACCCCAACGTCCGGCCCGCCCTCATGGGCGACGCGGACGACGCCCGGCCCGTCGTGGAGCGGTTGGTCGCGCAGGCGGACGTCGTGAAGGTCTCCGACGAGGACCTCGCCTGGCTGGCCCCCGGCGCCGACTCGCACGAGGTGGCGCGCCGGTGGCTGGCCACCGGCCCGGCGCTCGTCGTCGTCACCCACGGCCCCGACGGCGCCTGGGCCGTCACGGCCGGCGGCCTCGAGCGTCAGGTCCCGGCGGCGCCCGCCGAGGTGGTGGACTCCGTCGGCGCCGGGGACTCCTTCACCGCGGGGCTCCTCGACGGACTTTGGGCGGCCGGGCTGATGGGCGCCGACCGGCGCGAGGCGCTACGGTCCATCGACGCCGCGACGCTCGAGCGTGTCCTGGACGAGGCCGCCCGAGTCGCCGCCATCACGGTCTCCCGCGAGGGCGCCAACCCGCCCACCCGGGCGGAGCTGACGGCCGAGTAGCGCGCGGCCGCCGCCACGCCCCGACGTTCCCGCGGAAACGTCTGGGCGTCTTCTTCGGCGACTGACGATGCTGGCGGGCCCCCGGCGGGACGCTGGCGCCCCGCGGCGGGAGCACGGAGTGGTGTCAGGCGGGCTGGGTGGCCGTCTCCCGCTCGGCGGCGCGCTGCCGGGCCCGCTCCAGGGCCCGCTGGCGCTGCCGCTGGGCGGCCTCGTCGAGCTGGACGGCGCGGGCCTCGTCGCGGGTGAGGTTCTCCCCGGAGTCGGGGTCGAAGACGTGGATCGTCGCGGGGTCGAACCACAGGGTCGCGACGTCGCCGTCGCCGATCGGGCTGGCCGCGTCGAGCGCGACGACCAGCTGCGAGCGCACGCCCTCGCCCTCGAGCTCGCGGTCGAGCTCCTCGAGCTTGCCGCGCACCTCGTCGTGCATCTGGTAGGGCACGTAGGCGTAGAGCACCTCGCCGAGCCACTCGGTGACGTCGACGTTGGCCTCGAAGCCGACCCCCCGGGCGCGCTTGTCCGCGGCCAGCCCGTCGGCGTCCTGGAAGCCGTCGGGCCGGATGCCGACGATGACCAGCTCCCGGTCGCCGATCGCGGCACGCAGCCGGTCGTCCATCGGCACGTCGGCGATCGGCAGGTGCAGGACGTCGCCGTCGACGAACCCGGCGAGGAAGTTCATCGGCGGGGAGCCGATGAAGCCGGCCACGAAGAGGTTCACCGGCTGCTCGTACAGCGCCCGCGGGCTGGCCACCTGCTGCAGGATCCCGCGGCGCAGCACCGCCACGCGGTCGCCCAGCGTCATGGCCTCGGTCTGGTCGTGCGTGACGTAGACCGTGGTGATCCCCAGGTTGCGCTGCAGGCGGGCGATCTCGGTGCGCATCTGCCCGCGCAGCTTGGCGTCGAGGTTGGACAGAGGCTCGTCGAAGAGGAACGCCCGGGCCTCGCGGACGATCGCGCGGCCCATGGCGACCCGCTGGCGCTGCCCGCCGGAGAGGTTCGCCGGCTTGCGGTTCAGGTGCTCGTCGAGCTCGAGCAGGCTCGAGGCGCGGCGCACCCGCTGGTCGATCTCCTCGTTGCTGAAGTGGCCCTTCTGCAGCCGCAGCGGGAAGGCGATGTTCTCGTAGACGGTCAGGTGCGGGTACAGGGCGTAGTTCTGGAACACCATCGCCAGGTCGCGGTCGCGGGGAGCCTTGTCGTTGACGACCTCGTCGCCGATGCGCATGGTCCCCGACGTGATGTCCTCCAGGCCGACGATCATCCGCAGCAGCGTGGACTTCCCGCAGCCCGAGGGCCCCACGAGGATGACGAACTCGCCGTCGTCGATCGCCAGGGACACGTCGTTGACGGCCGGGAACCCGTCGCCGTACTGCTTGACGATGTGGTCCATGGTGATGGATGCCATTGGGGCTCTCCTCCTTCGGGCCAGGGCGGTCAGCCCTTGACGGCGCCCTGGGTCAGTCCGGACACGATCTGGCGCTGGAACAGCACCACCAGGATCACGACCGGGATGGTGACGATGATGGATGCGGCCGAGATGGCGCCGGTGGGCTCCTCGAAGTACGACGCCCCGGTGAAGAACGCCAGCGCGGCGGGCACCGGCCGGGCGGCGCTGGTGGAGGTCAGCGAGATGCCGTAGACGAAGTCGTTCCAGGCGATGAAGAACGCGATGAGCGCCGTCGTGAACACCCCGGGCGCGGCCAGCGGGACGATCGCCTTGCGGAACGCCTGCCACGGGGTGGCGCCGTCCACCTGCGCCGCCTGCTCCAGCTCCCACGGGATCTGCCGGAAGAACGCCGACAGGGTCCAGATGGAGATCGGCAGGGTCAGGGACAGGTAGGGGATGATCAGGCCCGGCCAGGTGTCGTACAGGCCGATGTTGCGCCACAGGTTGAACAGCGGCGTGACGATCGAGATGACCGGGAAGATCGACACGCCCAGCGCGGTGGTGAGGATGATCCGCTTGCCGGGGAAGTCCAGGCGGGCGATGGCGTAGGCGCAGAACGTGGCCAGCACGACGGCGATCGCGGTGGCGATCAGCGAGATGCCGATGGAGTTGCGCAGCGCCGGCAGGAACAGGCTCTGGGCGGACCCGACGAGGATCTGGGTGTAGTTCTCCCACGTCGGGTGCGGCGGGAGGAACGTGCCGGAGTTGATCTCGCTGCTGGCCTTCAGCGAGGTCATGAAGATCGACAGGACCGGGAACAGGGCGTAGACGACCACCAGGACGGCGATGATCGTCCAGGCCACCTTCTGCCGCGTCGTGAGGCGCATGGCTACTCCCCCCTCGCGCTCGACAGGTCGACCTTGAACAGCTTGATCGCCCCGAAGGCGATGAGCAGCACGCACAGGAAGAGCAGCACCGAGATCGCCGAGCCGAGCCCGATCTCCAGCCGGCCGATCGAGGTGCGGTAGGCCAGCAGCGACAGCGTCTCGGTGCCGTTCGCGCCGTTGGTCATGATGAAGACGTTGTCGAAGATGCGGAAGGCGTCCAGGGCCCGGAAGAGCACCGCCACCATGATCGACGCCTTCATGTTCGGCAGGATCACCCGGCTGAGCACCTGCCAGGAGGTGGCGCCGTCGACCTTGGCCGCCTCCTCCATGTCGCCGGGCACCTGCGCCAGGCCGGCGAGGAGGAGCAGGGAGATGAACGGCGTCGTCTTCCACACCTCGGAGGCGATGATGACGAACAGCGACGTGCCCTGGCTGGCGAACCAGTTGAGGTCCGGGCTGATCCCGGGCACCCAGTCGAACCAGCTGTTGACGTACCCGGAGGTCACGTCGAAGGCGTAGAACCACGCGAACGCCGAGACGACGGTGATGATGCCGTAGGGCACGAGGATCACCGTGCGCAGCGGCCCGCGCAGGCCCCGCAGCGCCCGGTGCATGATCATGGCGAGCGCGAACCCGAGGACCAGCTCGATGACCACCGTGACCACGGTGATGAACACGGTCACGGCCAGGTCACGCCACCACACCGGGTCCGAGAGCACGACGGCGTAGTTGCCCAGGCCCACGAACCGGCGCTCGTCGGGGGCGGTGAGGCGGAAGGCGAACAGCGAGTCGTAGACCGCCTGCAGGATCGGGTACAGCGTGACGAGCAGCATGACCGCGAACGCGGGCCCGGCCAGCCACCAGCCGAGCCGCCGCTCGGACCGGGTGCGCTCGCTGATCCCGCCCGCCGGCCCGGGCTGCCCGCCCGCCGTCACGACCGGGGCCGGCGCGGCCTGGCGCTGGGGCGCCGCCGGTGGGACTGCCGAGCTCATAGCAGGCTCTCCCCTCGCAGGACGGAGGTGATGAGATCCGTGGACTTCTGCGGCGTGGTGTCCGGGTCGACGCTGCTGGGCGGGTACCACGTCTGCTGCAGGCCGGTGGAGACCTCGTTGTAGTACGGCGTCTGCGACCGCGGCACCGCCTGCTGCAGGGAGTCGCGGATCTCCTGGTACATCGGGTAGGCCTCCTGCACCGCAGGATCGTCGTAGGCCTTGGTGTTCGCGGCCGGGTTGCCGTTGGTCGCGAAGTAGGTGGCCTGGTGCTCGGGGGTGACGATGCACTCCGCGGCCTGGTAGGCGAGGTCCGGGTGCTTGCTGAAGGCGCCGACGCCGAGGTTGATCCCGCCGTAGGGCGGGGTCGGCTTGCCGCCCTCGTCGGTCAGCGGGTACGTCGTCCACCCGATGTCGTCGAGCAGCGCCTTGTCGAAGGTCCCCTGCTCGACGCCGGTGACGGTCGAGGACCACACGAACGGCCAGTTGACCATGAAGGAGCCCTTGTCACCCTGGAACAGCGTGAGCGAGGCGGACTCGTCCGCCGTGGGCAGCCCGGGCCCGCCGATGCCGGACCTGCCGATGTCGCCGATGATCTGCGCAGCCTTGCGCCCGGCGTCGGAGTCGAGCCCGAGCTGCATCTCGGTGCCCGGCGCCTCCGGGTTGGTGACGATCTGCCCGCCCGCGGAGGCGACGAGGGCGTTGATCCACACCGTCAGGGACTCCGCCTTCGCGCCCTGGACGGCGACGAGCTTGCCCTGACTCTGCGCGGCGTCGAGGATCTGCTGCCAGGTCACCGGCTTGGTCATGTCGAGCCCGGCGGCCTCGGCCACGGACTTGCGGTACCAGAGCAGCTGGGTGTTGGCCCAGAACGGCACCGTCACCAGCTCGCCCTTCCAGCTGGCGCCGTCGATGGCGCCCTGCACCACGCCGTCGGTCGTCTTCTGGGCGACGTCCTGGGGCACGGGGGCCAGGAACCCGGGCTCGGCGAGCTCGGGGATGAACGGCGGGTCCAGGCTCATGATGTCGATGGAGCTGTCCTTGGCGGCCAGCCGGCGCGCGAGCTGCTCGCGCTGGGAGGCGGCGTCCCGGGGCAGGAGGGACGTCTCGATGCGGTACCTGCCGCCCGCCTCCTGGGTGCACTGCTTGGCGATCTCGGCCTGGCCGCCGTTGTCGGGGTTGATGTACCACGTCAGCGTGGGGGTGCCGGCCTCGGCGGAGCAGGCGGCTATGCCCGCGGCCACGGCGAGCGCCAGGCTCGCCCCCACCAGTCTGCGCCGTCGCACGTGACCTCCTTCACCTGTCGTCGGTCTTCAGGAAACCGCGAACGACCGTTCCCCGCCACCGGAGAGGCGACGGGTGCCGTCCGCCCCCTGGCCTGCGGGGCTGCAGCCCAGGGGGCGGGGACGGCGGCGCCTAGCGGCCTTGGTGGGCTCCGCCTGGGGCCCTCCGCAGAGGCCCGCCGCAGAGGCCCACCGCAGAGGCCCACCGGGCACGGTGGAAAGATGGCAGCCATGAGCACCAACCTCACCCCGGCCCAGGCATGGCAGCGCATGCAGGAGGGCAACGCCCGTTTCGTCGCCGACCGCATGCAGCACCCGTCCCAGGGCGCCGACCGGCGGGCGGCCCTGGCGCAGGACCAGCACCCCTACGCGGTGCTCTTCGGCTGCTCCGACTCGCGGGTGGCCGCCGAGATCATCTTCGACCAGGGCCTCGGTGACCTGTTCGTCGTCCGCACCGCCGGGCAGGTGCTCGACACCACGGTCATCGGCTCCATCGAGTACGGCGTGGACGTGCTCGGGGCCCCGCTCGTCGTCGTGCTCGGGCACGACCGGTGCGGCGCCGTCGGCGCGGCCACCCAGGCGCTGCTCACCGGCCAGATGCCCACCGGGTTCGTGCGGGCGGTGGTCGACCGGGTCATCCCCTCGCTGCTGGCGCCCACCGCGGACGGCGCCGCCCCGGCCGCCGAGGCGGACCGCGGGGTGCGCCTGGCCGACGACGGCGACCTGCGCCGCCAGCACGTGACCGCGACCGTGAGCATGCTGCACGACTACTCGAAGTCGCTGGCCGCCGCCGTCGCCGAGGGCCGGCTGACGATCGTGGGGGTGGAGTACACGCTGGCCGACGGCACCGCGAACCTCGTCCACCAGATCGGCGAGCTGTAAGCCGCGGCGCGGGCCGCCGTCATCGGACAGGATGACCCGCATGAGCACCTCCGGGTCCCCGCGTCGCGCCGTCGTCGTCGGCGCCGGCATGGTCGGGTTGTCCACCGCCTGGTTCCTGCGCCGCGCGGGCCTGGACGTCACCGTCCTGGAGCAGGACCACGTGGCCGCCGGGTCGTCGTGGGGCAACGCCGGCTGGCTCACCCCGCCGATCACCACCCCGCTGCCCGAGCCGGCCATCCTGCGCTCGGGCGTGCGGGCGCTGGTCTCCCCCGCCTCCCCGCTATACGTCCCGCTGCGGCCCGACCTCGGCCTGCTGCGCTTCCTCCTCGGCTTCGTCCGGCACAGCACCGGCCGGTCCTGGCGGCGGGCCATGTCCGCCTACGTCCCGCTCAACCGGCGGGCGCTGGAGGCCTTCGACGTGCTCGCCGCCGGCGGCGTCGCCGAGCCGACCGTGCCGACGGGCGACTTCCTGGCCTGCTACCGGCGCCCAGGCCAGCGGCGGGACCTGCTCGAGGAGTTCGCCGCGATCCGCGCCGCCGGCCAGCCGGTGGACGCCGAACTGCTCGACGGCGCGCAGCTGCGGGCGCTGGCCCCGGCGCTGAGCCCCGCGGTCACCGCCGGGATCCGGTTGTCGGGCACCCGCTTCATCGACCCGCCGCGCTACATGCTGGCGCTGGCCGACGCGGTGGTGGCGGCGGGCGTGGAGCTGCGCGAGGGGGTGCGGGTCCTGGCCGTCGACGGCGGCACCGACACCCGCCCGGCGCTCGTGCGTACCCGCCCCACCCGGCCGGTGCCGGGTGGCAGCGAGACCGAGGCCCCGCCGGCCCGGCGCGACGGGGAGGAGATCCTGCCCGCCGACGTCGTGGTGCTGGCGACCGGGGCGTGGCTGGGCGAGCTGGCGCGGCCCTTCGGGGTGCGGATGGTGGTGCAGGCCGGCCGCGGCTACTCCTTCTCCATCCCCGTCGACCCGATGCCGTCCATGCCGCTGTACTTCCCCACCCAGCGGGTGGCGTGCACCCCGCTGGGCGGGCGCTACCGGGTGGCCGGGATGATGGAGTTCCGCCGGCCCGGCGACCCGCTCGACCCGCGCCGGATCACGGCGATCGTCGACGCCGTCCGGCCGCTGCTCGCCGGGGACCTCGACGACCGCGCCGACGAGTGGGTCGGCTCGCGCCCGGTCACCCCCGACGGCCTGCCGCTCATCGGCCCCACCCGCGCCCCGCGGGTGGTGGCGGCGGGCGGGCACGGCATGTGGGGCATCACGCTGGGCCCGCTGACCGGTCAGCTCGTCGCCGACCTGGTCACCCGCGGCGAGGTGCCGGCCGAGCTCTGGTCCTTCGACCCGTTGCGGTGACGCCAGCGGGCCTCACGCCCACGGCCATCGCGCCCACCGACCTGCCGGCGGGCCTCCGCGCCGACCGGCACCGCCGGCCACAGCGTGCTGCGCGCCGGGCCCCGGAGACGGGCGCCGGCACGCGCGCCACCGACGGATCGCGCCACAATGTCCGCCTCGCGGGTTCCCCGCCCGGCCTGGGCCGGGCGTGTCGCCGGCGTGTCGCCGGCCGCTCGTGGACTTTGTGGCGCGATCCGCGCGGCCGGCTCAGATGTCGACGCCCTCGAGCAGCTCGGTGACCAGCGCCGAGACGGCGGAGCGCTCGGAGCGGGTGAGGGTGACGTGCGCGAAGAGCTCCTTGTCCTTGAGCGCCTCGACCACGGCGGCGATGCCGTCGTGGCGGCCCACCCGCAGGTTGTCGCGCTGGGCCACGTCGTGGGTGAGCACCACCTTGGAGTTCTGCCCGATGCGGGAGAGCACCGTCAGCAGGACGTTGCGCTCGAGGGACTGGGCCTCGTCGACGACCACGAACGCGTCGTGCAGCGACCGGCCGCGGATGTGGGTCAGCGGCAGCACCTCGAGCATCCCCCGGGAGAGAACCTCCTCGAGCACCTCCGGGGCCACCAGCGCACCGAGGGTGTCGAAGACCGCCTCGGCCCAGGGGTTCATCTTCTCGGCCTGGTCCCCCGGCAGGTAGCCGAGCTCCTGCCCGCCCACCGCGTACAGCGGCCGGAACACCACGACCTTCCGGTGCTCGCGGCGCTCCATGACCGCCTCCAGCCCCGCGCACAGGGCCAGCGCCGACTTCCCGGTCCCGGCGCGCCCGCCGAGGGAGACGATGCCGATGTCGGGGTTGGTGAGGTGGTCGATGGCCACCCGCTGCTCCGCGCTGCGCCCGCGCACCCCGAAGACCTCCCGGTCGCCGCGGACCAGGTGCATCCGGCCGTCCGCGCCGAGCCGGCCCAGGGCGGAGCCGCGCGGGGAGTGCAGCACCACGCCGGTGTTGACCGGCTGCGTCGGCACGTCCCCCGGGGTCGCCAGGTCTGCGACGTCGACGCTCTCCTCCCCCCACAGCTGCGCCATCTCGGACTCGGTCAGCTCCGCCGCCGTCATCCCGGAGTAGCCGGTGTCGAGGATCTGCTGGGCGCGGTACTCCTCCGCACGCAGACCCACGGCGGAGGCCTTGACCCGCATGGGCAGGTCCTTGGAGACGACGGTGACCGCGTGCCCCTCGGCGGCCAGGTTGGCCGCGACGGCGAGGATGCGGGTGTCGTTGTCGCCCAGGCGCAGACCCGACGGCAGCACCTGGTCGGAGGAGTGATTGAGCTCGACGCGCACCGTGCCGCCGTCGTCGCCGACGGGCACGGCGCTGTCGAGCCGGCCGTGCCTGACGCGCAGGTCGTCCAGCAGGCGCAGGGCCGAGCGGGCGAAGTAGCCCAGCTCGGGGTGGTGCCGCTTGGCCTCGAGCTCGGTGACGACGACGACGGGCACGACGACGTCGTGCTCGGCGAACCGTAGGAACGCGCGCGGGTCGGAGAGCAGCACGGAGGTGTCCAGCACGTAGGTGCGCAGCGCCGTGCCGACGGGTTCGGCGACGCCGAGCTCCGCGGCGACGGCGGCCCCGGCCGCGGGGGCGGCGGCGTGCTGCGGGGTGCTGATGGTGCGATCGATGCTCACGAGGGCTCCCTCCGGCGCCGTGGCGCCGAGCTCAGCTGCGCGGCGGGCCCGCGGGTCGCGGGCCGCCGGGCGTGGTGGGGGCGACAGGCCGGCCCGGAGGGACCGGCCGGTCCCTCCCGTCCACAGCTGGCTGCTGCATGGGCTGACCTCCCGGAGGGCGGCTGGTGTGCCGTCCGTCACGTCGCACGGTACGGCCGGGAACGCCCGGCGTCCTCCACAAACACGCCCGAGCCCCAGGGGTGAGGGCAGCTGTTCACCCGGAGGTCACCGGGGAACGTCAGCCGGAGGTCGCCGGAGAACCGCACCTGGAACGCCACGAGTGGTGCTGGAGTGACCAGGTGTGACGGTTTCGCCCGTCACGTGGGCCCCACCTGCACCACTTGTGGCATTCTGGCGCGCCCGCTCCCAGGGGTGCCGCGACGCTCGCGGGTGTTGCGGCCCCGCCCGGAGGTGGTGCCGCCGCGCTCGGAGGTGGTGCCGCCACCCGTGGGTGCGACGCGAGCCGCCGGCGCCCGTCGGCGGGCGGGTCAGCGGCCGAGGCGCCGCTCGCGCTGGGCGTAGTCGCGCAGCGCACGCAGGAAGTCCACCCGGCGAAAGTCCGGCCAGTAGACCTCGCAGAAGTAGTACTCGCTGTGCACCGACTGCCACAGCAGGAAGCCGCTGAGCCGCTGCTCGCCGGAGGTGCGGATGACCAGGTCGGGGTCGGGCTGGCCGCGGGTGTAGAGGTGGTCGGTGATGTCATCGACGCCGATCTCGGCGGCGACCTCCTCGATGCTCTGCCCGGCGGCGGCCCGCTCGCGCAGCAACGCGCGCACGGCGTCGGTGATCTCGTGCCGCCCGCCGTAGCCGATGGCGACGTTGACCTGCAGGCCCGGCCGGCCCTGAACGCGCCTCTCGGCGGCCCGCAGGCGCGCCGCGACCGGCTCGGGCAGCAGGTCCAGCGCGCCCATGACGCGCAGGCAGCGGCCGGAGGCGGCGATCGAATCCACCGCCCCGGCGATGATCTCCAAGAGCTCGCCGACCTCGGCGGGGTCGCGGTCGAGGTTGTCGGTCGAGAGCATCCACAGGGTGACGACCTCGACGCCGGCGTCCTCGCACCAGTGCAGCAGCTCGGAGATCTTGTCCGCCCCGCGCCGGTGCCCGTGGGCCACGGGGGCACCGAGCCCGCGGGCCCAGCGACGGTTGCCGTCGAGGATGACGCCGACGTGCCTGGGGACGTTCGCCCGGTCCAGCCCTCTGACGAGACGACGTTCGTAGAGCTGGTACAGCAGTCCCGCTGAAGGCACGATCCGCTCGACACTCCCCTCCGGCCGTCCGCGGCCGGAGGCCGCGCCGGGGTCCGGGGCTGACGTCCGGACCCGCTGGAGGAACGTTACCGCCGCGAGAGGAATGCCCCGCGAACCTACGGTAGCGTAGGTTGTGGTTCGGGGCGGTACGTGACCCCGTCCCGTCTACTCTTCCGCCGGACCTGGAGGTCCCATGGCAGCCGCTCATCCCGTGTCCGACGCCCCGCCGGGCGCGGGCGTGCGCCAGCTCGCCGACGCCGTCAAGCCCCGGCTGCGCGGGTGGATCCACGCCGGGATGGCGCCGCTCGCGCTGGCCGCCGGGATCGTGCTCGTGGCGCTGGCCCCCACGCCGGCCGGGCGGGTGTCCACCGCGGTGTTCGCGGCGGCGTCGGTGGTGCTCTTCGGCACCTCCGCGGTGTACCACCGCGGCCGGTGGTCGCCGCCGGCGACGGCCGTGCTGCGCCGGATGGACCACTCGAACATCTTCCTGCTCATCGCCGGCACGTACACCCCGCTCGCCGTGCTGCTGCTCGACCGGGCCACCGCCACCGTGCTGCTCGTGGTCGTCTGGGTCGGCGCGGTCCTGGGCATCGCCGCCCGGCTGGTGTGGCTCTCCGCCCCGCGGTGGGTCTACGTGCCGATCTACGTGGCGCTCGGCTGGGTGGCCGTCGGCTTCCTTCCCCGGTTCTGGACCAGCGGCGGGCCGGCCGTCGTCTGGCTCGTCGCCGCCGGCGGGCTGGCCTACACCCTCGGCGCGGTGGTCTACGCCCTCAAGCGGCCCAACCCCAGCCCGCGGTGGTTCGGCTTCCACGAGATCTTCCACGTCGGCACGGTGGTGGGCTTCGTGTGCCACTACGTCGCCGTCTTCCTCGCCGCCCACCCCGCCGGCTGACCGGGTCCGCGCCGGCCGGCGGGGCTACGCTGCCGGCACGGGAGGGAGCACCATGGGCGCGGCGGGCTGGCACCAGGACCCCCGGCCGCTGCTGCGGCCGGCACCGGACCTCGACCTCGCGGCGCTGGACCGCGGCGCGACCCCCGGGTGGGACGCCGGCAAGGACGCCGCTGAGGAGTACGTGGTCGAGCGCGGCCGGCTGCTCTCGGAGCTGCAGGAGCGGCTCTTCGCCGACGGCCGCACCGGGGGGCGGCGGGCCGTCCTGCTCGTCGTCCAGGGCCTCGACACCGCCGGCAAGGGCGGCATCGTCCGGCACGTCATCGGCATGGTCGATCCCCAGGGCGTGGCGTTGCGGGCCTTCGGGGTGCCGACGGCGGAGGAGCGGCGCCACCACTACCTGTGGCGGGTGCGCCGGGCGCTGCCCGGGCCGGGGTTGATCGGCGTCTTCGACCGCTCCCACTACGAGGACGTGCTCGTCGCGCGGGTGGAGGGCCTGGTGAAGGAGTGGGTGTGGTCGCGGCGCTACGCCGAGATCAACCGCTTCGAGCGCGAGATCGTCGACGGCGGCACCACGGTGGTCAAGGTCGCGCTCCTGGTCTCCCGCGACGAGCAGGGCGTGCGGCTCATGGAGCGGCTGGACCGGCCGGACAAGCGCTGGAAGTGGAACCCCGGGGACGTCGACACCCGCGCGAAGTGGGACGCCTACCAGCAGGCCTACGCCGACGTCTTCACCCACACCTCCACCGACGCCGCCCCCTGGCACGTCGTGCCCGCGGACAAGAAGTGGTACGCGCGCCTGGCCGTCACCGAGCTGCTCACGCAGGCGCTGGTGGACCTCGACCTCGACTGGCCCAGGCCCTCGTGGCGGCTGGAGACGCAGAAGCACCGCCTCGCCGCGACGATGAGCGCCGGGGCGCTGGCGACCGCCGAGCGGAAGGCGGCCGAGAAGCTGCCGGAGGTGGCCCGGGCGGAGGCAGAGTTCGACGAGGCCGTCGCGGCCGCGGCAGACGTCGGCGGGGACGACGGCGGTGGGAGCGGGCGGCCCGCCGGCTGGGCTTGACCGTCGGGCCGCTCAGCGCCGCCGGCTCGGCGTGACCGTCGGGCCGCTCAGCGCGGCCGGCGGGGGGCGTCCGGGGCGTCCGGCGGGCTGACCGGGGTGGTCGCCCGTACGTCCCCGGGACCACCCTCGACGGCCCGGCCCTCGATGATGCGCCCCTCGGGGGCGCCGTCATCGGCGCTGCGGTCCCCCTGCGCCTCGGTGCGGCGGGCCTCCTCCGCCGCCCGCAGGCGGGCGTTGTGGTCCACGCGCCGCATGTGCTTGGTGAAGGACCAGAACAGCGGGATGGCGAGCACGGCCAGGATGAAGAAGCCCCAGAAGAACCCCTCGATGCCCGGCGAGACGTCCCAGGGCTGCAGCTCCCTGGGCGCCGGGCTCGGGCTCGGGCTCGCGGCGAGCAGCAGCACAAGCGGTGTCATGCCTCCACCCTGCCACCGTCGCCGCCGTCGCCGGCACGCGCGCCCGCCCGCTCGACCGCCTCGCGGTCGTGCCCCGGGGCCCCGGCGGCGCGCACGTCCCCGGCCGTGGGCACCGGGTACTCCCGCACCGGCCCCTCCCCCAGGCCCTCCAGCCGGACGCCGGCGAAGAGGTCCGCCTCCATCACCGGCTCGACCGGCACCCGGGTGCGGGCCAGCTCGAACTCCTCGTACGGCCAGACCTCCGCCTCGACGTCGCGCGGCACGGCGAAGAAGAACCCGTCCGGGTCGATCTGGGTGGCGTGGGCGCGCAGGGCGGCGTCGCGCCGCGGGAAGTACTCCGCGCAGTGCACCCGGGCGGTGGCCCGGCGGCGCGGCCGGTCCTGCCGCGAGCGCAGCCACCCGTCGAAGGGCGACTCGTACCCACGCTCACACAGGGCCGCGTCGACCGCCTCGATGCGGGTGAGGGAGAAGGAGACGTCGTAGTAGAGCTTCTCCACCGCCCAGGGCGCGCCCGCCTCCGGATAGGCGCCCGGGTCGGCGGCGGCGTCGAAGGCGGCCGCGGCGACCTTGTGGGCCATGATGTGGTCCGGGTGGGGGTAGCCGCCGTTCTCGTCGTAGCAGGTCATCACGTGCGGGCGGAACTCGCGGATCTGCCGCACCAGGGCGCCCACGGCGACGTCGAGCGGCTCGAGCGCGAAGCATCCCTCGGGCAGGGGCGGCAGCGGGTCACCCTCCGGCAGGCCCGAGTCGACGAAGCCGAGCCAGACCTGCTCGACGCCCAGCGCCGCCGCGGCGGCCGCCATCTCCCGGCGCCGGTAGCCGGGCATGTCGCGCAGGATGTCCTCGCGGCCGGCGAGCTGGGGGTTGAGGATGTCGCCGCGCTCGCCGCCGGTGCAGGTGACGACGCGCACGCGCGCGCCCTCGGCGGCGTACCGGGCCATCGTCGCCGCCCCCTTGCTCGACTCGTCGTCGGGATGGGCGTGCACGGTCATGAGGCGTCGCGCGTCGTCGGTCACTGTGCTCCTCTCGGGGGCGACGCCCCCGCACCGTCGGGCCCGGCCCGCGGGGGAGCGTGGCATCGGCGTCAAGAATCCAGGGACAATGGTGGCGCATCGGCGCCCCGAAAGCGACCGCCTCCGCGTCGCCGGACCGCGCCGAGAGGAAGGACCCGCCCGTGCCCAGCACTCCCCCGACCCCCGGACCGCGCCCGCCCGCCGGGGCGGACCCGGCCATCATGGCGGCCCGCTACGGGCGCCCGGCGCAGGGCCGCCGCGGCGTGATCGTCGCCGCCGTCGTCGCCGCGCTCGTCGTCGTCGCCGCCCTCGCGTGGCAGGCGACGACCGCCATGAACCGCACCAGCGTGCACACCGAGGACCTGGGGTTCACCGTGCAGGACGCCACCCACGTCACCGTGCGGTTCAACCTCGTCACCGACCCTGGGACCACGGTGCGCTGCACCCTGACGGCGCTCAACGACACGTTCACCGAGGTCGGCTTCAAGGAGGTCGTGATCGGCCCGGTCCGGGCGGCGCGCACGGCCCACGAGGCGGACGTGACGACGACGGAACCGGCGGTGACCGGCAGCGTCCAGTCCTGCGAGATCGTCGGGCGCTGAGCCCGATCTCACACGGGTGTCGCCCTGCCGCTGGTACACTGGTGTCTTTACACGCCGCCCCGGAGCGGCGCACGAGGTGCGAGCGCCCGGGCGGGATCATCCCCCCTTTGCCTCGGCCGCCTCGTGCTCTGGCGTCCGGGGCATGACCGTATGTGGAGGAGAGCCGTGACACAGACGAGCACCACCTGGCTCACCCAGGACGCGTACACCCGGCTGAAGGACGAGCTCGAGTACCTGTCCACGAAGGGCCGGGCCGAGATCGCCGAGAAGATCGACGCCGCCCGCCAGGAGGGGGACCTCAAGGAGAACGGCGGGTACCACGCCGCCCGTGAGGAGCAGGCGAAGCAGGAGGCGCGGATCAACCAGCTCACCGAGCTGCTGCGCCACGCGAGCGTCGGCGAGCCCCCGGCCGACGACGGCATCGTCGAGTCCGGCATGGTGGTGACGGCCAAGATCGCCGGCAAGGAGCGCACCTTCCTGCTCGGCTCGCGCGAGGCCGCTCCGGGTCTGGACATCGAGGTCTACTCGGAGAGCTCGCCGCTGGGCGCGGCGCTGGTCGGCCGGAAGTCCGGCGAGACCGTCTCCTACGAGGCGCCGAACGGGGCGCAGATCACCGTGGAGATCGGCGAGGTCAAGCCCTTCCAGGGCTGAGCCGCACACCGCTCCTCGCACACGCAGACGGCGGGCCCGCCCCACGGGGCGGGCCCGCCGTTTTCTGCCCCCCGGTCGTGCCGGCGACGTGCCGGGTCCGGCGCGGGCCGGGTCAGGGCCGCAGGATCGTGTAGCCGCGCCGGCGCAGGCCGTCCAGGACGCTCGCGCAGTGCTCGGGCCCCTTGGTCTCCAGCTCCACGGAGATCTCCACCTCGTCGACGGCCAGCCCCGCGGCGGTGCGGGTGTGCTCGACGCTGACGACGTTCCCGCCGCTCGCCGCCAGCTCGCGCAGCAGCGCCGCCAGGCTGCCCGGCGCGTCCTGGACGATCACCCGCATCTGCAGGTAGCGGCCGGCGGCGGTCATGCCGTGGCGGATGATGCGCAGCAGGACCAGCGGATCGACGTTGCCGCCGGAGAGGATGACGACGACGGGCCCCTCCAGGCCTTCGGGCCGGCCGAGCAGGGCGGCGACGCCGGCCGCCCCCGAGGGCTCGACCACCAGCTTGGCCCGCTCGACGAGGTAGAGCACGGCGCGGGAGAGCTCCTCCTCGGTGACGGTGCGCACCTCGGTGACGTGCTCGGCGATGATCCCGAACGGCACCTCCCCGGGCAGCGGCACCGCGATGCCGTCGGCCATGGTGTGGACGTCGGCGCGGAGCACCGGGCGGCCCTGGGCCAGGGACTCCGGGTAGGTGGCCGCCGCCTCGGCCTGCACCCCCACGACGGCGATCGTCGGGTCGACGGCGTGGATGGCGGCGGCCACCCCGGCCAGCATCCCGCCGCCGCCGGTGGGCACGACGACGGTGCGCACGTCGGGGACCTGCTCGACGATCTCCAGGCCGATCGTGCCCTGCCCGGTGACGATGTCGGGGTGGTCGTAGGGGTGGATGAGCACCCGGCCGGTGCGGGCCACCTCCTCGGCGGCCGCGTCGAGCGCGCCGGAGAGGTCCTGCCCGGCGAGGACCACCTCGGCGCCGTACTGCCGGGTGGCGGCCACCTTGGGCAGCGCCGCGTCCAACGGCATGAAGATCCGGGCCGAGATGCCGAGCTCGCGGGCGGCCAGCGCCACGCCCTGGGCGTGGTTGCCGGCCGAGGCCGCGACCACGCCGCGGGCCTGCTCCTCGGCGGTCAGGCGCGACATGCGCAGGTAGGCGCCGCGCAGCTTGAACGAGCCGGTGCGCTGGAGGTTCTCCGCCTTGAGGTAGACCGGCACGCCGAGCAGCCGCTCGAGCGTGGTCGAGGCCTCGACCGGGGTGCGGTGGGCGACGGCCGCGACCACGCGGGCCGCCTCCTGGAAGGTGGCCAGATCGGTGGTCTGCTGGGTCACCGCCGCTCGCCGTCCTCGGTGCGCCGGGCCCCGGCCAGGCGGTCCCCCGCGGGGTCGGGCGCGGCGTCCTCGGGCTTGTCGGCGCCGAGCTCCGCGTCGCCGGGCTCGGCGTCGTCGGGCTCGCGGTGCGGGCGGGCCGGCTCGGCGTCGTCGTCCTCCACCTCCCGCTCCCACGACGCGGCGATGGCCGCCTCGAGCGCCCCGGGCGGGCCGCCGGGGCGGTGGATGTCGGTGGCGAGGTGCGGGTACTTGTCGTGGCCGGTGAAGTAGAGCATCACCGTGTTGACGACGGCGACCAGCGGGACCGCGAACAGCGCGCCGAGCACCCCGGCCAGGCCGGTGCCCGCCGTCACCGCGAGCAGGATGGCGATGGGGTGCAGCGCCAGCGCGTTGCCCTGGAGCCAGGGCTGGAGCACGTTGCCCTCGAGCTGCTGCACGGCGAGGACGATGGCGAGCATGATCAGCGCGGTGACCGGGCCCTGGTCCACGAGCGCGACGAGCACCGCGACCGCGCCGGAGATGAAGGCGCCGACGATCGGGATGAACGAGAACAGGAACACCAGGACGCCGATCGGCAGGGCGAGCGGGACGCCGAGGATGGCGGCGCCCAGCGAGATGCCGACCGCGTCGACGAAGGCCACGAGGATCTGGGTGCGGGCGTAGCCGCCCAGGGTCACCCAGCCGCGGATGCCCGCCTCGTTGATCCGCACGCGCGCGCCGCGGGGGGCGAGGCGCACGAACCACTGCCAGATCCCCCGGCCCTCCTTGAGGAAGAAGAACAGGGCGAAGACGGCGATGACCGCGCCGGTGAGCACCGAGGTCAGCGAGCCGGTGACGTTGGCGACGCCGGAGACGAGCACGTCGGAGTTCGACCGCACCTGCTGGCCGATCTGCCCGATCCACTCGTTGATCTGGGCCTCGTCGATGCCCAGGGGCCCGTCGCTGAGCCAGGTCTGCAGCTGGCCGAGGCCGGCCGCGGCGCTGTTGGCCAGGGCGCCGAACCCGGAGACGATGGAGTTGCCGGCCAGGACGAGCAGCAGGGCGACCACCGCCAGCGTGCCGACGATGGCGGTCAGGGCCGCGAGCGTGCGGGGGAAGTGCAGCGTCCGGCGCAGCCAGGTCGCCACCGGCTCGAGGAGCACGGCCACGAGGATCGCCGCGAGCATGGCCACGACGATCGTCTGGAAGGTGATGACCAGGTAGCCCACGGCGAGGATCGCCGCCGCGATGACGAGCAGCCGCCACGACCAGGACGCCGTCGCCCGCACGGCCCACGGCACCGCCGCGGCCGGGTCGGTCCGGGGCGGTGGCGCGGCGGCGGCCACCCGGTGGGTGGGCAGCACGGTGTCGGTGCGCTCGCGGGAGGCGAGCCGGGACAGCCATCGTGAGTCGGGCATGGGCTCCTCGTTCATGAGAAGGAAGCGACGGGGTCAGCCTACGGGCCGGCGCCAACGCGCCTGGGCACCGTGACGCGCCCAGTTGTCGCGCCGCCGGGCGGATCCGGCCGCCGGGCGCGTCCGGCGGGAAGATCGCGGCACCGTGGGGCGTTGACCACATCGCAACGAACCTTTCGGGAGGATGCGCATGTTTGGACTTGGCCGCAGGACCCAGATGGTGAGCGCGGCGGAGGCCCTGCCCGGCCGGTCGCGGCCGGCGTTCGCGGTGCCCGCGACGCACGAGGTGCTCGGCACCCCGCTGGCCGGGCCGTGGCCGGCGGGCACCGAGGTGCTGTACGTGGCCATGGGCTGCTTCTGGGGCGCCGAGCGGATCTTCTGGCGCCAGCCCGGGGTGGTCTCCACGGCGGTCGGCTACCTCGGCGGGTACACGCCCCACCCCACCTACGAGGAGGTGTGCACGGGCCTGACCGGTCACACGGAGGCGGTGCAGGTGGCCTACGACCCGACACAGACCTCCGCCGAGCTGCTGCTCAAGGCCTTCTGGGAGAACCACGACCCCACCACGCCGAACCGGCAGGGCAACGACATCGGCACCCAGTACCGCTCGGGCATCTACGTCACCACCCCGGCGCAGGAGCAGGCGGCGCGGGCGACCAAGGCCGCGTTCCAGCAGGTCCTCACCGACCACGGGCACGGCACCATCTCCACGGAGATCCGCCCCTTCGCCGACGCCGACGGCGAACGCGGCGCCGGCCCGTTCTACTACGCCGAGGACTACCACCAGCAGTACCTGCACAAGAACCCCAACGGGTACTGCAACCACGGTCCCAACGGGCTGACGTGCCCGGTCGGGCTCGTGCGCCAGGACCAGCTGCCGGCCCAGCTGGACGTCGCACCGCCGACGGACTGAGAGACCCGCTCCCGCGAGGCGGGCGGCAGGCGGGCTCGTCCCGGCGCAGGACCAGGACCCACGCCCCGCCCGGGCGGCCGCCGGCCCGCGGGCGGCGGGTCGAGGCGCGAGGCGGCCGGTCAGGCCGCCTCGTCGTCGTCCTCGGGCCTCCGGTAGACGGCGCCGTCGTGCATGACGAAGTCCACGCGGGCGGTGGCCGCGATGTCGTCGAGGGGGTTGCCCGCCATGGCGACGACGTCGGCGCGGGCGCCGGGCCGCAGGACGCCGATGTCGTCGCGGCCGAGCATCTCGGCGGCGACCGAGGTGGCCGCTTGCAGTGCCCGCAGCTCGCTGAGGCCGGCGGCGACCATCGCCTGGAACTCCAGGATGCCGTGGCTGAAGGGAAACATGCCGCAGTCGGTGCCGAAGACGACCCGCGCGTCGCTCGCCGCGACGAGCCGCTGGGACCGCAGGATCGCCTCGTGGTCGCGGCGGAACTTCCAGACGGCCTGCTCCGGCAGGGTCCCCGCGCGCAGGGCGGCGAGGTCCTCGCGGGTCATCTGCATCGTCGGCACGAGGTACGCCCCGGCGCGGACGGCCAGCGCGATCCCCTCCTCGTCGATGAGGTAGGCGTGCTCGAGGCTGCGCACGCCGGCCCGGACGGCCTGTTTGCAGGCCTCGGGCGCGCCGGTGTGCACCGCCACCGGGTGGCCCAGCAACCGGGCGGTGGCGCACAGCGCCTCCATCTCGTCGTCGAGCCAGGTCACCCGGGCGGGATCGTCGCCGGGGCTGAAGTAGCCACCGGCGTTGGCGGTCTTGATCCAGTCCGCCCCGCTGGCGTGCTCGCGGCGCACCAGCCGCCGGATCGCCGCCACGCCGTCGGCGACCGCGGAGACCGGCAGGTCCCAGCGCGAGCCGTAGAACCCGCCCAGGTCGCCGTGGGCGCCCGTGGCGCTGAGGACGTGCCCGGCCACCACGAGGCGCGGCCCCTCCACGAGCCCGGCCGTCAGGGCGTCGCGCAGGTCGACCGTGGGGAACTCGGGGTCCATCGTGCCGAGGTCGCGCAGCGTCGTGAACCCGTACCGCAGGTACTCGCGCGCCCGGGCGAGGCCGGTCAGCGCCTTCGTCGCCGCGGACTCCAGCGTCTGCCGGGCCAGGTCGGCGGCGTCCATCGTCAGGTGCACGTGGGTGTCGATGAACCCGGGGCTGACCGTGCGCTCGGACAGGTCGATCACCTCGGCCCCGTCCGGGCGGCTCACCGACGACCCGATCGCGACGATGACGCCGTCGCGCACGGCGATCTCCGCGGGGCCGCCCAGCTCGGCCGAGACGCCGTCGAACATCGCGCCGCACCGCAGCACCGAAGCGCTCACGACCTCCACTGTCCTCCGCGGCGGTGACCGGCACATCTCGCACGTCCCGGTGGAGGGACCGCCCGGACCGGGTGCTCGTGCGCCGGTGGCCGGCGCGCGCCGGCGCCCGGCGCGCATAGGGTGAACGCAGCCCCGGCGCCGTCGGGCACGACAGAGAGGACGCTATGACCGAGCTCCCCACCGCCAGCGGCGGCTTCGGCGACAAGCCCGAGCTGGCCTTCCCCGCCACCCCCGCACCGGAGGGCCTGCAGGTGCAGGTGCTCGAGCAGGGCGACGGCGACGCCGTCCAGGCGGGCGACACCATCGTCGTCAACTACCTGGGGCAGACCTGGGGCGGGCACGTCTTCGACAACTCCTACGACCGCGGCAGCACGATCTCCTTCCCCATCGGGATGGGCGTGGTGATCGGCGGCTGGGACGACGGCCTGGTGGGCCAGCAGATCGGCTCGCGGGTGCTGCTCTCCATCCCGCCCGAGCACGGGTACGGCCCCAACGGCGTGCCGCAGGCCGGGATCACGGGCGACGACACGCTCGTTTTCGTCGTCGACGTCGTCGGCGTGGAGTAGCCCTCCAGTGGAGTAGCCCTCCTCAACGTCGGCGTGGAGCAGCCCTCCAGACGACAGCGCGGCGGCCCGCCCCCTCCGGGGCGGGCCGCCGTCGTCGTGGACCGGGGTCGTGGACCGGGTCAGTCGCTGCCGCGCAGGATGGCGAGCAGGCGCAGGAACTCGATGTACAGCCACACCAGCGTCACGGCCAGGCCGAAGGCGGCCGACCAGGCGTAGCGGCCGGGGATGCCGGCCTCGACGCCGCGCTTGATGGCGTCGAAGTCCATGATCAGGCAGATGGCGGCGAGGCCGACGGCGAAGAGGCCGAGCAGGACGCCCAGCGGGATGCCGAAGAGCTCGACGCCGGTGCGCAGACCCCACGGGTCGGTGGAGACGCCGGTGACCATGAGCACGACGTTGACGAGGGAGAACAGCGCGTAGCCGACCAGGGCGACGAGCACGAACCGGGTCAGCTTGGGGGTGACGCGCACCTTGCCGGAGGTGAAGAGGAACAGCGCCGCGACGAAGGTCGCCACGGTGCCGAGCACCGCCTGCAGGACGATGCCGCCCCACATCGCCTCGAACACGGCGGAGATCCCGCCCAGGAACAGGCCCTCGGCGGCGGCGTAGGCGAGGATCAGCGCACGGCTGGGCTCCCGCTTGAAGGCGTTGACCAGGCCGAGGACGAGGCCGACGATCGCGCCGCCGAAGGTCAGCAGCGGGTTCGCGCCCAGCACCAGGCCGTTGAGCAGGCCGAACGCGACGATGACGCCCAGGACGACGCCCGTCTTGACGATGACGTCGTCGTAGGTCATCCGGCCGGTCTCGGCCGGCGCCGCGGAGGGGGCCTGGTAGGCGCGCTCGAGGTCCTCGATCCCCGTCGGCTGGTACCCCGGCTGCGTGGCGGACGGCGTCGCGTAGCCCGTGCCGGCACCCGGGGTGTAGCCCGGGTAGGTCGGGTAGCCGTTCGGCGTGCGCTGCGCGCGCTCACCGAAGTACGGACTCTTCTCGAAGACGGGGTTGCTCACAATGCTTCCTCCTGGTCGCGGCGCCTGGACCGCGGGGGCCCGGGCCGGGTGTCGCTGGCCACTGGTCATCCTACGAGCGCCTCGCCGCACGGACGAGGCGCCTGTCCCTACGTACAACGGGACAGAGGGGGTCCGTGTTCCTGCCCGGCACGCCGGGCCGCCGCCCGCCGTCGTCGACGCCTGGCGCGTTCTCATCCCTGGGGAGGATGTCCTCCCCACGACGGCGGAGCACGGGGGCCGCCCACAATCACCCCTGCCGCTGATCCGCCGTCGCCCCGCCGGGCCCTAGCGTGGGAGACGCCGGCGGGCACCCCCGCCACCAGCGCCGACGCCGTCGGCGCCCGCGGGCGGCCACGCCCGCACCGGCGAGACGAGAGAGAGACCAGAGGATGATCGAGGCGCACGACCTCACCAAACGCTACGGCCCGAAGGCCGCCGTGGACGGCATCAGCTTCACCGTCGAGCCCGGCAGCGTCACCGGCTTCCTCGGTCCCAACGGCGCCGGCAAGTCCACCACCATGCGGATGATCATGGGCCTGGACCGGCCCACCTCCGGCCGGGTGACCGTCAACGGCAAGCCCTACGCCCAGCACCGCTCCCCGCTCAGCCAGGTCGGCGCCCTCCTCGACGCCAAGGCCGCGCACCCGGGCCGCTCGGCCCGCTCCCACCTGCGGACCATGGCCGCCACCCACGGCATCTCCACCAAGCGGGTGGACGAGGTCATCGAGATGACCGGCCTCACCGCGGTCGCGAGCAAGCGGGTGGGCGGGTTCTCCCTCGGCATGGGCCAGCGCCTGGGCATCGCCGCCGCGCTCCTGGGCGACCCAAAGACCCTCATCCTCGACGAGCCCGTCAACGGCCTCGACCCCGAGGGCGTCAAGTGGGTCCGCAACCTCGTGCGCTACCTCGCCGGCGAGGGCCGCACCGTCTTCCTCTCCTCCCACCTCATGAGCGAGATGGCCCAGACCGCGGACCAGCTCCTGGTCATCGGCCGGGGCCGGATCATCGCGGCCGGCCCGGTGCAGGACGTCATCGACGGCGTCACGGCCACCACCGTGCGGGTGCGCTCCCCGCGCGCCACCGACCTGGCCGCCCTGGTGCAGGACGCCGGCGCCGTCGTCAGCTCGACCGAGGCCGGCACGCTGGACCTGCGCGGGATCACCGCCGAGCGGGTCGGCGAGACCGCCGCCGCACACGGCATCGTCCTGCACGAGCTCACCCCCCAGCGCGCGAGCCTGGAGGAGGCCTACATGACCCTGACCCAGGAGGCGGTCGAGTACCGCTCCGAGACCACCCCCGCCGTGATGGAGCAGACCCGATGAGCACCGCCACCGCCGCCCCCGCCACCCGTGGCCGCGCCGCCGAACAGGCCCAGGTGCGCGCCCGCCTCACCTTCCCCGGCGTCATGCGCGGGGAGTGGATCAAACTCTTCTCGCTGCGCTCCACCTGGTGGTCCCTCGGCCTGACCGTCGCCCTCATGACGCTGATCGGGCTGGCCGGCGCCGCCTCCATGGGCACCATGGCCGTCACCCCCGACGGGGCGGCCATGCTCGAGCATGTCCACGGCGCCGAGTTCGTCGCCTCCGGCTACCAGATGGCGATGGTGACCGTCGCCGTGCTCGGCGCGCTGCTCATCACCGGCGAGTACTCCACCGGGATGATCCGCTCCACCCTCGCCGCCGTCCCGACCCGGCTTCCGGTGCTCGCCGCCAAGGCGATCGCGCTGACCCTGCTCACCGTGGTCGTGGGTGTCATCGGCCTCGCCCTGTCCTACCTCGTGACCATCCCGTTCCTGTCCGACCACGACCTCGTGCCGTCGCTGAGCGACACGCAGACGTGGCAGGTCTTCGGCGGGACGATCTTCTTCCTCGTCATGGCTGCGCTCTTCGCGCTCGGGATCGGCACCCTGCTGCGCTCGACCGCCGGCGCCGTGACCATCTCCCTCGTCGTGCTGCTCCTGCTGCCGGGCATCCTCCAGTTCATCCGGATCGACTGGGTCCAGGACGTGGTCAACTTCCTGCCCATGCCGGCCGCGATGGCGTTCCTCTCGGTCAGCGACACCTTCGGCGGCAACGACCTGCTCACCGCCTGGGAGGGTGTCGCGGTGGTCGCGGCCTACGCCGTCGCCGTGCTGGCCGCCGCCGCGGTGGTGCTGCGCCGCCGGGACGCCTGACCCGCCCGTGGCCCTCACCACCCGCCTCCGCCGTCGCGTCCCGCTGGGCGCCGACGGCGGAGGCGTCGCCTCGCCGCTCGCGCGCGCCGCCGCGCGGGAGGACGGCGACGGCGCCGTGCCCGTCGCGCCGCCCTCCGCCGCGGCGGAGGACCCGGACGCCGACCCCGCCCTGCGCGTCGGCCCGGTCACCCGGTTCATGCGCCGCCACCCGTGGTGGGTCGACGGCACGCTCGCCGCGCTGTACGCGGCCTTCTCGGTCACCGACTACCTCGTCGAGCGCGACCTCGGGGTGGTGCGCCCGCCCAGCACGCTGGTCCTCGTCGCGGCCTTCACCGTGCTGCTGGTCCTGCGCCGGCGCGCCGGGGTGCTCGGCGCGCTGGCGGTCGCGGTGGCCGTGCCGCTGCACCGGCTCGCGGTGCTCGGCCCGGTCCCCGACCGGCTCTCGGAGGACCTCCTCGCCGGCACGATCACCGTCGACGTCGGCACCACCGCCGTCAGCTCCTACGACCTCAGCACGCTCGCGCTGTTCCTCTACGCCGTCGCCGTCTACCGGACGCGACGCACGACCTGGCTCACCCTCGCCGCCACCGGCGCCGCCGTGGCGGCCAGCGTCCTCGCCTTCGGCGACCCGCGCATCGTCACGGCGGAGATCGGCGGCTCGGCCGCGGTGCTGCTCGTGGCCGTGCTCATCGGCCTGCAGATCCGCGCCCGGCGCCAGCGGCTGTTCCAGCTCGAGGAGCGCGCCAGCCAGCTCGCGCTCGAACGCGACCAGCGCGAGCAGATCGCGGTCTCGGCCGAGCGGGCCCGCATCGCCCGGGAGATGCACGACGTCGTGGCGCACTCCCTCGCGGTGATGATCACCCTGGCCGAGGGCGCGTCGGCGTCGCTGACCCGCCGGCCCGAGCAGGCCCGGCTCGCCCTGGACGAGCTCGCCGAGACCGGGCGCCGGGCGCTGGGCGACACCCGGCGCCTCGTCGGGGTGCTGCGCGAGGACGCGCCGGCGCCCGTCCCGGCGCCCGGGGCCGAGGCGCTGGCGCCGCAGCCGGGAGCGCACGACGTGGCCGACCTCGTCGAGCGGTTCCGGGTCACCGGGCTGCCGGTGCGGCTGATGGAGTCCGGCCCGCCGCTGCCCCCGGACGCCGGCCTGCAGCTGGCGATGTACCGCATCGTCCAGGAGTGCCTGACCAACGTGCTGCGCTACGCCCGGCTCGCGCCGCGCATCGACGTCACCATCGTGAGAACGCCCAGGGCGGTGGGCATCGTGGTGGACAATGACGCCGGCAGCACCGGCCACGCCGTCGTCGGCGGCCGCAAGGGCCTGATCGGGATGCGGGAACGGGCCGCCGTCTACGGCGGGACCGTGGAGGCCGGGCCGACGGCGACCGGGTGGTGCGTGCGTGCGCAGCTGCGATTCGACGAGGAGACAAGATGACCGAGACCACCACGGTGGGCGCCGGGACCGGGCCGGCGACGGCGACGATCCGGGTGCTGCTCGCCGACGACCAGGCGCTGCTGCGCATGGGCTTCCGCATGGTGCTCGACGGCGAGGACGGCATCGAGGTGGTCGGCGAGGCGGCCGACGGGGCCAGCGCCGTCCAGATGGCCGCGGCCCTGCGCCCCGACGTCGTGCTCATGGACGTGCGGATGCCCGGGATGAACGGGCTGGAGGCGACGGCGACGATCGCCGCCGAGCACCCGGACAGCCGGGTGCTCATCCTCACCACCTTCGACGTCGACGAGTACGCCTTCGCCGGGCTGCGCGCCGGCGCCAGCGGCTTCCTCCTCAAGGACACCCGCCCGGCCGACCTCGTCCAGGCCATCCGCACGGTGGCCGCCGGGGACGCCGTCGTCTCCCCGCGGATCACCCGGCGGATGCTCGAGCTGTTCGGCCCCCACCTGCCCGGTACCGACGCCCCGACGCCCGGCGGGCCGGACCCGCGGCTGGAACGGCTGACGGCCCGCGAGCTCGAGGTGCTCACCCTGGTCGCCGAGGGGCTGTCCAACGCCGAGATCGCCGGGCGGCTGTTCGTCTCGGAGACCACGGTGAAGACCCACGTGGGCAACCTGCTCGGCAAGCTCGAGCTGCGCGACCGGGTCCAGGCGGTCGTGCTCGCCTACGAGACGGGGCTGGTGCGGCCCAGCTGAGGCGGCTCGGCACCGGCCGGGGGCGGCCCAGATGAGGCGGCTCAGCACCGGCCGGGGCTGGCCCAAGCGCCGCCCGGCCGGCCCCGCTCAGAACACGACGTCCTTGAGGGCGAGCAGGCGGGCGACGGTGGCCGGGTCGACCTTGTCGGGGCTGCCCGCGTCGAACGGGGGCATCGGGTCGTACTCGATCCCGCACTGGATGGCCTGGGCCGCCGCGCGCCCGGCCAGCCGGTCGGCGAGGGCGAGCGCCATGTCGATGCCCGCCGACACCCCGGCCGCGGTGACGTACTTGCCGTCGACCACCACCCGCTCGGCCACCGGCACGGCGCCGTGGGCGGCGAGGTCCTCGCGGCGCACCCAGTGGCTGGTGGCGCGCCGGCCGCGGAGCAGCCCGGCGGCGGCCAGGATCAGCGAGCCCGTGCACACCGCGGTGGTGACGGTGCTGGTGGCGTCGGCGGCGCGCAGCCAGTCCTGCACCGGACCGTCGGCCATGTGCCGCTGCTGGCCGATGCCGCCCGGGACCACGACGACGTCGGGCCGGGGCACCTCCTCGAGCGTGGCGTCGACGGTCAGGGCGAGGCTGCCGAGGTCCGTGCGCACCGCGCCGCGACGCTCGCCGACGAAGGTCAGGCGCGCCCCGGGCAGCCGGCCCAGCACCTCGTAGGGCCCGACGGCGTCGAGCGCGGTGACCTGGTCGAACAGCAGGATGGCGATGTCCATGGGGGCTCTTCCTCTCGGTGGGGAGCCCTCACGCTAGGGACCGCGCCGCCGGTGTCGCGCCGGTGAAACCGCCGGGTTGTCGCCCCGATGGTCGCCACCGCCGGACGCGGGCGCCGGCGCGACCGCCGCCCGCCGTCAGGCGAGCGCCAGCTGGACGAGCTGGGTGCGCGAGGTGACGCCGGTCTTGGCGAACACGTTGCGCAGGTGGAAGTCGATGGTCCGGGGGCTGAGGAACAGCTGCGCCGCGACCTCCCGGTTCGACAGGCCCTGACGCACCAGCCCCACCACCTGCAGCTCCTGCGGCGTGAGCGAGGCGTCGGCGGGCTCGTCGCGGCGGCGGGCGGTCTCGCCCGAGGCGCGCAGCTCCTGCGCGGCCCGCTCCGCCCACGGCCGGGCCTGGACCTCCTCGAAGGTGGCCAGGGCGGCGCGCAGCTGCTCGCGGGCGTCGACCCGGCGGCGCACCCGGCGCAGGTGCTCGCCGTAGGCCAGCTGGGTGCGGGCGCGGGCGACCAGCCGCGGGGAGCGCTCGTGGTGGGCCAGCGCGGCGCGGAAGTGGCGCTCGGCGTCGGCTCCCTCGGCGAGCAGGGCCCGGGCGTGCTCGGCGGCCGCCGCCGCCCACGCCTGGCCGGTGGCCGCCGCGAACCCGGCGAGGTCCGCCGCGCACGCCTCGGCCACGGCGGCCTCGCCGGCCCGCAGCGCCGCCTCGACCCGGTCCACCGCCGCGGAGCGGACCAGCGGGCCGTAGCTCATCGCGGCGAGGTGGCGGTGGGCGGCCACCGGGTCCGCGGCGCGCAGCCCCCGCGCCCAGCGGACCACGTCGCGCAGCATGCCGCCCAGCGTGCCCACCGGCTCCTCCGCCAGCGCCGGCTCCACCGCGGGGAGCAGCGCGTCGTAGGCGGTCTCGTCGCCGCGCAGCGCGGCCAGCAGCAGCAGGGTCGCCCGCGGCATGGCGGCGAGCACCGGCTGCCGGGTCTCCTCCCCCAGCGCCAGGGCCTCGCTGGCGCGGGCCTCGACGGCGGCCCACTGCCCGGCGACGACGTCGCCGGCGGCCAGGCGGGTGAGGGCGTACAGGACCAGGACCATCGCGCCGGAGTCCCGGGCGCGGGCGAGCATCCGGCCGTGGTAGTCGGCGCCGGCCTCGTCGTCGCCGAGGTGCATGGCGGCCACCGCGAGGTTGGGCAGCAGGTCCTCGTCGTCCCCGTCGGCGATCCGGGCCGCGGCGAACAGCGGCCGCAGGACCCCGGCCGCCGGGGCCCAGCGGCCGGCGGCCGCGTGGTCGAGGCCTGCGGTGAGCTCGGCGAGCCACCGGTCCCGCGCGGGGTCCGCCGGCCCGGGCGCCGGGGCGGCGGCGGCCGCCTCGACGCCGTCGACGTCCGCGCCGGCGCCGGCCAGCGCGGCGGCGAAGAGGGCGAGCTCGCGGGCCCGCCGGGGATCGGCGGGCGCCACCTCGTGGGCCGCGGTCAGGACCATGCGGTGCGCGCGGGCGACGGACCCGGTGTTCCACTCCACCCGGGCGCGCAGCCGGGCGAGGTCCGCGCGCAGCAGGGGGTCGGCGGCGGTGGTGCTCGCGGCGTCGGCCAGGGCCCGGGCCCGGGCCGGGTCCCCGGCGAGCCAGGCCGACGTCGCGGCGCCGAAGAGCCGCCGGGCGCGGGCCGCCGGGGCGGCGGTGAGCTCGGCGGCGCGCTCGTAGGCGGCGGCGGCCGCCTCGTGCCCGCCGCGGCGCCGGGCCCGCTCGGCGGCCTGTTCCAGCTCGGCGACCACGGCCTCGTCGGGCTCGACCGTGCCCGCGGCGCGGTGCCAGGCCCGGCGGTCGGCGTCCGCCTCGCCCAGCGCGTCCGCGAGCGCCCGGTGGGCCGCGCGCCGCTCCTGGCTGGTGGCGGCGTCGTAGACGGCGGAGCGCACCAGCGGGTGGCGCAGCTCCAACTGGGTGCCGGCCACCCGGACCAGCCCGGACCGCTCGGCCTCGTCCAGGGCGGTGGGGCCGACGCCGAGGGCGCGGGCGGCCTGCTGGACGGTGCCGACCCGGGTCGAGTCGTCCGCGGCCGCCACCAGCAGCAGCCGCTGGGCGTCGGCGGACAGGCGCCGGGTCCGGTCGAGGAAGACCCGCTCGACCCCGCCGGTCACCGGCAGCCGCGCCGGCAGCGGGGCGCGCCCGGCGAGCTGGTCGGAGCTGAGGACCTCGGGCAGCTCGACGAGGGCGAGCGGGTTGCCCCCGGTGCTGGCGCGCAGCCGGGCCGCGACGCCGGCGGCGACCGGCGCCCCGGCCTGGGCGGCCAGGAGCGCGGCGACGCCGTCGTCGTCGAGCCCGGCGACGACGAGCTCGGGCAGCCCGCCGCCGTCGAAGGAGCGCACGTCGCCCTCCCGGGCGCCGAAGAGCACCGCGACGCGCTCGCGCTGGAGCCGGCGGGCGACGAAGAGCAGGGCCGCGGCGGAGGCGTCGTCGAGCCAGTGGGCGTCGTCGACGACGGCGAGGACGGGTTCGGCCGCGGCGGCCTCGGCGAGCAGGTTGAGCGCGGCGAGGAACACGAGGAACCGGTCGACCTCGCCGTGCTCCTCCCCCAGCACCACCCCCAGGGCGCGGGCCTGCGGGGCGGCGAGCCGGTCGGCCCGGTCGAGGACGGGGCGCAGCAGCCGCTCCAGGGCCGCGAACGGCAGCGGCGCCTCGGACTCGATGCCCTGGGTGCGCAGCACCTGCACGCCCGTGGCGCGCGCCGCGGCGTCGGCGAGCAGCACCGACTTGCCGGCCCCCGGCTCGCCGCGCACCACCAGCGCGCCGCCGCGGCCCTCGCGCGCGGCCCGGACCACCTCGTCGATCGCGGCCTGCTCCCGCGCGCGTCCCTGCACTCTCACGGGCCGGAGAGTAGCGCCCCGGCGGCGACCCGGTGGCCACCCCGGTGATTTCACCGGCGCGAGCCGCGTCGCCGGCCCGGGACGATCGTCGTGCCCCACCCGCCCGACCGACCCGGTCGGCCCGTCGCACGAAGGAGCCCGACATGTCTCAGACCACCGCCGAGTACCAGGTCACCGGGATGACCTGCGAGCACTGTGCCCGCGCCGTCGCCCGGGAGGTCGGCGCCCTCGCCGGCGTCGCCGACGTCGCCGTCGACCTCGCCACCGGGCGGGTCACCGTCCGCAGCAACCGCGCCCTGCTCACCGAGGAGATGGCCGCCGCGATCGACGAGGCCGGCTACCAGCTCTGCCACTGAGCGCCCCGCCCTGTGAGAGGAGCCCCGCCGTGACCGCGACCGCCTCGCCCGCCCCGGCCAGCACGACCATGTCGGCGCCGGCGCCCGGCCCGGCCGCCACCACCGCAGCCGTTGAGCGCACGTTCGACATCGGCGGCATGACCTGCGCCTCGTGCGTCGGCCGGGTCCAGAAGGCCCTCGGCCGGGTGGACGGGGTGGTCGCGGCGACGGTCAACCTCGCCACCGAGACCGCGACGGTGAGCTACGACCCCGCCGTCGCCGACGTCGCGACCATGACGGCCGCGGTGACCCGGGCCGGCTACACCGCCGCGCCCCGGCCCGCCCCGCGCCCCGACGGCGACGGCACCCGCGCGGACGCCGCAGCCGGCACCGGTGGCGCCGCCGCCCCCGACCCCCGGGGGCAGGACCCGGAGGCCGACGCCCTCGATGCCCGCCGCGACGCCGAGATCGCCCGCCTGGGCCGGCGCTGGACGGTGGCCCTCGCCGTCGGCCTCGGCCTCATGGCCGTGATGTACGTGCCGATCCACCTCGACACGATGGACTGGCTCATGCCGCTGCTCCTCGTCGTCGCCACCGTCGTGCAGCTGTGGGCCGGGGCGGACATCTACCGCGCCGCGTGGACCGCGGCCCGCCACCGCGCCACGAGCATGAACACCCTGGTCGCGCTCGGCACCGGGGTGGCCTACGGGTACAGCGCCCTCGTGACCCTGTGGCCGGGCCCCGCCGAGCGGTGGGGCCTGCCGCTGCACGTGTACTTCGAGACCGCCCTGGTGGTCGTCGCGCTCGTGCTGCTCGGCCGTTGGCTCGAGCTGCGCGCCAAGAAGCGCACCGCCGCCTCGCTGCGGGCGCTGGCCAGGCTCGCCCCGCGCACCGCGCGCGTCGTGCGCGACGGCGCGGAGCGCGACGTCCCGCTCGAGGACGTCCGGGTCGGCGACGTCGTGCGGGTGCGCCCGGGCGAGCAGGTGCCCGTGGACGGCGTCGTCACCGACGGGGCCTCCGCCGTGGACGAGTCCATGCTCACCGGCGAGAGCGTCCCGGTGGAGAAGACCACGGGCGACGCGGTCATCGGCGCGACGGTCAACCGCACCGGCACGCTGCTGGTGCGCGCGGACGCCGTCGGCTCCGACGGCACCCTCGCCCAGATCATCCGGCTCGTCGAGGACGCCCAGGGCACCAAGCCCCCGATGCAGCAGCTCGTGGACAAGGTGGCGGCGTGGTTCGTGCCCGCCGTGCTCCTCGCCGCCGCGGTCACCTTCGCCGCGTGGCTGACCTGGGGACCGGCCGAGGACCGGCTGGTCCTGGCCATCACCGCCACCGTGGCGGTGCTCATCATCGCCTGCCCGTGCGCCCTGGGCCTGGCCACCCCCACCGCCGTCATGGTCGGCACCGGCAAGGCGGCCGAGCTGGGCATCCTCGTCGGCGACGGCCAGGCGCTGGAGACCGCCCGCCGGGTCAGCGCCGTCGTCCTCGACAAGACCGGCACGCTCACCCGCGGCCGCCCGGCCCTGGTGGACCTGCACCCGGTGGACGGCTGGGACGGCGCGGAGCTGCTCGCCGTGCTGGCCGCGGCCGAGGTGCCCAGCGAGCACCCGACCGGCGCGGCGCTGGTGGCCGCCGCGCGCGAGCGCGGGCTCGCCCTGCGGCCCGCCGGCTCCTTCGAGGCCGTGCCCGGCCACGGCGTCACCGCCGAGGTCGGCGGGCGGCGGGTCGTCGTGGGCAACCGGGCCCTGCTGGACGCCGAAGGGATCGACGCGACGGCCCTCGAGCCGGCCGCCCGGGCCGCCGCCGCGGCCGGGGCGACGCCGCTGTTCGCCGCCGTCGACGGGCGGGCCGCCGGCCTCGCCGCCGTGCGCGACACGGTCCGCCCCGGCGCGGCCGACGCCGTCGCCCGGCTCCGCGCCCTCGGCCTGGAGGTCTGGATGCTCACCGGCGACCACGCCGCCACCGCCCGCGCGGTGGCCGCCGAGGTCGGCATCGCGCACGTGCGGGCGGAGGTGCTGCCGGCCGGCAAGGCCGACGCCGTCGCCGAGCTGCAACGGGCCGGGCACGTCGTCGCCATGGTCGGCGACGGCATCAACGACGCCCCCGCCCTCGCCCAGGCCGACCTCGGCGTCGCCATCGGCACCGGCACCGACGTGGCCAGGGCCGCCTCCGATCTCACCCTGGTCGGCGGCGACCTCGGCGGCCTGGTCGCCGCCCTGGCGCTGTCGCGGCGCACCGTCGCGACCATCCGGCAGGGGCTCGTGTGGGCCTTCGCCTACAACGTCCTGCTCATCCCCGTCGCCGCCGGGGCGCTGTACGCCTGGGAGGGCCTGCTGCTCGACCCGGTCCTGGCCAGCGCCGCGATGGCGACGAGCTCGGTGAGCGTGGTGACCAACGCGCTGCGGCTGCGCCGCTTCCGCCCGCCGGCCACCGCCGCGGAGCTGCTCCGCCCGCCGCTGCTCGCCCGGCTGCGCCAGGGCGCCTACCTGGCCGGGGTGGCGGTGGTCGCGCTCGCCCTCGGCGTCGGCTTCACGGCGGCCAGCCGCACCGACGCCGCCGAGCGCGGCATGAACGGGCTGCTGGCGTGGCAGGCGGGGATGGGCATGCCGATGCGCCCGGCGATGAGCGTCATGGAGGAGGCCGAGGTGGCGCCGCTGAGCCCGCACGACGCGGGCATGCGGGTGGACGTGGACGTGCCCGCCGACCTGGCACCGGGCCGCCCGGCGACACTGACCGTCTCGGTGCGCGACGCGGCCACCGGAGCGCTGGTCACGGACGTGGTGCGCACCCACCAGGTGTGGATGCACATGATCCTCACCCGCTCCGACCTGGGCACCTTCGCCCACATCCACCCCGAGCCCACCGGCACCCCCGGCGTGTTCGCGGTGACCGCCGAGCTGCCCACCGGCGGCCGGTACGCCCTGCACACCGAGTTCCGCCGGCAGGGGCAGATGGCCGACGTCCTCGACGCCCGCGAGCTCACCGTGCCGGGTGCGGCTCCCGCCGCGCCGCTGCCCGCCGACGAGGTCCGCGAGCACGTGGTCGGCGGGGTGCGGGTGCGCCTCGACGGCGAGGCCCACGCCGGCGGGCGCAGCGACCTGGCGTTCCGTCTCACCGACCCCGCCACCGGGCGGCCCGTGACCGACCTGCAGCCCTACCTGGGGGCGGCCGGGCACGTCGTGGTCATGGCCGCGGACGGGTCCACCTTCGGGCACCGCCACGCCGAGACCGAGGACGGCCGCGGCCGGCCGGTGCTCGCCGTCCCGGCCACCCGGTTCGGGCCCGAGCTGGACCTGCACGTGAGGTTCGACCGGCCTGGGGTGTACCGCCTGTGGGCGCAGTTCCGGATCGGGGACGGCACGGTGGTCACCGCGCCGTTCACGCTCCGGGCGGAGTGGGCACGGCTTCCCGACGCGGTGCGTCCAGCAGCTGCCGGACGCCCCGGGTGAAGCTCTCGACCGTGAGGTCCCCCAGCATGAGCCGCTGCAGGATGAAGCCGGGAACGAGGCCGACCATCGCCTGGGCCGCCTCCTCCGGGTCGGCGTCGGCGGCGAGGTGGCCGGCGGCCTGGTGACGCCGCATCACCTCCGCCCACTGCTCGCGCAGGCGGGCGACGCGGGGGCGCAGCAGCTCGCGGACCTCCCCGCCCCGCACGGCCTCCGCCCAGGCCTGCACGGTCACGACGGTGAGGTCGACGTCGTCGTCGCCCACGGCCATGAGGGCCTCGAGCGCCGCGCGCAGGACGTCGGCGGGGTGCGGCGCCGCACCGTCGCCCAGCAGTCCGTGAAAGACCTCGTCGATGGAGCCGATGGCCCGGTCGGCGATGGCGAGCAGCAGCTCGCGCTTGCCGCGGAAGTACCCGTAGACAGCGCCTGCGGACAGGCCGGACTCGCCGATGACGTCGGCCATCGTCATCCCCTGGAAGCCGCTGCGCGCGACGCAGCGGAAGGCCGCCTGAAGGATCTGCTCCCGGCGCGTGGCGCGGTGCTCAGCGGTGACGCGAGGCATGACCCCATCGTAAAACGAATATTCGTTCTTGACAGCGCGGCACCCGACCGCCACGCTGAGTCCAAAACCGAAAGAACGTTCGTTTTTATGAGGAGGCATCGATGCACACGTCCAAGACCCCCTGGGGTCACGTCCTCGCGCTGGTGCTCGGGCTGGGCACGCTGGTCTCCGTGGCGCTGCTCACGTTCGCGTGGCCGGCGGTCAACGTCGCCCCGCGCGCCGTGCCCGTCGCGCTCTCGGCGCCGGCGCCGGTCGCCGCCGAGCTCACCCGGACGCTCGACGGCGTCGCGCCTGGCGCCTTCGCCGTCACCGCCGCCGACGACCGCGCCGCGGCGGTCGACCTGGTCGAGGGGCGCCACGTCTACGGCGGGCTGGTCGCCGGCCCGCAGGGCGCCGAGGTCCTCGTCGCCTCGGCCGCCGGCCCCGCCGTCGCCCAGCTCCTCACCGACGTCGCGGAGCGGCTGGGCGAGGCCCAGCAACGACCCGTCCAGGTGACCGACGTCGCGCCGCTGCCCGACGACGACCCGCGCGGCGTCGGCCTCGCGGCCGGGGCGCTACCGCTCGTGCTCGGGGGCATCGCCACCGCCTCCGCCCTGCGCCTGCGGGTCCCTGAACCGACCCGGCGCGTCGGGGGCGTGCTCGGCGCCGGCGCGGTCGGGGGGATCGCGATGGTGGCCATCCTGCAGTGGCTCGGGGTGGTGTCAGGCGCCTTCTGGGCGAACGTCGCCGTCGTCGCGCTCGCGATCACCGCGACCGCTGCGGCGCTGCTCGGCCTCGAGCGTCTGGCCGGACTCCCGGCGATGGCCCTCGGCGGCGCGACCGTGCTGCTGCTCGGGAACTCGTTGTCGGGGCTGACCAGCGCGCCGGTGCTGCTGCCCACCGGCTGGGGAGCGCTGGGCCAGCTGCTCCCGCCGGGCGCGGCCGCCACCGCCCTGCGCTCCACCGCCTACTTCGACGGCGCCGGTGCCACCGCCCCGCTCCTCGTGCTGGCGGCGTGGTCGGTTCTCGGCCTGGCGCTGATGGTGCTGCCGGTCCGTCGTCGCCGGGCGGATGTTCCGGCGGCGACGCCGGCCCCGGAGCCGAGCACCGCCGGAGGTCGGTGACCGGCAGACCCGCGATGGCGCCGGACCTGGGGTCCGGCGCCATCGCGCATGCGCTGTGCGGGGGGGTTACTGCTTGCCCGAGGGCTGCTTGCCGCCCGCCACGGCCGGCGTCTTGGCGGCGGCGGGGGCCGGCGTCGGCTTCTTGCCGGACGCCACGGCCTCCTCCCAGGCGGCGCGCGGCCGGGAGAGGGCGCTGAGCGAGACCAGCTCGCGGCGGAAGACCAGCGCCTGGGTCCAGTCCGCGAGGATGCGGACCTTGCGCTCGAAGGACGGCATGGCCATGACGTGGTAGCTGCGGTGCATGAACCAGGCCAGCGGGCCGCGGAACTTGTAGCCCTTGATCTGCGCCACGCCCTTGTACAGCCCGAGGGAGGCGACCGTGCCCACGTTCTCGTGCACGTAGTCCGTCGGCTGCTCGCCGCGCAGGACCCGGACGACGTTCTCGCCGAGGTGCTTGCCCTGCCGCACCGCGTGCTGGGCGGTCGGGCCGCAGGTGGCGCCGGGCCCCTGGGTCAGATCCGGGACGGCGGCGCAGTCGCCGGCGGCCCAGGCATCCTCGACCACGGTGCCGTCCTCGTTGGTCACCTGCAGGGTGGCGTTCACGCGGACGCGGCCGGCCTTGTCCAGCGGCAGGTCGGTCTGGGCCAGGACCGGGTGCGGCTTGACGCCGGCGGTCCACACGACGGTGTCGGCCTCGAACTTCTCGCCGGTGGACAGCTCGATGTGCCCGTCCACGCAGGAGTTAAGGAAGGTGTTGAGGTGGATCTCCACGCCGCGCTCGCGCAGCTGCTCGAGGGCGTAGCCGCCGAGCTCCTCGCCCAGCTCGGGCAGGATGCGCCCGGCGCCCTCGACGACGACGAACCGGAGGTCCTCCGGCTCGATGGAGTCGTACTCCTTGGTGGCCGCGCGGGCCATGTCCTCGACCTCGCCGATGGCCTCGATGCCGGCGAAGCCGCCGCCGACGAAGACGAAGGTGAGCATGCGCTTGCGCTCGTCGGCGTCCCACGTCGACGCGGCCATGGCGAGCTGGTTGAGCACGCGGTTGCGCAGCGCCGTGGCCTCCTCGATGTGCTTGAAGCCGATGCCCATCTCGGCCAGGCCGGGGATCGGCAGCACGCGGGCGACCGAGCCGAGGCCGACGACGAGGTGGTCGTAGGTGACCTCGTAGGCGGGGTCGTCGGTGAGCGGCTTGATGACGGCCTTGCGCTCGGCGTGGCGGATCTCGGTGATGTTGCCGGTGAGGACCGTGGTGCCCTCGAGCTCACGGCGCAGCGAGGTGACGACGTGGCGCGGCTCGATCGAGCCGGCGGCGGCCTCCGGCAGGAACGGCTGGTAGGTCATGTACGGCCGCGGGTCGACGACGGCGATCTCCGCGTCCGCGCGCCCCAGCTGCTTGCGCAGCGTGGTCGCGGTGTACAGGCCGATGTACCCACCGCCGGCGATGAGAATGCGCGGCGTGCGGCCGCCGTGGATGACGGGCCGGACGCTCTCCTCGGAGCGGGCCGCCATCGTCTTCGCGGCGTAGACGCCGGCACCGGCGAGCGCGGCCACGGACGTGGTGGCGGCGAGAGAGCGCAGGAAGGAAGCCATACGGCCATGGTAGGAGCCGTCCCCGCGGCCCTCCACGCGAGACCGGGTGATTTGCCCGTGAGACGCACCACGTGCTGACAAGGCGTCAGAACGTGCTATGCGATCACGCCCCGGGTTGCGCCGACCGCCGTGACCTCAGCGATGTCGGGCGACACCCCCAGGGTGCCCCCAGCGGGATTCGAACCCGCACTCGGCCGGGTTTAAGCCGGCTGCCTCTGCCAGTTGGGCTATGGGGGCCCGGCCGGTGCGGACGGGCGGCCGGCGCGGCGCGCTCGCCCATCCTGCCGTACGCGGGGCGCCGGAGAGGTCAGGCGCCGGTGGTGGCGCCGGCGCCGATGGACAGCGCGATGCCGTCGAGGATGTCGTGCTCGCTCGTGACGACCGTGGTCAGCGCGCCGCCCTGGGCGGCGACCTCATGGGCCACGCGGGTGATGACCTCCGACCACACCAGCGCGCCCGCGCCGATGACGTCGACCCGGCCCGGGTGCATGAAGCCCATCGCCGCGCGCTCCTGGCGGGTGGCGTGCACCAGCGCCCGGCACGAGCCGAGCGCGTCCGCCAGCGACAGTGCCGCGCCGTCGATCGCCGCGGGGTCGTAGGCGGGCAGGCCCAGCGCGTGGGCGGTGACGGTGGTGACGGAGCCGGCCAGGCCGACCAGGGTGCGGGCCCGACCCAGCGGGACGACGGCGCCGGCGGCCTCGAGCATCGCGCGGACGTCGGCGCGAGCGGCCTCCTCCTGCGCGGCGGTGGGCGGGTCGTCGTGCAGGTGCCGCTCGGTCAGGCGCACGCAGCCGATGTCCATGGAGTACGCCGCCTCCGGCTCGCGGTCGCCGAGCACCAGCTCGGTGGAGCCGCCGCCGATGTCGACGACCAGGTGGGGGCCGGGGTGGGCCTGCGGGTCGAGGACGCTGGCGGCGCCCCGGAAGCTCAGCGCGGCCTCCTCCTCGCCGGAGACCACCTCGGGCTCGACACCGAGGGCGTCGCGCACGCCCTCGACGAAGTCCTGGCGGTTCTCCGCGTCGCGGGTGGCCGAGGTGGCCACGAAGCGCACCGCCTCGACGTCGTGCTCCCGGCACAGCGCGGCGTAGTCGCGGGCGGCGTCGAGGGTGCGGGCCAGCGCCGCGGGGTCCAGGCGGCCGGTGCGGTCCACGCCCTGACCGAGCCGGACGATCTCCATGCGACGCACCACGTCGGTGAGCCGGGCCACCGGCCCGGTGCCGACGTCGGCGATGAGCAGGCGGATGGAGTTGGTCCCACAGTCGATGGCAGCTACCCGAGTCACGGGACAACCCTGCCACGGCCCTCCGACAGCGGCCGGTCGGCGCCGCGGCGGCCCCGCCGGGCGGGTCCGCCCGTCCGGGCCGGAGCGCTCGCGCGCCGGGCCCCCTTAGGGTGGCCGGCATGAGCGAGGAGAGCGCCCAGGCGGCGCTGGAGCGGTCCGGCATCGCCTTCGAGGTCACCCGGCACGGCCGGATGGGGTCGCTGGCCGAGGCCGCGGCCGCCCGCGGCGTCGCCCCCTCGGCGATCGTCAAGACGATCGTGGTGCGGCGCGGGGAGGGCGACTACCTGTTCGTGCTCGTGCCCGGCGGACGGACGATCGCCTGGCCCAAGCTGCGCGCGCTGCTCGGCGTCAGCCGTCTCTCCATGCCCGACGCCGGCACCGCCAAGGAGGTCACCGGCTACGAGCGCGGGACCATCACGCCCTTCGGGGCGTCGACGGCGTGGCCGGTCATCGCCGACGCCGCCGTGACCGGCACCGTGTCCATCGGCGCCGGGGCCCACGGGGTGGCCGCGACGGTCCAGGCGGACGCCCTCGTGCGCGCGCTGGGTGCGCAGGTGGCGGACGTCACCGAGCCGGAGGGGTGAGCGCGGGCGCCCGGGCTCAGCACGAGCAGCGGTGCGGGCTCCAGCTGCCCTCGAGCAGGCGCAGGGTCTCGTCGCCGAAGGGGTTGACGCCCTCCCCGACGGCCAGCGTGTGGCCGAGCAGCGCGTGCAGGCACTTGACCCGGGTGGGCATGCCGCCGGCGGAGACCCCGGCGATCTCGGGCACCTCCCCCAGCTCCGCCCGCCGCGCGAGGTAGTCCTCGTGGGCGCGGCGGTAGGCCGCGGCGACGTCGGGGTCGGTCGCCAGGCGCTCGTTCATGCCCACCATGACCTGCTCGGCCTCGAGGCGGCTGACCGCCTTCACGGCCGGCGGGCAGGTGAGGTAGTACGACGTCGGGAAGGGGGTGCCGTCGTCGAGCCGCGGCGCGGTGCGCACCACCGTCGGGCGCCCGCACACGCAGCGGGCGGCGACGGCGACCACGCCGCGCGGCACCCGGCCGAGCTGCTCGCCGAGCACCTCGAGGTCGCGCTCGGTGACGGTCGTGTCCACGCCTTCTCCTCTGTCGGTCGGTCGCGACGGGGCGCGGGGTGTGCGCGCAGCCGCTGGTTGGTGTGCGGTGCCGGGGGCGGGCGACCGGGGCGGGTCCCACGCCTCGGGCCTCACGGCACGATAGGTCATCCGCCGGGCGTCCCGGGCACCGGCGATGGTCAGCCTGGCCGGCGCCCGCCGGGAAGATGCCGTGCGCCAGGCCTCGCACCGGACCCGGCTGCTCGGCAGAAGCCGGCGGCGCGTGCCGCGCGCTCCTGCGGACGTCAGGGGGACGGCGTCGGCTCGGGGGCGACCAGGCCGGAGGGGTCGGCGTCCTCCCCGGTGACCGACTCCCCCGCCACCTGCACCGAGTCCCACATGTGCAGGTACCAGGGGGTGGCGGCCACGCGCGCCTCCTCGCGGTGCTCGGCCTCCGCATCGGCCTTGCTCTGACCGCCGGTGACCCTCTCGGGGTCGACCACGACGTAGGGCGTCTCGCCGGGCATGACGTATCCGAGCCGGTCGCGCGCCTGGGCCTGGACGTACTGCTCGTCCTGCCACAGCGCGAGCTGCTTCTCCAGCTCGGCGTTGCGCGCGGTCGCGTCCGAGACCCGGGTGTTGAGCGCGCGCAGCTGCTCCTGCTGAGCGACGGCGAAACGAAGCGTGGGCGCGAGCACCGCGAAGGCGACGAGGCAGACGAGGAAGATGCCCAGGGCACGCAGCGTGATGGTCGGGCTCGGCGCGCCGTCGTCCCCGAAGGTCACCGCCCGACGCGTGCGGCCCTTGCCCGAGCCGCGCGGGGCGGCCGCGGTGCTGCGGGCGGCCTGGGCGGCCGGGCCCTTGCGGGCGGACCGCCCGGACGGGCCCGCCGGGCCCGCGCCGCGCGTCGCGGTGCGGGGCGCCCCCGCCGGCCGCGAGCCGGCCGGGCGGGCTCGGCCCGGGCCCGCCGGGCGCCCGCCCTTCGCCGAGGTGGCCGGGTCCGGGGCCGGCCGTCCCGCAGAGCCGGCGCTCGCCGTCGTCCTCCCGCCGGTCTGTCGCCCGGACCCGGCGCGCGCGTCGGACTGCCCCGTGCGGGGCGCGGTCGGACGGCGGGCGGTCATGACGGTCATCGTCTCCCATGCGACGGGCATCCGCCGGGATCCGCGGCGCGTGAGTCGCCCGGGCACGGACGAGGACCGCGGGCGAAGAGCCCGCGGTCCTCGTCGAGGAGGGTCGGCGCGGCGGCGCCGGACCGTCCGGTGGTTACTTCGCGGCGCGCGGGAAGGCCGTGCGGCCGGCGTAGACCGCCGCGTCGTCCAGCTCCTCCTCGATGCGCAGCAGCTGGTTGTACTTGTTGATGCGCTCGCCGCGGGCCGGGGCGCCGGTCTTGATCTGGCCGGCGTTGGTGGCGACGGACAGGTCGGCGATGGTGGTGTCCTCGGTTTCGCCGGAGCGGTGGGAGACCATCGCGGTGAAGCCGTTGCGCTGGGCGAGGGTGACCGCGTCGAGCGTCTCGGTCAGCGAGCCGATCTGGTTGAGCTTGACCAGCAGGGAGTTCGCGGCGCGCATCTCGATGCCCTTGGCCAGGCGCTCGGGGTTGGTGACGAACAGGTCGTCGCCGACGATCTGCACGCGGTCGCCGACGGCGGCGACGAGGTGGGTCCAGTCGGCCCACTCGTCCTCGCTCAGCGGGTCCTCGATGGAGACGAGCGGGTAGTCGGCGATGAGCTGCTCGTAGTAGGCGGTCATCTCCTCGCCGGTGTGCGCCTTGCCCTCGAACTGGTAGGCGCCGTCGGAGAAGAACTCGGTGGAGGCCACGTCCAGGGCCAGGGCGATGTCCTCGCCCGGCTTGTAGCCGGCCTTCTCGATGGCCACGAGGATCAGGTCCAGCGCCTCGCGGTTGGAGGCCAGGTTGGGGGCGAAGCCGCCCTCGTCGCCCAGGCCGGTGGCCAGGCCGCGCTCCTTGAGCACGGACTTGAGCGAGTGGTAGGTCTCCGCGCCCCAGCGCAGCGCCTCCTTGAAGGTGGGCGCGCCGAGCGGGGCGACCATGAACTCCTGGATGTCGACGTTGGAGTCCGCGTGGGAGCCGCCGTTGAGGATGTTCATCATCGGCACCGGCAGCAGGTGGGCGTTGGGGCCGCCGACGTAGCGGAACAGGGGCAGGCCGGCCGACTCGGCGGCCCCCTTGGCGACGGCGAGGGAGACGCCGAGGATGGCGTTGGCGCCGAGCTTGCCCTTGTTGGCCGAGCCGTCGAGGTCGATCAGCGTCTGGTCGATGATGCGCTGCTCGGTGGCGTCGATCCCGAGGATCTCCGGGGCGATGGTGTCGATGACCGCGTCCACGGCGTTCTGCACGCCCTTGCCGCCGTACCGGGACGTGTCGCCGTCCCGCCGCTCGAGGGCCTCGAACGCGCCGGTCGACGCGCCGGAGGGCACGGCCGCACGCGCGACGGTGCCGTCTTCGAGCGCGACCTCGACCTCGACGGTGGGGTTGCCGCGCGAGTCGAGGATCTCGCGGGCGCCAACGGCCTCGATGCTGGCCACAGGTACTCCTTCATTCGGGTGATGGGGTCTCGGCGTACCCGCCCACGGTAGTACGGGCATTCCGGGTCAGCGAGGGACCATTCGTCCGGCGCGCGGCCGCCGGGGACGTGACCCTGGCCACGGCCGACGGCGGACCGACGACCCGCGGCGCGGGGCGCGGCGCCGGCCTCAGCCCTGCGGCGCCGCCTCGGGCGTCTGGGCGATCCAGGGGTGCTGGATCGGCTGGATCGCGCCCTCCTTGCTCGCCTCGCCGTAGCGGGGGTTGACCTCGATCCGGGCGTCGGCCATCGCCGCGGAGAACTCCTCGGAGACCGCCTGGGCGTCGGGGCTCTGCTGCGCGGCCGCGGCCGCGAAGAGGTAGTGGCCCAGGCCGATGAACGCCGGGGAGAAGCCGCCGTCCGGCACCTTGACGCCCTGCTGCTGCGCCAGGTCCTCGAAGCGCTGTTCCACCTGCTGGTCCGACAGGGCCAGGCCGTGCTTGGCGGCGATGGCGGGGAAGACGTCGGCCGCGATGAGGGTGTTGAGGACGACGGTCGGCTCGGCCGGCTGGCCGGTGAGGTCGACGTACTCCAGCGTCGCGTCGTCGAGCTGGTCCTGGGTGATGCGGGTGCCGTTGACCACCGCGGCCGTGCCCGGCTGGGCCGAGCAGCCGGCGACGCCGACCGCGACGGCCACAGCGAGGGCACTGAGGAGTTGCTTGCGACGCACCACCGGGAAACCTCCGCTATGTCGTCCGGGGCGTCCGTGCCCCGTGCTGGTGAACCGCCCTCATCGTAGGGGCAGGTACGAGGGAGGCCGACCGGCTCGCCGTCCCGCCGGCTCGCGGCACCTGTGGTGCTGTCCGTCGACCGGCTGCTCGCCACACGCCGAAGCCCGGGTGGAGCCTGCCGCCAGCGCAGGAGCACCGGCGCAGGCGTACCGGCCCAGGACCATGTCACCCGGCTTATTTCCGGACTCGTCCGGATCGCTGTTTTCCTGGCCCATCTCACCGGATTCCCGACTCCTCGGACACCGCAATTCCGGCCCTCATTCGGCGGCATATTGGGGATTCGCGCGCCGACTCACCCTCGCGCCGAACGTTCACCCAGCCTCACCCCAAGGGCGACGAGCGACGATCGCCCGTCGAATCATCCGATGCTCCGGTCCCAGTCCACCACACCCGCTGATTGACTCCCGTTCACTTCGAGTTCAGGAACCTCCAGGTCACCCACAGCCGACGACGGCTCCCCGGTTGGCCCGGCAGGCCGCCTGACGTCCGCGTCCGCGGCGACGCACACGCGACACACGGTCGAACGCCGTCCACCACGGCACGGCGCATCAACGCTCCACGCAAGAAGCGACATGCAGGGGGTACCCGGTGACCACGACGCCCGACATCCGGACCGACCACTATCCGATCTCGCCCGCGGGATCGCTGCCCGAGTCCCATGACCACGACACGGCGCTGGAGGTGTGGGCGGAGGTGACGCCGCACGTCAGCCTCATCATCCCCGCCCTCAACGAGGCGCGGAACCTGCCGTGGGTCCTGGAGCGCGTGCCCGCCTCGGTCGAGGAGGTGATCCTGGTCGACGGCTACTCCACGGACAACACCATCGCGGTGGCGCGCCAGTGCCGCCCGGACATCCACGTGGTGCAGCAGCGCGGCAGAGGGAAGGGCATGGCCCTGCGCACGGGGTTCGACGCCGCCCGTGGGGACTACATCGTGATGATGGACGCCGACGGCAGCATGGACCCCGGGGAGATCGACCTGTTCGTCGGGGCCCTGGACGCGGGGTACCAGTTCGTCAAGGGCTCGCGCTACCTGCCCGGCGCCGGCTCGGAGGATCTCACGCGCCTGCGCAACTGGGGCAACCGCTGCCTGGTCACCGCCGTCAACATGCTGTTCACGGTGCCGTTCAGCGACCTCTGCTACGGCTACGTCGCCTTCCGGCGGGACGTCCTGACGGCGCTGCACCTGACCTCGCACGGGTTCGAGATCGAGACGGAGCTCATCGTCCACGCGGTGAAGGCGCGGCTGCGGATCGCCGAGGTTCCCAGCATCGAGCTCATGCGGCGGTACGGGACCTCCAACCTCAACGCCTTCCGGGACGGCAGGCGCGTGTTCCGCACGCTCACCCGCGAGCGGCTCCGCCGCGTGCCGCCGCCCGTCGTGGACCTGCTGCACCGCAGCACCCTGCCGGTGCCCATCGCGGCCCTCGGCCCCGCTGAGAGTGTTGTCGCGGCCCTTCCTGCGACGGCGGGCTGAGGATGCTCACTCGCGCCGCGGACGCGGGGCGGACCGGTCCCACCGTCTCCGTCGTCGTCTGCGCCTACGCCAGCGAGCGGTGGCCGCTGCTCGAGCGCGCCGTCCGATCGCTGCACGGGCAGACGCATCCGGCTGACGAGGTGGTCGTCGTCGTCGACCACAACGCGGAGCTGCTGCGCCAGGCGCGCGACGGCCTTCCCCACGTGCGGGTCGTCGCCAACGGCGCCGAGCGTGGCCTCTCGGGAGCCCGGAACACCGGCGTCGCACACTCGAGCGGCGCGATCGTCGCGTTCCTCGACGACGACGCCCGCGCGGAGCCCGAATGGCTCGCCCGGATGGTGCGCCACTACGACGATCCCGCGGTGATCGGGGTCGGGAGCCTGGTCCAGGCACGCTGGGCCGAGGGGCGTCCGGCCTGGTACCCGCGGGAGTACGAGTGGGTCGTGGGCTGCTCGTACCGCGGTCAGCCCACGACGGTGGCCGAGGTGCGCAACCCGATCGGCGCCGGGATGTCGTTCCGGCGGCGCGTGTTCGAGCAGGTCGGCGGTTTCAGCACGGCTGTGGGGCGCGTCGGGGCACTGCCCGTGGGCTGCGAGGAGACCGAGCTGGCCATCCGGGCCCGGCGGCGCTGGCCCGGGGCGAAGATCCTCAGCGATCCGTCCGCCGTGGTGGAGCACCTCGTGCCGGCGCACCGGGCGACGGTCCGGTACCTGCTGGCGCGGTGCTGGTCCGAGGGACTCTCCAAGGCCGCCGTCGCCCGCCTCGCGGGACCGGGTCAGGCGCTGGCCGCCGAGCGGTCGTACGTCGCGCGGACCCTGGCCGGCGGCGTGCTGCGGGAGCTGTCCGGGGTCCGCGGCCGCGGCGACGTCCACCGGCTGGCCCGCGCCGCGGCCATGTGCGCCGGCCTCGGGGCCGCCACCGGCGGCTACCTCCGCGGCCGCCTGACGTTCCCCCGCCCCACCGCACCCAGCCCGAGCGTGCCGCTCCGGCCGCTCGAAACAGCCACGAGCCGAACCACCAGCCCCGTGGGTCGTCCAACCTCAGGAGAACCAGCATGACCGTGGTCGAGAAGACACCAGCCGCCGGCACCACCGCCGGGTCCCCCGCGGACGCTCCCGCCTCCGCGTGGACGCACTTCGACCTGCACGGGCGGGTCGCCATGCGCGTCGCGGGCGGCACCCCGACGGCACCGCAGCTCCGCGACATGTTCCGGTGCTTCGTCACCGACGCCGCCCCCGTGGCGCCGCGGGAGCTGGTCGTCAGCGCGCGGTTCGAGGACGTGCCGAACGCGGCGGACCTGGAGACGACCCTGACCTACACCGAGCACTCGGTGACGATCCCTGAGGCCCGGATGCAGGTGCTCCGCACGCCGTCCGGCTTCCGCCTCCACGGGCCCGGAGAGCTGCTGACCAGCACGCTGCCCCTGATCGACGCGCTCATGGTCGCCGGCGGGGCGGCCACCTTCCACGCCGCCACCATCGACTACCGCGGCCGGGGCGTCGCGCTGCCGGCGGCGGGCGGCACCGGGAAGACGAGCACGATCGCGAAGTTCATGCGGCTCGACGGCGCCGCGTTCATGGGCGACGACTGGGCCTTCCTGTCCGAGGAGGGCCAGCTCCTCGGCTTCGCCAAGCCGATGTTCATCAAGCCGCACCACCGCGCGATCTACCCCCACCTGTTCGAGGGGCCCCGCAAGCCCATGGTGCCCGTGTCGCTCTCGCGGCCGGTCGGCCACCTCACGACGATCGTCCACCCCTTCATCGCCCGGTACCCCCGGGCCGCCGCCTTCTCGCGGCGGTGGTCGCCCGAGCACCGGATGACCACCCCGGAGAAGGCCCTGCCAGGAAAGACCATCTCGACGGCGGCCCCGCTCACCCTCGCCGTCTACCTGGAGCGTTACGCCGGGTCCGCCACACGCGTCGTGGAGCGCAGCCGGGAGTGGATGGCGTCGCGCATGGTCGGCAACTTCCACATCGAGATGCCGGGCCACTCGCAGGGCCTCGTCACCGCGCTCGGCGCGACCAGCGTGCTGCCGCTCGACGAGTACTTCAGCCGCAAGGCCGCCGTCATCCGTTCCGCGTTGGACGGGGTGCCCACGTACCTCATGCAGGTGCCCGCCGCGATGTCCCCGGACGAGGCCTCCGACTCGATCGTCGCGCACGTCCGCGAGCTGCTCGGGGAGGAGGGCTGATGGCGCCAGCGCTTGACGGATCCGCGAGCGCGTCCCCCTCGCCGGCGGACCTCACCGTCGTCGTCCCGGTGCGCAACGCCGAACGGCTGCTCGAGGGCTGCCTGTCGTCGGTGGACGCGTCGGCCCCGAGAGAGGTGATCGTGGTCGACGGGCTCTCCCGCGACGGCAGCAGATCCGTGGCTCGCCGTCACGGGGCGACCGTGCTGTCGGACGAGGGACGCGGGCTGCCCGCCGCGCGGATGATGGGGGTGGAGGCGGCGTCGACCCGGTGGGTGGCGCTCGTCGACGCCGACGTCGTCCTGCCGCCCGGTGCGCTGGCGGCCCTCCTGCGCGAGTTCGTCGACGGCGGGTACGTGGCCCTGCAGGCCGGGCTCGAGAGCACCTCGGGTCCCGGCTACTGGGGCCGGGCGCTGACGTTCCACCACCGCACCGGCCGCAGCCGCAACTGGTTCGGGGTCGTCGCCACCGTGATGGAGCGCGAGACCCTGCTGACGCACGGCTTCGACCACAGCTTTCGCTCCGGTGAGGACATCGACCTGCGGTGGCGGTTGCGGCAGGTCGGCCGGATCGGGGTGTCGCGACGCACCGTCGTCCAGCACCGGTTCGACGGCGACACGTTCGACTTCGCGCGCGACCAGTTCCTCATGGACGGCACGGGGCTGGGCCGGATGGTGCGGACCCGGGGGGTGCGGGCGGCGCACCTCCTCGCCCTCCCGCTCGCCGCCGGGGTCCGGGGGTCCCTGCTCAGCGCCGTCCGGGGCCAGCCCCGCTGGATCCCGTACTTCACCGCATTCACCGCGTACAACTACGTCGGTGTGGCCCACGGGTTGCGCACGCGATGACGATCGTTCGAGAGGCACGGAGAAGGGCGCCGGTCGCGACCGCCTCGAGCTGGGGAAACTCCCTCCGCGGAAGCTCGCTGGGACTCATCTCGGGGAAGGTCGCCCAGATGGGGAGCGGCTTCCTGTTCTGGCTCCTCGCCGCGCGCACGGCCTCGGCCGAGAACGTCGGCCTGGCGGCGGCGATGGTCAGCGGCGTGATGCTGTGCTCGCAGCTCGCACTGCTGGGCGTCGGTGCCGCCTGCATCCGGTCTCTCCCCAGGTTCGCGGCCGCGCCCCGGGCCCTTCTGGACACGGCCATCACGCTCGTGACGACCGCGTCCGTGGGTGCGGCGGTGATCTTTCTCGTGGTCAGCGGCCGCGTCACGGAGGATCTGACCGCCGTCGTCTCCGACCCGCTGTTCCTCGGCATGTTCCTGGTGATGGCCCTCCTGGGCACCATCGGTGTGCTGCTGGACCAGATCTCCATGGCGCTGCGCAAGGGCACCCAGGTGCTCACGAGGAACACCACCGGATCCGTGCTCACCATCGGCGCGATCCTGCTGCTGCGGACGATGACCGAGGTCACCGCCATCGACCTGTTCCTCTGCTGGGTGGTCGGTGCCGCGAGCGTGTCGCTCGTGGGGGCCTGGCAGCTGCGGCGCTCCATCGGGTACGTCTACCGTCCGAGGCTCACTCGGCCCGTGGCCTCGCTCCTGCTCCGTCAGGGCGTGCCCAACCATGTCCTGACGCTGTCGGAGCGCGTGCCGGGGCTCCTGCTTCCCATCCTCGTGACCGGGCTGCTGTCCCCGGCGGCGACGGCGTACTGGTACCCGGTGTGGATGATGGCCTGGGCCATCTACGTCATGCCCGTCTCGGTGGGCATCGCCACCTTCGCCGAGGCGGCCCGGGACCCGGACGCGGTCCGGCGCATCGTGAATGGTTCGCTCCGCTGGTCGCTCAAGCTCGGGGTGCCGTGCAGCCTCGTCCTGGCCGTCGCCGCCGGGCCGGTGCTCTCCCTGCTCGGCCCGGGCTACGCCGACGCCGGAGCGTGGCCGCTGCGCATCCTCCTGGTCGCCGTGGTTCCCATCACCATCGTCCAGACGTTCTTCTCCGTGGCACGGGCGCTCGGCCGGATGCGCGAGGCACTGGTCCTCGGCATCGTCTCGGCCACCGCGGCGGTGGCTGCCACCGCCCTCACGGGCGCGGCACACGGACTGGTCGGGATGGCGGTCGCGTGGGTGGCCGTGCAGTGCCTGGCCGCTGCGTGGGCGGGCGTCCGGCTGCTCACGCTGATGGGCGGTGCCCGAGTCGCGGAGCCGGCGCCCCGGACGGCCGAGCTCGTGACGACGCCCCCGGAGGGCGATCACCGCCCGGCAGTCACGCCGGCGCCGGCCACCCCGCACCGGCGACCTCCCCCGCCGGTCCGGGCGTGGCCGCGGCGTCTCCCACCCGTGCCCGCTGCGGCGCTGATCGCCATCGCCGCGTCGCTGGCGCTGTGCGTCCATGCCTCCGCGTCCCTGGACCTGCGTGCCGCCACCGACGTGGGCATCATCGGCCTCCTTCCCTGGACCTTCTGGGCCGGTCTCGCGGCCCTGACCGTCGTCTTCGGCGTGCTCCTGACGCGTTCGTCCACCCCGGAGTGGCTGCTCGGAGCCTGCGTGGTCGCGCTGGTCGTCGCCTTGCTGGGGATCACGGTCTTCGCGTCTGACGTCCCCCGGCTGAACGTCTCCTTCCGCCACGCCGGCATCGTCGACAACCTCGCGCGCACGGGTGCCCCCGACCCCCGCATCGACGCGTACTTCAACTGGCCCGGCTTCTTCATGCTCGGCGCGCTGCTGAGCGAGGTCGCGGGGTTCCGCACGCCGCTGTCGCTCACCCCGCTCGCCCCCCTGTACGCGAATCTGCTGTTCCTGGCGCCCCTGCTGCTCCTGGTGCGGGCGCTGACGACGGATCGCCGGCGGGTCTGGCTGACCGTGTGGATCTACTACCTCGCGCAGTGGCCGAACCAGGACTACTTCGCGCCCCAGAGCTACACCTACCTGCTGTACCTCACCGTGCTGGCGATCGTGCTCCACTGGTTCTGGCACCCGTCGCCCGACGGGCGGGCGAGGACCGACGCCCGGGACCCGCTGGCGCGGTTCCGCGCGTTCGCGGACGCGGGCGTCTCCCGGGTCCCGCTGCCGCGGTCCGCCAAGGGCCCCCTCTTCGTCGTGGTCGCCGTCCTGGTGACGGCGACGGCCCCCAGCCACCAGCTGACGCCCTTTGCCCTCCTCATCGCGCTCGCGGGACTGGCACTCCTGCACGGCAGGAGCGTCCGGGTGCTGGCCGCCGTCACGGCGGTCGCGACGGGTGCGTGGGTGCTGTTCGCGGCCACCGCCTACATCTCCGGCCACCTTCCGGTTCTGCTCAGCGATGTGGGCGACCTCCAGACGGCGACCAACGCCAACGTGTGGGAGCGGATCGGGGGAAGCGCGGGGCACCTGCTGGTGGTGAAGGTTCGCCTCGGCCTCGCGTTCCTCATCTGCCTGCTCGGCGTCGCCGGCCTGATCCGGCGGATGGCACGCGGACGATGGGACGGCACCGCCGCCACGCTCGCCGGTGTGGCCTACCTGCTGCTCCCCCTGCAGCCCTACGGCGGGGAGATGCTCCTCCGCTGCTACTTCTTCTCGCTGCCCTTCGTGGCCTTCCTGGCTGCCGCGGCGCTGCTGCCGGCGGCCCGGCGGCCCACCTCGCGGGGATGGAGCCTGGCAGTGGCGGTGGTCGCCGTCACGGCGGTGCTGGCCCCGGCACTGGTCGTCAGCCGCTACGGCAACGCACGCCTGGACCAGTTCAGCCCTGCGGAGGTCGCCGTGGTGTCCCGCATGTACGCCGCGGCCGAGCCCGGCTCCTACCTCTTCGCCCTCGCGAGCAACGTGCCGTGGAAGAGCCAGGAGTACGCGGACCACAAGTACCGCATCCTCGACAACATGGGCGGAGACAGCGCCGATCCCCGCGAGCTCGCCGCCCACATGTCCTCCTTGGCGAACGACTCGCCCACCGGCGGCTGGTTCGTCGTCACCCGCAGCCAGGAGGCCCAGAACGAGCTCTTCGGCGGCATCAGCCGCGGCACCGCAGCCGCGGTCGAGGCAGAGCTCCAGGACCGCTACGGGTGGCGGCTGGTCTATGCCGACCCCGACGGGCGGCTGTACGCATCGGCGACGGGATAGGAGTTCCCCATGGATGAACCAGGGAGCGGCAGCACGAGACACCGCGAGCCCCTCGCCGCGGGCGGGCCGGTCGACCGCGGAACGGTCGACGGCGGAACGGTCGACGGCGGGACCATCGACGGCGGGACGGCGGTCACCGCCTCCGCGGCCCCCGCCACCGGCTCCGGCGGCGGTGCCGACATGCGTCCTGCCGGCCTGGGGTGGCGGCGCCTCCTCACCGACGGCCACGTGGCCATGAGCGCGGCCCTCGTCACGGCTGCGGCGCTGGCCGTGGCCGCGTACGCGGTGCCGGCGCCACCGCCTCTGCGGGCCGTCCTCACCCTGCCCTTCCTGCTCGTGGGGCCCGGACTGGCCGTCATCCGGCTCATCCGCATCCCTTCGCGTCTCGCCGTCCTCGCCCTCGCCGTCGCGACGAGCCTGGTGCTCGACGAGGCGACCGCCATGGTGGCGATGTACGCGGGGGTGTGGTCGCCGGGAGGGTGCCTGGCGGTCCTCGCTGTGCTCACGTCCGCCGTCGCGATCGTCCCGCACCTTCGCGCCGTCGTCACCGCGGGTGGAGGCAGGCATGCCCTTTCATCTCAGTGACCTCGCCGAGGCGCTCGTGCGCGCGACCGGGCTGGTCGCGGCGGTGCTGCTCATCGTCACCATGGTGCTCGGAGAGGTGGAGCTGCTCGGGCGGCACCGGCGCGCCCACCTGAACCCCAGCCGATCGCACCGGCGGCGTGTGGTGTACGTCTCGCTGGCCCTCACCACCCTCTCCGCCACCCTCCTGGTCCTGGACATCCTGTGACCGCCCGCCCGGCGACCGTGGACCTGGTCTTCGTCAGCGACCTGCACCTGGGCGCGTACGACGCAATGGCCTCGCCGCACGACCAGGCGTTCGGGGAGTTCCTGACGGCGGTCACCCACGCCCAGGCGCGCCGGCGCGCGCCGTGGCGCCTGGTCATCCTGGGGGACCTCTTCGACTTCCCCGCCGCAGCACCCCGGCGCACCAGGCGCGACACCGGCGCACCCGCGCGGCGCGCCACCGCCGTCCTCGACCGCGCAGAACGGTGCGCTCCGGCCTCGACGGCGGCCCTGCGCCAGCTGCTGCGGACCGGCATCGGCGTCGACGTCGTCGCGGGCAACCACGACTTCGAGCTCATGCACGCCGACGTCCAGCGGGCCGTCGCCGAGCGCCTCGACGCGCCGGGCGACGGGCGGCTCACCTTCCACCCGTGGATCTACCACGTCCCCGGCCTCGTCCACGCCGAGCACGGCAGCCAGCACCACGACATCAACCGGGTCGGCGGGCTCCTCGGCCAGGCGGACCGCCTGGCCACCGGAGGCGCACGGACGCCGGCGGCGGTCCTCGGCCGGCTGCACCGCGCCCGCGAGCGCGGGACGATCTCCGCCGCGGCCGTGGGCATGGCGCTGCCCGTCCTGGCCGCGTCGGCGCTCCTGGCAACGGCGACGTCGGACAGCGCTCGAGCCCGCGCCACCTACGCCGCGCAGTTCCTGGAGGAGTACTCGGCGGTGGTGGGCCTCCCCGCCCAGGTCTTGCGCGAGCTCGACGCGGTGTCGTCGTCGGGGACCTTCTCCGCCGTCGGGCGCGTGGCACGGCGGGTCCTGGCGCTCGGCGACGCGGCCGGGCACCTGGACTACATGTCGCGCAGCGCCTCACGGGTGCACGCCGTCCTCGCCTCCCACGGGCTCGGCACCCCGTTCTACGTCTTCGGGCACACCCACGAGGCTCGCCGGGCGGTGATCAGCAGCGCGACGACGCCGACCGGCGAGGGACCGCTCTACCTCAACACGGGCACGTGGTCGCCGTTCACCAGGGGGTGCGAGGCGGCCGCCCACGGGCAGAACCATCCGACGTGGGTCCACATCGACGCGGCCGCCCGCCGGGCTCGGCTCCGGAGGTGGCCCGTGGACCAGCTGTGAAGCCGCCAAGCGATTCCCCCACCACACAGCGTGTCCGCACCGGACACGGCACACCCATCCGCCCGAACGAGCGAGAGAGAAGTCCCATGACGTCGACAGCCCTGCACGGCCACGCCCGCACGCGCGGCCGATGGCTCCCCTACGCGCTGGTCCTCCTGTTGCTGTCCTCGCTGTTGAGCGCCCTGCAGTCGCCGCCGGCCAGCGCCGAACCGGTCGAGGCCGGCTATCGGGACTTCTCCTACGGCAGTTCGATCTCCGCCCCCACGGGCGACAAGCCGCAGAGCAAGCTCTGGTACAACGACAACAGCTGGTGGGGAGTGCTGTACAACGCGACGTCCAAGCAGTGGGAGATCTACAAGTTCGACGTCGCCTCCCAGAGCTGGTCCACCACGGGAACGTCCCTGGAGACCCGGAAGCCGGTGCAGGCCGACACCTTGTGGGACGGCAGCAAGCTCTACGTCATCTTCCACGTCAAGGACACCTCGTCCCTGGCGGACGTGCGCGTGGGCTTCACCCGGCTGAGCTACGACGCGGCGAGAAAGACCTACTCGATCGACTCGGGGTTCCCGGTCACCGCCGCCACGAGGAAGGTCGAGTCGGCCGTCCTGGACAAGGACAGCACCGGCAAGCTGTGGGTGGTCTTCACCGACACGAGAGGAACCGGGCGGACCGTCTACGTCACCCACACCACCACGAGCGACACCAAGTGGATCGCCCCGTACGAGCTCCCGGTCGCCGGCGCGAACAACCTCAAGTCCGACGACATCGCCACCCTCGTCGCCACCGGCGGAAAGATCGGCGTGCTGTGGAGCAACCAGCTCGACCAGCGCCTGTACTTCGCCACGCACACCGACGGGACCGACGACTCCGCCGGCAGCTGGCAGCGGAAGGAAGCCCTGTGCGACCAGCCCCGCTGCGCCGACGACCACCTCAACATCAAGTCGGTCGACGCCGCCAGCGGCAAGGTCTTCGCCGTGGTCAAGACCTCGTTGAACGACGGCTCCAACGCCAAGCCGGGTGATCCGCTGATCATGCTCTACAAGTTCGACATCGCCACCGCCGCCTACACCTCCCGGGTCGCGTGGACAGTGGCGGAGAACGTCACCCGCGCGATCGTCGTCCTGGACACCACGAACTCGCGCGCCTACACCTTCGCGGCGGGGCCATGCTGCAGCGGCGGCATCGTCTACTCCAAGAGCGTGCCCTTCGACCTGAGCTCTGGCTTCCCGTCGGGCCTCGGCACCCCCGTCATCAAGAGCGCCGCCGACCCGAAGATCAACAACGTCACCTCCACCAAGCAGTCGGTGTCGTCGAAATCGGGCCTCCTCATCCTCGCCGGCGATGACAGCACGCGCTACTACGTGCACGCCTATCTCCCCCTCGGAGGCGCCCCCGCCGACACCACTCCCCCGACGGTGACCGCCGTCGCTCCCGCGGACGGGGCGACCGGGGTGAGCCGGTCCACCCCCGTGACCGCGACGTTCTCGGAGCCGATCAACCCCGCGACGGTGAGCAGCTCAACCGTCACGCTCGCCGGACCGGCCGGCACGGTGCCCGCGAGCGTCGCGGCGGCCGACCAGACGGCGACGCTGACTCCGGGAAGCGCGCTGGCGGCTGGCACCCGATACACCGTGACGGTGCGCGGCGGGTCGGGCGGCGTCAAGGACCTGGCCGGAAACGCCCTGGCGGCGGACAAGAAGTGGTCGTTCACGACGAGCTCCTCGACGCCACCACCGTCGACGGCCGCGGTCGTCCCGATCGCCGACGCCTACGTCCGCAGCTCCAGCCCCACGAAGAACCTCGGGACGACCGCCATCCTCAGCGTCGACGCCAGCCCGGTGGACGTCACCTACCTCAAGTTCGACCTGAGCGCCTACGCCGGTCGCACGTTGACGGGTGCCACGCTCCGTCTCACCGTCGGCGACAACAGCTCCACCGGCAGGCAGGACGTGAAGCTCGTGGCGGACAACAGCTGGACGGAGACGGGGCTCACCTACACCAACAGGCCGGCCCCGACGACGACCGTCGGCAGCCTGGCGAAGACGACGGTCAACACCGCGTACGAGATTCCGCTCGCGGTGCCCGCCCTGAGCGGACAGCTGGGCTCGGTGCTGTCGCTTGCTCTGGACTCCCCGAGCACCGACGCCGTGGTGTTCGCCTCGCGCGAGGCAAGCACCGGCAGACCCGAGCTCGTCCTCACCTTCTCCTGACGAGCCTTCCGCCGCGGTACCCGGCTTCCGGCAGGGTCGCGGCACGGGCGGACGGGAACCGGCCTAGAAGAACAGGAGGGTGTCGAGGACGAAGAGCGGGATGAGCACGCCGAGGGACCAGCGCATGTAGCCGAGGAAGCTGGGCATCCGGACCCCGGCCTCGACGGCGATCGAGCGGACCATGAAGTTCGGGGCGTTGCCGATGTAGGTGTTCGCCCCCATGAACACCGCGCCCGCGGAGACCGCCATGAGGAGGTGGGGGTCGATGACGCCCAGGGTCGTCGCCACCCCGCTGGTGGCGCCGAGGCTGGCGGCGGTGGTCAGGAAGACGAGATAGGTCGGGGCGTTGTCGAGGACGCTCGACAGGGCGCCGGTGGCCCAGAAGAACGCGGCCGGGCTCGTCACGCCGAGCTCGCCGCCGCGGGCCTGGAGGATGGCCAGCGCGGGGATCATCGTCACGAAGATGCCCGCGAAGAGGATCGCCACCTCCTGGATGGGCCCCCAGGTGAAGCCGTTGGCGGCGCGCAGCTCGCGACGGGTGCCGCGGAAGGCGAGCAGGGCGGCCAGGAGGATGACGGCGTCCCGCAGGAGGCCGAGGGTCGGCACGGTCACGTGGCCCTCGGCGGTGGTGACCAGCGTGATGCCGCGGGCCTCCCCGGTGGCCGTGTCCATGAACAGCGGCTGCTGGGCCAGGGCACCGGAGAGGATGACGGCGCCGACGATCATGAGCAGGAAGACGACGTTGTGGAGGCCGTCCACCCGCACCCGCTCGCCGGTGTGCTCCGGGTGCGGCCCCTCGCGCCGCATGAGGCGGGAGTCGATGAGGTAGAAGACCACGAGCAGCACGGCGGTGTTGAGGAGCACCGGGCCGAGCAGGTGCATCGTCCAGAAGAACGGCACGCCGCGCAGGAACCCGAGGAACAGCGGCGGGTCGCCGATCGGGGTCAGCGCCCCGCCGATGTTGGCGACGAGGAAGATGAAGAAGACGACCTGGTGGACGCGGTGCCGCCGCCAGGCGTTCGCCCGCAGCAGGGGACGGATCATCACCATGGCCGCCCCGGTCGTGCCGATCCAGCTGGCGAGCAGCGTGCCGACGAGCAGCAGGACGACGTTGACCTTGGGCGTGCCCGAGAGCGAGCCGCGCACGACGATGCCGCCGGTGACGGCGAACAGCCCCAGGATGAGGATGATGAAGGGCAGGTAGTCCAGCAGCAGGACCTCGGCGCCGTGGGTGAGTGCCACCGCGGGGCCGAAGCCGACGAGGAACGGCACGAAGAAGGCCAGCGCCCAGAAGGCCGAGACCTTGCCCTGGTGGCGCTCCCACCAGTGGGCGTTCACCAGCGGCACGACGGCGATGGACAGCAGCATCCCGACGAACGGGATGATGCTCCACACGGGCAGCTGCTCGCCCAGCTCCATCTGCACACCTCTCGGTCACGACGTCATGCCGCCACCGCAGGGCATGACGACGCCCGGACGGGCCCGTGCACGGTCGGTGGTCGGCGAAGCGGCGCCGCCGCGCGGTTCGCTCCGCCACCGTTATATCCGCACCCCGGCCGCCGTCCGAAAAATGTCCATCCGTTGCCTCGGGTGGGCGCCACGCCCGAGGCGCGACCACGACACCAGCATGCCGCCCGCAGACCGAGATGGCACCGACGCGACCTTCAGCGGACGGGACGCGGCAGGTGCCGATATCGCGGGGAGAAGGCGGAGCCGTCGATGACCTCCAGCCAGCCTGCGCGGTTCAGCGTGTGGAGGCGATGACCGGGCCAGCGCGGCCCCGGTCCGATCGTTGCGATGACACGCTGCTCGAACGCGTCGTCGTCGAGGCGGGTGACCTCTGCCAGGGCGAGGGCGGCGCCATACCCCCGGCGACCATCCTGGACCGGCCGGATCAGCCGGCCGTGTCGGCTGACCACCCGGCCGGCGGGACGGGCCGCGGCGATGTCGACGAGCACCGGGTTGCGAGAGTGGGGCGACCACGGGCCCTGCAGGCGCTCGGCCGACCACAGGTGGAGCGCATCGGAGTACGAGCCGCCGTTGCGCACCGTGGCACTGAGCCACCACCGCCCGCCGTGGCGGAAGGGAGTGGCGTCGCTGACCTCCATCCCCTCGAGCAGAACCTCCTCCAGGGTCCACCCCGCGGGGAACCGGGTCGCGCGGTACAGCTCGACAGTCCCCGCGCCCGAGGTCTCGGGAATCATCCACACCTGTCCACCGTCCTGCAGCACGAACGGGTAGGACAGGTGGGCATCGTGCTCCAGCACCGGCCACGGGGTGCCCCTCGGACCGTCGCGGCCGAACTCGACCACCGAGATGACCCCCCGGCCGAGGCGATGGTCGAAATCCTCGACGAACAGGTAGGTCGCGTCCCCGACCCGGATCGGAAACGGGTCGGCGTAGAAGTGCCACCCGTCGTCCGGAAGCTCCCGCCACCCTGATGGCGGGTGCCCGCCCAGGTCGATGACGTCGGGCCCGTCGTCGACGCGCCGCCAGCCCACCCGCCAGTGCGGTGCCCGGTACAGCAGCCGGTAGGCGCGGTGCACGGCTGCCCGGGCGACGAGCCGCCCGGCGCGCCGGACGAGCGGGACGTGTCGGACCTGGAGGTGCTCGCCGTCCTCGATGTGCGCCGCTCCGTCACCGTCGAGTGCCGCATGGAGCAGCTGCGTGCACCCCGCCAGGACGTCCTCGAACGCGGCCACGGTCACCGCCGGGTTCTCGCTGCCCGGGCGGCCGGCGGCGAGGACACGGCCAGCCGCGGCGTCGACGACGCGCACCACCGGTGCCCGGCCGGCCAGCAGGGCGGCCAGGAGCGCCTCCTCGCCGGTGCCGCCATCGAAGGTCAGGTGCCACGTGCGGACGTCCGCGTCCGCCACACCGACGAGGTCGAGCACCACCTCCGGGTGCGGCCAGCCGTCGCGGTAGGGGCCGAAGAGATGCGCGGACACCGTCGCCGAGCGACCGCGTGGCAGCCGGTGCAGGACCTGTTCGAGCGCGAAGAGCCGCTCGACCTCCGGTGCGACGGGGCGGGAGGGGCCGTCGTACCACCGCACCCCGACCTGGAGATCTTCCCGTCCGGCGAGCGCGGAGACGAGCTCGAGATGCCACCGGCGAAGGGAGCGACGGTCGAGCCGGACTGCAAGACGCACCCTTACCCCCTCGGTTCGCGAGGCGCCTGGGCGCCCGGAGCAGCCCGCTTCTTCCCCTGCCCGGCCGGTCGTGCCTGCCCGGGTTGCTGCTCCTTGGCCTGCCGGCGCGCCTCGCGAGCCAGCAGCACCCGCTTGGCGACCCGGCGAGCCCCGAGGTAGGCGTCTCGCGCGAGCACTCCGACTGCGCCGACCGGTGTCCGCCGCAGCCGGACCTCGAACAGCGGCCTCGGTCGGGCGCCAAAGTCTGCCTTGTACGGCTCGTCGCCGACCGTGAGGTCGAAGTGGCGCTGGCCGCGGCCGATGGCATCTCGGACCAGCTCGTCGACGATCAGCTGGCCCAGCGAGCAGCGTGCTAGCCGCTCCACGTCATAGCCGACCAGCATGAACAGCTCCGAGGTGTGGTCCGCCAGGCCGAAGGCCACGGCCACCGGCTCGCCGGCCACCTCCAGCGCGACCAGGCGTCCGAGGAAGTCCGTCACGCTCTCGCGTGCGGCGGCACGGTAGAACGCGTCGCAGGCGTCGTCCTGGAGGAGGTCGACGCCGCGCCGGCCGGCGAAACGAGCGGCGCGGAAGTGGCGCATCCGCTCCATCAGCGGCTCGACCTCGGCCGGGTCGGTGATGCGCCGCAGCCGGCGGTCCCCCTTGGGTCGGAGCCGCTTGTACGCGCGCGCCAGGTGCCTGACGAAATGCGGATCGAGCCCCTCGTACCAGCCGTCGACCGTGCCGGGAAGGTCGACCAGGTGGGTGTGGTACGCGTGGCGCCGCGCCCTGGCCCCGGCGAGCAGCGACACGAGGGTGTCGGGCGAGCTCGCGACGCGCTCGATCCGCAGCAGGTCGAACCTCCCCAGGGCCGCGCGGATCTGCCGGGCGAGCCCACCGTCGCCGAGGAGGGCGGAAGCGTCTCGTGGGTCGAGCACCGGCGCGGCATAGTCGCTCACCCCGAGATCGGCGAACTCGACCACCCGCAGCGGGCCCTGCCGTCGGCGCGTGAGCGGCAGCACCAGCGCTAGGCGACCCTCCGCGTCGCGCACGGTGACGACCAGCCTGCGCGCGCCGCGACGGGGAGCGAGCACCTCGTACAGGGTGTGCAGCCACAGGCCGTGCTGGAACGGTGTCGCGTCGGCACGGGCGTACAGGTCGGCGTACTCGGACGAGCGAAAGTCGAACTGATCCTCGCGCCGGACCGTGTACCCGGTCGGGGGAGCCGGCGTCGTTGCCACCTCCGCCACCGCCGGCGACCTCGTGTCGGCAGGCGTCACCATCTCAGGCCCCCTCACGGAGGCGAGAGACGTCCCGGTACCACTTGGGCAGGGCGAGCAGCGCGTAGCCGGCGGTGCCGAGCAGCATGACCCCGTAGGCGACGAGGAAGACGTGCGGCCAGGCGAGGGTGAAGAAGACCAGGCACAGGATCCCGTAGTCGGTGGGGGCGGAGAGCATCGCGCGAAGCACCGAGGGCCGCGAACTGTCGGCGGTGGCCAGGCGCGGTCCGCTCGGCTTGCGCAGGCGCTCGGTGAGAATGAAGGCGAAGAACAGCGTCGTGTCGAGAGCGCTGTAGGCGAGGGGAACGACGAGGAGAAGGTCGGTCGGGAGGTCGGCGAAGCGATACAGCGAGACGACTACCGCGAGGTGAATGGTCGCCGTCTTCAGGCTGTCGCAGACGTGGTCCAGCCACTCCCCCGCCGGCGAACCGCGGCCCAGCAGGCGTGCGAGCTGCCCGTCCGCCGAATCGAGGCCGTAGCCGATGACGAGCAGCACCGCGATCACCGCCGCCATCGCGGGTGACGGTGGCACCATGGCGACCAAGGCGATGCCGGTGAAGGTGAAGCACGCGCTGACACCGGTGACCTGGTTGGGGCTCAGGCCGACCTGGTGCGCCGCGGCGGCGAGGATCCGCCCCAACGGCCGGTTGACCAGTCGGGAGTACAGCGGAGCGCCCCTGTTGGACTTCTGCGCGACCCCGAGGGCGCGTACCGCCTCCGTGAAGCTTCTCGTCGTGACGTCCATCCTCGCTCCGGGTTGTGGCCTGGCGCCGTGCGCGCCATGGCCCGCCACGCTAGGCGGTTGCCCGCCCGGACGGGCCCGATTGCCCCGGCCGCACGGTGGAACCGGCCGGACGTGCGGACACCTTGCGGTCCGGTGCGGGCCCGCCACTCCGGACCCGTCAGGCACGCGTCATGGCGTCGGTCCGGCCCACAGGTCGTCGAACAGGCCCAGTACCGGCGCGTTGGTGGCCGATCCGGACAGATACGTCCGCAGTCCGACACCGCCCGCGGTCTGCAGCCCCGCCGTCGAGTCGGTGACCGACGCCGTCCACGCCTCCGGCTCGGGGGTGCCGGTCGCCCACACCTTGGCCTGGAGGATCGTCGGCGAGGTCCCGAACGCCTGCACCCGCACCTGGACGAGGTCGCCCGGCGCGACCATGAGCCCGCCGACCGTCCTGGATTGCAGGTTGGTCTCCGTGCCGCCCACGGCCCGGCCGAGGATGAGCATGACCTCACCGGTCGACAGCTGCCTGATGTCGGCGAAATAGCGATCGCCGCCGGACACGAGACGGGGCTCCACGGTCAGGTAGGTGCCACCCCCGGTCGCCGCCTTGTCGGCACCGACCCGGACCCGAACGTCGGTGCCGCTGGAGGACACCCCGGCCAGCTGCGCCGCGGGACCGGCCCCAGGGGCGCCCATGCGGATCGTCCCCACCCCGTTGGTGACCGCGAAGTTCGACGCGGTCCCGGTGCGTGCCCAGGCACCGCCGAGGTCGGCACTTCCCCAGCCGTTGGTGACCGAGCGTCCGAAGGCGTCCAGCGCGAACGGCGTGGTCTCGGCATTGACGCCGGCCTTCTGCGTCAGGGTGTTCGTCGCGCCACGGTCGTCCGTGACGGTGAGCGTGACGTCGTAGGCGCCGGTGACGGCGTAGGTGTGGCTCGCCGTCGGCCCGGAGGCGGTGCCGCCGTCCCCGAACGTCCAGGCGTATGACGCGATCGTGCCGTCCGGGTCGGAGGAGTTCGTGCCGTCGACCGCCAGCGTCAGCCCGTTCGGCGCCATGGTGAAGGAGGCCGTCGGGTCGGCGTTCGGCGGGGCGGTGACCGTGACGTCCTTGGCGAGGGTGCCGCTCGCCCCGGCGTCGTCGGTGACCGTGAGCGTGACCCGGTAGGTGCCGGGCGCGGCGTAGGCGTGGCTGGCCTGGGCGCCCGTGGCGCTGCCGCCGTCGCCGAACGTCCACGCGTACGACGCGATCGTCCCGTCCGCGTCGCTCGAGCCCGCGCCGTCCACCGTGACGGTCAGCGCGCTCGTCCCGAAGCCGAAGGCGGCGACAGGAGCGCTGTTGGGGGCCGCTCCGCCGGTGCCCGCCGCGTAGTGCGCCGCGATGTCGGCCGCGGACAGCTCGGTCTTGTAGATCGCGATCTCGTCGATGTCACCGGCGAAGTAGCCGCTCGTCGGCGCCGATGGCCAGCCGCTGACCGTGTCGCCGCCGATGCGCCAGTAGCCGATCGCGAGGTGCTGCCCGACGGTGACGTCGGTACGCGCGCCCACCTGCTTGCCGTCGAGGTAGAGCCGCATGCCGCTCTTGGACAGCGTGGCCACGGCGTGGTGCCAGGCGCCGTCGTTGTAGCGGCCGGGACTGCTCACCACGAGCCTGCTGGCGTTCGGCTTCACGCCGAAGTGGATGCGGCCGGTGTTGTCCATGTAGAGCTGCCGGTCGTGCCGGCTGGAGCTGCCCTGCGTGTTGCGGTTGCTCCACCCGACCAGCCGACCGCCCGCGGTCGTCCTCGTCTTGAACCACGTCTCGATCGTGAACACGTCGGGCGGGTTGCCCGGTGTGGTCGTCGCGGCCCAGCCGGTGTTGGTGCCGCCGAAGGTGGCCGCGCCGTCGCCGTCGTTCCTGATGGCGCCGGCCGACGTGCGCTTCATCCCGGTGGCCGCGGTGAGCGGGTGGAACCCGACCGAGTCGGCCGCCGTGGTCCCCGAGGTCTCGCCCATCCGCCAGTAGTCCGTCGGTTGGCCGGCGTAGACCGCCTTGACGTAGGCGCTGTCCGCGCCGCTCGAGGCCACCGTCACGCTGGTCCACGGCGAGTTGGCCACGTTCCCGAAGGGGTCCGTGACGACGACGCGGTACTGGTGCGTCGAGCCCGGCGCGAGTCCGCTGTCGGTCACGCCCATCGTGTAGGGGTTCCAGAACCGCGCCGCGGCGCTGCGCGTGTGGATCAGCCCTGCCGCGTTCTGTGTGTCGCGGTAGACGCGGTAGGTCAGATACTCGTTGTCGATGTCCTCGTTGGTCCGCCAGCTGATCCGCACCTGACCGGCCCCCGTCGAGCGCACGTTCAGGGGGTAGGTCGCGGCGAACAAGGTCGGTCCCTTGGCGTTGGGGGCCTTGCCGCTCACGGTGAACCGTGTGAGCCCCTGCTGACTGGTGCCGTTGACCCGGGTGAACTCGCCCCCGTACACGACGTAGTCGCTGTTGCCGACCACGCTCCACGGGCCTTGGAACTGGCCGGTGAAGGTGCCGGCGTTGAACTGGGGGTACCAGCCCAGCTGCGATGAGGTCGGCTGGCCCTCGAAGCTGTAGTAGCGCCCCTGGTCCGGCTCCCAGGACCCGGTGCCGGTGGGCGCCTTACCGAGAGCGATCGCCCGGTAGTACGGATAGTCGCCGACGCCGCCGGCCCCCTGGCGCACACCGTCGATGTTCTCGCAGTAGTGGGTGTGTCCCGCGCCGTACACCACGTCGCCGACGGGGTAGACGCCATACGTGTCCCCGTGGCAGTCGTCGAGCCACCGGACCTCCCCGGCGTTCCAGCTCGCCGCGAAGGTGCCTTCCCAGGTGCCGCCGCTCTTGCCGTAGGTCCAGCCGCCGCCGTAGACGTACGTACCGTCGGTGGCGAGCGTGTCGATGGCGCCGTCGACGGTGCCGTTGCGAACGTACTGGTTGACCGCGAACGGCAGGCTTGCCCCGGTGGTCGCATCGACCATGCCGAGCCCGTAGCCGGGGTTGCTCGAGCCGTTGAGCGCGGTGAACCCGCCCCCGACCGCGACCTTGGTGCCCTCGGGGTTGATCGCGAGCGCCGCGACGGTGCCGCCGGTGGCCTGCGGCGCCCAGTCGAGCAACGCCCCGTTCGACGCGTTGAACGCCGCAAGGTTCTGACGGCTCGCGCTGCCCACGCCGTTGAACGAGCCGCCGGCGTACACCGTCGTGTTGGTGGCCACGATGGCGGCGACGTGGTAGCCCATCGGCGGAGCGAAGCCGGGGACCAGCGCGCCCGTGGCGACGTCGAAGGCCGCCAGGCGTTGACGGGGCTGACCGTTGACGGTCGTGAACTCACCGCCGACGTAGAGGCGGGTCTTGTCCGGGGACACCGCGATCGACCGCACCTGCTGGTTGAACGTCGGCGCGAAGGACGTCATCTGGCCGGTGGTGACGTCGAACGCCATCATGTTCGACCGCGGCACCGTGTTCTGCCCCGGTGCCGAACCGGCCGGCCGCGCCTCCGAGAAGCTCCCGCCGACGTACACGACGTCGCCGACCATCGCCATCGACCAGACCACCCCGTTGATCTGCGGCGTGGGGAGGTCGTCCGCTGACACGGTGACCGGGGTGGTGGGGGCCTGGGGGTCAGCCGGTCTCGTGTCGGCCCGTGCGGTCGGCGGTCCGCCGAGGCCGAGAAGCGCGACGGCGAGCACGAGGGCCAGCCCGGCGACCAGTCGCTGCCTGAGCTGCCGCACGCCTCGCACCGGCAGGTTCCGGGAAGTGTCCACGGCGGTCAACCCCACATCCTTGAGTGCTGGAACCCGGACGCCGTGGGGCGTGCGGGCGTGCATGCGGCGATGGCCGCGTGCGGATCCGGTGGCCTGGTCAGTCAACGGAGCCCCCGAACGCCACGGTGGGCGCCGCACCCGTGTAGCTGATCTCGACACGGACGTCGTCGCGCCGGTCCTCCGGCACGGCGAAGACATACGTCCCGGTGGCGGAGGACCCGGCGGCCAGGTCGCCCCGCAGCGGCGCGCTGCCCTGCTCGAAGTCGGTGGCGGGTGTGCGGTCCTGGCCGTAGGACACGAACACGGTCACGCCGTCGAGGGAGAGCGCCCCGGCCGAGCTGTTCGTCGCCTCGACGGTTACCGCCAGGGCGGGGCCCGCGATCTCGCCGGGGGCGCGGGCCACGCCCTGCACGGGCACGATCTCCGTCAGGCTGACGGTGAGCCCGGTTCCGAAGTCGGCGGTCTCGTCCAACCCGACCGGCGGGTTGGTCGGGACGGGCTCGACGGGTTCCGTCCTGCCGGCGCCGAGGGTGCTGGGCGTCCCCGGGCTGGGTGACGGGATCGGCGCCCCGTCCGGCATCTGCGTGGGTGGGGCGGCGGGCGCGGAGGCAGTCGGCGCCGCGGACGGGGCCGAGCTGGAGGGGGCCGGCTCGTCGGCGCCTCCGCCGAGTGCCCAGCCGACGACGGCGAGCGCCGCGATCACGGCGGCGAGTCCTCCGAGCGCCCGCCCGCGTAGCCTTCCTTGCATTGCGCACACACCTCGCGTCCGGGCCGGCGCCCTGCGCGCCGTGGCCGAACGCTAGGGCGCGCGCATGCGCGGACGGAGGCGATTGCCGCGGCCGTGCGGCTCTCCTGGCCCGAGATGCGGAGATCTTGCGGTCGGGTGCGGTCGTGCCACCCGGTCGCGGCCCGTGCCGGTCAGTGCGCCGAGGCCGCCCCCACCGTCGCGGCCGCGGCGACGGAGTCCTTGAGGACCGCGTCGATGACCTGCCCGACCCACTCCAGCAGCGCGACGTCCTTGAGCGGCTTGCCGCCCAGGCGGGCGGTCATCGGGTAGGGCACGAGGATCGTGCGCACCGCCGGCTTGAGCACGGTGCCGGGGTAGAGCCGCTTGAGGCGCAGCTGGGCGGACTCGGGCAGCTCCACCGGGGCGAAGCGGACGTACTTGCCCTGGGCGGTGATGTCGGTGAGCCCCACCTCGCGGGCCTTGTCGCGCAGCGCGGCGACGGCGAAGAGCCGCTCGACCGGCTCGGGCACGGGCCCGTAGCGGTCCACGAGCTCCTCGCGCACGGCGGCGATGGCGGCGTCGTCGGCGGCTGCGGCGATCTTGGCGTAGGCCTCCAGGCGCAGCCGCTCGTGGGCGATGTAGTCGTGCGGCACGTGCGCGTCGACCGCCAGCTCGATCTTGACGTCGGCCTTCTCGGTCTCCTTCTCGCCGCGGAACTCCGCGACGGCGTCGGAGACCATCCGCACGTACAGGTCGAAGCCGACCCCGGCGATGTGTCCGGACTGCTCCCCGCCGAGCAGGTTGCCGGCGCCGCGGATCTCGAGGTCCTTCATGGCCACCTGGATGCCGGCGCCGAGGTCGGTGTGGGCGGCGATGGTCGCGAGGCGGTCGTGGGCCGTCTCGGTCAGCGGCTTCTCCGGGGGGTAGAAGAAGTAGGCGTAGGCCCGCTCGCGGCCGCGCCCCACCCGCCCGCGCAGCTGGTGCAGCTGGGACAGGCCGAGCTGGTCGGCCCGCTCGACGATCAGGGTGTTGGCGTTGGAGATGTCCAGGCCGGTCTCGACGATGGTGGTGCAGACCAGGACGTCGAACTCCTTGTCCCAGAAGTCCTGGATGACCTTCTCGAGCTGGTGCTCGTTCATCTTCCCGTGCGCGACGCCGACGCGGGCCTCCGGCACCAGCTCGGCGAGGTGGGCGGCGGCCTTGTTGATCGACTGGACCCGGTTGTGCACGTAGAAGACCTGGCCCTCGCGCAGCAGCTCGCGGCGGATGGCGGCGGCGACCTGCTTCTCCTCGTAGGCGCCGACGAAGGTGAGCACCGGGTGGCGCTCCTCCGGCGGGGTGGCCAGCGTGGACATCTCCCGGATGCCGGTGATGGCCATCTCCAGCGTGCGCGGGATCGGGGTGGCGGACATCGACAGCACGTCGACGTTGGTGCGCAGCTGCTTGAGCGTCTCCTTGTGCTCGACGCCGAAGCGCTGCTCCTCGTCGATGATGACCAGGCCCAGGTCCTTGAACCGGACCTCCCCGGTGAGCAGGCGGTGGGTGCCGATGACGACGTCGACGGTGCCCTTGCTGACGCCGTCGCGCACCGCCGTCGCCTCGGCGTCGGTCTGGAAGCGGGACAGCGCCTTGACCGTGATCGGGAAGCCGGCGTAGCGCTCGGAGAAGGTGTCCAGATGCTGCTGGACGAGCAGCGTGGTGGGCACGAGGATCGCGACCTGCTTGCCGTCCTGGACCGCCTTGAACGCCGCACGGACCGCGATCTCGGTCTTGCCGTAGCCGACGTCGCCGCTGATGAGACGATCCATCGGGGTCGACTTCTCCATGTCGGCCTTGACCTCGTCGATGGTGACGAGCTGGTCGGGGGTCTCCTGGTGGGGGAAGGCCTCCTCCAGCTCGCGCTGCCAGGGGGTGTCGGCGCCGAAGGCGTGGCCCTTGGTGGCCATCCGGGCGGCGTAGAGCCGGATGAGCTCCGCGGCGATCTTCTTGACCGCCTTCTTGGCGCTCGCCTTGGTCTTCGACCAGTCCGAGCCGCCGAGCCTGTTGAGCGTGGGCGCCTCGCCGCCGGTGTACTTCGTGACCTGGTCGAGGGAGTCGGTGGGCACGAAGAGGCGGTCGCCGGGCTGGCCGCGCTTGGAGCTGGCGTACTCGATGACGAGGTACTCGCGGGTGGTGGCGTCCGCCCCGGCGCCGACGGTGCGCTGGACGAGCTCGACGAAGCGGCCCACGCCGTGCTGCTCGTGGACCACGTAGTCCCCGGCGCGCAGCGCGAGCGGGTCGACGACGTTGCGCCGGCGCGAGGGCATGCGGCGCATGTCGCGGGTGGAGGTGCCGGCGCGGCCGGTGATGTCGGCCTCGGCGAGCAGGGCGAGCTTGAGGTCGGGGGCGACGAAGCTGCGCCCGCTGCTCGCCGTCGTCACGAGGACCACGGACGACGGCGGCTCCTGGGCGATCTCGTCGACCACCCGGGCGGGCACGTCGGCGGCGGAGAGCTGCTCGGCCATGCGCCGGCCGGGCCCGGGGCCCTCGGTGGTGAGCACGAGGCGCCAGCCGTCGTGGACCAGGCCGGCGAGGTCCTTGAGGGCCTTGTCGACGTCGCCGTTGTAGCGCTCGACGTCGCGGGCGCCGACGGCGAGGGCCGACCCCAGGCTGTCGACGTCGTCGCCGGAGTCGTTCATCAGCTCGGCGAGCTCGGCGTCGGTGGGCAGCGAGCTGAGCGACCACCAGCCCAGGCCGCGGGTCAGGGCGAGGGCGCGGGCCTCGGCGAGGTCGGCGAAGGAGGCGGCGCGCAGGTCCAGCGGGGTCTTGCCGCCCTGGGCGGCGGAGGTCCAGGCCGCGGCGAGGAACTCCTCGGTGGTCGAGACGAGGTCGTGGGCGCGGCGGCGGATCTTCTCGGGGTCGGAGAGCAGCACGAGGGTGTTGTCGGGCACGAGGTCGAGCACCGGCTGCATGCCGTCGACCAGCGCGGGGGCGAGGGACTCCATGCCCTCCACCGCGATGCCGTTGCCCATCTTCTCGAGCATCTCGGCGGCGCCGGGCAGGTCCTCGATCAGCGCCAGCGCGCGGGCGCGGACCTTCTCGGTGAGCAGCAGCTCACGCGAGGGCGGCGCCCACAGGCCGTGCTCGGCGAGCTCGAGGGAGCGCTGGTCGGCGACGGCGAACCAGCGGATCTCCTCGACCGTGTCGCCCCAGAACTCGATGCGCATGGGATGGTTCTCGGTGGGCGGGAAGACGTCGAGGATGCCGCCGCGCACGGCGAACTCCCCGCGCCGCTCGACCATGTCGACGCGCGTGTACGCCGCGGCGGCCAGGGCCGCGGCGACCTCCTCGAGGTCGGCCTCCTGCCCCACCTCCAGGGACACCGGCTCGAGGTCGCCCAGGCCCTGCACCACCGGCTGCAGCAGCGCGCGCACCGGCATGACGAGCACGGCGATGGGCCCGGACTGGCCGCCGGCGGTGGGGTGGGCGAGCCGGCGCAGCACGGCCAGCCGCTTGGCGACGGTGTCGCTGCGGGGCGAGAGCCGCTCGTGCGGCAGGGTCTCCCACGCGGGGAAGACCGCGACGGCGTCGTCGGGCAGGAAGTTGCGCAGCGCGTCGGCGGCCTCGTCGGCCTCGCGGCCGGTGGCGGTGACCACGACGACCGGGCGGCCCCGCTCCCCCGCGGTGAGCTCGGCGACCAGCGGGGCCCGCACGCCGACCGCGGCGTTGACCACGACCTGCGGGGCCAGCACCGGCTGGCGGGCCATCTCGGTGGCGGATTCGACGGCGGGGTCGGTGCGCAGCAGGGGCAGCAGTCCGGTGAGCTTCATGAGTCCTTCGGGGCCAGGCGGTGGGCGGCGCGCTGCGCGTTCCGGCCGGGAGCACGACGGCGGGACCTGGCCCCGCGCGGGCAGCACGTGAGCCCCGCATCCCGGAGGGGGCGGGGTCCGCGCACGAGTCTACGGTCGGCGGCGCCCAGGCGCCGAGCGGGGTTCGTGCAGGGCGAACCGGGGACCGGGCGCTCGGCCGCGGCGGTGGCGCCGGCCGCCCGTGTCACGCGTCCTGGGTGGCGAACTGGGTCTCGTACAGCTCCGCGTACAGCCCGCCACCGCCGAGGAGCTCGGCGTGCGTCCCCTGCTCGACGACGCGTCCGGCCTCGATGACGGCGATGGAGTCCGCCTTCCGGACCGTGGAGAGCCGGTGCGCGATGACGATCGACGTGCGCCCGACCATCGCCGAGTCCAGCGCGAGCTGGACGGCGGCCTCGGACTCCGAGTCCAGGTGCGCGGTGGCCTCGTCGAGCACCACCACCCTCGGCGAGCGCAGCAGCAGTCGGGCGATGGCCACCCGCTGCTTCTCCCCGCCCGAGAGTCGGTGCCCGCGGTCGCCCACGACGGTGTCCAGCCCCTCCGGCAGCCGCTGGACGAGCGGCTCGACGTGCGCCGCCCGCAGCGCGGCGAACAGCTCCTCCTCGCTCGCCTCGGGGCGGGCGTACAGGAGGTTGGCCCGGACGGTGTCGTGGAACAGGTGCGCGTCCTGGGTGACCACGCCCACCGCCCGGTGGAGGCTGGCCTGGCGAACCTGGCGCAGGTCCAGCCCGCCCACCCGCACGGCGCCCGACGTCGGGTCGTACAGCCGGGCGATCATCGTCGACAGGGTCGTCTTGCCCGCGCCGGAGGGGCCGACGAGGGCGAGCATGGTGCCGGGCTCGACGCGCAGGGACACGCCCTTGAGCACCTCGTCGACGCCGTTGCCGTGCGGGCCGGCGGTCGCCGTCGTCGGGCTTCCCGCCATGCCGTCGCCGTGGGCCGACCGGCCCCCGTTCTCCCCGTGCCCGACCCCGACCGCCGGGACGCCCTCGAGCGAGGCCAGGCCCACCCGGTCGGCGCCGGGGTAGGCGAAGCGCACGTCGTCGAGCTCGACCGAGAGCGGCCCGTCCGGGAGATCGACGGCGTCCGGCGCGTCCGTGATCATCGGGCGCAGGTCGAGCACCTCGAAAACCCGCTCGAAGCTGACCAGCGCGCTCATGACGTCGACCTGGACGTTGCTCAGCGCCGTGACGGGGCCGTACAGGCGGCCCAGCAGGCCGGCGAACGCCACCAGCGTGCCGACGGTGACCGCCTGCTCGATGGCCAGCACCCCGCCCACCCCGTAGACGAGAGCCGTCGCGAGCGACGCCATCGCGCCCAGGGCCGCGAAGAACACCCGGCTGCTCATCGCCGTCTTGATGCCGACGTCCCGGACCCCGCCGGCCCTCTCGGCGAACTCCGCCTGCTCGCGCTCCGGCGTGCCGAACAGCTTGACCAGCAGCGCCCCGGCCACGTTGAACCGCTCGGTCATCCGGTTGCCCAGCTCGGCGTTGAGCTCCATGCCGCGCCGGTTCAGCGCGGCGAGCTTGCGCCCGACCCGCCGGGCGGGCAGCAGCAGCACGGGCACCACGAGGAGGGCGACCACCGTGATCTGCCAGGACAGCGCCACCATGGTCACGAGGACGACGACGACCGAGATGACGTTCGAGACCACGCCGGAGAGGGTGGTGGTGAACGCCCGCTGGGCGCCGATGACGTCCGAGTTCAGCCGGGTGACCAGCGAGCCGGTCTGGCTGCGGGTGAAGAACGCCACCGACTGTGCCTGCACGTGGGCGAAGACGTCGGTGCGCAGGTCGTAGATCAGCCCCTCCCCGATGCGGGCGGAGAACCAGCGCTGCAGGAGCGTGAGGACTGCCTCGGCGACGGCGACCAGGGCCACGAGCGCCGCGAGCACGACGACGAGCCGACGGTCGCCGGTGGCCACGCCGTCGTCGATGATGCGCTGGAGCAGCAGCGGGGTCGCCACCACCATGAGAGCGGCCAGCACGACCAGGCCCAGGAAGGCCGCGATCTGGTAGCGGTAGGGGGCGGCGTAGCGCACGACCCGGCGGGTGGTGCCGGGCCGAAGCCGGTGATCCTTGACCGAGGAGTCCTGCCGGAGGGTGCGGCCGAAGCCGCCCGGCCCGCCCATGTGAGCTCCGCCCATGCCTGCCATTGCCATGGAGGCGATCCTCCCACCTCGGAACCGGTGGCCCCCTATCGGTCGCCTCTGACCTGCATCTCTGCCGAGGGGACGATGCGGACGCGCCTCGGCGGCCATTCTTTCGTCCCGGACCGCCCCGGTCCCTACGGGTCGAGGTCTACCGTGGCACCAGCATGCTGACGTTGCCCGATCCCGCAGAGAGGCGGTGGCAATGCCGTCGAGGTTGCGCTCCGGCCTGTCGCGCCTTCCCCTGCAGGCCTTCGGCGCGCTTGCCGGCCAGGCGACTCTCGCGCTGAGCAGCTTCGTCCTGCAGGTCGGCGCCAGCCGGGAGCTTGGTGCGGCAGGGTTTGGGACCTTCGCGCTGATGTTCGGCGTCATCGTCATGGCGACCGCGCTGACCACCGGCCTCGTCGGCGATTCCCTCACGGTCCTGGACCGGCAGGCCGCACCGGTCCGGACGGCTCTGTTCCGACTCGGCTGGGTCCTCGGCGCTGCCCTGTGCCTGACCGGCTTCGTCCTCGCCCGCGGGCAGTTCTCGGCGGTCACCGCGGCGCTGTTCGCGGTGGCGCTCACCGCCTTCGTCTGGGCCGACCTGGGACGGCGTCTGCTGATGGCCAACCTGCGGTTCTGGAGCCTCCCGGTCGTCGACTCCGTCGGGTTCCTCGCCATGCTCGTCTTCCTGCTCGGCTCCAGGCTTGTCGGGGCGCTGGGCCTCGACCACTTCCTCGCCGGCCTCGCGATCGGCCAGGTGGTGGCCGGACTGCTCGCGCTGGCCCGACTGCCCGCCGCCGAGCGCCGGCTCCCCCGCCGCGGCCGGGGCGATTGGGGGGCGGTCGTGCGGTACGGCTCGTGGCGAGCGTTGCAGCAGTTCGTCCGGCCGACCACGCTGAACGCCGCCCGCTGGGTGGTGCTGGTCCTCGGCGGGGCCGCGGCCGTCGGTGAGCTCGAAGCCGCCCGGGTCTTCGTGGCGCCCGCCATGCTGCTCGTCCAGGGGTTCGGGTCGTACCTGTTCTCCTCCTACGCCGCCGACCGCGCCCAGGGTGCGCGAGCGCTGCTGGCCCGCGCGGATCGCGCGGCGACGGTCATGCTGGCGGGCTCTGTCGCCGTCGGCGTGGCCGCCGCTCTGCTGCTGCCCCGGGTGGGATCGCTGCTCACGGCCGACCGGTACCAGCTCAGTCTGGTCGCCGCGCTGGGCTGGGCCTGCTACGCCGCGTCGTGCGCCGCGGTCCTGCCATACGGCAGCCTGGCCGCCGTGCGGGGCAAGCAGCACTGGGTCCTGCTCATCCGCGTCGCCGACTCGGCGCTCGCCCTGGCCCTCGTGGGGGTCGTGCTGATGGCAGCGAACGTGGGCACGCACTGGATGCCCTGGCTGCTCTCGGTCGGCTCCTTCGCGGGCGGCCTGCTGTGCCGTCAGGTCCTGCTGCGGCCGGACGCCCGCACGGGCGCCGCCGCACCCGCGAAGGTGTCAGCGTGACGCAGGCGCCGCAGCTGGAGCTGCCGGAGCGGCCCGCGGTCGAGCCCGCCTCCGTGTTGCGGGTGCTCACGATGCGGCCGTTCCCTCTGTTCTTCGTCTGTCTGCTCCTCGTCGTGTCTTCGGTGGCGTGGCGGAGGGGCGCCTTCTACTCCGGCGGCCTCGATGTCGTGGTCGTCGCGAAGGCGGCACTGACCGTCCTCGCGGTCGTCATCGCGCTGCTGATGCGTAGGCCCCCGGGCGCCTGGGGCCGGATGGCAGCGGCGCCCGTGCTCTGGCTGGGGAGCTATCTGCTCATCTCCGTCATCGGCGGCATCCTCAACGCCGACGGACTGCCGACGATCGTGCTGGCCGGCCGGTTGGCGCTCCTGGCGTTCGCGCTCGTCCTCGTCACGGTCAGCCACCCCTGGCACGTGGTCCTCAGCGCCATGAGCAGCGCGATGCTCCTGCTGGCCTGCTTCGGCGCCCTGACCGGCCTGGGCTCCCTGGCCACGACCGGGCGGCTCTACGGCGGGATCCCTCCGTTGAACGCCAACGAGATCTGCCTGCTGGTGAGCGTCCCGGTGGTCATCCTGTTCTGGAAGGCGGTCCACGGCACGGCGTCGCGCGCCGAGTTCTACGGCCTGCTCCCGCTGCTCGGCCTGATCTGGCTGACGGGCTCACGGACCGGCCTCGCCGGACTGATCTTCATCATGGTGCTGCTCGTGGTCGTGGCACCACGGGTTCCTCCCCGGGTCGTGGCCGGGATCGCCGCAACCGTTCCGATGGCCCTGGCGGTCGCGTTCCTCACCCCGCTCGTCACCGCGTTCGCGGGACGCGGCGATCTGGAGAGCGTGACCACGCTCAACAACCGGACGGTCGCGTGGCGCGCCGCGCTCGACTACGCCGACACGCCCTCCGTGCAGCTGTTCGGCAGCGGGCTCGCCCTGAAGCAGATTCCCGTCACCGCCCTCTACCGCGACCAGCAGATGCTTGACAGCTCCTGGGTGTCAGCGCTGATCCAGGCTGGGTACGTCGGCAGCATGATCCTGCTGCTGTTCGTGCTCGCCACCCTTGTCCGTGCGTTGCGGCTCCCCCGGCCACAGCGATCGCTCGTCGGAGGCCTCGCCCTGCTCGTCACGCTGGTGGGCGTGCTGGAGAGCGGCATGTTCGACACCGCGCCGGCCTTCATCGTCTTCTTCACGATGTCGATGCTCGCCCACCGCATCATCGCCCGACCGCGCACCTAGGCTGCGCAAGACCTCGGCTGTCGTGGCGCGCCCGGTCGGCGGCGGCACTCGGTGTCGCCGACTCGGTGCGGCGTCTCGGGGCTCCACGACCCGGCGCCCGTCGTCCACGACGCGGTGCCGGCGTCTGGCGCGTCGACGCTCCTTGACTCCGACGAGCGCCGTGCCGAGCAGGGGCAGCCGGGCCCCCCGCACCTTCTCGAGGCAGGCCGAGAGCTGAGCCGCCGTGGTCGCGCCTGAGCGAACCACCAGCACCAGGCCGCCCACCGCGCGCGCCAGGACAGCCGCGTCGCCGACCGCGAGCATGGGTTCCGAGTCGTAGATCACGACATCGAAGCGCGCTCCCAGCTCAGCGATCAGGTGGCCCATGGCCTTGGACCCGAGCAGCTCGACCGGATCCGGTGGCAGCGACCCTGCGGGCAGGATGGTGAGGGCACCGCCGTTCCAGGAACGGAGCACGGTGTCGAGCTCTGCGTCACCGGCCACCACGTCGGTGAGCCCGTCGGCGCTCTCGAGCCCGAAGACTCGGGAAGCCGTGGGGCTCCGCAGATCGGCGTCGACAAGACACACCGTGGCGCCGGCGACGGCCCAGCTCAGCGCCAGGTTCGCGGCCACGCTCGTCCTGCCGTCACCGGCGGCCGGCGAGCTGATGACAAGCTGGTGGCTCTCGCGGCCCGCGTCGGCGAGCTTCAGAGAGGCCCGGATGCTGCGGTAACGCTCCGCCTCCACCGACCCGAGCTCCGTGGCGACGAGTGGCTCACGCTCGGCCGCCCGGGAATGGATGGTCGAGCCGAGCGGCGCCACCTCGGTGATCGCCCGGACGTCGGCAACGGTCCTGAGGCGGCGGTCGAGGTGATGCCTGAGCAGAGCCAGCAGCAAACCGGCCGCGGCGCCACCTGCCATGCCGAGAAGAAGGTTGAGCGTCACGCGCGGTGAGGACGGCGCGACCGGGACGTCTGCGGGCCGGGTCAGGGTGACCTTCACCGAGGACGCGGCCAGGCCGCGTGGCGTCTCGAGCCGCTCGATCAGCATCCCGAGCTGACGGGACACCTCGTCGGCGATGTTCGCCGCCTGCCGAGGATCTGCGTCCTCGACGGACACTTCGAGCAGCACGCTGGTCGCTGGGCTGGAGACGGTCACCATCTTTCGCAGCGCCCGTGGCGAGATGTCGAGCGCGAGCTCGTCGATCACTCCGTCGAGCACCTCAGGGCTCGAGCTCAGAGCCGCGTAGGAGGCCATCCGCTGCACGGCGAACTGCGAGCCCTGGAACAGCTCACCCGACGCCGCGGCGTCCGCATCGGAGACCGTGACGAAGGAGGTCGCCGCCGCCGTGTACGACTTCCGGGCGAGCACGTTGAATGCCACCGCAACCAGCAGACCGATCATGAGCATCGACACCACGATGCGCCAACGCCGTTGCAGCAGCTCCAGGTACTCACGGAACGACATGGACATCCCCTTGCTCTGCGGCTCCGAGGCCAGCGTGCGGACTCGTCAGCTGGCTTGCGTCCGTTCCCCCAACGCCGAGGGTACGGCGGGCATCGGGCCGTACGGGGCCGATTCCCGCGACGATCCGGTCGGGCCCGGCCATCTCTGCCCCGCGCGCGATGACCGGGGTCATCGGCTCCAGGCCCCCAGGTGCCGGTCTCCGACCGGGCGCCCAGCGAGCTCGGCGAGGTCGGCGGGCAGCGGTTGCGCCACCGAGGCGTACAGGTGCTCCAGAGCGGGTTCCGGCCAGAAGTCGTCGCTCAGCAGCGAGGTCCCGGTCACCTCCACACCGGTCTCTTCCTGGCGCACAGCGGCGCGGAAGTCCTTCACACCGTGGAACACGTACGGGTCCTTGTCGCGTCGGGCCCACACGATCATCCACTTCGGCGACGTGGCATCTGCCCGCTGGTACACGTTGCCCAGGGCGGTCACGTCCATCTCGGCAGCGGTCCACCGACCGCTGTAGTCCTCGACGCACAACAGGCAGGTCCGGGACCGGGCGGCGCCACCGAGGTGCGTACCGGTGGCGGCGATGACGTTGTTCCGGATGGTGATGCGCTGGGTCCGCCAGGTGAGCGGCAGCTCGGGGTCGCGGAAGGTGCGTCCAGGCTCGACGTCCCGGGTGTCCTGCACGATGTTGATCGAGCGGACGTTGTCGACGAAGGTGTTGTTCCACACCGCGACGTCTTCCGCATCGTTGAGCTTCACACCGTTGCCGGCGTTGTGGGCGATGACGTTGCCCATGACGGTGCCGTGGCCGGAGACCTCGATCGAGATGCCGTGGCCGGAGTTGTCCACGAAGCGCGAGTGCAGGAGCTTGATGCCGGAGACGGACTCGTCCAACCAGAGCCCGTTCGCGAGGTTCCCCGCAAAGACGCAATCCTTGACAAGGATCGTCGACGACCGGCCGATCTTGGCGCCGCCGGCCGCCGGAGACTTGTTGAACCCCTCGAGGTTGTTCTCGCTCGCCGTCACCCGCACCAGCTCGAGGCCGTCAGCCTCGGTCGCGCTGAGGCCCATCATCCCGTTGCGCTCGAGGGTGACGTCGCGCAGCTTCGCACGCTCGCTCAGCACGTGCATCCCGGTCGTGGCGTTGTCGGTGACGCTGACGTGCTCCAGCGTGACGTCCGGCGCCTCCACCGTCACCGCTCCCATGTGCGGTACGGAGGGGGCGTACTTACGGACGCCGATGCCGCGGATGAGGACCCCGGCGCTCAGGATCCGCACGGCGCGAGCCTGCGCGCTCGCGGTCACGGTTCGCCCGGTCGGGTCGCTCCCCAGGAACATCTTGTCGTCGTCGTAGTCGACGAAGAAGGTCCCTGGGCGTACCTCCGCTCTCGCCCCCACCTGCACCTGACGTTCGCCGTCGATCCATACCTGGTCCGGGTGCGCGGCCAACGGGTACTCCGGGTTGAGGAAGATCCACCCGGGCCTCACGCCGTCCGGCTTCCCCCAGCTGTACGTCGGACTGGAGTCGAACTCGGTGCTCCAACCGTCGGAGACCCACCGCTCGCCGTCCCGGGCCCAACCGGGCACGACGACCGACCCGTCCAGCCAGACCTCCGCCCCCGGTGCCGCAACGAGCCTCAGACCTCGTCGCTCCTCGATCTTGAGCTCCTCGTGGTAGACGCCGGCGTGCACCATGACCGTGTCCCCGGCGTCCGACTCGTTGACCGCCGCCTGCAGCGTGCGCTTGGGCGCGATGGCGGTGCCCTCGGCCGTGTCGTCGCCGTCGGGCGCCACATGAATGGTCCGCGTGTCGGGAGCGCCGTCCTGCGGAGCCGTGCCCGCGTCCGTCACCGAGCTCGACGTCGAGCCGAGCCGGGTCAGGCCCAGAGCGAGACCACCCGAGCCCAGGAGCAGGACGAGCGCAAGCAGGGTGGACCACACGCGCGTTATCGACCGTCGGCCGCGGCGTACCTGTGGCATCCGATCTCGCTGGCGTTCCAGTGGGTCCTCCCGGGGAGCGTCACCAACGGGCAGGGCACCCCTCGGCCCCGCGTCGAGGCCAGGCGGCACATTGTCCGGCACGGGCACGCACCCCCCTCGGAAGGGGGGTGCGTGCGGCACCCGTCAGGTCAGGCACCCCCCTTCCGAACGGTCAGGTTGTCGAACCTGGCGGTCACGGGGGCGTTGGTGGCCGAGCTGCTGAGGTACATCAGCAGGCCGATGCCCCCGGGAGCCTGAAGGCTGGCGGTGGAGTCGGTGGCAGAGATCAACCACGTCGACGGCTCGGCCATGCCCTGTTCCCAGAGCTTCGCTCGCAACAGGGTCGGACTGGTCCCCGTCACCTCGAACACGATGTTGACCACATCGCCCGGGGCGAAGCGAACTCCCGGAACCGTGACGGCGTTGCCCAGCCGGACCTCACTCGTGGTGTAGCGCATGAGTTCCGCGGTCACGGTCCCGTTCGAGAGGACCCGCGCCTGCAGCCGATAGTCCTGGCCGTTGACCCTCCGGCCCAGCACGCTGACGTACGACCCGCCGCCGTCCGCGATCTTGTCGAGCGAGACCTGGACCTGGGTGAGCCCAGAGGTCTGCGAGACCCCGGTCAGGTAGGCACCGCTGGTCCTGCCGGCGGCCGGAGCGGTCAGCCGCCCCACCCCGTCGGCCACGTCGAGCACCGCGCCCGTGCCGCTGGCCGACCACGGGCCGCCCGTGTCCGCGCTGCCCCAGCCGCGAGCGACGGTGCGGCCGAACGCGTCGGCCGCGAGCGGCGCCTCGCCAGGCGGCGCCGTCACCGTGACCGCGTGGGAGACGGTGCCCGTCGCACCGACGTTGTCCGTCACCGTGAGCCTGACCGTGTAGGTGCCCGCCGCCGCGTACGTGTGCGACGCCGTCACCCCGGTACCCGTGGCGCCGTCGCCGAAGTCCCACGCGTAGGACGCGATGGTCCCGTCCGGGTCCGAGGACCCCGCGGCGTCGAAGGACGCCGCCAGGTCCGCCGCCGTCGAGGTGAACGCCGCCGTCGGCGCCACGTTCCCCGGCTGCGGCGCTGTCACCGTCACGGCGTGGGTCACGGTGCCCGTCGCACCGACGTTGTCCGTCACCGTGAGCCTGACCGTGTAGGTGCCCGCCGCCGCGTACGTGTGCGACGGCTTCACCCCGGTACCCGTGGCCCCGTCGCCGAAGTCCCACGCGTAGGACGCGATGGTCCCGTCCGGGTCCGAGGACCCCGCGGCGTCGAAGGACGCCGCCAGGTTCGCCGCCGTGGAGGTGAACGCCGCCGTCGGCGCCACGTTCGGCGGCGGCGCATCGGTGCCGAGGGCGTAGTGCTCGGACACCTGGTTCGCTGACAGCTCCGAGGAGTAGACGGCCGCCTCGTCGATGAGGCCCTCCAGGAACGGGCTGGAGGAGCCCCAGGTGGTGTCGCCGCCGACCCGCCAGTACCCGGTGTAGTTCTCCGCCTGGGTCTGGGGGTTGGTGCCCGCGAGAGCGCCGTCGACGTAGAGCCGCATGCCACCGGAGGACTGGGTCGCGACCATGTGGTGCCAGCGGCCGTCGTTGTAGCCCCGATCCGTGGTGATGGTGTTCGTCTGCCCGGTCCACACCCCGAACACCAGGCGACCGTCGTCCTGCATGTACACGTGCCTGTCGTAGTTCGACGACGTGCCCGTGGCCGAGGCTCCGAAGCCGATGAGCTTTCCTCCGCGGGTGGTCGTCGTGCTGAACCACAGCTCGAGGGAGTAGACGCTCGGGTTGGTGAACTGGGCGGTGGAGGCGATGTGCCCTCCGGTCCCGGTGAAGCGCACGGCCCGGTCGTTCACGCCGGCGAGGGCGCCCGCCGCCTGCAGCTGGTACTCACCGTTGTAGGTGCCGGGCACGCCCTGCTTCCCCGCGTCCTGCGCGGTCGGGCCTGCCTGCTCGTTCAGTCGCCAGTACAGGTCCGGGTCCGCGTTGTAGACCGCCGCGCCGTACTTGTCGCTCGGTGCCGGTGGCACGGAGGAGGTGCCTCCGCCGGCTACGAAGTGGTCGTTGACGGCGGCTGCGGAGAGCACGGTCGGGTACACCGCAACCTCGTCGATGTCGCCGTCGAGGTAGTTGCTGGCCGGCTGGGAGGTCCAGCCGTTCAGGTTGTCCCCGCCGATGCGCCAGTAGCCGGAGTAGCCCTGGGCCGCGGTGACGTCGGAGCGCTGCGCGACGCGCTTGCCGTCGACGAACAGCTGCATGCCGTTGGCCCCCAGGGTGGCCACGACGTGGTGCCACCGGCCGTCGTTGTAGGACGCGGTGCTGTTCACCGTGCGCACGCCGCCCGGATGGACGCCGAACCAGATCTTGCCCGCGTTGTCCATGTAGACGTGGCGGTCGTAGGCGCTGGAGTTCCCGGTCGCACTGTTGCCGAACCCGATGATCTTGCCGCCTCGTGTGGAGGTGGTCCGGACCCAGCTCTCCGCGGTGAAGACGTTCGGGCCGTCCTGCGCCGTCCGGGTCGCCGCGGTGCCCGTGCCGGTGCCGTTGAAGTGCGACGCGGCGTTCGTGTCACCGGTGATGGCGCCCGCCGCCCCCCGGCTGACCCCGCTTCCGGCAGTGGCGTCGGAGAAGCCCGCCCAGTCGTAGACGTCGGGGCCGTTGGGCTCGCCGAGACGCCAGTAGCTGGCCGGGTTGCCCTCGAGGACCTTGCGTGCGTAGGAGCTCAGCTGTCCCTGGGTGGAAACGGTCACCGACACCCAGTCCGACTTCGCGACGTTGCCCGTGGAGTCGGTCGCCGTCAGCCGGTAACGATGCGTCGCCCCGGGCTGCAGCCCCGTGTCGAGGTACCCCTGCGGTGTGGTCTCCCAGAAGCGCGCCGTGACCGCCTTCTCGTACACCGGTGGGACCGTCTCGGAGTCGCGGTACAGCCGGTACGTCAAGGTGGCGTTGTCGCGGTCCCAGTTCCCCGGCATCGAGACACGGACGGTGCCGGCCGCCAGCGAGACGGCGCGGGGAAGGAACTTCTCGAACTTCAGCTGCGGCCCCTCCGCCTTCGGCGCGTTCTGCGGGAAGGCGAACCGCACCAGGCCTTGCTGCGGGGTCCCGTTGACGCTGCGGAACTCCCCGCCCAGCACCAGGTACTCGTCGTTGCCGGTGACGTGCCAGGGGCCCTGATACTGGCCGGTGTACAGGCCGTGATTGACGTCGGGGAACCAGTTGAGGAGCGTGGGCGACGGCACGCCCGGGTTGTCGGGGTATCCGTAGATGTCGGGCTTGTTCACCCCGGTCGCCTCGCGGCTGAAGGCGATGCTGCGGTACTCCGTCCACTCGGGCTCGGTCTGCGGGAACCCACCGGTCCCGAGGTTGCCGCAGTAGTGCGCGTGCCCGGTGGTGTAGAGGGCGCCCTTCATGGGGAAGACCGAGTAGGTGTCGCCGTGGCAGTCCGCCACCCAGACGATCTGGCCCGTCTCCCCGTCCGCGGCGAAGGAGTTCTCCAGGTTCCCGCCTCCGCCGAAGTGATAGCCGCTGCCGTAGACGCGCTCACCGTCGGCGGCGAGACTGGTGATCCCGGCGTCCTTGCCCGCGTCGCGCACCACCTGGTTGGCGGGCCAGGGCAGGACGGCACCGCTGGACGCGTCGAGGGCGCCCATGCCGTAGGCCGCGACGCCGCTGAGTGTCGTGAACCGGCCCCCCACGATGACCTTGCCGCCGCTGGGCGACATGGTCATGGCGTCGACCTGGCGGTCGTCCGCGCGCGGGGCCCAGGACAGGACCGCACCGTTCGAGGGCGCGACGGCGGCGAGACGGGTGCGGCCGATGCCGCCGACCGTGGAGAACGTGCCGCCGAGGTAGACGGCCGAGCTGGTCGCCGCCACGGCGCGGACCTGACCGTTCACGGACGGTGCGAACCCGGCCACCAGCTGGCCGGTCGCCGTGTCGAAGGCCGCGATGCGGTTCCGAGCCTGCCCGTTGACCTGCGTGAAGTCGCCGCCGACGAAGATGCGTGAGCCGTCCGGGGACTTCGTGATCGTCAGGGCCTGGGCGTTGAGGTTGGGGGCGAACGAGGCGTTCAGGGCGCCGGTGCGGATGTCGTAGGCCAGCAGGTTCTGGCGTGGCACCGTGTTCGTCCCGGGGGCCGCCCCCGCCGGCCGCGCGGTCGCGAAGCTTCCGGCGGCATACACCGTGTTCCCCACCACCACCTGGGACCAGACCACCCCGTCGATCTGGACGGTGGGCAACCGGTCGGCGGTGACCGTGGCCGGCAGGCTCGGGTCGGCCGGCGCGATGTCAGCGCTCGCCGGCGCGACGACTGCCACCGTTCCGGCAAGCGCGAGCCCGCCGGCGGCGACGAGCGCCAGCCCGGCGCGTCTCATTCGTCCGAGGCGGCCCAGGACGCTGTTCCCTCGTCCGGCCACGAGGGCGGTTCGCCGACCGACGACGGCGATCTGCCGGCGCATCACAGCGAGCTCGCATCGCCGGAGAAGATCGCGGTCGGGGTCCCGGCCGCGTACGTGAAGCTCACTCGCACGCCGGTGTCGCCCGTGCGAGGCAATGAGAAGAGATACGTGCCTGTTGTGGCCTTGCCCGGGGGCAGCTTGCCCATCATGGGCTTGGCGTCCGGGTCCCCCTGGACGGGCGATGCCGGTGTGCCGTCGGCGGCGTCGAGTGTGACGACGACGTTGCTCATGTCGAGCGGACGACCGGAACCGTTCGTGATCTCGACCGTCACGGCATAGGCGTCTCCGCTGAGGTCGCCCGGTCCGTGCCCTTCGGCCTGGGTGACGCCGAGTCCGACGAGGCGTGCACTGACCGCGGGTTCAAGCTGGGCCTTCTCCTTGAGCTTGACCGGCACCGGCTTAGGGACCTTCGGGGCGGCAGTCGGCGCGGGGCCAGCCTTGGTGTTGCCCACGGCAGTGACGGTGGTGCCCTGCACCAGCGTGCTCGCGACGCTCTCCCCCTGCCGCAGTTCCGCCTGCCCGGTTGCCGGCGGTGCATTCCCGGCCTGCCCAGTTCCCGCGGCGGCGCCCGCGATCCCGGCGGTACCGCCGATCACGAGCACGGCAGCTCCTATGAACCAGGCGCGTCGCTTACGCAGCCGCCTGGCCTCTCGTGCCTTCCGGTCAGTGTTCTTGTCCGACATCTCTCGTCCCCGATCTCGACGTGGCGTACGGCGCCCCCCGCACGGACCACCAGCCCGCGGCACGAGTGTTGCTTTAGCGGACCCCGATTGAGAGGTAATGCGGTTGCGGTTGCGGACCGGGTGCGGCCCGTTGGCGGCTCATTTCCGGAGCGGCGAGGTGAGGAACCTCTTTATCGTGCTGCTGACCATCGGGCGCTGCACCGCCGGACCGCTGTGGTCGGCATCGCGCCCCCTCATCGTCATCGAGAAGACAGGCGGACACAGATGGCACGCCCCTTGAGGAGCCTGCGCATCGCCATGGTGGGCACGAGAGGGGTACCGGCGCGTTACGGCGGCTTCGAGACCTGTGTGGAGGAGGTCGGCCGGAGGCTCGTCGAACGCGGCCACCGCGTGCTGGTGTACTGCCGGGCCGAGCGCGAGGAGGACGGCCCGCGTGGGTACCTCGGCATGCGCTTGGTCCACCTCCCCGCGCTGCACCAGCGGTCACTGGAGACCCTCAGCCACACGGCGCTCTCCGTCGCCCATCTCGTGCGCCGCAGGCCGGACGTCGCAGTCGTCTTCAACGCCGCGAATGCACCATGGCTGCCCCTGGTGCGCGCTGCGGGAGTCCCCGTCGCCACCCATGTCGACGGCCTGGAGTGGCTGCGCAGCAAGTGGGGCCCGGCCGGCCGGCGGTACTACCGCATCGCGGAGTCGCTCTCGGTCCGGTGGTCGGACGCCCTTATTGCGGACGCTTCCGGAATCGCCGACTACTACCGCGCCGAGTTCGGTGCAGCAACCGAACTCATCTCGTACGGCGCGCCGGTGATCTCACCGGGCGACGACCGTCTCCCCGAGCTAGGGCTCACGCCGGGCGCATTTCACCTGGTCGTCGCCCGATTCGAACCGGAAAATCACGTGCACGTCGTGGTCGACGGCTACAGCCGTAGCACCGCCGCCTTTCCGCTGGTCGTCGTGGGGTCGGCCCCCTACGCGGAACGCTACACACGCAAGGTGCACGAGCTCGCCGACGACCGCGTCCGCTTCCTGGGTGCCGTCTGGGACCAACAGCTCCTCGACCAGCTGTACGCGAACTGCCTGACCTATGCTCACGGGCACTCGGTGGGCGGCACCAACCCTTCGCTCCTCCGTGCCGTCGGCGCGGGCGCACCGTCCCTGGCCTTCGATGTTCCGTTCAACCGGGAGGTGCTGGGCGACGCGGGAACCTATTTCACCGAGCCTGCGCATGTCCTGCGGGCCGTCGAGCATGCGGAGGCCCAGCGCGCCGGTCGTGCCGCCCGCAGCGCCGCGACCCGCGCCCGCGCCCTGAGGTACAGCTGGGACGACGTCGCCGACGCGTACGAGGACCTCTGCCGGCGGCTGACGGAACAGCCCCCTCCCCGCCGGCCCACCGGTCGACGCAGGGGCGTCCGGTGAAGACCCGGCCGAGGCGGGTGCGGCGAGTCCTGATCGCCCACCCGTCGCCGGACCTCTACGGCTCTGACCGTCAGCTGCTGGAGACGGTGCACGGCCTGGTCGCCGACGGTTGGCACGTTGACGTGGTGCTACCTCACGAGGGCCCGCTATCCGGTCTGCTCGTCGACCGCGGAGCAGAGGTCCACGTGCACACCTTCCCCGTTCTCCGCAAAGCGATGCTGACCTGGCCTGGGCTCAAGGAGCTGGTCAGATCCGCGGGGCCGACTGCATGGCGGCTGCAGCGACTCCTTCGTCGCCGTGGCGCCGACGTCGCCTACATCAACACCGTGACGATACCCATCTGGTTCCTCGCCGCCCGGTTGGCGCGCACGCCGGCGGTGTGCCACGTCCATGAGGCCGAGGCCCACCTGCCATGGCCGTTTCGGCTGGCGCTGGCTGCCCCTCTCCTCATGGCTCGCCAGGTCGTCGCGAACAGTGCGGCGACCAGGTCATTCCTCACCCGCTCCGTCCCGGTTCTCGCCCCGAGGATCACGACGATCCACAACGGGATCTCGTCGAATGCTGCGCCGTTGCCGCTCAGGGCGCGTCAGCCGGCGGACCAGCTGCGCCTGGCGCTGATAGGCCGGCTCTCACCCCGCAAGGGCGTGCACGTCGCGCTCGACGCGGTCGCTCTCGCTCGGAGCCGGGGTGTCGACGTACGTATGGATGTGTGCGGCACCCCGTTCCGCGGCTACGAGTGGTACGAGCACGAACTGCGGGAACGAGCTCAACAGGCGGATCTCGCCGGGGCGGTCCGGTTTCATGGGTACGTGCACCCGACGGAGCCGATCCTGGAGGCAGCCGACGCGGTCCTCGTCCCGTCCTTCGGGGAGTCCTTCGGGAATGCTGCGGTGGAGGGCATGCTGGCGGGCAGGCCCGTCATCGCCAGCAGGGTGCAGGCACTGACGGAGATTCTCACCGACCGTCGCACCGGTCTGCTCGTCCAAGCCGGCTCCGCGCAAGCGCTCGCGGAGGCCATCGTCGACGTCGCCGCTCATCCTGCACTCGCGCAGGCCCTGGCCGGAGCGGCGAGAGCGGAGGCTCTCGAGCGCTTCTCTGTCGAGCGTTATCGCGACCGCGTCGCGGACGTCGTCGCGTCGTGCCGCAGGGCGCGGAACTCGCCCGCCGACGGGGTGCCCTCGCGCTGACCGGTGCGTCGACCGGGGTGAGGGACTGTCATCGCTCTCCGCCCTGATTCCTCGACCAGTGTCGTGGAGCCGTCAGTACGCTGCCGGAATGAGTCGCGTAGCTGCCACGGAGACCGCGGCGGACCTGGTGGGACGGGCGTACGAGCTGTCCCGGATCGATGAGATGGTTCACCGGCTTGCGGCGGGGCGCGGCAGCCTCGTCCTGCTCCTCGGCGAGACGGGGATGGGACGGACGTCGCTGCTGCACGAGTCGATCGTGAGGGCGGGCCGCGAGGTGCCCCAGGTCCGGGCGATTCACATCCCCACCGGAATCCTCCGGCCCGACTCGGTACAGGCGATGAGCACCATCCTCTCGACCTCCACGGCGGCTCCCCCGTCGACGGACCTCCTCGTCAGCGCTCTGGGCGGGAGCGACCGCATCAATCTGGAATCCCCGGAGCTCGTTGAGGCCGCCGTTGCCGTCGTGCGCGCGGAGACCGCGGAACGGCCGCTGATCGTCACCCTCGACGACCTCCCGTTCCAGGACGAGACGGCTCTGCGCGCGCTCACTTCCCTCGCGGCCGCGATAGCGACCATGCCGATCATGGTCGTCGTCACGTGCCGGGACATGCCATCGCGAGCCTACGAGTCGAGCCCGGTGGGCCCCTTATGGGTGCACCGCCTGGCTCCGCTCAGTCGGGGCGACGCCGTGAAGATCGTGCGTCAGGTTGCAGGCACTCACGTACCGCTTTCCGTAGCCGCGAGCGTTGGCCGCCTGACCGGCGGCAATCCTGGTGACCTGCGGCAGGTGTGCGCCTTGCTCGACGACGGGGTGCTCGGTGGCACGGTACCGCTCCCGGATCCGCTGCCGGGCACGCCGACCTCGGCTGCGGTGTACGGACCGTGGTGGAGGTCGCTTCACCAAGACGACCGGAGCTTCGTCTTGCACGCTGCGCTGGCCATCGCGCCGGAGCACGCATCCCTCGCCCACCGCGCGACACCAGGATCAAGCCCGCTGCTGGGGCCGGACGGCCGCCCCGTCTTCGACCAGACCGGTGGCCGCCTCGGCTTCCGGACGCCACGGCTCGCATCCGCCGTGCTCGCCCTCACATCCGCGGTGGAGGTGCGGGACGCTCACGCCTCTCTCTCGCTCGCCGCTCCGGAGGGCGCACCGGAGCGGCGCTGGCACCACCTCCTCGCGGGCGGCGCTCTCTCGCACGAGGATCTCGCCGCGCTGACAGGTATCGCCGAACGGGCGCTCAGCCGGGGAGAGTTGGCTCTTGTCCAGCGGGTCGCGGCCGGTGTCGCCACGATCGCTTCCCCCGGCGACATCCCGGCCGAGCTCAAAGTCGTCGCTGGTCTTGCCGCGCTCTACTCCGGGATTCCGGGCTCGGCCGCGGCGTGGCTCTCTGACGCCGCTGCGGCCGCTACGGACCCCGGCGAGGAGTACACGGCGCTCGCCTCCCTGATACTCGCCCGCACCTACCGCGACTGCGCGATCCCTGCCGCTGTGGCCGATGCGGCGATCGCCCGGCTGGAGTCCCGCGCCCCCGCACGGGCAGCCTCCCTCGCCTCCTTCGTCGCACGGCTGGCCCACCACCACGGCGACCGCTGCGCCCCCTCCTACCTGGAGCGCGCGGAGGCGCTCGGCGCTCGGGCGGCGGAACCTGGGGCGACAGCTGGTGTTCCCCGTGACCACGACGACCTGGCACGGGAGCTGCCGCTGACGCGGAACCTTCTTCGTCATGGCGCTCCTGGGGGTACGTCCCCGCTCGAACCTGTGCCGGCCGAGCCGTGGACGGCGCTCCTGTCCAGGCGACCCCCCACGGACGTCGTCGGGTGGACGCTGGCGCTCGACAACGTCGCGATGCTGGTGCAGGCCGGTGCGTGGGAGGAAGCCCGAGCCGCTGTGGCGGACCTGCACTCGCAGATCCGCCACTTTCCGGCTCCCCTGCTCGCCGCCAGCGTCTCGGTGCTCGCGATGCAGCTGCACCTGGCGCTCCTGGAGGTGCACAGAGCGGAGGACATCGCTCGCAGCGCCCGAGCCGACGCACTGCCGCTGCACCTGCCCTTCCTGGGCGAGGGCCTGTGCCTGGTGGCGCAAGTGGCCGACCTGCGCGATCGGCGCGCCGAAGCGGCGGAATGGCTCACTGACGCCTCGAGCTGGGTGCAGCGATGCGGGGATCCGCCGGCGAAGGCCGCTGCCCTCGCCGGCGCCCATGGCCTGCACGCGTGGCTGGAGGGCCGCAGTGCCGAGGCGGCCGTAGCCCTTGGCCGGGCGAGGTGGGCCGGGGTGGCGGAGGGAGCGTCCGTGTCCGCCCTCGTCCTGTCCGACCTGCGGCTGCGCGACGAGCGCCTCCCCACCTGGAACGGCAGGAAGGGAGGAGAGGCGCAAGGTCGCTCCAGGGCGCCACGCGAGCCGGAGCATGACGACATCGGCGTGACGCTCGACGAGCTCGTGAAGGTCGCGGACCGCGATCTTGTCGCTTGGGTCGCCCACGCGGCCGTAGCCGTCCAGCACACGTTTTCTCTTGGGCAGCAGGGCGTCGCACTCGAGCTCATGGCCCTGCGGCTGGGTCGCATCAGTACAGGCAGCCACGCCGACCAGGTCGTCGCCCTCGGTAACACCTCGCCCCCTGCGGATCGGGACGAGCACCGACAGCAGCTTCTCCTGTGGGCACGCGAGCGCTACCGCGCGAGCGGGGCGCTGGCCCTCGCCGCGCGCGCCGAGCGGGAAGTGGCCCGGCTGAGTCGCGCCGGAGCCGGCCGCGCACTCACGCAGCTCAGCGCCCAGGAGCAACAGGTCGCCGAGATGGTGCGGCAGGGGGCGTCCAACAAGCAGATCGCCAGTGCACTATTCATCTCTGTCCGCACCGTGGAGCTTCGGCTCACGACCCTGTACCGCAAGTTCGGGATTCGCTCGCGTCGCGAACTTCGCGACATCCCCTTCGAGACGGCCGCACAGCACTGACTCTCCTCGCGTCCTCCCTCGAGCGACGGACGCCGCGAGGAAGTTGCGCAGCATCGACGACGACGTAGACGGCGTGTAGGGAAGATAAAGGACCGTCGTCCCCACCTCTGCCATCTCTCTCTCGAGCTGATCGCCCTTGGCAGTTCCTTCCCAATCCGTGCCCTTGAAGAGCACGTCGAACGGGTGGGCGCGCCAGGCGACCCGCTTGTCCTGCGCCACGTCCGCCACCACCTCGTCGACGAACCGCAGGCTCGAGACGATCTCCATGCGCTCGTCGAGCGGGATGACCGGCGCGCGGCCCTTCATCGCCATGAGGCTGGCGTCGGTCGCTACCCCCACCACGAGCCGGTCGCACCGCTCCCGGGCGGCCCGGAGGATGTTGAGGTGCCCGATGTGGAACATGTCGAACCCACCGGGCACGTAACCGGTGATGTGCCGCTCCCCCATGTGCTTCTGCCCCTCCGCGTCGGCAGCTCCCGCCGCCGGTGCACGGGAGCACAGCCATCCTCGCGAGAGGACACCGGGTCGAGAAGGCCGGAGGGGACCCCGTGCGGCTCTTCTGCGGAGCCCATGCGGACCGCGAGCCAGCAGCGGGTCCGGCGAGGCCGCCGCCCGATCAGGACCGCGAACCCGTGTGCAGCCGCTGCTGCGCCTTGTCCAGGCCGAGCGTGACGACCTCCTCGACGGCGTCGGCCGCCTCCTCCAGGGTCACCCCGAGGTCGGCGCGCTCCGAGGCGGGGAAGTCCCGCAGCACGTAGTCGGCCGGGTCCATCCGGCCCGGCGGGCGGCCGATGCCCACCCGCAGGCGCACGTAGTCCTTCGTACCGAGGGCGGAGGAGATGGACTTCAGCCCGTTGTGGCCGCCCTCGCCCCCGCCCTGCTTGAGCCGCAGGCTCTCGGCGGGCAGGTCCAGCTCGTCGTGGACGACGAGCAGGTGGTCGGGTTCGACGTCGTAGAACTTCACGAGCGCGCCGACCGGGCCGCCCGAGACGTTCATGTAGGAGCCGGGCCTGGCCAGGATGACCCGCGGGCCGGGCGCGCCGCCGGGCATCACCCCCAGCCGGCCGTCGAGCACGCGGGCGCGGGCCTTGTGCGCGGTGAAGGACCCGTTCATCCGCCGGGCGAGGACGTCGAGCACCATCTGGCCGACGTTGTGCCGGTTCCCGGCGTACTCGGGACCGGGGTTGCCCAGTCCGACGACGAGCCACGGGCTCATGTTCCTCCTTCTCGTTCCCCCACGACGCTACGGCACCCGGTCGTCACGGGTGGGGGCCCACATGGACGTCGCGCCCAGGCCGACTCGGCCTGGGCGCGACGATCGCGAAGCTCACGCTTCCGGCGAGGCTCAGGCCTCGGCGGCCTCGGTCTCCTCGGCCTCGCCGAGGTCCTCGGCGGAGACGCGCGGCACGGAGATCACGACGACGATCGCGTCGGCGTCGTCCTCGATGCTGGCGTCCTCGGGGTGGGGGATGTCGCCGGCGCGCACGATGGCGCCGTCCTGCAGGCCCTCGATGCTCACGGAGACGACCTCGGGGATGCGGGTGGCGGGCACCGAGACGGTCAGCGTCTGCAGCTCGACCTGGTGGATGGTGCCGGGGAAGGACTCGCCGGTGACGTGGACCGGGACCTCCACGGTGACCCGCTCGCCCTGGCGGACGACGACGAGGTCGAGGTGCTCGATGTCGCGGCGCACCGGGTCGCGCTGGACGTCCTTGACCAGGGCGAGCTGCTCGGCGCCCTCGATGTCCAGGGTGACGACGGCGTTGGAGTGGTCCTTGACCACGAGGAACGTCTCGTGCGAGGGCAGCGCCAGGTGCTGCGGCTCGGTGCCGTGGCCGTAGAGCACGGCGGGGATCTGGCCGGCGCGCCGGGTGCGGCGGGCCGCGCCCTTGCCGAACTCGGTGCGCCGCGTCGCGGTGAGGTGCAGGTTGTCAGCCACGGGGGTCTCCTAGCGGTGGTTCTCGATGGGCGGTGGGCCTCAGCGTGGGACGTCGTACGGACGGCGCGGCAAGGCGCCACCGCGTCGATCACGGATCCGGCGGAGCGCTCCGGGCCGACCCGCGGTCATCGACCACGCGCCGACCCTGCACACCCGGGCAGCCTGCCCGTCCGGCGTCCCTCGCCGAGGCAACCGGAACATCCTAGCGGCATCCCGGCGTGGGCGGTAACCCGCAGGTCGGTCCCGTCCCGTGACCTCCGCGACGCTCGGGGACCGTGCCGGTGCGCGACGGCGGCGCCGCCGCCGGGCACACTGGTGCCGCCCGGCGCGGCGCCGCGGCCGAGACCCGAGACCCGAGACCCGAGACCCGGAAGGGAACATCCGCGATGGCCGATGCCCCCGTCAGCGTGACCGTCCCCACCGCCGCGGGCGAGATGCCCGCGCACCTCTGGCTGCCGCCGTCGGGCACCGGTCCCGGCCTCGTCGTCCTGCAGGAGATCTTCGGGGTGAGCCGATACATCCGGAACCGGTGCGCCGACCTGGCCGACCTCGGCTACGTCGTGCTCGCGCCGGAGATCTACTGGCGCATCGGCTCACCCGAGCTGGACGAGACCAGCCCGGACTACCTCGAGCAGGGCGTCGCCCTCGTGCAGCGGGTGAGCTGGGACGACGCGGTGGCCGACGGCGTGGCCGCCGTCCACGCCCTGCGGCAGCGTCCGCAGGTCGCCGGCGGGGTGGGGGTGCTCGGCTTCTGCTACGGCGGCGGGCTGGCGTTCCACGTCGCGGCCGCCGACGCGCCCGACGTCCTGGTGTCCTACTACGGCTCGGCGCTGCCGCGGCTGCTCGACCTGGCCCCGCGGGTGACCGCGCCGAGCCTGCACCACTTCGGCACCGACGACGCCTACATCCCGCCGCCGCAGGTGGAGGCCATCCGCGCCGCCGTGGCCGGCCCCGACGTGGAGTTCCACCTCCACCCCGGCGCCGGGCACGCCTTCGACAACCCGCACCCGATGTTCCACCACCCCGCGGCGGCCGAGGAGGCCTGGTCCGCCACCGCCCGGTTCCTCGCCCGGCACCTGCCGGTGCCCGCGCACCCGTAGCCCGGTCGCCCGGCAGGCCGCACAGGCGAAGGCGGCGGGCACGGGGCCCAGCCCCGTGCCCGCCGCCTCACGCGGGGTCGCCGCTCAGGCGTTGCCGTCGAAGAGCGACGTCACCGACCCGTCGTCGAAGACCTCACGGATGGCGCGGCCCAGCAGCGGGGCGATGGGCAGCACCGTCAGCTGCGGGAAGCGCTTCTCCGGGGGGATCGGCAGGGTGTCGGTGACGACGACCTCCCGGGCGCCGGACTCCGAGAGCCGCTGCGCCGCCGGGTCGGAGAGCACGCCGTGGGTGGCGGCGACGATGACGTCCGTCGCCCCGGCGGCGAGCACCACCTTCACCGCCTCGGCGATCGTGCCGCCGGTGTCGATCATGTCGTCGACGAGCACCGCGGTCTTGCCCTTGACGTCGCCGACGACGCGGTTGGCCACCGCCTGGTTCGGCTGGCGGATGTCGCGGGTCTTGTGCACGAACGCCAGCGGGACGCCGCCGAGCTTGGCGGCCCACTGCTCCGCGACCCGGATGCGCCCGGCGTCGGGCGAGACCATCGCGGCGTTGTTCGTGTCGATGCGGGTGCGCACGTAGTCGCTGAGGATCGGCATCGCCCACAGGTGGTCCACCGGGCCGTCGAAGAAGCCCTGGGACTGGGCGGCGTGCATGTCCACGCTGAGCAGCCGGTCGGCGCCGGCGGTCTTGAACAGGTCGGCCACCAGGCGGGCGGAGATCGGCTCGCGGCCGCGGTGCTTCTTGTCCTGCCGGGCGTAGGGGTAGAACGGGGCCACCACGGTGATCCGCTTGGCCGACCCGCGCTTGAGCGCGTCGACCATGATCAGCTGCTCCATGAGCCACTGGTTGATCGGCACGGTGTGCGACTGCAGCACGAAGACGTCCGACCCGCGCACCGACTCGTTGAACCGGACGTAGATCTCACCGTTGGCGAAGTCGTAGGCCGTCGTCGGCAGCAGCTCGATGTCGAGCTCGCGCGCGACGTCGGCGGCGAGCTCGGGGTGAGCGCGCCCGCTCACGACCACGAGCCGCTTCTCGCCGCTGGTGATGATCCCGGTCATCGGTTGTTGTCCCCTTCTGCGGTGGCACCCGGGACCTGCTGGTCGCGGGGGGTCGTGGTGTCGGGCTCCTGGCCCAGGGCCCGGGCGGCGGCCCGGGCGGAGTCGGTCTCCGGCCGCCGGCGCAGCACCCAGCCCTCGATCGTGCGCTGCGGGCCCCCGCTGACGGCGAGCGCGCCGGGCGGCACGTCCTCCCGGACGGTGGTGCCGGCGCCGGTGTACGCGCCGTCGCCGACCGTGACCGGCGCGACGAACATGTTGTCCGAGCCGGTACGGGCGTGCGCGCCGATGCGGGTGCGGTGCTTGGCCACGCCGTCGTAGTTGACGAACACCGAGGAGGCGCCGATGTTCGTGCCCTCCCCGATCTCCGCGTCGCCGACGTAGGTCAGGTGCGGCACCTTCGCGGCGGGGCCGATGGAGGCGTTCTTCACCTCGACGAACGTGCCGATCTTGCCCCGCTCGCCGAGCTCGGCGCCGGGGCGGAGGTAGGCGAAGGGCCCGGTGGTGGAGCCGGCGCCGAGCTCGGCGTCGGAGCCGTGGGTGCGCACCACGGTGGCGCCGGCCCCGACGACGACGTCGCGCAGGGTGGTGTCCGGGCCGATGGTCGCGCCCTCGTCCACGCGGGTGCGCCCGTGCAGCTGGGTGCCCGGCAGCAGGGTGACGTCGCGGGCCAGCTCGACGTCGACGTCGACCCAGGTGCTGGCGGGGTCGACGACCGTCACGCCGTCGCGCATCCACCGCTCCAGGGTGCGGCGGTTGAGCTCGGCGCCCAGCGTGGCGAGCTGGACGCGGTCGTTGACCCCCTCGACCAGCCAGGAGTCCTCCACCGAGATCGCCCGCACGGCCAGGCCGCGGCGGTGGGCGAGGGCGACGACGTCGGTGAGGTAGACCTCGCCCTGGTCGTTGTCCTGGCCGACCCCGCCGAGCGCCTCGCGCAGCACCGCGGCGTCGAAGACGTAGGTGGAGGTGTTGATCTCGCGGATCCGGCGCTGCTCCGCGGTGGCGTCGCGCTCCTCGACGACGCCGACGACGGCGCCGTCCTCGCGCAGGATGCGCCCGTACCCGTGGGGGTCCTCGACCGTGGTGGTCAGCACGGTGACGGCGTTGCCGTCGGCGCCGTGGGCGGCGAGCAGCTCGGCGAGGGTGCCGGCGTCGAGCAGCGGGGTGTCCCCGGCCATGACGACCACCGGGCCGGCGAGCGCGGCGGCGGCGTCGAGGGCGCCCAGCGCGCACTGGACCGCCCGGCCGGTGCCGGGGACCTCGTCCTGGTCGACGATGGTGACGCCGGCGTCGACGGCGGTGGCGTGGGCGGCGACGGCGTCGCGCTGGTGCCGGACGACGACGGCCAGGCGGGCCGGGTCCAGCGCCCGGGCCGCGGTGAGCGCGTGCCCCAGCAGGCTGCGACCGCCGATCTCGTGCAGCACCTTGGGGGTGCGGGACTTCATCCGGGTGCCCTCACCCGCGGCGAGAACGACGACGGCAGCAGGTTGGGTCAGGCTCACGCCAGCTCCTGAAGGATTACCGCCCGGCCACGCCCCGGGCGTCGTGCAGCGAACACTCTAGCGCCGCGCCGGAGTGCCTCCGTCCGGAGGCCCAGCAGGCGGAGCACTCCGGCCCCGGAGGCCCAGCAGGCGGAGAGCTCCGGCCCCGGAGGCCCAGCAGGCGGAGAGCTCCGGCTCCGCCCCCAGGATTCGAACCCGGACTGCAAGGCACCAAAGGCCTGCGTGCTGCCGTTACACCAGGGCGGACCGCGCGCGAGCGCGGCTCCCAGTGTGCCAGGCACCGGCCCCCAGCCCCGAACCGGCCCCGTGATCTGCCGCACGGCATGATGGGGGCGTGTCCTCCGACAGCAGGCGCGGCCCCCGGGTGCGCATGACCGGCAGCGAGCGCCGCGAGCAGCTCGTCACCATCAGCCGCGCGCTCTTCGCCGAGAAGGGCTTCGAGGGCACCAGCGTGGAGGAGATCGCCGCCCGCGCGAAGGTCTCCAAGCCGGTGGTCTACGAGCACTTCGGCGGCAAGGAGGGCATCTACGCCGTCGTCGTCGACCGCGAGGTGCAGCGCCTGCTCGGGATGCTCACCGAGCAGCTCGGTGCCGGCGGGCACCCCAAGGTGATCGTCGAGAAGGCGGCCCTGACCCTGCTGGACTACATCGAGGCCAACACCGACGGCTTCCGGATCCTCGTGCGCGACTCCCCCGTCGCCCAGGCCACCGGGACGTTCTCCTCGCTCATCGGGGACGTGGCCACCCAGGTCGAGCACCTGCTGGCCGAGCAGTTCCGGGCCCGCCGGCTCGACCCGGCGGCCGCGCCGATGTACGCCCAGATGCTCGTCGGGCTCATCGCCCTGACCGGCCAGTGGTGGCTCGAGGCGCGCCACCCGGACAAGACGGTCGTCGCCGCGCACATGGTCAACCTCGCCTGGAACGGCCTCAAGGGCCTCGAGCGCGACCCGCGCCTCAGCTCCCTCGCCCAGGACCCGAGCAGCGACCGCCGGCCCGGCGCCGCCCGGGGCTGAGGTCGGGCCGAGCCGTCCGGCGGCGCGGCACGGCTCCCGGCGGCGCAGGTCCGCGCCCGCTGCTTCGGGACCGGGCTGATACCTTTCGCGCACAGACATGTCCGTTTCCTGGTCGGGGGGCCGGGACGCCCGAGTGCCGGGGCGCGCCCCGGCAGGATGGACGCCATGAGCACGCTCGTGATCGACCACCTCAACAAGAGCTACGGCAGCCTCCGCGCGCTGCGGGACATGACCTTCGACGTGCGCGCCGGGGAGATCTTCGGCTTCGTCGGCTCCAACGGGGCCGGCAAGACGACCACCATGCGCATCATGCTCGGCGTGCTCGCCGCCGACTCCGGCCAGGTGCGCTGGGACGGCGTCGCGCTCGACCTCGAGACCCGCCGCCGCGTCGGCTACATGCCGGAGGAGCGGGGCCTGTACCCGAAGATGAAGGTGGGCGAGCAGCTGGCCTACCTCGCCCGCCTGCACGGCATGAGCCCCGCCGAGGCGACCGCCGCCACCGAGTACTGGACCGACCGCCTGGGCGTCGGCGCGCGCCGCGGCGACAACGTCGAGAAGCTCTCGCTGGGCAACCAGCAGCGCGTCCAGCTCGCCGCCGCCCTCGTGCACTCCCCCGACATCCTCGTGCTCGACGAGCCTTTCTCCGGGCTGGACCCGGTCGCCGTCGACGTCATGTCCGCCGTGCTGCGCGAGCGCGCCGACGCCGGCGTGCCGGTGATCTTCTCCTCCCACCAGCTCGACCTCGTCGAGCGGCTGTGCGACCGCGTCGGCATCGTGCGCGCCGGCCAGATGGAGGCCCTGGGCACCATCGAGGAGCTGCGCACCACCGACCGCCCCCGCTGGCTGCTCGACGTCGCCGCCGACCCCGCCGCCGTGCGGGCGTGGGCCGCCGCCCTGCCGGAGGCGACCGCCTCCGCCGTGCCGGGGCGGCCCGGCGCCGTCGTCGTCGAGCTGGCCGATGACGCCGCCGGCACCGAGCAGCGGCTGCTCGCCGGCGCCCTGGAGCTCGGCGCGGTGCGCGAGTTCGCCCCGGTGCGCCCGACGCTGACGGACCTGTTCCGTCACGTCGTCTCCGCCGCCGACGGCGACGCGCCACCCCCGGACGGCGATCCCCGGCCCGGCCGCGCCCGGGCGGAGGTGGCCGCGTGAGCGCCCTGCGCACCGTCTGGATGGTCGCCGGCCGCGAGGTCAGGACCCGCATGATGACCAAGGCGAACATCATCTCGATGGCCGTCATGCTCGCCGTCATCGTCGTCGCCGCCGTCGTGGGCGGGTACTTCCTCAGCCGCGACGACGACGCCCCCGCCCTGACCGTCGCCGTCACCGACTCCACCGCGGCGCTGGGCGACGGGCTGCGGGCGGGGGCCGCCGGGCAGCAGACCGAGGTCGACGTGGTCACCATGACCCGCGACGCGGCCGAGGCGGCCCTGGCCGGCGACACCGACGACGAGCTCGACGCCTTCCTCGACGGCGACCCCACGGCGCCCACGGTGCTCGTCGCCGGCGCGGCCGACCCCCAGCTGCTCGCCCTGGTCACGACCGCCACGCAGTCCTTCGTCCTCGCCCAGCAGGTCAGCGACCTCGGCGGCGACCCGGCCGCCGTCGGCCAGGCGATGGCCACCGCGACCCCGACCGTGGAGACGCTCGCCGCGGCGGACGGCAACCCCGGCTTCGACGGGCCGACCTACGGCATCGCCATGGCGATGCTCTCGGTGCTGCTTTTCTCCCTCATCGGCTCCGGCACCCTCATCGCCATGGGCGTGGTGGAGGAGAAGACCTCCCGGGTGGTGGAGATCCTGCTCGCGACGATCAAGCCCACCCAGCTGCTCGCCGGGAAGATCCTCGGCGTCGGCCTCTACGGCCTGTTCCAGGTGGTGGTGCTCGGTGGGGCGATGGCGGTCGCGGCCAGCGCCATCGGCCTCCTGGACGGCCTGGAGATCAACGTCGGCGCGTCCCTGGCGATGATGGTCGTCTGGTTCCTCCTCGGCTACGCGCTGTTCGCGCTGCTCTTCGGCGGCCTCGCGGCCCTCGTCTCGCGCCAGGAGGACATCGGCACGGTGACGACCCCGCTGATGCTCATGCTGCTCATCCCGTTCTACGTCACCATGTTCTTGGTGCCGAACGACCCCGACGGCACGGCGGTGCGGATCCTGTCCCAGGTGCCGTTCTTCGCGCCGTTCATGATGCCGGTGCGCGAGGCCTTCGGCGGCCTCGCGGCGTGGGAGCTGCCGCTGGCGGTCGCCATCGCCGTGGTGACCATCCCGCTGCTGGTGTGGGTCGCGGCGCGGATCTACCAGCGCGGGGTGCTGCACACCGGGGGGCGGATGAAGCTCGGCGAGGCCCTGCGCGGCTGAGCAGCCGGCACCTCCTCGACCGGCACCCCTCCCGCACGCGCGGCGGGGGCGCCGTCGCGGTTGGCGCGTCGCCCACGGCGCCAGGTCCGACGAAAGTATCTCGATGTCGAGTAATCTCGGGGGATGAGCGCAGCGCAGCCGGGCGACCGTGCCGGGGCATCCCCCGGCACGGCGGACGTGCGCGCCACCCAGGACGAGGTCGACCGCATCGTCAGCGCCTGGCAGCGCGAGCGCCCCGACCTGTATCCCATGCCGCTGCACGTCTTCTCGCGCGTCTCGCGGCTGGCGCGCCACCTCGACCTGGCCCGCCGGCACGCCTTCACCGAGCACGGCGTGGAGGCCTGGGAGTTCGACGTCCTCTCCGCCCTGCGCCGCGCCGGGGAGCCCTACGAGCTCACCCCGGGGCGGCTCATCGCCGAGACGCTCGTCTCCTCCGGCACCATGACCAACCGGATCGACCGGATGGTCGCCCACGGCCTGGTGGTGCGCTCGGCCGACACCACCGACCGCCGCGTGGTCAAGGTCCGCCTGACCGCGGAGGGCAGGGCCCGGGTGGACGCGGCGATGTCGACCCTGCTCGACTCCGAGCGCGACCTGCTCGCCGCGCTCAGCCCGGGCGAACGCACCCAGCTGCGCGACCTGCTGCGCCGGTTGCTGCTGCCCTTCGAGGCGGTCTGACCCGTCCCTCCCCCGCGACCACCCCGCCAGTCTGGCCGCGACCAGGGTGGCAGTCTGGCTTCGGCGTCAGGCCTCGGCGACCTCGGCGGCGGCGAGCCACTCCTCCTCCAGCGCGGCGTGCTCGTCCTCGACCTCCTTCGCGCGCGCCGCCAGGTCGCCCAGCTCCGCCACGCGGTCGGGGTCGGCCGACGCCAGCGCGAGCTCGGCGTGCAGCTCCTCGATCCGGGCGGAGGCGCGGGCGAGCTGACGCTCGAGGCGGGCCAGCTCCTTCTTCGCGGCACGCTGCTCGGCGGGGCTGGGCCCGGCCGAGGGCGCCGACGCGGCGGCGGGCGCCTCGACGGGCCGGGGCGCGGTCGAGCCGGCGGTCTCGAGCTCGCGGCGCAGGCGCAGGTACTCGTCGATCCCGCCGGGCAGGTCGCGGACCTTGCCGTCCCCGAGCAGGGCGACCTGGTGGTCGGTGACCCGCTCGAGCAGGTACCGGTCGTGCGAGACGACGACGAGGGTGCCGGGCCAGCCGTCGAGCAGGTCCTCGACGGCGGCGAGGGTGTCGGTGTCGAGGTCGTTGGTGGGCTCGTCGAGCAGGAGGACGTTGGGCTCGGCGACGAGCAGGCGCAGCAGCTGCAGCCGGCGCCGCTCGCCGCCGGAGAGGTCGGCCACCGGGGTCCACGCCCGCTCGCGGGTGAAGCCGAGGCGCTCGACGAGCTGTCCGGCGGTCAGCTCCTTGCCGCCGACCTCTACCCGGCCGCGCACCTCCTCGACGGCCTCGACCACCCGCAGGTCGGCGACGGCGTCGAGCTCGCGGGTCTCCTGGGAGAGCTGGGAGACCTGGACGGTCTTGCCGCGCTTGACCCGCCCGGACGTGGGCTGCTGGGTGCCGGCGAGCAGGCGCAGCAGGGTGGACTTCCCGGCGCCGTTGACGCCGACGATGCCGACGCGCTCCCCCGGCGCCAGCCGCCAGGTGACGTGGTCGAGCACCACCCGCTCCGCGGCCAGATCGCCATGCTGGTCGCGCCCGGGGGCGACCAGGTTGTCATTGCGGTCGCGCCGGGGGGCGGGGCGCTCGCCGGGGCGCCACGGGTAGGTGACCGTGACGTCCTCGAGGTCCAGGACGTCCTTGCCCAGCCGGGCGGTGGCGAGCCGGGTGAGCTCGAGCGGGTCGCGCGGCGGCGGCTCGTCGGCGATGAGGGTCGCGGCGGCGTCGAGGCGGAACTTCGGCTTGGAGGTGCGGGCCGGGGCGCCGCGGCGCAGCCACGCCAGCTCCTTGCGCAGCAGGTTCTGCCGCTTCTCCTCCGCCTGGGCGGCGGTGCGGGCCCGCTCGGCGCGGGCGAGGACGTAGGCGGCGTACCCGCCGTCGTAGGTCTCCACGTGCCCGCCGACCGGCGCCCGGCCGGCGGCGCCGTCGTGCCCGGGCACGACCTCCCACACCCGGGTGCACACCGCGTCGAGGAACCAGCGGTCGTGGGTGACGACGACGAGCGCGCCCTCCCCGCGGCCGTAGCGGCCCTGCAGGTGCCGGGCGAGCCAGTCCACGCCCTCGACGTCGAGGTGGTTGGTGGGCTCGTCGAGGATGAGGACCTCGGCGGGCTGGGTGAGCACGCGGGCCAGCGCGACCCGGCGGCGCTGCCCGCCGGAGAGGGTGGCCACGTCGGCGTCGAGGCCGACGTCGGCGAGCAGGCCGGTGTGGATGTCGCGCACCGCCGGCTGGGAGGCCCACACGTGGTCGGGGACGCCGGGGTGGACGACGTCGCGCACGGCGGTGCCGGCGGGCAGGGCGTCGGACTGCTCGAGGGCGACCACCCGGGTGCCGCCGGCCCGGGTGACCCGGCCGGCGTCGGGCCGGCTGCGCCCGGCGAGCAGGCGCAGCAGGGTGGACTTGCCGGCGCCGTTGCGCCCGAGCACGCCCACGCGCATGCCGTCGTCGAGGCCGAGGGTGACGTCGGTGAGGATGGGTCGCGAGCCGAGGACGACGCCGGCGCCCTCGATGCCGAGCAGATGGGCCACTAGCGCCCACCGCCGGCGCGCTGGCTGAAGATCGTCACGGGTTCCAGTGTCGCAGCCGCGCCCGCCGGGTGCGGAATCGGCGGCCGCGGCGTGGACGCGCTCGCGCGGCCGGGCCGCCTAGCGCCGGGCGTGGACCCGCTCGAGCACCCGCGCGCCGGGCACCGGTCCGGTGACGGTGAGGATCTCGGCGGCCACCTCGGCCGCCCGCATGACCCCCGCGACGCTGGCGGCATGCGGGGCGTCCAGCGCCAGCGCGGCGACGGTGGGCCCGGAGCCGGAGACGACGGCGGCCAGCGCGCCCGCCCGGTCGGCGGCGGCGAGGACGTCGCCGAGCTCGGGGCGCAGCTCCAGCGCGGGCTCCTGCAGGTCGTTGGTCAGGTGCCGGGCGAGCACGAGCGGGTCGGCGGACAGCAGCGCCGACAACAGCGCGGGGTCCACGCGGGGCGCCTCCGCGCCGCCAGCCGAGCCCGCGCCAGCCGAGCCCGCGTCGTCCGCCGCTGCGACGCCGCCGGCACGAGCGGCGCCGTCGGCCGAGAGGCCGTGCATCGCGTCGAACGCGCGGAAGACCGCCGGGGTGGACAGCCCCTCGCCCTGCACCGCCAGCACCCAGTGGTAGGTGCCGCGGCTCATCACCGGCGTGAGCAGGTCGCCGCGGCCGGTGCCCATGGCGGACAGGCCGGTGAGCGCGAACGGCACGTCGGCGCCGAGCTCGGCGGCCAGCTCGGCCAGCTCCTCCCGGCCCAGCCCGGTGCCCCACAGCTGGTCGCAGGCCAGCAGGGTGGCGGCGGCGTCCGCCGAGCCGCCGGCCATGCCGCCGGCCACGGGGACCTCCTTGGTCAGCGTCAGCGCCACGCCCCGGTCCACGCCGCTGGTCTCGCGCAGCAGCTGGGCGGCGCGCACGGCGAGGTTGCTCGCGTCGGTGGGAAGGTCGGCGCCGCGCCCGCGGATGGTGAGGGTGACGCCGTCGGCGGCCTCGGCCACGACGTCCTCGTAGAGGGAGACGGCCTGGAAGAGGGTCGCCAGCGGGTGGTAGCCGTCCGGGCGCGGCGGGCCCACGTGCAGCGCGAGGTTGATTTTCCCCGGCGCGCGGACCTGGACCTTGGGCGTCACCGGCTCAGCGTGCCAGAGGGGACGGCAGGTGCGCCCGCCGGGCGGTGCTCGGCGATGCGGGCGAAGTCGGCGACGGCGAGCCGCTCGCCCCGCACGGTGGGGTCCACGCCGGCCGCCACCAGCGCCGCCTCGGCCGCGGCGGCCGAGCCGGCCCAGCCGGCCAGCGCCGCCCGCAGGGTCTTGCGGCGCTGGGCGAAGGCGGCGTCGACGACGGCGAAGACCGCCTCGCGGGTGGCCGTCGTGCCCGGGGGCTCGCGGCGGGTGAGGCGCACGAGCGCGGAGTCGACGTTGGGCACCGGCCAGAACACCGAGCGGGACACCGTGCCGGCGCGGGCGGCCTCGGCGTACCAGGCGGCCTTGACCGACGGCACGCCGTAGGTGCGCGAGCCGGGCGGGGCGGCGATGCGGTCGGCCACCTCGGCCTGCACCATCACCAGCACGGCCTCCAGGCTGGGCAGGCGCTCGAGGAGGGTGAGGAGCACGGGGACGGCCACGTTGTAGGGCAGGTTCGCGACGAGCCGGGTGGGCACCACCGGGGCGCCGGCCAGGGCTGGCGGGGCGGGAAGGACGTCCGGCCCGGTCACGGTCAGGGCGTCGGCGGGCAGCACGGCCAGCCGGTCGGCGGCCGCGGGCATCCGCGCCGCGACGGTGGCGGGCAGCGCCCGGGCCAGCGGCGGGTCGATCTCGACGGCGACGACGCTCGCCCCCGCCTCGAGCAGGGCGAGCGTGAGCGAGCCCAGGCCCGGGCCGACCTCGAGGACGGCGTCGCCCGGCTCGACCCCGGCGGTGCGCACGATGCGGCGGACGGTGCCGGCGTCGTGGACGAAGTTCTGCCCGAGGGTCTTGGTGGGCCGCACGCCGAGCGCGTCGGCGAGGCGGCGCACGTCCGCCGCCCCGAGCAGGCCGGTGGCGGGCGGGGCGGCGTCTGCAGTCACGGCGTCGAGCCTAACGGCGCGCGCGGGGCCTCACGACGAGGCCCCGCGCGCGGGTGGTGCTGGCCGGGCTCAGCGGAGGCCGAGCTTGGCGGCGCAGGCCGGCCACTGGCCCCAGCCGGAGCGGGCCTGCAGGGCCTGGGCGCGCTGGGTCTGCTCGCCGGGCGCGGCCTGCGAGGGCAGGCCCGCACCGCCCATGGCCTGCCAGGTCTGCACGGAGAACTGGTACAGGCCGTGGTAGAGGCCGTTGGCGCTCACGGCCCGCGGGTTGCCGCCGGACTCGCACTGGGCCAGGCGGGCCCACACGTCGCCGGACGCCAGCGCGGGGGCCGGGGCGGCCGGGGCGGCGCCGCCGGTGGCGGCGGGCGCCGGGCGGGCCGTGGTGCCCACGGCGACGACACGGTCGACGGGCGCGCGGGTGATCTCGTCGCCGGTCTGCTCGGAGCGGACCTCCGTGCCGTCCTCAATCACGGTCGCGAAGGTGAGGGTGCGCTCGCCGGGAAGGCCCTCCTGGACGACCTTGCTCTGGCCCTTGTACAGCGAGGCGTCCTCGCGCTGGACCGTGGCGAAGTCCACCGGCTGGGTCTCCTGGCGCTCGGTGCGCTCGACCCGGGTGACCACGACCTGCGCGGTGCCGTCGGCGCCCGGGCGGATCTCGACCCGGTCGGGGTTCTCGGTGGTCACGCCGGCGGCCTTGAGCGCGTCGGTGACGTAGGCGGTGCCCTCGAGCTGCACGCGGTTGGTGTTGCCGTCGGCGACGACGTCGACCGGGCCGTCGACCACGAGGGGCATGTCGAGCGGCTGGCGCCCGTCCTCGAGGGACCGGGAGGCGGCGACGAAGACGTCGCGGCCGGAGTCGGCCAGGCTGGCGACGACCTCGCCGCTGGTCAGGGCGGTGGTCCAGACCTTCTGCTCCTGGCCGCCGACGGTCACGGCGACCTCGCGGCCGGTGCGCACGACGACGTCGGTCCCGTCCTTCAGGGCGGTGTCGCCGCCGGGGGCGAGGAGGTCGTGGTCGCCGACGGTGATGCCCTGCTCGGCGAGCAGGCCGTCGACCGAGCCGGCGAAGGTGGACAGGGTGTGGCGCTGGCCGTTGATCTCCAGCTCGACGCTCTTGTGCGCCTGGGCGGTGGCCGCACCACCGAGGACGAGCACCGGGACGATGCCCAGCGCGAGCCAGCGGAGGCGGAACTTCTTGCGGGTGGGGTCGGACGTCGGAGCGGCGCCCACGGCGGGGAGGGAGGAGGTGCTGTGGTTCGCGGTCACGAGGTTCCTTTGACGCGGGACCCGGGCACAGAGCGCCGTCGCGACGGGGAGGACCCGCCGCCCGCGGAGCGGCACGACGGCCGGTCTGATCCGGCTGACGGTTGTGGACGCGCAACGCCCACCGGTCCGGGGTGGACCGATTCGAAAACCGTAATCGAATCGTGACCTGCCGTCCAGGCGTGTCGAGTGGCCGCCAATCGACTCAACACCACTGCCGGACCGGTCGGCACGACCCCCTGCGACGTGCCGACCGGTCCGGGGATCCGCACGAGCGCGCCAGAAACGCGCCGTCGTCGTGCGGGCGGGGCCCCGCGGGGGCCCCGAGACCGTCAGTCTTCAAAGTTCGGCGTGGCGGACCGGCGTGTCGCTCGCCAGACGGGGCCACTGCCCCCGGGCGCCACCGGCACGGCGAGACGCGTCACGTCCGCGCCAGCGACGGTTCGGCGACGCCGGGTCGGCCCCGCGAGGGACGCTTCACGTCCGGGCGACTCGCCGTGGGACGCGTCACGTCCGGGCGGTGCGGCATCTCACCGGACGTGCCGCGTCGCGACCGGTCAGTACCAGTTGACGGCCTTGGAGTGGGACCACGCGCTGCACGGCGTCCCGTACCGGCCGGCGATGTAGTTGAGGCCCCAGGTGATCTGGGTGGCCGGGTTGGTGGCCCAGTCGGCGCCGGCGGAGGCCATCTTCGAGCCGGGCAGCGCCTGCGGGATGCCGTAGGCGCTGGAGGTGGGGTTGTCCGCGTAGACGTTCCAGTTCGACTCCTTGGTCCACAGGGAGTCGAGGCAGGAGAACTGGTCCGCGCCCCAGCCACGCGCCGCGGCGAGCTGGCGGCCGATGGCGCGCGCGTCGCCGGAGACGGCGAGCCCCGCGGCCGGCGCCGGGGCGGCCTTCTTGGTGCCCACGAGGACGACCTCGTCGACCTTGACGGTGGCGACGACCGAGGCGACGAGCTCGCGGGAGACCTCCTTGTCGCCGGCCTTCTTCACGACGTAGGTGTGGGTGGCCACGCCGTCGATGCCGGCGGTCTGGACCTTCCGCTCCCCCTCGGGCAGGGAGGCGTCCTGCTTCTCCACCGTGGCGAACTTGTCGAGCGTCTCCTCGGTCACGTGCTCGGCGACCACCCGGGTCACGGTGACCGTGCCGCCGTCGGGCACCTGCCCGGAGAGCGGGGCGGAGACGACGTCGTCGGCGCCGACCACGATCCCGGCCTCGGCGAAGGCCTGGCCCAGGGTGGTGGCCGCGGAGATGACCTCGTGATCCTCGCCGTCGACGGTCGCGGTGAAGGTGCGCGCGCCCTGGGCGGCGAGCGCGGCGCGGCCGTCCACCTGGGAGCGGGAGGCGACGTCGCCCGAGCGCATGGCGAGGGTGCCGGCGTCGGCGCTGATGTCCGCGGCGGGCAGGTCGGGGCCCTGGGTGAGGGCGAAGGCGCCGGTGCCCACGACCACCGCGCCGAGCACGCCGGCGCGCAGGGTGTGCACCGCCGGGGTCGGCAGCCCGAAGCTGGCGGAGCCCCGCTCGGCGCCCTGTGCGGCCTCGCGCAGCGCACGACGCGAACCGGGGGCGGGCGGGCCCGCCACGGGCGCCGGAGCGGTGTGGGGCGCGCCGTGTCGCCCAGCGGTGTGTCGTGCCACGAGAAGCAGTCCTGCCGATCGGAGGGTTCGATTCCGGGAGTGACCGTAACCGATTCGTAACCTCGCGCAAAACTGCCGCAACAGGTGTTGTGGATCACGCTGCACGCGCGGCACCGCAGGACGCACGGCCGCCCGCTGGTTTCGGGCCACGGCGGCCCGCCGGCGAGCTGCCGTTCCCGCCGTGTCCGGGCGGGAACCCGCGCAGCCAGAATGACGGCCCGGCTACAGCCGGAATGCCAGGGTGGTCGCAGCGGGAATGCCAGGGTGGTCGCAGCCACAGTGGCGGGTGGCCGCGGGGAAGCGCCCTACCAGGTGCCGTAGACGGCGTCCGTCGTCGCCGTCAGCGTGGTGCACGTCTCGGCCAGGCCCCGGCCCAGCTGCTCGGCGACCGCCTGCACGGTCAGCGGCAGCACGTAGGAGGCGTTGGGGCGGCCCCGGTGCGGCGCCGGGGTGAGGTAGGGCGCGTCGGTCTCGACGAGGACGAGCTCGGGCGGCAGCTCGCGCAGCGCGGCCCGCAGGTCGTGGTTGGCCTTGAAGGTCACCGGCCCGGCGAAGGAGGCGTACCAGCCGTGCTGGGCGCAGGTGCGCGCGAGCTCGGCGTCGCCGGAGAAGCAGTGGAAGACGGTGCGCTCGGGGGCGCCGTCGGCCAGGAGCGTGGCCACCACCTCGGCGTGGGCGTCGCGGTCGTGGATCTGCAGCGGCTTGCCCAGCTCCTTGGCGAGGGCGATGTGGTCCCGGAAGGCGCGCAGCTGGGAGGCCTTGCCCTCCTCGCCGGTGCGGAAGAAGTCCAGGCCGGTCTCGCCGATGACGACCACTCGCGGGTCGCGGGCCAGGTCGGCGACGTGCGCGACGGCCTCGTCCAGGCTGATGCGGTGGTGGGCGCGCACGTGCGGCTCGAGGCCGTCGGGGCCGACCTCGCGCACGCCGGCGTGCAGCGGCGCCTCGTTGGGGTGGATGGCCAGCCCGGCGGCCAGCTCGCGGTGGGCGTGGGCCAGCGCCAGCGTGCCGGCCAGGGACGGCACGTCGCACCCGACGGTGATCATCCGCTCCACGCCGACCGCCGCGGCGCGCGCCAGCTGCTCGGCGGTGCTCAGCGGCGCCTCGCCCGGCGGCAGGGCGACGTCGTCGTCGAGCAGCGGGGCGCCGTCCTCGCCGAGCAGCGGGAAGTGGGCGTGGTTGTCCACCACGGGCGCGGGCAGCGGCGCGGGCGCCTCGGGCCAGCCGCGGCGCTTGGTCTTCTTCGCCATCAGCCCTCGGCCCGCAGCCGGGCGAGCTCGCTGTCGACGACGTCCTCGTCGAGCTTGGTGAAGATCGGCGTCGGCTTGGCCACCGGCGCCCCGACCGTCACCGGCCGCGGCCCCCAGGCCGGCAGCGTGCCCTCGCCGCCGCGGCCGTAGTCGCCGGTGATGACCGGGTAGGGGGCGCCGCCGTCGAGGTCCTCGACCTCCTCGATGCGGGGCATGGGCGCGACGTCGCCGCTGCCGCCCAGGACCGCGTCGACGGCGTTGGCCGAGTGCGGCAGGAACGGGCTGAGCATGACGTTGAGGTCGGAGACGGCCTGGGCGAGGGTGTGCAGCACCGTGGCCAGGCGCGCGCGCTGCTCGGGGGCCTTGAGCTTGAACGGCTCGGTGCGGGTGACGTAGGTGTTGGCCTCCCCCACCAGGCGCATGGCCTCGGCCAGGGCGGCGCGCTGGTGGTGGCCCTCGATGAGCCCGCCCACCGTGGCGAAGCCGTCGCGGATCGTGCCCTGCAGCTCCACGTCGATCGGCTCGAGCTCGCCCGGGGCTGGGATCTCGCCGACGTTCTTCGCGATCATCGCCGCCGTGCGGTTGACGAGGTTGCCCCAGCCGGCGACGAGCTCGCCGTTGGTGCGCCGGACGAACTCCGCCCAGGTGAAGTCGGAGTCCTGGGTCTCCGGGCCGGCCGCGGAGATGAAGTAGCGCAGCGCGTCGGGCTGGTAGCGCGAGAGCACGTCGCGCACGTAGATGACCACCCCGCGGGAGGAGGAGAACTGCTTGCCCTCCATGGTGAGGAACTCCGAGGAGACCACCTCGGTGGGCAGGTTGAGCGTGCCGTACGTCCCCGGCGCCCCGCCCCGGGCCCCCTCGCCGTTGTAGCCGAGCAGCTCCGCGGGCCAGATTTGGGAGTGGAAGACGATGTTGTCCTTGCCCATGAAGTAGTAGGACAGCGCCTCGGGGTCGTTCCACCACTGCCGCCAGGCGTCGGGGTCGCCGGTGCGGCGGGCCCACTCGATGGAGGCGGAGAGGTAGCCGACGACGGCGTCGAACCAGACGTACAGCCGCTTGGTGGGCTGGTCCTCCCAGCCGGGCACCGGGATGCCCCAGTCGATGTCGCGGGTCATCGCCCGCGGCTTGATGTCCTCGAGCAGGTGCTGGCTGAACTTGATGACGTTGGGGCGCCAGGTGCCCGACGCGGCCCGCCCGTCCAGCCACTTGCCCAGGGCCTCGGCCAGCGCGGGCAGGTCGAGGAAGTAGTGGGTGGTCTCGACGAACTGGGGCACCTCGCCGTTGATCTTGCTGCGCGGGTCGATGAGGTCGACCGGGTCGAGCTGGTTGCCGCAGTTGTCGCACTGGTCGCCGCGGGCGTCGTGGTAGCCGCAGATCGGGCAGGTGCCCTCGATGTAGCGGTCCGGCAGGGTGCGGCCGGTGGAGGGGCTGATCGCGGAGAGCATCGTCTGCTCGACCATGTACCCGTTGTCGCGCACCGTGCGGAACATCTCCTGCACGACGGCGTAGTGGTTGCGGGTGGTGGTGCGGGTGAACAGGTCATAGCTCAGCCCCAGCGCCACCAGGTCCTCGACGATGAGCCGGTTGTTCTGGTCCGCGAACTCCTTGGCGGTGTAGCCCAGCGCGTCCGCCGCCACGAGGATCGGCGTGCCGTGCTCGTCGGTGCCCGAGACCATCAGGACGTCGTGGCCGGCCATGCGCATGTAGCGGCTGAAGACGTCGGAGGGCACACCGAAGCCGGCCACGTGGCCGATGTGACGCGGCCCGTTGGCATACGGCCACGCCACGGCGGAAAGGATGCGGGTCATGGCGCCAGCCTAGTTGCCGCGGCACCACGCGCCGCGTGCGGGCGGCCGGGCGGCGCCGGCCGAGCGGGCGTCGGCCGAGGTGGGCGCCTGCCGAGGTGAGCCGGTTCACCGGCAGGGGCCGGAATGCGCGGCGACGCCGGCCCGTTGTGCCCAGCGACCGGCCCGGTTCATGCCCCCGGGCCTCACCCAGAGCCGCTACGAGCGGCCGTCCGCCGCGAGGCGGCTGTCGGGCCGGTCACCAGCTTCGCCCGTCAGGACGGCGTCGTCCGGCTCCCCCGGCGCCACCTGTCGCTCCCCGACGTCACGTCATCCCTCCCCGGCCGGCTGCCGGATGCGCTCGACGACGGCGGTGGTGGAGTGCTCGGCGACGTAGTCGAGCATGCGGACCGCGCCGCCGTAGGCCCGCACCGGCCCGGTCTCGGCGAGCATCTCGGGGGTGTAGTCCCCGCCCTTGGCGTACACGTCGGGGCGGATGCGCTCGATGAGCGGGATCGGGGTGTCGGTGTCGAAGACGGTGACGTAGTCCACGCAGCCGAGCGCGGCGAGGACGGCCGCGCGGTCGGCCGCGGGGTTGATGGGCCGGCCGGGCCCCTTGAGCCGGCGCACCGACTCGTCGCCGTTGATGGCGACGACGAGGACGTCGCCGAGGTCCTTGGCCTGCTCGAGGCAGCGGGTGTGCCCGCGGTGGAGGACGTCGAAACAGCCGTTGGTGAGCACGACGCGGCGCCCGGCCGCGCGGTCGGCGGCGACGCGGGCGACCAGCTCGTCCTCGGCGAGGGTCTTCGCGCGGCGGGCGCCCAGCCGGGCGGCCAGCTCGTCGCTGGTGCACACCGTCGTGCCCGCCTGGCGGACGACGACGTCGGCCGCCGCCTGGGCGACGTCCGCGGCCGGGGCCAGGGGCAGCCCGGCGGCGAGGGCCACGGTGAGCCCGGCGACGAAGGTGTCCCCGGCGCCGGACGCCTGGGCCTCGGGCACCGGCTGGGCCACGGTCCGGCGGGGCGCGGCGTCGGGCGTGAGCACGACCGTGCCGTCGCGGTCGAGGGTGACCACAACAGCCTCGGCCCCGCTGGCGGCGAGGATCTCCGCGGCGCGGGCGACCACCTCGGCCACCCGGTCGACGCCCAGCGGGCCGCCGATCAGCGTCGCGAGCTCCTCGGCGTTCGGCGTGGCGACGGCCGGGTGCAGGGCGGCCCAGGGCCGCGGGTCGTGGGCGTCGACGACGGTCAGCGGCGGGCGGCGGGTCCGGGCGGTGAGCGCGGCACGGACGGGGTCGGCGAGGGCGCCGGCGCCGTAGTCGCACACCACCTCGGCGGCGACGTCGCGGGTGGCCGCGAGCGCCGCCCGGGCCAGCGCGTCGCGCACCGCCGGCGGGTACCCCGGGCCGGGGGCGTCGTCGACCCGCAGGAGCACCTGGTCGTCGGCGACGATCCGGGTCTTCGCCGTCGTCGCCACGCCGGCGGCGACGACCACCGCGGCGAGGTCGACCCCGACGGCGCGCAGCAGGCCGAGCAGCCGGCGGCCGGCCTCGTCGTCGCCGACGACGCCGGCGAGGCGCACCCGGGCGCCGAGGGCGGCGAGGTTCATCGCGGTGTTGGCCGCGCCGCCCGGGGCGTGGCGCCGTCCGGAGACCTGCACGACGGGGGCCGGCGCCTCCCGGGTGATGCGCCCGGCGTGGCCGGTCCACCACCCGTCGAGGATGAGGTCGCCGACGACCGCGACCCGCGGCGCGGCCCGGCGGAGCCGCTCGGCCAGACCGGCGGCGTCCTCGGGGCTGCGGAAGCTGCTCATCGGCCCTCCCGGCGCAGGAGTACGACGTCAGCAGGGAAACACGATCCCGCGGCGCCCGCCCGCCGGGAGGGAACCCGCCGAGAGAGAACCCGCCGAGAAAACCCGCCGGGACGGCGCCCGCCGGATGCGTCCGCCGCGCCCCCGTCATCACCGGTTGCCCGGCCCGCCGGGCCCAGCTAGGAAGGGCCGCACCGGTCCGTGCAGCGCCGCGGCTCCGACCGGCCGGCGGCATGCAGGGAGGAGCAGCGATGGTGGCCCCCACGACCGCGACCACGTCCCTCGCCATCGGCCCGCTCGCGCCGCGCTTCGAGGACGTCGAGCAGATCGCCGTCCTGCGCGGGGGTGGGCTGGGGGACCTGCTGTACGCGCTGCCGGCGGTCGAGGCGCTGGTCGTGGCCTACCCGGCGGCCCGGATCACGCTGCTCGGCACGCCGCTGCACTCGGACCTGCTCGCCGGCCGGCCCGGCCCGGTGGCGGAGGTGGTCGTGCTGCCGCTCGCCCGCGGGGTCCGCGAGGCCGCCGGGCACGAGGAGGACCGGCCCGGCACGGCCCGCTTCCTGGAGCGGCTGGCGGCGCGGCGGTTCGACCTCGCCGTGCAGGTGCATGGCGGCGGTCGGTTCTCCAACCCGTTCCTGCTCCGGCTGGGCGCCCGGCACACGGTGGGCACGCGCACCCCGGACGCCGCGGCCCTGGAACGGACGATCCCCTACCGGCTCTACCAGCACGAGGTGCTGCGCGCGCTGGAGGTGGTCGGGCTGGCCGGGGCGCCGCCGGTGGTGCTCGAGCCGCGCGTGGTGGTCACGCCGGCCGAGCGCGAGGGCGGCCGGGCGGTGCGGGCGCCGGAGGCCCGGGCGCTGCTCGCCGTCCACCCCGGCGCCACCGACGCCCGCCGCCGCTGGCCCGCGAACCGCTTCGCGGAGGTCGCCGCGGCGGCCGCCGGCGCCGGGGCGCAGGTGGTCGTGGTCGGGGCGTCCGGCGACACGGCCGCGGCGGAGGAGATCGTCGACCGGGCCCGGTCCGCGGTGCCGCCCGCCGCGAGGTCGCTGGTGACCTCCCGCGCCGGCCGGCTCACCCTGGCCGGCCTCACGGGCCTGCTCGCCGAGGCGGACGTCCTCCTCGGCAACGACAGCGGCCCCCGGCATCTGGCCCAGGCCGTGGGTTCCGCGACGGTCGCGGTGTACTGGTTCGGCAACGTCATCACCGCCGGGCCGCTGGGGCGTGCCCGTCACCGGGTGCACCTCAGCTGGGTGACGGCCTGCCCGGCGTGCGGGCGGGACGTCACCGCCGAGACGGCCGCGCGGTGCGAGCACGAGGACTCCCTCGTCGCCGACGTCCCGGTCGGCCCGGTCCGCGAAGACGTGCTCGACCTGCTCGCCCGGGCGGGCGGTGGCGCGGGCCCACGGTGAGCTGCGGACCTGCCCACCGGGGGCCCGCGCGCGGCTCAGCCCTGTGGCTCGGCGCCCGGCTCCGGCCGGCGGACGAAGCACGCCGCCACGACGACCAGCAGGGAGAGCACCGCCCCGCACAGGAACGCGGCCCGGACGCCGCCGGCGAGGGCGGCGGCGTCGCTCGCCGTCGTGCCCGCCAGCGCCGCCGCCCGGGTGGACATGACGACGACGAACAGGGCGATGCCGGCGGCCCCGGCGAGCTGCTGGGCGGTGCCGAGGATGGCGCTGCCGTGGGAGTACAGGGCCGGGCGCACCGAGCCCAGCGCCGTGGTGAACAGCGGGGTGAACAGCAGGGCCAGCCCGAGGCACAGACCCAGGTGCGCGGCGAGGACGGCGGCGACGGGGGTGTCCGTGCCCAGCCGGGTCAGCGACCACAGCACCGCGCTGACGACCAGCGCCCCGGGCACGACCAGCACGGTCGGGCCGCGCCGGTCGTAGGCCCGGCCGACCACCGGCCCCAAAAGGCCCATGAGCAGGCCGCCCGGCAGCAGGAGCAGGCCGGTGGTCAGCGGCTCCAGGCCGAGCACGTTCTGGGTGTAGATGGGCAGCAGGATGATCGTGCCGAACAGCGCCATCGTCAGCAGGGCCATGAGCCCGACGGACACGGCGAACTGCGGCGCGGCGAACGTGCGCAGGTCGAGCAGTGCGGCGTCCCGGCGCTGCAGGGCCAGCTGCCGCAGCACGAACGCGACCAGCGCCGCGGCGCCGCCTGCGAGCGGCACCCACGCGGCGGCGCCGGCGCCGCCTGTCCCGAAGGCGCTGAGCCCGTAGACCAGCCCGCCGAACGCGAGCGCGGAGAGCGCGACCGAGGCGACGTCGATCGTACCCGGGCGTGGGGTGGAGACGTTGCGCACCCGGGCCAGGCCCAGGGCCAGCGCGGCCAGCGCGATGGGCAGGACGAGCCAGAACATCGCGCGCCAGGGCAGCACGCTGAGGATGAGCCCGGAGATGGTCGGGCCCAGCGCGGGCGCCACGGACATGACGATGGAGATGTTGCCCATGGTCCGTCCGCGCAGGGCGGGCGGGACGAGGGTCATCACCGTGGTCATGAGCAGCGGCATCATGATCGCCGTGCCGCTGGCCTGCACCACCCGGCCCACGACGAGCGCGGCGAAGCCCGGGGCGAGCGCGCACAGCAGCGTGCCGAGGGAGAACAGGATCATCGCGGCGGCGAAGACCGGCCGCGTGGCCAGTCGCTGGAGCAGGTACCCGGTGACCGGGATGACCACCGCCATGGTGAGCATGAACGCCGTCGTCAGCCACTGCCCGGCGCTGGGCTCGATCCCCAGGTCCGCCATGATCCGCGGCAGCGCCACGCCCATGATCGTCTCGTTGAGGATGACGACGAACGCGGAGACGAGCAGCAGGGTGATGACGAGGCGGCTCTCGGGCGCGAGCCGCTCGGGCGGGGCGAGGATCGGGGCGGGCGTGGTGGTCTCGGTCATGCGGGGCCTCCGGCGTCGGGAATGGGTCCGTGCATGCGTCGAGCGGCGCGGGCCGATCTCGACACGGCACGCGGGCCGATCTGGGTGGGCCCCGTGGCGGCCCGGCACCGGGCCGGTCCGGGTGGGGACCGATGACGGCCCGGGATTCGGACCGGCCCCGATTGTGCGGCCTGGGAGTGCCTGCGGGGAAGCGATTTTCCGGGCATCGCCCGCCTGCGACAATGGCGGCAGATCTCGTCGCCGCCGGCGACCCCACCGAGGAGGAGTACGACGTGACCCAGCAAGCGGGAGAGCGCCGGCGGGCGCTCATCCTCGTCGACGTGCAGCCGACCTTCTGCGAGGGCGGGGCGCTGCCCTCCCCCGGCGCCAACGCCGTCTCCGAGCGGGTGGCGCGTTACGCGGCGGAGCGGCGCGCGGACTACGCCATGGTGGTCACCACCCAGGACTGGCACATCGACCCGGGCGAGCACTTCTCGGAGACCCCGGACTTCGTGGACACCTGGCCGCCGCACGGCGTGGCCGGCACCGCCGAGGCCGAGCTGCACCCCGCGCTGGCCGACCAGACGTTCGACGCCTCGGTGAAGAAGGGCATGTACGCCGCTGCCTACTCGGGGTTCGAGGGGGTCGACGCCGACGGGCGCACCCTCGCGCAGATCCTCCGCGAGGGCGACATCGCCGAGGTCGACGTCGTCGGGCTCGTGGAGTCCCACTGCGTCAAGGAGACGGCGCTGGACGCCAACAAGCTCGGCCTGGCCACCCGGGTGCTCACCGACCTGACCGTGCCGGTCAGCCCCGAGCTGGGCGCCAAGGCGCGCGAACAGCTGACGGCCGCGGGGGTGGAGCTGGCGGAGTCCGGCCTGTCCTGACCCCGCGCGGCCAGTCCGCCATCCTGGCCGCGGCCGGAATGGCAGGGCGGCCGCGGCCGGACTGGCGGGGTGGCTGCGGGGGTCAGCTCTTCCGGGCCAGGGCCGCCTGGTAGAGCTCGCGCTTGCCCAGGCCGGTCTGCGCCGCGACGGCGGCCGCGGCGTCCTTGAGCCGGGCGCCGCCGTCGGCGAGCGCGAGCACCTCCTCCACGTGGTCCTCCGCGCGCGCGGCCACCGGCGGGGCGCCGGCGACGACGACGGTGATCTCGCCCCGCACGCCGTCCTGCGCCCAGGCGACCAGCTCGGCGAGCGGGCCGCGGCGGACCTCCTCGTAGGTCTTGGTCAGCTCCCGGCACACCGCGGCCGCCCGGTCGGCGCCGAAGGCCTGCGCCATGTCGGCCAGCGTCCCGGCCAGCCGGTGCGGGGACTCGAAGAAGATCATCGTGCGCGGCTCCTGGGCCAGGCCGGCCAGCGCGCGGGCGCGGTCCCCGGCCCGGCGCGCCACGAAGCCCTCGAAGCAGAACCGGTCGGTGGCCAGGCCCGACAGCGCCAGCGCGGTGAGCACCGCGGACGGGCCCGGCGCCACGCTCACCCGCACGCCGGCGTCGGTGGCCGCCCGCACGAGGCGGTAGCCCGGGTCGGACACCGCCGGCATGCCGGCGTCGGAGACGACGAGGACGCGGGCGCCGTCCTGCGCCGCGCGCACGAGCTCGGGCGCCCGGTCGTGCTCGTTGTGCTCGTGGAAGCTCAGCAGCCGGCCGGTCACGTGCACCCCGAGCCGGCCGGCCAGCGCGCGCAGGCGGCGGGTGTCCTCCGCGGCGACGACGTCGGCCTCGGCCAGGGCGCGGCGCAGCCGCGGCGGCGCGTCGGCGGCGTCGCCGATCGGGGTGGCCGCGAGCAGGATGACGCCCGGCGTCATCGCCGCCGCCTCGCCGGTGCCCTCGTCCGGCTCGTCGGGCAGCGGGGGCCGGGGGGCGTCGTCGTGGGTCACCCCACCAGTCTCCCCCACGGCCCCGGCGTGGAGGCCGGCGCGAGGGCGCCGGACCTCAGAACACCGAGCCCGCCACCAGGTAGCCGTAGTAGCGGCCGTTGGTCGGGCGCAGCGGGTCGCCGGTGAAGCCGAAGCCCGGCTCGGTGCGGTTGTACGTCGCGCTCCGCTGCTCGACGGTGGCCCGCGGGTTGCCGGCCGGGCACCGCCCGGTGCTCAGGCACAGCGCGACGACGCCGGTCACCGCCGGACTGGCGAAGCTCGTGCCCGAGCCGGCGCGGTAGGTCCCGCCCGGCGCGGTGGAGGTGATGCACACCCCCGGCGCGGCGATCGTGTGCCCGGTGTTGGCCCCGGTCGCGTAGTTGGAGAAGGGCGCGGCGACGTCGTCCTTGGTCCCAGCCGGCAGCGGGGCGGACCCGCACGTCGTGGTCTTCGACAACCCGCCGGGACGGCCGTCCAGGTCGGCCATGGCGGTCACGGTGAGCACCTCGCGGTAGGCGGCGGGCATCGTCCCCGCGACGTCGCTCGTCGCGTTGCCGGCGGCGACGACGTAGGCCACCCCGGCCTTCACCGAGCCGCACACGGCGACGTGCACGGCGTCGCCGTCGGCGTTGCCGCACTGGCCGTCGTCGGCGCCGGGCCCGGCGATGGACATGTTCGCCACGGCGATGTCGTTGTTCGGGTCGGCGTCGGTGCGGGTGGAGGTCACCCAGTCGATGGCGCACACGAGGGCCGCGCGGCTGATCATGCCGGCCGAGTCCACGACCCGGGCGGACCACACCCGCGCCCCCGGGGCGGTGCCGACGACCCCGATGGCGTTGTCCTTGGCCGCGGCCACGCCGGCGACCATCGTGCCGTGCCCGATGGTGTCGCTGAGCGCGTTGCCGGGCACCTGGAGGGAGCCGCTGGAGCAGTCCACCCCGCCGCGCACGTCGAGGTCGGGGTGCCCCGCGTCCACGCCGGAGTCGATGACGGCGATGTTGATCCCGACGGCGCCGCTGCCGTTGCCGGCGCGCGTGCTCGAGCGGTCGGAGCCGATGCGCAGCACCTGGGTGGGCACGGTCTGCGCCGCGGGCACGGCGCGGGCCTCGGCGGGCAGGCGCCACGTGCGGTTCGGTGAGACGAACGCGACCGCCGGGTCCTGGCGCAGGCGGGCGGCCTCCGCGGCGGTCATGGTCGCGGCGTAGCCCTTGAGGGCGCTGCGGAACTCCTCCGCCGGCCGGACGCCGTACTGCCGGCTCTGCGCCTCGGCGAGCGCGGGCACGCTGTCGGCGTCGGCGTGGGAGAGGACGACGATGTACTCGCCCTCCGCGCTGGCGGCGCGGGCCGGCCCGGCGAGCAGGCCGGCGAGAGCGAGCGGCACCGCGAGGAGCAGGGCGGTCACGGTCCGGGTCCGGGGCGCACGACGGCGCCGTCTCGCTGCTGCCATGGCTCGGCCCCCTCCACGCGACGCTGCGACACCTCAGCGTCACCGGGCCGACGCGCAAGGGGCAAGCCGTCCGATGGAGGTTGCGGGCCCGGGCGGGCGTGGCCGCGGGGTCGGTGGGGGCGGCGCCCCTACCGACCCCGCCGCGAGGGTGACCTCCAGGGCGGCGCCGGCCTCTCGCGACGGTGCCGCCGAGGCGCTCCAGGCGCGCCGCCTAGACTGCCCCGCGTGACGCCCGAGCCCGGCACCGCGCCCGAACCGGACACCGTGCGCGACCCCGGCGCCGCGCAGGAGCCGGCAGCGGCGCGCCAGGGGGACGCCGACCGCGACCCCGGGGCCCGGCCCGGCGCCCGGACCGTCCTGCGCCGCAGCCTGCGCGAGAGCGCGGCGGCGCCCGAGCCCGGGGCGCCTGCGGCGGCTCCGGCCGCACCCGAACACCCCGCGGCGTCCACCGCCCCCGCCGCGCCCGAACACCCCGCGGCGTCCACCCCTCCCGCCGCGCCCGAACAGCCCGTGGTGTCCACGGTTCCCGCCGCGCCGGCCTCGGCCGTCGACCGCGAGAACGAGCTGCGGGGCCGGCTCGGCCTGCGCGCCCTCGGCGCTCGGCTCGACCCGACGGCGGCGCTGTGGGGCTGGCTCGGGCCGGTGCTCGTCACCGTGCTGGCGGGCGTGATGCGCCTGGTCGACCTCAACCACCCCAACCGACTCATCTTCGACGAGACCTACTACGTCAAGCAGGCCTACTCCCTGCTCGTCCTCGGCTACGAGGGTGAGTGGGCGGAGAACGCCAACCCCGGCTTCGCGCGCGGGGACTACTCCGGCCTGTCCACCCGCGCGGACTACGTCGTCCACCCCTCGGTGGGCAAGTGGATGATCGCCGCCGGCATCAAGCTCTTCGGCGCCGACAACGGCGCCGGCTGGCGGGTCGCCGCCGCCGTGGTCGGCACGCTGTCGGTGCTCCTCCTCGCCCGGATGGCGACCCGGCTCTTCGGCTCGGCCCTGCTCGGCACGACGGCGGGGCTGCTCCTCGCCGTCGACGGCCTGCACCTGACCGAGTCGCGCACCTCCCTCCTCGACATCTTCGTGATGGTCTGGGTGCTCGTCGGGCTGTGGTGCGTCCTGCGGGACCGCGACTGGTCCCGGGCCCGGCTGGCCGGGCGCCTGGCCGCGCAGCCGGCGGGGCCGCCCGGCGACGGGCTGGGGCCGCGCCTGGGGGTGCGCTGGTGGCTGGTCGGCGCCGGCGTCGCCCTGGGCCTGGCCTGCGGGGTGAAGTGGTCGGGCATCTACGCGGTGGCGGTCTTCGGCGTCATGGTCTTCGTGTGGGACACCTGCGCCCGCCGGGCGGTGGGCGTGCGGCCCTGGCTGGGCGCGGGCGTGCTGCGCGGCGGCGTGCCCGCCTTCGTCGCGCTCGTGCCGGTCGCGGCGCTGACCTACCTCGCCACGTGGTTCTCGTGGTTCACCCACCCCGACTCCTACCGCCGCCAGTGGGCCGCCGAGCTGCGCGCGAGCGGGGCGCCGGTCCCCCGGGGCTGGCTGCCCGACGCGCTGAACTCCTGGTGGGAGTACCACCTGGCGATGTGGCAGTTCCACAACAACCTCGAGTCCAAGCACGCCTACCAGTCCCAGCCGGCGGGCTGGCTGCTGCAGCTGCGGCCGACGTCGATGTACTGGCCCGACCCGGCGCCGCCGCCGGCGGCGTGCGGCGGCAAGCGGTGCGTGGAGGCGGTGCTCGCCCTGGGCAACCCGATCATCTGGTGGCTGGGCGCGGCGGCGCTGCTCGTGCTGATCTACCTCGCCGTGCGCGGCCGGGACTGGCGCGCCTGGCTCATCCTCGCCGGCTACGGCGCGATGTACGTGCCGTGGCTGGGCTACGCCCACCGCACGATCTTCACCTTCTACGCCGTGGCGTTCGTGCCCTACGTGGCGCTGTGCCTGACGTTCGTGCTCGGTTGGGCGATGGGCATCGTGCGCCTGCCGCGGGAGGTGCCGCTGCCCCGGCGCCGGGGCGCCGCCGTCGGGCCCGACGGTGCGGCCGCGCCCGAGGACGGCGAGCCCGCGGTCGCCTCGCCCCAGGGCGCCGGGGCGGGCGAACCGGACGCCCCCGAGGCGGGCGAACCGCACGCCCCCGAGGCGGGCGAACCGGACGCCCCCGAGGCGGGCGAACCGCACGCCCCCGAGGCGGGCGAACCGGACGCCCCCGAGGCGGGCGAGCCGGACGCCCCCCGGGCGCCCGAGCCCGGCGTCACCCCGGCGCCCTCGCGCCTCGCTCGGTTCGTCAGCGACGACGGCGCCCTCCGGCCCACCCCGCGCGCCTGGCTGCTGTGGGGCGTGGTCGTGGGGCTCGCCGTCGTCGCCGCGGTGTTCTTCTGGCCGATCTGGACCGGTCAGACGATCTCCTACGACGCCTGGCGGCTGCGCACGTGGCTGCCCAGCTGGATCTGACGCCGGCCCGTCGGGACCGCGATACTGAACCGCTGCCCGAGGCGGCGGACGACGACACAGAAGGAGCTTCGATGAGTGCCACCGTGCGCGGCGCGCGCGTCCTGGTCACCGGCGCCACCCGCGGGATGGGCCGGCTCTTCGCCGAGCGGGCCGCCGCGGCGGGCGCCGCCGCCGTCGTGCTGTGGGGCCGCGACGCCGCCGGCCTGGGCGAGGTGGCGACCGCGATCGCCCGGCCGGGGCTGCGGGTGCGCACCGACGTCGTCGACCTCGCCGACGCCGCCGCCCTCGACGCCGCCGCTCGCGCGGTGCTCGACGACCTCGGCACGGTGGACGTGCTCGTCAACAACGCCGGCGTGATCACCTCGAGCGGGTACTTCTGGGACCAGGCGCCCGCCGAGGCCGCGCACACCCTGCGGGTGAACACCGCCGCACCGATGCGGCTGGTCAGCCGCCTGCTGCCGGCGATGATCGCCGACGCCGGCCGGCCCAAGCGGATCCTCAACGTCGCCTCGGCCGCGGGGCTGGTGCCCAACCCCCGCATGAGCGTCTACGCCGCGAGCAAGGCGGCCCTGCTGACCTGGTCGGACACCGTGCGCCTGGAGCTCGAGCAGGCCGGCCACGCCCACGTGGCGGTGACGACGTTCAGCCCGTCCTACGTGGACACCGGGATGTTCGCCGGCATCCGGCCGATCCTGCTCACCCCGACGCTGAGCCCCGAGCGGGCGGTGGACCGGGCGTGGCGGGCGATGCTCGCCGGCCGCCCGCACGTCATCACCCCGGCCACCGTGCACGTGGCCCGCGCCGCCCGCGGGCTGCTGCCCCCGCGCGCGTGGGACCGTATGGCCCGCGCCTTCGGGGTGCACCGCTCGATGGAGGGTTTTACCGGCCACTGAGCCGGCAGGCGCGGGTCCGGCGAGCTCGCCGCCCGGACCGGGCGCCCCAGAGCGCCGTCGGGTCCGCCGAGCCGATCGCCGTCGGGACCGCGCCCCGGGCCGCCGTCAGGACCGGGTGACCCACACCGCCTCGGCGGCGGCCAGGCCCACCTCCTGCGGGCCCTCCCGGCCGGCCACCTGCACCGACAGCGTGCCGGCGAACTCCTTGCGCTCCAGGACGACCAGCTCGGTGTCGAGGGCGACACCCAGCTCGGCGAAGTAGCGCAGCACCTGCGGGTCCGTGTCGGAGATGCGGGCCACCCGCACCGCGCCGCGCTCGACCAGGTGCAGCGGGCTGGCGGGCGGGGTGGGCACCTCGCCGTCGCTGGTCGGGATCGGGTCCCCGTGCGGGTCGCGGCGCGGGTGCCCCAGCCGGGCGTCGAGGGCGTCGATGAGCCGGTCCGAGACCGCGTGCTCGAGGACCTCGGCCTCCTCGTGCACCTCGTCCCACTCGTAGCCGAGCTCGGCGACGAGGAACGTCTCGAGGATGCGGTGCCGGCGCACCATGGCCAACGCCGCCGCCCGGCCCGCCACGGTCAGCTCGATGGCGCCGTAGCGGGCGTGCGTGAGCAGCCCGGCGGCGGTGAGCTTCTTGACCGCCTCGGAGACGGTGGACGGGGAGAAGCCCATCCGGCGGGCCAGCAACGTGGTGGTCACGGGGTCGTCGGACCACTCCTGCGCCGACCAGATGACCTTGAGGTAGTCCTGGTTAGCCGCCGTCAGATCCTTCTCCACGGCGCTCACGGTACGCGAGGGCACGTCGGGCACGACGGCGAGCCACCGCGCCCGTGGTGTGGTTCACTAGGCCCCGGCATAATTTTCGGTTCACCGAACACTGAAGTTTCGGGAAGGGGAAGCATGGCGTCGGACGTCCTCGCCCGGCCCGGCACGCGGCGGGTGCTGCCGCTGCTGGGGCCGGCCTTCGTGGCCGCGATCGCGTACGTCGATCCGGGCAACGTGGCGGCGAACATCACCGCCGGGGCGCGCTACGGGTACCTGCTCGTGTGGGTGCTCGTCACCGCGAGCGCGATGGCCGTCCTCGTCCAGTACCAGTCGGCCAAGCTGGGCCTGGTCACCGGGCAGACGCTGCCGGCGCTCGTCGGGCAGCGGCTGGGCCGGCGCGGCCGGCTGGCCTTCTGGGCGCAGGCCGAGGTGGTGGCCGCGGCCACCGACCTGGCGGAGATCATCGGCGGGGCGATCGCGTTGCACCTGCTGTTCGGCACGCCGCTGCTGCTGGGCGGGCTGATCGTCGGGCTCGTGTCGATGCTGATCCTGGTCGTGCAGGACCGCTACGGGCAGCGCCGCTTCGAGTCGGTCATCGTCGGGCTGCTGGTCATCATCACGATCGGGTTCCTCGCCGGCCTGGTGGTGGACCCGCCGGCGCCGGGCGACGTCGCCGCCGGGCTGGTCCCCCGTTTCGCGGGCACGGACAGCGTCCTGCTGGCCACGAGCATGCTCGGCGCGACCGTCATGCCGCACGCCATCTACGTCCACTCCGCCCTCGCCCGGGATCGGCACGGGCGGGCGGCGGACCCCGAGCGCAAGGTCCGCCTGCTGCGCGCCACCCGCTGGGACGTCATCGGCGCGCTGGGCGTGGCCGGGGTCGTCAACGTCGCGATGCTGCTGCTGGCCGCCACGAGCCTGCGCGGCCAGCCGGGCACCGACACCATCGAGGGCGCCCACGCCGCCGTCGTCGCGGCCCTGGGCCCGGGCATCGGGCTGGTCTTCGCCATCGGCCTGCTCGCCTCCGGCCTGGCCTCGACGTCGGTCGGGTGCTACGCCGGGGCGACGATCATGCAGGGCCTGCTGCGCCGCAACATCCCGCTGCTGGCGCGGCGGGCGATCACGATGGTCCCGGCGCTGGTGCTGCTCGGCCTGGGCGTGGAGCCGACCTGGGCGCTGGTGGTCAGCCAGGTGGTGCTCAGCTTCGGCATCCCCTTCGCGCTCGTCCCGCTGCTGGCGCTGACCAGCGACCGACGGCTGATGGGCGCGGCGGTCAACCGCCCGGCGGTGCGGTGGGCGCTGACGGCGATCGTGCTGCTCGTCGCCGCGCTCAACCTCGTGCTCATCGCGCTCACGCTCGCCGGCAGCTGAGCCCGCCCGGAGCGGCCATGCCGCCGTGGCTGCGGTGGGAGGGCAGGCTGGTCGCAGCCGGAAGGACAGGCTGGTCGCGGGGAGGCGGGTCAGGCGAGCGGGTCGGCGATGCCCACGTAGACCGTCTCCAGGTACTCCTCGATGCCCTCGTGAGCGCCCTCGCGCCCCACGCCGGACTGCTTGACCCCACCGAAGGGGGCGGCCGGGTTGGAGATCACCCCGGAGTTCAGGCCCAGCATGCCGGTCTCGAGCACCTCGGCCATGCGCAGGCCGCGGTTCAGGCTGCGGGTGAAGACGAAGGAGATCAGGCCGTACTCGGTGTCGTTGGCCAGCCGCACCGCCTCGGCCTCGTCGGCGAAGGTGGTGAGGGAGACGACCGGGCCGAAGATCTCCTCCCGGTGCAGCCGGGCGTCGGCGTCGGCCCCGCGCAGCACCGTGGCCGGGTAGAACCAGCCGGGCCCGTCGGGCACCTCGCCGCCGAGCAGGACGTCCGCGCCATGGGCGACGGCGTCGTCGACCAGCTCGGCGACCTTGTCGCGCTGCTTGGCCTCCACGAGCGGGCCGAGGGTCACGCCGTCCTCCACACCCGCGCCCATGCGGACACCGCGCACCTTCTCGACGAGCTTGGCGGTGAACTCCTCCGCGACCGCCTCGTGGACGAGGAACCGGTTCGCCGCCGTGCACGCCTCCCCGCCGTTGCGGAACTTCGCCGCCATCGCGCCGGCGACGGCGGCGTCGACGTCGGCGTCCTCGAAGACGAGGAAGGGGGCGTTGCCGCCGAGCTCCATGGAGGTGCGCAGCACCTGCTCGGAGGCGTCGGCCAGCAGCGAGCGGCCCACCGGGGTGGAGCCGGTGAAGGACAGCTTGCGGGCGCGCGGGTCCTTGAGCAGCGGCCCGGTGGTGGCGCCGGCGTGGCTGGTGGGGATGAGGTTGAGGACGCCGGCGGGCACCCCGGCCTCCGCCAGCACCTCGGTGAGCAGCAACGCCGTCAGCGGGGTGAGCTGGGCGGGCTTGAGCACCACCGTGCACCCGGCCGCGAGCGCGGGGCCGATCTTGCGGGTGCCCATGGCCAGCGGGAAGTTCCACGGCGTGATGAGCACGCAGGGCCCCACCGGCCGCTTGGTGACCAGGACGCGGGACTTGCCGTCGGTGGCGGAGTTGTACCGCCCCGCGATGCGCACGGCCTCCTCGGAGAACCAGCGGAAGAACTCGGCGCCGTAGGTGGTCTCGCCCCTGGCCTCGGCGAGCGGCTTGCCCATCTCGAGGGTCATGAGCAGGGCGAAGTCGTCGGCCCGCGCGGTGATGGCCTCGAAGGCGCGGCGCAGGATCTCCCCGCGCTCGCGCGGCGGGGTGCGGCCCCAGCCCACCTGCGCGCGGTGGGCGGCGTCGAGGGCGGCCATGGCGTCCTCGGGCCCCGCGTCGGCCACGGTGGTGAGCACCTCGCCGGTGGCGGGGTTCTCGACGTCGAACCGCCCGCCGTTCGCGGCGGGGCGCCAGGCGCCGTCGATGTAGAGGTCGGTGTGCAGCGCCCCCAGCAGCTCGTCCTGCCGGGCCTGGTGCGTGGTCAGCTGGTCGGTCATCTCTCGCTCTCCCTCGCGTCGCTTCGAGGCTACGGCGGCTTGCCGCGAGCGGCAGGCCGAGGGCGGTCGCGAAGCGGGGCATACTGGGCGCCAGCATCGCCCTGCCCCGGGAGGCCCCGTCGCCGTCGCCGCCCGGGTGCCTGACCTGGGCGTGGTACCGCCGAGGCAGGAGCAGGACGATGAGTTTTTCCTCCCCCCACGGCCGTCCGCTGCGCGCCGGCCTGCTGCTCGCCGGCATCGTGCTCGTGGCGGCCAACCTGCGGCCGGTCATCACCGCCGTCGGGCCCGTGCTGCCGCTCATGGGGGCGGACACCGGCCTCTCCCCCGCCGCCCTGGGGCTGCTCGCCGCCGTGCCGGTCGCCGGCTTCGGGCTCGTCTCGCCGGTGGTGCACCCGCTGGCCGAGCGGTTCGGGATGGAACGCGTGGTGCTCGCCGCGATGATCGTGCTCGGCGTGGGCACGGTGGTGCGCTCGCTGCCCGGCTCCGTGGCGCCGCTGTGGGTGGGCACCGGGCTCATCGGCGCCTCGATCGCGGTGGGCAACGTGCTGCTCCCGGTGGCGGTGAAGAAGGACTTCCCGCTGCGGCTGACCGTCGTGACGGGGGTGTACATCGCCGTCCAGTCCGTGTTCGCCGGCCTCGCCTCGGGGTTCGCGATGCCCGTCGCCGCGGCGTCGTCGTGGCGGGTGGCCCTGGGCCTGTGGGTCGTGCTCGTCGCCCTGGCGATCGTGGTGTGGCTGCCGCGGCTGCGGTCCGGGCGGGAGGTGCGGGTCGTCACCCACCGGCCGCGGCCGACCCGCGGCGCCCCGGTGTGGCGCTCCGGCCTGGCCTGGCAGGTCGCCGTGTACATGGGACTGCAGTCGACCGTCTACTACACCCTGGTGAACTGGCTGCCGACGCTGGAGCACGACACCGGCGTGAGCCCAGTGGCGGCGGGCTGGCACCTCTTCCTCTACATGTTCGCCGCGATCGCCTCGAACCTCGCGGCCCCGGCGCTGATGCGGGTGGGCGGCGACCAGCGCTTCGCGTCCACGCTCATGCCCGTCCTGATGATCACCGGGATGGTGGGCCTGGTCCTCGCGCCCGGGCTGGTCGTGCTCTGGGTGGTGCTGGTGGGCCTGGGCTCCGGCGGCTCGATCGTCATCGCGATGTCCCTGGTGGGGCTGCGCTCGCCGGACCACCCGACCGCGAGCCGGCTGTCCTCGATGGCGCAGGGCGTGGGCTACGGCTCCGCCGCCGCGGGCGTGCTCCTTGCCGGCGTGCTGCGCGACCTCACCGGGCCCGGGCCCCTGCTGCTGCTCTGCCTCGCCGGGGTCACGGTCGCGCAGTTCGTGCTGGGGCTCGGCGTCGGGCGCAACCGGGTGCTGCCGGGCTGAGCCGCTCACGCCGGGAAGGACCGGCGTGGGCGGCCGCTCTCGCTCGCCGCACGAGCCGTCCCTCTCACACGGCGGGTCCGGCCACCGTGGGCGCCTGCGCCGCGAGCTGCCTGGACGGTCCCGGCCGCGCGTCCCGGCCGGCCCGGTGGACGAGCCGCGCACAGGCAGCGAACCCGGCCGCCTGGATGATCGCCCCGACCACCTGCGGCACCTCGTTGCGCATGAAGATCAGACCGAGCACATGGAGCAGCGGCCAGCACATCAGCGCGACCGGGACCCAGGTCGGTGCGACGCGGCCACGCCACAGCCCGATCGCGAGCACCAGCGTCCCGCCCAGGTTGCCCAGGACGAAGAGGAGGAACGGCCACATCCCCCAGGGGTCGGCCATACCCGCGTCGATCGCCGCGGCGAAGTCGGCGACCGGGCCGCCGTGCTCGGCCATCGCGATCTGGAGCAAGGTGGTCGGCCCCACCCCGCCGTAGCAGATGTACCCGGCCGCCATGAGCCCGCCGCCGATGACCACGGCGAGCCGGTCGCCCGCGAGGCGGTAGAAGCCCGCGACGGCCGGGACCACGAGGATGCCCCCGAGAATGACCGCGACGGCCGCCACGCGCATCAGCCCCGGGTATTCCGCCGCGAGCGCGAGCGACGCGGCCCCGTCCTCGTCGCTCCCCCCGTCGCGGATCGCGACCATGTACGCCGTGTTCGCCACGACCCAGCACCACGGGGCGAGGACGAGCCCGACGACGACCACCAGGTCCCGCAGCCGGCGGGCGCGCACCGTCGCACCTCCCCGCCGGGCGCTCACGACCGCACCTCCTCGGCGGGCACACGGGCGGGAGAGAGCACGAGGACCACGGCTGCGATCGACACCAGGGTGACGACCCCGACGAGCGCCTTGACCCCGGCGGGCACGGGGAAGAAGAAGGCGGGGGTCGCGAGCAGCGCCATCACGATCACGGCGCCAGCGACGACGCGCAGCACCTTGCGGTTCCCGGACCGCCACCCGACGACGGACCCGACGATGCCCAGGACACCGAGCAGCGCTCCGACGACGAGGACCACGAGCGGCGGCCCGGTCTCCCCCGCCGGCGTCGGCGACCCGAGGCCCGCCAGGTTTGCGACGGACAGGGCGAGCGCGATGCCCAGCCCGATGCGCTGACGAGTGGTCACGACCATGATGCTCCTCCTCCACGTGCCCCGGCGGCCTCCGCGGCGGAGGCGCCCTGTGTTCCGAGCGTGGCCCACCAGACCTTCCGGACGGCAGAGCGAGCGTTCCCGAACCCGCCGGCACGTCCACCCAGACTCAGGGGAAAGCATTCCCGGAACGCGGGAACCTCCGCCCCGGCATCATGAGCGGGGTGACCATCCGCGTCCTCGTCGTCGACGACCACGCCGTCGTCCGCGAGGGGCTGCGTGTCCTGCTCGGCACGCTCGACCTCACGGTGGTCGGCGTCGCCGAGGACGGCCAGGCGGCGGTGCGGGAGGCCCAGCTGACCCGGCCCGACGTCGTGCTGATGGACATCGCCATGCCCGGGATGGGCGGCGTCGAGGCGACCCGGGCGATCCACGCGGCATGCCCCGACGCACGGGTGCTCATGCTGACGATGTTCGACGACGACGCCACGGTCCTCCTCGCGATGCGCGCCGGGGCCCGCGGCTACGTCCTCAAGGGCGCGGACCAGGACGAGATCGCCGCCGCGATCCGGTCGGTCGCGGCGGGCCAGCTGGTGTTCGGGCCGGGCATCGCGGCGCGCGTCCTCGAGCTCTTCCCCGCTGCCCTCCCGCCGCGCGAGCCGGACGCCTTCCCCGAGCTGACCGCGCGGGAGCGGGAGATCCTCGAGGGGCTGGCCTCGGGGCTGCGGACCGCCGCCATCGCCGCGGCGCTCCACCTCTCCCCGAAGACCGTGAGCAACCACCTCACCAGCATCTTCGCGAAGCTGGAAGTCACCGACCGGACCGAGGCGATGATCCGGGCGCGCGAGCACGGCTTCGGCACATGAACCCGGTCCACCACGTCGGCCTCGTCGTCATGGCGGCGGTCTGGCTCGGGTGCGCCGTCCTCCTCGCGCGCAGCGGAGTCCGGCGCGGCGCCGTCCTCCTCGCCGCCGCGGCGGTCACCATCGGCGTCGGCGTGGCCCTCGAGGGCGTCGACGGCGTCGCGCTCGCCGCCCAGCTCACCGCCGGCCTGGTCCTCGGCCCGCTCGCGGTGCTCGCCTATCCCCGCCCCGGCACGCTCTCGCGCCACGTCGACCGCGCCGCCGGCGCGCTGCTCGTCCTCGCCGCCGGCGTCGCCGCCGCCGTCCCCGAGCACGCAGGGATCGTGCCCGCGGCGGCGGGGGTCATCGGTCTCGTCATCGTCCACCTGTGGTGGCGCTTCGAGCGGCTCACCCCGGACGGGCGCCGCCCGCTCGTCTGGCTCGTCATCGGCCTGGGCGTCCCCGCCGTCGTCGCCTTCGCCACGTCGATCGTGGTCGAGGGCACGCCGACGACCCAGGCCCTCACGCTCGTCGCCCTCGGGGTCCCCGCGGTGTGCATGGTGGTCGGCGTGCGGCGTCCCGACGTCGTCGACGCCCGCGGGATCGTCGTCGAGGCGACGGTCGTCGGCGTCACCTGGACGGCGTGCCTCGCGCTCTACGTGACGGTCGCCAGCACGCTGGCCCTCACGACCGGCACGGACCCCGCCGTGGGGGTCCAGGCCATCGTCGCCTGCTGCTGCGCCGTGGCGTATCGCCCCCTGCGGCGCCTGCTCCACTCCACGGTCGACGAGCTCCTCTTCGGGCGCCGCCCCGACCCGCTCGCCGCCGCCGCGCGGGTCGCGGGCGGCCCGCTGACCGACCCGGGCGACGTGCTCGCCCGCATCCGGGAGGCCCTGGTCCTGCCCTACGCCGCGATCCACGCCGCCGGTGCGGACGTCGCGTGCAGCGGCGACCCGACCCCGCACGTCCGTCGCTTCCCCCTCGACCACGCCGAGGACGACCTCGTCGTGGGCCTCCGCCCCGGGGACCTGCAGCTCTCGCGCGCCGACGCCGAGGTCCTCGCCCTCGTCGCCCGTCTGTTGGGCCAGACCCGCCGGGCCGAGGCGCTCGCCGCCGAGCTCTCGCAGTCGCGGGCCGCGATCCGCGGCGCGGTCGAGGAGGAACGGCGCCGGCTGCGCCGCGAGCTCCACGACGGGCTCGGCCCCACCCTGGCCGGCATCGCCTTCACCGTCGACGCCGTCACCAACCTCGCCGCGGGCGGCTCGGAGCAGGTCGCCGAGCTCCTGCGCCTGCTCCGGCGCGAGGCGAGCCGCGCCATCGACGACATCCGCCGCATCGTCTACGACATCCGCCCGCCCACGCTCGACCAGCTGGGCCTGCGGGGAGCGATCGCACAGCAGGCCCATGTGCTGCGCCGCGCCGACCTCGAGATCGTCCTCCAGGTCGGGCCCGACGCCGACGAGCTTCCGGCGGCGGCGGAGGTCGCGGCCTACCGGATCGTGACCGAGGCCCTGACCAACGCCGCGCGGCACACGGCCTCGCGGACGGTGACCGTGACCGTCACCAGGGAGGGCGACGATCTGCAGGTGGCGGTCACCGACGACGACGCCGGTTCCGTGGACCGGGAATGGGTGCCCGGGATCGGGCTGACCTCGATGCAGGAACGGGCCGAGGAGCTCGGCGGGCGCCTGCTGGCCGGCCCGACGCCGAGCGGCGGCCGGGTCGTGGCGCTCCTGCCGCTCGGGTGACCGGCGCCCGCGGTGCTGCGGCCATGGTCCGATGAGGGCGCGTGAATCGTCAGCTCGGCCACGGGGCCGAAGACCGGGCCAGCACGTCCGCCGCGAGCAGGTTCGCCACCGCCTCCTCCTCGACGGCGAGCCCGCACTCAGTCATCGCGGCCGTCAGCTCCGGATCCCACGGGCACTGCGCTGGACTCCCTTTCAGACGGAGCGCCGGCCTCCCGTTCTGCACGGCCTCGCGGTAGTCGGCGGTCGTGTAGCGCCATGGCACCCATGCCACGTGCGTCCTCAGCGACCAGGCGATCCGAAGCCCGGCCCAGTCGAAGTCGCCGTGATACCGGACCTCTGCGCCGTCGGCGGCGAGCGTCCGCAGCAGCTCGATCACCGCTGTGCTCGGCTGGCCCGACGTGCACACCAGCACCGGTCCGACGCCGCCGGAGAGGTCGGCCGCCCGCGCCCACCGCTCGGCCACGACCTCGACGACCGTCGGGTTCTCACACACGTGGATGACGATGCCGCGTGGCAGCGTCCGCACCCCGCCGGACCGCACCTGGTCAAGGGTCAGCACCACGGGCATGCGCGCCGCCAGCATCGCCTCCAGCGCAGCCGCCGTAGCCGTCCGCGACTTCTCATCGCCACCGTCCGTGTCAACCGGATCTACGCCGGGAACCCCCAAGCACAGAGCCGTGGAGGCCACATTCGACATGACAACACCGGCGGCGGCCCACACATCCCGGGTCGACCACTCCCCGTCTGCCGCACCGGGCAAGAACGCGGCCCTGACCACAGCCGCGGCGAGCCGGCCGAGCGGCCGGGACGCATCCAGGCCGTGAGCATCTCCCACCACCTTCCGCGCCAGGATGGCCAACGGCTGCGCGGTGGCCGGCAAGACCTCGACCACCGCGACCACCCTCCTGACCAGGTCCGCAGCAACCTCGGGTATCGACGCGGCAGCGCTCCGGGCATGCTCGGCACCCGCGGCACGCTTGAGCCCACCGGTCGCGCACCAGCTCTCCCACCACTCGGCGAGCCCGGGGAACCGGTCCAGCACGGGTGCCAGGCCGTCGCGGGCCGCGTCCCACGCGGCAGCCTCCCGCGCCCGCTCGGCCGCGCGATCCACCACGGGGCCACTCAGCGTCTCGACGGCGTCGGCGAGACCGGCGGGCCATGGACCGCGACGCAGGACCTCCTCGACGACGGCGAGGTCGAGCCGCAGCGCGGACCCGGCGCGCTTCGGCCGTCCCACGAGCCGCACGACCGCGGCCCGCTGCCCGTCGGTGGGGTCATTCAGCTGGACGACGCCACGAAGAGGCTCGTCCCCGGCGGTGAGGATCCGCGCCCGGACCCGGGCGACGAGCCACGCCATCTCGGGTACGCCCAGCAGCCGGTCCAGCGCGGCCTGACCACCGCCTGCCCTTCCCGGAGTTCCCGACGTCATCTCCGTCATCCGAACAAGGTCATCTCGTCAGGCGCGCTCGCGGCCTCCCCACCGGCTCGTGCCGCCGGGTCGATCTCCGCGTCGCGGTGGCGTCGTCGGCCGTCCCACTGCCAGCGGGTGACGCCCACGGCGTCCACCCCCTCCACGCGGGAGAGCTGCGCGATCGCGAGCCCAGGAACCTGGGGGTAGCAGCCCCACTCGCGCTCGCTGGTCAGCACCACGTCGAGGTCGAAGGTCGCCAGCAGGCCCATCGACTTGGCCCGAGAGTCGTCGTCCACCCCGGCGAAGGCCTCGTCGAGCAGGATGAGCCGCGGGGCGTGGGCACCGGCCGAGTTGTAGTGCGCCGAGGCGGCGGCGAACAGCGGCACGGAGACGGACAGCACCCGCTCGCCGCCCGAGGCCGGGCCGGACGCCGAGCGCCACGTCCCGTGCTGCCACCGTTCGACGACGAAGGTGTGCCACTGCCGATAGTCGAGCGCCTGCTCCAGGTGCTCCTGCCAGCCGCCGGTCGGGTCGGCCTGGCGAACCTCGGCGATCCGCGCCTGCAGGAAGTCCCCGATCGCGGCGCGGTCCTCAGCAGTCCAGGTGGCGTCGGAGCGGACCATGAGGTCCCGGGCCGCCGCCAGCCCGGCGGGACCGTCGCCACGCTCGCGCCACCTCATCCGCAGCTGCATCCCGGTCGAGGTCTTGCGGTCGGCCAGCTCGCGGTTCATCCGGTCGATCTGTTCCTCGGCGGTGAGCAGCAGCTCGTGCAGGTGACCGGCCACCTCGTTGACGAGGTGGTTCTCGAGGATCTCGCGCTCGCGCGCGCTGAGCAGGCGCTCGCGATCTGCGACGTCCTCGGCCAGCCGCTCCGCGAGCCGATCGACGTCGACCTCCTCGTGGAGATAGCGCACCCGCACCACCAGCACCTCGCTCCGCTGCTCGACGAAGGCCGTGTGCCCGTGCCGGCTCATCTGCGCCGTCAGCTCGGTCGCCGCGCCGGAGACCCGCTGCTGGGCGCGGCGCCATGCGCCGTCGGACTCGTCGATGTCGTGGAGCCGCTGCTCCGCCGTGCGGGACAGACCGAGGGCGGCGGTGAGACTCCATCCCTCGGGCTCCTCCGCCGCCGGGAGGGGCAGGTCGGGCAGGGCGACTCGCGGCAGTCCGGTCTCGGCGAACGCACGCAGCGCGTCGATGGTGCCCTGGCGCCTCGACCCGGCCTCCTCGCGACGCTCCGTGAGGCCACCGACGTGCGCCTCCAGGTTGCCGCGGCGCGCCGCGGCGGCGAGCTGGTCCTTCGCGATCCCTTGGAGCTCGCGCCTCACCTCCTCCAGCGCGGCGGTGGTCGCGCCGAGCCGGTCCTGCAGCTCGGCGACCGACACCCCGACGGTGGCGTGCAGCGCCTCGTACCGTGCGCGCAGGGCGGCGGCGCGGGACCGCAGGTCACGGTGCTCTGTCTCGCGCCGCGCCAGGAGCTCGGCCGCTTTGCCGGCGCGATCGGCCGCCTGCTCGCGGGCGCTCGCCGCGTCTGCGGCGGCGCGGGCCGCTCGCCGGGCCTCGACGAGCCCCACCTCGTAGGAGGTCACGGCGCTCAGGGCCTCCTCGGTCTCGGCGGCGGTGGCACCGACGCCGAGCTGCCTGGCCTGGTCGATGAGATCCTCGGTCGCCCGGGTGGCCGCCTCGGCGGCACGCTCCCAGGCCTCCTGCGCCGCTGCGACCTTGTCCTGGGCGCGCTCGAGCTCCCGCTGGGCCGTGGCGGCGCGCGCGTGCGCCGAGCCGAGCTCGCGCTCGAGCCGGACCGGGTAACCGGCGCGCTCGAGCCGCACCTGCTCCGCGTGACGGTCGGCCTCCGCCACCCGATCACGCGCCGTGGTGAGCTCACGGTCCAGGTCCTCGAGCCGGGCGTGGAGCGCGACGAGCAGCTCGCGCCGGTGCGCCTCGCGGGCGCCGGCGCCGAGGAACTCGGCCCGCTCCTTGGTCCAGGAGCCCCGCGCCGGCCCAGCGCCCCAGCGGCCGTGGCCGTCCACCCACCAGGTGGCACCCGGGTCCTCTCCCCACCCGATCCGGCCGAGGACGGCTCTGACCGCGTCCGCCGTGACCGGGGCGTCGGGCCCGGCGGCCGGTACCAGAACCTCGGCCAGCGAGACCGCCGGCTGCGGTCCGGTGGGGCCGAGGACGACGTCGCCCTCGGCGGCCACCGTGCCGTCGGGAAACACCCACGCGTCCAGCAGCCCGGCGGACTGCAGGGCGGCCTCGACCCCGGCCTGCTCGGCGTGCGGCAGGGCGTCGGCGAAGTCGGTCAGCCACCACAGCGGAGCGCCGGCCCGGCCCTCCCGGCCGCGAGGGTCCCGCCCGGGGGCCGGCGGGGGCTCCGGGTCGTGCCCGTCCTCCAGGGCGGCGATCTCGACCCGGACGCCGGCAAGCTCCTGGTCCAGCCGCTGCGCCGTGTGCTCGGCCTCGGCGCGCTCGCGGCCGATGCGGTCGAGCGCCGTCGCGACGGCGACGTCGAGCGCGGCCGACACGGGCGGTTCGCCCGACATGCTGCGCGCCCACTCCTCGGCCATGTCGGCAAGCTCATCCACCTCGGCGTCGAGGACGAGGGCTTCCAGGCCGCCCACGTGCTCCCGGACCGCGGCGCCGTAGGCCGACACGGCGTCGTCGACCGCCACGCGTGCAGCGCCGAGCTCCTCGACGCGGCCGGCCGCCTCGCTCTCCGCCCCATCGAGGACCTGCTGCTCACGGTCGGCCTCCGACCGGGCCCGTTGGGCCGCATCGATCAGCCGGCGCACATGGCCGACCTGCTCGCGCCGGCGGCTCAGCGCCCGGCCGGCGGCGTCGGCGTCGTGCGCGATAGTGGGGTGCTCCACCTGCAGCCCGGCGGCCGCGGCGAGCCGGATGGCAGCCGCCTCGTGGCGCTGGGCCTCGGCCGCCAGCTCCTCGTGGCGACGCGCCGCGGCGTCGGCCTCCGCACGCTCCTTCTGCACCGTTGCGGCCGCCTGCTCCGCCTCGCTCCCGGCGGCGGCGAGCTGCCGCTCCTTCTCGGTGGCTTCGCGCTCGGCCTGGTCGAGACGCTCGGCGTCGCGCATCTCCGGGCTCGTGCGCAGTGCCTGCTCCTGGCCCTGCAGCCGGCTCTGCCGCTCTGCGGCGTCCGTCTGTCGCCCGGCGAGCAGCTCGACGTCGGCGGCGGCGTCACTGAGCTGCTCCTCGGCGTCGCGCAGCTCCCGGCCGGCGTGCTCGTAGGCGGAGTTGGCCAGCCGCACCGCCGTCGTGTGCCGGCGGGAGGCGACCTGGGCATAAGCGCGATAGTGCCGCAGGAAGTCCTGCGCCGCCCGGAGCGTGTCCTTCGCCTCGGCGATCCCCGCGCGCTCGTCCTCCAAGGAGCGGAAGGACTCGGCGACGTCGGCGATCACGGCCTGGTCCAGCGGGGCGAGGGCCTCGGTCAGGGCCGCCGAGAGCGCCTTCTCGTCGGGCCTCTTGGACAGCTGGGGCTGGCGGAGCTGGATGAGCAGGTCGACGAGGGCGGCGTACCGTTCCTCACCCAGCCGGAACAACGCCTCGTCCACCGCCCGCCGGTAGGCCTCCTGAGTGCCGTAGACGTGGCCGGACCCGGTGGACGTGAGCTCCTCACGGAGACGTTCCTGGCTGAGCACCGTGCGGTGGACGTCGAGGAGGCGCAGGTCGCCGATACGTCGCGTTGACGTGAAGTACCAGGTCTTCACGATGCCGCGGCCCGCGGCGGCCTTGAGGCCGATGCCCAGGGTGGTGAAGTGCTCGGTGCCTTCGGCGTCCACGCGCCCGAATTCGACCCACGAGTAGCCGGTGCGCTCCGAGCTCGGGTGGGCGCCGCCCAGGAGCAGGTTCCACTCCATACGCTTCTTGGGGTCGGCGTCCGGCTCCACGCGCCGCGGCGCGATCGAGCCATCCAGCAGGAAGGGCAGGGTCAGCGCGAGGACCTTCGACTTCCCGGTGCCGTTGTTGCCGCGCAGGAGCAGGCGTCCGTCGTGGAACCAGAACTGCTCGTCGTCGTAGTAGAACAGGTCGACGAGGCCGAGCCGCAGCGGCTGCCAGCGCTCGTTGGTGGGACGCGGCAGCGCGCCGTCGGGCCGCGCCTCGTGCGCCACGGCGGCCTCGCCGATGTCGTCGGGGCTGGTCATCGTGCTCTCCTGGTCGTGATGGTCGGCGCGGCCACGCCGAATCGCCGCAGGGCCGGCAGCGGGTGGACGACGGCCTCGGGCCCCGCACCGGTGACCCGGACCAGACCGAGCCCGACCAGGCGGTCGAGCGCGTCGGCGACGAGGGCGTTCTCCGCCCCCGGTTCCTGGGTGGTCTTGCGCCAATAGGCGGCGTGCTCCTTGGCGAGCCGCCGCACCCGGCGCCGCAGCGACGCGATGTCGGTGTGGCAGCCTGTGGCGAGCTGCTCGGCAAGCAGCAGGGTCACGTGCCCGTCGGTGCCCTGCTCGGGCATGCGCACGTCGGTGAGCTGGTCGTCCGCGTCCACCAGCGCGATCCCCTCCGCGCGCATCTCGGGGACAAGACCGGTGGCCTCAGCGAGGCGGTTGGTGAGCTGGACGCGCTGACCGACGAGGTAGGCGCGCTCGTCGTCGGGCAGCTCGTCGTAGTAGACGACCGGGTCGCAGAGCAGCCGGCGGGTGACGGCGTGCCGCAGCCTCCTGGTGGCCTCCTCCTCGGTGTAGGCCGGCGGCGGCTCGTGCAGGGCGGCCTCGATCTGGTCGATCGTCGGGTCGGACGGCAGCCGGGTTCCGACGAGCCCGGGCCCGTGGGTGGTCGACAGCATCGTGGCCAGCACCCGACGGTCGACGTCGTACAGGGCGTCGCCGCCGGCCGAGACGTAGGACTCCTCGTCGCCTGCCACCCGGACCAGCACGCCGTAGGCCAGCAGCAGCCGGATCGCGGCGACCAGGTCGGCGCGCTCCTCCCGGCCGGCCAGGGTGAACGCCACGCCGTCCAGGCCCGGCTGGCGCGCGGCCAGCACGACGTCCTCCGCGAGGCGGCCGAGGGAGATCTGCGGGTCGGAACGCTCGAGCACGGCCAGCGCCAGGCAGAGCAGGACGTAACGGCGCCGGGTGAACGGCGGGTCCCCCTTGCGGGCGCGGGCCGGGTGGCGTTCGCCGACGGCGATCGCCGTCGCGCCGTGGGGGACGTAGGAGGTCAGGAGGCGCACGGTTCGCGACTCGACGGCGAGGCGCCAGCCCGTCTCCCGGTCGAACCAGGCCCGCAGCGCGTCGGCGTGCCGCCGCGCCAGCCGGAACAGCTCTCCGTCGGTCTGGGCCCGGAGGACGGGGCGGACGAGCAGCGCCCGCAGCGCCCGGGCGCGGCCCTCGGCCTCCCGGGCCTCCAGCGCGCCGGAGATGCTCGGCCCCAGGTCGATCCCGCTCATGCGTAGACCTCCACCCGCTCGCCCGCCGCGGCGCTCGGCGCGACCCGGTCGACGGTGGACGCGATGTCGACGAGGTGGTCCGGGCCCGACAGCTCGCCGTCGGGCGTGGTGATCACCATGGCGCCCGCGCCCGGGAGGCGGGTGAGGGTGACGGTGAGTTCGCCGTCCGAGGTGTGCACCTGGGCGGTGGTGGCCCGCGGTCCCATGGCGGCCAGGGCGTCGCCGAGCAGGCCGAGGAAGAGGCGGAAGGCCGCCGGGTCCAGCTCACCGAAGGCGGAGAGCGGCCGTGGGCCGTCGGTGAGGATCCGCCGGCGCGCCTCGGCCGTCTGCTCCGCCTCGTGGCGGGCGCGCTCGGCCAGCACGCGCTTGGCCGCGGTCCGGTCCGCGACACGGACCGCCTTCCCGCGGCGCTCGTACGAGCCGCTCCGGCGCAGCTGAGGGCTGATCTCCAGGGGCGGCGCGAGCGCCCACGGCGTCGTGGTGCCCAGCTCGGCCGCGGCCCACGCCTCCTCGGTTGCGGCGGTGACGCTCAGGTGCCGTACCGGAGCGAGGGCGAAGGCTGAACGCCACAACCGGTGGCGGTCGGCGTCGGTGGGCAACGCGGCGAACCACCTGGCCAGCGTGAGGAAGTCCTGGGTCCGGTCGGTCCGGCCGCCGGCCCTCTCGTGCAGGGCTCGCACCACGGCCAGCAGGGCCGGGATCGCGGCCCGGGCGCGCGCTCGCAGCAGCTTGGCCTCGCTCTCCCGGGCGGGGGTGCTGACGAACCAGTCCGTCAGGCCCGACCACTGCCGCAGCCAGGTCTCGCGCACCCTCGCCCGCGCCGAGTCGGCCTCGCCGGGGGCGGCGTCGGCGGACTCGCGCTCCGCGGCGACGGCGGCGAGGAACCCCACGCCGTCGTCCGGGATGGCGGCGAGGAGGTCCGCGATGGCGGCCCCCCGGGTGAGCAGGTCGTTGATGAACCGCTCCAGGTACTCGATGAGCTGTTCCTTGTACGCCAGGAAGACCTCGACGTCGGCGTCGTGAAGGTCGATGGTGCGCTGCATGGACCCCATGAACGCCACGGCGTTCTCGGCGAGCTCGACGAACCGGTCGCGCAGGCTCCGCAGCGTCTGGTGCGTCCGGGCCGCGTCCACCGCCTCGCCCGCCGCGTGGGCGGCGACGGTGTCGCGGAGGCTGGTGAGCAGCGCGACGATGTCCTCCAGGGCCACCGACTGCAGGGCGCCGCGGGTGCCGAGCACGGCGTCGTACTGCGCCAGCGCCCGCTCCGCGGCCTCGCCCTGGCGGGACATCTGGTAGAGGATGCGCCGCCGGTAGAAGTCCTCCAGCGCCGTGACCCGGCTCGAGTCGGGAAAGGCGAGCAGGTTCCCCCACGCGGGCTGGGCCAGCCGCTCGAGCGCCTCGGCGACCGCATCGTCGTCGACGGGGTCACCGCCGTCCGCGCGCAGCGCCGCGCACACCTCCTCCGGACGCACGTGGACCGTGAAGCGTTCCTTCGCCGCCATCAGCGCCCGCATGACGCGCCGGTACAGCGGAGCGTTGGGCGCGCCGAGGTAGACGAACGGCCCGTAGCCGCCCGCGGCGCCGTCGGTTCCCGCCGACGTGGTCTCGACAAGGGGGTCCGTCATGTCAGTCGATCCTGCCATGGGCCACCGACACTCCCTCGCCGCCGCCGTCCTGCCTCACGGTGATCCTCGCCGGGCGGTGCGCCGGCCGGGCTGGCGCGGTCAGGAAGCGGGCGCGGTGACCAGCCCCTCGGAGACCATCCAGTCCAGCGCCACGTCGGCCGGCTCCTCGCCCTCGACGTCGACCCGGGCGTTGAGGTCGATGAGCAGCTCGTCGGTCAGCAGCGGGGTGATCTGCTCGAAGACCGCCGCGATCCCGGGCGCCTCGTCGAGCGCGTCCGTCCGCACCACGGGGGCGACGTTGTAGGAGGGGAAGTACCTCGCGTCGTCCTCGAGGACCGTGAGGTCGAGGGCGAGGATGCGCCCGTCCGTCGTGAAGATCTCCCCGAAGTTGCACTCCCCCGCCGCGGTGGCCGCGTAGATGGCGCCGGTGTCCATCACCTTGATGTTCTCGGCGGGCACCCCGGCGGGGTCGCCGAGCGGGATGCCGTAGTGCTCGAGCATGGGCTCGAGGCCGTCGTCGCGGCTGCGGAACTCGCTCTCCACGCAGAACGTGCGCTCCTCCGCCGGCAGGTCCTTGACCTGCGACAGCGCGCCGACGCCGAGCTTGGCGGCGGCATCGGGACCCATGGCGAAGCCGTAGGTGTTGTTCATCGGGGCGGGCGGCAGCCAGGTGAGCCCGTTGCCGAGATCCGCGTCGCGCACGGCGCGCCACTGCTGCTCCCGGTCGGGAATGCCGGTCTGGCCCATGTAGGCGACCCAGGCGGTACCGGTGTACTCCCACCCCATGTCGATGTCGCCCGCGAGGTGGCCCTCGCGAGAGGCGACCGAGCCGGGGATGTTGGTGGAGTCGGTGACCTGGAAACCGGCGGCGCGCAGGGCGATCACGGCGATCTTGCCCAGGATGAGCTGTTCGCTGAAGTTCTTGGACCCCACGGTCACCGCGAGGTCCTCGGCGCCGTCGACCGGTGCGATGCTGCCGGGCTCCACGGCCGGGACGTAACCGGTGGCGGGCTGCAGCCCGCAGGCGGCGAGCAGGGCGGCGGAGGCCGCCGCGGCGGCGGCCAGCAGGCGGGTGCGTCGAGACATCACAGTCCTCGGGGGCGGGCCACGTGCTCCACCACGCGCCCCAGCCAGTCGATGAGCAGGGCCAGCAGCGCCACCAGCAGCGCGCCGGAGACGAGCAGGTTGGGCAGGTACAGGTTGATCCCGGTGGTGATGAGGATCCCCAGGCCGCCGCCGTTGATGAACACGGCGAGCGTGGCGGTGCCGACGAGCAGCACCAGGGCGGTGCGCACCCCGGCGAGGATCACCGGGACGGCGAGCGGCAGCTCCACGCGCAGGAGCACCGCCAGCGCGGTCATGCCCATGCCGCGGCCGGCCTCGACGAGCCGGCCGTCCACGCCGCCGAGGCCGACCATCGTGTTGCGCAGCACCGGCAGCACGGCGTAGGCCACCAGGGCGACGACGGCGGTCCCCGGGCCGAAGCCGAGCCACATGGCCAGCAGGACCACGAGGCCGATGGACGGGGCCGCCTGACCGACGTTCGCCAGGGCGATGACCGGCCCGGCCAGCCGGCGGAACGGCCCGCGGGTGAGCAGGATTCCCAGCGGGACCGCGATGAGGACCACGAGGCCGGCGGAGACGAAGGTCAGGCGCAGGTGCTCGGTGATGGCCGGGCCCAGGGCGTCCCACGACAGCGGGCGGCGCTCGATCGCGGTGAGCTCCGCCGTCGAGAGCCAGACGACGTAGGCGGCCAGGGCGACGGCGATCAGCACCGGCTGGCGCAGGAGGGTGCGCCAGGGTCGGGCGCTCTCGGCCGCGTCGAGCTCGGCCTGCGCCTCGCCGGCCTGCCCCGACGCCGCGGCCGCCGTCGCCTCGCCCGCGACGCGCGCGACGGAGGCGGTCACGGCTGCGTCTCCTCGTCCGGGGTCATGAACGACATGACGGTCTTGACGGTGACCAGGCCGAGGTAGGTGTCCCGGCGGCCGGTGACGATCACGCCGTTCTGGGAGGCGGTGAGCATCGCGTCGAGCGCCTCGCTGAGGCTGGCGTGCCGGCCGAGCGCGGGGAGGTCTTCGTCCAGCTCGCCGGTGATGGCGCCCGTGCCCTCCAGCTGGGCGAGCGGGTGCCAGCGCAGCGGGCGGTTCCGCTCGTCGACGACGACGACGGAGCGGTACCCGGCAGCGCGGGCGCGGGCCACGGCCTCGTCGGCGGACGTGCCGACCGTGGCGGTCACGCCGGGGCGGAGCTCGACGTCGCCCAGCCGGGTCAGGGACAGGGTCTTGAGGGAGGCGCCGGCACCGATGAAGTCGGCGACGAACTCCTCGGCGGGGTTGGCCAGGATCTCGGCGGGAGTGTCGAGCTGGACCACCCGGGCGCCGACGTCGAGGATCGCGATGCGGTCGCCGAGCTTGACCGCCTCGTCGAAGTCGTGCGTGACGATCACGATCGTCTTGCCGAGCTCCTCCTGGATGCTCAGCAGCTCGTCCTGGAGCCGTTGCCGGGTGATGGGGTCCACCGCGCCGAAGGGCTCGTCCATGAGCAGGACCGGCGGGTCCGCGGCGAGAGCGCGGGCCACGCCGACGCGCTGCTGCTGACCGCCGGAGAGCTCGCGCGGGTAGCGGTCGCGGTAGGCGTCGGGATCCAGGCCCACCAGGTCCAGCAGCTCGTCGACGCGGGCCCGGGTGCGGTCCTTGTCCCACTTGAGCAGGCCCGGCACCAGGGCGACGTTGTCGCCGACGGTCATGTGCGGGAACAGCCCGCCGGCCTGGATGACGTAGCCGATCCGGCGGCGCAGCCGGTCGGCGTCGATGCTGGTGACGTCCTCGCCGTCCAGCACGACCCGGCCCGAGGACGGCTCGATGAGCCGGTTGATCATCTTCAGCGTGGTCGTCTTGCCGCACCCGGAGGGGCCGACGAGCACGAGGATCTCCCCGGCCCGGATGTCCAGGTCGATGGTGTCCACCGCGGGTCGGGGCTGGCCGGGGTACCGCTTGGTCACGCCCTGCAGCTGGATGGAGGCGCCGGTGGTGGCCGTCGCCGTGGGTGCGGTGGTGGTCTCAAGCACGGATCCCCCTCGGGATGGTCAGGCGGCCGACCAGCACGAGGAGCAGGTCGACCACGAGAGCGATGACGACGACGGCGATGGTCCCGGTCAGCGCGGAGTACACGGCGTTCGCGCCGCCGAGGCGGGCCAGGCCGGAGAAGATGAAGCCGCCCAGCCCCGGGCCGAGCACGTAGGCGGCGATGGCGGCGATGCCCATGACCATCTGCGTGGACACCCGGATGCCGGCGAGGATGACGGGCCAGGCCAGGGGAAGCTCCACGTGCACCAGCGCGCCCAGCCGGCTCATGCCGAGGCCGCGCGCGGCCTCGGCATGCCGCGGGTCGACGCCCGCCAGGCCCACGACCGCGTTGCGCAGGATCGGCAGCGCGGCGTAGAACGTCACCGCGATCACGGCCGAGACGACCCCGAAGCCGAACGGCGCGACCAGCATGCCGAGCAGCGCGAACGACGGGATCGTGAGGCCGACGGCGGAGACGGAGTTCGCCGCCGAGGCGAGCCGCTCGTTCCGGTACACCAGGACCGCGACCAGCATCGCGATCGCGGTTGCCAGGGCGACGCTCTGGATGACGAGGCTGGCGTGCTGGTACGCCAGGAAGGCGATCTGGTCGCCTCGCTCGACCACGTAGTCCCACACGGGCGGCTTCCCCCTCAGCTGGTCCGAGTGCCCGTCCACATTAGGGGAACATCCCGTCAATAACCACTTAACGGTCAAACTCGGGTAAAGCCGGGCCTGGATCGTGGCGGTTCCGCGCTGCGCGCGCTCGCCGGGGAGTCGCTGGCCGCGGCGCGAGGGGATCACGGCCCGGGGGCGGCGTGACTTCCGCGCACGAGTGCGAGCTCGCCGACGACGCCGGCAGCCCAAACGTGCGTGCGCCCCCGGAGGAGGACCGGGGGCGCACGCCGTCGCTGGCGACGTAACGGAGCGGATCGACCTATGCTCCGTGCTGCCGCAGCCAGCCCAGCGGCTCGATGGTGCGGCCGTCGGCCGGGTGCACCTCGAAGTGGAGGTGATTGCCGGTGGAGTTGCCGTTGGAGCCGACACCACCGATGACGTCACCGGCGGCGACCTGCTGCCCCTGGGTGACGTACACGCCGTCGTCGTACATGTGGACGTACCAGGTGTAGAAGGTCTGGCCGTTGATGTTGTGCTTGATGCTGATGAGGTTGCTCGAGCGTCCCTGGATGCCTGCCCCGGCGTGAACCACCGTTCCGGCGGCTGCGGCGCGGATCGGGGTGTCGCGGGGGGCGCCCATGTCAGTTCCCAGGTGGAAGCCACCGGCGCGGGCGCCGTAGCTGGACGTGTGGCTGTAGGTGCCTGCATCCAGTGGCATGACGACCTTGTTCGCCGCGGCCTCCACCGCGGCCAGCTCGGCGGCGGCCCGCTCCGCCGCGGCCTGCTCGCCCGCCGCACGCTCCGCCGCCGCCCGCTCCGCCGCGGCCTGCTCCGCCGCGGCCTGCTCCGCAGCCGCCCGCTCCGCAGCCGCCCGCTCCGCCGCCGCCCGCTCCGCAGCCGCCCGCTCCGCAGCTGCCTGCTCCGCCGCAGCTTGCTTCGCAGCCGCCCGCTCTGCGGCGTCGAGCTCCTGACGGTCGGTGGCGCGGGACGCGGGGCCCTCGGACCTGGTGGCGATCGAGTCGTCGCTCGAGTGGACGACGCCGGACGCTGTGTCGGCGAAGGCGGCCTCGCGGCCGTCGATAGCGGTGGCGATCGAGCCGCCGATGATCAGCGCGCCAAGCGCGCCCAGCTTTGCGGCGCGGGGTATCCGGTGCCACCACGCGGTGTCGGTGGCGGTCACAGTGGTCTCGTTGGGTCCGGCAGCGGGCGTGCTCGCTCGCCCGCCGAGTGCCTGCTGCTCATCGCGCGCACGGCTCGGCATAGAAGTACCTCCGGGGAAGGGGATCGCCCGTCGTGGGCGTCGAAGCCACGCGCGGCCGTTAGCGACGCGTGTCGATTACAGATCACGGAACGATAACGACGGGACATCCTGGAAAACTAGGTCCGGAGGGTGTGCGCCCACTCACCTCGGTGACCGTCGCCTTGCGGCCAAACTCGGTCCCCATCCATGCGAAACAGTGGCCGGTGGTTCAGCCACGAAAGGCGCGCGCCTGGTCGGAGGCTCTCTCGGCCAGTGGTGTGGAGGCCTGCTGCGCGATCAATGGGCTTCTTCGCCCGGTGCCGTCCACGCAGGATCGCCCCTGAGCGGCAGTGCCGTCGTGGCGCCGGCGCGTGGCGACCTTCACTCGCAACCGACGGGGCCGTCGCCTCGTTGCCAGACTTGGTCTCGTCGGCGCCGAGCGCGGGCTCGAGATCGCCGCCTATGTCGTCGGCCCGGGCCATGGACACACCGACCTGTACGAGGACTGGGCCCGGCTGAGCGAGATCTCCGAGGACGGCGTCGTGCTCGTCCGGCCCGACGCGCACGTCGCGTGGCGCTCAATCACCGTCGTCGACGACGCCACGGCCGCCCTCGACGACGCGCTTCGTGCGGTGCTCGCCCGCCCGCGGAGCCGCGACGCCGCCGAGAACGTCGGGGCGCTCGCCCAGGCCTGACGTGACGGGGTCGGCGGTCTCACCGTCGACCCCGTGCGTCGCGTCGACAGGGAGGTCGTCCTCAACGAAGGCACGACCCGGGCCCATGGGCCCCTCCCGACCAGGGGCGTCTCTCCTGCCTGGTGCGCGGGCGCGGTCTGGGCGTGTGCCGACGGGGCCTGGCGTGGCGTCACGGCATACGCCTGGAACTCGCCCGACATCCGCTAGCGGCCGCTCACGACGTTCGCTGCACGGGCAACCCAGTGCGTCCGCGGGGAACCGGTCGCGTACTCGCGACGGTCTGCGAATCTGTACGCCGCATAGAGCGCCGAGGCACCCAACCACCGGATGGGCTCGACCTCCCAGTTCCGGGCGTGCCGGCCCACCCACGGCAGCCGCGTGAGCTCCGTGTCCCGCTCGAGGATGAGGTCGCGGAGGGTCCGGGCCGCGAGGTTGGTGCCGCTGAGCCCATGCCCGACGTACCCTCCCGCGGAGAGGACGCCGGTTGCGCGGTCGAAGTTCACCGACGCGCACCAGTCGCGGGGCACACCCAAGACGCCCGACCAGGACTGCTCGAGCCGAACTGTCGCCAGAGACGGGAAGAGCTCGATCAGCCGCTGCCTCAGCTGGGCTACTGCCAGATCCGCGGTTCTCGTTCTCCGCTCATCGCTCCTGCTGAGCGCGGCCCGCGGTACCACTTCGGGTGGACGAATAGACCTTGTCAGGTCGGCTGGAGCACCGGTCAGAACTCGAGCACGATCCGCCCGCGGGTGCCGCCTCTCTCGAGCTGGCGGTGGGCGGCAGCCGCCTCTTCGGCAGGAAAGGTGCGGGCCACGCGCGGGGTCAGCTCGCCACGCTCAACGTGCTGCACCAACTGCCTGAGCGCCTCGGAGTTCTCCGCATAGTCCTGCACCCATATCTGATGCACCTTGATGCCGCGGCCTGGTTGCCCGTCCCAACCACGCACCACTGCCATGCTGCCGTCGTCCCTGATCGCTTCGGTGCTCCGGTGATCAAGCAGCGCCGCGTCGACGAGTCCGTCCACCCCCAGTGGGACGAGATCCCGGAACCGAGACGCGACGTCGTCCCCGCGCTGCACGACATGGTCTGCGCCCAGATCCGCACCAACTGCTCGTCACGCGCGGCGGCGTCGGCCAGCACGGTGAGTCCACGCGCCTTGGCCAGCTGAACCACATACCCACCCAGCGCCCCGGCCGCGCCGGTAACAGCGACTACCTGCCCCGGCGCAAGGCCCAGCTTGTCGAGCGCGAGCAGGGCGGTGAGGCCGTTCATCGGGATCGTGGCCGCCTCGACCGCGGTGAGCCGGCTCGGGACGGGCGCCACGGACCGGGACCGGACGACCACGTGCTGGGCGTAGGCGCCGCCACGGGGACCTGTGGGCAGCGTGATCGCCATGACCTTGTCGCCCACCCGCCAGCTGCTGCCTTCCCCCACCTGGTCGACCTCGCCTGCGAACTCCATCCCTGGGATGTAGGGCGCCCCGCCTTGCGGCCTCCGCCGCCCCTGGCCGGACCGGAGCAGGGTGTCAGTCGGGTTGACCGTTGCGGCACGAACACGGATGCGGACCTCGTCTACACCAGCAGCCGGCCTCGGCAGACGCACGATTCGCAGGCTCTCAGGCCCACCGAACTCCGTCACACCGACAGCGCGCATGTCGTCCAGCATGTTGAATCCCTCCTAATCCTTTGTGAATCGAGAGAGCTGTCGGCGTGCACTGCTCGCTAAAGGCCAAATCCGGCCGGACGCGCGGTCACGCGAGTCTGCTCTTGCACCGCCGCGGAGATGGCTGCCGCGGTCTTGAGGAGACGTGCGAGCTGCTCGGCGACGAAAGTCTCGACGGCGGCTCGGGGTGCGACCGTCGAGATGTTGAGTGCCGCAACGACCTGATCGAGTGAGTCATGGACTGGGACCGCCAAGGACCGAAGCCCGTCCTCGAGCTCCTCGTCGACGACCGCCCAGCCTTGCTCGCGAACCTTTTGCAGCTCAGCGAGCAGGCGCGCACGATCGGTCAGCGTTCGCTCCGTCCTCCTCACCAGATCTCCGAGATGCTGGTCCACCTCGCTGGACGGAAGCGCCGCCAGGAGCACCCGGCCCATCGAAGTGACGTAGGCGGGTAGGCGTGTCCCCACGGACAGATCGACGCTCATGATCCGCCGGCTCGCGATCCGCGCCACATAGACCACGTCGCTGCCGTCGAGCACGGAGATCGAGACGGACTCGCCGGCGACACACGCGAGCTGTTCGATGTGGGGCGCCGCGAGCTGCGGGATGCTCAGTGTGGAGAGGTAGGAGTATCCGAGCTCGAGGAGTCGCGGGCGCAGGAAGAACTGCCGTCCCTCGAGGGACACATATCCGAGGCCTCGCAGGGTGTGCAGGAAGCGGCGTGCCGCTGCCCGCGTCAGCCCTGTCCGGTCCGCGACCTCGCTGAGGGTCAGCCGCTGATGGTCCGCATCGAAGGCACGGATCACGGCCAGTCCCCGGTCGAGAGACTGCACGTACTCCGAGCGCGATCGTGCTGAGACCGCTTCCCCCACCGGCAGCCGGCCCCCTCGTGCGAGTTGCATCTCTACCGCGGTTCTTTGACGGCCAGTACCTGACGCTCCGCGTCGAGGAGGATCTCCTGTGCGTTGCAGCGGAAGATGGGCTTTCCGACCGGTCCACGACGTCGGAGGCCGATGACACTGAGATCGGCCCCCTCCTCGGCCGCAACGTCGGTGAGGTCTTCGCTCAGATCCTGTCCCTTCACGATCGTGCGGACCGCGTACTGCACACTGGTCTCGTCCAGCCGTCTCGTGACATGAGCCTGCTCTTCCTCGCATCGCACCGCCCGACCGCCGTCAAGCCGCCTTCCGCTGTGGTGCGAGTTCACGGCGACGGGCCGGGAGTTCCGCAGCTTCGCACCGGCACAGCCCAGCGCCGCACCGCCCTCGGGACGGGATACGCAACCTACGACGATCGACATGGCGACTCTCCTCCGCGCACGACCGACTGTGGCCGAGAACTTAGAACTCGTCAGCGAGCGGTCCGGTCATCGGGATCCACTCCTGCGCAGTGACAGATGAGACGAACCCGTTGACGCGGAAGGGGTCCTGCTGCGTGAGGGTGAGGGCCTCCTCCTTGCTGTCGGCCCGGACGAGGAGGAGCGCACCGGGCGTCTCCTCCGGCCCGAACGGTCCGGAAGCCCGGAGAATGCCCTTCTCGGCCAGGCCACCGAGAAGCTCCTTGTGCTTCGGTCGGTAGGCGTCGCGGCCGGCGGTGTCGTTGGTGTAGGTGTAGGTGAGCGCGAAGACTGGCATGGTCGTTCCTTTCGGTCAGTGATTCTGACTTGGTCAGGCGCTGTGAGCGTCGCGGCGGGTCTTGGCCTTGTGCGCGGCGCGCCCCCAACCCGGGCGCGCCCGGGGCGACCGCATCGGGGCCGGCCCGGGCGCGCACGTGAAGGCTCATTCGATGTGCTGTCCATAGCCGAGGAGGGAACCCGCGCGCTGGCCAGCATTGCCTGCGGCGAATAGTCCTTGGATGGGAGTGTCGTCCTCGGTCAGGACCAGGAGGCCGACGAGTCGTCCAGCGAGCGCACCGCGATGCCGGCGGGGTGCATTGCCATCTGGTCCGTCGTCGCGGTCATGTCGTCCTTCCCCACGGGCGTGTCTGACCGCCTATCCGGCCCATACGTATCCACCGTCGACGTACAGCGTCTGCCCCGTCACATACCCGGCCTTGTCGCTGCCGAGCAGGAACAGCACAGAGCTGGCCACATCCTCAGGAGTGCACAGCCGGCCCAGTGGAACCTTGTCGAGCATCTGCTGCTCATCGATCGTTCCGCTCGCGATCAGGTCACGCACCAGCGGGGTGTCCACCCAGGAGGGACCGACCGCGTTGACACGGATGCCAAGCGGCGCCCACTCGGCCGCCAGCGCCCTGGTCAGACCCACCACACCGGCTTTAGCTGCACTGTAGGCCACCCGCTCCGGCAGCCCCCTGGTCGAGCCGATCGAGGCGATGTTGACGATCGAAGCGGACTCGGCCAGATGGTCGAACGCGGCCTGGCAGCTGTAGAAGGTGCCGCTGAGGTCGACGTCGATGACCAGTTTCCAGTCATCGACGGCGAGTCCTTCGGACGGTCCGGGGCGGGTGAGGCCGGCGCTGTTGACCAGCCCGCCGATACGACCCAGCCGCTCGGCGATCGACGCGAAGGCGGCGCCGAGCGCCTCCCGGTCGGTCACGTCGACGGCGGTGCTCGCCACCCCGAGCTCTTCAGCGGCGACGGCAAGCGCATCGGCGTCGCGGTCGACCAGGACGACGGTCCAGCCTTCGGCGGCGGCCTGGGCCGCGATGGCGCGGCCCAGGCCTGAGGCGCCGCCGGTGACTACGAGAACGCTCATCTGGTCAGAGCTCCGGCATGGAGCAGGCAGGGTCGGGCTCGGGCATGGTCTCCGACATCGGGATCGTGTCCTCGATGACCAGGTCGTAGCGGTCCCCAACCTTCTCGACCTTGCCCATGTACATGGGTGCCTCGATCTGGTGGTCCTCGGCGCGCATGGTGACCTCGCCCTTGATGGAGTCGAAGGTCAGGTCGTCGAGGGCCGTAGCGACCTCGGACGGATCGATGCTGCCGGCTGCCCGGACGCCGGCGAAGATGGTCTGCATCGCCATGTAGGCGGCGCCGGTGAAGTCCGCCGGCGCCTCGCCGTTGGCCTCGCTGAATGCCTCGACGAACGCCTGCGACTCGGGTGCGTCGACCGTTGGGCCCCAGTTCGCCGTGCCGTACTTACCGATGAGGCGTTCGTCGGAGACAGCGTTCAGCGATGAGGTCGTCATGGCCGCGTTACCGACGATGAGGTCGTACTTGTCGAGCGTGCCAAAGTCCAGAGCCTGCCCGAGGAAGTGGACCGAGTCCCCGCCGGAGAGGGAGACGAGCAGGCCCTGGCCGCCGTCGAGCTGGTTGAGGTAGGAGGCGTAGTCGGTGGTGCCCAGCGGGGCGAAGAGGTTCTTGTCCACGGACCAGCCCTTCGCGTCGGCGACCTGCTGGAGGCCTTCTGCGGAGCCGTGGCCGAAGGCGTAGTCGGCGGCGACGGAGTCCCAGTCGGTGGCGTCGCGCTCGGCGAGCCATTTACCGACTCCTTGGATGAGCAAGTGGTCGTTCACATTCGTGCGGAAGAACCGCGGGGAGCACGACTCCCCGGTCAGGGCGTCCCCTTGGGACTGGGTGCCGAAAGCCAGTGCGTCCCAGGACGCCAGGCGCTGCATGACGGCCAGGGTGGTCGGAGTGGCGATGGTGCCGACGATGAACTTGGCGTCCTTCTGCTGGACGAGACGCTGGGCGGCGGCCACGGCGCCCTCGTTCGTGCCGAGGTCGTCCGCCACGAAGATCTCGACCCGCCGACCGTCGATGCCGCCGTTGGCGTTGGCCTCGTCCGCGGCGAACTGGTAGCCGGCACGCTGCTGCTCGCCGAACTCTGCGTAAGGTCCGGAGTGGGGCGAGACGACCGCGACCCGGATGGGCTCGGCCTCCGTGCCGTCGCCGTTGCTGGCGCCCGCACCTGCACTGGTGGCGGCGCCGGAGCAGGCGGTGAGTGTGAGGGCCAGGGCGGTGATGCCCGCCGACAGTCCGAGACGGGTGCACTTGCGAGACATGCGGTTGCTCCTCGTTGAGAGTCACGTGGTGTGGAGGGGTGGGTGCTGCGTCTCCCGGGGTGTCCGGGAGGGGTCAGATGGAGACGAGCTCGCGCAGGGCGTCGTTGGTGGTGTCGCTGACGCGACCCTGCGAGACGACCTCGCCCTTTGCCATGACGGCGTAGCGGTCAGCGAGATCCATGACGAGGTCTAGTCGCTGCTCGATGAGCAGCATCGACGTCCCTTCCTCGCGCAGCTTGGCGAGCGAGTCACCGAGACGGTCGATGATCACCGGAGCGAGGCCCTCGGACGGTTCGTCGAGCAGGAGGATCCGCGGGTTGGCCATGAGCGCCCGTCCGATGGCGAGCATCTGCTGCTGCCCGCCGCTCAGGGCGGTGCCCAGTGAAGCGCTGCGGTCCTGCAGGTCGGGGAACATCTCGTAGACCTTGGGCAGGGTCCAGGGCCCCTTGCGCTCCGAGGCCTGACCAAGAAGCAGGTTCTGCTCCACGGTCAGCGAGGAGATGATCCAGCGTCCCTGGGGCACGAGGGCCGCCCCGAGGCGGGCAGCTTCGTGGGCCTTCTTGCCACCGAGCGCGTGTCCATCGATGGCGATCGAGCCGCCCCGTGTCTGGGCAATACCGAACATGGCGTTGAGGCTGGTGGTCTTGCCCACCCCGTTCGGGCCGAGGAGCGAGAAGCACTCCCCCTCGCCGACCTCGAAGCTAAGGCCGTCGACTATCAGGGCCTGGCCGTAGAAGGCGCGCACGCCGTCGAATGTCAGCACGGGATTCATCAGGCTGCCCTCCCCAGGTATGCCTCCATGACACGCGGCTCCCGCCGCACCTCCTCGGGTACGCCGTCGGCGATGACCGAGCCCTGCTCGAGCACGGAGAGCCGGCTGCAGATCCGAAACACGACCTCGAGGTGGTGCTCGACGATGAGGACGGTGGTGCCGCGCTCCTCGGCGAGGTGGGCGAGGTGGTCGGCGAGCTGGAGGCTCTCATCGCGCGAGAGCCCGGCGGCGGGCTCGTCCAGGAGGACCAGCGGCGGCTCGCCGAGCAGGGCAAGCGCGATGTCCACGCGCCGCTGCTCGCCGTAGCTGACGGCCTCGCAATGCTCGGTGAGCGTGTTGCCCAGGTCGAGCTCGGCGACGATCGTGTCCAGGTCAGACTCGCCGACGGCTCGAGCCGCGAGCTCGAGCTGGTCCGCCACGGTGAGGCCGTCGAACACGCTGATGCGCTGGAAGGACCGGGAGATGCCGGCGTGCCGGCGCCAGCTGATGGACTTGGCAGTGATGTCCTGACCGTCGTAGACGATCATGCCGGCGGTCGGCTTGCGGTTGCCCGAGATCAGCTCGATGCAGGTGCTCTTTCCCGCACCGTTGGGTCCGATCAGACCGTGGATGGACCCCTTCTCCACGAACAGGTCGACCTGGTTGACGGCCTTGACGGCGCCGTAGGCGAACGTCAGCCCCTTCAGCTCAAGCATGGGAGCGTCCCTTCGTGCGACGGGCGAGGGCTCGGAACGCCCGCGTGACCAGCTCCGCGCCACCACCGGGGGTTGCGACGACGACCACCATGAGGATCAGGCCGATGATGAGCTGGTAGTACGGGCTGTCGGAGAGCCAGGCTTGCAGGAAGACGTAGGCGATCGCCCCGGCGGGCGGGCCCCATACGCTTCCCACGCCACCGATGACGGCGACGATGAGCGCCTGGCCCGACATGGACCAGAAAAGGCTCTCGGGGGAGATGTATCCGATGTTGAGCACGGCCACGGCCCCTGCGATGCTCCCGAGCAGACCGGTGAGCGTGAAGGCGAGAACCTTGGGCAGGTAGGTGCGGCGCCCCGTGAAGCGCGTTCGCTCCTCGTTCTCCCGCAGGGCTGCCAGGTGGCGGCCGAAGACCGACCGGCTGATGAGCCAGAAGGCGGCGACCGCGACCATCAGCACAACCCAGATGAGCGGCCAGGCGACGACCGGGTTGGTGAAATCGTTGGGGTCGCGACCCAGAAGCGCTCCGGTGAAGTTCACGGGGAGGCCGTCGAAACCGTTGGTGATGGACCGCTTCTGGGTGACCGCGACCCAGATCAGCATGCCGGTGGCGAGGGTGAGCATGGAGAATGCGACACCGCCCGCGCGCATGATGAGCAGCCCGACTACGAGGGCGAGGACCGTGCCCGCAGCGATGCCTAGGAGCAGGGCGGGCGTCGTCGTCAGACCGACGTGCACGACGAGGACGCCGACGGCGTACCCGGTGAACCCGTAGAACATCGCGTGGCCGAAGCTCAGCATGCCGGTCTGGCGGCGCAGCCACCCCACACTCAGGCCGAGCAGCCCGAGGGTGACGCCCTGGACGGCGAGCTGGAGGGGGTAAAGGGGCAGGACGTAGGGAGCCCACACACCGACGAACGCGATGAGTGCCCAGATCACGGCGCGGCGGGGCAGTGAACCGCGGATGGTCCCTAGCGCCTCCTGGACACTCGGCGCCGTACCCTGGCGGCGCCGGGACAGGGTCGCGGTGCCGGGTTCAGTCATGGCCTTCTCCTTGGGTGGGTTGAGCGCGCTCATACGACCCTCACCCCCGCGATCCCACGCGGACGCAGCAGAAGGACCGCGAACATGAGGGCGTAGGGCACGAAGGCCGCAAAGCCGGGCAGGTAGGTCGAGGAGAAGCTGTTGAGCATGCCCAGCAGGATGGCGGCCACCATGGCGCCGCCGATGCTGCCCAGCCCGCCGGTGACGACCACGATGAACGTGAGGATGAGGATCTCCACGCCCATGTTGGGCGACAGGCTCAGGTAGGGGCCGGCGAGAACGCCCGCCACACCGGCTAGGGCAGTGCCCACGCCCACCACGGTGGCGCTGACCTTGTCGACGTCGATGCCCACCACGGCGGCGACGCCCCGGTCGGTGCTCGAGGCACGGACGTACAGGCCGGTGCGGGACCTGCGCAGCCAGAGCATGAGCGCCCCCGAGATGACGAGCCCCACGACGATGACGAACACCCGATAGCTGGGATAGCTGCTGCCGAGGATGTCGACGCTCCCGGCGAACGGGGCCGGCGGCGTGAGCGACCGCGGCGCGGTCCCCCACACCAGCTGCACGATGCCGGTGAGCACGAAGGTCAGCCCGAAGGTGATGAGGATCATGTCGAGGTGGTCGCGGTCCGCGAGGTAGCGGATGCCGTACCTGTCGAACAGAACCCCCAAAACCGCGAAGATCAGCGGGGTGAGCAGGATCGCCACCCAGTAGTTCGTCGCGCTGGAGATCGTGAATCCGACGAAGGCGCCGAGCATGTACATCGCGCCGTGCGCGAAGTTCACGACGTCGCGGAGGCCGAAGATCATGGCCAGCCCGGAGGCAAGCACCATGAGCAGCACGCCGAACGCGAGGCCGTTGAGCAGGATCACGACCATCGGGACCCCCCGCACTCCTTCGTGCCACGGCCCGGTCGGTGCGTCGAGGGCAGGCGCCCAGATCCGACCAGTCCTGCACCGAGGAGCGAACTAACGTCGCGGCGCATCGGCCACCTCCAGCTCCGGCGCGCGAGCGGACGAGCGCTCGGCGGCGTGGGCGGCCATGTCGCGGCCGACCTTGTACCCGAAGACGAGCGCCGGACCGATGTTCGCGCCGTAGCCGGGGTATCCGCCCCCGAAGGGGCTCACCGCGGCAGTTCCGACGGCGTAGAGGCCACGCACCCCGTTGCCGTGGTCGTCGAGGACCTCGGACCGGGAGTTCACGGCGAGACCGGCGTAGGTGCCCAGGTCCCCCATCTCGATCTTGACGGCGTAGAACGGGCCCTTCTCGATCGGCGCGAGGTTCGGGTTGGGCTTGTGCTCCACGTCGCCCTTGAAGTGGTGGAACTTGTTCGAGCCCCGGTGAAACTTCGGGTCCTCGCCTCGGGCGGCGGCTGTGTTGAACTCGGCGAGCGTGGCCTGGAGGTTGGCCGCCGGGACGCCGATCTTCCGGGCGAGCTCGGGCACCGTGGCCGCCTTGTGGAGGTAGCCCGCCGACGTGAACAGCTTCTGCGGGAAGGGCCACGGCTTGGCCCAGCCGATGCCGTACTTGTGCATCGCGGTGTGATCGGCGACGATCCAGCCGAACGTCTTGTCCTTGCCCTGGTTGTCCTTGATCATCTCGACGCCGTAGTCGTGGTACGAGAGGGACTCGTTGGCAAAGCGCCTTCCCTCGCGGTTGACGGCGATCAGCCCAGGGAGCCCGAAGGCCCGGAGGTGCGGGAAGAGCCTCCGCTGGCCGCGCAGTCCCTTGAACACCGTCACCGGACCCCATGAGGCGGGCTGGTGCGGGGAGGCGTCGATGTGCCCGCCGAACGGCTCGGCAAGGCGGAACGAGTCTCCCGTGTGCCCGATGGTGGGGGTGTGGTGGTTGTCCCCGCTGGGGTCGTGCGGGAAGTACTTCTTGCGCAGCTCGGCGTTGCCGGAGAAGCCGCCCGCGGCGAGCACGACGCCGAGACGGGCCTCGATGACACCGGCGTGGTCGCCGCCGACGCGGGCACCAGTGACCGCGCCGTCCGCATCCGTGAGGATCTCGAGGGCGGGGGTCGACGTCCACATCTGGATCCCGGCGTCGCGGGCGGCGGAGATCATGCGCGTCATCAGCGCATTGCCGTTCGTACGGGTCAGGGACCGCTTGAACAGTGCGGTCTCGGCCCAGGTCCGGCCCACCTTCGCCGTCGCGTACGCGAACGCGGAGAGCTTCTGGTTGGCCTTGAGGAAGGTGCCGATGTCCTTGCCGATCTCGGGCATGTAGCCAAAGACGGTGTACGACATGAGGTAGGGCTGCACCCGCAGGCGGTCCTCACCGAGCATGCGAGCGTTGGCCGCCCGGAACGTCACGGCCCGGCCGGACTCCTTCGCGCCGGGCTGGTCCATCTGGTAGTCCGGGGCCTTGTCGGCGTACTGGACGGCGATGCCGACCTCGTCCTCCAGGAAGTTCATCGCCTCGGGAACCTCGTCGAGGAAGGTCTTCACGCTCTCGGCGTTGTAGGTGTCGGGCGCGATGGCCTTGAGGTACGTCTCCACCTCCCGCCTGGTGTCACCCTGCGCTACCCCCTGCTTGTTGCCGGGCACCCAGGCCCAGCCACCGGAGATCGCGGAGGTACCTCCGAGGTACTTCTCCTTCTCGACGACGATCACGCTGTGGCCGTCCTTCGCGGCCTTGAGGGCCGTCGCGATGCCGGCGGCACCCGACCCGATGACGAGGACGTCGGTCTTGCGTGTGGTCTGTGACATGTCAGATCCTTCTTCTGCGCGGATGCGTATTCAGATCGCGGTGAAGCCGCCGTCGATGACGAGCTCTGCGCCGGTGGTGAAGCTCGACTCGTCGGAAGCCAGGTAGAGGACGCCGTACGCGATCTCGCCGGGCTCGCCCTGGCGGGGCAGGGGGTTGGAGCCGAAGAGCCGGCGGTAGTACTCGTCCCGGCCCAGCGGGCTCCGTTCGGCGGCCGAGCGGCTCATGGTCGTGTTCATGGAGCCCGGGTGGAGCGAGTTGACCCGAATGCCGTACTCGCCGTAGGCGGCGGCGTCAGCCTTGCTGAGCAACCGCACGGCGCCCTTGGTGGCGTGGTACAGCGGCACGGTCTTGCCACCGGTGAGGCCGTAGATGGACGAGAAGTTGATGATGCTGCCTTGACGGGCCTCGATCATGTGCGGGACCACGTGTTTGGTCACCTGCCACACGCCCTTGACGTTGACCCCGAAGATGTCGTCAAACTCCTCCTCCGTCGCCTCGTGTGACGGCGCCGGCCGACCGATGATCCCGGCGATGTTGACGAGGATGTCCGGACGGCCGTGCGTCGCCACGGCCGAGGCGACAGCCGCGGCGACCTGGCCGGCGTCGGTGATGTCGAGCAGGTGGTCGCTGACGGCCTCGGTGCCCCAGGGCTCCGCCGGGGCGGCGCGGTCGAACCTGACTTCCACAGGTGCGGGTGGTCCTGAGAGTGTTTGTGCTGGTCAGCGGCGTGTTGGGGCTTGATTTGGGGCACTAGGTTCGCGGGTAGTCTCACGATGTGTCGCCGTACATCCGCAAGGTCAA